>NZ_LSNA01000001.1:0-757769 GCF_001741975.1 Oceanobacillus sp. E9
TCATGGCGATCTCCTTTTTCATATGGAAGGGAGACTGTCGCTGCAAAAGCTTCTACCTGCTCAGAATCTGTCTTCCCCTCTTCCTCTCGAGGAGTTGTTTCTTTTTCTTCCGAAGAATTGTCATCTGAATTCTGTTCTTCGTTAGATTCTTCTTCCTCTTTATTCTCTACTTCTTTATCATTTTGGAATGAAGAGTTTTCTTTTTCATGAGAAGATTCGTTATTATCTTCTTCGGCTTCCTCTTGAAAATCACTTTTTTGAGAGTCATCCGTATCATTATTTACCTCTTTACTAGATTGATTTTCTGTTTGAGAAGCTTGCTCTTCTTCTCCATTACTCGCCATATTGGCATGAGTAATTGCTGGACTAAAGTGAAACAAAACCATAATACATATCAATACTATTACGAAATTCTTTCTTGTCACTTTAGTTCTCACCTCCTTTATACTTATACTAACTTACTAATCTAGTATTGGTAAAGGTTTACAATAAATAAAATTACAATATTGTATCTAATTTGTAATTATTATTTAAGATTATGTAACTACAATTTAGTGTATAGTACCATATAAACCTTTATTTAAATAAATGGAGTGAACATTATGTACTTATGCTATATGAGAAACTATAAAAAGCCCTTTGAATTCGTACGATTGCTAGCAAAAGCCAGTAAATATTATGGAATCGATATAATATACTGCCATCCTTCACAAGTAGACACAAAAGATGGAAAGATTAGCGGAAAGATACTATTAAATAATCGTTGGGAATCTATTACCGTCCCTATTCCTGAATATATTGACTTGAACGCCTATTGTTATAAATATAAAGATACTATGGATTATTTGAAAAAAAGGAGTACCCTATCATCGCCAAGGAGGTTTGGTTCTAAAGAAAGCGTATATAAAAAACTTATTGATGATGGACAATTTGCTAAAATCGTACCTCCTACACTATTAATAAATAGTGAAAATGATTTTTGCTTACTAGTAGAAGATTATAACAAAGTGATTTTAAAGCCAAAGAAGGGGCATAAAGGACAAGGGATTTATATGATCAATATTGTAGAAGATGGTTATCATGTAACACAAGATTGTGAGGAAAAAATATTTAATCAAGCCGAAATGGAAACATTTCTACAAAAACAGATTATTCCCAATAGTTACCTCGGGCAGAAATATGTAGAGTCCACAACGAGTAACGGTGATCCGTTTGATTGCCGAATTCGTCTTGAAAAAAATGGTGAAGGTAATTGGGAAGTAGTTATAAATCTAGTCCGTATAGGGTCTGGTAATAAAGTAGTTTCGAATGTTGCACAGGGCGGAAGTGTAAACAAGCTAATACCATTTCTAAAATATAATTATCCCGAAAACTGGAATGAAATTAAAGAACAAATTGATTATATAGCGGAAAATTTACCTGAAAAGATTGAACAGTTATTTAAGAAGAAAACTTCTTTTCTTGGAATTGACCTAGGGATTGATAAAAAAGGAAATGTGTACTTGTTTGAGGTGAATTCTGCGCCTGGTGTTGAATTTGGTGAAGGCGAATTAGCCAATATTAAGTCCGATTATTACAACTATATATTAAAAAACAAAAAGCTTAGCAAGAATTAAACAAAAGCAGACTATCGACAAATTTTTCGACAGTCTGCTTTATTCATAAGTACATTTATAGGTAGAAAGTGTTGAGTAAGGAGCTCAAATGAAATTACTTATTTTTAAATAGCTTTCCAACTATACGAATAAGTCTAGTCATTTTCCAAGATGTACTTGACTTTATTTGATTTATTTCTTTGTCTTTTTGCTTATTTTCTAATCTCAATTGTTTTACTTCTTGTTGCAATTGATTTAATTGGCTACTGTTTTTATCTTTGTCTGGAATACTCAATAGTTCTCTTAGCGCATAGGAATAATAATTACTTCTGTGATATGCTACTTCAGAAATTAAAGCAATTGTGCTTGGGCCATCGTTCACTTCAAATAAATATAATTTTCCACTACGATCAATTCCTATATCCATTCCCATATACATAATATGTGTATTTCTCAATTCCTCCATCTTTTTAGGAATTGACTTTCCTACTTCCTTTAAAGAATCATATATTTCAGACCAATTATTATTAAAATTAGCTTTTAGAAAAGGTTTTGGGTCACTTATTCCTCCCCCTTGGTTAACATTAGAAATAATTGATTGTCCAATTCCGATTCTTATATACATTTTTGCAACTGACCAATTTCCACTGCCATCTTTTTCGACATGGATTCTACAATCAAATGGATCTCCTTGAGTCGTCCTTGATGACACATATTTTTGGAGAATGTAACCTTTTCGGTGAATAGTATGATAATAAAATTCTTCAAGCTCTTGTAGATTCATGATTTTCATTTCTGTCTGATAACCAAGTCTAAAAGTATCTTCGTTTTCCACTTCCAAGAAATGTACACCTTTTCCTCGAAGTCCCCTAATAGGTTTCAATACTGTTTTTTTATAAAGCTTTAAATAGTTCAACAGTTCTTCAAATGTTTTTACTTTTTGGGTTGGAATAACTAAATGAGAAAAATTATTATCTTCTTCTAATATGTCTTGTAATTTTTGTTTACTAAGAGTGTTCTCTCTATTATCTGACAGAAATGTGTTGTCTTTGAGATAATCCATAATCTCCCTATTGCTCTTTTTAAAGCAATAGGGAGAAATATCAATAAATCTAGGTACCTTCGTTGATTTGGTTTTCCATTTTCCATTATTCAATACCTTCCCACGTACCATACCAGAATCTATGTCTACATCTTTTGGTCTTAAGTATATTAAATCAATATCATAGGATTTAGCAATCAGTGCTGTGATGGTTGCTAATTCTGTCGGTTGATTGAAATTTGTCATAAAACCAATTTCTTGCATAAATATATCCCACTTTCCTATTCTTAGCTTATTATTCGAAAACCAGTTTTTGTAGGTTTCCCAGAAAATACGACTTCTTTATCTTCAATATTTTTTACTATTGATTTTCTTGATCCTTTTTGAACAAATTCTTTAAAATCTTCAATTGATTTCTGGCTTTCACTAATAAGATAAATCTCTACTTCATTCTTTGTTATTTTCTTAGCATAACCATAAAGATTTCTTCTTAAAGCTTGTCTTCTTATATAAGTCATATATCCAACTTTATTAAGTTGACCAGTTACTATATATTTCCTAGCATAGATGTCCTTTTTGGGTGTTTTTACAACCTTTAACTCTTCTACTGCCCAACTTTTTAAAGGCTCTAATAAACTTAGATAATCAAAATAAAATGGTGATCTGTATTTTCCCTTTGTTTCCGGGAAATAATAATCAATAATTGCTGCTGGTACATCCTTTGATTCACCAGTTAAAGGGAATGGATGGAATCCAATTTCAGCAGTTGCATTGATTTCGAGTACGACACCTTTACTCTGATCGCTTGGATCTACAATTATATCGACGCCACCGTGAGGAATAGAAGGCAATGCTTTTAATGCATCTACGGCAATCTGTCTTACAGATGTAGATAATTTGTCAGTAGCTTCAACGGGATCACCACCAGAAGAAAGGTTACTTTTCTCTCTTAAAATTACATGTTCCCCTTTTTCAGGCACACTATTTAAATCATACCCTACTCTCTCAAGCATGAATGTTATCTCATAATCTGCCTTAATTGGTTTAGGTGATAAATATGGATTCTTCTTTCTTTCTTCATTCTTTAGATCAATTAGTTTTTCTACAGTATGCTTTCCATCCCCAATAATATTAGCTGGCTTTCTGTTCGTAGCACCAATCACTTGATTTCCAACTACATAAATACGATACTCTTCACCAGGATAATGTTTTTCAACTAAATACTCCTTGTAGGAAAATTTAGACCTCAATTCTTTCAATATACCCTTCAATTCTTGTTCTGAATTAATATTTGTATAAACACCTTTACCCATACTCCCCTTGAGAGGTTTTATAATTACTGGATAATTTATTTCATTGGCATAGTTTATGATATCATTGTCTTCCTCTAATACTTTTCCTAAGGGAATTGGTACATTGCTTTTCTCCAGATATGATTTTGCTTCTTCTTTATCCTGACAAATTCTAACGGCTTTATTAGTTACTTTATCGCCTCTGGAACGGAAAAAATAATGTGTTTTATTGCCATCACTCAATGAGTAAAATTTCCCGTGTGTACTACTGTTTAAACGGTCTAATTTACATTTACTTGTTTCATCATTATACCATATAAGCGTTAATCCTCTTCTCCAACCTTCTAGTGCCACTAAATATGAACATAACTTAAATCCTGTTATATCTTTTACTACTCTTTTATTTAAGTGTGGAAGAAGTACCACTTCTTGAGATTTCATTAACATTCTCCTCAAATTCTTATAGTTGAAACATTCTATACTATATATTATATTTAAATACACTATAAATAAAAAGCTATAACTACAAAATGGAATGAATAAGCAACTATGGTATAATATTATTGGGGAATGATACCTATAAGTAAGGGGGAATAGATATGGCAGACAGTCGCTTTTTAGAAAGTTTAGATCATGACATACCTGAAAAAGCAAATAATTATATGTTGAGCACATATAGTATAATTTTAGAAGCCTGGCGTAGAGGATTAGATATTAACATACGGATATTAAAAGAAAAATCTGGATCGATAGAACCTTACTATTCAATTAGTAATGGTAATAAAGTTCATCATTTCAGTGCTACAAGAGGTGATTTGGTTTCTAAGGAAGCTAAGGAACTTACTAAAAATAAAGTAACGACTAAACAAATCCTGAATAAATATAAAGTACCAACCCCTCAAGGTAAAGAATTTGAAGAAGCAGCTACTACAGAAGAAATAGTTAGCTATGCAACAGAAATTGATTATCCCGTAGTAGTAAAGCCTGTATCTGGTACAGGCGGAAAAGGCGTTATTGCAGGAATTCAAAATAAAGACGAGTTAGTAGAAGCTTTAAAATATGTGCGAGAAAAGTTAAAGTCACCTAAGATTATTCTTGAAAAGTATTTTGAAGGTGAAGATTATCGAATTTATGTAGTAGATGGACATGTTATTGCAGCATTAAAGAGAATAAAAGCAAATATTATTGGAAACGGAAATGAAACTATAAAGGAATTAATAGAAAATAAGAATAAGTATCGTTCCCAACTCCCGTCATTAACAAATAGACCAATTAAAATAGATGATGAAACAAAAACGCTTATTCGAAGAGCAGGATATACATTGGATTCTGTTCTACCTGATGGGGAATTACTGTATATTAAAACGAAAAATAATGTATCGGCTGGTGGTGACTCTATTGATATAACAGATCAACTGTCTGAAAATATTAAACAAATTGCGATTGATGCAACTAATTGTTTTGACTCACTCCCCCATTGTGGCATAGATTTGATGGTTGATGAAGCTAATAACAAGGCAGTCATTATTGAAATCAATTCTCGAGCTCATATTACACAGCATCTATTTCCAATGGAAGGTCAAGCTAGGGATATCCCTAGAAGCTTAATTGATTTTTACTTTCCTGAAACCAAAAATTATAATCGTTTAGACTCCTTTAAGATGTTTATTGATTATGACTATATTTATGATTCCTGTATAAGCAGAGAAGCTGCGGAAATACGCATAACAAAGAAACCAGAAGGTCCAATCTTATTAACACGTTATTTAATAAATGGCGTAAAATTAACCGATCAATTTGCAGCTCGAGTCAAGCGAATAGCTTATAATAACCAAGTTAGTGGTTATATAAAACCGTTAAATAATGGTGATATCTCTATTATCGTTGGAGGAAATAAAAATAAGATTGGACAATTTAAAAATAGCTTAGATAAATATATAACTAAATTTAGTAAGAAATATGATATTATAACTAAGAAACGTACTACCTCTATCCCTCACGGTTTTCATATTCATGATAATAAAGTTCAAGATTCTATTAATGAGGTTACGTCTTCTACAAATGTATATATGAAGAAATATAGTAATCTTAAATCAGATTATCAACAACTTGTTCGGAAAGTTGCTGAATATGAAAAAAGAGAGAGAATATTAGATATAACTCAAAAACAAAATAAGCAATTGAAGAAAAGACTTAAATTAATGGAAAGTAGTACTTCTTGGAAAATCACCAAACCAATCAGGAAATTAACACGAAAAAAATAATACTCGTTTATCAAAAAAAGTCCGATCCGCCCAAATTATAGGGTGACTCAGGACTTTTTTAGTTATCTTACTTCTAACTCTGGCATCCATTTCGTTAATCGATTATTTAATTCGCTATATATTTCTAGACTATCAAATGTATCATGTATAGTTTTAATATAAGGGTTTTTTTCAATAAATTTATTAAAATGATGCATTTGATAATTTTCTTTTTTACTTGCCGCTACAAATGTCAAATCAATTTTAGGATTTGTAATATTAATCTTGCTGTCCGAATTCTTTTCAATATCTATTGATAATGCTCCCCCAATTTGACGATAGAGGCCTTTTTGACCAGAATAGAAATTCCCTAATGAATAGATAACAAAGGTTTTATTCCCACGTGAATTAGTAATCCATTCAGCAGGTTGCAATACATGTGGATGATGTCCAAGTATAATATCCGCTCCAGCATCAGACAATGAAGAAGCAATATCAACTTGCATAGAACCTGGTATAAGTGCATATTCTCTTCCAAAGTGAGTAGCAACAACTACAACATCTGGATTCTCTTCTTTTTTTAAACGTTCTATCTCTCTTCTAATACCTGCTGTTGATCCCTTTACAATTCGATTCAATAAATACTCTTTCTTTTTTGGTGGATTCTTACCTAATGTTACAGCAGTGTACGATAGCACAGCAATTTTAATACCATTTTTTTCAATAATCCGGAATTTCCGCTGATCTTTCTTTGATTTGTGTGATCCAACATAATCTAATCCAATACTTTCTAAGTTCCTAATTGATTTCAACACGCCTTCTTCACCATAATCCAAACTATGATTATTTGAATTAGTAACTATATCGGTCCCAAATTCTTGCAGATTTTCAGCTAACTCTATCGGATTATTAAATTCCGGGAAAGAAGATAGACCAAGCTCCTCTCCCGCTACTATAGATTCTAAATTAACAATTGATACGTCGCCCCTACTAAGCAACTTTTGTGCAGGAGCCATTTTGTCTTTAAAATCATATTTACCGTTTTTTTTACTAATGTCATAAATTCTGGAATGCAAAAGAACATCACCAGTAGCTACAAGTTTCACCTTCGACATAGTAACACCTCTATCCCCTTTACTTATTTTTTGCCTTTATTATTCCGCCCAGTTTCCTGACAGGTTCTGTATATTTCCAAGAACTACTTCTTAAAATATGTTTCATGTCTTTATCAGCACGATCTTTTAATTTCCTCATCCGTTGCAAATCTCTATCCATTTTACGTAAAGCATGTTGAACAGATCGTACATTATTTGTATTATACTGTTCAGAAATTTCGAATCCAACTGTGATTGGATCTTCGTATACTTCCTCTTTTATTTTTGAAATATTTGATCCTTGTGGGTACCCTTGTATAATATCTTTAAAACCTTCAATACTCTTTTTATCGGTACTAGCTACTACTATTTCAATTTCATCGAATACAATACTTTTAACGTAACCATGTATGTTCTGTTGTATTGCTTGCTGTTTCAACCATTTATGGAAGTTATATCTTTGTACATTCCCTTTTACTATATATTGTTTCGCATAAAGTTCTCCTATTGGTGCGGGAGCTACCTCTACTTCTAAAGCTGCTCTATTTTCAAGAGGTTCTAGCAATGTAATTAAATCAAAATATACTTTCGATTTTCTCGTGTCTACTTTACCTTTTGTTTCAGGGAAATAATAATCAATAATCGCTTTAGGAATATCTCTTGCTTTTCCTTCAATTGGATATAGGGCACCTCCAATTTGAGCTGTTGGGTTTAATTCTATAACCACCGCTGCGCCTTTTAGATCTCCGCGATCATTAACAATGATGTCTACTCCCCCGTGTGGAAAATCTGGTACGGCCTTCAAAGCATCAATTGCAATTTTTTTATACTCTTTCGGAAGACTGTCAGTTACATCTACTGGATCTCCACCAGAGGATACATTTGTTTTTTCACGTAAGTAAATTACTTTTCCTTTTTCCGGAACGCTCTGCAAGCTATACCCTGCCTCTTCAATAAATTCCAAGATTTCTACATCCATATGAATAAGACAGCTGTTTAGCCGAGCATTCTGTTTTCGAACATTATTCTTCATATCGATTAATTCTTCAATATTATGTTCTCCATCCCCAATAATATTGGCAGGTACGCGATTATAAGCTGCAACTACTTCGTCACCAACAACATATACACGATATTCTTTACCACTCACATATTGTTCTACAATCACTTCTTTATAATCTAATTCAGTTCTCACATAATGCAATGCTTTTATTAATTGCTCTTCATTTTTTATATTCGTTACTACGCCATTTCCAAGGCTCGCATTGGTTGGTTTAAGAACTAGAGGATAACCCAAGGTCTTACTATATTCAATAATTTCCTTATTTGGAGTTTCCGGCTCAAAACCCTTTCCTAAAGGAATTGGCACCCCTGCTTTTTCCATGTAGATTTTTGTATCATCTTTCTCAGAACCTATGTCTACAGCTTCATTGGAAACAAGATCTCCACGGGTTCGAAAGAAGTAATGAGTTTTTTCGTCAGAGGAAAGTGAAAATAGTCGTCCTGGTGGATTCACTCCAAATATGATCATATCTTGAAAATGCTCAGAGTCTTTTGTGTACCACTTTAATTTTAGTCCTCTTCTCCAACCTTCTAATGCTACTGCAAAAGCATCAAGTCTTGTTTTTCTTGCATTTTTAGTTATTTCATTTGTTAAATGAGGAAGACTTATTCCTAATGGTCTTTCTTTCATTCTTTATTCCTCCTATTTTCCTTACTTCCTTAACTTTTTAAACATGGAACCCACGGCACGAACTGGCGTCGTTGCTTTCCAAGAGAAACTTTCATAATACTTTCTACGTTCTAATTCTGCTTTTTTAAGCGCTTTTTCTGTTGCTTCTAACTCTTGTTTATACATCTGCAATTCTTCCAATTGTGTCTTCAAATCTGTCTTTATTTCAAATCCGACCTTTAGCGGTTCATCATAAGGCTCTTCTCTAACTTCAATTACTTGTGCTCTTTCTTCATCTTCCCAAAAAGCATGTTTGAAGTCATCTACCATTTCGGGGTCAGTACCTCCAACTACTACTTCTATATCGCCATTATCCATTCTCATAATATACCCATGGAGAAAACGTTCAAACGCATGTTTCCTTAAACCCCGATGATACCCTAGCTCTTGTACATTACCAGTAGCAATATATTTTTTCATATATATTTTATCCTGTGGACAAGGGGTTACCGTTGTAACAACAGCATCTCTATTTTGAAGTGGATCAAGAACATCATGAAAATCAAAAAAGGTATTTGTTTTCTCCTTTTCTGATATAGTTTCTGGAAAGTAATAATCGATAATCGCATTTGGAATATCTCTTGACTTACCTTGAATAGGGTATAATAAACCTCCTAATTGTGAGGTTGGATTTAACTCTATAATATATGACTCATTTGTATTAGGGTCAAAAATCATATCAACTGCACCGTGATGAAGTCCTGGTACAGCTTGAACAGCTTTTACAGCATAGTCCTTTATATGCCGTGGAAGCTCATCAAAGACATCAATAGGATCGCCACCTAATGAAATGTTACCTTTAGAATTAAGAAATACTTGTTCTCCATTATCCGGTACTGACTCTAAGGTATAACCATGCCTACCGATATAATCAATGCATTCATTATCAGCTTTTATTAAACAACTTACCAGTCTTGGATTCAGTTTTCGTTCGTCATTCTTAATATCAATTAATGCTCTTACGGTATTTACGCCATCTCCTATAACATTTGGAGGCATACGATGCATTGCAGCTACTACTTTGTTCCCAACTACATAAAGCCTGTAATCATTTCCTGGTATAAATTGTTCGAGGATAATATCTTCATACCCTAGTTCATTCCTTAAGTAATCTAATGAATACGCTAATTCTCCAGAACTAGATATATTAGATATCACACCTCTTCCAAAGCTACCATCTGTCGGTTTAATGACAATTGGATAACCAATTTGGCCTGCAAACTCGATAATTTCTTGATTTGTTTTCTCTTTCGTAAATTGCCTTCCATTCGGTACCCTTACACCGTCCTCAGAAAGTATCTTCTTTGTTTTTTCTTTATCTTTACCTATATCTACAGCCTCATTAGAGACTTTATCTCCTCTTGTACGGAAGAAGTAGTGTGTCTTTTGATCAAAGCTTAATGAAAATAATTGTCCAGGTCTATCAACAAACCAAGTTCTCATTTCACTAAATTTCTCAGAATCTTTAACATGCCACCGTAATTTAAGCCCTCTTCTCCAACCTTCTAGAGCTATTACATAAGCATCAAGTAAATTTCCATGTGCATCAGCAACTATTTCTTCAGAAAGGTGTGATAGCCATTCTGTATTATTCTCATTCATTTATTATCCTCCTAAAACCTATCCTGCACTACCATTATTCGCTATTTGTTTTATTTTTTTATAGTCTAAAAATTGTTTTCCATTTATTAAATCATATTCGAGTTTACCTTGCGCTTTTAAAAAGTAATTCCCTAATAATTCATCTGTTTCATTATCAAACTCATCATAATTCCCTGGTTTTGGGGTGAATTCTCCAAATACTAACCCATCCTCAGACTTCAGGAAATCGATACGAATAAATGGAGCGGGTATCAGGGAACTAATTTGTGCTGCTAATTCCATCTCATCGTTCGATACGCCTGTCCCCTCAAACAAACTGTTATTATACTTCCCAGTAAACACTCTGTTCCCTTCAGCATCCCACCAGCAATATTTCGTTTCTGGTGTGCGGATGATTTCTAGTACTAGACCTACTTGGCCATAAAAACAATAAAATTTAATATCTCTAGCTGGAATCTTATCATTTTTGTTCTCTAAAATTAATTCTTCTATTATCCATTGGTCTTTTTCTACTCTATTCTCTAATATATCTTTTTCCATGCGGTTTAGTAGTAAATCCCAATTCGACAGTCTTTCGGCATTTTTCACATTTATTATATCATTAATGTCGTTAACAATATAAACTCCTCTTCCACCAGCCCCGTCTACAGGTTTAATTACCATATTAGCTTGCTGAGGAATTTGCTTATACGTGTAGGATTCCGAACTAGACCAAGGTATGCGAACTTGTTGAGATTCCATAAAGCGATAAGCAGTTTTCTTATCATCTAAGAGCATTTCAGGAAGTTCACCAATAATTTGATACTGCCTCATTCGATTCGTTAAACTTGCTCGATAAGATGCAACTTTCTTCAATGAAAAATTATCATTTGAAAACGCTGATCGTACCATAAATTCTGGTGTTTTTTCTTTTAAAACTTCAAATAATTTTTGGTAAATATGTTTTTTGTATTCATATG
This sequence comes from Oceanobacillus sp. E9, assembly GCF_001741975.1. Lineage (NCBI taxonomy): Bacteria > Bacillati > Bacillota > Bacilli > Caryophanales > Bacillaceae > Oceanobacillus > Oceanobacillus sp. E9. Next base: position 11,560 of record NZ_LSNA01000001.1, read on the forward strand.
GTTCTGAGCTAAATATTCTTGCAACAGATTGTAATAAATGGTTGAAGTTTTCATGGGCTATACTATGTTGATTAATATATTGATTTAGCAACTCGATAATCTCACCATTATCTTTTTTGTTTTTTGCGTATCTCCAAATGCTTTCATAATCAAACCTTTGCATCTGCATGCGAAGTCGATCTGATTCTTCTTTTAATGTTGATAATTTAAAGTGGTACGTCATGATTTCTTCTTCTAAATTTTTGATGTATATATCCTTCTCTTTATTAGAAGAAGTTAACTTCCGAAGCCTTGCAGTTTTCTTTAATGACTTACTTTCTACAATCTGTTTAATTAACTTTTCATGTTTTTTGATTTCAGCTTTGGTCTTATTTACCTTTGCTTCTGTTTCGATAAGTTGATCTAATTGTTCAGCATAGCCTTGTTCCGTAGAATGATTCATTTTCTAAATCCCTCCCATCCGTTCATAACACCCAGTCACTTATATTAGGACATTTACAATTATTTTCGAGCTTCCAATTCTCATGTGAAAGTTGAATATATCTCAATACAGTTGCTTGCTTTTCGCTTAATTGTTCACGAACCTTTTGATTTAATGGCATCCATTTTGTCTTACATTTTGTATATCGCTGAATTTGTTGTGCGCATTTCCTTAAATTATAATTCGAATCTTTGTTATTTGGCACTTCATTTACAATAACCCTTGTTACTTTTGTACTTATTTCAGGAACGTAAGATTGTCTTTCTTGAAATACTAAGGGATTGTATACAATAGTTAGGTCACTATAAACTTTTTCACCATAAACTAACATTTCTACATGAATACCATCTATCATTTCTCTATAATTAGTATGGATAAGCTTCTTTAAACCAAGATCATACTTGCCCATTTGAATTAAACCAACTTTGTACCCTTGTTCTTTGAATTGCTCCAATTGATTACATATAAAAGTGTCTAAAATCCGAAAGTCAGCAACGAACGCAATATCAACCATGTGTTTAGCATCTTTCGATCGATTAGGTTTCATTGGGCTTGGTACAGGGAAGAACCTTTCTTCTATGTTATAAGGTAAATAATAAGTATTCATATGTGCATGGGCATATTGATGAGCTTCTGCATATTCCTTACGAGCGCCCTTCATAAACCCACTGTATCCGTATACCGATCCTCCAGTTAAAGAACCTTCTGATTGTAGTGATAATCCTAATGGGCCTGTGTTTAGATCTACTATTTTTTCTTCCCCAAAAACCCTAATCAAACGTTTCTTATACTCACTATCCCCTGCAAATCTTACTGGATCCCAATAACCAACCTTCTTCATAACCTTCGTCCGACGAAACATTATTGATGACATGTTAGAGAAGATATATTTTCCTTCTTGTCCTCTTCGATGGATAAGTAGATCTTCGGTAACTCTAATATGTTTCGAGCTGTTAGCTATAACAGATTCATCACTTAGTAAATGTCTCACTTGTTTTTCAATTTTTTGAGGATGCGCCCAATCATCTGCATCATTGATCGTAACAAATTCCCCAGTAGCTTCACGTAAAGCTATGTTTCTTGCCACATATGGACCTGAATTTGCAGCTGTAGACAATAAAGAAATACGCTCATCTATCTTCATCCATTTTTTAACTTCCTCTACCGTATTATCAGTGCTACAATCATTTACTACGATAATCTCAAGATTTTCCCATGATTGATTTACTAAAGAATGTAGCGTTACTTGAATCCCTAATTCAGAGTTATAAGCTGGAATTATAATTGTTACTTTTGGAAGCTTATTTTCCTGAATAGGAGTATGATAACTATGCAAACGATGGTAGAGACTTTTCTCTCCTATACCGCTCAAGGTAATTGGGTCTAAATCATAAACCTTCATTACTTCATTTATCCAAAATAAACGATCATTCTCGTTACTGCAGAGGTTTGCAATAGCCAACAATACATCGGTATGGATATTATTATTTGAATTGATTAATACTTGTTTCAATATTCGAAGTCCTTTATCCTGATGACCTAACATTCGGTGGGCTTCCGCCTTTTGTATAGCTATCTGTCGCAATATATCCAAATTCGTTTCATTCTGAGATGCAACTTCCAAATAAGGCAAAGCTTCTTTAGCTCCATCCACTGTCTGTTTATTGGAATACCACATAGCTAATTCCCAAGCAGCTGCCTTTTTTAAATATACATTACTTTCATACATATATAGCCGATAAAGATCCTTTAATGCTCTTGATTCAAAGCCTAAATCATATAAATACTGTTTATATTTCTTTAGACTATTTCGAGCATCTTTCAATTTATAGCTCTTGCTATATATTTTTTTAAAATTTCTTCTACGTAATGCATAAGCAGGTATAGCCTTTGCAACGACTATACCTCCATTTTTCATATTTGATAATTGTTCAATTATGTTTCTAGCTAAATAGAATTCTCTTCTATACGCAGCTAGCTGACCTTCTACTAATTTATTTTTGCTTTTAAGAACATGTAATTCCTGTTCCATTTGTTTCAAACGTGAATGAAGAAGATTTTGATTATAATTATCCGTATCTTTAGTCATTATTGATACATCCTTTATCCCAAACTCCTCCAAATGATTCGCTTGGTATCATCTTAAGAGACTGCTGCACTTCGTGATTTATTGCATACCAGGCAACGTTTGATTGAAAATAATTTGTTAAATTCTCTTTTATATGAGTAACGTCATCGCTGGCCTCATCATCAACTTTGTTTGTGAGAATTGCTTTCAAATGATCTGTTGTTATTTGTGGTACGTATTTTTGAGAAATAGAGAATGTAGTTGGGTCAATTATAATCAGGTATTTCGTGTGAATTTTTTCACCGTATACTATAAAGTGATTATGCTTTCCATCTACTTTATTTCTTACTCGTTCTTCTATTTTTGCTTTTAAATTTAAGTCATAATGAAAGACTTGAACTAAACCAATTTTAGTATGAGAATACTCATCTAGTAATTGATTAAATACGTTTATCTCTGAATCATCCATCTGCCTGTAATCTGCTGCAATGACAATATTAAATGAGCGTATTCCATTAGTTTTCTCTTCTCTTTCTGGCCACATTGGTTCCGGAACTGGGTAGGGACGATTCACCATCGGGTAAGAATAATATAGGCTTTCAGCATGATGATGATAATGCTCTAAAGACTCTACATACTCTTTCCGTACGCCCATAAAGAATCCATTATAACCAAATGCAGAGCTACCTGTTAAAGAAGTAACTGACTGCCTTGGCAATGATAATGGGCCTGTATTTAAATCGACGTAAGCACCTGTTCCAAACTGTTTCAGTAACCTGCGTTTGAATTCTCCATCAGCAGCAAAGCGAACACTATCCCAGTAACCAATCTTTTGTAAAACAGGTTCTCTTCTAAACATAATCGATGACATATTTGGAAAAATATATTTCCCAGGAGTTCCTCTTCTGTATAGCTTCATGTCTTCTGTTATTCGAGCATGTTCCGAAGTATTTGCTATAATCTGTTCGTGCGCCATTAAATGTAGTGCTTGTACTTCAATTTTTGAAGCATGTGACCAATCATCAGAATCGTTTATCGTAACAAAATCGCCTTTTGCATGTTGTAAAGCAATATTTCTAGCGACATAAGGACCACTGTTACTTGGCGTTTGAAATACTTTCACCCTTGAGTCTTTTTGTTCATAAGCTTTAATCACATTCAATGTATCATCTGGACTACAATCGTCTACAATCAATAATTCTAAGTTGGTCCAGCTTTGAGAAAGGATGGACTCTATAGCAATCTGAATGCCGTCTTCCGCATTGTATGCTGGAATAATTACAGATACTAACGGTCCGTTACTTCTTGTCTCTATATGTCCTCTGGTTTGCAATGAATCATATACTTGTTCTTCATCAACATCAATTTCTATCTCATTTAGATCGTACATTGCAAAAGCATGATTGATCCATTCAAAGCGCTCACGTAAATCTGATTTTAAATTTGCCATTGCTAAATATAAGTCCGGGTGAGCCCCATTTTCTAATGCTTTTTGTATAACAGTAACACCTTCTGCAGGTTGACCAATCATATCAAGAAGTTCAGCTTTTATAATGGCAATCCTTCTTATTTGATCTGTGTTTGTTTCTCCATCCTCCACTGTTTCCATGTACTGGAGTGCTTTATTCGCATCTATTTCACTATATTGATTCGCATGCCACAGCACTAGCTCCCAAGCAGCCATACGTTTAAAATACGGAGAATCTGTATTTTGCATATAATTTTTTAATTCTTGAAGACTTTGGTCTATAAATCCTAAATTATATAGATGAAATTTTATTTGTTTTAATTCTTGTCTCTGTCTATCTTTTTTTCCTAGCAACAGTCGTTTTAATTTTTCTTTTTGCTTATCATTGATGGAATTTAATATAAACTTCCGTTGTTTCTCCCCCATTACAGTATATAGAAACCAATCAACAGGACCTTCTATTATTCTTTTTACTTTTGACAATCTAGCCACCACCATTTTGCATTGATTCATTAATACTGTAAGAGATAGTATTTTTAATTATTCGTATTAGACCTTTTTACAGTCTTCTTAACTACCCTGTTTTTCTTTATTATACCTAGTGATTCTCGATATTTTGCTACTGCCTGTTCTGCAGATCCGTCAAATCGCACCTGCCCTTGTTCCATCCAAATACCTCTCGTACAGACCTTTTCGACAAATCCCATACTATGTGAAACAATAATAACTGCTTTTGCATGTTCCATCATTTCTTGTATACGTTCACTTGCTTTTTGCTGAAAAGCTAAGTCTCCTGTAGATAATGCCTCATCAATGATAAAAATATCAGGTTTCAATATTGCTGCAATACTAAATCCAAGTCTAGATTTCATTCCCGCAGAATACTGTTTAACTGGTTTATCGATTGCTTTCTTTAATCCAGAAAACTCTACAATCTCATCGTATTTATCGTGAACTCGCTGTTTAGAAATACCTAACAACATGGCATTCAAATAAATATTATCTGTCCCAGTTAATTGAGCATTAAACCCTGTACCATATCCTAATAATGAAGAAGTTTTCCCTGTTACCTTAATGTTTCCTTCATCAGGACGTAAAATGTTAGTCAATACTTTACACAATGTACTTTTTCCCGCTCCATTATGTCCGATAATACCAACAACTTCACCTTCATTAATTTTAAAGTCCACATTTCTAAGTGCCCAGTATTCTTCCTTATTATTGTTCAAATTAAAGGAAACACCAACATTCTCTGCTCTAACAACCTCTTTGGAACCTATTGTCGTTTCCGTTTTCGTAAGTTGCAAACTTCTTTTGCGTTTAGGAGGAGTAGGCACCGTTTTTTTATAATTTTCTATTATTGTTTTTGGATCTCCAATTTCTCTTACTTCACCATTGTCAAGCCACATTAACCTATCACAATTTCTCTGTGCATATCGTAAGCTATGGGTAACGATAATAACCATTTTAGCATTCGCAACTAATTCTTTAAGTTTCTCTGCAGCTTTTTTACCGAATTTCGCATCCCCAGTATTTAACGCCTCGTCTAGAATAAGAATCTCTGGGTGTAAATGAGAAGCAACGCTAAAACCTAATCTTGCTTTCATACCACTGGAATAATATTTCATTGGTTGTTCAAAGAACTGTCCAATTTCTGAGAATTCATGAATAGCATCGATATATTTGGAAATTAATTCTTTATTTATCCCTAACATCATTCCATTTAAGTAAACATTTTCTCTTCCAGTGAGTTCTTTGTTAAAGCCCATACCAAAGGAAAACAATGCAGTTACATTCCCGTCCACGTCCATTGTTCCTTTGTCCTGCTGCAGAATCCCAGCGATAATTTTACTTAATGTTGTTTTTCCTGCTCCATTAGAGCCAATAATCCCAAGGATTTCTCCTTGGCTACCAGTAAAATTGATATCTTTTAATGGCCAGACTTTCTCTTTCTTATTTTTTGCTTCTTTTCGTTTAAACATATTAAAGACAAGGGATTTAATATCATCCTTTTGATTACCATTATCAAATGATACACCAATATTTTTAGATGTAATCACTGTATTATGATGTTTATTGTTCTTGTCATTATGTTCTTCCATAATAAACCCTCTTTTTATAAAGCCTTAATAATTTTATGTTCATTTTTACTATAGTGTCTAATCATTACAACTCCTAAAATCACACTGAGAGCGAATATAATTGCGAGTCCAATTAAATTTGGTACTTGATGGTCAATTAAAACATCTCGATAAGATGTTACTAAAATTGCAATTGGGTTATAATCTACAAAAAAGCTATACTCTTCCGGCAGACGTCCTCCTACCCAAATAATCGGTGACGCATAGAAAAATACTCGAGTAACATAAGTAAGTACATTTTCTAAGTCTCTAACAAATATCGTGATATAACCTAAAATCAGACCCAACATTAATTGAAACACTAACTGAATTAATATAATCATTGGTAAGTAAACAATATGCCAATCAGGCATAATTCCATAAACAGCTAAAAAAATCGCAATTACAACAAGTCCGAATGCAAAATTAAACAACTGCGTTAAGGTAAATGATATTGGGAACAAGGCCTTCGGTAAGGATACCTGATTTATAATTGAACTATATCTTAAAATAGATTTAGAAGAAGAATTTATACTTGTAGATACCCAACGCCAAGCAACTAAACCAACAACAAGGAATAAAGGATAATTTGGATGATCGTCTCCTCTTCCTAATATGATAATTACTAAGAAGTAATACACCATTACGTTTAATAGCGGATCTAATAACCACCAAAAATATCCTAAATAACTATTTCTGTGCTCTGCTTTTAACCCAGATTTTACTAAGTAGTATAATAAATCTTTTCTTCGTAACATTTCATGAATATAACTTTTCATTTTAACAATGACACCGCCTACTAAACTTAAACAAAAATTTGTCATAAGCTGTTAATAACTTGTTAAGAAATAATTCCTAACCTTTATATTATAAAACTAAACTGTGAAAAGATAAAATATCTTTTACAAATTAATATCTTAACGCTTTGTTTTCCATCTCCATAAATCCATTAAGGAACGAATAACATAATGAGTGAAGTAATATATACTTTTAATTAAACTTTGGTTCTCAATTTTACGAAAAACATACCAGTTTCTTTTCGCTGCTTTCCATTTATTACTTGAAATTGAATTATCAACTAAGCGATACTCCGAGAGTATCTCTGGTAGCCCATACGCTAAATAACCTTTTTTTGTAATTTGAAGCCAAAAAGCATAATCCTGCCTAGTGCGTATATTTACCATACGCATCTCTCCTATTTTATCACGGTCAAGCATAACAGTGAGGCAGCCAATTACACACCTTTTCATTAAATCATCATAGTTTACAGATTCTGGAGTAGTACTTACTGCATTTGTTTTCGTACCATCTTCAAGAATACGAGTATACTTTGTAAATGAAAAAGCGATATCTTTTTCTTTCATAAAGGATAGTTGTTTAGCCAATTTTTCTGGTAGCCATAAATCATCACTGTCTAAAAACGCAATATATCTGCCTTCCGCATGGTCCATTGCGGTATTCCTAGCAATTGCTGAACCACTATTTTGTTTTAATTCATATAAATGAATACGATTGTCTTTGTCTTGGTATTCTTTTACTTTTTCAACTGTGTTATCCGTAGAACAGTCATCGACAATGATCATTTCCCAGTTCGTATATGTTTGAGCTACTACGGATTGAATTGTCTCTGCAATGAATTCACTTGAATTAAATGTTGGTGTGATTACAGAAACCAATGGTGTATTAGATACCATTGCTATCACCATCTCTTTCACCTTGGTTGAACCGTATTAAATCCGAATACCATGTAATTAATTTATTTTCTTCTACTTCCCAGTTCAACTCATGCTGAACTGCTTTCTTTCCATTTGCACCCATTTCTTGAGCTTTATCCGGATTCTCTACTAAATAAGAAATAGCATCTTTTATTTCCTGATCATTGTATGGATCCACAGTAATTCCACATTGATGTTTATTTATGAAATTTTCCCATACCGGGAAGTTCGAACATATAACTGGTATGCCGGCATTCATATATTCAAAGAACTTGGTCAATTCTTTTTTCATATAGTGCTCAGTAGGTGGAAAAAGAGCGATTCCAGCTAACCAATTATATTGTAAGTATCTTTCTTCAATATCTTCTTTTTCTACAAACTGATCTATACCTTCAATTTGAATATTATCTTTTTTGGTAGCAGCTTTGTTATAAATTTGCTCAGCTAATGTACTCGGACATTTTCCTACATAATAAACTTCCATACGCTCATCAATAACAGGAATTTTAGCATGTATTAAAGCACCTCTATCTAAGGTTACATTTCCTGTATATAGTAATTTGTTTTCTGATGTACCAGTTCGTTTGTGCTCGCTAAACTTCTGGTTTATCGTTGGATAGTTTAAAATACATTTCCCTGTCGGATAAATATCTTGGTAATATTTTTCAGCCAGACAAAGCTCCATATTTTTTGAAAAGAATCTTTCCATTGTTTTATACGTAAATGCGATTAATTTTCGAATTGGTCGAGACACATAATCTTTCTGCATAATACTTGTTATATAGTCTTCATGAATATCATATATCACATGATTATTTTTGTTTTTTAATAACCAACCAATTGGAAGCAATTCCGGATCGTGAAAATGATAAACATCAGCATTTAATTTTTTTGCTTGCTTATACGCAGCTAACGCGCCGATAGTCATTCTTTTCAGTCTGCTTGTATAACTCTTGAGCTTTATATGCTTTATAGGTTCTTCCTTACGTTCGCTATTTTTGTCTTCCTTCGCAAGTAAAAACACTTCAAAACCTGCTTTTTGTAAAGATTTACATTCTTTATGATAAATCCTCGGATCATAAGGATGATGTACTGTTGTTAGCTGAACGACACGATTTGAAGTAGTCATTACTTCTTTTCAACTCCTAATACTAATCATCTATAGTTTCTTTAAACAATTGTTCATATTGTTTTACAATTTTACTAGCCTGAAATTCTTTTACTCTCTTTAAACCTAATTCTGTTACTTCTTTCTTCTGATGCTCGTCCCACTGAAGGACCTTCTCTAAATTTGAGGTTAGCGCATCAATATCTCCTACCTCTATTAGTAGTCCATATTTCCCGCTATCTAATACTTCTTCTGCACCTGGTTTAGCTCTCGTAGATACTACTGGAACGCCGGTAGCTAATGCTTCTGTTAACACATGTCCAAAGCCTTCTCTCTTAGAAGTTAGTGCAAATACATCTGAATGATGGAAATAAACATATGGGTTCTCTTGGAATCCGATAAAGTATACCTTATCCTCTATTTTTAGTTGCTTGACTAAAGAAGTTAGCTTTTCTTCCAATTCACCTTCACCAAGGATAACCAAGTTAGCTTTAACTTTTTCTTGGAGTTTTTGAAAAGCATAAATTAAAGTTATATGATCTTTATCATCTACAAACCGCCCAGCTGTAATAACAACTTTATTCTCCCCCAAAAAAATACTTTGATGTTCTTTTGACAGAAGATTAATGTTAGTCTGTAGCTCGATTCCCTCTATATCAACTGGATTATAGATTACACACACTTTATTTGAAGGTACCTTATATTGTTCAATAATGTTCTCCTTAACTCCATTCGATAGAGCAACTACTTTTTTGGCAAACAGATAAAATAATCCATATATTTTCAATTTTACTTCCATTTTCTTACTTCCACCTAAAAATGCTGCTTCTCGGACGATGTTTTTTGCTTTAGTGAAAGAGAGTAATCTTGCAAGAATAGCAACAATATTATAATTAGGGATAGTACTAAAAACAATATCTGCTTTTTCATCTCTTATAATTTTTGATAAAGGTAAAATCGCTGACCTTAAACGCTTTGTTGGTAGTTTGATAAACTTAATTTCTTCATTTAAATATTTTTCATAATCACCATTGTAATTGCAAGTCACTAGAACCGGTTCGAACGCTTCCAAATCTATATTATTTAATATATTAAGCATGGTTCTTGCAGCCCCGCCAGAGCCCATTTGATAAATAAAAAAGACCACTTTTTTTCTATGCACCATACTTCATTCCTTTTAAGTAAATTGCGTTTACACTGAACGAATTATACCATAGGGGCCTTAATAAATAAATTGTCGATAACATTACAAATATGTCTCATTAAAGAAAGCTTCATTCAGTGGGAATATTACTTCATAATGGATTTGGCTAATATATAGATGATGGAGATTAATAATGATTGAATGGGGATAATTTAATAATACACTAGTATATAATTGCGGATTTGTGATACAGAATTGTTGTTTTTTTTATGTAGACCCTTGTAGAATGGTGGCTAAAGAGGGACTCCAAATACATATTAAGTAAATAGAGGCCCTCTAGCCGCTAGTTGATAATCAGTATACTTTTACAGCGATTTTCATAAAGTAAAGTTTTTAAATAGGCCTCTATTTCTGTCCATTATGATAAGTTATTAATTGTTTTTCTACCAATTGAATGGTATTCTATTTCGTATTTTTGAACTTCTTTCATCTCAAAGCAATTTCTTCCATCCATAATAATAGGAGTAGCCATTAATTCAACATATTTTTCAAGTGGGAAATCTTTAATTTGATTCCATTCCGTAACAATCAATGTTGCATCTTTTTCTTTAATTGCTTCCTCTAAACTATCAGTATAATTCACCTGTTCTGGTAGTACTTGCTTTGCTCGTTCCATAGCCACAGGGTCAAAAGCTGTCACTTTTACGCCTTCTTGCACCAATTTACGTATTATAGATATAGAGGCTGCTTCTCTCATATCATCGGTATTTGGCTTAAATGACAGCCCAAGTACTGCTACTTCTAATCCTTCTAAAGATTTAAAACGACTTCTAACTTTATCAACGAGAACTTCTCGTTGCTTTTCGTTTACTTTAATTACCTCTTCAATAAGAGAAAGTGGCATTTCCACTGATTCAGCAATATGAACCATTGCTTTCGTATCTTTCGGAAAGCAAGATCCACCAAACCCAATGCCAGCGTTTAAAAATGAAGAACCAATACGTTTATCCATCCCAATCCCTTCTGTTACGGATTCTATATTAGCACCTAACTTTTCAGATAGATTAGCTATTTCATTAATAAAACTGATTTTCATTGCTAAAAAAGAGTTAGCTGTATATTTAATCATCTCTGCACTTTTTATATCCGTTACTACAATGGGAAGATGAAAAGAATGATATAATTCTTCTAACTGTTTTTTAGCTTCTGGATGATTTGCTCCGACAATAATTCTATCTGCATGGAATGTATCGTATACTGCAGTACCTTGCCTTAAAAATTCTGGGTTTGAAGCCATTCTTATATTAACACCTGGTTTTACTATTGAATTTAATTTTTCATCAATTTGTTCACCAGTCCCTACAGGTACTGTACTTTTTATTACTACAGTAATATCTCGATTAATATAATGCGCCATTGTTTCACTAGCTTTATATAAATAAGATAAATCAGCTGAACCATCCTCTGATTCAGGGGTACCTACAGCTAGAAACACAATGTCTTTCTGATGTAACCCTTCTTCATAATCTGTTGTGAAAAACAGATTATCTCTTTTTATTCCGTTTTTTAACAGTTCCTCGATACCTTCTTCATATATAGGACTAATTGCATTGTTAAGTTGCTGAACTCTTGATTCATCAATGTCAATACAATGAACTCGATGACCCTTCTCAGCCAAGCAAGCACCTGTAACTAACCCTACATATCCTGTACCAATAACCGCTACTTCCATTGTAACCTCTCCTTGTTCTACTTCATTGAATCTAATGTTTTCTTTAAAAGTTGCTTTACATCTTGATGCATGTCTTTTCTATTCAACGCAAAATCAATCGTCGCCTCTATAAAACCTAGTTTATTCCCAACGTCATAGCGCTTTCCTTGGAAATTATAGGCAATCATTTCTTCTACTTTTTTTAATTCGATTAAAGCGTCTGTTAATTGAATCTCATTATCTTTACCCGGGGAAAGCTGTTCTAAAATAGGGAACACTTCAGGTGTTAAAATATATCTTCCCATTATAGCTAAGTTAGATGGAGACTGATCAACTCCTGGCTTCTCTATCAAATCCTCAATATACTGTACTGCTGAAGAGCTATCCATACCTTTGCTTGGTTTTACAATTCCGTATTTTGATACATCTTTCCAAGGAACATCATGTACTCCAATTACTGATTTTTGATGATTTTCTTCAAAGACATTAATTAATTGTTTTAAACATGGTTCCTCTGAAACAACAATATCGTCACCTAATAAAACAGCAAAGGGCTCATTACCGATGAATGTATGTGCACAATGAATTGCATGCCCCAAACCTTTAGGCTCCTTTTGTCGAATGTAATGAATATTTGCCAACCCGGAAATCTGTTGAACAGCTTGCAACATATCATAGTCTTCTTTTTCTATTAACTTTTCTTCTAATTCATAGGATTTATCAAAATGATCTTCTATCGCTCTTTTTCCTCGACCAGAAATGATTATTATATCCTCGATTCCAGACTGTACAGCTTCTTCTACTATATATTGAATCGTGGGTTTATCTACTATCGGCAACATTTCCTTAGGTTGTGCTTTTGTAGCAGGTAAGAATCTAGTTCCTAATCCAGCTGCCGGAATTATTGCTTTTTTTACACTCATTTTCAGGCACTCCTCTTCTGTTTACTATAATAGTATTATAAACTTAATGGTACAACTCATTCATTTCATGTATAACTATACAAGAATACTATATAATTGTATAATATTGAGCAAAGATATTTAACTTTAATCTCTACAAAAAGGTAGGCATAAGATAATGAGTTTATTTGAGAAGATTCAAAATAAAACTGAAAAGATTGCGGTAATCGGTTTAGGCTATGTAGGTTTACCACTTGCTGTAGAACTTGCAAAAAAATATGATGTTATTGGTTTTGATTTAAACAAAGAAAAACTAGCGCAATATTTAAGTGGTATTGACGTGACTTCTGAGGTAGGTAATGAGGCTCTTAAACAAACAACACTAGAATTTACTAATGACGAAACTCGATTAAAAGAATGTAAATTCCACATCGTAGCTGTCCCAACACCTATAAATACGGATAAAACTCCAAATCTCAAGCCAGTGATTGGGGCTAGTGAATCAGTAGGAAGAAATATATCAAGCGGATCGATTGTTGTGTATGAATCTACTGTATATCCAGGTACAACAGAAGAAATTTGCATTCCAATTTTAGAAGAAAAATCAGGTTTAACGTTTGGAAAAGACTTTAAAGTAGGGTATTCACCTGAGAGAATTAATCCTGGTGACAAAGTGAATACATTAGTGAATATAACAAAAATAGTTTCTGGTTCTGATGAAGATGCGTTAAAAGAGATATCATCATTATACGGATCCATCATTGAAGCGGGTGTGTTTGAAGCCGAATCAATTAAAGTAGCAGAAGCTGCAAAAGTGATAGAAAACTCTCAACGTGATATTAATATCGCTTTTATGAATGAATTATCCATGGTTTTCAATAAAATGGATATTGATACGAAAGCAGTATTAGAAGCAGCAGGAACTAAGTGGAATTTCCTGAATTTTACACCTGGATTAGTTGGTGGTCATTGTATAGGAGTGGATCCTTATTACTTCACATATAAAGCCGAACAATTAGGCTATCATTCCCAAATAATTCTATCTGGCAGAAAAATTAATGATGATATGGGTAAATATATTGCAGGTAACATTATCAAAAAAATGATTAAATCTAAAATCGAGATTGATGGTGCAAGAGTAGCTATTTTAGGTCTAACATTTAAAGAAAATGTTGGAGATGTAAGAAATACGAAAGTGAATGATATTGTAACCGAATTAGAGGAATATGGTGTAGATGTAATTGTTCATGACCCAGTTGCCCAAGGTCAGGAAGTAAAAAAAGTATTTGGAATTGAATTAGCTGAAAAAGAAGATCTACGTGACCTCGATGCTGTTGTATTAGCTGTACCGCATCAACAATATAAGGAACTAAATGTAAATAAAATCAATACGATGTATAGACAAGATAATAAAAAAGTATTTATTGATATTAAAGGGTCACTTGATAAAAACGATTTTTATCAAGCTGGTTATAGTTATTGGAGTTTATAGATAGCATAAAAAAGTCCTCAATCAAACATTTGATTGAGGACTTTTTTTAATACAACAAGAGCACCTACAATATATCGCAGATGCTCTTGTTTATTTTACTTATCCAAATAAGCTCCAGATAATACTGATGATATTTTTAATACCACCGATGATTTTGCCAATCCAACCGTTTCCTTTACCATCATCGTTATCTCCGCCACCATCACCTTTTCCTGGTTTCTTTTCAATAACGATTTCTTCTACAGTTTCATTGCCTGCTAGATCCACAACTTTGAATTCAAAGACATTTTCGCCTTCTTCTAAATCGAGATCTACTTCAATTTTTTCATTGAATTTCTTCTTTCCGTACGGTTCGGATAGTTCATTCATATACACATGATTTCCATTAACAAATAGATCGATTTGATCAAAGTTATCTTTCACATGTGCTTTAACTGTAACCGTATCTTTTTTCGTTTTTTCAGGAGCTTTTACGCTTATTTGTGCAGCTTCAGAATCTACGAAATAACGGCGTGCAATTTCTGTATCATTACCTGCATTATCGACTGCTGTAATTTTACTTGTATAGTATCCATCTTTATCTTTTTTAATTACTTTAGAGAAGTAATAACGATCTTCTTCTTCGTTATATTCTAATTCAACTTCTTCTCCATCAATAGTTACTTGAGCAACACCAGATTCATCTGTTACATAGCCGGTGAATTCGACATCACGAGATCCTTCTACACCTAGAAATTCTGGTGTTTGAAGACGAAGATCAGGTACCGTTGTATCTGGCACGATTTCCTCTGGCTCCTCTTCTGCTGTATTACCAGCATAGTCTGTCGCAACAATTGTTACGGTTTGCTCTTCCCCTAGTTCTTCACTTAATGTATGTTCTGTTTCTCCATTTACATATGGAGATTCTAATACGGACTCACCGTCAACAAGAACATCCCATGAAGCTACTCCGCTTAGTTCATCCGATACATCTACCGTAATAACATTGTCTTTTGGATTTATTGTAGCCGCTAATTCAGGCTCTGTTAAATCTAGAATTACTGGTAAATCTAGTGTTTGACGTTCTGCATCTTCGTAGTCTATTGCTGCATCAACAGATAGATAGTATTGCCCTTCTTCTGCTAGTTTTCCATTCACCTTACCATCCCATGCTCTTGCAGATGATAAAGAATAGTATGGTGCTCTTCCACCATCGTAGTAATTTTTACGAAGTTCTCTTTCCATTCGGATAGTACGAACTACTTTTCCATCTTCATCACGAACGGTAAATTTGGCATCTTTCGCGTTTCTTAGAAATGATAATACCATTAACGCATTATCTTTTGTGCCATCACCATTTGGAGAAAAAGCAATCTTCTCTGGATCAATTTCTCCCGTTGCTAGGTCTTCACCTAGGAATCCATAACTTCCTCCACCAAGATCTGTTAGTACTCCAGTCATTTCATAGAAAGTATCATCTTCCCATACTGGCGTATCAAAAATTGGAGCTTGGTCCCATTCCCCTTTAAAGCCCACATATGGTACTGATAACTCTGGATTAGTATCTGTTGGGTCTGTTAACGTGACAAACCCTTCTAACCAATATCCATTTGTATAGATTTCATTTAAATCTGCGTCCACTGAGCTTAAATCGATTGTTACTGTAAATGTTTCTTCTTCATTTGCAGGAATTTCAATTGTACTCGTTGCTTCCCCATTAATAGTCGCTAGTTCCCCTAAATCGGTAGCAGGGAAAAGATTAGGTGCATTGACTAGTACTCCTCCACCATCAACTGGAGTATCTGTTTGTACATTTGCATCTACGTCATAGCTTACTGCTTCATCTGTTACGTTTTCTGCAGTTAATTCAAAACTAATTTCATTTTCTGTAATTTCTTTTAAAGCTACTTTGGCTTCATCTGTTTCTGATTCCGTTACGATTACTGGAGTAGAAAGTGCTGCGTGAAGTTGCATCATACCAGCACCTTGACGACGTGGAGATACATACTCCCCTTCAAATTCTACTTTTTCAGATGTATTCATCATAATATTTTTTGCTTGGTGGACGCGATCTGCATTTTCATAGCCAAACTCTTCATCCACACGTTGTAATACTAATGCTCCTCCACCCGCAACATGAGGCGCAGCCATGGAAGTACCACTCATTAATCCGTATTCATTATCATTTAATGTGGAAAGAATTTGTCCACCTGGTGCCGTAATTTCTGGTTTGAAATCAAGGTTAGGTGTTAATCCCCAAGACGTAAAGTCACTCATTTTGCCTGCACTTGGGTTTTCCATTTGTGTAGTTTCACCATTAAATGTAATCGATACTTCTTGTTCATTTTGTAATGCTTGAGCTAAACGATCTCCATCTGATTTCAACATAAATAGTTGAGGAATTGTAATCGTAGGTTCTGTCGCCATATTTACAATTCCATCGGTGTTATTGTAAATAATTACACCAACTGCACCTGCTTGTTGAGCATTTATTGCTTTTTCGGTAAATGCATTTTCTCCACGCTGGATAAGCGCATATTTACCTTCGACATCAACACCTTCAAAATCCTCTGGAATTCCCAACCCAGCATCGACTAAGTCAAATGTCTTCTCATCTACATCATTTGGATGGACATTACCTGCTGATAAGAAACCAGACATACCAGGTTCTCCATCAATCTCGTAATCTAGTCCATCTACTTCCATATACATATTTTCAAAGGATGCTACTTGCAGAGATTCATAGGATACACCTGGGGATCCACTTACACCATAATCAGGATTCGACGTGTATGGATGGAAGTATCCGTCCGCGAATAGCGCAGAGTTTCCAGCTGAAATCGACATCAATATACCATTATCCACAGCACGAGCAACCGCGATTTGTTCCGGTGAGTCAGCATTTACAAATCCAGCTGGTGATCCGAGACTCATATTTAATGCATCTGCACCTAATTTAATTGCATCATCAATTGCTTTAATGTAAATATCTCCATAGGTCGATTGCATTTCTGGATCGTTACCAAATACTTTAAGTGCAAGTAATTGCGCTTCTGGAGCAATTCCTTTTATTCCTCCATTTTCTTCATCACCATTTGCACCAACAGTTCCACCTACGTGCATTCCATGATAGTTCGCTCCTGCATGGATTTCACGAATTTCATCATTTTCATCCATATAGTTGTAACCATAAGGAACTTTTTCCGTATAGAATTGTCCTGGCAAATCTTCTTCATTAATTTGTTGGTTAACAAATTCTTCTGATAGTGCAGCTTCGTTACCTTCGCTTAGAATCATATCTTGATGGGTAGGGTCAATGCCTGTATCAATAATCCCAACTACAAACCCTTCCCCTTTATAACCATAGTCGCGCCATGCCTGCTGCGCTTCTACTAACTCTTTACTATATTTCATATCTGGTTCTACTTCTGGACGCTCATACTCATTGACGATATGTACTGTTTTTACGCCTTTGAGTTCTTCAATTTGTTCAATGTCCTTTTGTTTTACTTCCACACTAAAGCCGTTGACTACTGTAGTAAATTCTTGTAAAACTTTAGCGTCTAGTTTTTTCGCTTCCATTTCTTTTTTTACTTCTTGTTGTTGTGCCTTCACATTCTTTTCTAATTGTTGCTTCTCTGTTTCTTCGAGTGTTTTGTACGTCATTCCACGTTTTGTGGCGATTTCAATAGGAGCCTCTTTCTCCATTTCCACAACCACACGTACTTCTTGTTCCGGATCTTCTGTGCCTGTCAGTTCATCCGAAAGATTTCCTTTTGTTAAATTTTGTCCTGACAGCGATTGAATTGCCGCTGCGCTCGACATAGCAAAATTGGAAAAAATAAGTAAAAATGCTAAAAATAATATCCCGACTTTTTTCCGCATGCTTCTCCCCCTCTACCAAAAATGTAGTATATCTGAGACATTTGCCTCTATTTCACGAAATTTCAGAGACTTAATATTCAGATATATTAATCATATAGCAATTATTTTATAGGTAACAGGGGACAAAGTCATGGTACTTTTTGTTGTAATTTTCAGACGATAGAATTACTACAAGGGAAAAATAGACTAGCTATTGATATAAATAGCTAGTCTATTCCTATTAATCTTTCTTCACTTTAATTTCTTTAGATCCTAAAATAAGATAATTCATCTCTTCTTTGTCGAGATTTTTATAATCTTTGTATTTCATGATGTAGAAAAGGATTCCTAGCACAACCCATACGATTAATGCAATACGTGATTCTACACCAAGAAATGCGGGCGATCCAGGGATCAGCAATAAACCGAGGAAGGCAATACTAGCAACCATCCCTAGTAAAGCAAATATTTTCTTACCCGGTGATACGACATGTTTGTTCGCATTAAATCCATTGTTTTTATTCCACTTAAATAATGAAAATGCTGTGTAACAAGTGTAAAAATATGCGATTGTTACTCCAATCGATGACATATCTACCACCCAAGTTAATGCTTGTCTACCAAACCATGGTGCCACCATTGCGACAATGACAGTAAAAATAATGCTGATATATGGTGTTTCATGTTTACCAAGTTTCGAAAATGGTTTGGGGATGAACTTTGCACGTGACATCGCAAATAGTAAACGACTTGTAGAAATAATAAAACCATTCAGCCCTGTGAAGATTCCCATTAATAGTGCGACAACTAATATAACGACTCCTACTGTACCTAGTACATTTTGTATTGCTTCGGCAGTTCCCCAATTATGTCCAGCTGCAACTAATCCTTCCCAGGGTTGTGTCATAGCCGTTGTGAAAATCATGAGACAATAAAGTATGGTTGCAAATAAAATTGCTAAAATAATTAATCGAAATGCTTTTTTAGAAGAAAAATTAAATTCTTCGGCAGCTTGTGGAATATTGTCAAAACCAACAAAAGCCCAAGGCGCAATCGCTACTATCGATAAAATCGCTGCTATAGCTGTTTTGTCTGATGGGAATAATGGTGCTATATTACTGATACCAGCAGATGGATTAATTCCTACTAAAGTTGTTAATAGCAATACTCCCCCAACCATAATGATACAAAAAATAAATTGTGCGCTGCCTGTAAATCCTCCACCTCGTATATTTAAATACCCAAAAATGATAAGTGCGATCGTTGCGATTATGATTTCCATACCATATACATCCCAATCAGCAATCTGATACATATAGAAATTTTCTAATACCGATGGAAAGACGAACTTAAACATTAGTGCGAGTGCGGATGCGTTTAATGCAACAATACAAATGTAACCTAACGTAAGAAACCAACCACTAATAAAGGCATGTGTTCTTCCTAAGCTAATAAATGCGTAAGCAAATTCACCGCCTGATACTGGGAAGCTTCGAATAAGAAAACCGTAACTGACTGCAATCAGCATCATAAGTAGACCACCAATAGCAAATCCAATCATTGCCCCCAATGGCCCAGCAGTCCCCATCCAAGCAGCGGGTTGTACAAAAGCTCCCCAGCCAATAGAGGAACCTAACGCAATTGCCCAAACCCAATGTGGCTTTAGCGTTTTCTTTAAGGTAGTACGTTTTTCCATATAAATGAAACTCCTTCTATTTTGATTTTGTTATTTTATAAATTATGCTCTATTTAATTTCTATATATATAAGTAAAGTTACAAAAAAAGACAAAAACATCTTATCATATAGGAAGAAGGTTTACCATTATTTAAATTTTGCTACTAATACCAACGAGGTTTTAGCAGGTATGTTACTTGGTTAAAGGATTCCTTAAATAACTGCTTCTGAACTAACAATCCCCTGTGAAAGATCTTAATTAAAATTGAATGAGTGACCAGATTATCGCTCCATCAAGTATTATGGTCGTTCATCCGTACCGAACTACTTGATATCAATACACTTAAATTCTATTTAAAATCATTTATAAAATCCAAACTACGTCTTTCTCAACCGAATAAGACAGTAGTTTGGATTCATGTTATCATTATTATCTTTTCATTTAGAATAAAAACAAAGAGTATTTCTCACTAGTTATTGTGAGCGTCTTCTAAACAACCCAATTATCTTTTGCTTCAATCTTCTTAACGCTGTTACTACTGGACGTTTTCCTCCTAGTACTAATCCTGCTAATTCTGCAAAGATGTGAAGTAATACGAGCAAAATCACAGTGCAAACTAGAGAAAGGATGGCACTTGCTTCTGAAAATAAAATGCCAATGAAGCCAAATAATGTACTAAATATGTAAATAATAATAACTGTTTTCCGATGACTATATCCTGCATCAATCAATTGATAATGAATATGTCTACGGTCGGCAGCCATAATACTTTCTTTATTATAAAGTCTACGGATAATCGCAACTACTGTATCAAAAATCGGTACCGCCAAAATAACGATAGGAATAATAAAGCTAAAGAATGTGATATTTTTAAATAAACCTAATATAGATATTACAGCCATAATATAACCGAGTAAATTTGAACCTGTGTCCCCCATATAAATTTTAGCAGGGTAAAAATTATGATAGAGAAAACCGATATTTGCACCTATAAACGTGACACAGAGATAAGCAACTATGACTTGCATATCAACTAATGCCATTGCAAATATACTTGTCATTGCAATAGTTGTAACACCTGTAGCCAGACCATCTAGGCCATCTATAAGGTTAATCGCGTTTGTAATTCCAATAATCCAAAAGAATGTAAGAACCGGTCCTAAGTAACCTAACTCAATCATCCCTATAAATGGGATTGTTACTCTTTCAATAATTAATCCAGCGTAAATTAACAGGCCAGCTGCAACAATTTGACCGGTTAATTTCATATATGGTTTAAGTGTATATTTATCATCCAATGCCCCTGTTAACAGAATGATTAATGAGCCAATTAGAATTTCATCCATATAAATATGATACGGTTGAAGATAAATCATTCCCACAAAAGCACCAATAAATATGGCTAATCCCCCTAGTCGTGGGGTTATTTCTTTATGTATTTTACGACTACTTGGTGCATCCATCACACCAATTTTAATCGCAAATCTACGAACAGGGTACGTGACGAGTAGTGTCGCTATCAATGAAATAGTAAAAGCAATGAATAAATCTACATAGTTAAACATAATATTCTCCTATTTTTATCGTGATGTTGATCTAAGTTGTTTATTTCTACATTTTTCCTATATTTTGTCTATAATTGTCTTAAATTATATCGAACATACAATAGGTTTAGCAAACTTTTCTCCGAATATTTCATGCATCCTCTGGAGTAATATGCTAAGATTAAACGGAATTTCGAATTGTTTGAAAAGAAAGGAGGATTAACTATGATACCTTATTTATTTGTAGTAGCTGCTGTTATCGCTGTAATTGGGATTATCAGTGCATACAAAAAAGCCCATAATGCCATTTTAGAAGGAGAAGGTGATACCGCAAAGATACAAAGCAAATTCTTTTTACATGTGGCTATTATCGAAGCTTTACCAATTATTCTTATTATTATTGGTTTTGTGCTTGCTGAGGGACAATCTTTTACCATGGAAGATATTTATATTCCATTAGCAATTGTTATTGGTCTTTTTATTTTTAATGCTTTTATTGTCTTTTCACAAATTTCTCAAGTAAAACATTTACGCCAATCAAAACAAATTGAGGAACACACCTTAAATGCTGCTAGGGGTATATCGTTCATTGCTATCGCTCTTGCCAATGCTGTCCCTATTATTAGCTTGGTTTTTATGATTATGATTACTAGCTAAAATTAGATGAACGAGTACATATACCCCTTACGATTAAATTCCAGTGGGCTAGTCATAACGCCCACTGGAATTACAACATCTACATTCCTCCCAGAAATAATCCACGTATCTAAACAATTTTCACTTTTTCTAAGAATAACCGGTATTGCTTTTCATATAATCAAAGCTTGCATATAATAGGTATGATTATTAGGTTTTAGCAAATGACATACAATCTTTAGACATCGAAGTGAGTGATGATGAATGAAAGACGAATTAATTACTGTAGAAAAAATATGCCTGATTGCTGGAAAAATAATGCTGATTAGTGGTGCGGAAACGCATCGTGTAGAAGATACAATGAATCGAATTGCTCGAGCATATGGCATCACCAATCCACAAAGTTATGCTACCCCGACAGGAATTAATTTTTCGATTGATTTAGCAACGACAACTAATTTTTTACGTATTACCAGTCGATCAACTGATTTACATAAAATTGCAGAAGTCAATCATGTCTCAAGACAAATTGTGGAAGGAACCATCTCAAAACAAGAAGCTTACAATGAGCTTCAACATATAGAAAAGAATAAGTTAACGTTCTCACCAACTATTCAAGTTATTGCTGCCATGCTTGTTAGTGGTGGGTTTACAATGATGTTTGGGGGTTCCTGGCAGGATTTTATTCCAGCGCTTTTAGCTGGCGGAATAGGATATGCAGGAATGTTAGCTTTTGAAAAGCTCGTGGAAATTCGGTTTCTTGCTGAGTTTTTTGGTGGGTTTGTTATTGGCTTATCTTCATTTTTATTTCTATGGCTTGGTCTTGGGGAAACGATTGACAGTGTGATTATCGGTGCAGTGATGCCACTTGTTCCGGGGCTACATATTACAAATGCAATCCGTGATTTAATGGCGGGACATCTCGTTTCTGGTGTTTCAAAAGGAATAGAAGCACTTTTAACGTCGTTTGCGATTGGTGCAGGAGTAGCTATCATGTATGCATTCTTGTAAAGTCCATCTAATCATAGTTAACGAAGGAATCCATGAATAAAAGACATAATGAGAAAGGAGACTAAAAGGTGATAACGCAACTAATTATGAGTTTTATAGCTGCGGCAGGATTTGGGGTTTTATTTAATGCTCCCCGTAGTGCATTAATACAATGTGGAACAATCGGAATGCTTGGTTGGATACTATACTATTCCTTAGTTCAACAAGGAATGGACGTTGTTCCTGCAACAACATTTGCAGCGATGCTTGTTGCAATTCTAAGTCATTTATGCGCCCGCTTTTTCCAAATGCCGATTATTGTTTTTACCGTTTCTGGTATCATTCCACTTGTTCCCGGAGGAATTGCTTATAATGCGATGCTTCATTTTGTAGAAAATGATTATAATACAGCCGTACAACTGTCTGCCCAAGTTATGTTATTAGCAGGAGGAATTGCAATTGGTTTAATGTTTTCTGAAGTGTTGAACCAAATTTTGAAGAAAATCATACAGATTCAACGCACATAATGACATACGGTGAAAAGAAGTTAGTATATTTATAGTTCATATGGTTGGTACGTGTTTATCTTTTGGATTATACTGTGAAATGTCTTACAATGATAATATATTATGAAAAAGAATTGAGGAAATTAACGATGGAACAAACTATACAGCCAAGAGCAGTTATTGTAATCTTCGGAGCAACTGGAGATTTAGCAAAGCGTAAACTATTCCCCTCCATTTATCGTTTGTACCGAAGCGGAAAATTAGATAAGCATTTTGCAGTCATTGGTTTAGCACGTCGTCCTTGGACAGATGAAGTACTTAGAGAAAATGTGGAAACTTCCATTCAAGATGCTCTTTCTCCAGATGAGGATTTATCCGAATTTATTTCCCATTTCTATTATAAATCATTTGATGTGACTGAAAAGGAATCGTATCAGGGACTAAATGAGATGATTCAAAACCTTGAAGGTCAATACAAAACAGAAGGAAATAGACTATTTTATTTAGCAATGGCTCCAGATTTCTTTGGTGCTATCGCAAATCAACTTAATGATTATGGATTAAAGAATACGAATGGTTGGACTAGACTGGTAATCGAAAAGCCATTTGGTCATGATTTACCTTCTGCTAAAAAGTTAAACCAAGAATTGCAAGCAGCATTTCGTGAAGATCAAATTTATCGTATCGACCATTATCTTGGTAAAGAAATGGTACAAAATATTGAAGTTATCCGTTTCGCGAATGGTATTTTTGAACATTTATGGAATAATCGATTTATTTCCAACATCCAAATTACAAGTAGTGAAACGCTTGGAGTAGAGGAACGAGCACGCTACTATGATACTTCTGGTGCTACGCGAGATATGGTTCAAAATCACATGCTTCAAATGGTTGCATTACTTGCGATGGAACCTCCTATCAGTTTAACTACCGAAGAAGTACGCTCTGAAAAAATTAAAGTATTGCGCGCCTTAAGAACGATGGATTCAAACAAAGTAGATGACTATTTTATTCGCGGTCAATACGGAGCGGGTACAGTTAAAGGTAATTCTGTTATTGGTTATCAAGATGAGGATGAACAACTCGAAAATTCTCGAACAGAAACATTCGTTGCTGGAAAACTTCTCATCGACAATTACCGTTGGGCAGGCGTTCCTTTCTACATACGTACAGGAAAGCGTATGACAGAAAAATCAACGAAAATCGTGATTGAGTTTAAAGATATTCCAATGAATCTATACTATAAAAAAGATGATCAAAAGAACCCCAATTTATTGGTTATTAATATTCAACCAAATGAAGGAATTACGCTTTGCTTGAATGCACGTAAATCAGGTGAAGGTGCTCTAGCAGAGCCAATTCAATTAGCATACCATCAAAATGCCGTATCTGGGATCAATACACCAGAAGCTTATGAAAAATTAATTTATGATAGCATGCTAGGCGACGCAACTAACTTTACCCATTGGGATGAAGTTGCTTTATCTTGGCAATTTGTTGATAAAATTTTGGCAAACTGGTCTGAAAATCAACCAGAATTTCCAAATTATCGTTCTGGATCAATGGGGCCAGATGCATCCGACGAATTATTGAAAAAAGATGGTTTTCACTGGTGGCCGATCTAAACGTTCTATAACTAAGTGCGATTTTTGAAGTCGACACGTTTAAAAAAGGTATTGTTATTTATAGACATTACGTGGGTTTTCTACCTACTTCTATAAAACAATACCTTTTTTATTATTGATATATTATGTTTTCATCATCATTTTTATCGGATTGCAAACCTGAGATGATTAGCGCTATTGCTGAAATCCAATGCATGACCATTCCAACTATTGGAATCCAAGCGATAACACTTGTAATAATACCAATCACACTTCCTGCAATCCAACGTCCATCACGTTTTGCTAAAATAAGCGTTAAAATATGAAGTAATAGCATGACGAATAAAGGAGTCCACGCATTAGAAAAAATATAAATGCCACCGATAAGAGGAATACCTAATAAAGCTTCTGCCACCCCTGTTACCCACTGCATAATTCTAGATATTGACATATCTGATCCCCCCTCTACAGTAATAATTTCTTTTAAAAATATCATACCCGGTTTATTTAAAAATCATGTATAATCTTGCTGAATTTTAATCTAAGAAATAGTATTTTATTTACCATGAATCCATCAAAATAATGTGTTTATATTACTAACTTACGCTACATTACTGGATTATGGGAAACATAAATCCTTTTTATTTTAACCTTAATTTAGTGGCCCTAAGTAGCATAATGAGATTATGACTTGATTTCCAACTTATATCACTCCCTGAAATCCAAAAAACCGTATGGCTAAGGTACCATTCGAGCTGTAAGTAAGAATTTATCCTACCTGCATATACGAATCCTTATCCCATACGGTTTCATTTATTTATTCTATGCTTCTTTCTTTTTTTTTCTAAATTTCGCTGTTATATTATCAAATATTAAGTAGATAACAGGGACAAAGAATAAAGTAAAGAAGCTAGATACTGTTAGTCCAAATATAATTGTAACTGCGAGAGGTTGTTGTAATTCGGCTCCTTCTCCAATTCCTAAGCCTAAAGGTACCATGGCTAAAATAGTAGTTAAAGTCGTCATTAGAATTGGACGTAGTCGAGTTTTACCTGCTTCGATAATTGATTCTAAGCGATCTGTTCCTCGTCTGCGTAAAATATTTATATAGTCGACAAGTACAATCGAATTATTCACCACTATACCGGCGAGCATAATTACACCGATAAACGCTGGAATGCTTAATGATAATCCTGTAATCCAAAGTCCGCCAATAACTCCAATAATAGTTGTAGGTAAAGCAAACATTATGATAAATGGCTGCAATAGATTTTCAAATTGGATTGCCATAACTGCATATACTAGGAATATGGAGAATACTAATGCAATCGCTAATTCTGCAAATGCTTCTTCCATATCTGCAGCTTGACCTCCAATTGAATAGCTATATCCTTCTGGAAAATGCATACCATCTAATGTAGCTTCTACATCAGCTACAACACTTCCTAAATCTCGATCTACAATATCAGAAGTGACATTCATCTGTGGTTGTTGATTTTCTCTTAATAATGATTCTGGCCCTTGTTCTTGTTCTAATTCAACCAATTCATCCAATGGAACTTCCGCACCTGTTGGTGATTGAATAGACATATCTTGTAAATCATTAATGGTGCTTTTTACTTCTTCAGGATATACTAGGGTTACATCCATTTCTTGTCCATCTTCACGATATTGTGTTACCACTTGTCCAGAGAATTTCATTTGGATTTGGCTGCTTACTTGGTCTGAAGTAAGTCCATAACTACTTGCAACTGCATCATCTACTGTAATTGTCATTTGTGGTATACCCTCTGAAGCAGCAGTAGAAGCATTGAATATCCCATCGATTTGATTGATTTCCTGAAGTACTTCTTCGGATAAATCAGTTAACACTTCATGTTCTTGTCCATTTAATTGGATCGTAATCGGGTCTCCCATTTGCATACCGCCGTCCATTGCACTTGCTACAATTTCAGCACCAGCAATATGCTGTAACTTTTCATCAATTTCTTGAACAATTTTTGTCGTCGTCTGGTCACGTTCTGAAGCTGGAATCATCTGAATCGTATACGTCGCCTGGTTCCCAGATCCAAAACCTGTAGCTCCGACAGTGACATAGCTTGTATCTATATATTCATTATACTCACTTAGTATTTCGTTTACTTGATCAGAAATAGTTTGTGTATAAGCTAGACTACTACCTGGAGCAGTCTCAACCGTGATTTGTGCCTGTCCTTGATCGGAAGACGGCATAAATTCAGCACCCATCCGTGGGATTAAAGCAAGACTCCCTGCAATCGCAAGAATTACTAAGAGTACTGTCGTTTTTCTAAATTTCAATGCCCGACTAAGACCACCACTATAAAGATTTCGCAGCCAATCAAGAAAACGATCAAACCAATACCTTCTACCTTTGTCCTCCATTGCCTTCGATAAAAGTTTAGAGGACAACATAGGAACTAATGTAATTGCAACAACAAGTGATGCAATTAATGAGAATGCAACTGCTAACGCTAATGGAGCGAATAGGTCCGCAGATAAACCTTCTACAAATATAATTGGTAAAAAGACAACTAAAGTAGTTGTTGTAGAAGCAATAACTGCTGGTGCTAATTCAGATGCACCTTTTGTTGCAGCATCGAACAGATTATATCCCCGTCTTTTGTATGAATAGATATTTTCTAAGATAATGATCGAACTATCTACCATCATTCCAATTCCGAGTGCTAACCCACCTAATGTTAAAACATTTAATGTTTGACCAGTAAAATACATTAATGCAAAAGTAGAGATAAGCGCAATTGGAATCGATAATCCGATAACGATTGTTGCTCGGAAACTTTTCAAGAATAATAAAAGAATAAGAAAAGCAATCGCTCCACCAATTAAGATATTATTTATTACAGAGTCAATCGACATTTCAATAAAATCAGATGTATCAATTACTGTTTTTAAGTTAGCTCCTTCTGGAAGGTCCCCCATTAAATCTTCCATGGAAGATTGTATATTACTCGCTACTTCTACTGTATTTGCATCGGTTTGTTTCATTACCGACAACACAATAGCCGGTTCTCCATCCACTAAAGTATCGGAACTTCTATCTTTAAAATCATCATTTACTGTCGCTACATCCGATACTTGAATAACACTACCAGCTTCCGTTTGAATCCGTGTTTCTTCAATATCATTTAACGATTCAAATTGTCCTGTTACTCGTAATTGCAGATCTTGAGTCCCTTGTTCTACCGTTCCAACAGAACTAGAATTATTGGACTCTGAGATGGCTTGGATGACCGATTGGGAAGTAATTCCATACTGCTTCATACGAGCTTCATCTAGTTCAACTTGAATCTCTCGTTCTAATCCTCCTTCAACCGATACAGAAGCAACGCCTTCTTGTCTTTCAAAATAAGGTACAACTTGTTCGTTGGCGATTTCGGTTAATTCGGCTGTATCTCCACCAGTTAGACCTAAATAAACCACTGGCATAGCTTCTGGGCTAAAACGGAGAATATTCGGTTCACCAGCTTGATCAGGTAACATACCTTTTACCTGATCCACTTGCTCTCGAACATCTAATAAGGCTTGATCTAAATCTGTGCCATTTTGAAACATCATCATTACCATCGATGATCCTGATTGAGACTGAGATTGTACAGTATCAATTCCCTCCACGGAACTTACAGATGATTCAATTGGCCTACTAATTAAATTTTCGACATCTTCAGGAGCAGCATCTTGATAATTCGTTGCGACAACAGCTACTGGTAAATCAATCTCAGGAAAAAGATCTACAGCTAGGTTTCTCAATGAGACAACGCCTAAAGCAATGATTGCTAAAACAACCATAATTACTCCAATTGGTCGTTTTACGGATGTATTTACAAGCTTCAAGATCTATTCTCCTTTCACTACTTCTACAGAATCTCCATCCTGTAAGGTTAATTGACCAGATGTAACGATTTCATCTCCTGGCTCTAATTCACCTTCAACCGCGGTTTTTTGAGATTGCATTTCATTCACGGTTACTTTTTTTCTTTCTACTTGATTATCTACTACGATATAAACATAGGATTCATTATTTTCTTCTACTACTGAGGCAGTAGGAACAAGCAGTGAATCAGAAATAACCGTCTCTGGAATGGCTAAAGCCGCCACTGTACCAGTAAGTATATCTTGATCTTCTTCATCATCTATTGTAGCTACAACTGGGTATAACCCAGTATCATCTGGCATGGCATCAATTTGTGTAATAGTTGCTTCAAATTCATTTCCATTAATTGTTGCTGTAAAAGTATCATCCTTATTTATTAATTCTAAAATTCTCGCAGTTGCAGTGAATTGCAATTTCCAAGATGATGTATCTGCGATTATGGCAAATGGTTCTTCCGGATTTATAATTTCGCCTTCCTCAGCTTGGACTTGCATTAATTCCCCATCTGATGGAGCATAGATCGTTTGTGTACCAGCAGGAGTTGCAACGGTAGCAATTTTGTCGTCTTCCTCTACATTCGCTCCACTCTCTACATCTAGCGTTTCAACTTCACCTGGTTGTTCTACCGTGATCGGTGTTGTTTTATTAGGCTCTACACGACCAGAAATGGTTCGATCAATACTTAAATTCCCTTCTTCAATCTCGGCTGTTTCTACCGACACAACGCGATCTTCTTCTTCTTGATTATCGCTCTCGTCTTCTTCAGAGCATGCTACAAGTATAAATACTAAAAAGATAGCTCCTAAAAATAGTGATGCTTTTCTCATGTTAATCTCCTTTCCATCCACGCTTTTTTATCTAAAAAATGATTCCATTCTCCCAATAGTTTATTCTAATAGTTTGGATACTATTTTAGTATACCGACCAAGGATAGACCTCGCAAATTCAACGGCAGATTAACGACCTTTTAATTTTAAATTTCAGTTAACACCTTTTTCACCTCTTCAATTATACGAATACACGTAAAACATTCGTCAATTAATGAGAATAACCGAGCATTTGCTTCAAAATATATAGGATTTATGGTTCTTATTACTCTAGGGAGAAATAACTTATGTATTTCACGAGATATCGTGTTTTAATCCATTTGAGCCAATTTTAACAATTCGATACAATAAATGAATGTAAACGCAATGAGTTATCAAGCGGTATAAAATCCCTAAGATCAAAGTTTGAATAACTTCCTTATTGGATTCTTCTTACATATTTCGTATGTAACTTGAATACGTTCTCAATTTATTATTTCACTATTGACAAATTTCATTCTTTTCTAATAAAAATGCCGTTCATCTTTTCATCAACACATAAGAACTGACAGATTAATTAGGAAGCTACCAATTTTTCATTATAGTGTTATGAACTAAGGAGAGTCACATCGGATATTAGTCAGTTAGATCTAGAGTTGGCTATTCATAATGTTTAGCCAATTTTTATACGTTTACTTAAAAATAATTAAAAGGGGACATAGAAAAATGAAAAAAAAGCTCTTATTACTGATGGCTGCTGTTGTACTATTACTTGCTGCCTGTGGAGATTCTTCAAGCGACAGTGAAAGTGAAATCGATACGATCGTTTTAGCTGATGCAGGTTGGGATAGTATTAAAGTACATAACAGTATTGCCCAAAGAATTATCGAAGAAGGATATGACTACAATACAGATGTTACATCTGGTTCAACAGCTGCGACCGTGCAAGGTTTACGTGATGGAGATATCAATGTATATACAGAAGTTTGGACAGATAATATTAAAGAATTATATGAAGAGTCCATTGAATCTGGTGATATCGAACAACTTTCTGTAAACTTTGATGATAATGTACAAGGACTTTATGTACCGTCTTATGTAATCGAAGGTGATCCAGATAGAGGAATTGAACCGCTTGCTCCTGACCTTGAAACAGTGGAAGATTTAAAGAAATATCCAGAAGTTTTCCAAGACCCGGAGGATCCTTCCAAAGGACGTCTAATCAACGCTCCGAGTGGTTGGGCTGTAGAACAAGCGATTAATGAAAAATTTGAAACATATGGTTTGGGAGAGACATTTAATAACTTTGGACCTGGTTCCGATGCTGCAATCATTGCAGATTTAGCAAGTGCTTATGAAGCAGGAGAAGGTTGGGTTGGTTACTACTGGTCCCCAACTGCAATTACTGCAAAATACGATTTAACGTTACTAAAAGAAGATCCATATGATGAAGAGCAATGGAACGAAGATAAAAGCACAGAATTCCCTCCAAATGATGTAGTTATAGCTGTTCATAAAGATTTCCCTGAACAAGCTCCGGAAGTAACGGAATTCTTGAAGAACTATGAAACAAGCAGTGCACTAACGGAAGAAGCATTAAATTATATGGAAGAAAACGGTGCATCACCTGAGGAAGCAGCTGAATGGTGGATGAAAGAACATGAAGATATTTGGTCAAGCTGGGTTCCTGAAGATGTAGCGACTGCAGTACAAGAATCATTACAATAATTCATGGAGCAGCTTGCCATTTGGTTGGCTGCTCTTCCTATTTTAAAAAATGAAAGAGAGGTGTAGAACTGCTTGTAGCAGTATCGACGCTTATGGGTATATTTCCTGATATAGAGTTTGAAGCTGGTAAGTATGTGGATCAAGCTGTTAATTTTATTG
Organism: Oceanobacillus sp. E9; assembly: GCF_001741975.1. Classification (NCBI taxonomy): domain Bacteria; kingdom Bacillati; phylum Bacillota; class Bacilli; order Caryophanales; family Bacillaceae; genus Oceanobacillus; species Oceanobacillus sp. E9. The sequence goes on from NZ_LSNA01000001.1 coordinate 43,175, forward strand.
ATACTACATTTGAAGCTTTTTTTGATTTTATTTTCTTTATCGCATCTCGTTCGATTAATCTTATGACAGATGGATTAATGTTTTTACCATGGTGGTTATTCATCATTATTATTGTTGGACTAGGATGGTATTTTAAATCTGCATTTTCCGGTATTCTATATGGTGCGTTTATTTTTATAATCGGTACATTCGGATTATGGGAAGATATGATGATTACTATCTCGATTATTCTCACTGCAGTAATCATTTGTTTAATTATCGGAATACCAATTGGTGTAGCAATGTCATTTAGTAGACTATTCTCAACTATAGCCCGTCCAGTACTTGATGCAATGCAGACGATGCCAAGTTTTGTCTACCTCATTCCAGCGATTTTCTTCTTTGGCTTAGGTAATGTTTCTGCCATTTTTGCAACGCTAATTTATGCATTGCCTCCCGTTATTCGTTTAACGGAACTTGCCATTCGTGGAGTAGACAAAGAGATAATCGAGTCTGCACATTCATTTGGTTCATCAAAATGGCAAACATTGAAAAAAGTACAATTACCACAAGCAACTCCTACAATTATGGCAGGAGTGAATCAAACAACAATGATGGCATTATCGATGGTTGTTATTGCATCAATGGTTGGTGCTTCTGGTTTAGGTGAACAAGTACTTGTATCGATTAACCGTATTGATATCGCATTAGGATTCGAAGCAGGAATCAGTATCGTATTCTTAGCTGTTATCATTGACCGTATTACTAACGGTATTGCACAAAAATTCCAAAGACAGGGTGATAGAGCATGACAACCCATATTAAAGTAGAAAATGTATCAAAAATATTTGGTCCAAAACCTAAATCAGTGATTCCAATGGTCAAAGAAGGAATGTCAAAGGCAGAAATACTAAAGAAAACCAATCATACAGTTGGTGTATATAATGCTTCTTTTGATATAAAAAAAGGAGAAGTCTTTGTTATTATGGGGCTTTCGGGAAGTGGAAAATCAACATTAATTCGCTGTTTTAACCTTCTAAATAAACCAACGGATGGCTCAATTTTTATTGACGATGAGGACATCACAAAACATAATAAGGAACAGTTAAAGAAAGTTCGCCAAGAAAAAATAGCTATGGTCTTCCAGCATTTTGGATTATTTAATCATCGTACCATTTTAGCTAATGTCGAATATGGATTGGAAATCCGTAACTTCTCTAAAGAAGAGCGCAGAGAAATTGCACTAAAAAATATTGAAACGGTTGGATTAAAAGGATACGAAGATAAATATCCTGATGAATTATCTGGTGGAATGCAACAACGTGTCGGTCTGGCTCGGGCATTAACCAATGACCCTGATATTCTTCTCATGGACGAACCATTCAGTGCGCTCGATCCACTTATTCGCCGTGAAATGCAATTAGAGCTTCTAGATATCCAAGAACGCTTGCAAAAAACGATTATCTTCATTACACATGATGTTAATGAGGCATTCAAAATTGGGGATCGCGTAGCTGTGATGAAAGACGGACATGTGGAACAGGTCGGAACACCAGAAGAAATTATCGCAACTCCTGCAAATGATTATATTTCTGAGTTTATCAAGGATATCGATCGATCCAAGGTGTTCCAAGCTTCTCATATCATGACGAAGCCAAACGCACTTGTTTCTATGAAAGACGGACTAAATGTTGCCGTCCGTGAGATGAAAGAAAATGGAATCTCTAGTGTGTTTGTTGTTGAACGAGGCAGACATATTAAAGGTATTGTCACCATCGATGATGCAATCAAAGGAATTAAAGAGCAAAAATCATTAGAAGATATTGTTCGTACCGATATTACGATTGTAGAGGAAGAGGAATATATTAATGATTTAATTCCTAAAGCTTTGGAGTCGATGTTTCCACTAGCGGTCGTCAATGAAGAAAATAAACTGATTGGTTACATTCTTCGTGTTCACGTACTTTCTGGATTAACTTCCGATGATGTGGATGAAAGCGATGAATATCATGGATAACCTTTACTAGCATGAGTTGGGAGGTCTCAATTAGAACAAAGGCGCAAGCGTCCGTGTAGCAATATACAAACTGCTCCCCTGTTTTTTTAGGAGTGAGGGTTGGGACAAAAAATATTTGCTCAAAAGATAATCCCGTATGAATTGATTTGAAAATCGTTTCATAAATATACTCCGCTTATCCAGCGGCGGTTCACCTATGCCTTGCTCCCACAGGATCCTTCGTATATTTCTTACGCCTATTTTAATTATCAATTATCTTTTGACTAAAACTTTATGATATATTTTAATCTCTTCCTTTGAGAAAAAACAAGGTGAACTGGAAGAGAACCGATGTTGTCCTTACTCAGATTGCAAGTGCGACTAGCCTCATAAATTACATTCGGCAAGTCTTCTTTTCACCCCTGGGTATAAGTGCGACTAGCCTCATAAATTACATTCGGCAAGTCTTCTTTATCGTAATGGAGCTGGGTGAAGTTTGGAGCTGCGATTACTCACCCTCCAAAATGGCTGGGCGCTTGCATTGGAGATGACTGGTTCAGTTATTTAATTATTCACCCACCACACAATTTTATAATTTTCGATGCAATAATAAAAGAAGCTTGTAGAGTTCTAGTGCATACTCTACAAGCTTCTCTTTTTATTGTTGATCTTGTTCGTCTTGCATTTCGCCATCTTCAGGTTGATTATCTTCAAACCCACCATTTTCGTTGGTATCTCCACCATTTTGTTCGTTCATACCGCCTTCATCAGATGGTACTTCTTCTTCAATAGGGTCCTGGTTATCCGCAGGCTCTTGATTATCTGTATTCCCACAAGCAGTAATTAACGATAATGCTAGAGCTGCTGTACCAAACTGCATAAGAAATTTCTTCATAGGTATTTTCCTCCTTTAATGATCAACTTTCGTGATTATATTAACCAAAGATAGGAAAAAAATACATTTTCTAAAAAAAATCGAGATCTTTTTTGGTTATTGATGTGTATCAACATCCGAAAATATTATTTGATAGCAAAGGTAATTTCAGCCTCACATGCAACTTCACCATCTACAGTTGCAATTCCTTTTCCTTTCCCAATTGGACCTTTCATTCGTATGATTTCTACTTGCAAATTTAGTTGGTCACCGGGCTTTACTTGACGTTTAAAGCGGCATTTATCTACTCCTGCAAGAAAACCAATTTTTCCTTTATTTTCTTCTATATTCAAAACAGCAATTGCTCCAGTTTGCGCGAGTGCTTCCAGAATTAGTACACCTGGCATCACCGGATATTCTGGAAAGTGTCCTTGGAAAAATGGTTCATTTACTGATACGTTTTTTAATGCAGTAACTTTTTCGCCTTCTTGTATTTCCACTACTTTATCCACTAATAAAAATGGATAACGGTGTGGGATAATTTCTTTAATTTGTTCCACGTCCATATTGATTCGACTCCTTCTATGTAGCATTTATTCCTATTATAGCGAATATAGATAGGGAAAGAAATACTTGTAAATGTTTTGGAATAATGTAAAGATGGGTAAATACTTTGTACAATCATTAAAATAGGAAGGATGAATAGACTCATGTCAGAACAAAATCAACAAATAAAATTAGCCAAACGTCCAGAAGGAACTCCTACAAAGGAACATTTTGATATTGTAGATATACCGATTAATGAACCAAATGATGGTGAAGTCCTTATCAAAACTGTTTATCTTTCTGTTGATCCTTATATGCGTGGACGAATGAGTGCTGGAAAATCATATGTGAAACCATTTGAAGTAGATAAGCCCATAAATGGTACGATTGTCGGCGAAGTAGTAACTTCTAAATCAGACTCGTTTTCTAAAGGTGACCTTGTTCGCGGGATGTTTCCTTGGCAGCGATATAATGTAGTCTCTGCATCATATGTTGAAAAAATAGATCCATCTATAGCACCATTAACTGCATATCTAAGTGTGCTAGGTATGACTGGTCTCACTGCTTATTTTGGTTTGTTAGACATTGGTCAGCCTAAAGAAGGGGAGACTGTAGTAATATCCGCAGCTGCTGGAGCAGTAGGTTCTACAGTTGGGCAAATTGCCAAAATTAAAGGTGCTAATGTAGTCGGCATTGCAGGTACTGATGAAAAAATAGCTTATTTAGAGAATCAATTAGGATTTGATAAAGCAGTAAATTATAAAGCATCAAACTTTAAACAGCAGCTAAAAAAAGCTTGTCCAAATGGCGTTGATGTCTATTTTGATAATGTGGGGGGAGAAGTAACTGACAATGTATTAAGCCTATTAAATGATTTTGCTCGTGTTCCATTATGTGGCGCTATATCCACATACAATTTGAAGCCAGGTGAAGACTACGGTCCAAGCATATTACCGAAAATTCTTAAGACACGCACTACCGTGAAAGGATTTATCGTTAGTGACTACCAAGAACAGTTTCCTGAAGCAACCAAAGATTTAGCAAACTGGATTGCTGAAGATAAATTATCGTATGAAGTAACGACCATTGAAGGTTTTGAAAATACACCTACTGCATTTTTAAACTTATTTGAAGGAAAAAACAAAGGGAAGCAACTTGTAAAAGTAAGTGAAACTTCCTCTTAAATTAGGATACTAATATCAAAAATGTCCGGGCTAACGATATAGTTAGTCCGGACATTTATTCATCATTTTTTTAGATAATAGTCTGCTTTGTACGTGCAATTGCGCTTTCTACTAATATTGCTACTCCTAATACGAATGAGGACTCATCGATATCGAAGACAGGTGTATGCAAATCACGCGAGTATCCTTCATCTAATGCACAACCGAGAAAAAACATCGTAGCTGGCAGTTTCTGTGATACATATCCAAAGTCTTCTCCACCCATTCCAAAAGCCTCTTCGAATACATCTATGTGCTTCTGTATTTTCCTTACCGAATGACGTACAATTTGATTTAGATAGGGGTCATTGTATAAAGCCGGCTCTCCTCTTGAAACGTTCAATTGATATTCTCCACCCAAAGAATGTACCATTTGAAATACTTGATGTAACTCTCTTTCAAGTTGGTCTCGTATTGCAGGAGTATAGCTTCGAATCGTTCCACGAATACTTGTTTTAGCAGGAATAATGTTGGTCGCATTCCCAGAACGAATTTCCCCTACTGAAATAACACCTTTTTCTGCTGCTGCTATTCGACGGGAAATGATCCCATATAAACCCGGAAGTACAAGCGATAACATCCAGATTGGATCGGTTGATTTTTCTGGATAACCACCATGTCCCCCTGTCGCATAGATAGTTGCTTCAAATTCATCAACATTCGCCATGCTAAATCCATCATTGATTAGAAGCTGACCTGATTTTTTCCACGGGCACATATGTAGTGCAAATGCTGCTTCGACCTTATCGTATACGCCTGCTTGTAGTAGATATGGAGATCCTGATAGACCATGCTCATCTTGTGCCTCTTCCGCAGGTTGAAAAATAAGTTTAATCGTTCCTTTCCAACTCTCTGTTTCAACGAGATCTGATAAAACCTTCGCCGCTCCTAATAATATTGCTGTATGTGCATCATGCCCACACGCGTGCATCACACCTGGGTTCTGGGATTCATAAGGAGTATTCGTTTGTTCCTGAATCGGTAAGGCATCCATGTCTGCTCGCAGTGCTACAGTTGGACCTTCTCCGGTTGAAATGGTTGCAATTATGCTTGTAGGCGTGCCTACACCTTTTTCTATGTTAATATGTTCCATCGCTTGCAAAATTTCCATTATCCGCTCAGAAGTACGAAATTCTTCGAAACTTAGTTCAGGAAACTGATGCAACTCTCTCCTCCATTCGATTAATTGATCTTCAAATTCAAGTACTTTACAATACACACTCACCTTCGCATCCCTTCCTTTTTAATTTCTCTTGATAGGGAAATCGCCGACAATATCAATTGTCAGCGATGTTCTGTTAAGAAATTTCCAAACTATTTTCTAGCTGAGCAAAAGCTTGAGAAAAGTCTTCCAATATATCATCTATATATTCGATACCACAAGAGACACGGATGAGTCCTTCTGGGATTCCCATTGCAGCACGTTCCTCGGGTGTACATTCCACATGACTTGTTGTACGTGCAGGACCAACCGTTGTTTCCACTGCCCCTAAATTTGCTGCCCGATGTGCATACTGTAGCTTCGGTAGTAATTCTCTTACCGTGTCCACACCACCTTTTACCGAAAAGCTCAGCATGCCTCCAAAGTCTTTCATTTGTTCTTTTGCAATTTCATGGTACGGATGTGTCGGTAACCCTGGGTAATACACATCTTCTACAATATCTTGCTGCTGTAAAAACTTTGCTAATTGCATTGCGTTAAATGACTGTTCTCTAACGCGTAGATGCAATGTCTTCATGCCACGTAATGTTAAGTACGCAGCCATTGGGTCCATTGTCGCACCATTAATTTCACGGAAATGATAGATTTGCTCTACGTAATGTTCAGGACCACAAACTACTCCCCCTAACGCATCAGCATGGCCGCCTAAAAATTTTGTAGCACTATGAATAACTAAATCTGCACCAAGTGCTAATGGATTTTGATTTATTGGCGTACCAAACGTATTATCGACGATTACAATTGCCTCAGCTCGCTTTCCTACATCTGCCATTTTCTTTAAATCTGTAATTTTTACTGTAGGATTTGTGGGAGATTCTAAATAAAGAATCTTACAGCCTTTTTTTACCTCTTTTTCAATTTGTTCATGATCCCCTGTCTCACATAACATTACTTCTACCTGCTGACGTGGCAGAAATTCAGTGAATATTTTATTCGTTCCTCCGTAAGTGTCTTTAATCGAAACAATTCGATCCCCCGGTAATAAAAAAGTAGATAGTGTATTACTTATAGCAGCCATTCCTGTAGAAAAACTAGTAGCAGCTTCTGCTCCTTCTAACTGCTTTACTTTATCTTCGAATGCTTGCACGGTTGGGTTTGTGTTTCTTCCATATATATGGCCTTTCTTCTTCCCAATAGCCACATCATACCATTCATCCATATCGTCATAATTATAGGCAACACTAAGGACAATAGGGACTTGCGTTGCTCCATGTACAAGGTACTCCTTTTCTCCTGCCCAAACTGCTTCTGTACCTACCTCTACTTGCTTCTTATCTGTCATATCATCACTTCCTATTCTCAAATTGTTTGCTATACCGATACTTGCATCAACGTCATCAGAGTTCCTTAGCATTAACCAACAAAATCAAGGTTTGCAAATCCGTCTTTAATCATCAGTTCTCTAGGCAGATTTGCAAAGGTCTTACAACCATTCTCTGTTACATAGAATGATTCACTAATTTCAAAACTATCCCCTTCCGACCAAATCGCTGGTATTAAGTGAAAGGTCATATTTGGTACAAGAATCGTTTTATCTCCTGTTCTTATGCTAGCTGTATGCTCACCCCAATCTGGAGGATAATTTAATCCCATCGAATACCCTAATCTCGACTCTTTCGTAACGCCATGTTTTTCTACTGTTTTTCTCCAAACCGTTTCAATTTCTTCACAAACTACTCCTGGCTGTATAAAGTCTAAGCAAGCATTCAACCCTTCGATGACCACTTCTGATAAGTTCTTCATATTTGTCGATGGCTGACCAATTTGAACAGTTCGAGCTATTGGAGCATGATAGCGCTGATAACATCCTGCCAACTCTAAAATTACTGTTTCACCCTGCTGATATGGTTTATCCGTCCATGTAAGGTGTGGAGTGGAAGTTCGCTCTCCTGCTGGTAGTAAAGGTACGATTGCAGGATAATCTCCCCCAAATTCAGGCGTACCACTTAATTGTTCATGACTTATCTTAGCAGCAACATCACAACCTCTAACCCCGGCATTTACCATTTCTATACCTTCACGCATAGCATGTTCTCCAATGATTCCAGCTTTTTCCATCTTCAAGATTTCTGCCGGTGACTTAATGATACGTACCCAATTTACGATAAGTGAACCATCCAAAAATGTTGCATTTGATAGACCTTTATTCAATTGTTGAAAACATTTTGCTGAAAAATAATAGCTATCCATCTCTACACCAATATTACGTTTATCTTGACCTATCTGAGTTAAAATTTCTGCTACAAAGTCCATTGGGTGCCTCGTTTGAGAATGAACATAGGTATCTGGATAAGGAATAATATTTTCATGAAACAGCCATGTCGTTACCTTTGCCGCATTTGCATCTGCTGTTCTTCCTATCCAAATCGGTTGCTCCTCATCATCCATCAGTACCAACATTTGATCGACATAGAATGACCAGCCATCGAACCCTGTTAAATAATTCATATTTGCCGGGTCTGTAATAAGTAGCACTTCTATTCCTTTTTCAGCCATTTTTGCTTTCGTGCGCTTCATCCTATCCATGTACTCCGCAACTTCTACATTCATGTCAAACACCACCTTTTAATTTTGTTTGTTAATTCATTATATTTTCTAAATATTTAAAATGATATTCACCATTTTGTATGAAAGTTTCTAGAAGTTTGTAGTCAGTTTGGAAAATAAGCACCAGTGATTTGTTGGGAGGGAGGAGAAAATATATCTTGGCGGTTGGATTTTTGTGTTTTTGTACTAACGCTAAATTGGATAGGAAATCAACGATTGTATGAATAACTGGTTCAGTTGAAAATCGTTAAATATGGTAAAGTAAAACATCATTCAGCTAAGCTATTACTGCCGGTTAAATGTGGATAAAAAAGGAACAGCTGTTTAGCAGCTGCTCCCATCGTATTTTCTCGTTAATGAATATTTTGGTTTACTATTTCTTGAATTGTTTTTTGTACAGTGGGACTATCTGAGTTTGTTACCGTAAATCTTACGTAAGATTCATCTTGATCCATCGCTTCTGCGAATAAACCAGATAATCCTCTTGCTTTTCTATCAATCTGCATAAGAATTTCAACCTGATCTTCACTTGGTAAGAAGATTAACTCAATCTCATCTAATAAGCCTTTATATTGTCCACTTCTAGGTTTGAATTCAAATTCTTGTACGAACGGAAGTTTTCCAAACGAACGATGTACTTCTTTCGATTCTACTTCAATAAGCTTAAAACCAAGTGAATCAACAGCTTTTAGTACTGCATTGACTAGTTGCGATGGATTCACTTGAATATAATCAATGTCACCAGGGTCAACTGCTTTTTTAATATCTAATCCTGTATCAATCCAAACATTTTTATCTCTTATTGTTAATGGAGTTTGAGGAGATAAAATAAACGAAAATGGTATCTCCTTAGACTCTCCTGGTTGAATCGTAAATGATTCTGCTATTTTAAATTTATCCATGATAACGTTGACGTTAAATCTTTTATCATCACTTTCTTTTAAATACTTGGTATTCACTGACAAATAGATTTGATCGACTTCTTGCTCCACTTTTCCTCCTGTAACTAATATCTTTCCTCTTACAGTTTCTCCAGCCATATAACTTTGCTTATCCAGTTGCGCATCTATTTTCGTATTTCCAATTCCAATACTAGATAACATTTTGTTAAACATAATCATTTCCCCTTTTTATATTTCAATTCATTCCATTATTCTTTGAAACGATTTTACAACGATATCGAAAATGGAATCTACTTCATCTCTTCTTACGTTCATTTAGTCTGCGTATACCGAATCAACGATGGTTCTAGTAAATCTTTCCCCTGCTTTCGTTAATCCGTTTATTTCAATTGTAATATTATACACGCTATTCTTATTTTCCAATGACAACTCCTCTGCTAAAATGGATTTGCCTGTTGTTCTATATGTTTTTGTATTATCCGTCCCAGATTCAGTTATATGATACGTAGCTTGTAATGTATTTTCCTGAACCGTTTCTGAATTCACTTTCAAATGATAAGTAGGCTTTTGATTTGCATTGAATTCTACATTACTATTGTGAATTATTTTTTCCGTTGTTTTATAATCCACCATCAATACGAATGCATCCTGTTGATAAGAAGTAAGTTCTAACTTCCAATCTCCTGCTTTCGGAAATTCTATAAAGGTCATATGACTAATGGATCCTGCAAATATTCCTTCTTTATTATCTGTCGTTGTCACATTTGGATTTATTTCTTTCCCGTCTGGATCTATGAGTTTTAAGTTAGATAATTGATTAGAAGTCATTAAATGCAGAGCAAGTTCATCGACATCATTTTCAACGGAAATAGTAGTAGTAGCTTTTTTCTTACCTACTAACGGCCCACCGGAAATCCATTTATTATTGCTATTAGAAGTTAATTCGGCACTTTTTGTAGGTGTAACTAAACTATCTACTGTTTCGTTACCCATTAAATAATTTTCAAATGTAGCGAAACTTTCACCAGTTCGTATCGAAGTATGATTCCAATTTTCCACTGCTAGTTGATTTCCCTCTGGAAGACTACTACTTTCACTCGTAACTACTCCATCATTGGACCCGAACTGTGATAAGTACATACCTCCAAACCATGTAGAGGAAAATATAGACCCCCACCCCGTTCCTCCTAATGTGTAATAATTGTTGTGATATGCGAACGGTTTATTATCCATTTCAGAACGAAAATTTTCCATATATCCCATTTGCATCGCGTATGTTCCATCCCCTTGTGCACCAAGTAGGTCCGCTAACCAACCTGCAGGAGAACTGTACGCTAAGTCAGCAAGTTGTGAGCCATGATGAGGACTAGATAATGTAATAACATTGTCTACGTATTGCCATGCATCATAATACGTTAATGCGGTCTGCGTATCGACCCCGCCTTTACTATAGGCAACCACAGTCACAGGCCGATCAAAATGCGTAGAGATTTCTCTTATTTTTCCCGCGAGTAATTCACCATTATCCCACATTGTAGCGGAAGCTCCTCCGGCGTCATACAATTGGACAAAAGCAGTTTGATATCCTGCATCAAGCACGGTTTGGTACATATCGTTATCTTCCCAGAAAATCTGTGCGACATTATTAAGTCCTGGCACAAATAAAATAACGGGTGCATTCGGAATCGGATTTGACGGTGTTGATCCAGCGTACCACTCTCCAGGAGTCTCTTCGTTTCCATTACCTACTTTTCCTGATATAACGCTTTCATTCGATTCACCTACTAATATAGGGGAATCAACTTCTGAAGCTGAAACACTACAAACCGCCGCAAACGTGAAGACGAAAAACAAAACAAGAAAAACAACTTTTTTCACGATTAGTTGCATAATTTCCTCCTCATTCGTTTTTTACTTCACAGAATATGTATGCCGAAATGTCTTGTCTGATGAAGATAAACATAGATTTAGAAAATTAGCTTCTCATTTTACGGTTAATGAGTTTATTTTGGGGAGTAAGAAGCATTTATATCTTCATTTCCAATTCTCCATGTTTTCAAGCATAGCTCCAATAGAAATAGATGATCCGAATTATTTAAAGAGAGCCCTGTTAAGGATTCAATTTTGCGTAAACGATACAGCAATGACTGCCGATGCAAATGTAATGACCTAGCAGTTTGGCTAACATTTCCACGATATTGATGAAATGCTGTAAATGTTCCAATCAAATCCATTTGGCGTTCCGCTTCATAGTTAATCAAAGGTGTTATCGTATTTTTCATCATTTCCCACATATCGTCAAATTCATAGAGGTTTAGTAAAATTCGATCGAGACCTGTTTGATCATACCAAGTACGTCGCTTGTCTTTGCGATAACCAATTTTTAGTGCCGTACGTGCTTGTTGATAACTAATATGGTAATCAGAGAATTGCTTAACTCTTTTTCCTAAGCCCCATACCATCTCAATATCTGGCAGGAGATTCTGTAGGCGACGATCAATCATGTCTAAAAAATCAGTTGCATACTCATGGTCAGTTTGATGCTCCACTTGCAGATAAATAAGAAATACGTCTTCATTTCGAGTTAACAACCATTGACGTTCGAGTGTTGTTGCCGCATAAATAATCTCTTCTTCTATATATCTGTGCATGCTTTTCTTCCAAGAATCAAATGTATGTGCCTCTTGGATTCTTCTCTCAAACATCCGCTCCATATTTTCCGCAAAACCTACAATACAAACATATTCATGATACAACTCATACCCTAGTAATCCAGCACGTGATGCAGCTTCTTCATGTGATTGAAAATACCCTTTCGCTAATTCATCAACAAAATCGCTGCGGAGACGAATTTTTGTTTCTTCTATGGCATTTCTTTTCGATAACCAAAGGGCAATTGTGGTAGCTGCATGCTCAATAATATGAATTCGATTCGTTGTTAAAAAGGTTTCTGTTACTTCATCTTCTGGAAGCATTACAAAAAGATACCCTTGCGGATCACCAGAAACTTGTAGAATCGGTATTTGTAGAAGCGATTGTTTTCCTTCTATAAGATCAAACTTTTGAATAAGGGGATCATTATTACTTTGAACAGTCTGTTGGCGAGGAATCTTGCCATTTACTACTTTCTGCTTCCATTGTTGTTGAACCTTTTCATTATAAAGATCTTTGTCAAACAGATTTCCAAAACGATCCGATAAAAAAACTGCTGCTTCCATCTCATCTTGAATAAAGGTAAGAATATCATTTAAATCTCGTTCTGCCAGAATTAGATTTAACAACTCTTGTTGAATGCGTTCAGATCGCTTTCGATCTTGACTCTCTGCATCGGTTAATTGCATCATAACCGTCTCTACGATATTGGCAAACCGAATTTCCCACGGCAAAACAATAATAACAAAATCGTTTTCTTCGGCCATTGCCATGACTTCTTTTGGGATATCATAAATAAATCTCCCAAGCGCTATCATAAGTGCAGCAGCTTTTGATTCAATTACATCTTTTACAAATTTAATAAACTGTTCGGGATCATTCTTACAGCCAATTGCCGTCGTTAATACAATTTCATTTTTTCGAACAAAATTCTCTACAGGTAATTCAATCACAGAAATCCATTGAACTTTTTTCTTACCTATTAGTGACTCACTTGTCACTACCTCAGCATCCATTAATAAATCTTCACAAAGAACATCTTCTACTGTTAATCCCATTGGCTGACACTCCTCCCTATTTAGAAATAGAAAAGATTCTACCTAATCGAAATATGCTTTTTTCATATTTTAACAAAATAAAGAAAGATTGAGGAGTTATTTTTGGATTAGTTTGAAATTTCAAGTTATTAATTGTTCTTTGAATCACAAATTAAAACAATAAATCCATTATAAAGGCAGCTTCTTTATTGTAAATTTGATACATAAAAACCATTAATATAATTACTCCAAATAAGCGGTGGTCTGGTAAAATCTGTTCATCTATTTTAAAAATCGTTTTCCCTGTCAATTTCGGAGGACGAATAACCGCTACTTTTTGTTTATTCACTTTAAAAATAATATCCTCTTTCCAATCTTCTTCTATATAAATATCTTCACTTTCGATTACACCCGTCACACAAAAATAAAGGAGATTATCTCCAAGCTTATCTTTTAAAGTGTATGTTTGGTCACCATGAATTACTCCATACGACGGTTGGATAACATTCTTCCAATTTCTTTTTTTAATGCCTACAATCGTAGAACTTCCTTCCACTGGTTTAAAATCAAACACATTATTTCGTTCATATCCTTCTTTTCGAATACCGGTAATCTCACCAACAACTTCTTCATTTTCATCAACAAGATGTATTGCCTTTTTCGAAAAGAATTTCTCAGTTAATGTATACTGTATCATAAAATTATTTCCTTTCTAATGAGTTATCCTTTATCTTACTACGAAATATTGATTATTTAGATTCATTTTCTAGCAAATCCACTTAAAATATGTAGTTTTGGGAAAGGGATTAGTAGGGGGAAAGCGAAGAGGAGACGACGTTGGACAATTATCACTGTTATGAGTGATTCTCGCTTCCCTTCTAAATTTGGGCACTCATCACCTTTATGAGTGTCCAGATTTTCGTTTTCCTTCTGATTTTAGGCACTCATTACCTTTATGAGTGACCAGATTCTCGCTTTCCTTCTGATTTTGGTCACTCATCACCTTTATGAGTGTCCAGATTTTCGCTTTCCTTCTGATTTTGGGCACTCATCACCTTTATGAGTGACCAGATTTTCGTTTTCCTTCTGATTTTAGGCACTCATCAGCTTTGCAATTATATATTACAAGAGGATTGACTAACCACACTTAGTTATTGAACTTTTATCTTACCTTGTCATACTACCTGAGCCAATTCCGGGAACATAAATACACTTTATCTTACCTTATCAACCTATACGATCCAACTCTGGGAACATAAATACAGGCAAGCTTCCAAATGCAAGTCGTACAAATGTCTTTTCTTAAATTATAGCAATCTACAAAATTATGTAACACAGATAATAACAGGGATTTTAAATTGTCCCCAAGCCGCCCTTGAATATTGAAGAACTAGTGTCATACCGCAAATCCCAATATAGTAATATGTCGTACCATTTAAAAAGCATGCATTTCAATTAAAATTAAGAATGCATGCTTATGGTCTATGATTTATTTTATTCAGCTTTATATATAATATCAATGATATGTTGCCATGTTTCCTTTTTTAATACTTCGGTTGGCGATCCATCCCCAATAACTCCATAACCAACCATGAGCCCAATCACGAGAGCGGCAACACATAAAATAGAAATTACTATAATTCGAAGCCAGATTGGAAATACACGAATTCTTGGAAACTTTGCATTTCGTTTCTCTTCTTTTTGTAATTTCTTTTGCTTTTTGCGTGTGTCACGATTGTTCTGAGCCGCTTGTGCCTTACTGCTAGTAGCAGCTTTTTCATTCTCTGCACGGCGTGTTTGTTTTTTTTCGGTTTCATTGGTAGACATGATTGTTTCTCCTAACTCAAATACAAATCAACATATTCACAAATTACGTTTCTTAGTTTACGCAGAATTACATCGAACTGCAAGAGATGCGATGTGGAATTACGAGCGAATTTGATTGACTAGACCCATCATTTGATCACCCATAGTGATTGTACGTGAATTAAATTGATACAATCGTTGTGTCATTAATAAATCTGACATTTCCTTTGAGATATCTACATTTGATTGTTCCAATGCCTTGGATTGTAATATCGCAGTTTGCGGATTCGTTTCTTGAATTATCTCTTCTGCATTAAACCCTAGTGCTTCTAAATTGGGTAATTGAAATAAATTCTGACCGGTTGATTCTAATAGACGTGGGCGAATTGCTTCAACGATCGTTAGCTGATCTTCTATTGTTTGTTGACCATTGCGTTCAACGAGCAATTGACCATATTCATTTATTTCTATGGAATCAAAACCATCTTGAATTGAAATTGGTCCGTTATTACCTATAACCGGATTACCATCCGATGTCGTCAACATCATTTGACCATTCTCCATTGGACTAAGATAGAATGATCCATCACGTGTATAGCGCGTTCCAACCTGTCCATTTTCGGTTACTTCAACCTGGAATAATAGATTCTCACTTGTTAATGCGACATCAAGATCTCGATTCGTTTCTCGAATAGCCCCTTGATTCAGATTCATATTCGTCGAACCTAACCTTGCTCCTGAACCAACGCGAATACCTTCTGGCGTAAGACGCCCTTGAGCATTAGCCGGGTCAGTTAAATTATTCACTTGTTGTGTAAGTAGAGATGAAAATTCAGCTTGTCTACTTTTATAGCCTGTAGTCTGGCTGTTTGCCATATTATTACCAATTAAATCGAGCTTGTTCTGCAATTGATTCATCGTTACTGCAGCCTGTATCATCATTTGCGACATCGTTTAAATCCCTCCAGAACTTTATCCAAGACGACCAACTTCATTTACTGCTTTTCCTAAGCTTTCATCATATGCACGTAAGACACGTTGATTTGTTTCAAACAGTCGGTACGCATTCATCATATCTGCCATTGTTTGCATCGTATTCACATTCGATTGTTCTAAAGCACCTTGTTGTAAAGAAAATGTTGCAGCTGCTGGTACATCTACTGATTCTCCTGCAAATAAATCATTTCCTTCTTTTACAAGTTCATTCGAATTTTCCACATAGCGAATACCTAAGGGGAATGCACCATCTTCTGTCTGTACAAAACCTTCTGGTGTTACAACATAATCTAAACCATTTGTCTGAATTGGGCTACCTGCTTCGTCAAGAACATAATTTCCTTGATTGGTTACAAGAAAACCTTCTCCATCAACAGTAAAATTTCCGTTACGTGTGAGCCTTTCTTCTCCATTTTCGTTTTGAACAGAAAAGAAAAGAAATCCATTTTCGTCAGGAACCTGTCCTTGAATAATTGCTACATCTGTAGGTAATCCAGTCTCCTGAACATCACCTTGTGCGAAGTTAGGTACCGTTTCTTGAACGTAAACCCCCGTATTAATCGGACCAATTGTCTGACTTACCGGGAAGTTAACTCCACCTTGTGTTGTTGGAATCTGTTTACTTGAGCCTGTCTGCTGCAATAATAGTTCTGGAAAAGCTCGGATAGTTGTTTGATCTGCTTTATATCCAGGAGTGTTCGCATTTGCTACATTATTTGATAATGATTCTTGCTGCCGCTGTTGTGTAATCATGCCACTAGCAGCTGTATATAAACCTCTTAACATGGTATTCTCTCCCGTCAATTTAGAAAGTACATGCTTACTGATACTACTTCTAATTTCGGTATGAACGGTCGAAACGTTTAGCTAATATTTCGTTTTTCTACTTTGTCGATATTCTCTAACATAATACCTGTACCCTTAGCCACACAATCCATTGGATCTTCAGCGATAAATACAGGAACTTTTAATTCTTCTGCTAGCAATTGATCAATTCCATGAAGTAATGCTCCGCCTCCAGTCAAGATAACTCCTCTGTCAATAATATCAGCAGATAGTTCTGGTGGCGTGCGTTCTAATACTGATTTTGCAGCATGAACAATTAACGATACGGATTCGCTTAAAGCTGTTTGAATTTCTTCAGATCCAATAGAGATCGTTCTTGGTAGGCCCGATACCATGTCTCTTCCGCGAATATCCATTGATTCTTTGCGAGAACCTTTAAAGACTGTAGCAACATTTATTTTAATTTCTTCTGCTGTACGTTCTCCAATTAGTAACTTGTATTTTTTCTTAATGTATTGCATGATCTCTATATCAAACTTATCTCCGGCCATTTTAATTGATTCAGAAGTAACGATGCCTCCCATCGAAAGGACTGCCACATCTGTCGTACCTCCACCAATATCCACAACCATATTACCGCTTGGTTGATATATTTCCATACCTGCACCGATTGCAGCTACTTTTGGCTCTTCTTCTAAGTAAACTTTTTTACCGCCTGATTTCTCAGCAGCTTCCTTGATAGCTTTTTGCTCAACTTTTGTAATATTCGTTGGGCAACAAATAAGCATTCTAGGTTTAGATAGGACACCTTTGACATTGATTTTATTTATAAAATGCTTTAGCATAGCTTCTGTTACATCAAAGTCTGCGATTACTCCATCTTTTAATGGGCGAAGCGCTTCGATATTTCCTGGTGTACGTCCAACCATTCTTCTCGCGTCTTCACCAACTTCAAGTACTTTACCAGAATTGCGGTCCATCGCTACGACAGATGGTTCATTTAGAACAATTCCTTTACCTTTTACATGAATCAATACATTGGCAGTACCAAGGTCGATTCCAATATCTCTGGAAAACATGAATCAAAATCCTCCTAGCGTTACAATCTTGCACCGTCCGAAGACATAATGCTACTATTATAATATTTTACCACAAAAATCCACAATTAACTGCACATTCGTAAATTTTTTGTCTAAAAAGTAGGAAATAGGATGTGCTAAGCATAAAAGAAAAACAGTAGGTTGACCTAGATAAAGTCATTTGTCCTACTGTTTATGAATGAAATTGGATCTTATGGATTAGTTTTTGTACGCACTCCTTTCTTAAGTAAATCAACCTATCCTGCTGGCTTCTTCTCTGTCTCTAATGGCTTCCCATCAATTTTGTATTTTTGTCTAGTGGCCTCACCCCCACGCAGGTGTCGGATTGCTTTATGATATTCAAGTATTTCTTTCACTTGAATCGCTAGCTCGGGATTGATTTCTGGTAATCGTTCGGTAAGGTCTTTATGAACCGTACTTTTCGAAACACCAAATTCTTTTGCAATGGTTCTTACGGTTTTTCTTGTTTCTACAACATGTCTTCCTATTCTGATTGTTCTCTCTTTGATGTAATCATGCACACCGTTCGCCTCCCTAAGTTGTAATTCCGAGGTGTAATTTGAGACAGGGTGTTATACGTTGCTATGTTTGTCTAAATAGAAAATTATGCTAAATAGACCGGATATGTAGCTGCTAGAAAAATAAAAAGTAGGCCAGTGTTCCTTGTGGAGCAAGAAGTAGACAACGCAAGCTCTCACCTCAGAAAGTTCGATTGCATGGTTTGTAACATTTTATTACTTAAGGCAGATGTTTATGATTAATTTTGAACAATTCAGAATATGGACAGGATGTTTTTTATGTTTTGCTAACTATTGACATAGTTCTTTAAAAAAACCAGAGCATTATTTAAAATTAATTATTTTCCCAAATAAAGCAAATAAAGGTACTGTCAGTGGCTTCTTCTTTTTTGATTAATATAACAAAAAAACCAAATTATCACCGGCTTTGCACCAGATTATAATTTGGTTTTTAGTAATCTTATCTTAACTTTATCGGACACTTACGGAAAGCAACCCTCTTACTTCGCCTATTTTGTCAACCCTTCTTGATGTGGTAGGTTTACTAACCGTGAGATAAGTCGAGTGCCTCCAATGGTAATCGACTATAGAAAAAATCATTATTGTCTAAAATAAACTCATTATAGGATTGAATTAATATATCTTTATCTTGTTTCGCTAAACCTAAATAGTATCGTTGTAAGGGTGTTTTAATATTGACGGATTCTAAAAGTTTCAATGCTTTATCATAGTCTCCTTTCGCAACTTCAAGATGGGCTTGTTCCGCTTTATCGATAGATTGTACCTTATCAACTTCTTTAAATTTACCTGAAAGGAACGGGATAAAATTATTTTCAATTCGATGCTCGTACAATGTAATATTATATTTCCGGGAAATTTGTTGTGCTTTCTTTAAATGATACATACCTTTTTCATATGCATCAAAAGTATAGGATAAACCAAGATGACTATGGATGGTAGCCTCTAGTAGGATACTTTCATTAATATTTAACGCTTTATATGCATATTTTCTTGCAATAATCAACTCATTTCTTGCCATGTGAAAAACAATATGAAATCGATAAATACGTACCTTAAAAAAGTTGACTAAAATGCGTTCTTTAACCTCGTCCAAGTGTGTTTCATATGTAGCGATAAGATCTCCAAGTCGTCTATATTCTTGTTTATAGTAATAACAAGTTTCTCTTATTAGCTTAATTAATAATATAATTTCAGATTCCTTGATAGTGTATCTCGTTTTGAAATAGTCTAAGTAGTGAAGAGTTTTATCAGGAGATGTGCGTTGGCTAAATAAATCCAGCATAAGTCTATACGTATTGCCCCATAGCCTATTGGAAGGATTGATCGATTCACGATTTTTCTCAATTAGCTGATCTAACTCACGAAAATATCCATTCATGTAGAGATATTCCATTCCTGTCTTCTGAATTTCGCTCGATGGGCTATTTATACAAATCGCTTTCATTATATCCCTTGCAACAGTTAAATCATATTCATGGTAAACTCTTGATGCAATGTCGGTCAACGAGTCTTCCGTATGAGATTCCATCAAATTCGTGAGGAACAATTTTCTTCATCCTTTTCCTTTTTAGGGAAAATTCCCTCTTTTTTAAAAACAATACTATCTTACCACAAATTATTATAAATAAATTAATATATCGTTCGACAATTTACGCATAATCATTGATACGTAGGGATAAAGTATGAAAGTTAATACCGATTACAGTCAAAAATACCTCACAACAACACTTCCACTATCTAGATTTGCCTGCATTTTTTGCGCGCATAAAGAAAGAGCCTGATAGAAATCAGGCTCTCATCTATTATTCTTCGATGTTTTCTTCTGTTTCTGGCTCTTCATCTGTATTTGATTCAGAATCAGAATCTTCTTCTACATCTTCTTCTACAGGTTGTTCCCCAGCGTTATCTTCTTGTTCCACATCATTAGACGATTCTTCACTTGCTTCATCTGTTTCGCCTTCTTCGGTAACTGCAGAATCTTCTTCTACATTTGCAAGACTACTAACTGGTTGATTAAAGTAACTTTCTGGATTTAATTCCGTACCAGATTTACGGATTTCAAAATGGACATGTGTTCCATTATCTTTTCCAAAAATGTTCTTTCCAGCTGTACCTAGCTTGTCTCCTTGAGTAAGCTTGTCTCCTGCTGATACAGAAACTTCTTCAAGACTAGCATAATACGTTTTTATATCTTCATCATGTGCTAGTACAACGACATTACCTAACAATGGATCTTCTTTTACTTCTTCTACAGTACCACTGATCGCTGCAAGTACTTCAAATGTCTCTGCATTTGCTGCTGCAATATCTACACCAGTACTTTGATAGTATCGATTATTATATAGTACTAGTGCGTTTTGACGATCTTCTTGATCTGCGTCGTAGTCAAAAAATTTAGTTACGATTTCTGCTTCATCTACATTTGCTACTGGCATTGCGATTACTTCTTGCTGATCTAATACTGGTTCTGCATCTTCATCATTCATTACTGGTGTGTAATGATCTTCGGCAGATTTGTCATCCGCTGTATCAGAATCAATATTTTGATACCAGACTACGGCGGTTAATAAAACTGCTGCAATGGTTAAATACAGTGCTGGGAAAAACCATTTCTTACGGAAAATTTGGCGCCATTTATTTTTTGGCCCTTTGAATTCCTCATTCATTTTTCATCACCTCTGCAACCATTGTGAGCAGAAAAATCAAAATATATACATACAGAGCAAAAAAATTTAAAATTTTGTGGATGATTTAGTCAATTTCGGGAAAAGTAAATGGTTACATCCCCGGTTATTCCATCTTTTAAAGAGTTTTATAGTTTAGGATATGATAAAGCAAAATTCCGAGTTGTTGTTTGAATGTATTTTATATTCTTGCCGAATTAAACAGGAAAAAACCCTCATTTTATCTTGAAACGAGGGTCGGTGCTGTATCGTCAACAGAATTTATTTCAACATCCTTATAATAATAATGGATGATATCTTCATATGATTTTCCTTCTTTTGCCATTCCATTGGCACCGTATTGACTCATCCCGATACCATGGCCAAAACCTTCTGTCGTAAATACTAAATGATTATTCTTTTGTTCTACTGTAAAATCACTTGATAGGAGTTCTAAGTTTTCGCGAACTTCTCTACCTGAAATTGTCTTTCCAGCTATAACTAAGTCTTTGACCCTTCCACTGTCTGTTCGAGTTATTTCCATGGGCACTGTTTGATTTCCAGATAAGTCTATATCCAGAGCACTGGAAACCTCTTCAAGTGTAAACATTGATTGACTCGTGTATTTTGGAGATTCTTCTTTATCCCAAGGACTTTCCACACTTCTTAAGTAGGATACTTCTGTTTCCCAATAATCTTCCGAGTTCTCGGTATATCCATTACTCGTTGAGAAAAAGGCTGCAGTGATAGGAGCATCGTTATGCGTAATGATTTGCCCCTTAGTTTCTTTTACCGCATTATTGATTTTATTCATATTTTCTTCATAATTTTCTTTCCACAAGTCCTTTAATTCATCTTGGCTCTTATAGACTTGATGGTTAACTGTGTCAGTTAAATCATATGGATTATTGTCTTCCCCATGTAGTAGTAGATTCACTGTAAATGTTCTTGCGGCTACAGCTTGAGCTTTTAAGGCTTCTAATTCAAATTCAGCAGACATTTCAGATGCGACTACTCCCGCAACATATTCTTCCAAAGGGACATCCTCAACGGTCTCCTTCTTGTCTCGCATTACTGCTACAGAAAAAGGAGAACCACCTACATCGACAACTTCCTGTTCAGTATCTTGGGACGCTGCTTGATTCTCTTTAGCTTGTGAATATGTTCCACTATTATCTTTGGAGAGATTGACTACAATAGCTGGTACAACCAGTATAAACATCATCAGAATTCCAAAAAAACTGATCATCGTTAATCTCCATGGAACAGGTGATTTATTTTGGAAATACCGGGATTTTCGATTACGGAAAGGCACAATTTTTTTAAGTCCTGGTTCTTGATGACTGGCATATGGTTGCTTTTTTTGTTTGAGCATCATTATTTTCTTTTGGATAGATGGTTTTCTTCTTTTTATATACTTTTTTTGCACAGCCTTCCTCCTTTGCCAATAAGGTTTGATGCTAATCTAGCATCCCTACTAATAAATCTATACAGTCACTCGAAAAAATAGACCTTAAATTTAGCGAAGAAGAAAAACTTCATTTTTTTGTAACATTGATATGTTTGGTATATTCACTTTTTACAAATATATGCCCTTCTCTAAAAATAAATTAACATATTATCAACTGTTCTCTCTTTAAAGGAGAAGGCGTAAAAAAGCTAGCTCCGTTCAAAATACGAACAGTACTAGCATCTCAGTAATTTAACGAATCGCCCCTTCTTTCAACTGTGGTCCGGTATGAGGACTGTTTTCTTTTGACTTATCATACAGATGACAGGCAACATAATGGCCTTCTTCTGCCTCTTGCCACACAGGACGATCTTTCGCACAAACTTCCATCGCCATCGGGCAACGTGTACGAAACACACAACCACTTGGAGGATGAATCGGACTAGGTAGCTCACCTTCCAATATAATTCGTTCCCGCTGATCTTCAATATCCGGATCGGGAATAGGAATCGCTGATAACAACGCCTTCGTATAAGGATGTAAAGGATTATCATACAAATGTTCACTTTGGGTTTCTTCTACCATGTTTCCTAAATACATTACACCAATTCGATCTGAAAACTGCTTTACCATCGATAAATCGTGGGCAATAAATAGAAAAGTTAACCCTTTCTCTTGTTGTAATCGCTTCATAAGGTTAACTACCTGTGCTTGTACTGAAACATCCAGTGCTGAAATCGGTTCATCTGCAATAATAAATTCTGGATCTAAAGCAAGGGCTCGAGCTATACCAATCCGTTGACGCTGTCCACCACTAAATTCATGAGGATAACGATTAGCATGATCCTTATTCAAGCCTACCTCTTCCAACAGTTCATGAACGCGTTTCAACCTCTCTTTTTTATTTGAATACAGACCATGTACTTCCATTGGTTCAGATATAATCTCTTTAATCGTAGAACGTGGATTTAAGGATGCATATGGATCCTGAAAAATCATTTGCATTTTTCGATAAAAAGAAAAACGATCTTTTTCACTTAGTTCATGTACATTCTCAAGATCAAATATTACTTCTCCATCTGTCTTGTCATATAGACCGAGAATGGTTCGACCAATTGTAGATTTTCCGCATCCTGATTCCCCTACCAACCCATAAGTCTCTCCACGTTTTACATGAAAAGAGATATCATCAACTGCTTTCAATATACTTCCTTTACCGACTTGAAAATACTTCTTTAAGTTACGAACGTCTAAAATATAATCTTGCATTCTCATCCCTCCTAATCACCAGTATCTTCGTGCTGCACATAATTCTTTTTCATATTTGGTTCCCGCTAATGGAGTGATTTCGATCCCTTTACCTGTTTGTGGTGAATGTAACATTTCATCGTTTCCTTTATATATTCCTACATGATGGATACTTCCTTTTCCTTCTTCAAAGGCAAAAAATAATAAATCTCCAGATTGTAATTCATTAAACGGTACTTCTTTTCCACCAGCAGCTTGATCACTCGCATCCCTAGCAATCCAATATCCATTCGCTTTATGAGTCGCATAAGCTAACCCAGAACAATCGTAACCAAAAGCGCTCATTCCTCCCCAGAAATAATCTAAACGTAAAAATGGGATTCCGGTTCGAACGATGTCCTCTCCAGTACGTGTAGGGACTCCTTCTCTTGTAGAAAAAATAAGTACATCTCCTCTAGCTAAATATTGAACACCATGTGGAGTCTGAACTTGTACACGACCTTGTTCTTCCGTTACCAAGGGAAGAATGGTTGCAAAACTAATTTCAATCGTTTGTCTCCCATCTTGGGTTTCTAACCAGCTCTTGTTTTTGTTAACCATCACCATCGATTCGCTTATCCAATCTGACTTTGTTGTCATGGTTAATTGTTGCTTGGGAATCCACCCAGGATATCCTCTTATATCCTTTTTAGAAGCTTGAAATGGTAATACTACTTCAGCCCAATCGTCTAATTCATTAATTACAATTACCGGTTCACCATATAATGCTTGTGTTTGAACTCTATTTTCATTACATAGAGCTAATCGTTCATCATAGGAAAGTTTCTCGTACCATTTATTTAAATTGGTTGGGTTCGTTCGTCCGTCTTTATCTATATCCCTTACAGACTGTGGATTTGTCCATACCGTCGCCACTTGTACATCGGTAACCCAAAAATCTTCAGTTAATTGATCAAACGTTTGATTCATTTAACTCCTTCCCCCATTCCGAATTATTTCATTCTGTTTTTTTCAAAAACGTGGAACGAATTCCACTGATTCCTAATCCATAATTCTTACTAAATGAAAGATGACTACCCTTATAATTCACTCCACCATGAACCAAATCTCCTGACAGCATTAATGGGGCATCAAAATCAAATTTTGTAACAACTGGATGGCTTGCAGCAAAATGAGCAGCCGCACTAATTCCTAGTTTCGTTTCTATCATGCTACCTACCATACATTCTATTCCATAGCTTTGCGCTAAAGTTGCTATTTTTCTAGCTTGATGGATTCCACCAGACTTCATTAACTTAATATTAATAAGATCTGCTGCCTTATTTTCTAATACTTGTCTCGCATCATAGATAGAAAATACTGATTCATCCGCCATAATTGGAGTTTCTGTTCGTTCGGTTATATATCTTAATCCTTCAATGTCTCTCGCTGCCACTGGTTGTTCTACAAGTTCAATATTTAGTTGCAAGTCTTCCATTTTCTGAATTACCTGAACAGCTTCTTTTGGCTTCCAACCTTGATTCGCATCGAGTCGAATACGAACTTCATTGCCAACTGCTCGACGAATCGCTTTGATTCGCTCCATATCTGTTTCAATTTGATCTTTACCAACCTTTACCTTCAATATCGAGAATCCATTTAGTTTATATCGGTTAGCATCCCGTACCATTTCTTCTACAGTATTTACACTGACAGTATAATCTGTTTCAATTTCCGATTGGTACCCTCCTAAAT
This sequence comes from Oceanobacillus sp. E9, assembly GCF_001741975.1. Lineage (NCBI taxonomy): Bacteria > Bacillati > Bacillota > Bacilli > Caryophanales > Bacillaceae > Oceanobacillus > Oceanobacillus sp. E9. Next base: position 68,475 of record NZ_LSNA01000001.1, read on the forward strand.
ATTGATAAAGGGGTAATTTTGCATATTGTGCTAATAAATCAAAAACGGCCATATCGACAGCAGCTTTGGCACTCGTATTTCCAATCATGCACGCTTGCAGTTGTTCAAAAATACGTTCATAAGCAGACAGTGATGTACCGAGTAAAAGTGGTTTAATCACCTGATTAATAGCATATTCGATACTTGCCAGACTGTCCCCAGTAATTACATGAGTCGGAGGAGCTTCTCCCCATCCTATATAACCATCTTCACTTGTTAGTTTGACGATGATAGATTCAGCTACCGTTACAGTACGTAATGCTGTCTTAAACGGGGTGTGTAATGGCACTGATCCAATAAAGGTTTCTAGATTTGTAATCTTCATGTTTTCTCCCCTCTATCTGACACCAGAATCAATAGTTAAAGATTTGCTTTCTGAAGATAACTCCGCCACAACACCTAACGGCAGTGAAAAATGAGGAAAACAATGCCCAATTTTGAACCCTCCGATTACAGGTTTTCTGAGTGGTCGAAAATAATCTTCAAATACATCTGTTAAAGAAAGACTTGGTTGAACGGTTGGTTCCGCATCCGCAAAGTCTCCCACTATAATTCCAGCTGAATCTTCTAACTTTCCAGCTAGTCGTAACTGATTAAGCATGCTATCCACGCGGTAAGGTTCTTCTCCTATATCTTCTATTAATAATAGTTTATTTTTTGTATCAATTTCATAAGAGGTTCCCATTGAACTGACTAATAATGATAGATTCCCACCAACAACTTCTCCTTTTGCGGTACCGTTTGTATACACATAAAGCGGAGACACTTTCTCTGAATAGATTAGTTCAGTAGGTTCAAATAATTGTTTAAATAATTGGCCAGAGAATCGATCAAAATCTGCTTTTACAATATCCGATGCGGCCATTGGTCCATGAAATGTAACCAGCCCCGTAGCTTGACGAATAGCCGTATGTAAATAGGTAATATCACTATAACCCCAAATAATTTTGGGGTTATTTCCAATTAAAGTCATATCTAAGTGATCTACGATACGAGCGGATCCATATCCACCCCGCGCGAAAAAAATAGCTTTAATACTTCTATCTGCAATCATCTCATGAAAATCTTCCAGTCGCTGTTCGTCACCAGCAGATAAATAACCTCTTTCGTCATAAAGGTAATTACCTATGTGCACGCGAAGACCTAGCTGCTCAAAAAATGATAAAGATTTATTTACCTTTTCTCGGTTAGGCGGTCCTGCCGGGGCAACTATTCCAATTTTATCTCCTTCTTTAAGCCGATTAGGAAGTATCATGAAAAAATCCCTCTTTCTTATGTATTCATGAACAAAGGCGAAATTGCCCATATATCCGCGTACCAACTGCGGTATTTATGTAAATATTAAAAAAACCGCTTCAGAAATATATGTGCTTATCCAGCGGCAGCTGGTGAGCCTCCGATTGCTATGCAACCCGGGGACTCACCTATGCCTCACTCCCGCAGGAATCCTGCAAAAATTAACTCCAATATATCTTTATTCTTCTTGTATTTTGTCTCTGCGTATTTTCTAGTATGATTACTCTGTTACGTCAGCATATTTCAAATCAAAATAACCAACTGGATGACGTAGAATTCCTTCCACATGATCCGCTTCTAGAACTACTGTATTATAGTAACGAATTGGCATTGCAACCATTTCTTCTGCAAGCAATCTCTCCGCTTCATATAAATATTCGTAGCGTTGTTCTTCATCTGTTTCTGTTTTTCCTTTTTCAATTAATTCATCGTACTCATCATTCGACCAACCAGTACGGTTCATATAAGAATCCGTAATAAAGCTCTCTAGGAAGTTTACCGGGTCATTGTAATCATTAATAAAAGAACTACGTGATAGTTGTAACTCTAGGTTTTGCTGCGCTTCAGCAAATACGTTCCATTCTTGGTTTTCTAATGTTACTTCGACACCAAGATTTTCACTTAACATATTTTGAATCGATTCCGCAACAGCTTTATTCGTGTCACTTGTGTTATAAGACAAAACAATGCTTGGAAGTTCACTATAGCCTTCTTCTTCCATTCCTTGCTCTAAAAATTCTTTCGCTGTATCTGGATCAAACTCTACTAAGTTTCCATTTTCATCACGGAAATCTCCACCATCTGGAGTAGTAAATCCAGGAGATACAAAACCATAAGCTGGCTCTACACCATTTTTCACGACATAGGTAGCAATATCTTCACGATTAATGGCATATGCAAATGCCTTACGAATATTTTTATTTTGGAATGGTTCTTCTGTAATGTTAAAACGGAAGAATTCTAATCCGCCATAATCACCAATAAATACATTATCTCCATCAATTAATTCATCTGACATTTCTGGAGGGATACTTGCTGTATCGAGCTCTCCTGTTTCAAACATTTGATATTGTGTATTCGTATCATTTACCATTGCAAAATGGATCTTATCTAAATTAACAGCATCTGCATCCCAATACTCTGTATTTTTGGCAAATACCATTTCACTATCATGATCCCATGATTCCAATAAAAATGGACCGTTTGCCACAAATGAGTCTGCTTCCGCATGCCACTCAGCATTTTCTTCTGCCACTTTATGATTTACTGGGAAAAATGCTGGATTTGTTAACACATCTAGGAAAAACCCAGTCGGTGCTTCCAATACTACTTCTAGCGTTTTTTCATCCACAGCAGTAATCTTGACATCATCTGCTGATCCTTCACCATTATTAAATGCTTCTGCTCCTTCAATAAAGTATGCTAAAAATGCAGCAGAGGATGCATTCTCCGGATCCAGCATATATTTCCACGCATACACAAAGTCTTCTGCAACTACTGGATCTCCATTCGACCAGTTTGCATCTTCACGTAAATGGAATGTGTAAGTTAATCCGTCTTCTGATATGTCCCAGTTCTCCGCTACGCCTGGACCGGCAACATGGTCTTGATCTAACCTAGTTAGACCTTCCATTAAGTTGTTTAACGGATCCCAAGAAACTTGATCAAACCCAATCGATGGATCGAGTGAAGTCGGTTCTACGCCGTTATTCAAACGAAGAACTTTTTCTCCAGCAGCTTCTTCATCTTGACCTTTTTCTTCTTCTGTTTCCCCTGCATCAGCATCATCTGGCTCACCTGCATCTTCATTTGCAGTACATGCTGCTAATACAAATACCGTTAACAAAGCCAACAAAATCAACAGTAACTTTTTGTTCTTCATACCATTTCCCCCTTTTTTAATACTGGAAAGAACTTTCAGCTAATAGCTGTTGTGCCCGTTCATCTTGGAGCCAACAATCCACGTTATGTGATGGCGTTAACTCTGTCTGAACTGGATAAACTTTATCACACACCTCCATTGCAAACGGACACCTTGCTGCAAAAGGGCATCCCTGTGGAGGTGAGAATAAATCAGGTGGTGTACCATCAATTGGTGTTAATTGATCTTCCTTTATGTCCAATCGAGGTACAGAATATAACAAACCTTTTGTATATGGATGTTGCGGTTGATAAAATATTTCACGTTTTGTACCAGATTCGATAATTTTTCCTGCATACATTACTGCAATTCGATCTGCTATTTTAGCAACTACGCCTAAATCATGTGTGATTAAAATAATGGAAACACCCATCTTTTCCTGTATCTTTTCAAACAACTCTAGTATTTGTGCTTGAATCGTGACATCAAGTGCTGTCGTTGGTTCATCAGCTATAAGTAGATCTGGCTCACAAATTAAGGCAATTGCAATAACAATACGTTGTCGCATTCCTCCACTAAATTGATGTGGATACTGTTTCAGGCGCTCTTCTGGACTCGGTATTCCAACCAATTCCATCATTTCAATCGCTTTTGCTTTCGCTTCTTTTCCCGAAATACCTTTATGTTCTTTCAAACCTTCCATTAGTTGTGTACCAATGGTAAGTGTTGGATTTAATGCTGTCATCGGATCTTGAAAAATCATCGAAATATCTACACCACGAATCGATCGCATCTGTTTCTCTCGGAATTGAATTAAGTCTTTTCCTTTAAAATAAATATTCCCTTTGGTAATTTTCCCTGGCGGGTTAGGGATCAGTCGCATGATTGCGTTTGACGTAACACTTTTTCCACATCCAGATTCTCCCACTATTGCTAGTGTTTCTCCTTTATTTAAATAAAAATTTACTCCACGAACCGCCTGGACAGAACCACCATAGGTTGTAAACGTTACATGAAGATCTTTTACTTCGAGTATTTTTTCCAAATGGTTCACCTACTTCCTTAATTTTGGATCCAGTGCATCCTGAAGTCCGTCTCCAAGTACGTTAAATGCAAACATCGTAAATGATATAAAGAAGGCCGGGAAGAATAAAGTCCACCAGTTACCGGAAAGAATCGCACCTAATGAATCATTGGCCATGACACCCCAACTTGCAAACGGAGCCTGGATTCCAAGTCCAATAAAACTTAAAAATGCTTCGGCAAAAATGGCTGATGGTACAGTTAATGTCATTTGAACAATAATTGGACCCATCGTATTCGGTAATAAATTCCGCCTAATGATTCTCGATGACTTTGTACCAAATGCACGTGAAGCGAGGACAAATTCATAGTTTTTAATTTGTAAAACCTGTCCTCGCACAATTCGGGCCATCCCAACCCAGCCAGTAATCGTTAGAGCAAGTATTATCGTACCTAAGCTAGGTCCTAATACTACCAGAAGTAATATAACAACTAATAAGTATGGCAATCCATATAAAATCTCAATAATTCGCATCATTACATTATCCGTGCGACCGCCTTTATACCCTGAAATACCACCCCAAATAATTCCTACGGTAACATCAATCAGTGCTGCCACTAATCCAACAAACAGGGAAATTCGCGCACCATACCATGTTCGCGTAAATACATCCCTTCCAGCACTATCTGTTCCAAACCAGTGCTCACTAGATGGTGGTTGATACTGATTAGGTAAGTCCTGTTTATTAACTTCATATGTTGAAATCATTGGTCCAAAAATTGCCATGACTGTAAGCAATACTAAAAATACTAAGCCAAGCATTGCCATTTTATTTTTCACTAATCGTTTCCATGCGTCTTGCCAATAGGAAAGAGAAGGTCTAGCAACGGATTCTGCTTCCAGTGTATCCTTACCTTTCCAAGTAAACCATTCATCTGGAACTGCAGGAGGATTCTTATCGGATAATTCTTCATTGGAACTCATGACGCTTCCCCTCCCTTGCTATTCATTTTTATTCGAGGGTCGAGGATTCCATAAGCAATGTCTACAAGGAATAACATGAAGATTAGAAAAGCACTATAGAATACGGTCGTTCCCATAATTACTGGATAATCCCGTTGATTTATACTTTCGACAAAATATTTACCCATACCTGGAATTGCAAATATCTGCTCAATTACAAATGTTCCCGTTAGTATTCCGGCTAATAATGTCCCCATAATGGTAACAACAGGCATTAATGCATTTCGAAGTGCATGCTTAAAAATAATTTTCCAAGGAGACAATCCTTTCGCCTTGGCCATTTTTATGTAATCTTGCGTAAGAACTTCCAGCATGGTTGAGCGAGTAAGTCTTGCTATAATTGCCATCGGTCCTGTTGCTAACGCTAAAACAGGCAGTACCATATGTGCTGGGCTTTTCCACGTTGCAGTCGGAAATAATTCAAAGTTAACTGCGAGTTGCTGAATAAGTAATGTGGCTAAAATGAAGTTTGGAATAGAGATTCCTAATACTGCAATTCCCATGGTTAAGTAATCTAATATCCCATTATGTCTTAGCGCAGCGATAATCCCTACTAAAACACCTGAAATAACTGCAACAACGATGGTAATAATTCCTAATTCAAAAGAAATCGGAAATCCTCTTGATAATAAATCATTTACAGATTGATTTGGTTGTTTAATGGAAGGTCCAAAATCAAATGTGACAATGGATTTTAAGTACAGTAAATATTGCACGTGTGGTGGTTTGTCTAAATTATAATGTGCTTCTAAGTTTGCACGAATTGTTTCATTGGAAGACTGATCACTATTAAATGGTGAACCTGGTATACTCGTCATGAGTACAAAAGTTAGTGTAATAATAATCCAAAGCGTTACTGCCATAATGGCTAATCTTTTTAATATGTATTTCAGCAAACGATGCACCCCCTATAAATTTGCTAACACGTTGTCTGTTTTTGTTTAAGAGAATGTAGTATTCATTGCCAGCTCTGTCATGACTAACATGGCTTGATATGCCTCTTTCATATCTTTTGCACGGAACCTTACCTTTGTTGTTCCTTCAATCAATTCTGTTCCTGGCATAAGATTCGCCCATTCTGCTTGACCATAATTACAAAATTCAATGGTTAATTCAGGTTGTTCTGGTGGTATTAAGGGTTCTACATTACTTGCATTGGTTAATGCTTGTTTCACTTTTTTCTCTAATAATGCTCCTGCTTTCGATGGAGTAAGACTCTTTACTGAAGATCTTGAAATTGACTCTTTGACGATGGCGGTTGTAACTCCTGGAATCAATTCTTCCGCTCCCATCGCCGTGTAATCATCGCCAGTAACCAATAAGACTGGAACATTGTAATATCCTGCTAAGTAGGCGTTCATCCCCATTTCACCAATACAATGATCATTAATGAAAAAATTTCTCACCGCATGAATCATTGAATGCGACATTACTCCTGGGCTTCCTGCCTGCGAATGATAACCAACTAAAAAAGCACCCGTAAATGAATAATCCAAACCTTGTACCATAGAAAAAGGCTTTACTTCTCCAGTAATCAAGTGGCAATCTGGATGAATGTCTTCAATTAGGAGATTGTTCATTTTCGAGTGACTGTCATTTACAAGCACTTCTTCACAACCAGAATCAAAAGAAGCTTGAATAATGTAGTTCACTTCTTTTGTCATGATTATCCTAGAACGCTCATAATTATGGCTATTTGCATCAACAAAGGTATAGTCTGGTAGTCCGGTAATACCTTCCATGTCTATCGATATGTATATTTTCATGTTGTCTCACCCACCTACACTATTGTTAATTTTCTATTAATTTTATCATGTTTTTTTAATTATGAGAAGTTTTATATTTTGTATTAATCTGAATATTTTTCAAATAAGTGGACATAATAGAATTAAAATGGGATATGTAGAATTCTTTTAATCAAGAAATTTTCCCGAAACACGAAAAAGTAGATGCGTAATAACACATCTACTTAAGAAATAATTTTTCAGATAATATTTGATTAATCCGCAGCTATTTCATTTGATTCTTTTGCGGTAGTTACATAGAGTGGTTGTACAATTACTCCGTTCTCATCCACTCTCTTGATATCTGCTCCAAGCGCTGCTAACTTATCAACAATATCAACATAGCCTCGGTCAAGATGTTTAAGCTCAGTTACACGTGTGTATCCATCACTTACAAGTCCAGCTAAAATAAGGGCCGCTGCCGCACGAAGATCTGTTGCCGCTACTTCAGCACCTTGTAATTCTGAAATACCTTCAATAATTACACTGCGTCCTTCAATTTTAATATTGGCATTCATGCGACGAAACTCTTCTACATGCATAAATCGATTTTCAAAAACAGTCTCTGTAATCACACCTGTGCCTTCTGCACGTAGCATTAGTGACATCATTTGTGATTGCATATCTGTAGGAAAACCAGGATGTGGTAATGTTTTGATATCTGTTGATTTTAATTGCTCAGGTCCAATAATACGTAACCCGCCATTCTCATCAATTACGTCTACATTCATTTCTTCTAACTTTGAAATCACAGAGCGTAAATGTTCACGCATCGCATTCTCAATGAATACATTACCTCCAGTTATTGCAGAAGCTACCATAAAAGTACCTGCTTCAATACGGTCAGGTATAATCATATGCTCCGTACCGTGAAGCTTTTCCACACCAATAATACGGATTGTTTCCGTACCTGCTCCAACGATATTCGCACCCATCTTATTAAGATAATTTGCTAAGTCAACAATTTCCGGTTCTTTTGCAGCATTTTCAATTACTGTCTTTCCTTCTGCAAGTGCTGCAGCCATCATAATATTTTCTGTCGCACCTACACTTGGCATATCAAGATAAATCTTCGCACCTTGTAATCTGCCATCGACTTTAGCTTCCACATAGCCGTTACCTACATGGATATCTGCTCCCATTGCTTCAAAGCCTTTAAGGTGTAAATCAATTGGTCGAGAACCAATTGCACATCCACCTGGCATAGCAACTTTCGCGTGTCCATAACGGGCCAATAGTGGTCCCAAAACAAGTACAGATGCACGCATTTTTCTCACATATTCAAATGGGGCTTCTGTCTCTAATTGTTTTGATGCATTAATATTTACTGTTTTTGTAGCTGAATCAAATTCAACATCTGCATTAAGATTACGTAATACTTCATTAATTGTATATACGTCTGCTAAAACTGGTACTTCTTTAATAACGCTTTCCCCTTCACTCGCAATTAAACTTGCCGCTAAAACAGGTAGTACAGCGTTTTTAGCACCTTCAAGCCGCACGGTGCCATTCAATTGGTGTCCGCCACTTACGATGATTTTTTCCATGTTATAAATCCCCTTCAGATCCAATTTCCCTATATTAATATTCATGTATTAGGATAGGTGTTCCTATCGTGTATTTCTCATTTCCTGCTTCGTCTTCTATAATAGCTATTTGTACATTTATCGGTTTGTCATTTACAGAATAAAAATCATCCCATAAATCTGTATACCCATAAAATGACTTTTTAATCGTGGACTTTGCTATATTGTCGTACTGTGTTGTTGTATGTCGCAAATTAAAATAATTTATTGCATTTTCTATAAAAACATCACTATTTATTATATCATTATCTAATGAGTTCAGACAAGTATATGATTGAGCTAATTTTGTAAACAATTTATGAACAATTTCATTCTTTGTTGTTATATATGTTTCTTTTATTTCCTCGCTCCAATCAGCCCCTTCTAAAAGAGCGATAATTTCTGCCTGTGATGACGATTCAATTGGCAAAATCACTTTATACAATACGTCAATCCCATTTGTTTTATGATCGTTTTTAAAAATGTATTTTATACTTTTTTCATCCGTTTTTTTCTCATGGGGAAACTCATCTTTAAGCTGTTCAGCTAACTGCTCTCCTTTATGTACTGTTATAGATTCCTTTATGGTAACTTGCCAATTTTCAACCTCTAATTGCTGCTCTATCGCAAAGTTTCCGAGAGCTATCATCTCGTCTCCCTTTAAATCTGATGCATGTGTTGTTGTTAAAAATAAAGAAATGGATATAAAAAAGAATAAAAGTCTATTAAACATGAAAAAATCCTCCTATCAAATCTATTAATCTTAGTTTTGACAGAAGGATAATTTTACATACGATACAAATTCCGACATTATATTAAAATGAAAGCTCTGCTATTTGCTGAGCTAAATAGGATTTTAGAAAAGATAAGTTAAATCTCCGGACCACTGTAGTACTTCTAAGAAGAAGCGACTAACTCCTGCTCCAATGACAATCGTTAGAAACAAAAGAAAAACCCTTGCTTCTCCCGATCTTCCTTTTTTAAAAATATAATCAATGTTTAACGCCATCACTAGACGCCAAGTCATATAAATAAAAAATAAATGAGAAAAGATACTAATTAATGCCATTTGTCCAACTGAAAACATACGTACCACCTTTCTTTCTAGTAAATACTTTGACAGGTGGACAATAAAAAGTCAATTGATTGCTAACTATTACTTTCTTTTATTAAGGTTGTTTACATTTCCCGGGAAATATCGACAATTTGTTTTTGGAAAGAGAGATTAGTTGAAAATATGATGGTAAATGCTAACTAGTAGGATTGATAGAAGAAATACCAACTTTCTATCTTAATTATAGAACCTTGTCAGGTTTTAGAACTGCTCTATTGACAACGTACAGACTGAATATTTTCTATTAAAATACAAAAACTCCTGCAAAAAAATTGCAGGAGTAGTTTTTAGTATTACTTGCCTACGTCGAGGCGATTAATTGCTCTTTTGAGTGCTAATTCGGCCCGAGCTTTATCAATATTATCCTGATTTGCCTGAAGACGTCTTTCCGCACGATCTTTTGCTTCTTTTGCACGTTGAACATCGATATCACTTGCAGTTTCAGCAGATTGTGCAAGAATGGTTACTTTTTCAGGCTGCACTTCCATAAATCCACCACTTATTGCTAAATATTTAGTATCATTTCCCTTTTTCAAGCGAACTGCACTAATTTGAAGTGGAGAAACTAATGGAATATGTCCAGGTAAAATACCGATTTCACCAGTTTCAGCTTTACAAACTACCATTTCAAAGCTTTCTTCTAAAACCGGGCCACCAGGAGTAACAACACTCACTTCTAGTGTTCTCAATGTAACCCCTCCTAAGAGACGGGATGGAAGTGCTCGAAAATTAATTCAGGCATTTAAAGATTTTTTAAATCCTTTTACTTCCAGACCGAATATTATTCCATTCCTTTTGCTTTTTCTACAACTTCTTCAATACGTCCAACTAGACGGAAAGCATCCTCTGGAAGATCGTCATATTTACCTTCAAGAATTTCTTTAAATCCTTTTACAGTCTCTTGAACAGGAACGTAAGAACCTGGTTGTCCAGTGAACTGCTCCGCTACGTGGAAGTTTTGTGATAGATAGAATTGAATTCGACGTGCACGTGCAACGACTAATTTATCCTCATCGCCCAACTCATCCATACCAAGGATTGCGATAATATCTTGAAGTTCACGATATTTTTGTAGTGTTTGCTGTACTTGTGTTGCTACTTCATAATGCTCTTTTCCAACAACCTCTGGGTCAAGTGCGCGTGAAGTAGACTCTAATGGATCCACCGCCGGGTAGATACCTTGCTCAGACAATTTACGGTCAAGGTTTGTTGTTGCATCTAAGTGAGCAAAAGTTGTAGCCGGAGCCGGGTCAGTGTAGTCATCGGCTGGTACATAAATTGCTTGAATAGATGTTACAGAACCTTTGTCTGTAGATGTAATACGTTCCTGTAATTGTCCCATTTCCGTAGCTAGAGTAGGTTGGTAACCTACCGCTGATGGCATACGACCAAGTAGTGCGGATACCTCAGAACCTGCTTGTGTGAAGCGGAAGATATTATCAACGAACAATAATACATCTTGGCCTTGCTCATCACGGAAGTATTCTGCCATTGTTAAACCAGTTAATGCTACACGCATACGTGCACCAGGTGGCTCATTCATTTGTCCGAATACCATCGCTGTTTTAGCAATAACTCCAGAATCGCTCATTTCATAGTATAAGTCATTTCCTTCACGAGTACGTTCCCCAACACCTGCGAATACAGAAATACCACCATGCTCTTGTGCGATGTTGTTGATTAATTCCTGAATTAATACTGTTTTACCTACACCTGCTCCACCGAACAGACCAATTTTTCCACCTTTAATGTAAGGTGCTAGCAGATCTACTACCTTAATACCTGTCTCTAAAATCTCGGTTTCTGTAGATAAATTTTCAAAGTTTGGTGCTTCGCGGTGAATTGGATCGCGACGGACTCCTTCTTCTAAAGGTTCGTCTAAGTCGATATTTTCACCTAATACATTAAATACACGACCTAGTGTTACGTCACCAACTGGTACAGAGATTGGACGACCAAGGTTTTCCACCTCTGCGCCACGCTTAAAACCATCTGTTGAAGACATTGCGATGGTACGTACACTATTGTCACCTAAATGAAGAGCTACTTCTAGTGTTAGTTCTTCACCACTGTCACTACGGACAACTAAAGCATTATTTACTTCTGGGAGTTCAGCGTCTTCAAAACGTACATCGACTACTGGTCCCATTAACTGTGTAACGCGTCCTTTGCTCATCTATTTCCCTCCTAACTTACTGTCCACACGGTGTAATACTATTCTAGTGCTGCTACCCCACCAACAATCTCTGTGATTTCTTGTGTAATAGCTGCTTGACGTGCACGGTTATATGATAGGGATAAATCATCAATTAGATCCGAAGCATTATCCGTTGCACTACGCATTGCAGTCATACTAGCCGCGTGTTCACTTGCTTTTCCATCAAGTAATGCTCCAAAGATTAGACTTTCTGCATACTGTGGTAAAAGTACTTCCAAGATTTGCTCTTGGTTTGGATCAAACTCGTAGTCAGATGTAGCCGTACCACTTTCATCCAAATTCTCAATTGGAAGTAATTGTTTATTTGTAACCACTTGCGAAATTGCACTAACATAATGGTTATATACAATATTTAGCTCATCAATATCACCATCTGCATACATTTGAACTGTTTCAGACGCTAGTTCTTTTACATCTGCAAATGTTGGGTGATCGGGCACACCTAGTACACTTTTTGATACTGGCAGGCCACGTTTTCGACAATAATCATATCCTTTTCTTCCAAGTACAATGATGGTATATTCGTCGGTACTATTATGTTTTTTATCGATTGTGTTAACTAGATTTTTTAAGACGTGACTATTATATGCGCCTACAAGACCACGATCTGAGGTCACAATTAAATAGCCTGTCTTTCTCACTTCACGTTTCGTTAGCATTGGATGCTGTGCATCTGTATTTGCATTTGCAATACTGCTTACAACCTCTTGAAGTTTATCTGCATATGGAACAAATCCACGGGCATTTTGTTCCGCTTTTGACATTTTGGAAGCCGAAACAAGTTCCATTGCTCCTGTGATTTGTTTCGTTTTTTTCGTAGATTCGATTCTACCTTTTAATTCTCTTAGTGATGCCAAGCTCTTTCACCACACTTTCCTATCAGGAGTGGGGGCCGAGAAATGATTATTCGACCCTTTATACTCTATACCGAAACTTCATTATTCGATTTATTAGTTATTAGATGGTAAAAATGTTTTCTTAAATGATTCAATCGCATCATTAAACTCACCTTCGTCTGGCAAATTACCCGTTTCACGAATAGAAGTAAGTAATTCATTACGATTGCTTTCCAACCAAATGTTTAATTCTTCTTCAAAACGTTGAATATCTTCTACAGGAATATCATCTAAGAAACCACGAGTTAATGCATAGATAATAGCTACCTGTTTTTCAACTACCATTGGTTTATGAAGACCTTGTTTTAACACTTCAACTGTACGTTGACCGCGATTTAGTTTCGCTTGTGTAGATTTATCCAAGTCTGAACCAAATTGAGAAAATGCTTCTAATTCACGGAAAGACGCAAGGTCAAGACGCAATGTACCTGCTACTTTCTTCATCGCCTTGATTTGTGCAGATCCACCTACACGTGAAACGGATAAACCAGGGTTAATCGCTGGACGAACCCCAGAGAAGAATAGATCCGATTGTAAGAAAATTTGTCCATCAGTAATGGAAATTACGTTCGTAGGGATGTAAGCTGCAATATCACCAGCTTGTGTTTCAACAAATGGTAATGCAGTTAAGGAACCGCCACCTTTTGCATCACTTAACTTAGCTGCACGCTCTAATAAACGAGAGTGAAGGTAGAACACATCCCCAGGGAATGCTTCACGACCCGGCGGACGACGTAATAGTAAGGAAAGTTCACGATAAGCTACAGCTTGTTTAGATAAATCATCATATACAACTAAAACGTGTTTTCCGTTATACATGAACTCTTCACCCATTGCTACACCAGCATACGGAGATAAGTATAGTAATGGTGCAGGATCTGAAGCACCTGCAGTCACTACGATTGTGTTATCAAGTGCACCGTGCTTACGGAATGTTTCTACTGTATTACGAACAGTTGATTCTTTTTGACCGATAGCTACATAAATACAAATCATATCCTGATCTTTTTGATTCAAGATGGTATCTACAGCTACTGTTGTTTTACCAGTTTGACGGTCCCCGATAATTAACTCACGTTGACCACGTCCAATTGGAACTAACGCATCAATCGCTTTAATACCTGTTTGAAGTGGCTCATCTACAGATTTACGATCCATAACTCCTGGAGCAGCCGCTTCGATTGGGCGGGTTTTTGATGTTTCAATTGGGCCTTTGCCATCAATTGGCTGACCAAGTGGGTTAACCACACGACCTAATAATTCCTCACCTACAGGTACTTGCATGATACGGCCAGTACGGCGAACTTCATCGCCTTCTTTAATTTCTGTATAAGGTCCAAGGATAACGATACCTACATTACTTTCTTCTAAGTTCTGTGCTAATCCCATAACACCGTTAGAGAACTCAAGTAATTCCCCAGCCATAGCATTATCAAGACCATGAGCACGTGCGATACCGTCACCGACTTCAATAACTGTTCCAACATCACTTACTTCAATGTCAGAATCAAAGTTTTCAATTTGCTGTTTAATCAGTGTGCTAATTTCTTCAGCATTAATGCTCATACCATTTCACCCCTATCATCATTTGTTAGCAGACACGATGCTACGTGAAATGCGGTTTAGTTTATTACTTACCGTTCCATCGTAAATCGTATTTCCGACTCTTATTTTCATACCTCCGAGAATCTTAGGATCGACAACATTCGTAATCTGAACGCTTGTTTTTCCTAAACGTTTAGCAAAGGATGTTTGAAGTTGTTCCTTTTCATCGGTACTTAATTCTCGAATGGAATAGACGGTTGCATCTGCAATTTCTTTTGCATCGTTTACCAAAGCGACTAGGTGATCAACAATAGATGGAATGGTAGATGTACGATGACGATCAACTAGTAATTTCAACGTATTTACCACAACCTGATCCGTCCCTTTAAACACATCAGTTAAAAGCTGTTTCTTCTTCTCATTGTCAATCTTTGGATGCTTCAGGAAAACATTTAGTTTTTGATCATTTGTAAATATTTGTCGAACTACAAGAAAATCTGCTACTAATTGGTCTAATGAATTCTTCTCTTTACCGAGCTGAAAAAGCGCATCTGCATAACGTTTTGCTACTACGGAGTTACTCATCGCTCTTCCCCAACTTCTTGAATGTATTCATTAATTAGTTTTTCTTGATCTTGTTCGCTAAGTTCTTTTTCAATAACCTTACTTGCAATTAATACAGATAAGGATGCAACTTTATCTTGTAACGCTTGAATAGCTCGTTCTTTTTCATTTTGAATATCTGCTTGCGCTGCTTCTTTAATACGATTTGCTTCTTCCCTCGCTGAATCGATGATGGCTTGCTCTTGTTTTGCTCCTGCAGCCTTCGCGTCTTCTACCATTTTCTGCGCTTCTGCTTTTACTTGATTTAATTGCTCAGCTGCTTCTTTAGAAGCTTTTTCTGCTTCTGCACGACTTTGCTCTGCTGATTCAATTTCATTGGCTACATAATTCTCACGCTCTTCCATTTTATTCATTAATGGTCCCCAAGCAAATTTCTTCAGTAACGCTAGGAGAACAAGGAAGAAGAATAATTGAACTAACATATCTGGCCAACGTAAACCACCGACACTAGCTCCAATGTTTAACAAGTCAATGTATGAATGCACCGATCCCACTCCTTTCGCTAATAAATCACATCTATGGTTTGATGTATAAATTCTACATCGTTACTCTTGCATAAAGGAATGGCGAAGATTCTTTGTAGCTGAACTTCGCCATTATAATTCTAGGAAAAATTGCGATTTACATTACCATAAACGCGATAACTGCTGCGATGATCGGAATCGCCTCTACTAATGCTACCCCGATAAACATTGTACCTTGTAGTGCACCACGTAATTCTGGTTGACGTGCAATACCTTCTACTGTTCTACTTACGATCATACCGTTACCAAGACCTGCTCCTAATGCTGCTAAACCAATTGCAATTGCTGCTGCTAAAGCTCCCATTGATAATTTCCTCCTTTTATAATAAACCTAATAAATTATTTTTTATTAATGGTCACTGCTCACTTTGTGAGACATATAAACCATTGTTAACATAACGAATACGTAAGATTGGATGGCTCCAATAAATACACTAAATCCTTGCCATGCCAGCATTGGAAGCGCTGATCCTAAGAATCCAAATACACTAGCTGTTCCAAGTCCTACTAGTAAACTTAATAATATTTCACCTGCATAAATGTTACCAAACAAACGAAGACCCAACGTTAATGTGTTGGTGAATTCTTCTACGATTTTAAATGGCAACATGAGTGGTACTGGGCTCACATATGTTTTCAAATAAGCTTTTGTACCTCTTAACTTAATACCATAATAGTGTGTTAATGCAATAATCATAGTTGATAGTGTTAATGTCATAACCGCATCTGCAGTAGGTGATTTCCACCACAGGTCATGTCCAACTACCCCAACCGTTGCAACACCTATTAAATTACTAACTAGAATATAGAATATTAGAGTTAGTCCAAGCGGAAGAAATATTCTTCCAGTTTTCCAATCCATGTTGTCTTGTATGATACCCCTAACGAATTCTACAGCCCATTCCATGAAGTTCTGTATTCCTTTCGGTTTCATCTGTAACTTTCTGCTTCCCCATACGCAGAAAACAAAGACAATAAGACACACGATAAATGTCATCATGAGGTTAGAAAGGTTAAGATTCGCACCCGGTATCCCAAAGATATCATGCACTATTGGATTTTCGTGATCCAAGATTATCACCCCTTTACTAAAACTATTTGTAAGTAAAAATGGAATACTGGAAAGGATTAGTCTTCTTTCTGGTTACGTAAAGATAATTGATAAACAATGATATCTAACGCCATAACAAAATAAGAAGAAAGAATCCCAATGATTACAGCTATAAAGTGGAAGTGTTCTTCAAATCGCATCGCAATCATCACTCCCAACACTGCGGCGGCCATTCTTGTAAACGTACCTAATCCTCCTCTGGCCTTCCCACCTGCTGCAACTGTTTCCCCAAGTTTTGCTGACTTGCTCTGTAGTAACCACAAGTTATAAAGACTAATGATACTACCTAGGATTAATCCGAAAAAAACACGGGGATATGGTAGAAACCCAGCGCAAAGCACTAATATTGCTAGTAAATAAAACATCCATTGACGCTGTCGGGTTATCATTTTATCATAATTAGACATTATATTTGCTACACTCCTAAACCCGGTAAAAGACTACCAACTCACATTTGCATCCGTTTTCAATCAAATCGGGGAAAATCTCTTGCTAGGTAATATTACTTGTAGTTTTAGATGCGGAGGTGTTACATTCATTGCATCTATGTATTTGAAGTCAGAAGGAACCATTGTTCGCTGTTTCATAACAGGGGATAATTTCGCGAACAAAAATGGGCTAAAAAAGCTGTTTCTCCTCACTCCACACTAAACAAGTTTACATTAGCCAAGCTAGGATTGTCAATTAGTAATAGGCATTAATCATATTAATTATATTACATATATAAACATTGACATATTAGTCTTTCTCGCCCTGATTTCCCCTATTGTGCACTGTATCACAAATGGATTCTTTCATGTTATTTAACAACTTTCGTTTTATGACTTTTTTGTGAACAAATGTATTTCTACTTAATGTAGACCATTGCCTCTGAGCTTTCATACGTTCCATCATCCATGTAAACAGTTACAATAGCTAGATAATATCCTCCTTTTCCAGCTTGCTTCGTCGTAAGTTCTCCAGTGTGTAGACCTTGTTCTAAGTTCTTTTCTTCCAACAATCTCCGCTTATAGACAAGGGTATCTGGATCATATAAATCAACTTCAAGCTTTCGAGCCGATTCTGTCATATAAATTTGATATTGATATAAATCGTCAGAAAGGGTTTTTAACGTAAACTCAAAACCAGCACTTTTTGGTTGATCCGCTTCCTTATTTACGATAATATACGGTAATTCATATGTTGCATTTCCTTGTTCTAAAGCTATCCAGCCTTGATGAACTCCTTTATCTAATTGCATTCCTGTAACAAACGCTTCGATAGGAATCTCCTTCTTTTCATAAGGATCCAACTGAAAAGCACCAGGTAAATTCCACGATATCCCTTTGTCTTTATATGGTATTTGAAATTGATAAGATTGTGGTTCGGCTGTCATATTTTCAACAATTAAATTATGCTGAAACTCTTGACGATAGTTATCTACCTTGCCAAATTGGAGTTGACCATTATGAATAATCGTATTTGCTTCAATCGCTTTATTCACATCGATCACTCCCATCCCTTGTTCCGTCGAAGAAACTAGTTCATCAGCATGCATAAGTTGATCTGCCGACGTTTGGATTGCTCCAATAATTTGTTCATTCGTCCAATCTGGTTTTGCTTCCTTAATTACTGCTGCCGCTCCAGCTACATGAGGGGTGGCCATACTCGTCCCATCCATAGCTTGATATCCATCTGGAACAGTGCTCCAGATTCCAGTACCCGGAGCAATAATATCAGGTTTTATCTGCCAGTTAATTGTCACAGGTCCTCTTGAACTAAATGGTGCTACCTGAACTGGTTGATCTATACGTTTTGAATCAATGAAATAATGATTAGTTTCCTCCGCTTGTTGTTTTAACCATTCACCATCTTCTTGAGAGATTGCTGCTACGGGAATTTGTACGGGAGCATTACGAAACTCTACAGAACCTTGGAAAGGTCCAGCTTCGTTATTGTATATAAGTACTGCTTCGGCTCCTAATTCTTCCGCTTGCTTCGCTAATTGATGAAAAGGTATCTCCCCTCGTTGTACAAGAGCTATTTTTCCAGAAAGAGAGCCGGTTACTTCTTCCTCTATTGAAGAAATATCATAATCTTTTTCCAAATTCCATTCAGGAGCACCAAGCATCTCTAACAATGGAATTATTTTATCTTCAAAAGAATCTTCTAATACCGGAGCAGTTGACGGAGTCGTAGAAGCACCAACAGAAAAGGCTTTGTTTGCGGTGGCTGGTGAACCTACAGTCCATGCATCAGGGCCACTATTACCATTAGCAATCACAACAAAAATCCCGAGTTCAGCAGCACGATTTACCGCTTGACTTGTTGGATAATCAGGAACATTGACATTGTTACCTAATGAAAGATTAATAATATCTACTTCATCTTCAACCGCTTTTTCCATCGCAGCTAATACTTGCACAGAAGTCCCTGCTCCACCTGGACCAAGTGCACGATAAGCATAGATTTCTGCATCTGGAGCTATTCCCTTTAATTCTCCATTTGCAGCGATGATTCCGGCTACATGTGTCCCATGTGAAGTAGGTACTCCCTGTTCAGGCTGTGTCTCCATCGGGTCATCATCGAGATCCACTAAATCATATCCGTTTATATAATTCTTCTGTAAATCTGGATGGTCATAATCAATCCCAGTATCTATTACTCCTACTTTTACACCTTTACCCGTGTAGGAAGTATCGTTCCACGAATACGGCTCTGTCTCTGTTATTGACGGTTGTAATTCAGTTAAAAGTGAAGACTTTGTAGTTGGTATAGCTTGATATTCTTGTACAGAATGGATACTTTTAATGAATTCTAATGCTTCCATTCGCTGGAGTTGTTCTGGGGAACCTTGTAGGGCTATTCCATTAAAAATCGTATCGTATACAGAAATCACTTCAATAAAAGGATGGTAATCTTCTATATACTTCACTTGTTCATGTGGGTCACCTTCCACTTCAATAATAATCGATTCCTTTTGTTTAAATTCTGCAAATGTTGTTAATTGTGGATAACTACAAGTGAACAATAAAATTGCATAAAAAAATATGGGGATAAGTTTTACGATATGCATCCGAGCACCACCTTATTCCCATAGCTTTTGAAGTTTTAATTATAATTATACGGATTATCTGATCTAATTTATTTTCAGATAAATTAATTCTAAATTTGTAGAAATTGCTTAATAGTCACATATCCGCCTTACTTATTACATAGAAATACGATCAACTTCCATGGTCTCGAAATACATCGCTGTTCCATAGAAATCGACCGTATATTAACTAAAAATATCAACTTGTTACTTTATTTTGTACCGAATAAGCGATCTCCAGCATCCCCAAGACCAGGAATAATGTAACCATGATCATCAAGACGTTCATCCATAGCTGCTAAATAAATATCCACATCTGGATGTGCTTCCTTAATTACTTCGACACCCTCTGGAGCAGCGATTAAGCACATTAAACGGATATTTTTACCGCCACGTTTTTTCAATGCTGCAATAGCATCATTCGCAGAACCGCCTGTTGCTAACATAGGATCGATCACAATCAGTTCGCGTTCTTCAATATCGTTTGGAAGTTTAACATAGTACTCGACAGGCTTGAATGTTTCTGGGTCACGATATAGACCAACATGTCCAACTTTTGCTGCTGGGATTAACTTACGAACACCATCTACCATTCCTAAACCTGCACGTAAAATAGGAACTAATCCTAGCTTTTTCCCCGCAAGAACTTTAGAAGGTGCCGTAGTTACTGGAGTTTCTACATTTACTTCTTTCACTGGCAAGTCACGTGTAATTTCAAAAGCCATTAACATTGCAACTTCATCGACAAGCTCACGAAACTCTTTTGTTCCCGTATTTTTATCACGTATGTACGTTAATTTATGTTGAATTAACGGATGATCAAATACAAATACATTACCCATCTTAAGATCACTCCTCATATTAAAAGATATATCTTTAAAATTGTACTGAAAATATTCACTGCTTTCAAGTATAGTTTTCCTGTTGGTAAGTCTTTACAAATTTTTGATTTTAAAGATAATTAATCATATCATCAAAGATTTAACCATTTTAAAAATCATGAACAAAAAAGATACCTTTGTTTAAATTACTCATTTTCTATTTTGATTTCCATTACAGACGGGCGCTTTTCAGCAGGCACGGCTTCAGCTAACTTGAAAAGAAAAACACTTTTCAAGTGGATCTTCAGCTCGTGCTATTCCTGCAGGAGTCGCCGTCTTCCATTCCAATCAAAGCCATGTTTTGCTATAATACGAACATTATTATATAACTATCACTAAAATATTGGTTTTTAAATAAAACTTAGCGATTATGAAATTGAGATTCCAATCGTTCGTATACAGAAACCGCTACTTCCAGCTTCATTAACTCAACAAAAAATTTTGGTCAATAGTAGGATAATAGCTAGAATAAGCGTAAGAAATATACGGAGACTCCTTGAAAATCAAAAATCGATTTTCTGCGTGCGATGCAATGCTGTCGAAGTCTTCCTTGTCCTGTGGGAAGTAGGCCTAGGCGAGACCCAGGAATGCGTAAGCACCCGAAGGCTCACCCATCCGCCCACGGAAAGCGCAGTATATTTCTGAAGCAGGGCTTCAAAACCTATTCTGCTTTTCGGAATTCACACAAATATAAAATTGACTCTATTAAAGAAAAACGAACAATACTGGATAATGTGTTATCATCCAATTATTGTTCGTCTCTATCGATTCTATTTAAGCATATAGCGGGAATTTTTCTGTAAGAGTTTGTACACGTTGCGCCGCTTCTTTTAACTTCGTTTCATTTTCATGATTTTTTAACGTTAAAGAAATAATAGAAGCAATTTCTTTCATTTCTTCTTCACCAAAACCACGAGTAGTTACAGCAGCAGTACCGATCCGAATACCACTTGTAACAAAAGGACTTTCTTGATCAAATGGAATCGTATTTTTATTTGTTGTTATCCCAATATCATCTAATGCTTTTTCAGCTATTTTTCCTGTTAATTGTAAAGGAGTAACATCTAATAAAAGTAAATGGTTATCTGTACCTCCAGATACAATACGAATTCCTTCTTTATTAAGAGCTTGCCCTAACGTCTTCGCATTAGCAACAATCTGCTTTGTGTATGTTTTGAAGTCTTCTGATAATGCCTCTTTAAATGAAACAGCTTTTGCAGCAATAACATGCATCAGTGGTCCACCTTGTATCCCTGGGAAAATCGCTTTATCAACTTTTTTCGCAAATTCTTCTTTACATAGAATCATACCACCACGAGGTCCACGCAAAGTTTTATGCGTTGTAGTAGTGACGAAATCTGCATGCGGAACTGGATTTTCATGTTCACCAGTAGCAACTAAGCCAGCAATATGTGCCATATCTACCATTAGATATGCATCTACCGTGTCAGCAATCTCACGGAATTTAGCAAAATTAATAGAACGAGAGTATGCACTTGCTCCTGCCACAATTAATTTCGGCTTAACTTCCTTCGCTTTTTCCAATACAGCATCATAATCTAATTGCTCTGTTTCTTTATCCACACCGTAGTCAACAAAATTATACAATTGACCACTAAAGTTAACCGGGCTACCGTGAGTCAAATGTCCACCATGATTTAAGTTCATACCTAATACAGTATCGCCAGGCTCAAGAACGGCAGAATAAACTGCCATATTGGCTTGTGCTCCTGAATGAGGTTGCACATTTGCGTGATCAGCACCAAATAATTCTTTCGCACGATCGCGAGCAAGGTTCTCCACTACATCAACGTGCTCACAACCACCATAATAACGCTTGCCTGGATAACCTTCTGCATATTTATTGGTAAGAATAGAACCCATCGCATCCATTACTGCTTTCGTAACAAAGTTTTCGGATGCAATTAATTCAATCTTATCTTGCTGACGATTTTTTTCGGCTTGCATTGCTTCAAACACTTCGGCATCTGCTTGTTTCACATATTCCATCATTGGTATAGCCCCCTATGTAATGAGATTTTATAGATTTACTGATGTAGATGATAATTAATAATGATTATTACCATAGAAGGCTCTAATTCCTCCTATTAGCTTTGGTCGAGTACTAGCAGCTCTTACACGAGCATGATTAACAAATCGTTGTTTGAATTTAAGTGGAACTGCAACATGTTTTAAATGCATCCCTATCATTGTTTCTCCAATATCCATTCCTGCATCCGCTGTAATTTCTTCTACGACAACCGGATTATCCATATGTTTATAGGCATAGGTAGCCATTGCTCCTCCAGCCTGCCGTACCGGTACAACAGTAACTTCTGGTAAGGAATAGGATGTTGCTACTGTCCTTTCTACGACGATTGCTCGGTTAAGGTGTTCACAACATTGAAATGCTAAATGTATGCCTGTAGCATCTTGTAGAAATTGGAGTTGTTGATAGATAGTAGAAGCAATTTGCTCACTACCTGCTGTTCCAATTGGCTGCCCAGCAACTTCACTTGTCGAACAGCCAATAACGAAAATATCATTTTCTCGCAGAATACTAGCGTCTATCCACTCTTTGACAATACACTGTAGATCTTGTGCAAGTCTATCTTTTGTCATTATTCTTTCACCTAACTTCTTAGAAAGTCAAGAAACATTTGACCCATCAGTAACAATGTCTAGATCTAGTGCCCGGCAATTAACAAATTTCAGTAATATTCCTCTACAAAAAAGAGGTAGATTGTCTATTGCTTATCAGACACTTATCATTTCATTTAGCATACCATGATTTTTGTTAATTTACGAAACTTCTTTATTCCTATTTTTCGTCAAAGTAGATTCACTTTTTTCTAGATAAGATTCTTCCTTTTCTGCCTCAAAAGGCTCAACATTACTTTCTACTTCATGTTTCCTTACCTTAAATTGGTTAATTTGTGATTTTAAATTATTCGCATGTTGTTCCATTTCATGGGCTAATTGATCGACTTGCTCCATTGTTATTACTTGTTCTTGAATAGCAGCATTGACTTCTTCTGTTCCTGCTGATGTTTCTTCTGCTATAGCTGCAACTTCTTGAGATTGTTGTACTGTATCTTGAATGGAATGAAGCTGCTGATCTACTAACTGATGAATCATTTCAATCTCGTTTGCAACATCCTTAATGGAATCAGCCATCTGTTCAATTGTACGGTTCGTTCCTTCTCCTTGTTTTGCTTCTTCTTTTGCATACTGCACATTTTCATTAATTTTTTCTACTACCTGAGTAACATCATGCTGAATAGCTCCGATTAACTCCGATATCTGCTGCACTGCTTGAGCACTTTGATCAGCTAGTTTACGAATTTCTTCAGCGACAACGGCAAAACCTTTTCCATGTTCACCTGCACGTGCTGCTTCAATTGATGCATTTAAGGCTAGAAGATTCGTTTGTTCCGCAATTTCTCCCACTAATGTAATGATTGTTTCTACTTGTTTTGCATTTTGTTTTAAATGATCAACATCTTTTAACGATAATTCTTGTTCATTTGTTAATTTTTGAATACCTGTTACTAACTGCCGAACCACTCGTTGCCCTTCCTGTAAAGTAGTTAGCATCGACTTCGATTTATCGGTAGATTGTTCTGCTTTTCCTTGTACTTTTCGAGCCAAATCGGTAGCTAATTCAACAGATGCTGCAGTTTGTTGAGTAGCTTCTGATGAACTCTCGGCACCATTGGAAATATCGACGATAGATTGACCAATAGCTGTCGAATGTTGAGATGCTGTATGAGATGCGTTCTTTAACTGAACAACTGTCTCATTCGTTTTTTCAAAATGTGTATCAATGTTATGTACCATTCGGTTCAGATTTTCTAACATACCATTGACCGCTAAAGAAAGCGAACGGATTTCATCGTCCGATCGAGGTATAATCACTTGTTGGTCCAAATTTCCTAGAGATGCTTCCGTTGCCACTTTTTCTAAATTTTCCATTGGTTTTGTAATCCATTTAGCCGCAAAAAAGGCGAGTAATCCCGACCAAAAGATACCTAGTAATAATATGATTGTTAAATACAATTCATCGGAAATAGTCCAAAATTGCTGTACATAATCATTTACTACATAAATAAATAACGCACTAAATCCATAAGTAATCATTGCTAATACAGTTATTAAAAAAACAAGTTTCAAACGTAGACTGAACCGATACTTTTTCTTCATAATTTCCTCCTACATTACGTATGTTTTTGAACAAAAAGGTCTATGCAGTCTTCAATTTCTTTCATCGTATTACGATAAAGTTCTAATCCACCTCCAAATGGATCAGAAATATCATAATTGATTAGTTTAGATTCCAAACGTTGAATCTCATTAATTTCTTTTTGAAATTCCTTTGAAACCGATTGATGTAACTGAAAGTTATTCATCATATCTTGATGATTATGAATAAATAAAGCACGTTTTTCCTCTAAATCAGCATAGGCCTTTTGTATCTGTTTCCATATTTCTTTATCGGCTTCTGAAACATATTCTTTAAGTGTAAAATACTTATCTTGTTGCTCCGGAAATTGAATAATTAGCAATTGCTTATGTGAAGTAGTCATTGTAAGAACAATATCTGCCCATTCTATTAACTCCTCACTTACTGATTGGGAATAATGATGCATATCAATCCCTTTTTCAGATAATGCTTGAATGGTATGATTTGACGCAGGGCTATGATTCATTGCTGTCGTTCCTGCCGACTTCACATTCAATTTAGGCATCTTACTTTTTAACAAACCCTCAGCCATCGGACTTCGGCAAGTATTTCCTGTACATATAAATAAAACATTCATATATAACCCTCCACTTATTCTATAAAAATCAATATATCATATGATGCTAGTACACGTTTACCTTAATTTTCTTATAAAGCCATTATACCCTACCAAAAAAGAACTATAAATGAGATAACATTTCTAATAACTCATTTATAGTTCTTCCCCCGTGCAATTATTCTCTTTCAAATATGGTTTTCTATCTTTGAGGTAGCTCTGTAGAAGCAGCCACCTCATTTTATATGTCTTCTGTATCTGTATTTTTATACATGGGTATATGTCTTAGAAATTTTGCTACATTAATTCCAAAATAATTATCAATATCTCTTTTTAAAAAGAGATTCTAGTGACATAAGTTTTTCTTTTAAATATACAGCATCAAATACATTGTAAAGATCCTGCTCAGCCCAAATAGATTTTAGTCTAACTAACCTGAAAACAAAAAGACCTAACGTTTGGAGGTAGCTATTTGCCTCCTTTGATAGGTCTATTTGTTAAATACATATAGTTAGCTCAATTGTTAGGTGAATCTTTCTCTTCATGTGATTCCCCAGGAGGATTCTGATTGTCTCCTGGGTCAATTTCATCTTTAGGGATAGGATTCTTAGGCAATTCAGTTTCTCCTTCTGGTGGAGGATCTTCTTCACTTTCAGGTGTACTCTCATCTTCAGGGGGATTTTCTTTATTAGATGGATCATATTCTTCTGGAAGTTCCACATCATCATTGCCACATCCAATAACACCCACAAGAATAATTAAACAAATTAAGACGAGATATAATCTTTTAAAGGATACTGACATTCATAAGCTCCTTCCTTATTTTAATCTATCTATCTTCCATACCCTCGAATAAGTCACGATAATCTGAAGTAAATGGTCTAGCATATAGAGTACCTCTTGGCTCAGATCTCCTAGAAGTTACGGCAAATATCTGCCCTAAATTCTCACTAGACATAGTTCTAAACCATGCTCCACCACTTGCTCCACCAGTAAATCCACATGAAATTTGTGCATCATTACTCAGAAATCTTTTAGAAGTATCTCCATAACAAGAATATGGGATGTCTCCTGGGTAAGGATCTGCTGCTGGATAACCAGTAACACGCACGTCAGATTGATTCTGGCTATAATTGAAACTTAACCCATTACCTCCGACGACATTAACAAGATTTCTTCCATCATTCTGAAATACAGTTAGAAATGCTTGATCATAGTCATAATTACCATTGTCCGTCCAGCCTCTAAAAGTAACTTTCCAATTTACATCCCATCTCCCGTATGGAGCGTTCCCTTCATAATATGCTGGAACAAATACGATATTCGTGTAAAAATCTCCGCCACTACCTTCATGCATACAATGACCAGCAGTTGAAACTAAATTCTTGTTTGGGTTGTTGACTGCCGAAGCAGAGCAAACATAATTATTTCCATCGTTCGGATTGTAAAAGAATAGCTTTCCTGTAGTACTAGGAACAACTGCATTTGGACTAAAATCTAACGCATTATTATACTTGGGGCTAGCAGGTTCTGTGTTGTATGGCCTTTCGTTTGTTTGATTCTCATTTGCTTCTGAATCTGTTAGGCTTTTTGATTCCGTAGCTTTATCAACATGCTTATCCATTGGAATTGCATTTTCCATTCTTTCTTTTGTCCAATATTCCTCTGAGTTATCAAACATTTGATACGTTGCATCTTCTTGTTCTGAAATAATCTCAGCTTCATTAGCCAAAACAGAAGGTGTAATTATTAGAAATGTAATGAAGGCAATAAATACTGATAATAAATTCTTTCTACTCATACAATCAATCCTCTCTAGTTTTTTATTAAGTGATTCATGATGTAATTTCGATAAGAATATTCACCTCCTAATTTGTAATAAATACAACTCATTTGTAACATATTGGAAAGTAATTATCTATAATTTTGTAAAATTTCATCAAATTGGAAAAATGATGTTTAATATACGTAAATATCGGTATCAAAGTAAGAATACAAATTTTATTGTTTGGATTACAGGAAAGTCTTGGCTTTGATTGTAATGAAAGACGGCGACCCCTGCAGGAAAAGCACGAGCTTCAGCTAACTTGAAAAGTGGTCGTCTTTTCAAGTTAGCTGAAGCCGTGCCTGCGGTAAGCATCCGTCTGCAATGGAAATCAAATATCACGACATTCGGATTTTATAGCAAATATATTAAATTAGGAAATTGATTCATGTACTAACTAAATAAAATAAATATACCAAATCCACAAAGTATACTTCCTCCAAGAAGTTGACTATACACCCCTAAAAACCTATACACTTTACGACCAATCAGCATCCCCAGCCATGTGACAAAACAGCTGATAAGGCCGAAAGCTAAAAGAGTAACAAGAATTTGAACTCCAGATATTCCAAGTCCCAGTCCAACTGTAAAACTATCTAAGCTAACACTGAATGCTATTATCCACAGTCCTACACCCACCGGCTGCCAACGAAATCCTTCCGTTAAATGAAAAGCAGAAAAAAACATATGTGCACCTATTAAAAATAGTAGTACCCCGCTAGCAAGCGATGTCCATTGACCGATTTGCTCGGAAATAACTTGTCCAAGCAACATACCCGCCAAAGGCATTAACATGTGTAAAAGTCCAATCGTTAACCCAATATACGCAATCCGTTTTAATCGTAATTGTTGCATTCCTAGACCCAAGCTAACTGAAAATCCATCCATGCTTAAGCCAATTGCTAATAAAATGATTGATATATATTCCGTTGAAAAAGTCATTCAATTTCCCCCTAGGACATGCTAATACACTATATGCATGAATAAGAAGGCTTATGAATACCTGTTTATAATAATTTTAGTACCCTTGTATCCGTACAAGGAAAATAACTCGACCATAAAAGAAATGGATTGTGTGTAAAAAGTTTCAATTCATTTCGGATTCTTTACTTAATTGTCGAGTCAGAAGCTTTACGTAATCGATTCATAATTGCTTGGCCCATTCCCGTTTCGGGGAAAGACTCACAAATAATAATATCTACTGCTTGTTGTTTAAAATAACGCAAGCCATCATAAAGGCTTGATGCAATCTCTTCCATCGAATCACCTAGCTGATAGATATTATCATGAGATAATTGAATTGCAGATTGATTGGAACATAATACACCAACTCTATGATTGTTTTGCTGTTCTTTCTCAATCAACTTTTGGAATCCATTACTATCACCTTCAAAAATCCATAAAGGAACCTCTGGGGCATAATGCTTATACTTCAATCCTGGAGCTTTCGGTTTCCCTTCACCATCTATAATTCCTGGATCAACCATAACGTGTCCAACCACGCTCTCTAAATTCTCTTTCGTAACTCCACCTGGGCGAAGTATCACTGGAATCTCTTGTGTACAATCAATAATAGTGGATTCCAACCCAACTCCTGTTGGGCCACCATCGACGAGTCCTGCAATTCTTCCTTCAAGATCTTCAAAAACATGATCAGCTGTTGTCGGGCTAGGTTTTCCAGAAATATTTGCACTCGGTGCTGCAATCGGAGTATCCACTTCCTTTAATAATTGTAATGCTATAGGATGATTCGGTATACGTACACCGATTGTATCAAGTCCTGCTGTTACATTTGAAGCACATGTCCCATTACTTGGTAAAATAAACGTCAACGGACCCGGAGAAAAATGAGCAATTAATTTATCCACATAGGCTGGTACAAAAGTAACTAGACGTTGTAATTGTTCTTTTGTAGCCACATGAGCTATAAGTGGATTATCCCCCGGTCTACCCTTTGCTTGAAAAATATTAGAAACCGCTTGTGAATTTGTGGCATCCGCACCTAATCCGTACACTGTCTCTGTTGGGAAAGCTACCGTTTGACCGGATCTCAGTACAGCTGCAGCTTCCTTTATATAATCTTGATTCTTGTCTATATCATTCATATTCCATCGTTTCGTAGTCATTCCGTAACCTCTTTTCTACGTTTCTATTTTAGTAGAAGCCGACTAGAAACGCAAAAAAGTGAATAATCCTTCATGATTATCCACTTTTCCACAAGAACTTATCCACATTGTTGTTTTTGTTCACAGGTTATCCCTATTTATACACAGGTGGCTGTGTATACTGTGTGTAACTCCTATTATGATACGTTATACGTCCACCAATTTCCTTTTTTATGCTGGTCTATTTTCCTCACTTCAATTTGCTCTTCACGCTTAAACTGCAATGCTTCTAGAAGGATATCCACAACTGGCTGATGACTATGCACATATACACATTTTGCTTCAATTTTTCTAGCTATTACAAGAATTCCTTCTAATAAGACAGGAAGTTTTCTTGCTTCCGATTGCGTTATATACAATTGTTTTAACCAAAACGCATGATCTTCCATTGGTTCTAACACAAAACAACCATCAATTCTACCATTCATTTCAACTACGTATCCGTGTGTCAATAGACAGTCTTTCGATACATTTTCATTTCTATCGAGAAAATCATTCACTGCTTGTTTTTCCGCTTCTTCTACTTTTAAAATTTGCATGTGATCACCTCTATTAAAAGTTTAGTAGATAATCTTTCATCTAATTATTGTTATTCTATGCAAATAATAGAGAAACTATGACCATCCTAACCATTCAAATAAAAAGAATTTCACCTCTGTCTCCTCTTCTTCCTCTACTTCATGTTCTTCGCCTTCAGCTGCAACAGACGTTCCGTTGAAGAAATCAAGAAAGCATAAAGGCGGGAATAATACACACCACCAATTCGAACCTGATCCTTCACCTAGCGTTACTAGAATTGCCTCATATTCTCCTGCTGGATATAAATAGTTTCCATATAATTTTGCCGGAAATGATATGTTTTCACCATATTCTACAGTGTATCCAACATTTTCCTCTTCTTCGATTAACGCTTCATCAACCACTGTTTCTAATTCTGAGATTCTTGATTGAATTAGTTTCCTTGCCTCATGAATATCATCAATATCTTTTACCCACTCAGTAACTACTTCATTAATTTCATCACGCACTTTGTGTTTTATTTCTTGATCACTATCACTATCACTATTTGCTAAAATTCGAAGACGAATCGCTTCGTCAGGAATGACTTGATATCCTGTATCCTCTTTAGAATCAGAACTAGATGTAAAAGCAACTAACGGTATAAGAAAAAATAATCCTACTAATAATCCTAATAAGAGCCAAAGCTTTTTCATAAAAAAATCTCCCTTCCATCTGTTCATCAACAGTCTGGACAAGGAGGTGATTATTTATACTATGAATCTATGAATTTATTTCTTTAGCTAATAGAAAAGTTCAAAGAGATCACAAACTCCGCTTATCCTACGGCGGCTGGTGAGCTTCCTGATGCTTATGCATCAGGGTTTGCTCTTTAGCCTCTCCCATGACAAGGAAGACCTCGACAGCATTGCATCGCACGCAGAAAATCGATTTTTAATTTTCAAGGAATCTCTGTATATTTCTTATTCTAACTACCATCCTTCTTTTGACCAAAACTTTTGGTTATATCGCAATTTCTTTATATCTATTCTTATCCTTTTATTACATTCGCTAATAAAATTCGGTCTTTTTCATTTATATCTTTAATAGTACATACTTCTCTTGAAGGTAGGTTCTGTCTAATCATGTTTGTAATCGCTGCTGATTGATCAAATCCGATCTCAAAAGCTAAAATCGATTGCTCTGATAATTTCATGGTCTGCATTTGTCTTAAAATAGCATGATACGCAGCTAAGCCATTATTCTCTGCAAACAATGCTAATTCAGGATCAAAATTTTTCACCGTATCTTGTAACTCTTCAGATTTTGACGATGGTATATACGGCGGGTTGGAAACGACGATATCTGCTGTTTGATTTAAACCTAAAAATGGTTCTAAAAAGTTTCCTTCCAGAAAAGTGACTTCCGCTTGCAGCGCCTGAGCATTTCTTTTTGCAACCGATAATGCTTTATCTGAAATATCCGTTGCAAAAACGCGTGATCCAGCAAGCTCAAGCGCTAATGTTATCGCAATTACTCCACTACCAGTTCCAACATCGACAATAGTTAAAGGTTTATCCATTGTATGCGCCTGTTGGATTACTTGTTGGACTAATTCTTCTGTTTCTGGACGGGGAATTAAAACATGTTGATTTACTTCAAATTCACGTCCATAAAAATGTTCTACTTTCGTTAAATGTTGAACTGGAACTCCTGTCTCTACGTGCGTAAAGATGTCTTTTTCAAATGCCTCGATGGTATTTTTATCAATGGAATCTCTCCATCTCATTAACAATTTCTCTTTTGTTATTTGTAAATGATGTAACAAGAGAATCTCTGCTACTTTTGGCTCGCGTCCAGCCTTTTCTAAAAAAAGAGAAGCCCGTTGAAGGACTTCATAACATTTATCATTCATTTAATTACTCACCTATTTGCTCTAATTTTTTCGTTTGTTCTTCCATTACTAAAGCATCGATAAATTCATCTAATTTCCCTTGCATAATTTGGTCCAATTTTTGAATTGTTAGACCGATTCGGTGATCTGTTACACGATTTTGCGGGAAATTATACGTTCGGATACGTTCGGAACGGTCTCCTGATCCAACTGCAGATTTACGATTTTCATCATATTCCGCTTGTGCTTCTTGTTGGAATTTATCATAAATACGTGCACGCAATACTTTCATTGCTTTTTCTTTATTTTTAATTTGTGATTTCTCATCTTGAATGGATACTACAATTCCAGTAGGTACATGTGTAAGTCGAACAGCAGACATCGTTGTATTTACACTTTGGCCACCTGGTCCACTAGATGCAAAGGTATCGACACGAATATCCTTATCATGAACTTCTACTTCCACTTCTTCCGCTTCAGGAAGTACAGCTACGGTTGCTGTTGAAGTATGTATACGTCCACCAGATTCTGTTTCTGGAACCCGCTGCACCCGATGAGCCCCATTTTCGTATTTTAGCTTCGAATAAACATCGGATCCATTAATCATAAAGATGACCTCTTTATATCCGCCTACTCCTGTAGAACTTACTTCCATAACTTCAATCTTCCACCCTTGGTGTTCCGCATAACGAGAATACATTCGATATAAATCACCAGCAAATAAAGCAGCCTCGTCTCCACCCGCAGCACCACGAATCTCCATAAATACGTTCTTATCATCGTTTGGGTCTTTTGGTAATAGAAGAATCTTCATACTTGATTCTAGTTCTTCTCTTCGTCCGTTTAATTCAGAGATTTCTGCTTTCACCATTTCATACATTTCATCATCTAATTTATCTTCCATCATTTCTTTTGCATCGGTTAACTGTTCGGTGACCTCTTTATACTCACGATAAGCTTGAACGACGTCTTCTAAGCCAGATTGCTCTTTAGAGTACTCACGAAGTTTTTTAGAATCATTAATAACTTCCGGGTCACTAAGCATTTCATTTAATTTATTATATCTGTCCTCTAATGATTGTAAACGATCTAACATCGGACATACACCTCTTTCTAATTAACAGTATCATTATAGTATATGGGAGTCCCTGGGTCAATTTAACATCCATGTTAAGCCCGTACAAAAAAGGATAGTATAAGTTTTCATTACTTACCTATCCATGCTTATTTTTGACTATTAACTTTTTAATGCATCCCATGATTTTGTTGCAAAATTATTTTCTGGGCGAAAAGGAACTTCATGATGATGTCTACATCTAGGTTCATAAGATTCAGAAGCACCAACCAAAATGATAGGGTCGTTATACGAAGCTGGCTTGCCGTCAATAAGTCGTTGTGTGCGACTTGCAGGTGACCCGCATATCGGACAAATAGCATTTAATTTCGTTACAGACTCTGCTAATGCCATAATTTTCGGGACAGGTTCAAAGGGTTCTCCGCGAAAATCTAAATCGAGACCTGCTACCATTACACGGACACCTCGATTAGCAAGTTCCTCTATTACATCTACGACATTATTATCAAAGAATTGAACCTCATCAATCCCTACAATCTCTATATGTTTATCAACATCTTCTAATATTTCAACAGCATCGTGAATTGGACGTGCCATAGTAGAAGTTCCATCATGTGACACGATTGCTTTATCATCATAGCGATCATCGATTGCTGGTTTATACACTCTTACATTAATATGGGCATATGTCGCACGACGTACGCGACGAATTAATTCTTCTGATTTCCCAGAAAACATACTTCCACAAATTAATTCTACCCAGCCATTTTGTTTCATTACATACATGTGAAGATCCCCTCTCAAGATATTCCTCCGTACGAGATTGTGCAAAAAGTCCGGTGAAACAAACACTTCAGGACATTCTCCTTAAACAAGCACTCGTAAGTATATGTAGATGATATATATTTCATCCCGACATCATATGTAGCTTATTTTAACAATAATGAAAGTAAAAAAACAGGCAAAATTAGACATTTTGCCTGCCTTTTTTAGGAAGCCTTCAACGTAATCTTACGTTGAATAACATTCTTATTGAAGATTATATTTTTTCTTAAAGCGATCCACACGTCCGCCGACTTTGTCAGCTTTTTGCTTACCAGTGTAGAACGGGTGAGAATCAGAACTGATTTCTACTTTAATTAATGGGTATGTGTTTCCATCTTCCCATTCAATTGTTTCATCAGATTCTTTAGTAGAACCACTTAAGAATTTGAAATTCGTACTAGTATCTAGAAATACTACTTTTTTGTACTCTGGATGAATATCCTTTTTCATTGTATTTCCGCTCCTTTTTGCCCTGAGTCCCTTGGAAACAGAGTTATTGTAAGAGTCGTCATAGGCGGTTGGGTACACCTTTTCTAAACTCACATAGAAAGATTATAACAGTCTCCGGTTCTAAATGCAACAGGAGTATGTCATTCATTTTATTAAAATAGAACTATCGAGAAATCCCTTTTCGTTTCATCTCTTCTTCCATTAATTGAAGAAATTCTTCATTGCTTTTCGATTGCTTTAATCGTTTTAAGAAACGGTCTAAGAAATCATGGGAATCCTGCATTGTTTTACGAATTGCCCACATTTTATCAAGATGACTTTTATCAACTAGTAACTCTTCTTTACGTGTACCCGAACGCATAATATCTATCGCTGGGAAAATTCGTCGGTCGGCAAGATGACGATCGAGATGCAGTTCCATATTACCTGTACCTTTAAATTCTTCATAGATCACATCATCCATGCGTGATCCGGTATCAACAAGAGCAGTTGCAAGAATTGTAAAACTACCACCCTCTTCAATATTTCGGGCAGCACCAAAGAATCTTTTAGGACGGTGAAATGCTGCAGGGTCAATACCACCAGAAAGCGTTCGTCCACTCGGAGGAATAACTAGGTTATACGCTCTTGCTAGACGAGTAATACTATCCATAAGTACAATGACATCCCGCTTGTGTTCAACTAAACGCATTGCGCGCTCTAATACTAATTCAGAAACCTTAATATGGCTTTCTGGAACCTCATCAAACGTAGAGCTAACTACGTCGACATCGGCCGAGACAGAGCGTTCAATATCTGTTACTTCTTCAGGTCGCTCATCTACTAATAAAATTATCAATTTCGCATGAGGATGATTTTTAGAGATGCTGTTTGCGATTTCTTTAATCAACATTGTCTTACCAGCTTTTGGCGGCGCAACAATTAATCCACGCTGACCAAAACCTACTGGAGTCATCAAGTCCATAATTCTTGTAGATAGTTGATTTGTTTTTGTCTCGAGTTGTATCGTACGATTTGGATATAGAGCTGTTAATGCAGGAAAATGAACACGTTCTTTTGAAGAATCAGGATCTTCATCATTAACTGCATCGACATGAAGTAATCCATAATATCTTTCATTTTCTTTAGGTGGACGTACCTTACCTGAAACTTTATCACCGTTTCTTAAATCAAATCGACGTATTTGGGAAGCAGAAATATAGATATCTTCTGCACTTGGAGAATAATTGATCGGACGAAGAAAACCGAAACCTTCAGAAGGTATAATTTCAAGGATGCCATCCATAAATAGAAATCCATCTTTTTCCGCTTGTGCTTTTAGAATAGCAAAAATTAGTTCCTTTTTGGTCAGCTTAGCATAATAAGAAACTTTATATTCCTTTGCCAACGCATAAATTTCCTTTAATGTCATTGTCTCTAAATTAGAGATTGTTAATGTTTCCACTAAATCACCACGCCTGTCTAAATTCTTGTTTTATTACATGATTTTGTTTATTTACTTTCACTAAAACGCATATTCCTTATTGATTGTCCATCTAAATTGGAAGGTTACTAGAAGATTATTTGAGTTTAACAGAAGCGATTCGAAGTTGTTTTAAGAGGTTGTTCAAAAGAAAGATTATCGCTTTTGAAAACACACTTTTATTCTTAGTTGTATTCAACCAGACTAACCTATTCTTGCCTATATTAAACATCTATTATCATACTCTTTTAGAAGTAAAGATTCAATAGACTTTTTTGTCAAATATTAGAGGAAATTTTGGAAAGGAATTAAAAATGTAGAAGTTGTCCCCAAAATATGTCGATTGTATTTTTTAGATGTTAGAATTCTAACAAAGCAAATCGTTTATTGGGAACACCTTCTATTTTTAAATTATGGTTTAATTACGAGATCTGGTTTTTTCTGTAAACTATGAGTTCCATCAATGAAACGAACGGTTCCACTCTTGGCACGCATTACTAATGTAGATGTCGTTGCTTTTTTCCCTTTAAATTGAACACCTTTTAGTAACTCTCCATCTGTAACACCAGTGGCTGCAAAAATAGCATCGTCTCCACTACAAAAGTCATTCATGTAAAATACTTTATTTAGGTCAGTGATTCCCATATCATGGCAACGTTTGATTTCTTCATCATTCGATGGTAATAATTTCCCTTGAAGTTCTCCACCTAAACATTTTAATGCCGCTGCTGCTAATACACCTTCTGGAGCTCCACCAGATCCTAGTAGAATATCTACACCTGTATCATCAAAAGCAGTATTAATCGCCGCTGCTACATCACCATTCGGAATTAATTTGATTCTAGCACCAGAAGCACGAATCTCATCAATTAGTTTTTGATGACGCGGACGATCTAGAACTGTAGCTACCACATCTTCAATCGATTTATTTTTTGCCTTTGCTACTGCTTTAAGATTATCAACTACTGGAGCGTTAATATCAATTTTCCCTACTGCATCTGGACCTACCGCAATTTTTTCCATATACATATCTGGCGCATGTAATAATGTGCCTCTATCTGCAATAGCAATAACAGCTAAGGCATTCCACGTTCCTTGAGCAACAATTTCTGTACCTTCTAGTGGGTCTACTGCTACGTCCACTCCAGGACCGTCTCCAGTACCCAATTTTTCACCAATATAAAGCATTGGTGCTTCGTCCATTTCGCCTTCACCGATTACGACTGTACCATCCATTGGTATGGTATCAAACACTGTACGCATCGCAGTAGTTGCTGCATCATCAGCCTCATCTTTTACACCTCTACCCATCCAACGAGCAGATTGTAGCGCTGCTGCCTCTGTGACACGTACTAATTCCATTGATAAACTTCTTTCCATTTCAAACATCTCCTTTTGTCTTTTTCTTTGAGGTTGTACAAAAATTCATATCTTTGGACATACCTCTACAAATACTCATCCCATCAAGTATTTATGGATATGTGAAATGGCATCATTACATATTTTGATCTTGCATTATCTCTACATCTGTCATTTCTTCACGCCAAATATTCGCGCCTAAGGATGATAACTTTTCAGTTAATCTTTCATATCCTCTATCTATATGGTCTAGCCCTGTTATTTCTGTGATTCCATCAGCTAACAGTCCAGCAATAATCAGCGATGCTCCTGCACGAAGATCACTGGCTTTTACTTTTGCTCCTTCTAACTGTACCGGTCCTGATACAATAACCGAACCACCTTCCACTTTAATAACTGCATTCATTCGACGTAATTCATCGATATGCTTTAATCTAGCGGAATAGATGGTGTCCGTTATTACACCAGAATGGTTCGCTTGTGTTAATAAAGAAGTAAACGGTTGTTGTAAATCCGTCGGAAAACCAGGATATACTAACGTTTTAATATCCACACTCTTTAGTGGTCGGTTTCGTGCAATATATAATTGTTCATCGCTTTCTTCAATCGTAACATTCATTTCACGAAGTTTTGCAATTAATGATTCTAAATGCTGTGGAATCACGTTATCAATAACTACTTCCTTCCCTTTGGCCGCTGCAGCAATTGCATACGTTCCTGCTTCAATACGATCAGGAATAATCGTATGACGGCAACCGTGTAAAGAAGGCACGCCATCGATTCGGATCACATCCGTACCTACTCCTTTAATTTTTGCTCCCATATTCGTCAGTAATGTTGCTACATCGATAATTTCTGGCTCTTTCGCAGCATTCTCAATGGTAGTTCTTCCTTTTGCTTTTACTGCTGCCAACATAATATTTATCGTTGCACCAACACTAACAACGTCAAGATAGATACGTGCTCCACGTAATTCGTTTGCTCGCAAATAAATCGCACCTTGTTCATTAGTAACCTCTGCACCAAGTGCTTCAAACCCTTTGATATGTTGATCAATTGG
This sequence comes from Oceanobacillus sp. E9, assembly GCF_001741975.1. Lineage (NCBI taxonomy): Bacteria > Bacillati > Bacillota > Bacilli > Caryophanales > Bacillaceae > Oceanobacillus > Oceanobacillus sp. E9. Next base: position 106,465 of record NZ_LSNA01000001.1, read on the forward strand.
TCGCGGTCCTAAAAAACATCCACCTGGTAAACCAATTACTGCTTTGTTAAACTTACCAAGCATTGCCCCCATGAAATAATAGGATGCACGAAGTTTTTTGACTTTTCCATTTGGTAAAGGCATTGCCATCATCTTTTCAGGATGAATGGTTATATCTTGTCCATCTCTATATACACTGCCACCAATTTCTTCAAGTAAATCCCCTAAGGTATCCACATCAGAAATTTCAGGCAAACCTTCAATCGTTACTGCTGAGTCTGCCAATATTGCAGCGGGAAGTAAGGCAACCGCACTGTTCTTTGCTCCACTAATTCGAACTTGGCCATTTAAATCATGACCACCTTCAATTAATAATTTTTGCATATGAAAACCTCATTCCTAAAGAGGTGTTCTTCGTTGAACACACTGCATGTTGTTAGTAGGCATTTTCATTAAAAACGTTTTTTACCATTAATAGTGTTTCCTAATTTACCAAAATCATGTAATTATTTCTGGTTATTCCAATCGTCTAGAAATTTTTGGATACCTTGATCCGTAAGTGGATGCTTCACGAGTTGTTCCAATACTTTGTAAGGAATTGTCGCAATATGTGCACCATTTAGTGCAGCATCTGTTACATGAAGTGGATGACGAATAGATGCAGCAATAATTTCTGTGGACACACTGTGACGATCAAATATTTCTGCAATAGTAGAAATCAAAGTCATTCCATCTTGTCCAATATCATCTAAACGTCCTAAAAATGGGGATACATAGGTTGCACCTGCACGTGCCGCAAGTAATGCTTGGTTGGCATTAAAAATAAGCGTTACATTTGTTTTAATATTAAGTTCACTAAATACTTTAACTGCTTTTAATCCTTCTAAAGTCATCGGAACTTTTACTGTAATGTTAGGAGCAATTGCTGCTAATTCTTTACCTTCTTCTATCATGCCTTCTGCATCTTCAGAAATAACTTCCGCACTCACAGAGCCAGATACTTCTTTTGTAATCTCACGTAAACGATCGTGGAAAGAAACTCCTTCTTTAGCCACTAAACTCGGGTTTGTTGTTACACCTGCTAGTATTCCTAGTGAATTCGCAGCTCGAATATCATCAATATTAGCTGTATCGATAAAAAATTTCATCACAAATCCTCCCTGCTTTTTTTCGTGTAAAAATTGTTGGAAAAGCTGTACCATTGGTACAGCTCATTCGTTTCAATTATGTGATTATGCTTGGTTAGAAGAACCAAATTCACGCATTTTACCTTTTACAGTTTCTTTAATCGCTTCAGTTCCTGGCCCTAAGTATTTACGTGGGTCATAGAGATTTGGTTTTTCTTCTAATGTTTTTCGTACTGCTCTTGTTTGAGCTAATTGATTTTCAGTATTTACATTAATTTTAGCAGTTCCTAAAGAAATAGCTTTTTGAATATCCTTAGTTGGAATTCCAGTACCACCATGAAGTACTAAAGGTACATTAACTGCATTTAGAATTTCTTCCATTTCTTTAAATCCTAAATTTGGTTCACCTTGATATTCTCCGTGCACAGAACCTAGTGCTGGAGCTAAGCAGTCTATTTCAGCCTCTTTTACAAGACGTTGACATTCTTCTAAATCAGCATACTTGATTCCACCGATTACTCCATCTTCTTCTCCACCAACAGTTCCAACCTCAGCTTCTACAGAAACGCCATGGATTTGTGCTAATTCCACAACTTTCCCTGTAACTGCGATGTTTTCTTCGATTGGAGAATGAGATCCGTCAATCATAACAGAAGTAAAACCAGCATGGATTGCTTCTGCACATTTTTGAAAGCTAGATCCATGATCTAAATGGATTGCTACAGGTACAGTTGTACCATAAGATTCCATTAATGATTTCACCATAGCAACGACTACATTGAAACCACCCATATATTTTCCAGCTCCTTCAGAAACACCAAGAATAACTGGTGACTTCTCTTCTTCCGCAGCTTGAAGAATAGCTTGTACATACTCTAGGTTATTTATATTAAACTGACCTACTGCATAACCATTCTCTTTACCTTTTTCTAGCATTTCCTTCATTGATACTAAAGGCATGAAAAGTTCCTCCTTAAATTTACATAGCAATAAAAAAATAATCATTTTTATTACATAATAAGAATACCAAGTCCCAGTCTCTGGTGCAACAAGTTAGAACCATTCTATCTGTATTAATCTTCTAAAATTCCTTCTACATCAGAGCACAATTCATTTAAATTAAAAGGTTTTGAAATCAATTTCTCAACTTTATAGTCCGCTATTTCTTCTTGTATACTTTCTGCCATTCCACTCATTACTACAATCTTTGTATTGTATTTGTCGGAGTTCATCTGCTTAATAACCTCCTTGCCATCCAACACAGGAAGTTTATAATCTAAAATAACTAAATCATATAATTTTTCACTTAGCTTATCGATCGCATCTTTTCCAGTTCCTGCAAGGGATACTGTATATCCTTTATTTGATAGAACCTCACTTAATAACATTCTGATACCTGGTTGATCGTCTACTACTAAGATTGAATTTCCCATAAACATTCTCCCCCTGTGTGTATTTCTTGTAATTATAAAATTCGATGACTACAAAAAATAATCCTGCTAAGTTAGAAAAAGAGTTTTTTCACGAAACTAATATTGCTAAAAATTGGTAAAAACACATTCTTATTTTACCAACATATACAGAAAAAGAGTAGTAATACATTGTCAGTGACTTATAGTTCGTGGTGGTGCTCACAGATTAACTTATAAAGTTTAACTTCTTCCAATGGATGGTTCGTTCTTTCCCCACTTGAATAACTAAACGGGAGCTTGTGCCAGATGTGGTTGTTTCAGTTATTTAATCACCCACAGGACTATGCAAAAAAAGCTGCTCAAATAAATATTTGAACAGCCTTATGATAAATATATTAACCTTTACGATATTCAACGGAAGCCCCGATAAAGCCTTTAAATAAGCTTTGTGCACGAGTTGGACGTGAAGTAAACTCTGGGTGGAATTGACAAGCTACAAACCAAGGATGATCTTTTACTTCAATTGTTTCAACCAAGCGACCATCTGGGCTTGTACCTGAAAATACAAATCCTTTTTCCGACATTTGATCTCTATATACATTATTGAATTCATAACGATGACGATGCCTTTCTTCAATAACATCTGCACCGTCGTAAGCTTCTTTCGCTTTTGTACCATCAACAAGTTTACAAGGATAAGCACCTAAGCGAAGGGTACCACCTAAATCTTCTATATCCTTCTGTTCTGGTAATAAATCAATGACTGGATGAGGTGTATGTGGATCGATTTCCGCTGAATGAGCCTGAGATAACCCAACCACGTTACGAGCAAACTCAACAGAAGCTAATTGCATCCCTAAGCATATTCCAAAGAATGGAATATTATTTTCACGGGCATAACGAATAGCTTCAATTTTCCCATCAATACCACGATCTCCAAATCCACCAGGAACTAATACACCATCCACTTTAGATAGTTCCTCATTGATTTGTTCTTTAGATAATAACTCTGAGTTGATCCAATGAATTTTGACATCAGCGTCATAGTCATAACCAGCATGTTTTAATGACTCAACAACAGATAAATAAGCATCGGGAAGTTCTACATACTTACCAACAAGTCCTATATGCGTTGTTTTACTCAAGTTACGTACTTTATTCACAAGGCCTTTCCACTCTTCCATATCTGCTTCTTTGCAATCAAGGCCAAAATGATCGCATGTAATTTGATCTAGCTTTTCTTCTTGTAGCGCAATCGGTACTTGATAAAGTGTGTCCGCATCACGCATTTCGATAACCGATTTATCATCAATATCACAGAATAAAGCAATCTTTTCTTTCATGTCTTTGCTTATAGCCATTTCTGTTCGCAATACAATCGCATCTGGTTGAATACCAAGTGAGCGTAACTCTTTCACACTATGTTGCGTTGGTTTGGTTTTCATTTCGCCTGCTGCTTTAATATAAGGTACGAGTGTACAGTGAACATACATAACACTGTCACGACCAACATCACTTTTTATTTGGCGAATTGCTTCAAGGAAAGGTAAAGATTCAATATCCCCAACTGTTCCACCAATTTCCGTAATAACGACATCTGCACCAGTTGCTTCACCTGCTCGAAACACTTGATCTTTGATCTCATTCGTAATATGAGGAATTACTTGAACGGTACCACCAAGATAATCTCCGCGACGTTCCTTACGAATAACGCTAGAATAAACTTTCCCTGTTGTAATGTTACTGTATTTGTTTAAGTTAATATCAATAAAGCGTTCGTAATGACCTAAGTCTAAATCTGTTTCCGCTCCATCATGTGTTACAAATACTTCACCATGTTGATATGGACTCATTGTTCCAGGGTCCACATTAATATATGGATCAAATTTTTGGATAGTCACACTTAATCCACGGTTTTTCAGTAAACGACCTAAAGATGCTGCTGTTATTCCTTTACCTAGAGAAGATACTACTCCTCCAGTAACGAAGATATACTTTGTCACGTTCCTCATCCTTCTTTCTATCTATGATATTTTATTATTCCTAGTATGGCTAAAGGGGAAAATAAAATAAGAAAAGCGTTCCCCCATTTAACTGGGAAAACGCTTTGTATTTCGAATCAAAGAGCCCAATAAAGATTGTACTCATTGTCTTATGAAAAGTCAAGACTTCTTAACGTGAATTATCATCATCAACTTCATCTTCTAAATCTTCATCCGCTTCGAATTCATCGACTTCATCTTCAAGGTCCTCTAAATCTTCATCTAAATCATCTTCAAAATCTTCGTCTTCTAGATCATCACCTAAATCACTAACAATGTCATCAATTTCATCATCTGTTACATCTAGATCATCATCCGCATCATCAACGACTGCTGCTTTCTTCTTTTTCTTCTTTGTCTTTTTCTTCGGTTCCTCGGTAATTTCTTCCTCTGCTTGATCCACTGGATACCAGCGTTTCAATCCCCACATTCCAGATCCTAATGTAAGAAAACGACCATCAACATTCATATCTGTGTAGAACTGTGCCATCATATTTTGTTTTTGCTCATCGGTAAATTCCTTCAGCTCAGCAATCTTATTGAAGATAACCTTATAATTCATTGCTTTGTTCTCTTCTTTAAGTATTTTTGCTGCTAGCTCAATCATGGATAAATGGTCAATCTCATCATGGGTTAATTGTTGCAAACTCACGTTCATGCACTCCCTTAGCAAATATAATCAAGGCATAATTCTGCCTATGTACCTTCTTGTATATCCAGCTCTTATTTGAACTATCTACTTGAATCAATTTCATAACTAAATAAGTTGCTATGTTTTATGAAATTAACTCATTTACAATAACATAAAACTTTGTTCAGCGACTTTTTACTGCCCCTGATAATTGGTAGTTAAATGAATCAGGTTGGTATCACCTGTAAACACACCTATCTAATTAATCTTAGACGTTACAAATGATTACAACGTGATAAACATATTTTACATTATAAACAAAGATAGATGCAATATTCCACATATAAGACATAAAAAGTTGAGAAATTTATTTCTCAACTTTTTACTTCAATAACCCACATGTTTCGACATTCCCTTTAATATTGCTAACATATAAATTTTCATCAAGTTATTTTTTTAGTAAGTTGGTCCAAATGTTGCATCTGCAAATCAATGTATTCTTCAAGTGTAAATTGTTTTTGAATAATCCAACGCCGGAATCCCCACATATGTCCTCCAACGACAATATTATTGGCAATCAGGCACATTTCCTTATCCTTTTTATCTCTTTCTAGGCAGGTTGATAACAATTTAATCATAATATCGACTACAGCTCTTTCTTGTTGCAAAACAAAGTCTCTCGTTTCCTTTTTTAGTGATTTAGTTTCCTGATACAACATTAAGATTTCATCTTGCATGTCATCCATGAGGTAAAAGAAAGATCTTACTGCCTTACGCATATTTTCAATCGAAGGATTTTCAACTTCCATAGAATCTGCAATTCGATCTCTTACTTGATCATGAATCGACTCACATACTAAAAATAAGACATCTTCTTTTGTCCTTATATATTCATATAAAGTACCAATACTGAAACCTGATTCTTTCGCTATTTCTCTCGTCGTTGTACGATGAAAGCCTTTTTCTTGAAACAAGCGCATGGCACCTTTAATAATTTGATTACGACGTTTACTGACAAGCTGTTGGTCTTTGACTGATGAAAGAATTCGATCTTCTGCCATTTTTTGATATCCTCCTTTCTGCACTTTACTTATATATCATCATTTTGTTAACATTCGACCGATTACCAATCGCTGTACCTCATTTGTACCTTCATAGATTTGTGTGATTTTAGCATCACGCATATACCTTTCTACCGGATAATCTTTCGTATATCCGTAACCACCAAATACTTGGACTGCTTCAACAGTACTTTTCATTGCTACATCTCCAGCAAATAATTTCGACATTGCAGAAGCTTTTCCATATGGTAAACCAGCTGATTCTAGCCAAGCAGCTTGGTAGGTTAATAGACGGGCAGCCTCTATCTCTGTTGCCATATCTGCTAATTTAAATGAAATTCCTTGATTCGCAGCAATCGGCTTTCCAAATTGCTGACGTTCTTTAGCGTATTCCGCAGCAGCATCCAAAGCTCCTTGAGCAATTCCTAAGGCTTGAGCAGCAATGCCATTTCTTCCGCCATCAAGTGTGGTCATAGCAATTTTAAAACCTTCTCCTTCACTTCCGAGTAAGTTTGCTGCAGGTATTCGACAATTTTCAAATATCAATTCTGTGGTCGGAGATGAACGAATTCCAAGCTTTTTCTCTTTTTTCCCAAAACTAAAACCTTCAGTTCCTTTTTCAACAATAAATGCACTAATCCCTTTATGATTTGCATCAGTGTCGGTTTTTGCAAATACAATATAAATATCAGCTACGCCACCATTGGTAATCCACACCTTATTTCCATTAATAACAAATCCTTCGCCGTCTCGTCTTGCTATGGTTTTCATCGATACAACGTCACTTCCAGCACCTGGTTCAGATAAAGCATATGCACCAAGCGCTTCACCAGTAGCTAAACGTTGCAAGAAATTCTTCTTCTGGTCTTCCGTTCCATACTTGAATATTGGCCAGCTAGCTAAAGATAAATGAGCTGACAATGTTACTCCTGTGGAAGCACATACGCGAGAAAGTTCTTCTACCGCAACCACGTAGCTCAGATAATCCGAACCAATCCCACCATATTCTTCTGGCCACGGGATGCCGGTTAACCCTAACTCTGCCATTTGATCAAAAATAGAACGGTCAAAGCGTTCTTCTTCATCACGTTCTGATGCCGATGGTGCAACTTCTTTTTCTGCAAAATCACGGACCATTTTACGCAGCATTTCTTGTTCTTCTGTTAATTGAAAATTCATCAACCGTGCACCCCTTCGTCTTTTAGCAGATGTTTTGCAATTACAATGTGCTGAATTTCATTAGTACCTTCGTATATTTCTGTAACTTTTGCATCACGGAATAATCTTTCCACTGGATACTCTTTCGTATAACCGTATCCACCAAATACTTGAACTGCTTCGATTGCATTTTTCATTGCTGTTTTTGTTGCCAACATTTTTGCCATCGACGTTTCTTTATTACATTGTTTTCCTGCTTCTATCAATGCAGCGGCCTGATAAGTTAATAGTTTCGCAGACTCTACATTCGTTGCCATTTCGGCTAATTTAAAAGAAATCCCTTGGTTCGCTGCAATGGGCTTTCCAAACTGTTCTCTTTCTTTTGCATAAGTAACTGCATAATTCAATGCAGCTTCAGCAATTCCAAGTCCTTGTGCAGCTATACCAATACGGCCGATATTTAGATTAGCCATCGCAATTTTAAAGCCGTTTCCTCTTTCACCTAGTAAGTTCTCTTTCGGTATTCGACAGTTTTCAAAGATAATTTCTACCGTATTCGATCCATGTAAACCCATTTTCTTTTCTTTTTTTCCAATAATGAATCCAGGAGCTTTTTTTTCAACAATAAATGCACTGATGTCTTTCGGCGCATCTCCAGTACGGGCAAATGTAATATACGTATCGGCTTCCCCACCATTTGTAATAAAAACTTTCGATCCATTTAATACATACATGTCATCTATCAGTTTAGCAGTGGTCTTCATACTGCTTGCATCCGACCCTGATCCTGATTCCGTTAAAGCAAACGCACCTAAATACTCTCCTCGTGCCAATTTAGGTATATACTGTTGTTTTTGACCTTCTGTACCAAAATACAAAATCGGATTCGTTCCAACCGATGTATGTACCGATAAGATTACTCCTAAAGTTGCACTAAATTTAGATATTTCATGGATGACTTGAATATAAGAGGTATAACTCATCCCACTCCCACCATATGCCTCTGGAATAGGAACCCCCATTAAACCAAGCTCTCCCATTTTTTGTATTAGTTCTTTAGGGAACCGATCTTCAGTTTCCATTCTCTCTATTTCTGGCACCACTTCTTGTGTAGCAAAGTCACGCACCATTTTTTGTAACATTTTTTGTTCATCAGATAGCATTAATATCGACATCACATCCACCTCTCTAGTGATTAATCATATGTGTAAAAACCTCGACCTACCTTCTTTCCAAGACGACCAGCTTTAACATATTGTCTTAATAACGGACACGGACGATATTTACTATCTCCAAATCCTTCGTGTAATACTTCCATAATGTATAGACATGTATCTAATCCGATAAAATCAGCAAGTTGCAATGGTCCCATTGGATGATTCATACCAAGTTTCATTACTTGATCTACATCCTGTGGAGAAGCAACACCTTCAAACACTGTGTAAACGGCTTCATTAATCATAGGCATTAAGACACGATTAGCCACAAATCCCGGAAAATCTCGTACTTCTACACTTGATTTTCCTAATGATTCTGACATTTTATGAACAAGTTGATACGTTTCATCACTTGTCTCTAATCCACGAATGATTTCAACTAATTTCATGATTGGAACCGGATTCATAAAATGCATGCCAATAACTTGTTCTGGTCGTGTTGTCTCTGCTGCAATTTCTGTAATTGGTAACGACGATGTATTGGAAGCTAAGATAGCATGGCTTGGCGCATGTTTATCTAATTCTTGAAAAACAGAAATCTTCACGTTCATATTTTCTACTACAGCTTCAATCGCTATATCACAATTTGCTACTTCTTCAATTGTGTTAGCTAATGTAATTCGATTTAATGCTTCAATCTTATCTGTTTCAGACATTTTATCCTTTGTTACATCTTTTTCTAGTATTTTTTCAATTTGCACATATCCTCGTTGCCGTGCTTCTTTATTTTTATCAAAAAGGTATACATGGTATCCAGAACGAGCACAAACAAGCGCAATTCCTGCGCCCATTTGGCCTGCTCCGACCACCATAACATTTCGGATATTCATGGTTATCCTCCTTGTTAGTTTAAGTCAGCTGGTACTTCAATAAGAATGGCATCTCCTTGCCCACTTCCACTACAAATAGCAGCGATTCCCTTTCCACCACCACGACGTTTTAATTCATGGATAAGCGTAAGAATGATGCGCGCTCCACTTGCTCCTATTGGATGGCCGAGAGCAACTGCTCCACCATTCACATTGATTTTTTCTTCGTCAATATCTGCAATCTGTCCACTCGCAAGTGCAACAACTGCAAATGCTTCATTGATTTCATAAAGGTCTATTTCTTCTTTAGAAGTGCCGGTTTTTTCTAACAGTTTATTAATGACAATCCCCGGTGTTTGTGGAAAATTCTTTGCTTCTACAGCAACTTCTGCATGACCGAGAATATAAGCCAGAGGTTGTTTATTTAATTCAGCAGCCTTCTCATCTGACATTACGACAAATGCTGCCGCTCCATCGTTTACTCCTGGAGCATTACCCGCAGTTATCGACCCATCTTTATCAAATGCAGGACGTAGTGATGATAGTTTGTCTATTGTCGTATCTTTACGTGGCGCCTCGTCCTTATCAACTGTTATTGGATTTCCTTTTCGAGTTGAAATTTCTACAGGTACAATCTCTTCTGAAAACTTATTCGATTCGATTGCTTCCACCGCTTTTTGATGACTACGTAAAGCCCAAGCATCTTGGCGTTTTCTAGAAATCTCTAAATCTTCTGCTGTAGAATTACCATAGTTGCCCATATGATTACCTGTAAATGTACAAGTAAGACCATCATGAACCATCATATCTACAACAGATTTATCTCCCATTCGATTTCCCCAACGTGCATCTGGTAAAAAGTATGGGGCATTACTCATGCTCTCCATTCCACCTGCTACAATGACATCTTCTTCTCCTAAACGAATCAACTGATCCGCTAATGTAACACTACGCATTCCAGATGCGCACACTTTATTAATCGTTTCTGATCGTGTCTCCCATGGAAGGCCAGCATTTCTTGCAGCTTGACGAGATGGGATTTGTCCTTGTCCGCCTTGTAAGACAGTTCCCATGATTACCTCATCAACGACGTCATTATTAATGCCTGCTCGTTCCATAGCTTCTTTAATTGCAATACCTCCGAGTTCTGTTGCTTTTAACGGTTTTAAGGCGCCTCCAAATTTTCCAAAAGGTGTGCGTGCACCAGATACAATTACTGTTTTTTTCATTTTCGTACCTCCTTGTAATGATTGAACGCTCGTTCAATATTGACATGGGAAAATAGAGAGGATATACCTCCCTACTTCCAAATTTATCAAAGACGAAAGGGACATGAAAAATAACTAGCCCAAAGAACTGTTATATTCATCCTAACCCTACGTATGGATAAAAATCCGACTATTGGAAGATGCACTTTATGCTGTTTTTACCTCTTCTTTATCCAATACAGAGATTGCTAGAATTTCGGCTACATCCATTGTACCGATATCCTCTTCCACTTCTTTTGCTTTTGTTCCATCACTTAACATCGTGAGGCAATATGGACAAGCACTAGATATCATGGTCGGCTCTACTTGCAATGCCTGTTCTGTACGAGCCACATTAATTCTTCCTCCAGTAGTCTCCTCTGTCCACATAAGGCCACCGCCAGCACCACAACACATACCATTCTCACGACTACGATTCATTTCTACTAACTCTAGACCAGGAATGGACTTCAGAATTTCTCGTGGCGGATCATATACACCATTATATCTTCCTAGATAACAAGAATCGTGATAGGTTAACCTTTCGTTTATCGCTCTTTCTGGTTTAAGTCTACCTGCCATTACTAGATCATAAAGCATTTGTGTGTGATGGTAAACTTCGGCTTCGAATCCAAAGTCAGGATATTCATTCTTAAATATATTGTAAGCGTGTGGATCAATCGTGACAATTTTCTTGACGTCATGCTTAATAAATTGCTTAATATTTTTCTCAGCTATTTCTTGGAATAAAAACTCATTACCAATACGACGAGCAGTATCTCCTGAGTTAGCTTCTGTATTTCCTAATATTGCAAAGCTTACACCAGCTTGGTTCATTAATTTTGCAAAAGCTAGAGCAATTTTTTGGCTACGGCTATCAAACGAGCCCATGGAACTTACCCAGAATAGATATTCAAACGACTTCTCTTCTTTCTTCAATTCTTTCACGGTTGGAATATACACGGATTCATCTTCATCGCGCCATTTTACACGATCTTTTTTTGAAAGCCCCCATGGGTTACCTTGTCGTTCAATATTTGTTACTGCACGTTGAATGTCCGAATCCATTTTTCCTTCAGTCATTACTAGATAACGTCGCATGTCAATAATCGTACCTACATGTTCATTATTTACTGGACAGGCATCTTCACAATTACGGCAAGTTGTACAGCCAGCTAGTTCCTCTTCTGTGATAACATCTCCAATTAAACTTGAACTTTGAATGGTTGCAGCAACCTCTTTATCAGCTGAAGCTTGATTTCCAGCACTACCTGCAAATGCATATGACGGAACCCAAGATGATTTACCGGTTATTGCAGCTCCTTTTTCTGTTAAATGATCACGAACTTTTATCATTATATCCATTGGAGATAACATTTTTCCTGTCCCTGCTGCTGGACAAACATCGGTACAACGACCACATTCTACACATGCATAAAAATCAATCATTTGATGTTGTTCAAAATCTTCTACTTTCCCAACACCAAAAGCAATTTCCTCTTCACTTTCTTCATCCACATTTTCCATATCGAAATCTAATTTCTTCAATTTACCTGGAACTTTTTTACTCAAAAATACATTAATTGGAGCAGCGATTAAATGTGCGTGCTTCGATTGTGGGACATAAACTAAAAAGGTAAGAAGGGTAATGGTATGTACCCACCAAGCAATGTAAAACAACACGGTAGCTGTTTCGGCTGACGCCCAGTTAAAAGCAAGAGCAAAAACACTAGCAACAGGCTCTGCCCAAGTAATCTCATGCCCATGCCAAATCATTGCCATACCATTTCCAAATAACACGGAGACCATTAATGTACCTATAAAAATTAATACAAGCCCCGCTTTAAATCCCCTTTTAAGCCGAACAAGCTTTTCCATATAACGACGATAAAACGCCCAAATAACTGCAACTAAAATCATTAATGTTACTAACTCTTGAAAGAATACAAACCCAGGATAAAACATACCAAATGGTAAATGATTACCTGGAGATAATCCCTTTACAAACATATCAATTGCACCAAATTGAACTAAAATAAAGCCGTAAAACATCATGACGTGAATCGTTCCAGACTTCTTATCTTTTAGAAGTTTAGATTGACCAAATACAATTTTTCCAATTCGCTTTAAGCGTAATTTAATTTCACCATCAAACTCTGATTTCTTTCCTAGCTTGATATAAGCGATTCGAGTTGCGATTACTTTGGCAAATAAATAAAATGCGTAAATCGTGATAGCCAAAAATGCAATCCAATTAATAATTAGAAAAGTATCCACCGTCTGCTCCCCCTCTTTGTGTAGTATTCCTTCATTGATAACGATTACATTTTCTTCCGTGAAAGAAATCCTTACCTATTACTTTAAACATGAATGATCATTCAGTCAATATATTTTAGGTAAAATTTTAAAAATTCATCCTAGGATGATTGTTCATGTAATTATTGTTGTCCAATTATATGAAAGAATGGGAATGACTTGTCGATGCATTTTATGTTACTTCTTTTGGTTTCTTCTCCTTCTTCTGGGCACATAATGATTATTTATGTTACCACTTCTGGCTTCTTCCCCCTCCTCTGGGCACATAACGTCGAACCAAAAAGCCTACCCCTTTTTAATTCTAAAAGGGATAGGCTTCCTATTATTACTTATTACATTTTCTCTGGGGCAGAGATTCCAATAATTGTCATTGCATTAGCTAGTGTTTGACGAACTGCTTTCATTAAAGCAATACGCGCATGTGTTCTAGCTTCATTATTTGCATCTAATACTTTTTCTGCATTATAGAAGCTGTGTAATAACGTAGCAAGTTCAAAGATATATTGAGTCACTTTATGAGGTGTATGCTTATCAGCAGCATCAACGATCATTTGTGGAAGCTCACCAATTTTCTTCAATAGGTCCAATTCTTTTTCAGCTGTTAATAAAGATGCATCATATTCAGCTTCAGTATTAAATCCTTTGCTTTTTGCCTGAGAAAGCATGGTGCAAATACGCGCATGTGCGTATTGTGCATAGTAAACTGGGTTATCGTTAGATTGTGATTTCGCTAAGTCCATATCAAAATCTAATTGTGAGTCGTTTGAACGGGCAACAAAGTAATATCGAACTGCATCAATTCCCACCTCGTCCATCAATTCTCGAAGTGAAACAGCCTTCCCTGTTCGCTTACTCATTTTCACTTTTTCTCCTGCTTCAAAGAGATTTACCATTTGAATAATTTTTACATCAAATTTCTCAACTGGATAGCCCAATGCTTGGAGTGCAGCACGCATACGTGGAATATATCCATGATGATCTGATCCCCATACATTAATAATCCGATCAAATCCACGATCTAGCTTGTTTTTATGATAGGCGATATCCGGGGTCAAATAGGTATAATTCCCATCGCCTTTAATCAAGACGCGATCTTTGTCATCACCGAATTCCGTCGTTTTAAACCAAAGTGCCCCATCTTTTTCAAATGTATAGCCACCGTCATCAAGCACAGCTAAAGTGTCATCAATTTGTCTATCTTTAAATAATGAGCGCTCTGAAAACCAATGATCAAATTCTACACGAAAGTCCTTTAAATCCGATTCGATATTTCTTAACGATGCTTTTAAACCATACTCTTTAAAGAAATCCAAGCGTTCTTCGTGATCTTTATCCGCCCATTTTTCTCCATCTTCCTTCACTAACTCTTTAGCAATATCGATAATGGCTTGACCTCGATAGCCATCCTCTGGCATATCCACATCTTTACCAATTTCTTGTAAGTAACGTGCTTCTACAGATAACCCAAGATTATTTATTTGATTTCCTGCATCATTAATATAATATTCCCTCTCTACTTCATAACCTGCAGCTGCAAATACATTACAAAGTACATCCCCAAAAGCAGCATTACGTGCATGCCCTAAATGGAGGTCACCAGTTGGGTTTACTGATACAAATTCCACTTGGACTTTTTCTCCATTTCCACCCGTTGACTTCCCGTAATTATCACCTGCAGATAATACAGTCTCAATTACTTCACCTAAGAAGTCTTGCTTCATGAAGAAATTAATAAATCCTGGACCTGCAATTTCAACTTTTTCAACAGATGCTTCTGATTTATTTAAATTCTCAACGATGTCGTCTGCAATTTGTCGTGGAGCTTTCTTTGCAATACGCGCAAGTTGCATCGCAATATTAGTAGCAAAGTCTCCATGCGCTTTATCCTTTGGTTTTTCCAAAATGATATCTGGAATCTGATCCTCTGTTGCTAAATCTGCATTAATGACAGCTTGATGAATTTGTTCTTTTAATTTTTGTTCCGTTTGTTCTAATACGTTCATGTCGATGTCCTCCTAAGAAAATGTCAGTACCAATCTATGTTCTCTTTCCAATTGTCCATTAAGTTTCATATTATAATCCATTTGTAGATTTCCTTTATCATCCTTTTCTTTTTCAAAAGAAATCCTGTTAGTAAAAGTCTCCATACGCATACTTCCATGCATATGTTGATAAATATTTTCCGTACGGCTATTTTCTTGAAATTGTTGATTCATCTTAATTGCACCTGACCGTCGAATAGCGACTCGTTCTGGTTGAATCGTAATCATATTTTGTATTTTTTGCCCATCCTCTAAAACCTCAGTAAACTTTAGAACGTCAAACTTTCCTTGAGCTATTAATTCTCCTGAGAACGATTGTTTTTGTGTTTCTTTATCCCCAGTCTCTATATCATGAATCGTCGTCTTTAATTCAATGGTTACTTCTTTACGTCCATTTGTCATAGCATCGCCTCAGTTTCGTTATTGCTTCGTTTATTATTCGTCACGAATCCGCCATTTTCATTAATGTACCTATTATAGCGATAAACGGTGGTGATAATCAATACTATTCGTTAGTGCAAGAATTTTCGAACAAACGTTTATATTCACGATTCCTTTCCAATAATGATTATATAATGCTTTTAAAACTAATGGAGACGAAAATTATGAAGCAATCAAAACTTTGGAAACGAATAAGAACCATTATATGGGTAATGGTTGGACTAGTTGTAACTGCTATATTGGGTACATATATCATTGCCTATATACTCGGACCACCAGAATTAGCTGGAAAGCAAGCAACCACAGTCTATGATCGATATGATGAAAAAATCGGAGAAGAACGCTTGTTAAACTCCATGGAATGGGTTCCTCTTGATGATATGAACAAAAATATCATTCAAGCAACCTTACTTATTGAAGATCAACAATTTTTTGAACATAATGGATTCAATTATAAACGAATCGCAAAAGCAATTTGGACGAATATAACGCACGGCTCCTTAAAAGAAGGAGCAAGTACAATAACACAACAATATGCACGGAACCTATATCTAACTCCAGAAAAAGCCTGGTCTCGAAAAATACAAGAGGCTTTTTATGCTATACGTTTGGAAATGTTTTACTCCAAAGAAGAGATTCTAGAAGGTTATCTAAATACCATCTATTACGGGCACGGTGCATATGGAATTGAAGCTGCTAGTCGTTATTTTTTTGATACGACCGCAAAAGAATTAACATTGGCACAAGCTGCAATGCTAGCAGGAATTCCCAAGGGGCCCTCGTATTATTCTCCCTTAAATAATGAAGAATTGGCTAATGAGCGTCAACAACTAATATTATCTGAAATGCTTCAACATGGTGTGATTACGCAGGAAGGGTATAATCGTGCTAGACAAGAAAAATTAATCTATGCTGAAACAGCTGCAAAAGAAGAGGCAGCACCATACTTCACTGATGAAGCACTTGTAGAAGCTGCGGAAATTTTAGATATTGATACCGAGGAAATTCAAACTGGAGGATATAAATTATATACTACATTAGATCTATCTCATCAATCAGAAATGGATCGAGCAGTAACCAATAATATGAATGGTTCAGAGGAGTTAGAAGTAGCTGGAGTGTCTATGAATCCTAATACCGGGGAAATTACTGCCTTAACTGGCGGAAAAGATTACTTAACAAGTAGTTATAATCGATCTACCAAATCAAAAAGAATGGCAGGGTCTTCTTTCAAACCAATCCTTTATTACGAAGCTTTAGAGAACGGTTATACACCAAGTACTCAATTGGTAAGTGAGGCGACGACATTTACTTTAGAAGATGGAACAACTTATCAACCTGGTAATTTTAATGGCTATTACGCAAATGGACCAATTACTCTAGCACAAGCTATTGCACTTTCTGACAATATCTATGCAGTAAAAACAAATTTGTATCTTGGACCGAAAAATCTGGTTGAAACAGCAAAAGATTTTGGTATTACGAGTGAACTGGATGCTGTACCTTCATTAGCTTTAGGTACTTCATCTATTAGCGTCATGGAATTAACACAGGCTTATGGCAGGATAGCGAACGGCGGGAAAGAAATCGAACCGTATACGATTCGTAAAATTGTCAATAAAAAAGGAAAAACAGTTTATGAGAATAGTGATGATAAATTAGAACAAGTTTTAGATGAGAAAAATACCTTTATCCTTACACAATTACTAACCGGTATGTTTGATGAAGAATTAAATGATTATACGAGTGTCACTGGATCGGCGATTAATAATCAGCTTTCCAATATTTATGCAGGAAAATCAGGTACAACAGATTACGATAGCTGGATGGTAGGTTATAGTCCGGAAGTTGTAACTGGTATATGGGTAGGTTATGATGATCATCGAAAAATAACTCAAGTTCAAGAAACCACTTTCTCTAAAAACATTTGGGCAAATTATATGGAAGCCATTCACGAACCATCGAGCAAACACACATTTGCAATGCCTTCTGGAGTTATAGGCTTACCCATTGATCCTGTTAGTGGAAAGAGAGCTACTGCCTCCTGCAGCCAAAGTCGTATTATGTTTTTTGAAAAGGGTACAGAACCTATAGGTTATTGTACAGATAGAGATCATCCTGAAGATATAGAGGAAGAAGAAAGTGATCATCAAGGCTTCCTGAAAAAAATCTTTGATGAGTTCTTCTAGGATAGTCCTACAAGGGAATTTTTATAAAAAAACAGCCAGTATCGAGGATCTCGATAGCTGGCTGTTTTTTTGTCCTAGTAAACATGAGTGAGCCCATGTATTCAATAGTTTACAAATTTTTGACAAAAAGTACAAGATTTTCTTGTTAAGTTCTTCATTCATTCACAAAATCGTAACATTTAATTACTAAAATAATTGTCGTGTTAATTCCTCTGTAGAATTTTCCCATAACTCTGGTTTGTAGTCACGAAGGAAGTCACCTAGTAGCTTCTTCGAATGATCATCCATATGTTCAACAATAATATGACCTTTCAATGATTTTTCCATATGCTTCACATGTTCCGCCATTGATTTATATGCACGCTTGATTTCCCGATTCACACGAATTTCACTTCCTGCTACTCCAGCATAATAAGGTCCATTTTCGTTTTTGTCTACCGTGACCCATACTATCCAGTATAATTTGCCACCTTGCACTTCTTCTCTATCATTGATCCATTTCACTCTACGTTCAACGTCACTTCTAGCATGCATCGCAGCCATATCTACATAGGCCTTATCTTCATTTGGATCGACAATGATAGATGACATATTTTCTAAACTAATCGTCCCAGCACCATAACCTCCATGGCCATCTGTAGAATCATCTTTTATGATCGTAAAATTATTCTTTTTTTTGTTGGAAGATTGATCTGAACTCATGTGGTAACCTCCTAATTAATTACTATTGGTGCTATTGTAGCACGTTCATCTGTAGTTTTTTAGTAACTCGATTTGTTTTTGTTCGTTAACTCATCCATTAATTGAAAAGCTTCTTTGATTTCTTCATCTGTATACTTTTGCTTTGGCTTTACTGTATGTACTTTTTTTATAATTTCTTCTTTTGAAGAATGACAAAAGAAAAACATGGTAGACATTAACTCAAGAAATCGTGAACTTTTTTCTTGTAATAACGTAATCATCTCACCTATATCGGGCATGTCCATTTCAAATTGTGTTAAAAAGGATTCCCCTTTATCAGTAATTGTATAATGATATTGATGATAGCTACTTTTCTCTTCTTTTTGCTCCTCCACAAACCCTAAATTGCAGAGTTCTTCTACACGAAGTGTCAGTTCTTCTGAATATGGGCCATAAAAATGGAACTCGTATTTTTCTTCAAAAGGAACTTCACATTGCTGCAATATATAAATCATTTTTTGTAATTTTTTACGACCAGTAACTTGATTAGCTACTGAAAAGAACTGTAGTAGTTTAGCGTGGTTATCTAACAAACCTCTTCACTCCTTATCTGTACAAAATATCGACAATGCGTTGTTTTAAACTTTCATC
Source organism: Oceanobacillus sp. E9 (assembly GCF_001741975.1). Lineage (NCBI taxonomy): Bacteria > Bacillati > Bacillota > Bacilli > Caryophanales > Bacillaceae > Oceanobacillus > Oceanobacillus sp. E9. The sequence goes on from NZ_LSNA01000001.1 coordinate 125,468, forward strand.
TTTGATTTCTTGAATGCGATCCTTTGGAAAATATAACTTATGATCCGTCCGTTTTTTCCCTGATATAGATTCTACTATATCAGAATGCCGAGATAGTTCTTTCAGACCGCCATCCGGCATCAATAAATGAATTGGTAACCGTTCTTCCTCTTCCCCAGGACGATAAAAATCATAAGGTAAATCCGACGAGGAATCCACAACAAGATAATAGTCTGGATTAATTCCTGCCTCTTTAAATAATTGATATAATTCCATTCCTGCATTTATCTGTGGATCTGGATTGTATTCAACATATTTAAATAGTCTTCTATTTATAAACCTTTCACATAAATCTGCTAAAATCTCATCGTTTTCTTCTTGCCATAATTGGAAATAATAATAGACAATCATCTCGTCTATTTTTAAATAGTCTTGTAAATCTACTGTTCCACTAAAGAATGAGATAAAATGTGTTGGTTTTAATTTAAAAGTATACGAATCATTTTCATATAAATACTTTGCACGTTGGAAGATTTTCGATAGAATCACTTCTGCACTTCTTGTTACCGGATGAAAATACACTTGCCAGTACATCTGATAACGACTCATAATATAGTCTTCTACGGCATGCATTCCAGTAGATTTAATGACAACCTGGTCATCCATCGGACGCATTACCCTTAGAATTCTTTCCATGTCAAAATGGCCATAGCTGACCCCAGTAAAATATGCATCTCTTTGTAAGTAATCCATTCTGTCCGCATCAATTTGACTGGAGATCAGGCTTACGACAAGCTTATCCGAATACGTTTTTGCAATTACGTCTGCAACTTTCTGTGCAAAATTCGGAGATACCTTATTTAAGATTTGATTAACAGTCGTATCTTCTAAAATAATACGTTGCGTAAATTTCTCGTGATCAAGTTTAAATACTTTTTCAAAAGAATGAGAAAATGGCCCATGCCCTAAATCATGTAGCAAGGCAGCACATAAACATAACAACCGATCTTCATTATCCCAGTTCACTCGATCTTGAAAATTCATCATGATACGTCGAACAATTTCGTATACACCTAATGAATGATTAAATCTACTATGTTCCGCTCCATGAAAAGTTAAATTTGTCGTTCCTAATTGTTTTACCCGACGAAGTCTCTGAAACTCGGGAGCAGCAATTAAATCCCATATTACCCGATCTCGAACATGAATATATCGGTGAACAGGATCTTTAAATACCTTCTCTTCTGTTAGCTGTTGGTCTTTATATTCCATATCTATGTCTCCATCCGATCTTTTTCGACGATTTTAGTATATTATATTATAGTTAGACAGAGGATGAAAGCACAAGGAGGAAATTATGAAAAACTGGAAAGATATTATCCGTCATCAATCATTTCGATATATAGATCATTCTGTGCACACAGAAATAGAAGGAAAACCCAATACGGCATTAACTTCCTTTGCTGTAGACGATGCGTTAGCTATTTCTGTAAGTGAAGAAACCTCACCTCCAGTTATTCGTTTATGGGTACATCCAAATACTATCGTACTTGGCATACCAGATTCACGATTACCTTTTATTGATGAAGGTATGCAATTTATTGAAAAAAATAATTATCAGGCTGTGGTACGTAATTCCGGAGGACTTGCAGTAGCTTTAGATGAAGGGGTATTGAATATTTCACTGATTATTCCTGGAGGAAAGAACTTATCTATCTATGATTGCTACGAGGCTATGGTACGCTTCGTACAGGCCATGTTTCATGATCTTACTGATGAAATTAAAGCATATGAAATTGTTGGGTCTTACTGCCCTGGTGATTATGATCTAAGCATTAAAGGTAGAAAATTTGCTGGAATTTCTCAACGTCGAGTTAAAAATGGTATTTCCGTTCAAATATATTTAGATGTGGAAGGCAATAGCACCCAACGAGCAGAATTGATACAGAAATTTTATACAAAAGGGAAGAAAAATAAAGAAACTACCTTTACATATCCTGATGTAGATCCAAAAGTAATGGGCTCTCTCTCTGAATTACTAGGAATTACATTAACTGTAAATGATGTTAAAAAACGTGTGATCCATACGTTGAAGAAGCTAACGGATAAAATTGTTGAAATGCCTTTTCAAGAAGAGGAAAAAATGAATTTTGAAAAACGTTATAAGCAAATGGTGAAACGTAATCAGACTAATTAATATTCACAAATCATTTCTACTTTAGAGGAAATACCTTTCCTCCCCCTTGAAATATAATTATGGATATAAAATTCTGGGAGGTATGCTTATTAATAGAGTTAAAGGAAGTAACTTTAGACCTCTGACTAACGCAAATGACCCAAGTAGGTACAACATATCATTCATAGAAGCAACAGATGGTATTAATGAAAAGGAGGCTTTTTGGAAGCCGGATACAAATAGCCATAGTGTCGCTGAGATTGTTCAACACCTTATTTATTGAAACAGAACATGGCAAATCAGATACAAGCATTCTGATTTTAATTCGATTCAAACAGTAAAGGAAAATGCAGAAACTTTCTCATTGCCTGATAAAATCTCGTTTAACGAATTTCGAAATGAATTACTCGGGATACTTTTACATTGGCAGAAATTATTTAAGGATAACTCTAACCTGTCCTGTTCATTAATTAACTTTCTGGTAGACGCAAAGCGGGGAGAACTATTAGGAAACGCAATCACGCATATTGCCTATCATATTGGACAAATCGTTTATATAAGAAAAATGAATAAATCATAGTATTTTTATTAAAAAAGGAGCTGAGACAAAGAAATCAATTAAATGAAAAATGTCTCAGCTTCTTTTTTTATTATATTATTCTCCCACTGCTTGTGCTGCAGTAATTAACGCTAAATTATACACATCTTCAGCGCTGCATCCACGTGAAAGGTCATTTACCGGACGGTTCAATCCTTGAAGAATGGGTCCTACCGCTTCAAATCCACCTAAACGTTGTGCAATCTTGTAGCCGATGTTTCCTGCTTCTAAGCTTGGGAAAACAAATACATTTGCATTACCTTTTAAAACGGAATCTGGAGCTTTTTTCTCTGCTACACTTGGTACAAATGCAGCATCAAATTGGAATTCTCCATCAATTACTAGAGATGGATTTTTTTCTTTAGCAATTTCTAATGCTTCAGATACTTTCTCAGTTTCTGGAGATTTTGCAGAACCTTTCGTAGAGAAGCTTAACATTGCAACTTTAGGATCCACATCAAATAAAGTCCCTGTTTTCGCACTTTCTACAGCAATTTCTGCAAGGTCATTACTATCTGGTGTTATGTTAATTGCACAGTCTGCAAATACATACTTCTCTTCATCACGAACCATAATGAATACGCCAGAAGTTTTCTTTACGCCTTCTTTTGTTTTGATGATTTGTAATGCTGGACGTACTGTATCCGCAGTAGAATGAGCTGCACCACTAACTAATCCATCTGCTTTATTCATATATACAAGCATGGTTCCAAAATAGTTTTCATCAATAAGAATTTTCTTTGCATCTTCTTCGGTTGCTTTTCCTTTTCTTCTTTCAACAAATGCTGTAACCATTTCATTAAAACCATCGTAGTTATTTGGATCAATAACATCACAACTATCTATCGACACATCAAGAGCCTTTGCCTTCGCTTTCACATCTTGTATATTACCGATTAAGATTGGTGTCATAATCCCTTCTTCTGCTAAACGACTTGCTGCAGTTAATATACGTTCATCTAATCCTTCTGGAAAGACAATTTTTTTATCAGCAGCTGTTACTTTTTCAGCTAATTGTTCGAATAATCCCATAATGTATGCCTCCTTGTAGCCTTACAAACTTGTGAATACTTTCTCATGATAAACTATCACAGTAAACAAATAAAGTGAAGCGCATAGTATGAATTCTTAATTTTTGACAAACAATTGACAATAGATGCTTTCAAGATGATTTTGAGCCTGTTTGATATGATTAGAGTACCCTACTTATGCTATAGTAAAAGCAGAACATGTATTTTTTATATAAGGAGTTGTTAAATATGGCAGAGGCTGTAGTTACTGTTGACGGTTGGTCAGCATTACATGATACACGTCAATTTGATTGGACATCTTGGAAATTAATTTCTAAGGAAGAAAGACAAGCAGCTATTGATGAATTCCAACAGCTCATTTCTAAATGGGAAGCTGTAGAAGAAGAAAAGCAAGGAAGTCATGGAGTATATAAAGTAGTTGGTAACAAAGCAGACTTTATGTTTATTTTCTTACGCGAAAGCTTCGAAGAATTAGAGCAAATCAAGACTGAAATTAATAAGACAAAACTTGGAGATTTCCTAATTCCAGGTTATTCCTACGTTTCGATTATTGAAATGACGATGCATGATCCAATGAAAGCGGGAGAAGATCGTGAGCTTTCTCCATATGTTAAGGATCGCTTAAAACCGATTATGCCTAAATGGGAGCATGCTTGCTTCTATCCAATGGCTCGTCGTCGTGATCCAGGTGCAAACTGGTTTGAAATTGAAAAAGAAGAACGTACAAAACTTCTATATGAGCACGGAATGACTGGTAGAAAATATGCAGGAAAAGTGAAGGAAATTATTACAGGTTCCATTGGATTAGATGAATGGGAATGGGGAGTAACATTATTTGCACATGACCCACTTCAATTCAAAAAAATTGTTTATGAAATGCGTTTTGATGAAGTAACAACCAAATATGCTGAGTTTGGCGACTTTATTGTAGGAAACTTCTTAGAAAAAGAAGAACTTTCTATCCAATTGTCTATATAAAATTATGCAAGAGGCTTTTTATCTTTTTGATGGAAAGTCTTTTTTTATTGTCATTTTATCCAAAATACAGGCATAAAAATAAATATTGAGATTGACATCTTAGATGAGAAATATGGAAATGAGGTATCTCTATGGCCATTGTGAAACATAATGAGGCAGAAGTAGAATTACTTGCCCGCCTCATGCGTGCTGAAGCTGAAGGTGATGGCGACTTAGGAATGTTAATGGTTGGAAACACTGGTATCAATCGGGTAATTGCAAGTTGTTTAGATTTCCCAAACATTCGATCTATAACCGATATGGTTTATCAAAGTCCTGGAGGCTTTGAAGCAACACAGAAAGGTTATTTTTATCAAAGAGCACGTCAATCTGAAATACGTCTTGCTCGAAGGGTGATACAAGGAGAGAGGCAACATCCTGCCTCAAATTCGTTATGGTTTTTTATGCCTGAAGGCGCATGCCCCGAACAATGGTTCGGACAGTGGAACGTCGGTAGATTTAAGGCACATTGTTTTTTTGCGCCTACTGCTGCGGAGTGTCCAGAAGTATATCGTTAAGCGAGCTTATATTGGTTCACTAAAAAGTTATTTTACAGTTTAGGAGGGATTATTCATGAGTGAAAATGAAAACCAATCCAATTATCAAAATTATCCGTATCAACAACCACAATCTCAACAACCATACTACTATTATCCAAACACTTCACCTGCATTTTATCCAGTATACCCAACAAGGCAGTTCAATCAAGGTAATCAACAGGGGGGACAACAACAGCCACAACAGCAACCACCACAAACCGGTGGTACGGGAGGTCTACCAGCTCAACAATCGTTTATCGAAAATATCTTACGTATGAACAGAGGTGAGCTTGGAACTTTTTATATGACTTTTGAAAATAGCGCACAACAGACAGAGTTTCGTGGCTATATTGAAGAAGCAGGAAGAGATCATATTTTAATTCGAGAAGAAGGATCAGAACGCAGATTTTTATTATTAATGGTTTATCTTGATTACGTTACATTTGATAACGAAATTAATTACTCATACCCATATGGTCAACAATTATCTACTTATAATCCAAGATAGTAGGCGAAACCATATAAAAAGGATGACCTTAACAAATTAATCGGGTCATCCTTTATCCATTTGTTAGCGAGGTGCACCAACTATGAGACATCCATATCAAAAATTTATTCAAATGGAAGTTATTGGGTTAGTACTTTCTTTTCTTTCTGGTATTACAGCTTTAATTACAGGATGGGTAATTCTTTTGTTTTTTGCTGTGTATTTGCTTGTTTTAAGCATTGTTTGTGATGCAATAATATTAATGCAAACAAGACGTCAATCAGAAGCTATGAAACAAGCTATCCGAGCATTCGTATTATTTTTGTTAATCACATCTATGTTCTTTCAGTTATAAAAGTCTCATGCCTGCAACACCAAGTAACACCCACCCAATAAGGAATGCAAGTCCTCCGATTGGTGTAATCATCGCAAAGGTAGTTATACTCGTGAAGGAATAAACATATAAACTTCCCGAAAACAAAATAATCCCCACAAGAAACATCCAACCACTAGTTGTGAGTAATCCGCTTCCTTCAAATCTTGCTAAAAGTAATGCGACAGCGATTATAGCTATGGTGTGGAACATTTGATAATCTACTGCTTTCCCCCAGTTGTTCAGTGCTTTCTCAGAAAGTCTTCCTTCTAACCCATGTGCACCAAATGCACCTAAAGCAACTGCTAAGAATCCTAGTATAGCTCCAATTATTAAAAATAGCTTCATTTTAGTTTCCCTCCGATGTTAAAAATCAAATAATGAGTTCCCATTCGCTTCATCGTCCTCAACCGATTTCTTCTTGTTTACCCCGATTGATTTTGAAGTATCTCCAAGCATTGCCTTTATTTCTGCATCCGTAAATTGCGATTCCACATCTGAAACTTGTTTAATTTGTGGTGTTGTAATGGAAGAAACTGTCGCTCCTTTATTCGGAGTACGTGTTTCATCAAATAACTCACTTAAAATACGGACATGTTCTATTCTTTTTTTCAATTGTGAGTGGTTGTTAGCTTCACGCTTCGCTGCTTCTAATTCTGTTATCATTTTATTAATGATGGTTTCATTGGAAACCGACATAACGCTCTCTCCTTCATTAACTCTTTCATGAGAATTATAGCATGAAAGCTATTGATTTTATACAAATCTATATTAACGATTTTTACTTATAGCCCAAAATAAAAAAGGGTTTCGGAATGTCCGATGCCCCTCTATCACGAATTCATTGTATATAAATGACCTTCTTTTGATTTCAGCTCTTCTTCTAATTGTTCCACCGTATAGCGTTCATACATCCATTGCAAAAATCTTATTTCCTCATCTTGCAATCTTCTTCCAAGCTTTTCAGTAGTATCATTACAAATTTGAAAAAAGCTTTGCATACCGACAACTCCCCCTATACGTGCTACTAACTATAAACAATTATACTCGTTAAAACTATCACAATCAATAGCAAATTGATAATTTACTGAATTTACAGTTTTCATTTTGAAAATGCATCTTCATTCTGTAACATCACTGAATATTGTTATTGTTACCACAAAAGCATGACCTAAAGTCCCTTGGAGATTATCCGGCACTTACATGAAGTTGACTCCTCAGATCTTCTCTTTAACTACAGCTCATAGTCTGGAAGTTCGGAAATTACGGCCCCTTACAGAATAAATGTAAAGAAAGAGAGCTTGGGCAAAAGTATTTAAGCTAAACTTTTTATGTTCCCAAGCCCATTAAAAAAGTGCCTATTTATCACTTAACTTGTCCTCTAATTCTGTTAGTCTTGCACGAATTTCTTGAATATCTTCTACGGTCGCAATTCCATAATCCTTTGCAAGCTGTTGAGTTTGTTTATGTTGTTTCGCATCCCACTCTTCTTTCTTCATACCGCCTTTTTCAATAAAGTTGTCCATGACGGTTTTCGCTTGCTCTTGTGTCAGTTCGTTTTTCTCAACGAGTTCTTTCAGTTTCTTATCAAACTTCTCTTTACCGCTTACAGCAGCTCCTAGGCCAAGTAAGAAACCTTTTCGTAAATAATCACTCATATATTACACCCCCTTCAATGAAACATTCACTTTCCAAGATGTGTTTGGAGAAAAAATATCTCCATGTATTATTTCTATTATAGTGAATGAACTACCATATCGTAAATTATTTTAGCGAAATTACTAAATTAATATTCATTACATTTATTATATTCCCGAATTTAATAGTTTTAATCCATTTATTAACATGACTCAATTTCATTATTCCCAAGTTCTAATTATAAAACAATTTATTAGTGATATAAATAAATTATAGGAGATATTGGGAATGACTGGGATGAAATACGACAACTCCTAAAGAGCAACATCCGTATTTCATGCATATAATATGTGCTTAATGAAATTACTAAGCATACTAAAAAAATGATTGAATATAATTTCTCAATAATGTATAATTATGCAGTCAGTACAATCTACTATAATACTTTTATATAAATATATTTTTGGGGGTCAATACTTTGAAATCATATTCTTTTAGCGATCATTTGAAGTTCATTATACCTTCTTTGATTGGTATTTTCTTCTTTATGATTCCTATTACCGTTGATGGTGATATGACAATTCCAATTGCTTTACTCGCAAATTGGGTACAAATTCTATTGGCAAATAGCCTTTCTGCAATAATGATGGTTATTATAATTATAACTGCTATTTCTACAGTTATTGCAAAATTTTTAGGTGAGGATGCTTTTAATCACAAGCCTTTCTTAAAGCAATTATTCTACACAAGCATGTTCTGGACAATTACACGTGTAATTGCTGCAATTATTGCAGTAATGGTATTTTTCGAAATCGGACCAGAAGCAATCTACAGTGAGAATACTGGCGGAATGTTATTACATTCCCTCTTGCATGTTTTGTTTGCGGTGTTTTTATTCGCAGGATTACTTTTACCACTGCTGACGAATTTTGGCTTACTTGAATTCTTTGGAACATTAATGACAAAAATTATGCGTCCTTTATTCCGTCTACCTGGACGTTCTTCTATTGATGCACTTGCGTCTTGGGTAGGTGATGGAACGATTGGAGTTTTATTAACCAGTAAGCAATACGAGCAAGGTAACTATACGAAACGCGAAGCTGCGGTTATTGGTACAACATTCTCTGTAGTTTCTATTACATTTACACTTGTTGTGCTACAAGAAGTTGATTTGGAGAGACTATTCTTGCCGTTCTACTTAACGATTATTATTGCTGGGATTGTAGCAGCACTAATCATGCCTAGAATTCCACCTCTATCTAGAAAAGCTAATACGTATGTTACAGATGCCAATAAAGAATTAGATGAGTCTATCCCAGAAGGGGAATCTTTAATTAGTTATGGATATAAGAATGCAATTGAAAGAGCAAGAAAGGAAAGCAGCTTATCTAAAATATTAAAGGAAAGTGGTCAAAATATCCTTGATATGTGGATGGGCGTCGCTCCTGTCGTTATGGCTATCGGGACGGTTGCTGTTGTGATCGCAGAATATACTCCATTCTTCCAATGGATTGGTGCACCATTCGTTCCGTTACTCGAGCTTATGCAAATACCATATGCACAAGAAGCTTCTGAAACATTGTTGGTTGGTTTTGCAGATATGTTCTTGCCAGCTATCTTTATATCAGGTGTGGAAGCTGAAATCACTCGATTTATTATTGCTGCATTATCAGTAACACAATTAATTTATTTATCTGAAGTTGGTGGCTTATTACTAGGATCCAAAGTACCTGTTTCATTTAAAGATTTAATGATTATTTTCTTATTACGTACAATCATTACTCTACCGGTCATTACATTAATCGCTCATATTATCTTTTAAGAGAATACGTACATTAAAAAAAAGAACTCAGAGATATAAAATCTTTGAGTTCTTTTTTAATTCCACTGAAGTATTATTACTGTAAATCTTTCACTATTTTAAGAAGATGTTCCACTTCGTTGGTTATTAAATATATTTCGAATTATAGACATCTTACCTTCTATTAATGGCTGTGACACAGTTAATACCGGCTTACTAGACAATAGAATAACAATCATTGCCGAAATACCAGCAATACCGATAAAGTCTAGTATGTTATTTACCGATAATATATCATATTGACGTAAAAACTGTACGATAAAACCATGAAGTAAATATACATATAATGTTCTTGTACCTAGTTTTGTCAACCATCCGAAATTCCGCTTCGGTATCCAAGCTAACACACTCACCACCATAATAGCTGCTGTAACATACACAAGCAATCTTGCAATACCTCCATATTGCTCCATTCCTAGATCTCCATAAGATTTGGAAGCTAATAGCCATCCAGAGTTAAATTCTGGCATATAGAAAATGGCAATTGCTAGTACGGTCATCACAACTAATGAAACTCCTTTTACGGCATTTCTCTTTATACTCATCATTTGTTTTTCTGTTACCCAATATCCGATTAAGAAAAATGGGAAAAACACAAATGTACGTGATAAACTAAATGTGTGGCCAATCTCACCAAAGTACCCTACTACCACACCTATTAGTACTGCTAATGAAATACTGTAAAATGCAGGGATTTTCTTAAACACGATTAATAAAATATGCCAGCTGAATAAGCTAAATAAGAACCATAAAGACCAATGAGGGTGAAACATACCCGTTTGCCAATCTGGTTTACCAATATAGAAATAATAGATAGTATATAAAATTTGAAAAATCAAATACGGTACAATTAATTTCTTTGCTAATTTCCAAACATATCCTGCATTTCCGGAACCTTTAGCAAAGAATCCAGATAATAGTATAAATGCTGGCATGTGAAACGTATAAATCCATAAATACAAAGTGTTAATTCCTGCGTATTCATTTGTAAAAGGTTGAATCATATGACCAAAAACAACCAAGAAAATTAATAAAGCTTTCGCATTATCAAAGAAAGCATTACGTTCCATATTCATCCCTCTTGTTGTATTCCAGAATTATTGTTGCATTATCCACTTTACCCGTTTTTCAAAAAAAAATCATATCAAAAGCCCAGATTTCATCATTCTGTAATCAATTTGTAAGTGTAGAGCAAAAATGTAATAGAAATACAGTAAATTTGCCGTAAAGTGTACTTCATTCAATGGGGAATTTTAATGTTACATATACGATATACAAGAGATAGGATGTTTTTTCTATCTAAGTATAAAAGTCCCTAGAATCGAAAACTAGAGACTTTATGATGTTGCTTTTTTCTTCTTTGCAGTTGTTTTTTTCTTCGGTTGTTTCGGTTTTGGCTTGTCCTTTTTCGCCCGATCTAACGATTCCTGCAACGCATCCATTAAGTTCGTTACATTATCCGGAGTCGTTTTTGGTTCTCCACCGATTTCTATTTCTTCATTATTTTTCTTCGCTTCTATTAATTCTAATAGAGCTGTTCGATAATCATCGGTATACTTTTCAGGCTCAAATTCTGTTGTTAATTGATCAATTAATAATTTAGCTGTATCCAGTTCTTTTTTTCCTACTTCTGCTTGCTCAGGAACATTCGGCACATCTGCCACGGCTCGAACTTCATCTGGATAGTGAATGGTTTCTACAACAATTGCACTTTCATATACACGAATGATCGCTAATTGTTCTTTAGAACGTATCATCATTTTTGCTATACCAATCTTTCCAGAATCTAATAAAGCTTCTCTTAATAGAGCATATGCCTTTGACCCACCTTCATTTGGGGATAAATAATAACTTTTTTCAAAGTATATGGGATCAATGTCCTTTAACTGAACAAAGTCAATAATTTCTACTGCTTTATCTTCTTGCTCTTTCTTTAAAGCTTCCAATTCATCATCGTCCAACACAACAAATTTATTCTTGGCATATTCATATGCTTTTACTAGATCATCATTGGATACATCTTCTTCACAGTTGGGACAAACCTTCTCATATTTAATTGGTGTTTTACATTTTTTGTGCAGTTGACGAAGTCTTATATCTTTGTTTTCTGTCGCCGCGTGCATCTTCACTGGAATATTAACTAAACCAAAACTAATAGTTCCCTTCCACATTGTATGCATTCCGTTCCCTCCTTGAAGTTAGTTTGCAATTCTCTCTGTTTTTTATACGAATGGAATAGTAAAAACAATAAAATCAGACACCCTATTAATGAGGTGATTATATGGAATGGATGAAGCCGATAGCAAGTACAGAAATTCCAGCTGGAGATGAGTGGTTATATGAGGTGAAATATGATGGATTTCGATGTAAATTAGTATGGTCTGTCACAAATAAAATAACTTTAATCAGTAAAAATAATCATGATATCACAAAAAATTTTCCTGAAGTTATTCAATGGTGCGAAAATAACTACAAATACTTCAAAAATAAATTACCGTTAGAATTAGATGGCGAACTAGTAATATTAAATCACCGGTATCAAGCGAATTTCGCTCAAATACAAAACCGTGGAAGATTACAAAATAGCGATCGAATTAAAAAAAGCGCAAATCTAAGACCTGCAACATTTATGGTGTTTGATTTAACAGAACTCAAAGGAAAAAAATTACACCAAAGCAATCTATCTTTACGAAAGAAATACCTTTATCAACTCATGCAAGAACTGACTGAAAATGAAATGATTAGATGTGTGGAATCATTCACCTCTATCTCAAACGTTAATGAAATTGTATATGCAGCCAAGGCTGAAGGCATTGTCGCCAAAAAGAAAAAAAGCACTTACCAAAAAGGAAAGCAACATAACGATTGGTTTAAAATTAAAAATTGGCGATTAATACACGGAATTCTAACAGCTTATAACCCAAGTAATGGCTATTTTACAGTTAGTGTACTGAAGAATAATCAGCCTATTCATATCGGGAAGTGTAAACACGGCCTAGCAAAAGATACTTCTCAAACTGTACAAAGGCTTTTTCAAGATCAAGGTGACTTCCTGGATGGTATATACTATCTACCTCCAGCAATTACGAGTACCATCCATACATTAGATTTATATGATCATGAGCTACGTGAACCTGAATTTAAACAGATTACAGCAGATATACCCTATACAGAATGCACATTGGAAAAATTACAATTAGACTTGGCTCAACTCCCTCATTCTATAGAGGTATCCAATACAGATAAGTACCTATGGCCAAATAATTATACCAAAAAGGATTTGTTAATATACATTCGTGAAATATCAACCTGGATGTTACCTTTTCTACGTCAAAAAGCATTAACCATCATTCGTTGTCCAGATGGAATAACAGAGGAGTCCTTTTTTCAAAAGAACCTCCCAGACTATGCCCCAGACTATTTATCATCAACTTCTTCTCAAGAGAACTATATTGTATGTAATCATTTAAAAAGCATCGTCTGGTTAGCAAATCATGGTTCGATTGAATATCATATCCCTTTTCAACGGATTGGCCATGTTACACCTGTAGAAATTGCCTTTGATTTAGATCCACCTGATCGTGAGCATTTCAATTTAGCAGTTCATGCTGCAAATCTCCTAAAGCAAATATTAGATGAATTAGAACTCGTATCGTTCGTAAAAACATCAGGAAACAAAGGACTGCAAGTATATATTCCGATACGAGAAGGTAGTATGACTTATGACGAGACATTCCTATTCACAGAAGCCATTGCTAAAACGCTAGAAAGGTCATATCCAAACGATTTTACGACCGAACGGATGAAAAAGAACCGGAATAATCGACTCTATATTGACTATGTCCAACATGGTAAAGATAAAACACTTATTGCACCCTATTCACCAAGAATGACGAAAGAAGGTACAGTATCTACACCACTATATTGGAATGAAGTAGTTGAGGATTTAGATCCTACCTTTTTTACAATTGGTAATGTTGTAAATCGGGTACATGAGATTGGTTGCCCTTTTGCAAACTATCATGATATGCATGAGCAGCAAGATATGAAAAAGATGCTTCGCTTAGTACGTGGATAAACCGTATAACTTATAGATGAAAGATTAAAAAACCCGAACCATACTCTTTTTTTATTAGAGCGGTTCGGGGCTTAATATAGATTTTATTTACCGAATGTTGGTTGTAATTCTATTTGTACATTGCCTTGAATTGCTCTGGAAATCATGCAAGAAGTTTCTGCTTTTTCGACTAGTTTTCGTACATGTTTCCATTGCTTGTCATTTGCCTCTTCTTTTAAATTAACGAAAGGTTTATGAATGATTTTCTCATACGTAAATACACCATTGGTCACATCCACAATACCTTCTGATTCTAGATACATTTTACTTAAAGGTAGTTCGGCGCGTTCAATCAATGCAGCCAGTGTAATCACATAGCAAGTAGCAGCCGCTCCTAATAACATTTCATCTGGATTAGTACCAATCCCTGGTCCATCCATTTCAGTCGGAATCGAGATTTTTGTTTTTAAATTTCCTGCATCAATCGTTCCTTGGCTATTTCTACCACCTGGCCATTCCGCTTTCAAATGAAAATGATGTTGTACCAAAGTTAGTCCCCCTCTAGATTATTCACACCTAGTATAACAAAACGTTCTGATCAAAAGACGAATATTATAAGAATAAAAGTAAGAAATATACGGAGACTTCCGCGATGCATAAGCATCCGGAGACTCACCGGCCATCTTCCATTAAGACTGTCCTTTTTCTTGATTCTTCTTCGGACTGGAAGCAAACCAACCAACAACTGCAATTGCAACAAGTATAACATAGAAGCTCAACTTCCAACCTGTGGAATGCGGGAAGTGTTCTGGAATCCAGCCAATATCTGGATTTGCCATCACAAGAACAGCTAGTTTTACACCAACCCATCCAACGATTAAAAATGCAGCCACTTCGAGTGCAGGACGTTTATGAAGGATACCGACAAATATATTTGCAGCGAATCGCATGATAATTAATCCGATCATACCACCTGCAAATACTACCATAAATTGACCAGTATCTAAGCTACCGATATTACCTAAACCAGTAGCAGGTAATGCCACCGCTAAAGCTACTGCTGCTAATATAGAATCGACCGCAAATGCCAAGTCTGCAAATTCTACTTTTACTACAGTTAGCCAAAATTCTTTCTTCGATGCTTGCTCAGGTTCTTTATTTGCTAATGCAGCTACAGATTCTTTTGCATCTTCAGCTATCTCTAACTCTTCTTCAGGTTCTTCTTTCTTTTTAAATCGATCATATAAGTTCTTTATCGAAATAAACAATAAGTAGGCTGCACCTAAAGCCTGTACTTGCCAAAAATCTACAAGGAACGATATAACAAATAACGAAGCAAACCTAAAAACAAATGCCCCTGCAAGTCCATAGAACAATGCTCTCTTGCGCTGTTTTTCTGGAAGATGTCGGACCATAATTGCTAATACTAGAGCATTATCAGCTGCTAATAAACCCTCTAAGCCAATAAGTACCAGCAAGACCCATAAATATTCTAACAATAACTCTGAACCCATAATACATTAACTCCTCTTCTATAGTGAGACTTCCATCAATGCCGGGTTTTCCCCACTTGATGGTTTAACGAACCTTATGCCCGGTTCCCTTCTCTTTTTGCGACCCCTAAGACTTAAAGTGAAGGGATACGGACGATTACTCACCGCAATCAACACATTAGTAAAAAAGCACAAAAAAACGAGACCTTTACCTACTAATGGTAAAGGTCTCGCTAACAACGGTCGTTGCCATATAAAGCCGGAGAATTGATCTCGTAATGACGACTTTAAATGTACAGCTACTCCCCTTTAATTTGCTTTAAGTATACACTTATTAAATACTTTTTTTCTTCATCTGTCAATATAAAGAAGTAAACCTACAATTAATCAATAATACCATTAACTCGCTCTTCCAATGATTCTTTAAGCGCCAATAAACGTTGGTGACTATCTTCTGCATTTGTTCCACGTACACCATAATAATATTTAATTTTCGGTTCCGTCCCAGATGGACGGAAACATACCCAACCATCATCTTGTAACAAATACTTAATCATATTTTCTTTTGGCAGTGTAATGGTTTCTTGCTTTTCCTCTAAAGTTAAAGTACGGATAGAACTAGAGTAGTCTTCGATAGTAGTCACCTGCATTCCGCCAATTTCAACGAAAGGGCTTTCTCTAATCGAGGTTAATATCTCCTCTATTTGTTCCGAACCTTCTTGTCCTTTCAATGTTAAAGAAGTCATGCCCTCTAGATAGTATCCATATTTTTCATATAGTAAATCTAATGCATCAAATAATGTTTTTCCTTCCTTCTTCCAATAATATGCCATTTCAGTTGCCATCATTGCTGCCTGTACAGCATCTTTATCCCGTGCAAAGCTACTGATTAAATACCCGTAGCTTTCTTCAAATCCAAATAGGAAAGTTTCGCCTGTCATATCGTATTGGTTGATCTTTTCCCCAATATATTTAAAGCCTGTCAAAGTATCAATTGACCCTACTTGGTTTGCTTCCGCAATTGCACGTCCCATTTCTGTTGTTACAACTGTTTTAATCATACGAGGTTTCACCGTTTTAGTCTTATCAATGTGCTTAACGATATAATCGAATAATAGTACACCAAGTTGATTACCAGTTAGCACTTGATATTCATCATCTGAATTTTTCACTGCTACACCAAGGCGATCTGCATCTGGATCCGTACCTAATAAAATATCGGCGTTTGTTTGTTTTCCTAAATCAATAGCTTTGGAAAATGCTTGATGCTCTTCTGGATTCGGTGATTTGACCGTTGAAAACTCTGGATCGGGTTGGGCTTGCTCTTCGACAACAGCCACTTTAGAGAAGTGAAGCTGTTGAAGTCCTTTTGTTACTAAATCATACGCAGTACCATGTAATGGCGTAAATACGACCTGTAAATCCTTGTCATTTTGCTGTTCTTCTGTTGATAGTTGAGTTATTTCATGTAATTTTTCCAAATAAGCAATATCTACTTCATCGCTTAACCACGTTAACTTTCCTTGTTCTTCTACTTGTGCTTGCTCTAATGTCGGAACTGTTAATTCATCTTCCGTTTGCTGTATTGATTCTACAATCAACTGCGCTTCTGATGGAACAATTTGCGATCCATGTTCATTATAGACTTTAAATCCATTATATTCGGGTGGATTATGACTAGCAGTAATCATAATCCCTGCTGCAGTATTTAAGTGGCGGACTGCAAAAGATAATAAAGGAGTTGGTCGTAAAGATTCAAATACATATGTATGTATGCCGTAGTATCCCAATACTTTAGCGGATTCAATTGCAAATTCTTTAGACATATACCGAGAATCATAAGCAATAACAATACCTCGATTTTTTGCATCACTACGATTAGTTAACAAATAATCTGCAAGTCCATTAACTGCTTTTCTTACTGTATAAATATTCATACGATTGGTTCCCGCTCCAAGAATTCCTCGCATCCCCGCTGTACCAAACGATAATTCTTGATAAAAAGCATCTTTCAACGCATCCTTATCATTCTTTAGTTTATTTAAATTTGATTTTAATGATTCATCTAATGTTGTAAACATATTCCACTTTTCAAACATTTTTTCCCAGTTCTTCACAGGCGTATCCTCCCAAATGACGATATGCAAAAATTTTAGCATACTTTTGCAGCTATTACTATTACTCTCGTTTAGTGTTATTTAAAATCGGTAATTACTAGATAATAAGAAAATAATCTTTCTAATCCATGTAAAAAGATGTAAAATAATACTAATCATAGACGATATAGAAAGTAGTGATGTTATGTCGCACAAGCGATGGTTTCAAGTGTTAATGTTCTTTATACTCTTGTTTCTGCTGATTCTGTTAATTTCGCAGACAAGTTTTATTTTCACACCTTTACTGCAATTAATTGGTGCAGTAGCCCTTCCTATTATAGGTGCAGGAATTTTATATTATCTAACCAAACCTGTAATGAATTTTTTAGTGAAACGAAAAGTTCCTAAAATCCTCTCCATCGTAATTGTGTTTCTGTTAATTATATCTGTGATTGCGTTGTTTGTTTTATTCATCTGGCCAATCGCTCGTGATCAAGCCAATCGATTAATTGATAGCATTCCTGGTATGATTAAAATGGTAGAAGATTTTATTTCCTACTGGCAGCAAAATTACTCCAGTATTCCGGATCAAGTGATCTCTGCAATCAATGATTTTGCACAAGATATTCCTGCGTATCTAGAAAATGCAACAAGTAATATTTTTGGATTTTTAGGAGCATTTATTGGGCAGCTTGTTAGCATTGTACTAGGTGTAATCCTTATTCCATTTTTCTTATTCTTTATGTTAAAGGATGGGCATAAATTAGTTCCATTTATCACTCAATTATTTAGTGAAAAGAAAGCAAAAAATATTCAAAGCCTACTTAATAAAATTGATAAAGTGTTAACATCGTTTATTCAAGGTCAATTATTAGTGAGTTTAGCTGTAGGTATATTACTATTAATTGGATATTTGATTATTGGATTACAATATTCAGTCATTCTAGCATTATTTGGAATGTTGATGAATGTAATTCCATTTTTAGGACCATACATTGCCGTGATACCAGCTTTACTCGTTGGAGCATTCCAAGACCCTATGAACCTTTTGTGGGTAGCTATTATTATGTTAGTCGCACAGCAAATTGAAAGTACACTGATTTCACCGAATGTAATGGGACAGGTATTAAATCTACATCCATTAACGGTTATTACAACCATTTTAGCAGCGGGTAGCATTGCAGGATTTATTGGAATTCTATTTGCCGTACCGATTTATGCAGTATTTAGAACGATAGCAATTCATTTTTATCAGACGTATGTCAAATCCAAAAAAGAAAAACAAGACGCGCTTATTTAGGAAAGGGGAAGTTCCATTTGAACACTCGTCAAGAACTTGAGGCAAAACTAGATGAACTTAAATCAGATTATGTACGAATTCAAAGTGACCTGGATAAGTTAGAGTACGTAAAAGGAAGAGTATCCTCTGCAGAAGAACAATTAATCCGTTTAGAAAATGAAATTGCCGAAGTTAATCGTCAACTAGATGAACTTCCGACGAATTAACTTACGAGCTGCCTATCTTTGGCAGCTCTTTTTCTTTCTACTTTAATGTTAGCTAATATTAATGAATATCAAAATTAAAAACTCCTTAGGATAACCAAATATTGGCTTTCCCTAAGGAGTTTATATTTAATCATTACTCTGCTTTGTTAGACTAACAATCACGTCACCTGATACTGGAACAGTTCGCATCTCTTCAGAGAAGAACTTAAGTTGTCCAGAAGGTTTAATTAAAAATAAGAATACCGTATCTGGATCTTTCTTTTCCTTATAGTGATCGAATGTAAATTGCTCCGATAAAGTTGTTCTTCTTACCGTAAATCCATCTTCTACCTTCTCCACGAGTTCTTCTAATGAGAACTTTTTATTAAATAAAATTCGCCCGCCTACTTTCGATACCACTCCAGTAGAGTAACCATCTTCAAAATGCGTATAAGGACTAACTTTAAATACATTTGTCCTTCCATATTCAGGCATAAACGTTGTACAGATAAGAGAGTTATATGCATGATCATTTGTTACGGTTAGTAAATACTCATAAGGTATCGTATCGAGATGATGCTCTGTTTGTTCTGATAGCATACTACCGTGATAAACATGTAATCCGGCACTTCGGGCTGGAGCTAGATCTTCCCAGGAAGAACTTACAATAATTGCTGGGTACTTTGCCTCTCCTAGGGATTTTGCAAGTTCAATGGTAAATGGGTTACTCCCAACAATTAAAGCTCCTGGATTTCCTTCATTTGATAATCCAAGTTTTTTCGATAACCAACCAATAGAAAATCCATGTGCAACAACGGTAAATATAACAAGTGCAAACGTAAGTGCTGTTAGAATAGAAGCATCCTCGTATCCTGAATCGCTTAGCACATTTGCAAAATAACCTGATACCGTTAATGCAACAATTCCACGTGGCGCAATCCAGCCAAGTAGTGTCTTTTCATTTAAACTTAGGCCGGTTCCAATAGTCGATAAGAATATAGACAATGGACGAACTGCAAACATCATAAGAAGAACATATAAGATAATATTTGGACTAAATATTTGCATAATGGTTTCCCTGTCTAATGAAGCAGTTAACATGATAAATATAGTCGAAATAAGTAAAACGGATATATTTTCTTTAAAATGACGCATATCAGAAATTGAACTAATTCCCATATTTGCTAACGTTATACCCATTGCTGTTACAGACAGTAATCCTGTTTCATGCATTACTTCATCTGCAAGCGTAAAGCATAGGAGGACGACAACTACAATTGCAGGTGATTTTAGAAATTCAGGGATATGTCCCATTTCAAACATCCATCCAAGTCCTTTACCAAGCACGTAGCCGATGAACACAGCAAACAACGAAGCTGCGAAGAACAATACTAATTGCATTGCATCAGGGTTTGCTGCCGTTAAAAAGGTGATAATTTCAAATGCAAACACTGCTAAAAGTGCACCAATCGGGTCTACAATAATCCCTTCCCATTTTAAAATCTTAGCAGGACGAGCTTTCAATTTCGCTTGACGGAGTAGTGGCATTATAACAGTTGGACCTGTTACAACAAATAAACCACCAATGACAAACGCTACTGCCCAAGATAGACCAGCTATATAATGAGCCGTTAACGACCCTAGTATCCATGCAATAAAGGCTCCAATCGTGGATATGCGAAATACAGGCCTTCCTATTCCACGCAACTCTTTAAAGCTTAAATTCAAACTACCTTCAAATAGTATAATTGCTACAGCAGCTGAGATGAGTGGACTATAAAGCGCTCCAAAATCCTCTTCTGGATTAATAACTCCAAATATTGGACCAACCGCTAACCCTGTAACCGACATTACGACGATGGCAGGTAATCGGTAGCGCCATGCAATCCATTGAGATGCTATACCAAGCACTCCGATTAACATTATTTCAAATAATAGAGAAGGAACCATACATTACCCTCCTTTTTTCTTTTTTGATATAAAAACATTTTATATATGTCGGGATGATATGTAAATAAATTTAGCGCGGACGATTTATTTAGATAATGTAAACTGGTTTAAATCAGTCTTGTGTATTAAAGTTCTTTCTAAACATAGAAAACTTTACTTTCTTCATTACAAGTTCTACGATAGGTTATAGATATACTTTTTTATAAAGGAGTCGGAAAACATGCAAGAACAAGTGCAACTATTAGAAAAATATTTCGGCTATCAACAATTCCGACCTGGTCAAGATGCAGCAATTTCTTCCGTTATTCAGCATCAAAACACTTTAGCGATTATGCCAACAGGTGGCGGGAAATCAATATGTTATCAAATACCAGGATTATCAATGAATGGTACTTCTATTATCATATCTCCGCTTATTTCCCTAATGAAAGATCAAGTGGATGCTTTAGAAGCTCTTGGAATTTCCGCAACATACATTAATAGTTCGATTTCTACGCAAGAACAAAACAAACGGCTTTACGGCATGCAAGCCGGCAAATATGATTTTGTCTATGTGGCTCCGGAAAGATTTGAGTCTGATTATTTTATACAAGCGATTAAACGAACTTATCTTTCATTAATAGCGTTTGATGAAGCACATTGTATTTCACAATGGGGACACGATTTTAGACCAAGTTATCGTTCAATTATTCCTAATATCACACGTTTACCACATATTCCTGTAATAATGGCATTAACTGCTACCGCTACAAAAGAAGTCATTCGTGATATACAACAACTTTTACATATATCCGATGAACATACTGTACATACAGGCTTTGAACGCAAAAATCTTTCCTTCCATTTGGTTAAAGGAAAGAACAAACAAGATTATATTCATTCCTATTTAAAAGAACATCAAGATGAATCAGGGATTATATATGCTGCTACCCGCAAACAAGTAGATAGTATCTATGAATTATTACATAAAGCAGGTTATCATGTATCCAAATACCATGCTGGATTATCCGAGAAAGAACGACAAGAAGAACAAATGTCTTTTATTCATGATAAAACTACCATTATGGTCGCTACAAATGCATTTGGAATGGGTATTGATAAGTCTAATGTGCGTTTTGTTATCCATTACGCGATGCCAATGAACATTGAGTCTTACTACCAAGAAGCTGGTAGGTCTGGTAGAGATGGAGAACCAAGCGATTGTATTTTGCTCTATTCTCCACAGGATGTACAATTACAAAAATTTTTAATTGAACAATCCGATATGGAGGAAGAAGCACAACAAAAGGAATATAGAAAACTTCAATCTATGACGAATTACTGTCATACGCACAGCTGTTTAAATTTGTATATTTTAGATTATTTCCAGTCTGAGCAGGATAATGCATCAGCTACGTGTAATCGTTGTAGTAATTGTACCGAACGCAAAGAAAAATTAGATATAACAGAAGAAGCGCAAATGATTCTTTCATGTGTAAAACGGTTGGAAGAACGATTTGGAGTTAGCATCACTTCGAAGGTACTTAAAGGCTCTAAAGATAAAAAGATTATGGGATTCCGACTTCAAAAACTTACTACTTATGGCATTATGGCTAAGTACACAGAAAAACAAATAACGGAACAAATTCATTTCTTAATTGCTGAAAACCTTTTATCCATAGAAGAAGGCAGATTCCCCTTATTAAAACTAAACAAGAATTCTGTTGAGGTGCTGAAGGGAAAACGTAAAGTTACCATGTTTTCTAGTCCTATCCCAACTAATGAATCTGTCGATTATAATACCTCTTTATTCGAGGAATTACGCAATAAACGTAAGGAACTTGCCCAGCAATTAGAACTACCTCCATATGTTTTATTCTCTGATACATCTTTAAAAGATATGGCAAGATATTTCCCTACTAATAAAGAAGACATGTTATCTATAAAAGGTGTTGGAGAGAAAAAATGGGATCAATATGGTGAGGATTTCTTAGAAATCATCCTTAATTGGAAAGAAAATAATCCTACTATAAAGCAACCAATTCCAATTAACCGTTCTACGAGAAACGTACAAACAATAAAAGACGATCGACCTTCTCATATTATAAGCCATCAATTATTTTATAGTGGCAAAACGATTCCTGAAATTGCCTCTATACGTGAACTATCAGAAACAACGGTAGAGACACATTTATTTAAAGCTGGTAAAGAAGGTTATCCTTTATCATGGAGTTTTTTCCTTTCTGATAAAGAAGAACAAGCAATACTTGCAACGTATGAAGAAATAGGAGAGTCTAAATTGAAACCTATTAAAGAAGCACTATCTGAAGAATTGAGTTACACGAAAATCAAAGCCGCTCTCATTAAAAATGATCTATTTGAAGTATAATTAAGGCTTAGAATTAAGCTGCTGTAATGTGAATAAGATAAATAGGCGACTTCTTTGGGAAAAGCACAAGTCGAATGGTTGAGCCATATCCAAGGAAATCGCCTATTTTTCTAACCTTCAATACTATGTTTAAGTAAGGTAAAACCTATTGTTTTGGTACTCAATGATTATCCTTTAATATTAAGTGCCCATGTTCCGTTTCTAAATACAGGCTCCGTCGTACCATCTGCTTTTACACCATCAATATCCATTTGTTCAGAGCCAATCATAAAGTCAACATGAATAAGACTATCGTTTACACCATGCTTATCTAATTCATCCAAATCCATTGAAGAACCGCCTTTTAAGTTTGTTGGATATGCTTTACCTAAAGCTATATGACAAGACGCATTTTCATCAAATAATGTATTATAGAAGATTAATCCTGATTGAGATACTGGTGATTCATGTGGTACTAACGCTATTTCTCCTAAACGTAGTGCTCCTTCATCCGAATCTAGCAAATGTTTTAAAACAGCTTCTCCTTGCTCTGCTTTAAAATCAACAACTTTTCCATCTTTAAAAGTTAATGTAAAATTATCAATTAAACTTCCGCCATAATTTAATGGCTTTGTACTAGAAACCGTTCCATTTACACCATATTTATGTGGTAGAGAAAACACTTCCTCAGTAGGCATATTTGGATTAAAACTAACTCCTGTTTCTGCTTCTGCAGATCCACCTTTCCATATATGGCCATCAGGTAGCTCCATCTCTAAATCTGTTCCTGGCGCTTTAAAAATTAACTTTTTGTATTCTTTATCATTTAAAACTTCACGAGCTGTCTTCAATGTTTCATTGTGCTGATCCCATGCTGCAACCGGATCTTCCTGATCTACTCGAACAATCTTTAATATTGCTTCCCATAAACTTTCCACTGCATCCGTTTCCGATTTATCAGGAAAAATTTTCTTTGCCCATGCTTTTGATGGGATTGAAATAATCGTCCAAGGAATTTTATCATTCATGGTATACTTTCGGAAGTTCACCATTGCTTGGGCAGAAGCTTTATTTGCTTTAGCCACTTTAGATGGGTCTATGTCTTTTAACAAATCTGGGTCAGTTGCGCGAATATTGACTACTGCCGCACCATCTTCTGCAAATGAATCATGCAATTTCACTTTCCATTCTGGATAGTGCTCAATGACCTCGTCCGGCGCGTTCTGATACTTTAATAAAGTTAACTCATCATCCATC
This sequence comes from Oceanobacillus sp. E9, assembly GCF_001741975.1. NCBI lineage: Bacteria > Bacillati > Bacillota > Bacilli > Caryophanales > Bacillaceae > Oceanobacillus > Oceanobacillus sp. E9. Next base: position 149,852 of record NZ_LSNA01000001.1, read on the forward strand.
CAATTAATATGTACATCTTTAGCACCTAATTCGTAAGCCTTACGAGCAACAATTCGTGTGAAATCAGCGCCTTCTATTGGAGCATTAATCATAACTGCTTGTCCTTTTTGTAGATTAACCCCTTTTTTTAATGTTAATTCCGCATATTTTTCTTGTGTATGTGTACTAATCATTGTCTAACCTCCACAAAGTTATCTATAATCTATCATCCTTTCTATTATTTCACATTCAACGGAAAATTGCCAAAATTTATATTCGTGCATAAGATAGCGTCACATTTACTATCATATCCGTTTATGTTATTCTTGATTCAACGATTACTTTTTGTAATTAATGTTTAGGAATTATATAGATTGAGGTGAACACGATGGATCAGCAGCTTTGTCCGCGTTTTGAAAAAGCGATGGGATTATTAAGTACAAGATGGGTCGGTTTAATCTTGTTTGAGTTATTAAAAGGAGCAAAGCGTTTTTCCGAAATGGAAGCCGATTTACCAATCAGTGGAAGGTTACTTTCTGACCGTTTAAAACTTCTTGAAAAAGAAGGAATTGTTGAACGAAATATTTATTCCGAATTTCCTGTTCGTATTGAATATTCACTTTCACCAAAAGGTAAAAATTTAGAACCTGTCATTCAAGAAATTCAGAAATGGGCTGACCAGTATGTATCAGCTGATGAATTAGAACAACACTAAAATGGATGCAAGCTTCGAAGAAGTCTGCATCCGTTTTTTAATACTATACTATTTATTTTTCCGTACGGTAGGTTGTCCCAAAAGTTTCTGCGAGTTTTTTTGAATTAAGTCTTCTCTCTTCACGACGATTTGCTCGTAGAGGTGCACTTTCATGCAGCATCTTTTCATCATCATTTTCTGGATATACAGGAGGAACCGAGATCGGTTTTCCATTTTCATCAATTGCTACAAATGTCATAAATGCGGTTGTACAAGCTTTTCTTTTACCTGTTTTTATATCTTCTGTAATCGCACGAATAAATACTTCCATAGAAGTCTTATGTGTCCATGTTACAAATGCTTCGATAGAAATGTATTGTCCAACTCGGACCGGTGCTAGAAAGTCTACTGAATCTGTAGATGCCGTTACTACAGGATTATTAGCATGCTTCACAGCGGCAATTCCCGCTATATCATCTAAATGTGCCATTAGTTTTCCACCAAATAATGTATCGTAAGGATTTGTATCAGGTGGAAGTACGTGTGTCGTCTTTATTGCTAGAGATGCCGAACAAGGTTTTGCTTTCATTCAAATTCACTCCTATTATGCTTTTTCATTATGTTGTATATTTTTACAAGACAGGCGAGATCAATCTGGAAATAGATTCTTTAAACCGTATTCCTATAGATCTTTGTTCATAAAGTTTCATTGTCATTTGTGTTGATTTTTCTAAATCTGTATCGAACTTATTTAATAACCGGTCCACCACTTCAGAGTCATATAAAAATGCATTCACTTCAAAATTAAGTCGGAAACTACGTACATCGATATTAGCTGTACCAACTGAAGCTATTCTACCATCTACAATAATTGTTTTAGCATGCAAGAATCCATTCTGATAAATAAAAATTTCTGCCCCAGCTTGAATCAAATCACCACAATACGATAATGTCGCCCAATACACAAATGGATGATCGGGTTTGTTTGGTATCATAATTTTAACATGTACTCCAGATAATACAGCGATTTTTAATGCATCCCTTAAGCTTTCATCCGGAATAAAATAAGGAGTTTGGATATAAATATACTCATTTGCCTCCATAATCATTTTAATATAACCATTTTTGATTTGTTCATATTCCGAATCGGGACCACTAGTAACAATTTGCATGCCGACATTTCCAGCAGAAAGTGTTTCATAATAACTTTCATTATATGAAATATTATCCCTCGATGCTTGATTCCAATCTAAAATAAAACGGGTTTGCATACTTTGTACCGCATCCCCTATTACACGAAGATGAGTATCTCTCCAATAACCAAATTTCTTATTAATCCCTAAATATTCATCCCCTACATTAAAGCCACCTAAATATCCAATATATCCATCAATAATAGCTAGTTTACGGTGATTTCGATAATTAATTTTAAAATTAACTATAAATCGAGATGGAAAAAATGCTTCGACCATCACTCCAGCTTTTTTCAATCGTTTTATATAACTGCTTTTTAACGACCTTGAACCCATATCATCGTACAGGACTCTCACTTCTACACCTTCATTTACTTTTTTAATCAACATATCAGCAAGTCGATTTCCTAAACCATCACTTCGCATAATATAGTATTGAATATGTACATGTTTTTTCGCATTTTCAATATCCTCTAACAAAGCATCAAACTTCGATTGACCATCTGTAAAAATATCGACGCCATTATTTTGCGTATAAATTGCTTCATCATTTTTCAAATGTAAATATACGAGATCCTTATGTTCGATAAGGTCTGGTTGGTTAAATTCAAATTGATTTTCTTCTAAAAGCCTTAATTGAGATTGGACTGTTGTTTTTACACCTAGCCGACTCTTCTTATCCCACGAAAAAATCTTCCTATTACTAATTGGCTTTCCAAATATCAAATAAAGAAAGAAACCGAGGATTGGTATAAATAAAAGGACCATCACCCATGCCCAAGAGGACGTAGGGTCTTTACGTTCAAGAAAAATAATAGAAATAGCTAATGCAATATTAAGAATAAATGTTAGTCCTAATAACAAAGAAGTTATTCCCATAGCCATTGCCCCCTAACTAAACAAACACTATACTTTCTAATAATAGCACAGAATTGCTTTTCTAGATAATACCTCTAAGTTCTTTACTGCTCTTTATCTTATATATTGTTCCCAAGTCGATACACATTAAAAAAGAAGTATCTACCAACATTTAAGTCAGTAGAATACTTCTTAAATTGTTATACCCAATTTAAATGTTATCAAGTGCTTGTTGAATATCTTCCCAAATGTCTTCCCATGCTTCAATTCCAACCGAAAGCCTTAATAAGGATTCAGTTATTCCCATCTTTGCTCGTTCCTCAACCGGAATAACGGCATGTGTCATAGAAGCTGGATGTTCCATTAATGATTCCGCATCTCCTAAGCTAACCGCTATTTTTATAAAGTTAAGATTATTTAACACTTGTTGCGCTTCTTTCTTTCCACCTTTGACTTCAAACGCAAGGACGCCTCCTGCGAACTTCATTTGTTTATTGGCAATCTCAACATTAGAAAAATCAGGATCACCAGGATAATAAACGTTTTTTACTGCTTTGTGTAATTTTAGTTGTTGAACTATTTTTTCTGCATTACTACTATGTCTATCCATTCGTATTGGTAATGTTTTTAGTCCTCGAATCAATAGCCACGCATCAAAGGGAGACAAAACTCCCCCAATATCTTTTTGCGTAGTTAAGGCAATTGTATCCATTATCTCTTTTTTTCCAACTGCAAGCCCCGCAATTACATCACCATGCCCCCCAATATACTTCGTAGCACTATGAATGACAAAATCACATCCTAATTCTAACGGCCGCTGTAAATATGGGGACGAAAAAGTATTATCAACTACTACTGGCAGTCGATATTTCTTAGCTACATTCACAACTAATTCTAAGTCAATTACTTGCATGGTAGGATTAATGGGCGTCTCTACATAAATTAATGCAGTATCTTTGGTTATCTGGTCTTCCAATTCCTTTTCGGATAACATAGTGGAGTAATCGGTTCTAATGTTATACTTTTCTTCCATCATAGATAACAAACCATACGTACAGCCATATAATCCTGAAGAGCAAATAATGTGATCATTGGCTTTTGTTAATGCAAGTAAAATAGCGGATACGGCTGCCATCCCAGATGAAAAAGCTAATCCTCGCTCTCCACCTTCTAATGCTGCAATCCTCTCCTCCAAAATGCGTACAGTTGGATTACCTAAACGTGAATAAATATACCCTTCCTCTTCTGCAGCAAACCGTGCTTCCCCCTGTTCTGCTGAGTCAAATGTATATGTTGATGTTTGGAATATTGGAGGTGTCAAGCTCCCAAGCATCTGTGTTGAATCGTAACCTTCATGGATAACTGACGTTTCCATATGTTTATATGACTTTTTTTTCACCAAAATCCCCCTCTTTTATATTGGTTTTCCACCCTAATTAATAATAAAAAAGCTGAACACCAGCATTCGTGTCCGTCCAAGCTCTTGTACAGTCTTATTTAGTTTTTACAGACGATTAATCATCGTCAAATACAATAATAAAGTATTTACAACATTTATGAAAGCGTTTTCTTTATCATGAATTCAAATAATTGATTCTCTTCAAAAATCCATCTATTATTAGATAAAACTCAATGTACTTATAGAAAGAAGGAAAAAATATGGGGAATAAATCATCATTTCAGCAAGGTATGATTCTTGCATTTAGTGCATACTTACTCTGGGGATTTCTACCAATCTATTGGAAACAAATTGACACAATTGAAGCAGGAACTATTCTTGCACACCGTATTATTTGGAGTTGTGTATTTATGATTTTGCTTGTAATGATGTCTGGAAAATGGCGGGCTTTTGTACATACGATAAAGCATATGAAGCAAGATCGAAAAAAAATCATTTCCATCACCTTAGCATCGATTGTAATTACACTAAATTGGTTTTTGTTTATATTTGCCGTCAACGGAGGACACGTTCTACAAGCTAGTTTAGGCTACTATATTAATCCAATTTTAAGTATATTATTGGGATTAATCATTCTAAAAGAACCATCAACCAAAGCGCAGATATTCTCATTTATTCTTGCTGGAGCAGCAGTAATTTATCTTACATTAGGGTATGGGATCTTCCCATGGATATCGATATTTTTAGCTGCTTCTTTCGCCATTTATGGTTTCATCAAGAAGACCCTAGATCTCAGTGCAATGTTTGGGCTTACGTTAGAAACACTTGTTATGACACCATTTGCATTATTATATATATGGTTAGCTCCTCAAGCACAAGGATTTTCATTAAATCCTATCTTGACCGTGGAAAATCTATTTTTAATAGGTGGAGGCATTGTTACTGCTATTCCTTTGCTTCTATTTGCTGCGGGGGCAAGAAGAATACCGCTCGCTTCTGTTGGATTCTTACAGTATGTTGCACCGACTGTGATGTTCTTTCTTGGCGTATTTCTATATAAAGAATCCTTTACTACTCACCATATGATCACATTTTTATTTATTTGGTTAGCACTAGCAATTTATATGTATAGCTTATATAAACAATTACCCCGCAAGCGAGGGAAAAAGCATTGATTATATGAATTTTAAAATAATTATAAATTTACTGTTGACAATCAATAAGAAAACAAGATATACTTTATAACAATTTAATAAGCAAATCTCTTATCAAGAGTGGTGGAGGGAATAGGCCCTGCGAAACCCGGCAACCTGTGGCAATTTTGCTATTGAAAGGTGCTAAATCCTACAGACAATTGTCTGGAAGATAAGAGGAGGTTCGGTTTTATAAAGACAAAGTCCTCTTCTTATGAAGGGGGCTTTTTTTTTAATCCTTCTCTTATTACTTTAAAAATAATAATTTCAAGGAGGAAATACGATGTCTAAATTTCAATCATTACAAGCAGAAACTATCTTACTTCATGGTGGGCAAGAACCAGATCCATCAACTGGATCACGTGCAGTTCCAATATATCAAACTACATCCTATGTGTTTCGAGATACCGAACATGCACAAAATTTATTTGGTTTAGCAGAACCAGGAAATATTTATTCACGTATTATGAACCCAACTGTAGATGCTTTCGAACAACGAATTACTCAACTAGAAGATGGTATTGGCGCTGTTGCTACATCATCCGGTATGGCTGCGATTACGTTAGCAATTCTTAATATTGCTGGTTCTGGAGATGAAATTGTTGCAGATAGCAACTTATACGGAGGTACATTCAATCTATTTGCTAATACCCTTCCACGTTACGGAATTAATGTAAAATTTGTAGATGGTACAGATCCTCAAGCAATTGAAGATGCTATTACAGAAAAGACAAAGGCAGTTTTTGGTGAAATTATAACCAACCCTAGCCTCTATGTATTTGATGTTGAAAAAGTTGCTGAAGTAGCACATAAGCATGGTGTACCGTTAATTATTGATAATACCTTTGCTACACCTTATGTAACAAAGCCATTAACTTGGGGTGCAGATATTGTTGTTCATTCCGCAACTAAATGGATTGGGGGGCATGGAACAACCATTGGTGGTGTTGTCGTCGATAGTGGTCGGTTTGATTGGAATAACCAACGTTTCCCGGACTTTGTAAAACCTGATGAAAGTTATAATGGGTTAAAATACGTTGATCTTGGTGCGGAGGCATATATTACAAAGCTTCGAGTGCAGTTATTACGTGATATTGGAGCATCCCTTAGCCCACAAAATGCCTTTCTGTTACTGCAAGGATTAGAAACATTACACTTACGCATTAAACGACATACGGATAATGCATTACAATTAGCAAACTATTTACAAGCACATCCAGCTGTCGAATGGGTGAATTATCCAGGATTAGAAGAGCATCCATCTCACGAACTGGCAGGTAAATATTTAAAACAAAGCTTCGGATCTATTATTACTTTCGGAATATCTGGTGGTAGAGAAGCAGGTCGAACATTAATAGATAATGTTTCATTATGGTCACATGTTGCAAATGTAGGAGATGCCAAATCTCTCATTATTCATCCGGCATCTACCACTCATCAACAATTAAACGAAGATGACTTAGCATTAAGTGGTGTAACAGAAGAATTAGTACGATTATCCGTAGGTCTTGAGTCTATCGATGATATTATCGCTGATCTTGACCAAGCAATTGAAAAGGCTACTGGTAAATCACGTACAAATAAACCATCTCAAGAGGAAGTTGCAGTACAATGGTTACTTCAATCTCCATTTGATCGAAGCAATGGAGTGAGAAAAAAAGTAATAGCTACGCTTCAAATAGACCAAGATCAAATAGCACCGCTTAAAACACTAGGATATGAAATATTGCCGGTGACATCTTTAAGTGATCTTAATACAGAAGTTGATGCTATTTGGATTGATGAGACAATACCGTCTATCGAAGGAGTAGTACCTACAAATACGATTGTTTTTGCATCGGATAATCAATCTGCGCAATTAAAAAATAATATTGTGATAACCAATCAATCTCCAGCAAAAATCGCACTACAACTTCGTAATGGTCAAGAGACGAAACAACCAATCAAATTATAATTAGCTCTAAAATGTGTTTATGTTTCATTTTATAAGGGTATTAAAATATATATAAGATAAGGAGCCTTCCATAATGAAGGCTTTTTTTTTTGAAAAGATAAGAGTATAAAAATTGGGAATTCCTATCGTTCATAGAAAGATAAGGCCACTTCTAGCTCCATCAACCAGCAACGGCGACTTCACGAAATTGCCCTACGAAGACTGCCGAATGGCGTGGTCGCACTTATACCCTTGGGTGAAAGTCATCATCGGTTGTCACCTTACCGTGTCCTTTATCTTAAAGAAAAAAAGGAAGTTCGACCATTGTCGAACCATCCTTAAAAAAACAGGGAGGCACTCGCTACGTTGCTAAACGGTCGCTTGTGCTTTTATTCCTATAAATTGTTGGTTTAGGTTATCAATAAATGGATTAAACTATTATTATAAAAATCCATCTACTCCAGCCTTCTTCATAGACAAATCCATTTACTAATTCATAATATATAAGAAAAGAACTGCATAGGTGTGATTACATGAAAAACAAGAAAAAGATTATGATCTATAGCGGATTGGTTGCGTTAGTACTTCTTATTATAATTGGATTTATCTACCAATCTCAAGATCCATTTAAGCATCTTTCCTCCGACCAAATAGAGAAAGAAACAGCACTACAAAAACAAGTAGATCAAAATAAATCAAACAATCAACAAGACAATACGAATGACGAAACAGCTAATGAGAATGCAGAAGCCGAAGAAACATCAGGAAATCCCTTCCCCAAAGTTATCAATGAAGCTGTTCAGGGAACGATGAACTTCTTATCTACAGATGAAACACAAATCGTTGCTGTTGGTGATTCATTAACTCAGGGTGTTGGTGATGAAACCGAGCAAGGCGGTTATGTTGGCATTCTTGATAGAACAATAAATAGTACTGGATATAGTGCTGAATTTGATAACTTCGGAAAACGAGGTAACCGAACAGATCAACTGCTAGAAAGATTACGAAATGAACAAAATTTGATTGATGCCATTCAAGAATCAGATATTGCTTTAGTAACTATTGGTGCAAACGACATTATGCAAGTGGTTAAGGAAAATATCACAAGCTTAGATATTAATGATTTTCAAGTAGAACAAGTTCATTATGAGCAAAGGCTCCAAGATATTTTCACTGAAATCCGGGAAATTAATCCCGATTCTTATATATATTTAGTAGGGATTTATAATCCTTTTAAAAATTACTTTGAAGACATCCAAGAGCTTGATATGATCGTTAGTAACTGGAATGATACTGGAATCAGCATTACAGATGAATATGAAAATAGTACTTTTATACCAATTGAAGATTTATTTAATGATACAAATAATATTAACCTATATGCCGACGACAATTTCCACCCGAACTACGAAGGGTATTATAGAATTGCTGAACGAGTATTAAATTATATGTCAATTAGATAAGGATGAACATAATGAGAGAACGATTAAGAAGACTAAAAAAGATAAACAAGTGGAAAAAACTTTTCATAGGGTTATTTACCTTAAATATACTTTTGATAATTATCGTTCTTTCCCTCATCTTTTGGCCTGTATCGAATAATGAATACCCATCCTCAAATGATATAAATGAACAAGAAAGTTCCGAGTTTATTATTCGTACAACAAAACAAAATTTAAATAGTTTAGTAAATGCATATATCGAAAAATTACTTGAAGGGACAAATCATCATTATCGAATAGCACTTGAAGAAGATGTACATTTAATGGGAGAATTACCTGTATTCTCTTCCACGGTTCCTTTATCAGTTAGACTTGAACCACTAGTCCAACCGAACGGAGATCTGATACTCAAACAAAAATCAATATCTGTAGGTTTATTAGAGCTTCCGAACAAAAAAATTATGGAATATATGGGAAGATACTTACCAATGCCAGAATGGGTTACGATTAACCCAGAAGAGCAAGAAATCTATGTTGCAGTTACGGATATGGATATACAAGGAAACTTTCATGTATCTGTAGAAAACATTGACTTAGAGGCTAATAATATAGCACTTAAATTGAATGTGCCGTATGAAACACTTGGTATTCAACAACTAAACTCAGAATCATTACGAGGGCTTTATGAGGAAGACTAACCATTTATGCGTGCGATAGTGGATAGCCTGATTATTATAAAGCCACAGTGGAGACATTCTTCTCCTATATACTAAGCTTCATCATAATCTTGAAGTCTGGATATTCCTGCACGTCACATGCAGAATAAGACATAATAAAAAAGAACCTATGTTTTGGATAATCTATACCCCTTATATCACATTCTACACATAGGTTCTTTTTCTAATAAAATAATATTATAAAATAGATAATGAGTGCTTTTCTATATTCTTTTTTAAACCGCAGTAATCATCTAACGTTCCTTCGTATAATAGTTCAATACCTTGTAGTTCACGTAAATCAGATGGTGTGGTAAAATAAGGAGGCTTTTGGAACTTAAAAGATGAGATATGTTGTAGTACTGTTGCTACAAATTGAGAACAGAAATATGCTGATTTTCGATTAATTCTAATATGAAGCATTACTCCAAACAAACCAATAAAATTATAACGATATATATTTTGATTATTTTCTATATCTCTTATATGTTTTTTTATACTAAGATAATCTTCATTAGACACTTGAAAACGATAAATAGCACAAGGCGAATATCGCATAAATGGATTTCTAATATCTTCCTTTACGAAACCACCAATAAACGGATTATTAGGTTGTTTTCTCCCAAAACTGTATAATTCGGTTAATTCTTCATCAAATCCTATGGATACATGATTTAAAGGTTTTTTCGTATACAAATTTATCGCTCTCGAAAGATAACTCCCCGTGTCTGTAAATAGTAAATATACCGTCCTTTCACACATTCCTCTTACCCCCTTTTGCTTAGGACGCATCTCTTTGTATTACTATATACAAAAGTACCTAGTTGTACAAGTTAATTTTTAATATATTTATAATATTACTTTTAATTTATGCACCTTTACCTAAATATGCCTACACAATTTAACTATTTCTAAAGCCCTATCTTGCATTGTAGCTACAAATGACGTAAGCTGAATTTGATACTTTTTTTCTGGAGGCAATTAATAATGATTAACGTTACGAATGTTAGTTTACGATATGGAGATAAAAAACTTTTTGAAGACGTGAATTTAAAGTTTACACCAGGCAATTGCTATGGAGTGATTGGAGCAAATGGAGCCGGTAAATCAACTTTTCTTAAGATACTATCCGGTGAAGTGGAACCACAATCTGGTAATGTATCCATGGCACCTGGACAGAGATTAACTGTATTAAAACAGGATCACTTTGCATATGAGGAACATCCAGTTTTAGAAACTGTGCTTATGGGACATGAACGCCTATATAAAGTAAAGCAGGAAAAAGATGCGATTTATATGAAAGAAGATTTCTCTGAAGAAGACGGAATTCGTGCTGCTGAACTTGAAGGTGATTTTGCTGAGATGAATGGTTGGGAAGCAGAATCCGACGCAGCTGTATTATTAAAAGGTCTTGGTATTGATGAGTCCATTCACGACAAATTGATGGCAGATATTCCTGAAGAACAAAAAGTAAAAGTTCTTCTTGCACAAGCATTATTTGGTAATCCAGATATCCTATTATTGGATGAGCCGACAAACGGTTTGGATATTCAAGCAATTCAATGGTTAGAAGAGTTCCTTATTAACTTTGAGAATACAGTTATTGTAGTATCCCATGACCGACACTTTTTAAACAAAGTATGTACGCATATCGCAGATGTTGACTATGGAAAGATACAAATTTATGTTGGGAATTATGATTTTTGGTATGAATCTAGCCAACTTGCATCAAAAATGGCACAAGAAGCGAATAAGAAGAAAGAAGAAAAAATCAATGAATTAAAAGAGTTTATTGCAAGATTTAGTGCAAATGCTTCTAAATCAAAGCAAGCAACTTCACGTAAAAAAATGTTAGATAATATTACGCTAGAAGATATTAAACCATCTTCACGTAAATACCCTTATATTGCATTTACACCAGAAAGAGAAATTGGAAATGACTTGTTACAAGTACAAGGACTAACTAAATCCATTAACGGTGTAAAAGTTTTAGACAACATCAACTTTACGTTAAATCCAAATGATAAAGTAGCATTAATTGGTAAAAATGATATTGCCAATACTACGTTATTGCAAATTCTTGCTGGTGAATTAGAGCCGGATGAAGGTTCTTTTAAATGGGGAATTACCACTTCCCAATCCTACTTCCCGAAAGATAACTCGGAGTACTTCGAAGGAAGCAATTTACCATTAGTTGATTGGTTACGTCAGTATTCTCCAGAGGATGAAACAGAAACGTTCTTACGTGGGTTCTTAGGACGTATGCTATTCTCTGGTGAAGAAGCGAAGAAAAAAGCTAATGTATTATCCGGTGGGGAAAAAGTTCGTTGCATGCTATCTAAAATGATGCTTTCACATGCAAATGTGTTATTACTTGATGAGCCTACAAACCACTTAGATTTAGAATCCATTCAATCATTAAATAATGGATTAATCCGTTTTAAAGGTTCTATCATTTTCACGTCACATGACCATGAATTTATTAATAGTATCGCTAATCGTTTAATTGAAATTACACCATCTGGCATTATCGACAAAGAAATTTCTTACGATGAATACGCTCGTGATAAAGAACTACAAGATCGTATCCAAAAAATGTATGCATCATAAAATAATGTTTTTGAGATAGAGATATTTTACAATATGAAACACCTTCGATTTTGTACGTAACGCTTGTACCATTTCGAAGGTGTTTTTTTGATTGAATGGAAGAATGTATTCAAGTGAAGTTAACTGGGAGATGGTTTTTAGGAATATAATTACAGTATAAAATTCCTTGATTGCTCTTTCGAATGATTTTGGTTTATAGAGCATGTATATTAAACCCTTTTTACATTCACGTCTGTTAACCACTTTTTGCGATTTCCTCTTCTGTTTTGGTTTATAGAGCACGTCTGTTAACTACTTTTTACGATTTCCTCTTCTGTTTTGGTTTATAGAACACGTCTGTTAACTACTTTATACGATTTCCTCTTCTGTTTTGGTTTATAGAGCACGTCTGTTAACCACTTTTTGCGATTTCTCCATCTGTTTTGGTTTATAGAGCACGCTATGGAACAATTTAAGTTACATTCCTATTCAGATGTAAGTCAAGTCACCACCACAAAAATATTTTTCACTAATAAGAAAAAAGCCGCTTCATTCCAATTAATGAGGAAATAAAAGCGGCCTAACAAGCAGAGAAACTATTTTTTATTATACATTGATTTTTTTACGGACTTTACTTAACATATCTGTAGTCATACGATCGATATCATATTTGGCTTCAAATCCCCACTCAGCCGCTGCTGCATCAGCAGATATGGAATTCGGCCAACTATCTGCAATTGATTGACGAATAGGGTCAACAGAATAAGACATTTTAAAATCTGGGATATGCTTCTTAATCGCTTTAGCAAAATCTTCTGGTGCAGCTGAAATTGCTGCGATATTAAATGCATTACGGTGGACCAATTTGTTTGGATTAGCTTCCATTAATTTAACAATCGCATTTAATGCATCTGGCATATACATCATGTCCATATACGTTCCTTTTGAAATATACGACTCATAAGAACCTTTACGAATAGCTTCGTAATAGATTTCTACTGCATAGTCTGTTGTTCCGCCTCCTGGAGGAGCTACATATGAAATTAATCCTGGGAAGCGGACACCACGTGTATCTACACCAAAACGAGAATGATAATAATCACATAAAAGTTCTCCAGAAACTTTATTCACACCATACATTGTAGTCGGACGTTGCAATGTATCTTGTGGTGTTTGATCGCGAGGAGTTGATGGACCAAACGCACCAATAGAACTCGGTGTGAAAAATTTTAAATCTAATTCTTTGGCGGTCTCCAACGCATTTAATAATCCACCCATATTTATATCCCAAGCCATTTTAGGGAAAGCCTCTGCTTTAGCAGAAAGCAATGCGGCTAAATGCATTACTGAGTCTACTTTATGTTTTTTAGCAACATCAAATAATTGCTCGCCATTTGTTACATCAACTACTTCAAAAGGCCCTTGAAAATCGCCTTCTGGTTCTCTTAAATCTGTTGCAATAACTTTGTCGTCTCCATAGATACGACGGAGCATACCTGTTAACTCGGAACCAATTTGACCTAGGGCTCCTGTAACTAAAATCTTTTTCATAGTAAAAATCTCCTCTTACTTGTCATTCATTAAATAAGCTTCATTTCTTGCCCAATTTTTTTGTAAATGGCAATCGCATCATCAAGCATTTCTTTCGTATGTGCTGCTGTAGGCATATTTCTTACTCGGCCTGTTCCCCTTGGAACGGTTGGAAATACGATCGATTTTGCATATACGCCTTCCTCGTATAGACGTTTACTAAACTCTTGAGCTTTCTTCTCATCTCCAATAATACAAGGAGTTATTGGAGTTTCACTTTCACCGATATCGAATCCTAAGTCTTTAAGACCTTGTTTTAAGTAATCACCGTTTTTCCATAATTTTTCATTTAATTCCGTGCTTTCCATTAGCATTTCAATAGCTTTTTTACTTGCTACTGCGTCAGCCGGAGATACTGCAGTAGAGAACAAGAATGGACGTGAGCGTACTTTTAGCCAATCAATTAATGACTGTTTTCCAGCTACATAACCACCAATAACACCAATTGCTTTTGATAATGTCCCCATTTGCATATCTACTTTATCCTGCAAGCCAAAATGCTTAACCGTACCTGCTCCATCTCCGGTAACACCAGATCCATGTGCATCATCAACATACGTAATCAAATCAAATTCTTCAGCAATGTCTACAATTTCAGGAAGTTTTGCAATATCTCCATCCATTGAGAACACACCATCTGTAATTACCATAATTTTATTATATTGACCAGACTCTACTGCTTCCTTTGCTTTCTGGCGCAAATCATTCATATCCGAATGTTCAAACCGAATAATTTTTGCCTTCGATAAACGACATCCATCAATAATAGATGCATGATTAATGGAATCGGATAAAATGGCATCATTTTTATCCATAACAGCAGAAATTGCAGCCATGTTGCAATTAAAACCAGATTGATAAGCGATTGCTGCTTCTGTTCCTTTAAATTGAGCGATTTTCTTCTCTAACTCAATATGTAAATCTAAAGTTCCGTTAATAGTTCTTACAGCACCTGCTCCGACACCGTGAGAATCAATTGCTTTTTTGGCTACTTCCTTCATTTCATTATTAGTAGCAAGTCCTAGATAATTATTAGAAGAAAGGTTGACGAGTTTTTTCCCTTTAATTGTTATCTCAGGACCATTTGCTCCTTGCACTGTATCAATTTCATTATATAGTCCACGTTCTTTCAAATCAGAAATATTTTCTTGTAAAAATTGATCTAATTTACTACTTGTCATCTAAATCATCCTCCTTAAGAGTGAGAGAATTTATCAACCTCTCTCAGTTTACCATAAACCCATTAAAATGTTTAATCTTGCCCTATTATTACTGTCTATAATTACCTATTTAAAAATATGTTTTTTATGTAGAAAAGTCAGTTATTTTCCCTTATACTGAAAATAGGAAATTAACTTTGGGGGATAGCACCATGAGAAAGATACTACTCGCATTATTTATTTGTATTATTGTTACTGTCGGAGTTGTTGGTTATAACGGTTTGAGTGATGATCCAACTGAAGTAATTGAAGAAAAATCAACTCATTCAACCGAAATACAGCTTTAATATAATCTCTTGTTTTAAAATAACCAAAAAGGGGACCTTTATGAATAAAGGTCCCCTTTTTTTATGATTGACTATTATTAGTCTACAATAGTCACGTCTACTTGTTGTACACCATAGTTATTTGCTTCTTCTTTTGTTGGAACATGAAGATCGATTTTGTTACCGTTAATTGCGCTACCAATATCTGCAGCTGTTGCATAGCCGTATCCTTCAACATAAACTTCAGAACCTAATGGAATTACATTAGGATCAACTGCAACAACCTTAGCATTTGGATTGCTATTTAGATCAATGCCTGTGTATGTGACACCAGAACAACCATCGCATTTTGCTGTATAAGCTGTAGCTGACATAGAGATAGTTTCTCCCCCTGGTGCAGATTCTTCTGTTGATTCAGAAGCATTGCTTTCATCAGCTTCTGATTGATCCGAGGTATTTTGTTCTTGTTGCGGTGTTTCTTTATTCTCTTTAGTATCAAGTTCCCCTTTAATGGATAACTCTTGATCTATAACAATTAGATCAGTAGAAAGATTGTTCCACTCCTTAAGTTGAGCAACCTTGACATCAAACTCATCACTAATACTTGTTAACGTATCTCCACGCTCAACTGTATATATATTATTAAGATAAACCATATCCTTTGGATGAACTACGGTTGATTTTAAATCATTTATATCCATTAACTCTTCTACTGTTGTATCATATTGGTCTGCAATTTCCCAAAGACTTTCTCCGGGTTGGATTTCATGTTCTGTTGATTCAGCGGAAACTGTGGTTGCAGCCAAGCCTGTAAATACAATACTTGCTGATAACGCTGCTACTAGTTTTCTCATCTGATAACCTCCTTCAATTTTGACAAACTCTATCCTATCACAGGGGTAAGGAGAATACAGTTACAGGAGATTTAAGTGTAAGTTACAATAATTACGTTATACTCTAAAACTATTACAAATGTAATATAAATGATATATTCATATACTTATATATTCCTATTATGTCAAAACTTCTTTATTCAAGAAAAACTGTAATAATTAAAATTCTTTTTCTAATCATAATCTCATGCAAATAGTTAAGTGAAACTTCACCAGAATGATTAATTATATTAAGGGGTTAAATTTCTATTTATTATGAATATTTTGGTTGTATTGTATGAAATAAACAGTAGTTGCTAATGATAAAAAAGAGGAGGTGTTTTTATGGCAAAAGATGTACTTTGTGAAGTGAATAACTGTACGTATTGGGCTGTTGGAAACAGATGCATGGCTGATGCAATTTACGTGGTTAGTCATAAGGGTAGACAAGCTTCTACAAGTGAAGAAACGGATTGTAAAACGTTCGTTCCGAAAATTTAAATGTGTAGCTAAAACATTGCTTCTATCAACGTTAGCAGTTCGTAAGTAGAGATTCATTATCTCTACTTACGAACTGACTTTTCACTTTACGATTTTATACCATCCCCATTCTCACTTAGTAAATAAAAATAGCTGAAAAGATCATTGTCAACGATCCTTCCAGCTATTGTTTGTTCCAAAATTACTTTTAAAATCAATCAATTAACTAAATAAATTTCCTATAGAACGAAATAAATCCCTAAAGAAGTTCGCTACTTTATCCCAAAATCCTTCATCAAGCCCGAGATCTTCAGCTTTCTCAACAATGGAATTTGTAATGCTATCGAGTTGCTCCTTTACTGCTCCAAAATCTATTTCTAACTCTTTCATTTTATCAAATAAATCCACTAGCATTTGGCGATCTTGCTCGCTTAAGTTAATTTCTAATTTATTGAGTTGCTCACTTACAATTTGCTCTACATCTTCTCTTGTCGCTGGATTTTGTTCTGCAATCATTTTTTTTATTTCTGTTAATAAATTACTTACTTCCTCTTGATTGACATCACCATTGTCAACAAGATCAGTTGCAACATTCAGCTCTTCATTTGCTAATTCCATTCTTTCTTTATCTAATTGCTCTCCCTCTACATCGTAGGCTTTATAAATACCTGTAAGTGCAGAGTGGCCAGAAACTTGTACTGGTGAAACAACATTCACTGTCGCATCTTCAGCTCCTGCTGTAAGTAATGCATTCTCATACATCTCTGCTGTAACTTCTGTTATATTTTGCGGTGTAACGATGTTAACCTCTAATCCTGTCCCTTGTGATTCTAAGATAATTCCTGCAGAAGAATACATATTTGATCGTGGGTTACCGTTAATGTAGTCCGCGTAATCTTGCCCAGTTACATCATGCTCCTCAACCATTTCTTGATCTGATATATCTAATAACTCTCTTACCTCCGCACGTTGGCTATCCGTTAATTTGTCTCCATATATAATGATTGTAGTTGAATCTGCAGATACTGGCATTGCAAAACTTCCAAACAAGATTAATCCTAAAGCGATATACTTCATCATATTTAATGTAGTTTTCATTTTTTTCCCCTTTCTTACAAGCTAATTCATCTTTTGCTTGTCTCGAAATTATTAGAATTAGATGAGCTATCTTATATTATACCTCGAAAGGAATTAACTGACAGGAATTAAGCGCATTTTTTTTTGAGCAGATTTCTTTCTTTTTATTTCGTGTTTCTGTATATTTAGATTGACGAAATAAATCGGCAAGAAAGAAGGTTCGAACATCATTCATAACAATCAAGATGTAAAGCGCAACTTGGTCATCATGTGGTTAGCAAACTTTTTTATTAGCGGAAGCATGACTATGGTTGTTCCTTTTATCTCCTTATACATTGAGTCAATGGGAGATTTTTCTGAAGGCTACGTACAAACTTGGTCAGGGCTAACGTTTGCTGTTACATTTATTACAGCATTTGTCTTTTCTCCTGTTTGGGGAAGAATCGGCGATCGATACGGACGGAAAAAAATCATGATCGCCTCTGCTTTTGGAATCGGTATTTCTGTATTTTTAATGGGATTTGCGAATACTGTTTGGCAATTATTTCTTTTACGCTTGTTTATGGGAATTGTAACAGGATTTATCCCTATGTCACAAGCTTTTATTGCAACACAAACACCTAAAGAAATTGCAGGAAAAGTACTAGGAACCCTTCAAACGGGAACAATTACTGGTTCTCTCATGGGGCCGTTACTCGGCGGAGCATTAGCAGATGCATTTGGATATACGAGTACATTTAAATGGGTTGCAATTACTATTTTCATTTCTGGATTGCTCGTTTTATTTGGAGTTAAAGAATTAAAAATGAAATTCTCCAGTGATGAAAATGATACGAAAAAATATTCCAGAAAAGAAGTATTACAACACATTCTACAAAAACCCGTACTATTTGTAGTGATGTTATTATCTGCACTTGTTCAGATTGCCCACTTTAGCATACAGCCAATTCTTTCTTTATTTGTGGCTGAGATTCACGGTCCAGTAAATCTTGCATTTTTTGCCGGTATTGCTTTTTCAGCTGCTGGGCTAGGTAATCTTTTAATGGCTCGGCGCTGGGGAATCATCGGAGATAATCAAGGTTATATAAAAATACTCATTATTTTATTATTTGCTGCAGGGTTTGTATATTTACCTGGAATGTTTGTAACAAATATATGGCAACTCGTTATTTTACGTTTTCTACTTGGCTTATCTATTGGAGGCATTGTCCCATTGAGAATTGCATATATTCGTCAGGAAGCACCACTATCTATGCAAGGAGAAGTCCTTGGTTATAATACAAGTTTACGTTTCTTGGGTAATATTATTGGACCTGCATTGGGTGGTACAATTGCCGCCTCGTTTGGTTTCTCTGCCGTATTTTTAATAACAAGTTTATTATTGATTCTCAGTGGACTTATCATGTTATATGTTTGGTATCGATATGAATATGAATCAAGTGGGTCTCATTCTCACTCCTATTCTTCTAAGTAAGATCCATAAATCATTTCATTTCGATTTACACATATTTTTTTATCGCTAAGATCACTTCTGTCTAGTTTCTAAGTCAATTAATTGATTTGTTGTATCAAATATGCTAAAAATAACAAGAAACTATTATAGAAAGAAAGTGATAGCAATGGGAATAGTCGTCGTTGAAATTTGTGACGGAAATGCAATCACTACCATTGATATAGAGTCTATCTTAGAGGAAGAATTTCCGGAGGTAGCTGTGCTAACAAATGAATGCTTATCTTTTTGTGGCCTTTGTGCCGTAAGACCATATGCATTAGTTAATAATAAACGCGTATTTGGTAAAACTCCCGAAGAGTGCCTAATTAAAATACGTAAGCAAATTAAAGAAGAGCTTGCCGTGTATGAATAATACACGACAAGCTCTTCTTTTATACGACAATTTATTTCCCGGGAAATTACAAACTTGCCGTAAAAATATCGACAGAATCTTGCCGAGTTAGTTTTTTATAATTACCAAATTCTGGTCTGGCAATCACCGTTTTATCTGCCATTTCTTCGACAGACTCTTCATTAATATCATAATCACTTAACTTGGTTGGAGCTCCGATACTAGTCCAAAATTCTTGAAGCTTATCAATACCTTCAAGTGCAACTTCTTTATCTGACTTACCTTGATCATCTACATCAAACACTCTCACAGCTAATTGTTTAAAGCGTGGTGCATTTTCTTCATCTAATACATGTCGCATCCACTGCGGGAATAAGATTGCCAACCCACCACCATGTGGAATATCATGAACAGCTGAAACTGCATGCTCTAAGTTATGTGTTGCCCAGTCACCATGATATCCTAAATTCAGCATGTTATTTAATGCTAAAGTACCGCCTAGCATTGCAGTTGATCTATACTCATAATTTTCTGGATCATCTAATAGTTTAGGTGCAGTATCTATCATTGTTAACAATATTCCTTCGCACCAACGATCTTGTATTGGTGTATTCGTTGTATGATGGAAATAATGCTCTAATACGTGAGACATCATATCAACAATACCGTATATCGTTTGATCACGAGGCACAGAAAATGTATGGACAGGGTCTAATATAGAAAACTTAGGGAATGAAAATGGAGAACCCCAGCCATGTTTTTCATTTGTTTCCCAATTCGTTATAACAGATCCAGCATTCATTTCAGAACCAGTTGCAGCTAATGTAAGTACCGTACCAAATGGCAACGCACCCTGTGCTTTTTCTTTTTTCGTAACAACATCCCACATATCCGCCTCAGTAACTGCACCGACTGCAATTGCTTTCGTGCAATCAATGGTACTACCTCCACCGACTGCTAATATAAAGTCAATGGATTCTTGGCGACAAATTTCTACACCTTTTTTAACCGTAGAAATACGTGGATTTGGCTCTACACCTGGTAATTCAAATACAGCTGCTTCTATTTTTCCAAGTTCAGCAAGAACATTATCATATATACCATTGCGCTTTATACTTCCTCCGCCATAAACAATCAATACACGCTTCCCAAAAGGCTCAATCTCTTTAGAAAGTTGTTCAATCTGTCCTTTACCAAAAATCAGTTTGGTCGGATTTTGGTACACAAAATTATCCATACTATTCCTCCTCTACATTATCTATTTTACGTATGCAACAAGGTCCATTTCAATTAATACGTCTTTCGGCAAACGACTCACTTCAACTGTCGCTCTGGCAGGATATGGTTCCTGTAAATATTTTCCGTATATCTCATTAACAACTTTAAAGTCTTCCATTGATGATAGATAAATAGTAAATTTAACTGCATGATCGAATGACGCTTCTGCTTTCTCTAAAATAGCGTTTAGATTATTTAAAACTTGTTTCGTTTGATTTTCTATTCCTTCTTCAACATTTCCACTATCTGGATTAATTGGAATTTGCCCAGAAATGTAAAGAAAATCACCAGCTTGAATTGCTTGAGAATATGGTCCAATGGCAGCTGGTGCTTCCTCTGTTTGAATTGCTTTTCTCATTTTCTTCTCCTCCTCAAACATATGATTTATTCCATCATATCAGTTTCCAATCTGTCTTTCTATTACAATCCTATAATCCATAACAGAGGAAACATAATAAATATCTCCATAACATGCTTCCAGTTCTTTTGCTTCTTCCCGTCTACACGTATAGATGGAATTATTTCTACCCGCTTGATCATACATTTTTTGTGAGAAAGTAATTGCCGCCTCTTGTGTGTACTCTCCCCCATTATCTTGTACGTACTCGATAAATCCATGCCCAAAATTATACGCTTGTACAGCCAATTTAATATCACCTTCGGCTTTATCTAAAGCTAGTGCAAAAAATGATACACCTTGCTGTATGGATAGGTCAGGGTCTTTTATACAGTTCCTCTCCCCGCATAAACTCTCAGATGATTGCATCGGGTCTAGTCCCCTTCCACCCGACTCTTGCATCATCATAGCAAGTATAACTGGTGTGTGTTCTTCGATTCCATACTGTTTGGCATATCTGCTAACAATCGAGTGATACTCCCATATATTCTCACTAATTTCCGGTAACGCATCTTTTTGCATCGGGCCTGGGGCATCTCTCGTACGGTGATTTTCAATGTAATTCGTAATCCAAGATAATACAATTAATGATAAAATAAGCAGAAGACTAATTCCGAATAGTTGTTTTGTCGTATATTTCCACTTCTTAGAAGTTTTTCTATTCAATCTTCATTCTCCTTCAAGTTTTGTTCCAATACTGTTGAAGTAATCCAATGGAGGAACCATAAATAAGGTGACCGATTAGCCAGATGATTATAGAATAGCCATCATAAAGTTCTGGGGTACGATTGGATAAAAGAGTAGTAGGATAAATTAATAAACCGATTAATCCACTTATACTTACATATGCCCAAAGTTTACGTTCCAAATCCCATAAACGAAGGAAGAAGATTAACGTGTAAACCAATACAATAGATACAATAATATGATAACTAAATTCAAATAGTGGTGGATGTTGCCATTTCCCTATTATTGGGAAATAATCAATATTCATTAATAAGGTATATACTGGTTTATTTGTAATTAATTGGCATAAATAAAAAAAACAAACCAATAATAAATCCGGATATAATTCCAATTAATAGAAGCATGTTTTCCTCCTACTCTGTTAATTAATTCGCGAACAATTCCTTCTGTCGCCATTTACCATATCGGTAATAAAAAATAGCGAACAAACTACTTAATACAAAACTCCCGCCCATACCAATTGCAATTCCAACTTCCCCAAACCACGAGGAAAATAGAGCCGTTAACGGATATCTTAAAATCCAGAAAGAAATAACATTTAGGATGAGCACTTGGTACATCGCACCAGCTGCACGCACTATTCCATTTAATATAAAGTTAATACCTAAAAATGGATAACAAAGTGCAACAATTTGTAAATATACCGTTCCAAAATCTACTGCATCAGATTCTCTGATAAATAACCGAACTCCATATTGTGCAAATACGGCTACTGCAATACCAATTATCAGCATAATAGCAAAATTATATATTACTCCATAAATTGCAATTTGACGTATTCGTTCCCAATTTTTAATTCCGATATTCTGTCCAGCCATACTTGCAACGGATGTACTTAATGCATGAGCAGGCAGCATAAGTAAACTGTCTAGACGTTGAGCCGCTCCAAACCCAGCTATCACAGACTCTCCATGTGTTGTCACTACACTCATAATTGCTGCAGAACCTGCTGAAATAACAGCCATTTGTAATCCAGATGGTATTCCTAAATGCAGAATTAATTTTATTTCTTCTCTTGCCGGTAACGCAGGAAGAGAGAACGGAGCCAATTTCTTCCATAAAACATAAGAAATTCCACATAAGAAAGAGAATGCTTGTGAAAGTAGAGTAGCATATGCAGCTCCTTCTATCCCCCAATTGAATACAGAAATGAACAACGGATCTAATAGAATATTTAAACCTACTGCAATGGTAATAAAATATAATGGCGTTTTACTATCCCCTAATGACCGAAGTACTGTACTAATAAAGTTATAGCCAAATAGAAACCAAATACCCATAAAATTGATTCTTAAATATGTACTGGCATCTTCCATCATCGTTTGTGGGGTTCCTAATAAACCTAAAAACTGCTCAGCAAATATGTATCCTATTACCCCTAAAAATATTGAAATCAAGGTTAATAAAACAACAAAAGTATTTAAGTAATTTCTTAAGCCTTTTTCATTTTGTTTTCCTTTTTGTTGGGAAAGAATGGTAAGTGCTGCATTATTCATACCAATAATAAAGGAGAGAACCACGAAAAGGATACTACCTGATATCGCTACCGCACCTAGAGCAGATGAACCTAATAAATTACCTACCCATAAACTATCTATAAATTGATAAGAAGTTTGTAATAAATTTGCCAGTAATATCGGTCCTGAAAAATAAAATAACTGTTTAGCGATACTACCCTGTGTAAAGTCATATTGCTTGTTGTTTTTCATATGTATTCGCCTCTTCTTAATCAAAAATCACTGTTTCCATCATAACAGAAAGATTTTCTATGAAGAATTATTTAGAAATAATCAATTTTAATAATGTCATAATGTATAAGTAAACCCGCATGAAAACCATTTTGGGTTTCATGCGGGTCTTTATTCATCTAGTTGTTAGCTATACTTACTTCACTTTGATTATCATTATCTTTATCCCTAGTAACAAATTGTATCACTAGTTGAAGTGCAAATAACACAAATCCTATGGTATCTGACATACCCTCAGGATAAATCAATAATAAACCTGTTGCAATTGCTAAGACCCTTTCGTACCACTTAATATTTCGGTACCAGTACCCTATCATACCTGCACTAATAGCAATCATACCGAGTATTGCAGTAAATAAGGAGAATAAGATCTCTAACCAAGTAGAATCAATCATTAGTAATGTAGGATTTAATACGAACATATACGGAATGATGAAAGCAGCAATTGCCAATCGAGCAGCATTCCCACCTGTACGAATAGGTTCTCCACCAGATATCCCTGTTGCCGCAAAAGCAGCAAGAGCTACCGGAGGTGTAATATCCGCTACAATACCGAAGTAGAATACGAACATATGAGCAGCTAATACAGGAATAGCTACATCTAAATTATCATTCAACGCTAAAATCGCTGGTAATGCGATGGTTGATGTAATAATATAATTCGCCGTAGTTGGTGATCCCATTCCTATAATAATGGAGGTTATCATTGTAAATACAAGTGTAAGCATTAATTGTATTTCAGGTGTACTTGCAATAGTTCCAGCAATAGATACTAAACTATTACCAAGTTTAAGTCCCAAACCGGTTTTCGTGACAACACCAACGATTATACCCGCACAAGCTGTTGCTGCCGCAACGCCAAGTGCTGTTCTTGCACCTTGTTCTAAGGCTACAAAAAACTTTGGAACTGTTATACGTGTATCTTTAAGGAACAAGCTAACAATGATGGTAGCTAAGATACCGTATATTGCTGCTCTTTCAACACTAACTCCAACAAATAAGAAATAAACGATAGCAACGATAGGTAGTAATAGATGTATTTTCTTTAATACCGTTTTTTTACTAGGAATTTCCTCACTAGACAAGCCTTTTAAGCCTGTTCGTTTTGCCTCCAAGTGAGTCATTATCCAAATACCTGCGAAATATAAAATAGCAGGTATGATAGCTGCCTTAGCTATATTCCAATAACTTTCCCCGGCAAACTCAATCATCAAGAATGCTGCTGCACCCATTATCGGCGGCATTATCTGTCCACCAGTTGAGGCCGCTGCTTCTACAGCCCCGGCAAAATTCTTACGATAACCAAGTCGCTTCATTAAAGGGATCGTATAAGAACCAGTAGTTACTGTATTTGCTACTGAACTTCCTGAAATTGTTCCATTCAAAGCACTGGAGAATATGGCAATTTTAGCAGGCCCCCCAACCCTTTTTCCAGCTATAGAAATAGCTAAATCATTAAAATAATTTCCTACACCCGTCTGTACTAAAAACGCCCCAAATAAAAGGAATAAGAAAATATATGTGGACGATACTTGTAATGGGGTACCTAAAATTCCTTCTGTTGTAAAGAACATAGAACGGATTAATTGTTCTAATGATAATCCAGAGTGTGCAAACATCCCTGGTATATAAGGACCTAACAATGCATAACCCAAGAATAGCAGAGCAATTATCGTAATTGGTAATCCAACCGCCCGACGTGCCGCTTCTAATACAAGCAGAATCGCTAATCCTCCAATAAGCATTTGATCTAGTGGGATTGAGCCAAATTGTTGTACAAGTGAATCATAATTTAACGGCCAATAACCACAAACTACAATGGCTAACACCATCAGAATATAATCGTACCAAGGAATTCTATCTTTTTTTGTCTTACGTACTGCAGGAAATAGCAAAAAGATAAGCGACAGCGCAAATCCTAAATGTATGGTTCGTTGTAAGTATGCTGTCAATTGTCCGAATATCCCCGTATATAATTGAAAAATGGAGAAAAGAACAAGGGCAGCAAATATTATGATTGCTAAAACTCCAGTCAGTTTTCTAGTATTCGCTTCTGCATCATACTTTTCTAACAGTTCTTGTTGTTTGCTTTCAGAAAGATTTTCATGTTGTTGATCACTCATGAATGTTCACTCCTTTCAATTGCTCAAATAAGGACATTTGTTTAACTTCTAACTTATACCAATTGCCCGGGATAAAGTAATCATTAAAAGGAACAGTGTGTACATCCGTGCGTTCATCGCTGTTCCCCCAAGAAAGTCTATGATTAGAAACTTTTTTACCGTTTCGTATATTTAAATAGTCAAATTCATTGGTCATGTTTTTTATATGATATTTTCCATCAATATATTCAAACTCTTCATCTGCCATTGCATCATTTGGCATTCCTATTCCAAATTCTTCATAGATCATTTCATATTGTATAATTTTATTATCATCTGTAATATGGTACTTTTCCACGACATCTGTTAAGTGTATGGAATGCGTGAAAGTTATTCCAAAATAATCTCCAGAATCAAGAATCAGAAATGCCTGTTGATTATTCGTTTTTCCATCATAAAAGACAAGGGCGGTTCGGAAAGGTATGAAAAGCATACTAATCATAAGTGCAATAGTGAGAAGTATGAAAAGCCATTTTTTTTGCATAAAATCACCTTTTACAGGATTAAAATCAAAAAATAGCCGGCAGCCTATCCCTAAATGGGCGGAGCCGGCCATTTCATGAAATTATTTACTCTTCACCTTGTTCGTCAAAGTATTTTTGTGCACCTGGATGTAAATCAATTCCAATTCCATCAAGTGCAGTATCAATTGTTATAAATTCACCTTTTGCATGGGAAATCTTATCTGTATTATCATAGATTGCTTTAGTAATGTCATATACAAGTTCTTCTGATAAGTCACTAGATACTGCTAACATTGCAAGAACAGCAACGGTTTGAACATCTTCATCAAGGCCACCATATGTTCCTCCAGCAATTACATCAGAAGCATAGTAAGGATACGCTTCTACTAGTTCTTCCACCTTATCTTCTGCAATTGGAACAATAGAGATATCTACAGAAGCAGCTAGACCTTCTACAGCACCTGTTGGTGTACCTGAAGTAATAAATGCTGCATCGATATTACCGTCTTGGATACCACCAGTTGATTCACCGAAATCAAGATTTTGTGCTTCCACATCATCCATTGTCATACCATGTATTTCAAGGATTTGTTCTGCATTAATATACGTTCCTGACCCTGGAGCACCTACAGACACTTTTTTGCCCGCTAAGTCTTCCACTGAAGAAATACCAGAATCAACAGTTGTTACGATTTGAATAGTTTCTGGATATAATGACCCAATTGCCTGTACTTTTTCCACAGGTTCACCATCAAAGGCATTGATTCCTTCAACTGCGTGAGAAATTACGTCAGTTTGAATAAATCCAAGTTGAGCCTCTCCATTTTCAATTGCCAATACATTTTCAGCAGAGGCATTAGAGGAAATAGCATCTACTTGTACTTCGGTATTGTTATTAATATTTGTTGCCATTTCTCCACCTAACGGGTAATATGTACCACTTGTTCCACCCGTTACAAGTGTTAACATTTCTGGATCTTCTCCACCGTCTGAAGTATTCTCATCTCCATTAGATCCTTCATCATTACCGCCACAAGCAGCAAGAAGAAGAATAAGTGCAACTAAAATAGCTATTTGACTATACCATTTTTTCTTCATACAAACGCCCCTTTTAAATTATATTTATCTAGTAAAAATATCTTACAATATTTTAAACTAAGATGTCAAATAATTATCAAAATAGAAAGCGAATACATAATGTCGTTTACATAACAATCTAATCGCTATTCCGCCATGATAACCAAAAATTTTGATATATCTTAATTTTAGAACTTTATTTTTCGACAATAATTTTGAAATTATTGATTTTTGTGTCTGTATTAGGGTTTCTGATACATATTTCCTATTATATTTTTACAAAATTCTTTCTTTCTCAACATTCACCTTATTGTAAATCAATTCGTTCATGATATAATCATACAGATAGTATACTTATTGATAGAAAGGAAGTTAGCAAACTATGAGCCAACCAACAGAACACATAGAAACTCCCCAAACTGCTCATAAGCCACCTAATCCTAGGCTGAAAAGTTGGAAAATTGTTTTTAATAAGTTTAAGAAAAATAAATCAGCTATGATTGGTGGATTTTTAATTATTCTTTTATTAATTATTGCAATTGTTGGGCCTTTTTTCACTCCATATGAACCCTATGAACAAGATATCGTGAACAAGTTACAAAGTCCTTCTGCCGAACATTGGTTTGGAACGGATAACTTTGGAAGAGATATTTTTAGTCGTGTTATTCAAGGGACAGGATTAACACTTACTATTGGATTTTTCTCCATAGCCTTAGGTGCAACCCTTGGCGTTCTTTTTGGTTTAATAGCAGGTTTTTATGGCAAACGAACAGATAGCATTATTATGCGAGTTATGGATATTTTACTTGCTTTCCCTGGTATTCTTTTAGCCTTAGCTATTGTAACTGTACTTGGAGGAAGTATTGCGAACTTAATCATTGCAGTTGCAGTCTCAAGTATTCCTGTATTTGCACGTATCGTTCGTGGATCTGTTTTATCTGTTAAGAATTTAGAGTATATTGATGCTATGCGCGCACTTGGCGCTAGTGACACCCGGATTATTTTTAAACACATTTTTCCGAATATTACCTCTCCTATCATCGTTCAGGCAACTCTGAGTATTGCCACAGCAATTCTATCTGCAAGTGGACTATCTTTCCTCGGTTTAGGCGCACAACCGCCATCCGCTGAATGGGGTGCGATGCTTAGTGATGGAAGAAACTACTTATATAATGCAGGACATGTTGCACTCTTCCCTGGTTTAGCTATTGTAGTAGCTGTATTAGCATTTAACCTGTTAGGCGATGGATTACGAGATGCATTTGATCCAAAAACGAAAGAATAGAAAGAGGTGAACAGCTATGTTTAAATTTATTATTCGAAGATTACTGCAAACCATCCCCGTATTGATTGGGGTATCTATATTAGTATTTAGTATGATGCACTTAATCCCAGGTGATCCAGCTCAAATTCTGGCAGGTGAAAGTGCACCAAAAGAACAAGTCGAAAATATTCGAGAAAGACTAGGTTTAAACGAACCCATTCCAATGCAATATTTCTCATATGTTACGGATGCTGTTCAAGGTGACTTAGGCAACTCAATGAGAAGCGGACGACCCGTCGCAGAAGAAATCGGAGCAAGATTCTGGGTTACCGTTGAATTTTCAATATATGCTACTATTCTAGGAGTATTTTTAGGTTTAATTGCTGGTATTGTATCAGCAACACGCAAATATTCATTTTTAGATACTTCTTTAATGCTAGTTGCCTTATTCGGACTATCCATGCCAAATTTCTGGCTTGGTTTAATGTTAATTCAATGGTTCTCTATAGGTATTGATCTACCAGCATGGGTACCGTTCTTTGACAACACGAGTTGGTTTAGTCCTTCAGGATGGGGAAATTTTGATCAATTAGTTCTTCCCGTTATTACTTTAGGAACAGGTAGTGCAGCTATTATTGCTAGAATGACAAGGTCCAGTATGCTAGATGTTATTGGACAAGATTATATACGTACAGCCCGTGCAAAAGGGGTGAAAGAAACCATTGTTATTTATCGACATGCATTAAAAAATGCAATGATTCCAGTAGTAACGGTCGTAGGGCTACAGTTTGGTAGTTTACTTGGTGGGGCAGTACTTGCTGAATCCGTATTTGCGATTAATGGTATGGGTAAATTAATTATTGATTCTATTACTGCTCGTGACTTTCCAGTTGTACAAGGTACTATTCTTGTAGTAGCACTATTATTCGTTCTCGTAAATCTATTAGTAGATATTACGTACAATTTCCTTAATAAACGAATCGACCTCGATTAACATTTTAGTCCTACAAGAAGTATGAAGTAAGAGAAAGGAGCAAAATATAATGACAAGTGCACCAAACACTTATGATAATATATTAGAGATTAATGAGTTACAGACTTCCTTTTTCACCAAAGATCTAGAGGTAAAAGCTGTTGATGGTGTATCCTTTAGTATTCCTAAAGGGAAAGTACTAGGTGTTGTTGGTGAGTCTGGTTCCGGAAAAAGTATTACCTCATTATCAATTCTTCGTCTCATTGAAGAACCGGGAAGGATTAAAGGTGGCGAAATCAAATTTAAAGGTGAGAACCTATTAGATAAATCAGAAGCTCAAATGCGTAAAATTAGAGGAAATGAAATTTCAATGATTTTCCAAGAGCCGATGACATCGCTAAATCCTACTTTTACAGTAGGTCAACAGATTGGTGAAGCTTACAAAATTCATCAAGGTTTAAATAAAAAAGAAGCTAAAAAACGTTCAATAGAAATGTTGAAATTAGTAGGTATTCCGTCTCCGGAAAAACGCGTGGATCAATACCCACATGAACTATCTGGCGGTATGAGACAACGTGTAATGATTGCAATGGCATTAGCATGTAAACCTGAATTATTAATAGCTGATGAACCTACTACCGCTCTCGATGTAACTATTCAAGCACAAATACTAGATTTAATTAAAGATTTACAAGAGCAACTCGATATGGGAGTTCTATTAATTACACACGATTTAGGAGTTGTAGCTGAGACATGTGATTATGTAGCTGTAATGTATTGTGGGAAAGTTGTTGAGTATACAGATACAAAAACTCTCTTCTCTTCACCTAAACACCCATATACTGTTGGATTAATGCAATCCATACCTCAACATGATAAAGATGTTGAAGGTGATTTATCTGTTATTAAAGGTTCTGTACCAAGTCCAGCAAACATGCCTAAGGGATGTCGGTTTGCTCCACGCTGTCCGTTTGCTACAGACTTATGTCATGAAAAACTGCCAAATTTAGAAACAGATGAAGATGGTAATCAAATTCGTTGTTGGATATACTCTGATGAATGGAATGGAGATCCGGAGGTGAGTGTTTATGAACAATCAGAAACAACTTCTTAAAGTACGGGATTTAAAACAACACTTTCCTATTAAAGGTGGAGTTTTCGGTAAAACGGTTAATCATGTTAAAGCGGTGGATGGTGTTTCATTTGATGTATATGAAGGTGAAACATTAAGTATCGTTGGGGAATCTGGTTGTGGTAAGTCAACTACAGGAAGAGCTATTTTACGTTTAGATGAACCGACTAGTGGAGAAGTAGAGTTTAATGGTACGAATATACTTGAATTAAAGAAAAAAGAAATGAATAAATTCAGGAAAGATATGCAAATTATCTTCCAGGACCCTTATGCCTCTATTAACCCACGTCAAACCGTTAGACAGGTGTTAACAGAAGCAATGGAGATTCAAAATTCTTATCCAAAAACGGAGAGAAAAGAGAAAGTATTAGAATTAATGGAACGTGTAGGCCTTGGCCCACACCAAGCGGATCGTTTCCCACATGAATTTAGTGGAGGACAGCGTCAACGTATTGGCATCGCGCGTGCTCTAACCGTTGATCCCAAACTTATTATTGCTGATGAAGCAGTATCTGCATTAGATGTGTCCATACAAGCACAGGTTATTAATCTATTAAAAGAATTACAGCGTGATTATAACCTTACTTATTTATTTATCTCTCATGATTTAGGGGTTGTTCGTCACATATCTGATCGTATTATCGTTATGTATCTTGGAAAAATCGTAGAAATTGCAGATAAAAAATCATTATTTGATAATAATATGCATCCATATACAAAAGCATTATTGTCTGCTATCCCAAGTACAGATATGGAGAAAAAACGAGAGCGTATCTTACTAAAAGGAGATGTTCCTTCTCCAATAGATCCTCCACAAGGTTGTCGGTTCCATACTCGTTGCCCATTTGCAACAGAGTTGTGTCGTACAGAAGTTCCTGAGCTTAGAAATGCAGATGGAATGCAAGAAGGTCACTTATCTGCTTGTCACCATATGGAAGCTATTCGTTCTGGTGAACATAAACAAACCGTAAATGCTTAAAACTATTAGACGCCTGAGACAAAAATCCTTTATCTCAAGGCGTCTTTTATTATGTAATTAATTTGATAATAAGTCTTTTGTTTAATTTTCTGCTTATATAACCCTCTACGATACCATCTTAATAGATAGAGATAGATTTTCTTTCTTGCAAACAAAAAAGAACTATTGTACGCGTTAACGTACAATAGTTCTTTTTCATTACATATTATTGTTCTAAAGATACATCTTTTAACTGAAGAATCTGTGTTGGTAATTGTGTTAAACCTTGTACTTTATCACTTACTCCAAGTAAGAAATCTTGATGATGAATGTATAGCATCGGAGCTACTTCTGTTAGCTTTTCTTGAACTTGGCTATAAAGCTCTTGACGAGCCTCTGGATCTGGCTCTTGACGTGCTTCATCTAGAAGTGCATCAAGTTCTTCATCTTTGGTAAACGTACGGTTACCAGGATCTCCTACATTATTAGAATGGAATAATGCATATAATCCATAATCCGCATCACCAGTAACAGTAGACCAACCTAGTACAAACATATCATGTTCTCCTTGTGCAGTTTGCTCTAAATAAGCACCCCACTCAAGTACTTGTACATCTACATCAATATTAAATTCTTTTAATTGAGCTTGAATATTTGTTGCGGCATCTACACGCTCTTGGCTATCGTTTGTCCAAAGTGTAGTAGAGAAACCATCTTCTAATCCTGCTTCTGCAAGTAATTCTTTTGCTTGTTCCGGATCATACTCCAATCCAGGAGCATTCTCATCATACCCAAATACATCTGGAGCTAATGGTCCAATTGCTGGAGTACCTACTCCATTATAAATACCGTCAATAATTTGACTCTTATCAATCGCCATATTGATTGCCTTACGAACATTCGGATCATCAAAAGGCTCTTTTTCCATGTTAAATCCAACATATGACAAACTTACACTACCTTGTTGTGTTACACTAACTCCATCCATTGCTTCTACTTGTTCTACATCATTTGGGCTAAGCGGATCAGAAATATGTGATTCACCAGTTTGTAATTCTGCTACTCGTGTAAGGCCTTCACTAACTACCTTAAATACAACAGAATCAAGATTTGCTGGCTCATCCCAGTATTCTTCATTCTTAACTAAGCGAATCTGTGAACCTGGATCCCATTTATCAAACTTGAAAAACCCGGTTCCAACTGGATTATTATTAATTACACTTCCAGGATCTTCTCCATTTTCCATAGCTGCATAATCTTCATTAATAACATCTAAGGATACCATTGCTCCCCCATTATGCGCTAAGTGAGCTGGAAGTGGTGAAAATGGAAACTCTGTTGTAAAACGAATTGTATGGTCATCTACAACTTCAATTTCTTCGATCATTTCATATAAGAATAAACGTGGAGACCCTACATCTGGATCTAAGATACGTTCGATATTTGCTTTAACAACTTCTGCGTTAAAGTCTGATCCATCGTGGAATTTAACACCTTCACGAAGTTTGAATTCCCATGTAGTATCATCAATTGCTTCCCATTCTGTTGCTAGACTTGGTTGCACTTCCATATTTGCATCTTGTTTGGTCAAAGATTCAAATATGTTTGCTTGCACATTACTAGAAGGTACGTCATTGGAACCTGCTGGATCTAACGATACAGCATCTGATAGAGTTGCTATAATAAGTTCTCCACCTTCTGCACCTTCAGTAGTTTCTTCTGCGTCTGCATCAGAATCACCAGAAGAATCTGTGTCACCACCTTCATCAGGTTCACTAGCACATGCTACTAGTACAACACTGAGAAGTAAACCAAAAACTAGTAATAATAAAGACTTTTTTGACAATTTCACGTAAATCCCCCCTAAGTTGCTAATTTAAAATCTTTTTTTATTTCGGAAAACTGTCTATTATATATTAATCTATTTTTTGCAAAATTTCAATGATATAATCATTTTAGTCTAAATTTTAATTGGTAATTAGGTCATTATGCATATATTCAATTATTATCTCTGTTTTCTTGACAATATTCCGAAAATTCAATATGATAATTGCATATGTATTTTAATTGGAAGGGTGTATCGTCTTGTCATTAAAATATATTGAGAGATCTTTATCAGCTATTAAGCCTGCTCCCCCAGTTTCCGTTAGCGTAATACTTAAGAACAATACCGGAATAATTTGTTCAAAAGAAACAAAACAAATGCGATCAGCCAGCATAATTAAATTGTTTATTTTGGCATCAGCATATCATTTCAAAGAAATAGGCAAATTATCTTTAACGGAAAAAATACGAATATCTACTAATGGTCATGTTAAAGGGTCTGGCGTTATTTCTTACTTAACTGATATTCCATTTCTAACGTATCAACAATTACTAGAATTAATGATTATTGTATCGGATAATACCGCAAGTAATTATCTTATAGACAGATTAGGAATCTCAAATATTCAAGCATTTATTGAGAGTTTGGGTTGTCAACAGACAAGATTAGAACGGAAGTTTATGGATGTGGAGGCACAAAAATTAGGTAAAGAAAATGTAACTTCAGCATTGGATGTATTACGATTATTTGATATATTTACAGAGAAGAATAATTTTTTAGGGGAAAATTCCCAACAACACATACTACACATATTAAATAATCAACAGTTTAATAGTAAATTAACTGCTTTTACAGAATATAACCCTCTCGTTACGTCATATCACAAAACTGGTGAATTAAAAGGTGTAGAACATGACGCAGCTATCTTTCTACAAAATAATAAATTCCTTAAAGTAGTAGTACTTACAGAGGGTTGGGAAAACAACGGAGATGGTCAAGCGTTTATAGCTTCATTCGGAAAAGTACTTCATAGATTCTTACAACAAGATGTTTAAAAATATGTGTAATAAGGAGTGCTTCATATGAAGACGAAAATCGGTGTTTTTGGTGATACAAAAACTGTCCACCGTGTACGTAACCTTGCTGAACACTACTCACAAATGGAATTATTACCGTTTATCTATGACTCAGTAACTGAGGTTGCGGACAAAATTGAAAGGGCTTTCATGTGTGACATGCTTTTATTTACTGATTACTGCTCTTACCAACACGCGTCTGAAAAAATCAAAAAAAAACAGACTCTTATTTATGTAGATTATGATGAATACACATTTTTGTCGTCTATATTAAGACTAAAAAAGTTTTATTCATTAAATCGTATTTCTATCGATGTACCAAAAAAAATACACATTAATGAATTACTTCAAGACATGCAAATGACTGACTTACAAATACATGCTTATGAATATGAAAAGAATCAAATCATTCCGGAAAGCGAGATCGCTTTCTATCATTTAAAACTATACAACGAAGGAAAGATAGATGGTGTTCTTACATCTAAAATAGCTGTTCGTGATTATCTTAAAGCAGAAAATGTACCCGTATACCAATTACAGCTCCCTAATAAAAATATCATGGATGCTCTTGATAAAACACAAGAACTAATAGAGTTATCAGAACACCATAGCACACAATTGGTAACAGGAATTATTTCAGTTAAAGAAGGAGCTAAAATTACTCAAGATCAAATAAACGACTTAACCCATTGCCTAAATAATTTTTCTGAGGAAACGGATGCAATGCTAATACCTTGCAAAAATAATCAGTTTCTCTTAGTAGGAACGAAAAAATTATTACAGAACTTAAAAAATCATTATCGTGATTTTCCACTTATACAAGACATTGAAGGAATTGTTGCTAGTCCAGTGAATATAGGATTTGGGTTTGGACTAAGTCCTCGTTCTTCTTTGAAACACGCACAACAAGCACATTCACAATGTAATGCGGAGACGCATAGCATCAGCTACATTGTTAACGAACGACAAGAGACAATTGGTCCAATTGGAATAAAGCGTGATATTGATACTTCAAAGCTTTTTCATGCACTTATCCACAAGGCTAGATTAAATAATGAACTATCCTATAATTTTATAGATTTCATTATAGAACGGAATAACGAACCTTTTTCGTCAAATGATATTGCTGACTTTTATAAAGTGACAAAACGGAGTGCAGAGCGTACGGTAAATAAATTATTAACTGGGGATGTTATTAGGATAGCTGGAGAAGAACGTCCATATTTAAAAGGACGACCACGAAAATTGTTCTCACTAAAACAATAAATATATAGATCGATTAATGCTCCCTAATTACAACTATGTCACAGGTTGAAATAGGAATGCTTCCACGAGCTTTAATCTTCATTTGAAGGTTATAAATACCGCTGAAGTCCACCTATTTCAACCGCTAATAAAATACATTATGCAAATCCTGTTTGTTAATAATGACTTTATTTTCTACTCAAGCGATAACCATTGTGATTCGATATAATCGTTGCTGCTTTTTCAATGTCATCTTCAGCTATTTGCGCCTCTAATAAATGTGTCATTGATTGTTCGTTTTCTTTATTATCTTCATTATCTTTTTCCTGTATGGCAACATCTTGAATTAATCCCCAATGTGGACCATACGGTATTACCGGAATAAATATTTCACTTTCAAATCCTGTTGGAATCTCATCAATAAATAGATGCTGACTTCGTACGGAGGCTAAAGAAGATTTTGCAGATACAGCATCATTCTCACTTTGAAAATATGCTCTTAATGTTTTCATTTCCATATACTTCTCTCTCCTTTATCGTTTGCTACTATCATTCCCCCTCCCCCATAAAAACAAACACTATAAAAAAGCTTTCTACCAGAGGACTGGTAGAAAACCTTATAAACTTAGCAATTCTTTTATATCATCCTCATTTAATGAAGAAAGCATTGTTTCTCCTGGTTGAATGACTTGATCTATCAATTCTCTTTTCCTTTGCTGTAGATCATATATTTTTTCTTCAATTGTTCCTTCTGTTACTAATCGAATCACTTGTACAACCTTTTTTTGTCCGAAACGATGAGCTCTTCCAGTTGCTTGGTCCTCTACTGCAGGATTCCACCATAAGTCAAACAAAATAACCGTATCTGCACCAGTTAGGTTTAGACCTGTACCACCTGCTTTAAGTGAAATAAGAAAGATATCATTTTCGCCATTATTAAATCGTTCACTCATTTCGACTCTTTCTTTGGAAGACGTCTGACCATGAAGATAAAAGTATCCATAACCTTCTCTGTTCAACCGCTGCTGAATAATTTCATGCATACTTGTAAATTGAGAAAAAATCAACAATCGCTTGCCGTTATCTAATGCAGTCTGGATTGTTTCCATTAATTGCTCGAGCTTTCCAGACGCTCCTTCATAGTTTTCAATAAACATGGAAGGATGACAACATATTTGTCTTAGACGAGTTAATCCAGCAAGAATTTTCATTCTGTTTTGTTGGAATCCATTTTCTTTAAATGATTGGACTGCATCCTGCTGAACCTGTCGTAAATAGCCAACGTATAGATCTTTTTGTTCCCTCGTTAATTCAGAGACATGTACAGATTCAATTTTCTCAGGTAACTCTTTTAAAACATCTTGCTTTAATCTTCGTAAGATAAAAGGTCGAGTTATTGCGGCAATTTTTTTAGGATCTAGCTGTTTAAACGACCGTTGATCGGGCATCAACCCTGGTAGTACAACTTGAAATATGGACCATAGCTCTTCTATCGAGTTCTCAATAGGGGTACCACTTAATGCAAATCGTCTTGTTGCTTTAATTTGTCGAATAGCCCGAGAAGTTTTTGTTTGATAATTTTTTATATATTGTGCCTCATCCAGTAATAATGTCTGGAACGTTATTTCCTTATAAAATTCAATATCCTGACGTAATGTTGCATAGGATGTTATCCATATGTCCTTATTGGTTGACTCTGACATAACTTGATGACGTTCGACAGGGTTTCCTGTCAACACTGCTACCTGTAAGTGAGGGGCAAACTTCTCTAATTCATTTTTCCAATTATAAACTACGGATGATGGAACAACAATCAAGTGTGGCCCAATTGTTTCCCCTGCTGATTCAGATACCAAATACGTAATACTTTGTAATGTCTTACCTAATCCCATATCATCTGCTAATATACCACCTAAATGATACTGACTCAAAGACTTAAACCACTGATAGCCTACTTTTTGATAACTTCGTAAGGTTGCTTGAACGTTTTCAGGGATCTCATATACCTGCTCTTCGGGTGAATGGAGGTGACTTAATAATTCTCGAAAATGTGGATCATAATGTTTTTTTGTTTCAATTAAATCATCTAACTGCGAACCACGGTATGCGGGCATATGAATCGTACCATCTAATAACTCGTCTTTTGAAATCCTCATATCATTAAACAAGCGCTGCATCGAACTAAATTCTTCCGTCTCCAGATTCATCATCTGACCTGATTGCAGTCGAAAAAATCGCTTCCGTTCAATTACAGCTTGCAGTATCTTATTTACTTCATTATCGTTTATTCCATCAATATTAAAACCGATTTCTAATAAGTTCGATTGCCCTTCCATTCGAACACTAGTATATGGTTCTGGCTCATTTTCTATAAACAATCCTCTGAATTCGGATGATAAAAATAACTCAACATAGTTATCTAGATACGGTAAGACATGATAAAGAAAATTATATAAATCTTCTTCTCCCGCATCCATATACAGTTCTTTTCCGTTATATCTAAAGTTTGCATCTTCAATATATTTCATGATTAATTTTTCCTGCGGTACATCTCGAATAATCATGACCTGATGATCTTTTTTCCCTTGGAAAGGGTCAATACTATGAGAACCATAATGGTATTCTAACTTCCCAATTATCAATCCCTCTCTTAATTCCAAGTGACATTTTGCTCGTAATGGAGCTTTGATAAGTTCATCAGATAGTTGCTCATCCATATCAATATCACCAACGCGTTGAAGTGAAGGCATAACTTCAGATAGGAATGTATCAGTTTGTTCTTTTGGTACATCAAAATTCATATCTTCAAATCGGAACTTTTCCATCTGTTGTAAAACTGGAATTTGCTCATAGGTTGGAAAATAAAAGATTCCTTGCTGAAACAGAATATTATATAAAGGAAAAAAGATAGTCTCTTTTAATTCAGACATAGACAGAACAACATGCTCATCTTGTTTTGTTATATAAAATTGAAAGGGAAGTTCAGCCTCTTGCAATTGTATATCCTTATACTGGCTCACATTATCAACAATATAAAAATTACGATCTACAAGCTTAAATAATAAATCTTTCACTACATAAGGTGGAATAGTTACATACCTTCTATCTGTACTTTTCCCCCCAAATGTATAGCTATCATACAATTCTTCGTTCTTACAAAGATCATGCAATATACGAAGGATCTCCATATCCGCTTCAGCAAAAGAATGTATGGACGGTTCATAAGTAAACTTCTTCGTAAATGAAAACGGTTCTTGATCCTGTACCGCATCTAAAAAAGAAGCTACATTTCGAACGACATAACGATGTTGTTCTCCCGTTTTTATTTCTAACTGTAATCGTCGATCATACGTCCAGCTTCCTATATACTCTACCGACATTTCTGATTTAGAATAATTCTCTTCTTCTACAGCATCTAACGGGGTT
This sequence comes from Oceanobacillus sp. E9, assembly GCF_001741975.1. NCBI lineage: Bacteria > Bacillati > Bacillota > Bacilli > Caryophanales > Bacillaceae > Oceanobacillus > Oceanobacillus sp. E9. Next base: position 188,969 of record NZ_LSNA01000001.1, read on the forward strand.
AAAATATTACTCATCGCTTCAATAAACCTGCTCGAGCGATAAAAATTTGGTTGTCTTATGGACGTACCTCCATTTTTTTCTATAGCTGTTATAGCAATTAATGTTGCTACAATATGCTTACAAGAACCAAATGTTTCAAAAGCAGGACAATCACAAAATGTATCAATGGAACCTTTCTCCATATCAGTTAAACCAATTTCAACAAAATAATCCTCTGAACCTTGTACTGTCGCAGTCCAAACATTATGGTTACGATCAAATACAACGTCTTTTACTTGGTCATTTTTATAATAGGTTAATCCCCGCTTATAAAATGCAGAAGGAAATAGTTTTTGTATATCAATATCTTTAATACTTTTCAAAGCTTATTAACCCACCTTTTTTGACCGATTTCTTCTATTATATAGTAAAAATACCCATTTTTATACGAATTACGCAAGTTTCTCTTTCGATTTAAGCACTATGAAAATATAAATAAGCATTGAAATTACAATTGATCCTGCTGCAGTTAAGTAAATCGAAGCATAGTTAAACCAGGAAGCAATTTGTCCAAACAAAATTGCGCCAATCCCTACTCCCAAATCAAATGAAGAGAAAAACGTTGCATTAGCCATTCCTTTCCGATCATTAGGTGCTTTATTTACAGCCCATGCTTGTAAAGCTGGTTGGACCGCTCCGAATCCTAATCCAAAACATCCAGCTGCCGTCAATAGAATAGCCGTACTAGGTAACCAAGATAACAGCAACATGGAAACAAAAATCAATACTGCTGCTGGTAAAAATATATATTTATGTCCTTTCCGGTCATAAATTCGACCAGAAAATGTACGAGATATCATAATAAAAATAGCAAAAATCAAGAAATACAAATGAATGCCTTCTACTCCTTTTTCCATTGCATGTAAGGGTAAGAATGTAGCAATTCCTCCAAATGCAAATGTAATAAAAAATAAGAGAATGGAAGGTTGTATAGCAGATTTTTCAAACACATCAAATCGAGCTACTTGTGTTTTATGCGGTGATAAATTCACTTTTTTATAGTGAATTTTCAAGGCAAATAATAATGCAATTAAACCAAATACTGCACAAAATAAAAATAACTGACTAAACGAAATAATACCAGCTAATGTTAATCCTAGGGATGGACCAAATGCTAATGCAATATTTCCTGATAAACCAAAATAACCCATACCTTCGCCTCGACGCTTTGGCGGTATAAGATCAGTTGCAACAGTTCCACCGGCAGTTGTAGAAAATCCCCAGCCGATTCCTTGGACAATACGAATAATGACAAGTAATACAAGACTTGCTGTAAATGCATAAGCTCCCACAGATATGACAAAAATGCCTAAGCCTAACAAATAAACAAATCCTCTTCCCTTCGATTCTAAAGCATGCCCTGCATAGGGACGAATCAGTAATGCTGAAAATGTAAATATACCAACAATAATACCGACCATTTGATCACTACCGCCAAGTTCTTTTACAAATAATGGAATCGTTGGTAATGTCATCTGGAATCCTAGGAAAATAAAAAAATTCGCTATCCAAATAAATAGAAAGTCCCTAGACCAAATTTTCTCTTTACCCAAGTCAGTTTTAGTATTTACTTCTTGCACCATAAAAAAACTTCCCTCTATGTTTAGTTAGATTACGATGTTATTATACAAGAATTTTTTAATAATTAAAATCAATCGACTCTCCTAATTTTAGAGTTACTAATTATTCGGTTTATGAAATATCTAACAAAAAAACGAGCAATCATTTTGTCTTGTTACCAAGATCCAAATCATTGCTCGTTATCTCTACATCTTCTCTTTTACTACTTAACTTTTAGTTGTTCTAATTCTCTTTCTAAAAATTTCGCAACTTCCAACATTCCGTAAGTTCCATAGTTTTCTTCTGCTTCTGAATTATAATTTGTGTTGGTATTAATATCGTACGTAAAAATATTTCCATTCGCATCTTCTATAAATTCGATTCCAGCGATTTGAATATCATTTGCTGCTAAAACTTTCTCGTATTGTTCTATTATTGGGTGATTAAATCCTTCCCGAACTTGAAATTTTGCAGGTTTTTCAGGTTCTTCTCCAGCTGGACAAAATAAGTCTTCCACAGAACAAGCATCTGCTGGACATAGCTCAAATCCTTCTGAAGTATCCACTTTCACAGCATATACAAATTTCCCATCTACAAACTCACAACGTGTAATATAAGACTCTGGAGAAACAATATATTCTTGCAATAACGTTACACCATCTATCGGTTCTTCAAAATTACTACTATTCACATACGATTGAAGAGCTTGCGTTGATCGGAATAATTGTACACCTAATCCCTTTCCTGCTCGGTTATGCTTGGTAATAAAACTTTTTCCTTCAAATTGTTCTGCTGCTTTTAAGATATTCTCTTTTCCAACTGCTACAGCTGTTTTTGGCGTTTTTACACCAAACCTCTCAAGTTCCAAGTATTGTTGAACTTTACTTACTTCCAATTGTAGGGCACGGCTACCATTAATAACCTTTCTTTCATGAAACTCTAACCACGCTAACACAGCATTTGTAAACTCTGGCGCAAAACGATTTCCTCTTGTATGAGAGGATGCGCTCATGCGATTATAAAATATTCCCTCTGGTGGTTCACTCAGTAAATCTATATGTCCTTCTTGAAGTAACCAATCTTCATAAGGAAGTTCTAAATCATTAAATCGTTTTATAAGATGTTCTGTCCATTCCATATTTTCATGTAAAACATAAATTTTACTCATTATCATGACTCCTTTAGTGTAACGTAGATGTCTTCTTTCTTAATTCTTCTACTTTCGGCATCACTTGCTTAGCAAATCGTTCCAACTCTTCCAATTGAGGGGAGCATTGTAGTAATAGCTGATCCAAACCAACTTTCTCATATTCTATTATTCTTTCTGCAATTTGTTCAGGCGTCCCTACAAGATTCGGACGTAACCCTCTGTTCGAAACAGAATAATCTTTTATTTGTAATTGTTGTTCTAATTGGGATTTAGAAGTAAAATCTTTCATTCCTGCATATCCTTTTTCGTCTTTTATTGATGTAATTCTTTCCAACTCTTGTAATGCTTCTTCCTCAGAGTCTCTACATATCACGTAGGCAGCCATACTAAATGATTGCAATGCTTCCTTATCGAGATTATTTCTCCGATTTTTCATATTACCTATTTTTTCTTGAATTTCTTCTACTGTTCCACCATGCATCACATATGCATCGCATAAAGTAGAAATTACTTGCTTCCCTTTTTCACTTTCTCCCCCAGCATATAGAATTGGATTCGGTTGTTGAATAGGTTTTGGTGCTAACTTCGTATTCTCTACCTGATAAAATTTCCCGTAGTAAGAGAAGGTACCTTCCGTCCAAAGTCCTTTTAAAACCTCTAGGAATTCGATTGTTCTATCGTACCGCTCATCATGTTCAGTGAAGTCTCCACCATATTGTTTCGCTTCTTCTGACCACCATCCAGAAACAACATTTAGCGTGAATCTTCCTCCACTTAATTGGTCAATATTAGCAGCCATTTTCGCAATTACTGCTGGATTGTGATATATCGGTCTAACCGCTGTCATAATTTCAATTTTATTTGTTACAGCAGCTAACCCGGCTGCTGTTGTCCAAGCTTCTAAAGAATTCGCTTCTATCCCTTTAATATCATTTAAATATAATTCAGCAATTAATGTCGTATCATAGCCCCATTCCTCAGCATGCTGAATTACCTGTTTCGCATATTCAAACGTAGGAGGCATCTGCTCATCTTCTACATTACGAAGCCAACCTCCAAAAATCGGCAACCAAAAACCATACTTCATTTTCATCCCCCATGTCTATAGTTGTAATAATACTAAAAAAGCCCTTTCCTTAGATAAGAAAAGAGCTCTGTCACCGTCTTCTCTTATCTACCAAGCATAAAAATGCTTGATGGATTTGGCACAGTATTCAAACTAGAACCTGTTGCCGAGGCTTCTGTGGGCCATGTCCCTCCACCTCTCAGGATAAGATATTTCATTATTTAGTTTGTTTCAACGATAATAATACAAGCTGATAGAATTGTCAATTAAATTTCCTCACAAAACAAAGTTGACTTATCGGGATTGATATATTAGAATATATAAAAAATTAATACATCTTATCAAGAGAAGCCGAGGGACCTGGCCCGTTGACGCTTCAGCAACCTCTAATTTCATTAGAAAGGTGCTACCTCCAGCAAGTTATATTTCTTGAAAGATAAGAGCCCAGATTAAAAAAAATCCGCGACGCTCTTATTTGTTAAGCTTATCGCGGGTTTTCTTATATTCTAATTTATTTTCAAAGGAGATAGGTAAAATGAACAACATTGTGACATTGTCCGGCAGCCCCTCCGAACTATCTAGGTCAGAAAAGGTCTTACATTATTTAGGTGATCAACTAATCCAACAGAAATTTTCTGTAACCCATATTTCTGTTAAAGATGTGCCGTATGAAGATTTATTTACAGGGAATTTTCAAAGTGCGGCTATTAAGAATATAACCCAAAAAATCCAAGTGGCAGATGGTGTCATCGTTGGTTCTCCTGTCTATAAAGGAGCATATTCGGGTGTTTTGAAAGCTTTAATTGATCTATTGCCCCAGGATGCACTTAAACACACACCAGTCTTACCAATTATGACAGGGGGCAGCCCTGCACATTTATTAGCGGTTGAGTACACATTAAAACCTGTTCTCGCAACTTTAAAAGCACATAACCTCAAAGGATTATATTTTTTAGATGAACAAATAGATAAACAACACGAAATCCCTATTATCGATAATAATATCTTACAACGAGCAAAGAAACAGGTGGACTATTTTGCACAAATGGTTGAAGGAACTTCGACACAAGCATTAACAACTTATTGAGGAGACTTTAATCAATGAATAAACGAATTTCTTTAACGTTTTTGATACGATGTATCAATACTGGTCTATGGAGACATACCCAGGACCAATCTCATATATACAAATACAGTCTTCCACCAAACACAATTATAATAAAGTAGAAAAGAGACTAGGAACATTTATTCTTTGTCCTAGTCTCTTAAAGTTTAAGAATGGAATTAATTATTCTCCTATTACACCACACGCAATACGATCTCCTGCGTCACCAGATGGTTGAGACCTATAATCATCTGGACCGGAATGAATCATTAATGAGGTTCCTTGCTCTGTATACAATGTATTCTCCGTATCAGCTTGTAAAGTCACCATTGGAGCATCAACTTCTGCCTGAACGGTTCCGTCTTCATTTACGGTGATGTTCTCTAAATCACCTGCATGAGGTCCTTCTGGATGATTAAATCCGTGCTTAGCATTTGTTGGGTTATAATGCGAGCCAGCTGATTCAAAATCTGGCAATTCACATTTACCTACTTCATGAATATGAAAACCATGTTCTCCTGCTGGTAAATCTTCACCCTCTAATGAGATATGAACTCCTTCTTCACCTTCTGTTAATGTAGCTGTTCCAACAACTTGTCCTTCGTTATTTTCTAGTGAGACTAAAACCTCTTCCTCTGCAGTTGCATTCGATTCTACTGCTTCCTCACCCTTATCCTGATTTTCTTGCCCTGTTTGATCATCGTTACATGCTATCAGTAACAGGGTAATTAACATAAACGACAATACATATACCCATTGTTTTTTCACTATGTTTACTCCTTTCGTTGAAGATATGAATATATAATTATTACCTATATCTATCATTCACAACTTAGCTTAGATTTAAACGCGAAATTTGGCATAATATGTAATTGTAAAATCCATTATAATTATTTAAAAAACTCCCAAACTATTCGTTTGGGAGTTTTAGATTCCTATTTTAAGCAGCTACTGTTGTTTTATTTTGTTTCTGTTTTCTATTTTTCCAAGTTTGTTTCATATATGGCATTACCCAACGATCTAATCCGTATTTACCAGCATTTGCTCCAGCTACGATGATGAAGATTGTCAGTAACACCATCTGTGCATTGGTGCTGACTGTTCCACTAAATAAGAATGCGAAGTTCATGGTGATACCCATTAAAGCAGCGAAGTTTGTGAATAATCCAAGAATTAATGCTATACCTACTAATACTTCTCCCCACATTACTAAAACTGTAAATAAATCGGCATTTGGTAGAGCAACTGCTTCTAAAAAGGCACCCCACCAAGCTTGAACTGTTGGATGTTCACCACCAGTTTGAGCAACAGCTCCTTGCAAGAATCCACTCGCATCAAATTCTCCCCCCATTAATTTACCTAAACCACTGGTTAACCAAACATAACCTATATACACTCGAATAATTGTCCATAACCCTGCAGCTACTTTATGATTTCTAATAAAATTCATCATTGCCTTTTCACTCCTTATTTGGAATTAAATGAATTAATAACATTTGTTCAACATTTCACATATTGTTTTATAGGATATCCTTATCACACTTTTATAATAGCACCTTCTTGTTATTGGAACCACATTTCGTGAATGTTTTCACATATTAGTAACAAAGTAGTGAATACTTTTTGAACAATTAAAATTAAATTGAAACTTTTCACATAAGTAAAGCGTACTTATACTATCGATGAATAAATTCAATCAAGGAGGTAATTGAATGGAGCCTTTATTACATGTTCATAACTTGAAAAAGTCTTTTAAAGATAAACAAGCTTTAAAAGGAATTTCATTCGAAGTTCACCGTGGTGAAATCATGGCTATTCTTGGTCCTAATGGTGCAGGAAAATCTACTACAATTCGTAATATTATGGGAATTATGTACCCTGATAGTGGAACTGTTCAGTTTAATTATAATGGGAAAGGAATACCTAAAAATAAAATCGGATATTTACCTGAAGAGAGAGGATTGTACAAAAATGTAAAAGTCATGGATATTCTATTATATTTAGCAGATTTAAAGGATTATCCAATTCAACAAGCAAAAGAAAGAGTACTTTATTACTTAAAAAAATTTGATTTAGAAGGAAAAGAAAATGTATCTATAGAAGAATTGTCCAAGGGGATGGGACAAAAAGTACAATTCATTGGTTCAATTATCCATGAACCTGATTTATTAATTTTAGATGAACCTTTTTCAGGATTGGATCCGGTCAGTCAGGACATTTTTAAAGACGAGATCTCACAACTTGCCGCTAACGGAACAGCAATCTTACTTTCCTCTCACCAAATGAATTTGGTAGAAGAAATGTGTGATCGATTGTTTATGATCCAAAACGGACAAAAAGTAATATATGGTACATTAGATGATGTGAAAAAACAATATGCTAACTTTAAATGTACAATTTCAGGGAAAAATAGCACCGAACAGCTGCAAACAATTCCTAACGTTGACCGAATTGAACAAAATGGAGATACGACTATTCTCCATCTTAATCAAGATGTAAATCCACCTCTTTGGTTACGTCAATTACCTGAGGATTTACATATTTCAGAACTGAAGCTTAATCGTATCTCACTCCACGAGATATTTATTGATATCGCTACCAACCAACATCTAATAAAGAAAGGAGAAGGTGAGATTTATGTATAATGCTTGGAAAGTTGCCAAATGGGAAATAAAACGTAATCTAAAGAATAAAACATTTGTGATTGGTCTATTTATCTCTCCTCTTTTACTTCTTTTATTTTATTTCATCGGTAGTCTATTTTCAGATTCAAATGAATCCGAACAAATGACAGTATATGTAAATGATCAAATGGAAGTATTTTCAGAGTTTGAAAACATTGTAGATCAGCAAGGATTGGATTGGCAGATAGAATCTACAGATGTAAGTCAAGCAGAACTAGATGAAGTCGAAGAGGATAATACTGCATATCTGTTTATTTTTGAAGATGCAATACAGTCAGGTTTTGTCCCAATGCATTTAAGCGAAGATATTGATCCTGCTTTTATTGGCCAAGTCCAATCGTTAAGTGCTCCGCTCCAAGCAATGAGAGCTACAGACTCTGGACTCTCTAATCAAGAAGCTGAGCAGTTATTACAACCAGTTGTCTTTATAGATGAGACAACGATTGATGCAAATGAAGAATCGGAAGCAATGGCGGATACCCTTCAACAAATCGTACCAGGTATTTTCGCAGGAGTAATTATGCTTTCCATTGTGTTTACTGGAATGGCGATTTTCCAAAGCGCTTCGCAAGAAAAGAAGGATAAAATCGCAGAAATCATTTTATCTTCATTAACTCCATCAGAACTTATGCAAGGAAAAATTATTGGTTACTTTGTACTTGGATTAATTCAAGTTGTCGTATTTATTGGTATCATTCTTCCAGTTGCTGTATGGCAACTCGATATTCCTCTTTTGGAGTATATATTCGTACCTGAAACCATCCTATTAGTATTTATTGCTCTATTAAGCTATTTAATGTTTGCTGCTATTTTTGTAGGAATTGGTGCAACAATGGCTGATGTCTCTACCGCTGGAAACTTCCAGGGCATGGTAATGATGCTTCCATTCTTACCATTCATTTTAGCCGGTCCAGTCATCAGTGATCCAAATGGGATTGTCGCAACTGTAAGTACGTATATACCTTTTACTTCTCCTGGGGTACTACTGTTACGGCTTACCTTTTTAGAAGAGTGGCCATGGATAGAAATTATAATTGCATTAGCCATTTTAATTGTGAGCATTATTATATTTATGAAGCTAGCAGGTAAAATCTTTCAAGTTGGTATTCTTATGTATGGTAAGAATGCAACGCCTAAAGAAATTTGGAAATGGATACGAGCGTAAAATAAAAAGTGTGAGTGATTTCCATAGGGACAGTCTCATCTATTCCCTGCTGGATTCACTCACATTTACATTTTCATAGTAATGAATTTTAAAAGTGCAAGATATAGATAGTAAAAATTATTCTGAATGATCAACAAATAGTTCTCCTATTTGCTCGCGTTTTTCTTGTGCTTTAGCGTGGAGAGGTGAATTGCGGATATTTGATTCAATTTCCTGATACTGTTCCTTCGACGTATAAGCTCAAATAGCTGTTATTTCTGTTTGCTTTTCATTCACCCACCTACCGATTAACTTACTTCCGTGTTCTAACTGATTAGGCAGTAAATATTTGTGAAAAAAATTATTAAAAACAGCTAAATTTTCGGATTTGATTTTGTATGTTTTCTTACGATAAATTATTTCCATTCACCTTTCTTTCATTTTATATGGAGTCGATACATATACTGCATATAAGAAAAATTAGAGCAAACCTTGCTAGCTAAGACTTTTCCTTGAAGCAACAAGGCTGAGACAAAAGTATAGATACGAGATCAGTAGGAGCAATTAACATTTTCCACAAGCATAAGTTTATCTAAGTCTTTGTCTGTTGACGCCTTGCCAATCGCTCACAATTCTTTTAAAACAGAATTATACGATGTTAACTTAGGTACGAGGTGCTTAAAACTGGACAAAGATATTACTCTAAAACAGCAGTCTATTTACACAAATTTATACCAAAAGACATTTCCCTTAATGAGGAGGATATACATGAGTGTAATTGTTTTTCACGGTTCAACAAGGGAGCATGGAAATACAGAATTATTAACCTATCGTGCTGTCCCAAAGGAAGTAGGTACACATATATATTTACGAGAGTACCAAATCGAGCCAATTGTTGATCAGCGCCATGATGAAGAAGGATTTGATAAAATAGAAGACGATCATCAATTACTGATTGATCAATTGTTGCAACACGATACGATTGTTTTTGCTACCCCTATTTATTGGTATAGTATGTCAACACCAATGAAGCTTTTTATTGATCGTTGGTCGCAAATATTAAGACATCCTAATTATGCGCATTTCAGAGAAGCTTTATCTAAAAAGGACGTATATGCAATAATTGTTGGTGGAGATACTCCACAGATTAAAGGTTTACCTTTAGTACAACAATTTCAATATATTTGTCAGTTTTATCAGATGAATTTTAAAGGATACGTTATTGGAAAAGCAAGTAAACCAGGGGAGATCACAATTGATCATCAGGCATTACAAGCTGCCTCCCACCTTTTACCTTCAATCAAATAATTTTTATTGATTTTTCTAAAGAACAATCCCCTATCCGTCGATAATAAGAGATGATTCTAAAATTGCTGGGACCTAAGTGAGAATCTAATTTCCTATAAGAGGGAAAAATGTAAGCTAATATTCCCTCTCTCGCGTTACTTTAAATAGGATGATGTATTTGTTTTTTTATAATTATGTTTATTCTCATTATTTTTAGGTTATCCTAAGACTATCATAGAATCTAGTAATCTCAAAAAGGGGAGGAACCGATGAATAAGAAAACATCTATTACAACATTATTTTGCATGGCATTGATGATTGTCATGTTTAGCTATTTAGTATCACCTGTTATCACTTATGCTAATGATACAGAAACATATGAAGTTAGCTCTTCTACTTTAAATATTCGTAGTGCTCCTTCTAATGATTCTAGAATTGTAGGTCAGTTTGTCAAAGGCAATCAGCTTACGACTTTTAAAGAGCAATATGGGTGGGTTCAAACTTATTATGGTGGAAAAGAAGTTTGGGTAGCGAAGCATCATTTAACGCCAGTTTCTACTTCTAGCTCAGCTTCTACTTCGCCTGAAATGAAAGAGAACTTAACTGTAACTGTTGCAGCAGAAAGTGTAATGATTCGTGCTGGAGCTGGTACGAATTATAAAAATACACACTCTGTCTATCAAGGTGATGAATTTGATGTGATTTCTTCTGAGGGTGATTGGTACCAAATTAAGTTACAAAATGGAGAAACAGGTTGGATTGCTTCTTGGTTAACTACAGAAGTTGGAGGAGTTGTTAGCGAGGAGACTTCGAGTAGTAGTCAAGAGAACATTAGTAATCCTCCACAACAACAACCAGCAAGTTCAGGTTCTCTAGCTGGTTATACCATTGTTATCGACCCTGGGCATGGTGGTAAGGATCCTGGGGCAATTGGTATTGGAGATGTTCAGGAGAAAGATATCGTGTATAGCACTTCCAACCATGTAGTGAATCAATTAAAAGAAGCTGGAGCGAATGTAATTACTACTAGAAGTGGCGATTATTTTGTTTCTTTAGAAGAACGTGTACGGATTAGTAATGACTATCAAACAGATGCATTTATAAGTATACATTTTGATTCATTCCCATTACTATCTGTTAGCGGAACAACAGCTTATTATGCTCATAAAGATGATCAGCCTTTAGCAGCTGATATTCAGTCTTCTATTGCTTCTTCTGTAGAACTTACTAACCGTGGTTCGATGCATGCAAACTATAAGGTGTTAAGAGACACAAACGCCCCGTCTGTATTAGTTGAACTTGGTTTTATTAGTAATCAATATGATGTTTCAATTGTGCAAACAAATGATTATCAACAGAGAGTAGCAACAGCAATTACTAATGGACTCATTCAATACTTCAAGTAATAATATAATGTTTACTGAACTATCATCTCCGGAGGGTAGTTCATTTTTTATTGTACTAAGAATTCGGCTTTGGCTTTACTTTTGTAGTACACGAAAACAATGCTATACTGTGGTTAAGCTATAATATGAATTGAGGGTAAATATGAATAAAAAAGTGAAACAACTTATTGAAGATACGAAGAATAAGTGGCTTCTATCGAATTATACTTTAGAATCACATTCATTTTTCCAAGAAAAAATGGACTCACACAAACCAGGATTCGTATTGTCGATGACTTGGAAACCTAGCAGTTCTGCAACTAATGATAATACAGAAGAAGTTGCTGAATTAAGTACGATTAACATTGATTTAAATTTAGATTCCGGCAATGTTCGTCGTATGTTATTTACTAATTATAATAACAATTTAGAAGAGAATCTCTTTCCAAATCAAGAGGATACAGAAACTATTATTGAGTGGGTTGAGATACAATCTGGATTAGAATTTGGAAGACAATTTACATTAATCGATCAAAGTGAAACAGAATTAACATTCCAAGCATCTGTGGATAACATTTCCGTTTTCCCTTCTGGATCAATACAAATTAAATTTAATGAAGAAGGAAAGCTAGTTCAATTTACAATAGACGGCGTATTCCCAGATGAATCACAACTCAACTGGGAGCCGTTTGCTTTAACAAGCGATATCATCAACCCAATTGCAGAAGAACAAATTCAATTAATAGAGATCCCATCTGAAGAGAAAGAAGCTTGGATCCCTATCTTTGTTGTTTCATCTGTATTTATAACAAATGATGGTAATAAAGCATTATCTTATAATGAGGTGGAACGGCCAAACTCCTATATTGGAAAAGATACAGTTTTACGTTGGACAGAGCCAAAAGAAGGGACGTTACAAACCGTTAATCTGGAACCAAAATTAGAATTTTCAGAAGCAGAAGTATTTAGCCAAGCAGACATAATTAATAATGATCTACCTATTTCCAAAGAGTATCAACTCACCATTACCGAGAAGATTATTCATTTCTTACAAATGAATTATCCACAAGATAGCGGAAAATGGAGACTAACCGGATTATGGCGAGATGCTGGTTATATTATCGGTCAATTATTACCTGTGGAAAAAGATAGTAAAGTAATAGAACATAAGATAAATGTTGTTATTGATTCTGAAAAGTTAGATGTACTAAATTATGTTGATACCGAGTCTTTATTAAATATGTATGATTTTCTTAGCCCAGCAAACACTCCAACGTTAACAGAAACCGAAGCTATAGAAAAATTATTACCTAATGTTGATATTTCACCGGTCTATGTATATGACAAATCTACCTCACGTTATCGCCTTTGTGGAAAACTAGATTCTAATTTCGGTATACATGCTGTTACAGGCGAGATAGTATCGCTTGATGTTTTATAGTTTTAAACAAAACTGTACTGAAAGAGTAGAACTTTAAAAGCCGAACTACATGATAGTTGTATCTAACCTCCATCTAATCATGTAGTTCGGTTATTTGTAATTCGCTCTAATATATGTATTACTGTGGATAATTTATTAAGAAAAATCTGTAGCTGCGATAAATCACAGTCTATTTTAACTATATAAAATTAGATAGATATCCACAAATTAAAAAAGCGGATTATTAATGTCCGCTTTTTTATAAATCATCAAATCCATTTAAATCACTTGTTTTCGTATACTGACGAGATTTTTGTTCAAAGAAATCTGTTTTCGTACCATCAAAGTTATCCACATATGCACGGACCCACTTCATAGGGTTTTCCACATGTTGTGGATATAATTCTTCTAGTCCCATCATTCTCAACATTTTGTTAGCTCGATACTTGATATAACCATCCATGTCATCCATGTCAATACCTTCTAAATTATTTAACACGTAGTGAGACCATTCTATCTCTAACTCAACAGATTGCTGGAAGCGATCATAGATCCAATCAATAAATTCAGCATTATTGTAAGATGGGTTTTCTGCTAAAGTAGCTCGAAATAGTTCGGTTATAAATCGTCCATGTTCTAACTCATCACGATTAATATAACTAATCATTGTAGAAGTTCCTACCATTTTATTTTGTCTTGCTAAATGGTAGAAGAACGCAAAACCTGAGTAGAAAAACATTCCTTCTAATAGAGAAGTATACACAAGCGTCTTTAACATATTTTCCATACTTGGGTTATCCACAAACGCATTGTATTGTTCTGTTAACTGTTCATTTCTTTTTAATAATAAATCATCTGTTCTTCCTAACTGGAATGCTTCATTTTGTTCATTCCAAGAAACAACGGAAGACAATACATAAGAATAACTTTCATTATGAACTGCCTCTTGTTGGGCTATTACCGCCATAATTGACTGAACAGAAGGATCGGTTGCGTATAAAGAAATTAATAATGCTGTTCTTGTCTGTGGTGCATCCAATGTGGATAACAATCCAATTATTTTTAGGTATGCATCTTGTTCTTCTTTACTTAATGTGGAAAACTGCTTAACATCGCTAGACATATTTACTTCATCTGCTTGCCAATAGTTTCCTACTAATCGTTTGTACATTTTATACCAGTGTGGATAAGCAATATCATTCCAATTTAGGATTCCACTTGATTCTCCACCAAACAGCTTTGTGGATTTATTAGGATTTCTAGGCTCTAATGTTTTTGCTTTCTCAAGCATAACTTTTTGCATGATGTAACACTCCTTCTAGCCAATCATATACAGCTCGTTGCTGATATCCTCTTGGCGACTGCTCAATTTTTAGTACAGGATGAGAGCTTCCATAAAAAACAGATAACTTATCCACAGCTTTACAGAATAAATCGTCACCACCAAATTGCGTATCTCCCGTTCCGAAGATTACCATATTTGATGGTTTATACCCAATTTCCCAGACAAAGTCTTTTACTTCATCTGGTGTTGCTCCTTTTTCCCAAGTAAACGTACCTAGGAACACCAAATCATACGTTTCTGGATGGAAGGGAGCATCGATACCGATTCGATGCAAATCCACTTCAATTCCATCCTTTTGTAAATAATCTCGGATCATCAAGGCAACTTCTTCTGTATTACCACTATAAGTTAGATAGGCTATTATCATCCTCAACTTGAACACCACTCACATTCTTCAATATCATTGGATGTAGAACGTACATAGTAGGTAGTTTTTAACCCCTCTCTCCATGCTTGTTTATGGAGATCTAACAATACTGATGCTTTTATTGTATTTGGAACATAGAAGTTAAAAGAAATACTTTGGTCAATGTGTTTCTGCCGTTTCGCATTTTGTTTTACGGAAAAGCGTTGATCCACAATATACGCAGATCGACGATAAACATTATACGTACGATGATCTAACTCAGGTGCTGTTACAGGAATCTTGAAGTCTTTCTTCTCTTCGTAATAGAATACCTGAAAGATTGGATCGATACTAGCTGTTGAACCAGCAATCATTGCAGTAGTGGAATTTGGAGCTACTGCCATAAGATATCCATTACGCATCCCATGTTGTTTGACATCAGCTTTTAATTCATCCCACTTACTTCCTGTATATCCTTTTTGGTCAAAGTACTCTCCGGTTTGCCATTTGCTTCCTTCATAGACTGGATAATGACCTTTTTCCTTACTTAATTCCATGCTGCTTTGAATAGTTAAATATGCAATTTGTTCATATAATTCATCTGCATACGCAACGGCTTCATCTGACTCCCAAGCAATACCTTTTAGTGCCAATAAATGATGCCAGCCAAACGTTCCTAATCCAATTGCACGATATTTTCTATTTGTAATTTCTGCTTGTTTAATTGGTAATGTATTTATATCAATCACATTATCCAACATACGAACTTGAATTGGAATAAGTCTTTCTAGTACTTCGTTTTTCACTGCTCTACCTAAATTAACAGAACTTAAGTTACAAACCACATAGTCTCCAGACTTAAATTTCTTTACAATTGTATTCTCATTTTCTAAGAACTCTTCTACGAACTCGGTTGGAGATTGATTTTGTGTAATCTCTGTACATAGATTAGAACAATAGATTAAGCCTTCATGGGAATTTGCATTTTGACGATTCACTTCATCACGGTAAAACATAAACGGTGTTCCTGATTCTAATTGTGATTTCATCAAACGTTTCATAATCTCAATAGCAGGCACTTTACGTTTCGATAACGCTTCATTTGCAATACATTCTTCATATTTTCTTCTAAAGCTTCCGCTACCTTTTTGTTCATCATAGAAATCTTCTAGAGAATATCCCATTACTTGTCTTACTTCATGTGGATCAAACAGGTACCAATCTCCGCGATTTTCTACTTGTTCCATAAAGTAATCCGGTAAGCATACACCAGTAAAGATATCGTGAGCACGCATACGATCGTCACCGTTGTTTAACTTTAAATCAAGGAATGACTCAATATCTTGATGCCAAACATCTAAATAAATGGCAATTGCACCTTTTCGAGTACCAAGTTGATCAACACTTACCGCTGTATTATTCAGTTGTTTAATCCATGGTACAACGCCACTCGACATTCCTTTGAATCCTTTAATAGAACTACCTCTTGCACGGATTTTCCCCATATAAACACCAATACCGCCACCGTTTTTAGAGAGCTTAGCAATATCGGTATTGCTATCATAAATAGATTGTAAGCTATCATCGACAGTATCTATGAAACAACTAGATAATTGACCATGTGTCTTTCCAGCATTTGTGAGCGTTGGTGTAGCTACTGTCATATATAAATTACTTAGCGCCCAATATGCTTCTAAAACGTACTCTTGACGTTTGTCTGCTGGTTCATCTTGCATAATATGCATAGCAATGACCATCCATCTTTCTTGAGGTAATTCATACACATTTTTTTCATGATCGGTAGCCAAATAACGAGTCGCTACAGTGTATATTCCGAGATAATTAAATAATTGGTCCCGTTCAGGTTGAATAGCTTTTCCGAACGCTTCAATATCATCTTTAGCATATTTTTGTAAAAGGTTAGGCGTATAAATACCTTTTTCCGTTAATTGTTCTAACAATGCGTAGAAAGAGCCGTAAGAACCTTCTGTATAACCTCTATTTTTGCTAGCTTCACGATATAATTTTTCTACATAGATACGCGCAGCCGCAAATCCCCAATTAGGACTAGCTTCATCCATGTTTTCTAAAGCAACATTAATAAGCGCATCCTCTAACTTAGCTTCTGAACTATTTGTATGAATAATTTTCTCTGCTTTCTCATACCATTCATCTTTGTTTATATTCAGATTTTGACTTGCTTTTTCTACCTTTTGCCAAGCTGATGCTTCCAACGTTGTTCCAATGTCCATTGTCATATTTACGCCCTCCTAAAAATCAAAAATTATGTATAAATAAAAAAACCAATCTCCCTATCTAGAGATCGGTTGTTAATGACAGATAATTTACTCTATCTTCACCATCTCTTCACGAGGAGATATCAAACTACTTCTTGTTAGGTAGTCTCTTAACTTTTTCAGCTTTTGTTAGACCTTCTTAACTTACCATATGAACATCTAGAAATTCTCGTTCTTCCAGCTAAAAGTTTATTGGAATATTCACTTTATTCCTTTGAAAACCAATGAAACACCATTGTGGCATTGCCTCAACAAGAACACAATATATAGTATTGTTGTTAGTTATCGATTTCTATATCTTGTATTAAACTCTAGCACATAACAAATTTATAATCAATAGATATTAATAATTATATTAAATCATTTTCCAGTAACGAAAACTAATTTTTTACCACTTTTCTATTATGACAAATCAAGCTCAAGAAGGAAACTAATCTGATGATAATGAAACTTTTCTGATATTTTATTTTGCTGATCTATCCTAATAGAACCAACAATACTTGGTTTGTATTTGTTAAATTTTAATATTTTTAATTAATTCGTCATATGACATTCCGATTTAGAAGACTAGCCAGCTCTGATTATAATAGACGGCATCCTCCTACTCAAAATAGCAGATCTTGAAACTCCCATTCAGAAATTATGTATTTTTTTTCATAATAGCTAAACAACACTGTTTGCAATGGAAATCAAACAGTGTAACATTCAGATTTCTTATTAATTAAGGTTTATACCTCTTTCATTGCTAGGGAAGCGTTTATTTAATTAGTACAAAAATAAATTTAACGCAAATGTTTGGGAGGACTTGTCTTATGTTCTTTTTGACGTACCTCAACAAATAGTTCATCAGAGAAATCAGCTTGTTTTTCTCTCGGTATATAGTGAAAAAGCATTTGTTTCAATTCTTCAATATCTTTCTTTGTAGCTGGCTTTGCTTCCTCTTTTAATATAAAACCAATTCTTCCATTAGATTCTAACGTTGCCCAGCGAATATCTTTTATGCTAGAAACATTTTGTTGTCGTAAGTTCATTTCCAATTGATCAACAGTTAATCGAAGTTTACGAAGATTTGTTTCATTAAGTAGTCCATCTTCAATCACAACAATAGATTTTCCAGTTAAAAATTTCTCTAACTTATCACTTTTTATTTGTATAAATTCCATAACAATTAAAGTTAATATTAAAATTAGTCCTACACCAATAGTAACCCAAACACTTTTTCCTGCAATAGGTTGTATTAATAATGAGCCAATCCCAATCATAATCACTGTTTGAGCAAGTGTCATTTGTGAGATTGATTTTCGTCCTGCTATACGCAATAGTAAGGTTCCTGCAACTACAATTAATACTGCTTTCCAAATCCAATCCCATTCCATCAATATCATTCCTTTCGGTAATTAGCTTGACTCTGTTGTTTATTTTTATTCATCTAATAAGTCAACTTACGCTACAAACTATTTAAAGTAATTTATTTAAGAAGATTCCTTTTCCCATAGAAAAATCGGTACCTTAACTGTCACACCACATCTTATAAAACTTTTACGTGAAGTTATTTATTTGCATCAAGAAAGGTAAAAATTGATAAAATATATTTATTTTTGGATATGTAATAAAATATTTAAGTGAAACTTCGTTCTGTGGGAGTGTCGTTCCCACTTACCCACTTTCGCTATTCCTCATTGTCTCAAAGTGGAGATACTCTATTCAGTTACATGCAGGATAAAAAGGAACCTTTTGAATATCTTAGGTCCCTTCTTATACACTTATGATATTGTTCTATTCCAAAATCGATGTGCGGCAACTGCGTCTATGAATTGCTTCGAAAAATGATCCGGTTGGTGAGTACTTATAATGACACCTAATTTACTTGGAAATTGTTTTTGATTAAACCATTGTTCTCCTTCATTAGAGACTCCAATTGGTTTATAGTGATCGAATGCTTCCTGCATAAACATTTTAGCATTTTTCTCAAACATTTTATCTGCTTTGGTTCCTCCTGCAATATACACAGCATCAAACACTACCGATGAATCTGTAACAAACGTATGCATAGATGCTAGTTGACTGTTATCATCTGCTAAAATCGGACCCAATTTATCACTTAATATCGCTACTTGAATCCCCGCTGCTTGTATATTTTCAATAATTCTTTTTACTTCGACTCCATTAAATCCTTCTGAAATAATGACAGCAATTTTTCGAGTATTTGGTAACTTAGGTGTATTTTCTTGACTTAATGCTGGGGAGGATTTTGTCACCTTACTTTGAACATCTGCTGAAGGTACATTTACATCAATTTTTTCTGCAATTGCATTGGCTAGCTCATAATCAACTTTAGCAAACATATCAACCACCTTTTGTTGGATTGGTTTATGTTGCACTTTCCCTAGTTCGAATCGAAAAGCATCAATAATATGTTGTTTTTCAGCATCACTCATACTATTCCAAAATAACTTTGATTGACTAAAATGATCTTCAAAACTTTTGCTTCTTGCCCTAATTTTACGTCCATCGATTTTTTCTTGATAATGAGCAAAACCACCATTCTCTTCATCTACAGTATGGGGTGAATTATTAGCTAGAGAATTATTTCTATAGGAAACCTGTCCTTTATTAATCGTTTGCCGATGAAATCCATCACGTTGATTATTATGGAATGGACATACTGGTCGATTAATTGGTATCTCATGAAAATTCGGACCTCCTAATCGAAGTAATTGTGTATCCGTATAGGAAAACAAACGCGTTTGAAGCAGTGGATCATTTGTAAAATCAATTCCAGACACCACATTACCTACATGAAAAGCGACTTGTTCAGTCTCTGCAAAAACATTATCTACATTTCTGTTTAAAGTCATTTTACCAATAATTCGCACTGGAACATTCTCTTCTGGCCATATTTTAGTTGCATCAAGGATATCAAAATCAAATGCAAATTCGTCTTTTTCTTCTAAAATTTGTACCCCAAGCTCATATTCAGGGTAGTTTCCCATGTTAATCGACTCCCAAAGATCACGACGATTATAATCAGGATCCTTCCCTCCAAGTTTTTGGGCTTCATCCCAAACTAGCGAATGAGTGCCTAGTACTGGTTTCCAATGAAACTTAATAAAATGAGCTTTTCCTTCATCATTAACAAATCGAAATGTGTGTACACCAAAACCTTCCATCATTCGGAAACTCCGAGGAATAGCTCTATCACTCATAAGCCACATAACCATATGGGCAGTCTCCTGGTTTTGAGAAACCCAATCCCAGAATGTATCATGAGCAGCACTTGCTTGAGGCATTTCATTATGTGGTTCTGGCTTTATGGCATGAACTACATCTGGAAATTTTATACCATCTTGAATAAAAAATACTGGAATATTATTCGCCACTAAATCAAAGTTTCCTTCTTCTGTATAGAATTTCGTGGCAAACCCTCTAGCATCTCTAGGTGTATCCATCGATCCTCTAGAACCGACAACGGTAGAAAATCGAACAAAGACAGGTGTTTTTATACTTGGATCTTGTAGAAATTTTGCTTTTGTGTAAGGTTTCATTGACTCATATACTTGAAATTCCCCATGAGCAGCAAAACCACGCGCATGTACAACACGTTCTGGTATACGCTCGTGATCAAAGTGAGTCATTTTCTCACGGAAATGGAAATCTTCTATTAAGGTGGGTCCTCTTTCACCGGCTGTTAAAGATAATTCATCTTCGGTTAACTTAACTCCTTGATTAGTGGTGAGCTCTTTGTCCTCACTATCAGCACTTCGATAATATTCTAACTGATCGTTTTTACTATTTGAATTAATTGCTTTATCTTCATTCATGATCTGAGCAGCTCCTTTCTAAGTACTGTTATTTCAATTGACTAAAAAAGAAAATCTTAAAGCCCCTTCAAAAGAGAAGAGGCATACTCTTTTAATGTAAAGGTGGCTTGTTAGGGTTTTGTGATTGAACATTAGTAGGTGCATATCCTTCCTGCATCTGCATCATATCTTGCGGTGTAAGTTGTGGTACTTGGTAATAACCATGTTTGTTTTGATACAAAGAAATTTCATAAGCCATTTCAATACAGTTTGGAAGTGAATCCGCAAGAACTCTACGTACAACGGGGTTCGTGGTTTCTAATGCTGCTCCAGCTTTGACTGGTACACTTGCTTTAACAGCACTTAACATACCAAGAGCTATTGTTTCATCATTTACTTCTGCTGTTGCTTGCATTGGTTTTTTTGGTTGAGACGCTTTTAATCCATAGGTAAATTGATTATCTTGATTCATTTTATAACTTTGGGTGGGCATTGAAGGATCCTGACCAGTTTTAAAACATTCTAAAGTAATATTATATTCCTCTTTCATAAACGATTTTTGTCGCTCAAGTATATCTCGAAGTTCCGGGTCTCTAATTTGTTCACTCAGAAGTGTATATGTGTTTATAGTATTAATCGAACCTGATAAGACTTCATGAACATCAAACATTTCATGTCCCCCATGATTCATTTGGGGTGGAACAGCACTACTATTCATTTGTTCGTTTTGTTTTTGATTATTTTCCATAATAATCCTCCTCATTAATTTAGTCTTACAATATATGTTGACTACATAAAGAAAAAATATGTATTTTATTTTCTTGTTAATGAAGTTTTAATTAGATAAAAAGATTAATTCTGAACTGCTTCGAGCAGTTTTCTTCTCCCTATCTGCCAAATTATTGCCTCTTTTTCACTTCTTCATTTACTATTGTTACCCAATTGATAACAGAAAAGTTTAGGTTTTATTATATTTATCATCAAAAAAGCTGCCGGAAATAAATAATTCCCGACAGCTTTTTCTATTTATTCATACTAGAGAAGAAATCTCCAAGCGGATCCTCTTCCTCTGCTTCTTCCTCTGTAGTTTCTTCGTTGTTATGAACATCTAACTCTCCAATATCGAAGTCATCTATACGAAATTCAGTCGCAGCTGCAGATTCATGAAATTCTACAGGCGGGTCTTCTACGTGCCCTAGGTATTGATCAGCTTCTTCAATATCTTTGTTTAACGTTGTCATTATAGATGTAACTCTTTTTGGGTCTGTTAGAAGCTGATACAAAATAGAGCCAATCATAGCTTCTGAATGCTCATGCTTTAACCAGCTTTTCTGCTCTCTTGTTAATGGTTTAGGCAAAGGAACTGTTACAGTCTCTCTTTCTCGAACTACCGTCTCATGAATACCCTTTAAAACAAAATGTGCTATTTTACTCGAAAAGTTTCTTCTTTCTATATCTTTCAACTGTTGCAATTGTTTTAACAAATAATCTGGGGTGTCAGAGGGTACTCGAAATGTTATCGTTTGACCTCTTTCAATTTTCTTTACCATTTAATCACCTTATTTTGATTTCGTAGTCTTTTTTTCTTTATCTACTTGTGGAGTAGATTTTCGCACAAAGTCGGTGATTAGCTTATAATATGCATTCGCCATCATCCAAATGCTCTCATTTTCATCTTCAAAGAATTCAATATTGTAGCCATCTAATTTATTGTTTAATGCTTTAAGATAATCTTTTAATACAGCCGATCCGCCACCCACAAAGTAGCAAATTTCTGATTGAGAATTTTTCGCCCATACATTTCTTAAATAACGATACTCTTTCTTCGCTAATTCTAACAGTATATGGTCTGTAATATCATGGACATTCGTACGACTTCCTTTTACCATAATATGATTCCGATCATTTTTCCTGGTTATAATGTCTACTACATCTCGACGACTGTCTAATTCTACTCCGTGTTTAGTCCGGATTTCTTCTCGTATTTGTTCCAACGATTCAGACACACCTAAATTAAATCCTTGTGCTTTATCATCATCCACATTCCGATTTCGAATAACAGCAATATCTGTGGATAAACCACCGATATCTTGAATAAGAATTTGTTTATCTATTAAATCTTTGTTGATAACTTTTAAATCATTATCCATTATTAAATTCACATAAGCAGCGAATCCTTCTGGATATACTTTAACTTCATCAAACTTTATATTGACTTTTTTACCTTGATATTTTGGTGTTACAAGAAATTCAACTTGATGAACTGAACTTAATAAGTGGGAACGATAAGCTACGTCTTTTCCTTCTTTTACTTCACGAAGTGGTAAGCCGGTACCTAATGTATAGTTTGCATCAGTTACTCCATTTTTCTCTTCAAAATCACTGGTACTTACAGCATCTAGTGCCAATGAAGTTAACAACATAATCAATGTTTGGTCCTCTTCTGATTTACTACTGCCTTGATCTAACTCTTGTGAATTAGTTGTCTTTGTCGCCAAGCTCCCTACTCTATAAATAAGGTTATTCTCTGATAGGGCAGGAGAGTGAATTCGGATATGTATATTCTCTAGTATCTCCTTATCATCCAACTCTTCAATTCCAATTACTGGTCTTTCTTCTAAATCTGGAGCAATAACATTCGGAATATATAATTCATTTTCTAACTTTCCATAGTTTCCTTTTAAAGCATCATTTCCTACATCTACTGCAGCAATTCTTGATTTTGTCATCATATTACTCCTCTCTTCTATTAACCTACGAATCTAGCATAGCTTTTTTAAATGAAAACCTCAAGTACTAATTTCATAAAGTTTATATTGTTGTATACTTGTAATCTTTTTGAAAACATTGGCGTTCCAATATGTTTTCTTATTTGTTTACATGTATACATTATAAGTTTACTTTTGTTTACTTATTTTGTATACATGTATACAAAAAGTAATGTTGATTACTACCAATTAAAATGAACTTTTTATCCTTTAAAATTAAATTGTTAAATTTTACAATAATTTCTTACAATTACGGTCTTTATGTGCTATTATATTTAAACATAGGTAGAATAGCCTATTATCTATCTACTAAAAAATCAACTTTGGAAAGGATTAATTCTATGTACCGGTTACGCTTTTTTATACTATTTATTTTCGCTTCCGCAATAACTGTTGCATTTATATCTGGACCAATTGATGTTAATATTTCTACTTATCTACTCATCTTTTTAGTATATTTCTTGTTTACAGCTTTATATTCCAATCTGAAAACAATTGTGAGAACTGGGAATGTAAATGTAGACTACAGTATCTCATATAATTTATCTTTAGTTTTATATACTGGACCGCTAGGATTATTTATTTTTGAAGTATTTAGCAGATTTTATGTGTATTTTATTCGTAAGAAAAATGGCACAGCAGATGAAGATGAATTTCTTCATACTTTTTATAACATCGGTGGACCTACTCTTCTTAACGTATTTGGATACTATTGCTTTTTTACTGTCTATCCATATCTTGAACATCTTACATTTGGTTTCTGGTTTTTATTAATACCTATAGTTATTATGATTGATATTTTATCTTCTATTCTATTACTTATAATATTCCATTTTGCAGGCAATATTAGTACTGGCCAAGATGCATGGGCGTTTATAAAAGGAAAAAGCATGTTAGACACGTTAAAAGGTGCTATTTCCAATGGTTTACTTTTTTTATTTTTAACACAACAACATTGGGAAGCACTTATTGGATTGTTTATACTAAACTACTTAGTAAGCCGATCAGCAGTTCTTCAATCTCGAACTCTACAACATAAGATAGAAAGAGATCGATTTGAACAAATGGCGTATACTGATTTCCTTACAAAACTACATAATCGCACCTATATGAATAAGATAATGAACGAACTCAATGAATCTGAACAGTATGTAGGCATAGTTGTAACCGATATTGATACCTTCAAACGAATTAACGACACGTATAACCACAACGTGGGTGATAAGGTAATTCAACACTTTGCCAACCATATTAAAAGTAAACTTAATCACCATGATTATGTATTTCGTAGTGGTGGAGAAGAATTTACAATTATACTAACAAATAGAACATATGAGGAGTGTCAAAAACTTGTTATGCTTCTAAAAGAAGAAGTAGAACGAACTAGTGCACCAGCTGAATACAGGGGAAATACTATTGATGTAGACTACACTGCTACATTTGGTTTAAATTACTATCGTTGCGAAGAAAACAATGATATTCGAAAAGCCTATATCCAAGCTGACGAACTATTAATCAAGGCGAAAAATAATGGGAAAAATAGAGTACACT
The DNA here is from genome assembly GCF_001741975.1 of Oceanobacillus sp. E9. Classification (NCBI taxonomy): domain Bacteria; kingdom Bacillati; phylum Bacillota; class Bacilli; order Caryophanales; family Bacillaceae; genus Oceanobacillus; species Oceanobacillus sp. E9. The sequence continues at coordinate 213,916 of NZ_LSNA01000001.1, forward strand.
TATTCAATAGTACGAGCTCTACCGACCAAGAGGAAATACTAACTATTGAAAATGAAAATCCAACGTAGCAATTAAATAGTCCAGATTTAATTAAAACATTACTCTGGACTATTTAATATAAACTAATATCAAAATTTGCTTCATATGATACTCTCTGAGAAGAATATAATACTATAGTTCAATTATGTACCAACGATCCATAAATGAATGTTCTGAGCCTTCTATTGGACTCGATAATAAAGCAAAGCCATTTTGTTCGTATAATTTATTGGCTTGTATTAGCTCATGTCTGGTTTCTAAGTAACATTGATTATATTTCTTTTTAGCAAAGTCCAAAGCAGTATTTAACAACCTTCTACCAACTCCTTTACCTTGTTGATCTTGGCGGACGTAAAATTTTTGTAATTCACATACACCTTTCTCTATTACATACGGGGCAATACCAATTCCCCCAATTATTTCTTCACCTTCACACGCTACCCAGTACGAAGCATCTTTAATTGAATTATAGTAAGTAGATAAACGGGGTAATTCCGGATCATAATAAGCCGTCCCTTCTCGATCAAGATCTAGCGATTCCAATGAATCTTTTATTAGGTTTTCAATTTGATAATTATCTTTTTCCTCAATTTCTCTAATGAACATGCACCATCTCTCCTCCATATATAAAAAGCTCCCTTATCGAAAAGGAAGCTTTCTTATTAAACTTAGACTGCTTTTGATTTCTTAATTTGTTTACTTCGTAGTTGTCCACATGCTGCGTCAATATCTGCGCCATTTTCCCAACGAACACCGCAGTTAATACCCTGTTCCGTTAATGTTTCATAAAAAGCTTGAATATTTTCTGATTTACTACGACGATAGTCAATATGTTCATCTACCGTATTATATGGAATTAAGTTAACATAAGCAAGATGACGATGATTTTTAATTAAATTCGCTAGTTCTATCGCTTCTTTCTTATGATCATTTACGTCATCTAACATAATGTATTCATACGTAATTCGGCGATTTTTCTTCTGTAAGTAATATTCAACAGATTTCATCAACTTATCTATTGGAAAAGCTCGGTTGATCTTCATTATTTTCGTGCGTAGCTCATCATTAGGTGCATGTAATGAGATAGCCAAGTTTACTTGAATTGGATCGTCTGCAAACTCATAGATTTTATGTGCTAATCCACTAGTAGATACCGTTATATGCCTTGCACCAATATTTAGCCCTCGGTCATCATTGACTGTGTACAAGAAGTCCATGAGATTTTTATAATTATCAAATGGTTCGCCAATCCCCATTACAACAATGTGACTTACTCGTTCCTTTTCACCACGTTCATCGAGATGTTTTTGTACATTCATAATTTGCTCTACAACTTCTCCACTAGAGAGATCCCTACTTTTTCTCAAAAGACCACTAGCACAGAAGGTACAGCCAATATTACAACCGACCTGGGTAGTTACACAAACCGATAAGCCATAATGGAATCGCATCAATACAGTCTCAATTAAGTTCCCATCTTCCAGCTTAAATAAAAACTTTATAGTGCCATCTTGAGATTCTTGGCGTATCTCCTCACCCATTGTATGTAACACAAAGTTATCTTTTAACAATTGAATTGCTGATTGATTCACATTATTCATTTCATCAAAATTATTAATTCTCTTTTTATAAAGCCAATTCCATACTTGTTCTGCACGGAAACGCTTCTCACCGTGTTCCATTAGCCAATCTTTCAACTTTTCATACGTTAAGCCATATATAGATGATTTACTCATCAATAACCCTCATTTCCATTTTTACTCCTACACTATATTACTTGATATAGATTTGTATATCAAATAGTTTTTCAAGAATTTAGCTAATTGAGTCTTTGTTTAATTTCCATTACAGACAGAAGAATTCCGTAGACACAGCTTCAATATACTTGAAAAGAAGAACACTTTTAAATGGATCTTCAGCTCGCGCTATTCTGAGCAGAGATAGCCGTCTTTTATTACAATAAACGCCAAAGTTAATGCTATAATTCAAACATTATTATATAACCATCACAAAAGGTTCTTTTTTTAACTTAGCAATTATGAAATTGATTCAATTAAAAATATAAAAGCACTCCCTGTTAATTTTGACTAACAGGAGTGCTTTTAGACATTTTATAATAAATATTTATGGAAGCATCGTATCTCCCATCAAGAAACGATCACACTCCCGTGCCGCTCCTCGACCTTCATTGATCGCCCAAACGATTAGACTTTGTCCTCGTCGCATATCTCCGGCTGCAAAAACACCTTCAATATTCGTTTGAAATTCGCCGTATTTTGCTTTTACAGTAGTACGAGTTGTAGTTTCTACATCTAGAGATTCTATTAGCCCTTGATCTGGACCTTGGAAACCAATAGCAACTAATACTAAATCTGCTGGCCAAACCTTTTCTGTTCCTGGTATTTCTTCACGTATTTTTTTTCCACCTTCATAACGTGTTTTTACATTAATCGTGTGTACTTCTTTAACATGACCATTTTCATCGCCAACAAACTTTGTAGTCTGAACTGCAAAAGCACGTGGATCATCACCAAATTGCGCTTCAGCTTCTTTATGACCATACTCCACACGATGAATTTTCGGATATTGGGGCCATGGATTAGCTTCTTCATCACGTAAGAGATTACGTTTTTCATAGATATCAAATTGTGTAAGACTTTTACAATTATGACGAACTGAGGTAGCAAGACAATCCGTTCCTGTATCACCACCACCAATGACGATTACATCCTTATCTTTTGCAGATATATAATTCCCATCTTCTAAATTAGAATCTAGTAAACTTTCAACATTTGCATGTAAAAAGTCCATAGCAGGATGTACTCCTTTAAGGTGACTACCTTCCACTGGCATGTCACGATGTAAGCTTGCTCCGCCACAGAGTACAACAGAATCATATATCTCTTGTAACTCTTCATTGGTAATATCTTTACCAACTTCCGTATTCGTAATAAACTCAATGCCCTCTTGTTCTAAAATGGACACACGCCTGATTACAATATCATAAGATAGTTTCATTTCTGGAATCCCATATGTTAAAAGTCCACCAACGCGCTTGTCTCTCTCATAAACTGTAACAGAATGTCCTGCTTTGTTTAACTGATCGGCTGCAGCTAAACCGGCAGGACCAGACCCAACGATTGCTACACGCTTACCGGTACGGATTTTTGGTGGGTTTGGTACAACCCATCCTTCCTCAAATCCTTTTTCAATAATTGATCTTTCCACCGTACGAATAGCTACCGCAGGTTCATTAATTCCTAACACACACGCGCCTTCGCAAGGCGCCGGACATGCAATCCCAGTGAACTCAGGAAAATTATTCATCTGATGTTCCTTATCTAGTGCTTCTCGCCATTTCCCCTCGTACACTAGGTTATTCCACTCTGGAATTAAGTGATAGACAGGGCAACCTGATGTTACCCCTGCTATCTCAATTCCTTGATGACATGTAGGAACACCACAATCCATACAACGAGCACCTTGTTTTTGCACTTCCTCATCTGACATCGGAGCCGTATAATCGTTCCAGTCTTTAACACGCTCTTGTGGATTTCTGCCAGGACGTGCTTGCCTTTCATACTCCATAAAACCTGTTTGTTTTCCCATCAAAAGCCTCCCTTTCTGCTGACATGAATCATCCTTATACGTTCACCTTATCTTTTTGTACTTTAATTTGATTGGTTTCCTCAAAAGCTTGTAGTTCTGCTTGATATTTAGTTAATCCTGTATTCATTAACATGGATATACGTTCTCTCATTGCTAAATATGCTTTTGGAATTACACGAATAAATGATGTTGAATATTTTTCCCAATACGAAAGGATTCTTGCAGCATGACCACTATCTGTATATTCCACATGCTTTTCAATTGAATTGTATAAGTCTACCAATTCTTTTTCATCCGTAACACGTTCAACATGAACGAGAGAATTATTTACCATATTATTAAATTCGTCTTTTTCATCAAATACATAAGCAACTCCACCTGACATACCAGCAGCAAAGTTTCTACCGGTTTTTCCAAGGACGATTACTTGGCCACCAGTCATATATTCACAGCCATGATCACCGATACCTTCTACAACAATCGACGCTCCACTATTTCGAACTGCAAAACGTTCTCCTGCTATGCCTCGAATGTATGCTTCACCTGCAGATGCACCATAAAATGCGACGTTTCCTATGATAATATTCTTTTCGGGCTCAAATGTAACCGTTGAAGATGGTCTAACGATTATTTTTCCACCAGACAATCCTTTACCAACAAAGTCATTGGCATCTCCGATTAATTTTAGAGACATTCCTTTTGGAATAAATGCACCGAAACTTTGTCCTGCGGAACCATTAAAGTTTAGTTTAATCGTATCTTCAGGTAAACCATGTTCACCATATTTTTCTGTAATCGCGTGACCTAATAAAGTCCCTGTTACACGGTTAATATTTCGAATGGCAACTGAAAATTCTATAGGTGTTCCATCTTCTATTGTCGATTCACAAATCGGTAGTAACTCCTGATAATCCAATGTTTTATCAATACCATGATCCTGCTGTTGCGTTGCATACTGATCTATTTTAAAAGGTAGCTCCGGTCTATATAATAATGCAGATAAATCAATATCTTTCGCTTTCCAATGATCCAGCTGTTTTGCCTCTAGCACATCGGAGCGTCCAATCATTTCATTAATCGTACGGAAGCCAAGTGATGCCATAATCTCTCTGGCTTCTTGAGCGATAAATTGCATGAAATTAACGACATGATCCGGGTCACCAGAAAACTTTTCTCTTAAAGCAGGATTTTGTGTTGCAATTCCAACTGGGCAAGTGTCTAAGTGACAAACACGCATCATTACACAGCCTAATGCTACCAATGGCGCTGTAGAGAAGCCGTACTCTTCTGCTCCTAATAAAGCAGCAACAACTACATCTCTACCAGTCATCATCTTACCGTCTGTTTCCACAGTAATACGGTCACGTAATCCGTTTAATAATAATGTTTGATGTGTTTCAGCCAAACCAATTTCCCAAGGAAGTCCAGTATGCTTCAAGCTAGTACGAGGTGCTGCACCTGTACCGCCATCATAACCACTAATCACAACATGGTCCGCTCTTCCTTTCGCTACACCTGCTGCAATTGTTCCAACTCCTACAGCTGCCACTAGTTTTACACTAATACGCGCATTAGGATTGGCATTTTTCAAGTTATAGATTAATTCCGCAAGATCTTCGATGGAATAAATATCGTGGTGAGGTGGTGGAGAGATTAATTCAACTCCAGGAGTTGATCCACGCACTTCCGCTACCCATGGGTATACTTTTTTGCCAGGGAGCTGGCCACCTTCACCTGGTTTGGCTCCTTGTGCTACTTTTATTTGAATCTCATCTGCATTTACTAAATAATTACTAGTTACACCAAAACGTCCAGAGGCAACTTGTTTTACGGCACTTCTTCTTAAGTCACCATTTTCATCTGGTATAAACCGATCGATGGACTCACCACCTTCTCCAGTATTACTGCGTCCACCTAATCGATTCATTGCAATCGCTAAAGCTTCATGTGCTTCTTTACTAATCGATCCAAAAGACATTGCTCCTGTTTTAAATCGTTTTACAATATTTTCTACAGGCTCTACTTCTTCAATTGGTACCGGCGTCCTGTCTTTAAAATCTACTAATCCACGCAAGGATTGTAAGTTTAATGCATCATCGGTAAGCATATTAGAATACTCTTTAAAGAGCTCGTAGTTATTGGATCTTACAGAATGTTGCAATGTTTGAATCGTCTGTGGATTATATTGATGATCCTCACCATTAACTCTGTATTGGAACTCATCACCAGGTATTAAATTACGTTTTCCATCTCGAGCTTCTGCAAATGCTAGCTGATGTCTCATCATTGCTTCTTTTTCGATAGTATCAAGCTTAATGCCCCCTAATCGAGAAGCTGTTCCAGTAAAGTAATAATCGGTAACATCCTGATGTATACCTACCGCCTCAAAAATTTGAGCACCACGATAACTTTGAATTGTAGAAATGCCCATTTTAGATAATATTTTGATAATTCCGTCAGTTACGGCAGTAATATATCTCGTATACGCCTCATCTACTGAATCTACCTTTATTTCATCCGCTTGGAATAAATTAAAATACGTATCGAAAGCAAGATAAGGGTTAATCGCTTCTGCTCCATATCCTAATAAAGCTGCAAAATGATGTACCTCTCTAGGCTCTCCTGACTCAACTAATAAACTAACTTTCGTGCGAACTCCCTTACGAATCAAATGATGATGCAAACCAGAAACTGCTAACAAGGCTGGAATTGCTGCTTGTTTCTCATTTACTCCCCTGTCTGACAGGATAAGTAAACTGACGCCTCTCTTCATTGCTCTATCCGCCTGTACAAATAGTGTATCAAGCGCTTCTTTCATATTTCCTTCTTTTTCAGTATCAAACAATGTAGATAGCGTTTCTACGGATAGCCTTTCTAAGCGCTGATGTCGTATTGCTTCTAACTCTTCATTACGTAAAACGGGTGTCTCTAGACGAATATGTCTACAATTATCCGCTGTAGGCTTCGTTAAGTTCCCTTCAGCTCCGATTGTCGTCTCTACCATTGTAATTATCTTCTCTCGAATCGCATCCAAAGGTGGATTAGTTACTTGAGCAAACAGTTGTTTAAAGTAATTATATAGCAGTTGAGGGCGTTTCGATAAGACTGCTAAAGGCGAATCATACCCCATCGAACCTACTGGATCTTTTCCATCTGAAACTAATGGTTTCATAATTTTATTTAATTCTTCTTGTGTATAACCAAAAGCTAACTGCTGTTCTAACAATTTATCACCGTGGTTAACAGGATAATCACTTGTCGGTTTCGGAAGGTCTTGCAATTCAACTTTATTTTTTAGCCATTCTTTGTAAGGTTTTTCAGAGGATATTTGCATTTTTATCGTTTCATCAGGAACGATAACTCCTTTTTCTAAATCAACAAGTAACATTTTTCCTGGTGCTAAACGATCTTTATACAAGATATCATCAGCAAAAATATCTAATGCCCCTACTTCAGATCCTAAAACAACCATTCCATCCTTTGTAACATAATATCTTGCTGGTCTTAATCCATTCCGGTCTAAACATGCTCCTATTTGGCTTCCATTCGTAAACACTAGTGCAGCTGGACCGTCCCATGGTTCCATTAATGTACTATGATATTCATAAAAATCACGCTTTTCATCTTTAATATTGTCATCATTCGACCAAGGTTCTGGAACCATCATCATTGCCGTATGAGCTAATGACCTTCCTGAAAGATGTAAAAATTCAAATGTATTATCAAATATAGAGGAATCACTTCCGTCTGTATCCATAACTGGTAATATTTTTTCCAAATCTTTTTCACTAAAATGATCAGATACACAGAGTTGTTCTCTGGCTTGCATCCAATTTACATTACCGCGTAACGTATTAAATTCTCCATTATGGATGGTATATCGATTAGGGTGAGATCTTTTCCAACTTGGGAATGTGTTGGTACTAAAGCGTGAGTGAACGAGTGCTAACGCAGATTTAAAATCTGGATGGTTGAGGTCAATATAGTAGGCATCTAATTGTTCCGGTACTAACATACCTTTATAAACAATTGTTCTTGTAGATAAACTACAAATGTATACATCCTCATATTCTGGTTGACCTGCAACAATATTTTCGATGCATTTACGTATCACAAATAATCTACGTTCAAATTCCATCTGATCCTTAATGCTATCCGAGCATTGAATAAAAAATTGTCGAACCGATGGAGCACTCTTAGATGCAACTTTCCCTATAAAAGATTCATTCGTTGGTACAGGCCTCCAGCCTAGAAATGTTTGTCCTTCATCTTCAACAATTTGTTCTATCATTTTTCTACAAGTCATTCTTAATTGACGATCTCTAGGTAAGAAAATCATCCCTACGCCATAGTCACCCTCACGAGGTAAGTGAATATTCTCTTTCACACATTGAAGTTGAAAGAAACGATCGGGTATTTGGGTCATAATACCAGCCCCATCACCCGTGCTTGTATCTGCTGATTGTCCACCTCGATGTTCTAGGTTACACAATATATTAATCGCATTTTGTACTATATTGTGAGTTTTCTTACCATTTATATTGGCAATCATCCCTATTCCACATGCTTCATGTTCAAAGTCTGGATGATATAGTCCCTGTTGATCAGGATATCCTTGTTTACTCATCACAACAGCTCCTCTCTTGTATAGTTTCCGTTTTAAATCAATCTGTTTTTTGAAGGACAACGCATGTTGTTTTGTTATTATATCATAAATTCAATTTAGACATAAAATTCTGATTACATGTTTTTATTGATTTATTCTTGCTTCTCAAAATGTAATCGCTACCATCGTTAACATATTAACTTTTAAATTTTTTAAAATTTTTTATGCTAAAAATCGATTTCGAATCAGATATGGCGTAATTGAGCCTGAATACTACTATTCTTATTACTGATTTATCAAACAGTCGTTTTCTTTTTCAATTTTTAAGAACATTCTTTTTTCGTAAGTTAGTTGATTTTTCCTATTATTCCGTTATATTGGTAACTCTCATAATCCCAAACAAATAAGTAGACTCTAAAAGAAGAAACACTTATCATTGTTCTCATAACCTAGAAAGCAAGGAGGTTACTTGATGTTAACAAACAACGAACACAAAACATTTCAAGATATACCACTCTCTGTATTAGATTTAGCACCTATTGTTCAAGGTTCTAATGCCAAACAAGCTTTCCAAGACAGTGTGCGATTAGCACAACATGTAGAAAAGTTAGGTTTCAATCGTTATTGGCTAGCAGAGCATCACAATATGCAGGGTATTGGTAGTTCTGCAACGTCGGTTCTAATAGGACATATAGCTGGTCATACTAATCATATGCGTATTGGATCCGGCGGAGTAATGTTGCCGAATCATGCTACTCTTGTGATTGCAGAGCAATTTGGAACATTGGAATCTCTATATCCAGGACGAATTGATCTTGGTCTGGGTAGAGCTCCTGGAAGCGACCAAGCTACTGCCTACGCATTAAGAAGAACGTTACATGCAGGACCTGAAGAGTTCCCAATGCAAGTAAACGAACTTCAAGATTATTTTTCTAATGATCCTGTATCACAAGTAAAAGCAGTTCCTGGTCAGGGCTTGGATATTCCCATATGGTTACTAGGATCTAGTGACTTTAGCGCTCGATTAGCAGCTGAAAAAGGACTTCCTTTCTCATTTGCTTCTCATTTCGCACCACAGTATACAGTACCAGCGATACAGTTATATCGAAGAAATTTCCAGCCATCTACAATAATGGATAAGCCTTATGCAATGGTGGGGATAAATGTTATTGCCGCAGATACGGATGAAGAAGCAGATTACTTAGCTAACTCCCACCGTATTCAATTTCTTAATTTACGTAGAGGAAAAGAATCGAAGCTTCAGCCACCTGTAGAGAATATGGACACCATATGGTCTCCAATGGAGAAAGCTGCTGTCGAAGAATCTCTTGATCCTCGTACAACGATAGTCGGCAGTAAAGAAACAATCAAAAAAGGAATCGAAGCATTTCGTAAAGAAACAGATGCTGACGAGATGATTATTACCTCCCAAATATATGATATGAAGGCACGTCTTCGCTCTTATGAGATTATTGGAGAGATTATGGATTAACATTAAAATATCCGAACCATCCTAGGTTGGCACAAAAGTATTTACTCAAAAGATAATCTGAATGAACTGGTTATGATACTCGTTTCAGAAATGTACTCTGCTTATCCTAAGGCGGCCGGTGAGCCTCCGAATGCCTATGCATCGGGGCCTCACTCCCACAGGACAAGGAAGACCTCGGCAGCATTGCAACACACGGAAAATCGTCTTTTGATTTCAAGGAGTCTCCGTATATTTCTTACGCTTATTTTAGCTATCATTCGTCTTTTGACCAAAATCTTTTGTTATAACTTATTCTCTTGGTTCGGATATTATATATATATTTGAATCAATTTTGTAACTGCTATGTCTATTTAAAAAAACGACTATTTGGTAATAGTTTTATTTCATGTTCGGAATATAGGAAAAAACAATGACTTCTATTATACTGGAAACCGCGACTCTTCTAAAGCCAAAAAAACTCATTATGGGACTGACTCGTTTTTTTGATTATCCTTTATTCCGTATATTTTGCAATCTAATTTTACTACTTGGTTGAGCAGGGATTTGATTGAGCTTAAAATTCAAGTCTTGATCAGGCAAATCATAATCTAATTGCAACAAGTACTCCAAGCTTATTCGCATCATTTGTGTTGTTATCTCCTCTCCCACACAACGGTGACCAAACTCTAAGTCACCCGCCCCTTGTGGAATAAGTCTGTAACGGTCTTTTTCATCTAAAAATTGAAACCGTTCAGGTACAAAATTTTCTGGTTCTTCCCACGTATCTGGATGATGATTAGATCCGTATAAATCTAGCAAGACAAGTCTGTTTTTTGGAAAATAGATATCTTCCCAAATAAAACTCTCTCGTGCCTTTGCTATAACAAAAGGAACTGCAGGATAAAATCTCTTCACTTCTTGAATAAACCAGCTGACATATTGTGAATCTTTACGAAGTCTTTGCCTTACATTTGGATTTTCTAGTAATGCTAATTGACTAAAACAAGCATATCTTGTAATTGCAACAAACGGACGTATTATATTTAATACCTCTTCCGCAGCATTTGAAATAGATAATAATTTACCGTTAGAACGTTCATACCAAGCTAATTGATACAAGGGAGATTGCTCTTGTGGGTGGATTCTACCTGTTCGTACTTGTCTAATAATGTAAGATATCCATTTAAGCGCCCGCTTTTTCGCTTGATTTCCCTGGAAATAATTTAATCCTTTGTTTGTAAAAGCCGTCAGCATGGAACGAATATCTTTTGTACGTAAGGAAACATTTTTGGCATACAAAGGAATGCCTATCCAATTACAAACAATAATGGTGAATAATTGTTCCAACTCATCTAACAATACTACTTCACCAGTTTGTTCCCAACGTTCTATAGCAATTTTCCATTGATTCCTGCTAATTTGTTCTAGTTTTTTTCGCTGTTCTTCATTCATTACATTTATCAGCATTTGTTTTCGTTTATGATGTTGTCCATCATCGAATTGAAATACACTATTCTTTCCAATGATTACATCTGCTACATTTTTGGGAATTGCACCATAACGAATAAAACGGGATGAATCGTAGAATAACTCAGCCGCTTTAGGTCCACGCATTGCTATAAACTTTTTTCCAAGTATCTTCGTTTCTACAACATCTGAGTTAAATTGATTCATACGATTGGAGAGAAATAAATACCCTTCATTCATCCAAGCAACTGTATGATCAAGACCTTCTTCTTTTGGTATTGGTTTTACCATGGCAATATCCTCCTACTATTTGTAGCATTCCCTTATCCAATATATTAAAACGAAAAAAAGAGCTTATCAACGTTTAACGCTAATCAGCTCTACAAACATTACTCTGAAATTATTTTTTTAGTTATTTCAATTAATCTTTTTGTCTGTACAGAAACTGCAGGTTGAACATCCTTTGTAAAGTTCCCATCTTGATCTACCGTAGCACTTGCTCCATATGGATTACCACCTGTGGTGAAAAGTACTGGGTCAGTATATCCAGGAGGAACAATAATCGCTCCCCAGTGCATTAATGAAGTATAAAAACTTAAGATACTTGCCTCTTGTCCTCCATGGTCATTTTGAGCAGAAGACATTGCACTGACAGTCTTATTTATTAAAGCGCCTTTTGCCCAAAGCCCTCCCTGTATATCTAAGAATTGTTTCATTTGCGACGCATAGCCTCCAAACCGAGTAGCCGTGCTAAAAAGTATTGCATCCGCCCATTCTAGTTCATCCGAAGAAGCCACTGGTATATCCTTTGTTTCTTCTACGTTCTTTTTCCAAGCTGGATTAGATTCGATTGCTTGATGTGGAGCCAGTTCTTGAACTTTTAAAACTTTCACTTCAGCTCCTGCTTCTTTCCCGGCTTCTTCTGCCCACTTTGCCATCTGATAATTTGTTCCAGTTGCACTATAATATATAATCGCTAATTTAACCACTTTATAACCCCTTTAAAACTTATTTTCTATATTTACTTTCTCCATCTATGTGAGGAACTATACGAAGATAAAGGTGAAAGCGATCGTTTAGCAACGGAGCGAGTGATTCGACAGTAGTAGAACTTCCTTTTCCTTTGAGATAAAGGTATCACGATGAGGTGCATATAATACTTTCGGCAGTCTTCTTTTCACCGCAAGGGTATAAGTGCGACTAAGCCTCATATAATACATTCGGCAGTCTTCTTTTCACCCAAGGGTATAAGTGCGACTAAGCCTCATATAATACATTCGGCAGTCTTCTTTATCGTAGGGCGATTCGTGAAGTCACCTAGTTGATGGACGATGGAGTCAAAAGTGGCTATTTAATTATTTCGTTATCCACAAGTACCTAATTTAAAAACTCCACCCAAGGAATGGATGGAGTCTCAACTATTCACGTTCTCTCTGCGTTCGAATCATTTTTGTCTATTTTTTCAACATTTACTTCATCTGTATTTTCTTTAAGTTCCTCTATACTTTTCTTTTCTTCTTGCGTTTCTTCTTGGACTTCCTTGATAACATCCTTTAATTCGTCTTCTATTGTTGTATCAGCCATTTTCACACTCGCACGGTAAGCCGCTCTTGTTATTAAATGTCCAGCCACTGGAGCAGTTAAGAATACAAAAGCTATACCTAATAAAAGACGTACACTATAAAACCCTTGTTCAGAAGCAAAGTAAATAAAAGCGCCTAATAAAGTCATCAAGACTGCTAAAGTAGAACTTTTTGTACCAGCATGAGAGCGAGTATATACATCGGGGAAGCGAATTATTCCGATTGCACTAATTACTGCCATAATTGCTCCACCTAACATAAATAGTGCTGCAACAAATTCAATCATTTCGTTTCCGCTCAATGATAACCCCCCTCTCAATATATTTCGAGAAGGCAATCGTACTTATAAAAGCAAGAATTGCAAGTATTAAAATAACCTCTAGATAAGCTTTTGTTCCCTGAAGCACAGATATTATTGCTATGGATGATACAAGCATAACACCGATCATATCTAAAGCCACAACACGATCAGGTAGGCTAGGCCCAATAATAATGCGGTATGCACTTATCGCTATTCCAATACCATACAAAGTTAGTGCTGCAATTAACATACCTTGAATCATCACCTAGTCACCCCCATAATCGCTTTCTCAAATTTATTTAATGACCGTAACAACATATCTTTTGATTCTTCTACATCCATCGCATGAATATAAAATGCATCTCCTTCTTGCGTTACCTCTATAACTACAGAACCGGGAGTCAGCATTAATAACAGTGCTAGAGCGGTTATTTCCCAGTCCCCACGAAGTACTGTTTCATATTTAAACAACCCTGGTTTAATTTTAATTTTCGGGCTTAAAATATGCCTTAAAACTAGTTTCGTTGATAAAACTAATTCTCGGATATAGATAAATATCAACTTAATCAAGGCAAAGAATCTACCTAAGTAGAAACGTTCACCAAAAAATCGATGCATTAAAAATACGATCACGATACCTACTAGATATCCTGCAACAAACGTTGTAAATCTTAACTCATCTTCATCACTTATTAATGTCCACAAAACTGCTATAAACACATTTAATAAAAACTGGGCGGGCATTTATATCCACCTCCTCTAAGACAATCCTTAGTTATCATATAAAACCGCATCAATGTAAATTTGTGGATTTGCTAGGACCTCAGCTGCATCTTTTACATAAACAGTTAAAGGTTCAACCCCGATTCCAAGAATAAATGATCCTGCTGCTAATATCACACAAGGGATGATCCAGCCTTTTTTCATTGGAATTTTGTCTTCTTTACTTATAATCGTCTCTCCCCAAAAACTAGTAAGGAAGACACGCATTAAAGAATATAGAACAAAAATGCTGGAAATAAACGCTAATGCAAGTAGAATATATGCCCCGCCCTCAACAGCTCCTTGTCCTACCAAGACTTTTCCAATAAATCCACTTAACGGTGGAATACCTGCTAACGCAAGTGTAACAATGAAGAAAATCCAACCAAATAACGGATAATTTCGGATTAGTCCACTCATATAATCAATTCTCGTCTCTCTTGTCACAGCAATCATCGTTCCAGCAAGTAAGAATAAGAGTGCTTTTACAATCATGTCATGGATTAAATAAAATATAGATCCTTCCAACGCAGTAGGTGTTGCAACAGCTAACCCTACCAATATAAATCCGACCGCTATAACCACATTGTAAGAAGCGATTAACCGCACATCTTTATATGCTACCGCCCCAATACTTCCTAGTATCAATGTAACACCTGCAAGTATTCCAATAAATGTATGAGTAATATGTGGTTCATGATAAAACATCAATGTAAACACACGGAACATAGCATAGATACCAACTTTTGTTAGCAATGCACCAAATAGTGCGGCAATTGCTGTTGAAGGTACACTATACGAACCTGGCAACCAGAAAAATAGTAACAATCCTGCTTTCAAAGCAAAGACGATTAAAAATACAATGCTAACAACAGTCAGCATTGGTGTCTGTCCTTGTTCAGCAATTCGCTCTGAAAGATGAGCAAAATTAAGGGTTCCTAATCCTCCATACGTGTAAGCAATTGCAATTAAGAATATCCAAGACGACACAACATTTATAATGACATATTTAATCGATTCCCTTAATTGACCCTTACGACCGCCAAACGCAATTAACACATAAGAAGCTAAGAGCATAATTTCAAAACAAACAAAAAGGTTAAATAAATCACCAGTTAGGAAAGAACCATTTACACCTGCCACAAGAAAATTAATAAAAGGGTAGAAAAACATGTGCTCATAAGACTTTTCTGTGGAAGAAAAAGCATAAACAAGACATATTGCAGCAACAATACTTGTCGTTAATACAAGTAGCATTGAAAATGAATCAGCCACAAATAATATTCCAAATGGTGGTTCCCATCCACCGAAATCGAGACGGAGAATTCCATTTTGTTGAATCTGATGCAAAATATATGCACTGATTCCGATATTGACAATCATCACAGAAAAACTACCCCATCGTTGTAGTTTTAAATTATGACGGAAAAATATTAAAAGAATTCCAGCAAGTATAGGGATCATCATAGGCATAGCAATAATATTATTCATTTCGATCCCCCCGTAACTCGTCTAGTTTATCTGTTCCTGTTTCCTGATACGTACGGTAAGCTAACACTAGGGACACTGCTGTAACAGCAAAGCTAATAACAATAGAAGTTAATATTAGCGCCTGCGGCAATGGATCCACCGGAATTGCATCTCCTTCACCAATAATTGGTACGCTCCCGTTTTTTAGCCCAGCCATTGTGATGATCAATAAGTGGGCAGCATGAGATAAAATAGCAGTCCCTAAGATTACTCTAATTAAACTTTTAGATAAAATTAGATACGTAGCTACCGTTACTAATATACCTGCTAGGATGGTTATTAATGTTTCCATAGTTATACATCCTCACTAATACTTAAAATAATCGTAACTACGACGCCTACAACAGCCAATGCAACTCCTGCTTCAAATAACATCACTGTTGCAAGCTCTGTCTCACCAAAGAAAGGCAAATCAAAATATGAAAATGTTTGACTTAAAAATTCCTCTCCAAATATAAGTGCTCCTAAGCCTGTTCCGACCGAAAGAAATGCTCCAAACGCGGCCACCTTTTTAAAATCAAATGGTAGAGCGTTTCGAATTGTCTCGATATCATAAACGATAAATAACAATACGAGTGCTGAAGCTAATACAAGTCCTCCGATGAAACCTCCTCCTGGACTATGGTGTCCAGAAAGAAACAAATAAACTGCAAGGGTGAGTATGATAAATGAAACTAGCTTTGCAACGGTACGAAGAATAACATTATTTATCTTCATACTGCTCACCCTCCTTATTGTTATTCTTTAATTTAATAAATACATAGACACCTATTCCGGCAATGAGTAGAACCACTACCTCTAACATGGTATCTAATGCGCGAAAATCACCGAGGATGGAATTAACCATATTCTTTCCACCAGCAAGCTCATAAGAATTCTCGAAGAATTTCGAGATGGATTCAAATGTTTTTCCACTTTGGACCATTAATGCGACGACCGTAAATACCACTCCGACACAAATGGAAATTACCAAATTAGTGTTGCGCGTTTTCTTTGGAGCGTCTTCCTTCTTCCATTCAGGAAGGAAATAGTAAGCTGCTAAAAATAGTACAGTTGTAACAGATTCTACGATGGTTTGCGTTAGAGCTAAATCTGGTGCTCTAAATAATACAAAGAATATCGCTACTCCAAACCCTAAAATACTATTTAAAAGAATTGCAGTAAGTCTTGATTTGGCAAATAATATAGCAATTGCCGCTGACATCATCACCAAAGCAGTAATTAGCTCAAAATTAGAAATAGCAGCATTTGTTGGCAATTCAAACTGATAAGCACCTGTATATAAGAGCATTCCACCTATAGAAATAATAAAGAATAAATAAATATATACTAAATAGTCTCTTAAGTTTTGTGTCATATACGAATTAGTAAATCCAGTCGATTTCTCTTCTATTTGATCTAGAATGAAGCCATAAAATACATTAATTGACCACTTTTCTGGAAATAGTCTATATACTCCCGTCCAGTACTTCCTTGTATAGAATAATGCTAAACCAAGAAGTACCACTCCGATGGTCATAAATAATTCAAGTTCAAATCCATGCCACGCATAGATAGATTCGCCAAGTTCTACACCTTCAGCAGCAAGAGTTGGAAATATTCCAGACATAGCTGGTGTAATTAAATTCTTTCCAATAATATTCGGGAAGAAAAAAACACCAATAACTAACAAAGCTAAAATAATTGGAGAAACAAGCATCCCTGGTTTTGGTTCATGGGCAGGATGTTCTAATTTTTCTTCTTGATATGGACCTAGGAAAGTCTTTACAACTATTATTGCGGAATACACAAAAGTAAATACACTTGCAACCCAGGCAACTATCGGTAGAAGGATTCCCCAAGTTTCTAAAGCAAAGAATCCTGCTTCACTTATATTAACAACCGCCATGAAGAACATTTCTTTACTTAAGAACCCATTAAATGGTGGTAAACCTGCCATAGACAAGCTTCCAATTAACGCAATAGAGAAAGTCACAGGCATCAAGGTAATCAATCCACCAAGTCGACGTATATCTCGAGTCCCTACACTATGGTCGACGATACCTACCACCATAAATAGCGCACCTTTAAACGTAGAGTGATTTACAAGATGGAATAGAGCGGCAAAAGAAGCACTTGTAAATGCGACAGATTCTGTGGAGTATCCTAAATTTAGTGCGGCTGAACCAATACCAAACATACTCATAATCATACCAAGCTGGCTAATTGTTGAATATGCGAGTAACGCCTTCAAATCGATTTGACGTACTGCATTAAAAGAACCCCAGAATAGCGTGAATAGCCCTACACCTGTAACTGCCCAGAACCAGGTAGCTTCTCCACCAAAAACAGGTGTAAATCTAGCAACAAGGTAGATACCTGCTTTTACCATGGTAGCTGAATGCAAATAAGCACTAACTGGAGTAGGTGCTTCCATCGCATCAGGTAACCATATATGAAATGGGAATTGAGCAGATTTTGTAAATGCTCCAAGCAGTACTAAAATCATTGCTGCAATAAACAGATAATGATCATTAAAGGAACTAACATTACCAATTACTTCACGTATAGACCATGTGCCTGCCATTTGACCGAGCATAATAAAACCGACTAACATGGCTATACCACCTGTGACGGTAATTAGTAATGATTTTTTCGCACCATCTCTTGAACGTTTCCTTTGGTACCAGAAGGCGATTAGAAGGAACGAAGAAATACTTGTCAGCTCCCAAAAGACATATAAAACAAGCATATTATCGGATGTTACTACTCCTAACATTGCCCCCATAAATAACATCAGGTATGTATAGAAGTGTCCAAGCGATTCTTTAGAAGAAAGGTAGTAAATCGAATATAAAATAACAAGTGCACCAATACCAGATATTAATAGGGAAAAAGTCAAGCTTAATCCATCTAAATATGAAGTAATGTTAATACCGTAAGACGGTATCCAGTTTAAGGTGAGGGTAATAACATCTCCACTAGCTATAGTAGGGATAAATTGAGCGAAATAGATAAATAAAGCAGTAGATACGAATAATGCGAACCAACCAACATGAATTCGCCGTACATATTTGTAAAGGAAAGGTATAATTGCTGCTGCAATAAAAGGAAACATTATTGCAATAATCAATGTTGTCAAACTGTAACCTCCAATCAATATAGGTTAACGTTACTGTTATCACACAATAGAGATAACAGGATATACTATTTAATGAATATCTAAGACACCCATTTGTTGCAAAATAGGTGGAAGGATTGTTCACAAATGGAAAGGCATGATAAAAGTGGATGTGCATCCATTTATTTGAATGTAACGTGGTATAAAAAGTGTTATTTTATTTACTCTATAGATGAACCCTGCTTCGAAGTTATTCCGCAATTTACATTAGTAATTATACAGGAATTCATTAACAAGTGCATGCTTGAACACTTTACCACGATATAGACTAGAATTTCTTATTCTTTTCAAGTATGCTAGTAGAAAGAATGACTCCATGTATAAATCGTCTTAAAAAATAGAAATAAGGTATATACGAATAGATAAATACATGTTAGAATAATACAGTTTCATGGAAAAATAAAATAAAATTAATATTTATTATAAACAAAATAAACGTTACCATCCGGTTATTCAAAAACAGCTAAAGGATGTATATCTACTAACCGGATAAACATCGTTAAATGAATATATTAAAGAGGTGAGTTGCCGTTATGAAAAAAATTAGAGGCCGCATGGACGAAAGCATCCTTGTCTGCGTATACTATGGTCCAAATGGAGAGCGTTTAATACAACGAGGACATAAGCTTGCGCGAATCATGGACTGTCCTTTATATGTATTAACTGTAGATGCTTTACCTTACGATGAATTCGATGCAGATAAATCCGGTTACGTAGAACGCTGGAAAGAGCTATGTGATGAACTTGATGTTGAAGACTTCATTATTCGAGATAATGAAAGGCGCTCATCTGTAAAAGCGATTAAAGAGGTAGCACATCAACATAATATTACACAAATTATTATTGGACAGAGTGCACAAAATCGATGGGAAGAAATCACAAAAGGATCATTTGTCAATGTATTACTACGTGAGATTACTTTTATCGACCTTCATATCGTTTCTGTGGATCGTACATTGAAAAGTACAGATGATACGATCTATGAAAAAGGTGTCCGTGGATTCTTGCAAAAAGATGAAGAAAAAGAGGCTTATCGCTTAAGTTTTGCTCGCTCGAAGCATAATTTATATGAAGGTATTTTTTATAAAGAGATCGGCACAGATTTTAATAACGGTATTTTTAAATTCGTCAATAGTAAAGGTAAAACCTGCCAGGTTCATGTAACCGAAGATATTTGTACAGGAAAATTAACCGATCCACCAAACGTAAAAAATAACAATTAATTATAAAAGATCCAAACCATTAATCGTTAAAATCGATAATAATAGTTTGGATCTTTATTTTTTTTGAAAAATGTTCCCTTTTTTAGTTTAATAAAGCTTCGGAACCCTACTTTCAAAAATAGGTACATTCTTTCTTGCTTCACTTACTTTCTGTAGATCAATACTATCAATAATCGTTTCCTCGTGATGATCCGAACCTAATGTTTGAATCTCTCCCCAAGGATTAATCACCGAAGATAGTCCACAAAACTCCACGTTGTTATATATGCCTACTCTATTCGCTGAAATAATATAACACTGGTTTTCAATCGCTCTTGCTAGTTGTAATGCTTTCCAATGATCTTTTCTTGCAGATGGCCATTCTGCCACAATATAAATCACTTCGGCTCCTGATACCGCTAATGAACGGGTAAGCTCTGGAAAACGAAGGTCATAACAAATAATAAGTCCCATTTTTACACCGTCTAATTCAAATGTACACACCTTCTCTTCCCCACCATCCAAATAGGTTGGTTCATCTAACATAGGAACGAGATGGATTTTATCGTACTTATATACTTTTTCTCCGTTGCTATTTACAACAATTGCAGTGTTATTTATTTTTCCATTCCGCTTATTCGCTATCGATCCTCCTATAATGTGGACCTGATTATCCCGAGCTAACTGTTGTAAAAATGAACAAGTCGGTTCTTCTTCCTCATCTGCAACTTCATTTAACTCAGCAAGTGTATATCCAGTTGTCCACATTTCAGGAAGTACTATTATATCAATATCGTTCATGGAAACTGTTTTTTCTATCCATGTTTTCACCTTTAATCGATTTGCCTCTGGATTCCCCGGCACAATATCCATTTGATATATCGCATAGCGCATTCTACCCATTCCCCCTTTATTTATTTTATTGTATCAAAGTTGAATTTCAAAATCAGATGCGTCGTTAATAAATTCGAATGTTGCTTTTTTGATTCTCATTTCAGACGGTCGCTTTTTAATAGAAACGGCTTGAACTAACTAGAAGAAGATAGCCACGTGTATTTTCAGGTCGTACTTTCCTGCAGAAGTCGCCGTCTTCCACAATCAAACCAAATTGTTCCTAAAATCCTACATATATAATGTATAAAGGAATTAGTTAAAATAATTCCTCTCAAGTGACAGTCAACAGAAACAATTATAAAATGAAAGTATGGATATCATTAAATCCATGTTTTTACAGGAGGTAATGTAATGAATATTCAAGAAATATTTAAACAGCTTCATGGTCGAACTCCATCCCTTATGGGGCATGAACATTTTAAAGAATCCTCTGTAATCATTCCACTAATCGAAATTGATGGTGAAACCCACGTATTATTTGAAGTGCGTTCCATGCAAATGCGTAGTCAGCCAGGAGATATATGCTTTCCAGGTGGCCGAGTTGATTCTACGGATAAGGACCCTTCTCACTGTGCCATTAGAGAAACAATGGAAGAACTTGGGCTTTCGAAACAAGATATTACTGACCCAATTCCCCTGGACTACATCGTGAATGACCTTGGAAGGATTATCTATCCGTTTGTAGGTAGGATTATTCAACCTGACAAAATAAAACCCAATCCAGATGAAGTCGATCATACATTTACCGTACCCCTATCTTTCTTCTTGGAAACAGAGCCAAAGAGATATAACGTACATTTACATGTAAAACCGGAAGATAACTTTCCTTATCATTTAATTGTCGGGGGCGAAAATTACGATTGGCGTATGCGTCATGTCGAGGAATTGTTCTATCAATATAACGATCAGACAATCTGGGGATTAACAGCCAAAATATTAACTCATTTTATTGAACTTATTAAAACAAACGAAAGGAGCTAGCACGATAACTAGCTCCTTTTCTATACATTAAAACGCTCCTGCACCTCCACCACCTGTACTGCTAGTTGTATTACTACTACTTGAGCTACTACCGTATACGGCGGGATTTATCATCATATAATTTGTATTAAATGTATTGACTGTGGCAGAAGGATAATAAAGTAAGGGGAAAGCACTCTTAAGATCCTCAGAAAGATTTAAATCTTTACATGTTTTTGCGAATTTATCTTCTGCTCCAATGACAATCGCATATTCTAATCGTTGTTCCAACTTATCCGGTTCTGAAGAAGTTGGGTAACGATTTGTTGCAAATAAATGATAAGCATGTCGTACTGCATATTTCCGCTTACGAATATCCTTTATCCAATAGCTAGCAGGAGTAATCAATACGACTAAACCTGTAATTCCATAAAATACTAAAGATACAATAGTACCTGTATTTATTGTAAAGAATAAAGTAGGGAAAATTAAAAGATAGAAATACAGTACCCCTAATATCCATTTCTGTCTTCGGAACCAAATACATAGAATCGTGATAACACCTAGGATTATAGTTAGTATCCATTGTTCCATTTGAGAAATAGGTTGAATCGTTAGAAGATAATAACACAAAGCACTTACAGCAATCGTTGAGAGAATTGATAGTACAGTATATCCAGCAAAAGGACGACGTAAATTTTGAAATCTATCTTGTTCCATTACGATTTCTTTCCATTGTTGGAATTTATTATGGAATATCTCTGCTTGTTTTTCTTTTTCTTTATCGGAAAGATCCTTATCTTCTTGTATCGATTCAAGAAGAAAGTAGGCACCCTTCTCATCACTATTTGCAAACAACCATTTCTTTAAATACTGATCTGATTCATTTATATGGGATCCTGAATTTCCCCATGAAAATCGATACGTATATTCTCCTTCTGTTCTCTCAGAAGGTACTCGCGACATGGTAATGATGCCTCTTTGTTTTAATGAGAATAGCGCAGCAATGAAACTTTCCGGCATCAGTGAGCCTTTTTTCAAGAAGCTATTCATTAAAGGGTCCGTCTCTTCAAAAACCCGTATCAAATAATCAGAACCTTTATTTCCCCGATATCGATTCGGGTGCACAAAAAATAGATAAGTCCCCGCTAATAGTACTACTCCAATACCTCCCCAAATCATTGGAGTAATTACACTCGTTGCTGCATCTAAATGCTGAATACGATTTTCGAGTTCTTCTTCCGTTTGTAATATAGCTAATTCCATTTCTTTATGTTTATCAATATCCTTACCGGAGAGTTGTTCAGATGGAAACAACAATCGAATTTCCGAATCCTTCCCTGCCGGTAAAGTCGAATTGGTGTACTGAATGCCACTATCAATGGTACTTAGCTGTCCACTTGCATCATCATGTAAAAAGAAATGTATATTTTCATCTTTTTGATGTGGTGTGTGGATAGAAATCGATACATTATCAAGATCTGTTTCATTATCACTATCAAAAAATGAATACGTTAATTCAGCAACATCTTCATACTTCGTGATGGAACCATGGACATCATAGCTGTACAATACTTTTTTCGTCTCATTATTTGATTCAGTATAGATTTTCCACATATCATCCTCTTCTTCGGTTGTTAACTTCTCTAGACCTTCCGTAGATATAGTGGGATCATCACTTGTCGTTAAAAACGCTTCAAAATCTTTCGCATCTGAATGAATAGACCTGGTTGTACCTTCATATGCACCTTCAAAGGTATATGTATATAGTTCTTGTACAGTGATCGTACCGTCTTCTTGTATTTGAGCATCAATTTGTACTTCATCGATTGTAAACGAGTGATCATCGGAACAACCGGTAATAATAAATACCATGGATAACATCATTATAATAAAATATTTTTTCATCGTATCACTCCACCTTTATATGAGTAATACGTACATCTGTTAAAAAAGTTTCAAAAACTCGAGCAATGCAGTCATCACTCGAGTTTACCTCATCAACTATTTAATAATGAATCTAGCACTGTTGTATCCGTAGCATGTTGCCAAATACGGACGACTCCTGAATCACTTTCAGTACGAATAAGTCGACCAACCCCTTGTTTCATCCGTAACATCATGTACGGTATGTCAATTTCTTGTGAAGAATTTTTGGCGTGTTTTCGCTTTGCCTTAAATACAGGATCATTCGGCGGGTATGGTAAGGATGCAATAATAACTTGGCTAAGTGCTTTACCCGGGATATCTAATCCCTCCCATAAATGGTAGGCACATAAAATAGATGGTACATCATACTGAAACCTGCGGACAATTTCACTGATTTCTTGATCTCCTTCATAAAGCATCGCATATTCCCAACTCTGCTTCTTAGCCCATTGGCGAAAATCATTCATATCTCCTTCTGAACGGAACAGGACTAGGCTATGCCCCTGATTGTCATTTAACTGTTCCTTGATTCCTTTGAATCGCTCATCTGAATCCTGATAAGAATGAAATGATATTTCTCGATTCGATTCATAATCAAACGGAGAGTCCACCGAAAAAGAATCGTACTGTCCTATACCTAAACTCTTTTGCAGATAGGAAAAGTCATTGTCCTGTGACAAAGTAGCAGAAGAAAATATAAATGGAATATTTTGTGAAAATACCTCTTCTCTTAATACGTTCTCAACCAATCTCGGCATAATAACAAGACTACTATTCATTTCATCTTGTTCTAACCAGTAAATTCCTTCATCATCATTTAATAGAATGGATAATCCATATGAAAAAAACTCTAGATATTCTTCAATAATCTTGGTGTGGTAAGCATCAATTGTAAAAAGCTCAGCATCAAATACAAGCTGTTCTAATAATTCCTCCACCATTCCATTTAATTGTTGAGCCATTTCTAACAATGGTTCACTACGAGGAATTTCTAATCGATCAGACCCTTCAATTCTTACTGCACTGCTTGTAATAACGTCAAACCATTCATCATGCAAGGATAAAATATCCTCTGCTAATTGTAACGATTCTTCTCGAACATCTTGACCAGTATATCCAGTCAAAACACTTGTAATATTATTGAAGTTAAAACGATAGGTAAGTCCTTTTTGTGCTGCAAACTCTAATAAATGTCCTTCATCAAAAATAACAGAACTCGCTTCCGGAAGCAGAGGCAATTGACCTTCACGTTTACGTGATTCTTTTGTCCAGACATGTTCCATATAAAAATCATGAGAACAAATAATAATATCTTGTGCATGACGGTAATATTCACGGTTTAAGGTTTGCGCACTTCGATGCCTCCAGTCACATGTCGCACATTGTTTTAATGGATCCCAACCAATGCGCTCCCATTGTTGATCAGACACCCATGGGTACTCTTTACGATCTCCATATCGGTAGAAAGTTTGCATAGATACTCCTTGATCAAATACAAAATCAGGAATTTGATCATGTACAGCTAGTATATCTTCATCATTGGTTTTCTCAACTAAAGGATCTAATTTTTTCATACAAACGTAGTTTTCTCTTGCTTTTGCAAGTCTAACATCTACTTCTAGGTCTAGTGCTTGCTCCAATTTATCAATATCTCCGCCTTCTTTAACAAGCTGTTCAATAAGTGTTTCATCAGCGCATGAAATAATTACAGGTTTTCCCATGTAACGGGCGTAACAAATCGCATATAGTAAATAAACGATTGTTTTACCAGTACCTACACCAGCTTCTGCAAACATCGTTCTTTTATGTTTAAAAGCTTGCTCCAGTTGAAAAGCCATAAATATTTGCTCATCACGGAGTTCAAATCCTTTTTCAGGCAATATATCATAGAAGACGTCGCCAATATAATCTCCTAATCGATCAAAAAATTTTTCGTTTTTTGAAATAGTAAATGGTAATGTTTTTTTTCCAGTCATTATAGACTCCTTCAGCTAACGTATTTAAATGCGAGTTCAAAAATGTATGATCACACCGGACTTTTTGAACATCATCATTAAGCAACCCTCATCGTACCATTATAGTCAATTTTCTAGCAAGTTATCATACTTTTTCTATTAAGTTCGTTTTTTTTATAAAAAAACACATGAACAGCCTGCCCGCTACTCATGTGTCTTCTAATATAATATCCCCTTTTGTCTTACACTTGTGGCACTGCTGGACGCATCGTACCATGTTCTCGAAAGCTAGAATGCCAAGAAAAAGCTTTTTCTAGTATATGCGGAGTCTGCCCACCCCGTTCTAATGCTTCTTGGTAATACTCCCATAGCGCTTCCTTATATAAAGGGTGCGCACAATTTTCAATAATTTGTGGCACGCGTTCTCGAGGTGCCAATCCACGAAGATCTGCGTATCCTTGTTCCGTTACAATTACATCCACATCGTGTTCTGTATGATCGGTATGCGATACATATGGAACAATACTAGATATATCCCCGTTTTTTGCAATTGACTTTGTTACAAAAATTCCTAATCTAGCATTTCGAGCAAAATCTCCCGACCCTCCAATACCATTCATCATCTTCGTTCCACCTACATGAGTGGAATTAACATTACCGTAGATATCAAATTCTAATGCTGTATTAATTGCAATTAGACCCAGTCTGCGAATAATTTCTGGATGATTAGAGATTTCTTGCGGACGTAAGACAAGCTTACTCTGATAGTCCGCTAGATTATTAAACACATGATTCATCTTTTCTTCCGATAATGTAATGGAACATGCAGACGCAAAACTCACCTTGCCTGCATCAATCAAATCGAAGACAGCATCTTGAAGCACTTCTGAATAAACCGTTAAATCTTTAAACTCAGAGTCTAGCATTCCGTGTAATACCGCATTAGCAACAGAACCTATTCCGGATTGCAAAGGCATAAGTTTCTCTGTTAATCGTTCCGCCTTAATTTCTTCTCTAAAAAAATTCAGTAGATGATTCGCAATGTTTTGCGTCTCCTCATCTGGCGGAACAATCGTCGAAGGTGAATCAGGTTGATGCGTAAAAACTATCCCCTTAATTTTATCCATATCAACCTGAATACCAATCTTTCCAATACGCTGATCAACTTCTTTTAAAGGAATTGGATCACGATCTCCTTGTTTCCCAGGGCTATAAATATCATGCATCCCTTCTAATTCCATCGGTTGAGCAGTATTCAGTTCAATAATAATGTTCTTTGCAGTCTCAGCAAACGCTACTGAGTTACCTACAGATGTACTTGGTATTATATATCCATTTTCTGTGATAGAAATCGCTTCCAATATGGCATAATCCACTGCTTCCATCGCATCACCACGAAGCATTTCTGACGTATGAGACAGATGTTGATCGACAAATAAATGTTCCCCAGCATTTATCGCCTTTCGCATAGATGGCTCAGCCTGAAAAGGAATTCGTTTATTCACAATCCCTGCTTCAGCAAACAGCTTATCGATATTAGACCCTAAAGATGCCCCTGTGTATACATTGACTTTGATGGATTCTCCTTCCTCTGCTCTTTTTACTAATGCCGTAGGAACTGCCTTTGCATCTCCCGCACGTGTAAATCCACTAAGTCCTAATGTCATACCATCTTGAATCCAAGCAGCTGCTTCTTCTGCAGTTACCACTTTTTGTTGCATACCTTTGTTTTGTATGCGCTTTAATTTTTCTCCCATCCTACTCCTCCCCCCTTTGTAATTGTCCTTTCATCTTAACTGATTTTTCTAATTAATCGGGAGATTGAGAGGGAAACAAGAATAATACGCTTCACATACAACAAAAGTTGATTCAAACAGAAATATTCCGTTAAAAACCTAATAATTTTCGGAAATAACTAGAATAAGATTGACTTACCGGAACCTGTTCACCATTCTTCATACCGAGCATAAAAGTTGAATGGGTATCCGGATAAATCTCTTCTATATTGTTTACATTGACAATATAGGAACGATGGCAACGTATAAAGACATCTGTAGGCAGCATAAACTCAAACTCTTGTAATGTATTTGTGTGAAATCCAGCATAACCCTGTGCTACAGCATATGTTTTACGTTCCTTTGCTTCTAAATATATAAGATCTGAAAAAGGTATCGGCTTCCAGCCGTCTTGACTACGTACTGTGACCACTGATTTTCCTTCTGTATAAGCAGGATATATGGCAAGTACACACCCTTCCATCTCATCTTCATTATAATAGGGGACCGCCATACCATGATAAGGAACCCCATATATATTTCTATCAATAAATTCGGATACTTTTTTATTTGTTGTAATTGCTTTATGCGCTAATGTCCCTTTTTTAATTGGGTCGCCTTCATGAATTTTTAAATCAATCCGCTTACTTCGTCGATAATACACATATTTATGCTTATTAGTAATTGCAATTGATACTTCTTCTGAAAACAATTCTACCATTACATCTAATAATGAACTTAAACTTAGTTGCTTCATAGAACATTCCCCTTATCGATACTCTCACTTGATTATATCATGAATTAGAAAACACCCAAGACAAGTGCTTTTCTCCCCTGGATTTTCAAGTTCCTGCTTCCCTATAGGAATTAGGGTTTTCCATTACAATCGAAGCCAAGTTGTTCCTATAATCCGAACATTAATATACAACTATCACTAAATATTCGTTTTTAAATTATAACTTGAAATTCTTTAAGTACAAATATGTAAAACGCGTTTAAATTAATAATCGTTATAATGCAGATGACAGGTTAGTCATAATTTGATACTCTAGAACCTAGGAAGAAGGTTTCATACATATAAGGGGTGTGCTTGCATGAAGAAGGTCGTAATACTCGGGGGAGGATATGGCGGAATTAAAGTATTAACTGGATTACTTAATCAGTCATTATCTGAGGATATACATATAACAGTTGTAGATCGAAACCCATTTCGTTCGTTAAAAACAGAATTTTACTCTATCGCAGCAGGAACATCAGCTGATCATGATGTTCGTGTGGATTTCCCAGAGGATTCAAGAGTAAATTACCTGTTTAAAGAAATTACAAAAATAGATGTCGAACAAAAGCGAATTTTATTTAACGACCCAGACATCATTGTAGAATATGATTATTTAGTTATTGGAATTGGTTGTGAAGATAATTTCCACGGAATTCCTGGGGCAAAAGAATACGCAGAAAGTGTTCAAACCTTTTCCAAAGCTAGGCATACTGGAGTAGCAATTGGAAACCTGAAAGCTTATGGAAAAGTTTCTGTAATCGGTGCAGGTTTGAGCGGGATAGAAGTTGCATCGGAAATTAGAGAAAGTCGACCTGATTTAAATATTCGTTTATTAGACCGTGGTGCTAATGTATTAAAAGCTTTTGATTCTAAAATACAAGACCATGTCGAACAGTGGTTTATTAAAAATGATGTTGATGTTATTCACCATTCTACTGTTGAATATGTAGAGAAAGATGGCGTTTGTAATAACGGGGTTTGTTATCTAAATGACGTTACTATATGGACTGCTGGAGTTCAGCCAAATTGGCTAGTACGTCAACTTCCTTTTAAAAAAGACATACAAGATAAAGTCATCGTAAATGATTTTTATCAAGTACCTGAAGACCCAAATGTATACGTCTTGGGAGACTGTGCATCAAGTGAATACTCTCCAAGTGGACAATTAGCTGGATTACAAGGAGAGCAAATAGCAGAAGTACTATTATCCGTTCTCGCAGACAAGGAACCCAAACAACCGAAACCTTTAAAGTTAAAAGGTACACTCGGTTCACTAGGAAAATCAGACGGATTTGGCAATATGGTGAAAACACCCTTAACTGGCTTCTTACCTCGACTTGCTAAAACAGGAGTTTTATGGCTAAGTAAACGACATTAAAAAAATCATCACTCACTAACTCAACTTGTAGATACCACATTAATGGTAAGGAAGGTTGGGTTTTTTATTTAAGGTAACAATGTACATATTATTGAATAAAAAGGCAAGTCGAACAAAACATATTCATTAAATACAATTATTAACATTTTGCATGAACAAGTAAAAAGAGGAACGGTAAATATGTAACCATCCTCTTTTTCAATAGCTTTGCAAGCTCACACACTGCAAAATATCTGTGTCCATATTCTTAAATATAAAGCTTTTTACCTTTAAATAATGAAATTAATTATCTAACTGATCCATGAAGGTCAACCCAAAAACTATTCCCTACTTATCATCTATCTATTTCCTACATTCGAATTTTATGAAGTTGATTGTTTATTTTATTAGTTGAAGAATATACTTGTTTGTATAAGTGAAATAAGTCATGATATAGTTCGACGTTTTTCTCTATTGGTTTGTATACCTTTTCTTCTTGAATAAAGACATCACCGCAGTCTGCTAGACTATTGAACCAGCCAACTCCGACACTGGCAATCATCGCCGCTCCCATTCCCGGCCCTTGCTCACTTGTTAAACGAATAACCTTCGTTTGAAAAATATCGGCTTGCATCTGTATCCATAGATCACTCTTTGCTCCACCACCTACAGAAATTATAGTTTCTATTTTCTTTCCACTTTCTCGTAAAATACTTACACTTTCTTGCAAGGAGAAGGTAATACCTTCTAAAATTGCTCTAGTGAAGTGTTGACGCTTATGGGATGCATCTATACCGATAAAACTTCCCCGAATGGTTGCGTCCACATGTGGGGTCCTCTCTCCATTAATATACGGTGTAAATAGTAGTCCTCCTGCCCCAGGTTTCACAGTAGATGCTTCTTGTACTAATTCATCAAAACCTATATCATTTGCAAACGTCTCCTTATACCAAGAAAGACTGTGGCCAGCAGCTAGTGTTACTCCCATCGAGTAAAATGCATCCGGAGCTCCATGATTAAAGTAATGAACTTTCCCTTCAAAGTTTTTATCACCTGACTCTTCATAACTAAGCACAACACCGGAAGTACCAATACTTACTAATGTTTTGTCTTCTCTGAGTACACCTGAGCCAATAGCTGCACAAGCGTTATCCGCTCCTCCAGCAAATACTTTCGTAGCCATATTTAACCCTGATTTCTCTGAAGCTTCTTCTGTTAGAGTACCTACTTCGGCAATTGAATTGATTAATTCCGGGCAGATTTCCGTTGGAATTTCCATCAATTCACAGATTTCCTCACTCCACTTATTCTTTGCTAAATCTAATAATAAAGTTCCTGCTGCATCAGAATAATCCATGTGTAATTTTCCGGTTAAACGGTAACGAACGTAATCCTTTGGTAATAAGAAGGTTTGTATTTTATTGAAATTATTTGGTTCATGTTTTTTTATCCACAATAACTTAGGAAGCGTGAACCCTTCTAATGCTAAATTTTTTGTAATATCTAGTAATCGATCTTTTCCTACACTACGATAAATATCTTGGCATTCCTCAGTTGTTCTCGTATCATTCCATAAAATGGAATTACGAATAACCTGATTATTACTATCTAATAAAACTAGGCCATGCATTTGTCCAGCAAAGCTTATACCTTCCACTAGATGAGGATTTATATTTGATTCCGATAACAAAGTACTGATTGCCTCATACGTTTGTTCTACCCATTCATTTGGATCTTGTTCGGCATAACCGGTCTTTTCTTGGATTAGCGTTAATGACGCTGTTTTTTCATATTCGACGCTTCCTTCTCTATTAACTAAAAGTACTTTGACACCACTCGTTCCTAAGTCAACACCTAATACATATGACATCCACCATGTCTCCTTTCGTATCTACATAAAATCACACAGAGTAGTTAACTCTTTACTACCCTATGTGATGATTGCCCTACTTTTATGCAAATGTTGTTAACAAATATTGATTAATTTTACTCTTAATAACTTCCAATTGACCAGATGGTTGCGTAATATCAGATAGCGTTAAGGCATGCTCTTCTAATTGATGAAAATCTGCCTTTCCAGAAACAATATCTTTTCCTATTCCATGATTAAATGAATCATAACGTTCATCTATAATATTTTCTATTACTCTATCATCTAGTAAACGCTGCGCTATTTTCAAGCCTACTGCAAAACTATCCATACCAGTAATATGTGCATGGAAAAGATCTTCCGGTGTAAATGAACCACGTCGAACCTTCGCATCAAAGTTCAATCCACCTTTTCCTAATCCACCATTCTTTAGAATTTCATACATCGCTAAAGTAGTTGCATACAGGTCAGATGGGAATTCATCTGTATCCCAGCCTAATAATGGATGCCCCTGATTTGCGTCTACTGATCCTAACATATTATGAATACGTGCATAATGTAATTCATGCTCAAATGTGTGCCCAGCTAGAGTCGCATGATTTGCTTCGATATTAAATTTAAATGTATCTTGTAAATCATAATTTTGTAAAAATGCATATCCACTTGCTACATCAAAATCATATTGATGACTGGTCGGCTCTTTTGGTTTTGGTTCTATTAAGAATTGTGCATCAAATCCTATCTCATTCGCATATTCTTTTGCCATATGGAAAAAACGTGCTAAGTTATCCAATTCTAGTTTCATATTGGTATTTAATAAAGTTTCATACCCTTCTCTTCCACCCCAGAAAACATAATTTTCCGCTCCAAGTTCTTTCCCAACCTCTAGACCCTTCTTCACTTTCGCCGCCGCATAAGCAAATACATCTGCATTATTAGAAGATGCTGCTCCATGGACAAATCGAGGATGTGTAAAGTTATTTACGGTATTCCAAAGCAATTTTGTTTTACTATCTTTCATATAGTCTTTTATCATCGCTACGATAACATCTAAGTTGTCATTTGATTCTTTTAAATTACTTCCTTCTGGTGCAATATCAACATCATGAAAACAGAAATAAGGTATTTGTAGTTTATCGAAAAATTCAAATGCCGCTTCTACTCTTGCTTTTGCTAGGTCCATTCCACTGAATTTATCCCATGGACGTATTGCTGTGCCAACTCCAAAAGGATCTGATAAGTCTTCTGTAAACGTGTGCCAATAGGCAACTCCGAAACGTAGATGCTCTTCCATTGTTTTTCCGTTAATGGGTTCACTTGGATTATAAAATTTAAAAGCATATGGATTATCTGATTTTGCTCCTTCATACTGAATGTTTCGAATCTCATTAAAATAACTCATTGTTCGTTCCTCCTTAAAATGTTTGTTTAATTGATGAACAAAGTTGATAGATGAAAAGTTTAACCCTATACTATCTATATATGATATCCCTTACATAGAAGGAGATTTTTCAAATGAACCTAATTGCAAGTCGTCTTTATACTATAATGGAATGGGTGATGAAATTTGCTTATCTTCACCTATTATGGGTTGCTTTCACCCTGTTGGGATTAGTAATAGTTGGGTTTTATCCTGCCACTCTTTCCACATACTCTATCGTAAGAAAATGGCAAACCTCAAACCCGGATATCCCAATATTCTCTACTTTCTGGACTACATATAAAGATTATTT
The DNA here is from genome assembly GCF_001741975.1 of Oceanobacillus sp. E9. Classification (NCBI taxonomy): domain Bacteria; kingdom Bacillati; phylum Bacillota; class Bacilli; order Caryophanales; family Bacillaceae; genus Oceanobacillus; species Oceanobacillus sp. E9. The sequence continues at coordinate 246,897 of NZ_LSNA01000001.1, forward strand.
TAAGAAAGGTAATATATTAGGTATCTTTGCTAACTTATTCATTGCTTTAGCAGTATTAAATATAATCTTTATTCAATCCTATCAAAGCGATTTTTCTCTGATTCAAGTCCCATTATTGGCTTATTTATTTTTTGTTTGTTTATTTTTCATTTACTTATTTCCAGTTACAGTTCACTTCGACTTACCTGTTACTAAAATATTCAAGCACTCTTTTCTGATCATGCTAATTAGTCCAGTCCATACTTTACTGATAATTATTAGCTTTGTTTCGATCTATCTTATTTGTACACAATTACCAGCACTTTTCTTTATTTTTGGGTTTAGTATTATTGCGTCTGTTTCAACATGGATCATTCAAGATCGCTTTGATACGATTCAATCTTTTAAAAAAACATAAGAAGATTATCCTTTTACTGCACTTGCAGATAACCCCTCCATGATTTTATCGCTAAAGAAAATGAATGCAATAATAATTGGAAGTACACTAATAACTAACGTAGCCCCAATTGCTCCCCAATCGGTCATATATTGTCCTATGAAGTTTTGAATACCGACAGTTAACGTTTTAAACTTATCAGAACTAATAAAAGTATTTACAAATACAAATTCATTCCAGTTATAAATCATATTAATTATTACGATAGTTGACATGATAGGTGCTGATAACGGTAAGATGATTCTGAAAAACAAACGATGAACCGAGCTGCCATCAATGATAGCTGCTTCCTCAATTTCTCTAGGTAACGTTGTGTAAAACCCTAAAAGAATCATCACTGTTATTGGTAGGTTATATGTCATATACGTAACGACAATTGATAAAGGATTATCAATTAAATTCACATTCAGAAACATGTTATATAGTGGAATTAATGCTGAATGGATTGGAATCATTAACCCTACCATAATAATGCCTAACACAAGACTTGATAACTTCCATTTCATTCTTGTTATAGCAAATGTCGCCATACTTGCGATTAAAACGGTTAATATCGTAGCAACCACTGTAATCCAAATACTATTCCAAAAGTAAGTACCAATCCCACCTTCAAAGACTTTTAAGTAATTTTCCCATTTAGGATCTGTCGGCAATGCAAATGGGTTTCCTGCAAAGATTTCTTGGTTTGACTTTAAAGAAAAAGAAACCAACCATATGATTGGGAAAATCTGAAATACGCCGACGATTCCTAAACAAATGTAAAGTAGAATATATCCGATACGATGCATTTTAATTTCCTCCTTTCAATATTGAATGGTATCTTTCGTTTCTGTTACCTTACGGATAAAGTAAGTAACAATTAATGTTATAATTAGAAGCAAGAAACCTATTGCACTTCCATAACCAAAGTCATAACTAGAAAAAGCTAACTTATACATATAAGAAGCCATTACTTCACTAGCTCCATTCGGTCCTCCACCAGTCATTACATAAATGAGATCAAAATACTTAAGAGATCCAACTATAGCAAGGACAATCGTTACTTTAAAAACGGTCATAATCAATGGAAATTTAATTTTAAGTGCAATTTGAATCGGACTTGCCCCGTCAATTTTTGCTGCTTCAATAATAGATTCAGGAATATTTTTTAAAGCAGCATAGTAAATCAAAATGTAAAACCCTGCATATTGCCAGATAATTGGTATAAATATTGCATAAAGTACAATGTTTGGATCAGCTAACCATGCTGGTGGATTTTCCACACCTAAGCTCACTAAAATGCTGTTTAACATCCCATTACTAGGGTTATAGACTTTGATCCATAACTGAGCAATAGCTACAGACGAAAGCAACATTGGTATAAGATATATCTTCTTTAAGAAGTTTGCTCCTTTAATTTTTGATGCAAGAATTAACGCTACTACTAAGTAAATTAATAAACTTAATGCAGAGAATACTGCCAATAAAAAGGAATGTAATGTACTCTCCCAAAACTTCGAATCCTGCATTGCTGCGATATAATTATCAAGACCAATAAACTCCATTGCCCCGATCCCATCCCAATCCATTAATCCAAAGTATCCAGACAATAACAATGGAATAACAATGAGAACCGCAATAAATAACAACGCGGGAAGGATATAAAGTGTAATAACCCATTTATTGGACATAACTTTATCCATATTTGTTCAACCCCAATTGGAATTTAATTAGTAAGGCTGCCAAGACATATGAATGTGTTTTAGACAGCCTTTTAGATTAATTACTCTTTTGCGAGTGTTTCTTCGTGTGTTTTCACAAATTCTTCTGGTGTAATTTCGCCACCAAATAATGCTTGGATCATATCCAAATGAACTTGAGCAGCACTTGCACTCATTTGAACATCTGCATATAAAGTAATATTTGATGCATTATTTAAATCATTTAATACCTCCACATAAAGGTCAGGTAAATCTAATACTTCTCCATCGATTTTTGTAGCAGGAATTATGCCTACTTCTGTTACTGCCCGCTCTCCCCATTCTTTTACAAAGTATGATACAAAAGCTTTCGCCTCATCTTTCACCTCTGAATTTTCAGAAACAAACAGCCCGACACCAGGGCCTCCTACATAACTATTGAAGTCGCCATTTCCATCAACTTGTGGAAATGGAAAGTACCCGACAGAATCACGGAATTCTTGAGGTACATCTTCGTTCGTTGTATAGTTCGGCAAATCCCATGTTGCAATTAAGTACATCGCAGCTTGACTTTCCATAAACATACTTTTTGCTTCTTGATCAGCCAAACCATTGAAACCGCTAACAAAAGAATCATTGTTTACTAAGGCTTGAAGCTCTTCTGCTGCTTGTAATAGTGCCGGATCTTCAAATGAACCACTTCTATCGATCGCATTTGTTAATACATCTTCTTCTCCACCTAGACGATTTGCTAAATACATATACCACATAGAACCTGTCCAAGCATCACGATTTCCTAATGCGACTGGATTAATACCATTTTCTTTTAATGTATCTACCACTTGATTAAATTCCTCTAGTGTTGTTGGCTCTTTCAATCCATACTCATCGAAAATTGCTTTATTATAATAAATGGAAGATATATTTAACTCTAAAGGTAACCCATAAGCTGTATCGTCAATAGAAAAAGCTTCTGTTGTACCTGTTACGAAATTTCCTGCTAAGTTATCCTCTTCTAAGATATCCTCTAGTGAAGCGAACATACCACCATCCACAAATGGCTCCATATAACCTGCAGCCCATGTCATACCTACATCGGGTAATTCGTTCGAAGTTGATTGAACTTTGATTTTTTCTTTATACTGTTCATTACTTAAAACCTCTACTTCTATTTCTATCCCTTCATTTTCAGCTTCAAAATCTTCTATAATTTGATTTACAACTTTATAATGTTGTGCAGAACTTCCTTCTGGCCATAAATGCATAAATTTAACCGTTTTAGAATCTCCTGAAGCATTACCTTCATCTTCTCCATCAGAACAAGCCACCAATAACATGCTACTAAGCCACACAAAGGCAATAATCGAAAACGCTTTCTTTATTTTCATCGTGAACCCCCTATTAGCAATATTCTCATAATTTATGAGTTGTCATAATTTTAGCAAAGATAACTTTGTTTGTCTACTGGTTAAACAAAGTTTTGTAATCGAACCATAACATGCTATACTTAGAACTAATAGTCACGCATATGGGAGAAGGAGCGAATACATGAAAATAAATCGAACATGGAATCAGTATGTGGTTAAGCAAGAGAATAAGTCTCTAGTATTTAATACTATAAGACAAGATTCTCCCATTTCAAGAGCAGATATCGCACAACAAGTAGGACTTAACAAAAGCACTGTTTCTTCATTAGTAAGTGAACTTATTAACGAAGAACTGATTGGTGAAGTTGGACCAGGAGAGTCAAGTGGGGGCAGACGACCGGTTATGCTGTTCTTCAATAATACGGCTGGTTACTCTATTGGTATCGATCTCGGTGTAAATTATATATTGGGGGTGTTAACAGATTTACAGGGAAATATTTTAGAACAAGAACAAAGTACATTTGATAACTTAACGTATGAAGAAATTCTAGTTCATTTAAAAGAGATTATCCAGAAACTGATCACATTGGCTGCTAAAAGTCCGTATGGCGTTATCGGTATCGGGGTTGCGGTACCTGGAATCGTTAATAAAGAAGAAAAAATATTGCTTGCGCCTAATTTAAATTGGCGGAATATTTCTTTAAAAGAAGAGTTAGAGAATCGTTTTAATATTCCTGTCATCATTGAAAACGAAGCAAACGCGGGTGCGTATGGAGAAGTACAATTTGGTATTGGAAAAGAAAATAAAGATATTGTTTATGTCAGTGTTGGTGTAGGGATCGGTGTAGGTCTTATACTAAATAATCAATTGTACAAAGGAAACCATGGATTCTCAGGGGAAATGGGGCATATGACAATTGATGCACATGGTGCAAAATGTAGCTGTGGAAGTGAAGGTTGCTGGGAACTATATGCATCTGAAAAAGCACTGTTACAATTGGCTAAAAAAAATAATATCTACACAACTGATCCTTATAATTTATTAGACCATATGATCCAATTAGCAAAAAACAACGACGTGGTCGCTCTGGAAACATTTAATGAAATCAGCAAATATTTAGCAATCGGAATCAATAATATTATTAATTCATTTAATCCAGAACAAGTCATTATTGGTAATCGAATGTCAGCTGCAAGACAATGGATTGAAAAACCTTTGCTTGATTCCATTAATAATCAATCACTATGGTTTAGTCAAAAGGATTTAAAAGTGGATTTTTCAAGCCTTCATACACATTCGAATGCACTTGGAATGGCAGCATTCTCCGCTGAGAAGTTCTTAAAAGGAAGTAGTTCTGGAAATGAAGAAATGAACATAAAGTAAAGCTTCATCAGTGGGATTATTCATACTCGCTGATGGTTTGCGAAACTTATCAAGGAGTAATCGTCCATTATCACACTCCCTACAAATGGTTACTCACTCTTAATAAAATAAAATGAGGTGAAGATATGACAACGATTCAAAATCCTATTTTAACTGGTTTCAACCCAGATCCGAGCATTTGTCGAGTTGGAGAAGACTATTTCATTGCTGTATCTACCTTTGAATGGTTTCCAGGTGTAGGAATCTATCATTCAAAAGACTTAAAAAACTGGAAGTTAGTTTCGAGACCCTTAAATCGTCTATCTCAATTAAATATGATGGGTAACCCCAATTCTGGCGGGGTATGGGCTCCAGCCTTATCTTACAATGAAGGAAAGTATTGGCTTATTTATACAGATGTAAAAGTAACCGAAGGGCAATGGAAAGATTGTCATAATTATCTAGTGACTAGTGATTCTATTGATGGAGAATGGTCTGAACCAATCCATTTAAATAGTTCAGGATTTGATCCATCGTTATTTCATGATGAAGACGGGAAAAAATATTTAGTTAATATGGTTTGGGATTCAAGAGTAGGAAATCATCCATTTTATGGAATCGTTTTACAAGAATATGATTCGATTAAACAGAAATTAGTTGGGGAAAAAGAAATTATTTTTAAAGGTACTGATGTTATGCTTACAGAAGCACCCCATCTTTATAAAATAAACGGCTACTATTATCTCCTTACCGCTGAAGGTGGCACTAGATTTAATCATCAAGCTACAATCGCACGATCTAAAAATTTACGGGGAACTTATGAAGTACATCCCGAGAATCCGATTATTAGCTCGTATACTCATCCTAGAAATCCCTTACAAAAAGCTGGTCATGCATCAATTGTGCACACGCATACTGATGAATGGTTTATGGTACATCTTACCGGCAGACCACTGCCAAGAGAAAAACAACCAGTTTTAGACTCAAGAGGATATTGTCCTTTAGGCAGAGAAACTGCAATACAGCGGTTAGAATGGAAAAATGACTGGCCTTATGTAGTTGGTGGAAATCAACCTTCATGGGAAATAAAAGGACCATCCATACCAGAATATCCTTTCGAATACTCTCAACCTATCATGGATCATTTTGATGGGGATCAATTAAGCCTAGACTATCAGACATTACGGATTCCATTAAATGAAAACATAAAAACATTACAAGAGCGTCCAGGATATTTAAGACTATATGGAAGAGAGTCTTTAACATCCAAATTCACTCAATCTTTTGTCGCTAGAAGATGGCAACATTTTGCTTTTACTGCAGAGACTAAAGTCAATTTCCAGCCAACATCATTTCAACAAGCTGCTGGTTTAGTGAATTATTATAATACAGAGAATTGGTCTGCACTTCAAATTACCTGGGATGAGGAAAAAGGCAAAGTATTATCCTTAACCACTTGTGATAATTTCAAGTTTGACCAACCGTTACTGCATAATGAAATTGAAATCCCGAACAGGCAAGAAAATGTCTTTTTAAAGGTAGTCGTAAATTATAATGACTACCAATATTATTATTCATTGGATGGTGACGATTGGATTGCTATTCCTGTTATCTTACAATCTTACAAACTATCAGATGATTATGTACAAGGTGGAGGATTCTTTACTGGAGCATTTGTTGGTATGCAATGCCAAGATACAAGTGGCGAAGGCCTTCATGCTGATTTTGATTATTTTTCCTATCAGCCTAAAACAGATTTAGGGTGAAATAATGCATAGAACGCACCGCTATTTGTCTTTTTAAGTAATGTAAAGAACCACTATATTATGAATCAATTTCATAATTAGATATTTGGCTGAAATCCGGCTGCCTTCTGCAGGCAAGGCTTTAACTAACTAGGAAAAGAGGGCCTCTTTTCCTAGTGGATTTTCACCCCTCCTCTCCTGAGCATGGACAACCGTCTTCCATTACAATCAAAGTCGAGTTTTATTATATGACCATCACTAAAATATTCGTTTTGTTAAATGAAACTTAGTGATTATCAATTCAACTCGGTTGAGCTACAACCATTCCACAATTTCATTTAAACTTTTTCTTGCTTTAAGTCTGTTCGGTTCTTTCTTCCGATATCCAAAAGCCGCCATTACGGAAGGCTTATATCGTCCTTCTTCTAATAAGCCTTCACTTTCAAGCAGGTTATATACATCCTTATATATAAATCCTTCTATTGGTGTAGAATCAATGCCAATTTGAGCAGCAGCTGTCATCATATTCGCTAATGCGATATATGTTTGCTTTGAGGACCAATCAAATAAACTACGATCATTAGTTAATTGCCAAAAGTTTTCTTGAAATAGTTTTAACCCTTTTAAGATCATATTTGTAACTTCATCAGGCATTTGTTGAACAGTTTTTAGATGATTAGCCACATATTCTGAATCATATTGAACATCTACTCGAGCAAGTATAATCACAAAATGACTTGCTCCACTAAGTTTTTGCTCTGCTCCTGAAGCTAGTTTCATTAATTTCTCTCTAAAATCAGAACTTTGCACGATTAAAAATTTCCAAGGCTCAAAACCGAATGAGCTCGGTGATAATCTACCCGTTTCTAATATAAAATTAAAATCTTCGTCTGTAATCTTCTTGCTATTATCGTATTCTTTTGTAGCATGTCTAAATTGGAAAGCATCGAGAATTTCTTGCTTCTTTTTAGCCTTTTCAGTCATAGAGTACTCCTTTCCCGTCGAATGTTGTACATATTATCGTTTTAGTTATTTATGAACAAATACTAGCACACTCTTAACAGTAGTGCACTTTAAAAATCAGAACGAATACTGCCATGTTGATGTTCTATACAAACATACGATTTCAGCAATTAATACAAAAATGTAATAAAAAACTATAACCATTTGTATTTTCATATACACTGGTTATAGTTTAGTTCTTTCATCAATATTACAAAGATGCGTCTATTGCCCTTTGTTGTTCCTTAAGCATTTCATCAATCGCAATTGCAACACCATCATCACGATTAGTTAAAGTTGTATAACTACATAACATTTTTATTTCATCTGCTGCATTCCCCATTGCAACACCACGACCTGCCATCTGAAGCATACTTGCATCATTCCAATTATCTCCAATTGACATAACATCTTCCATCGTCCATTGTTTTTGTTGAACATATTGCTCTACCGCTAACCCTTTTTGTGCTTCAGGGTGGTTGAATTCTAAATTAATTTCGCCAGAAGAAGTAATGACAACCCCTTCTTCACTTCTTAACTTTTCACTTGCATTTGATAACTGCTGAGGTTCTGTAGCAAATACTAATATCTTATAAACTTTAATTTCAGTTGAATCCATCACTTCATGATAATTATCTATAAATTCTACCGGTTCAAATTGAAAGCGACGTTCTGCTTGTTGACGAACATCTGCCTCCGATATATCCGGATTTGCAGAAGTCATAATATCAACCATTACTTCTAGAAAATACTCTCTACTTCCGGAAAATATCCCTCTATTTGTGAAAAGTTCAATATACATGCCTTCTTGATCACAAACATCGGTAATTTGTTTCGCCACATCTTTATCTAATGGGATACTTCGGATAATTTGTTTATCTTTAGTATACGTGACAGCACCATTCAAACTAATCACTGGACAGTTTATCCCAGCTTTTTTAAGAGGAATACTTGCAGCATCATAAGATCTTCCGGTAGCAACAATAAATTCAATTCCTTTGTCTATAGCTGTTTGTATTGCTTTTTGATTTGCTTCACTAATTGTTCCATCTTCTTTCAGAAGTGTACCATCTAAATCAGATGCAATTAATTTCATATGCCATACCGCCTTTTCAAACAGAGTAACTATCCTCTACTATACCCTATTCTACTTAGCGGATTCCAATAATTTCTCTGCCTTCGTAATTTGATGAAGAACGCTATCTTTTGCAGTGCCACCTTCAACCGACCGAGCATTTACAACTGCTTCTGGCATTAAAACATCAAAGATATCTTCATCAATAACTTCTGTGTATTGCTTAAACTCCTTTAATGTGAGATCAAGTAAATATTTATTTTGCTCTATACAATTTAAAACAACATCTCCTACGACTGCATGTGACTCTCGGAATGTCATTCCCTTATTTACAAGATAATCCGCAAGGTCAGTTGCATTAGAATAATCATTGGACACTGCTTTATACATACTTTCTTTATTTACTTTCATCGATTCTATCATTGGCGCAAATAATTGCAAGGCACCTTTTAATGTTTCATGTGCATCGAACATACCTTCCTTGTCTTCTTGCATATCTTTGTTGTACGCTAGCGGAAGACCTTTCAATGTGGTTAACATCCCCATTAAATGTCCATATACTCTCCCTGTTTTTCCTCTGACTAATTCAGCGACATCTGGATTCTTCTTCTGCGGCATCATGCTGCTTCCTGTGGTAAAAGAATCATCTAACTCAACAAAGTTAAATTCAGCACTAGACCACTGAACAAGTTCCTCACAAAGTCTCGATAAGTGAGTAGAAACAAGTGCAGAATTGGATAAGAACTCTACAACAAAATCACGATCACTGACGGCATCTAGACTATTCTCACAAATCCCATCAAATCCTAGCTCATCAGCAACGAAGTGACGATCAATTGGAAAAGTAGTTCCTGCAAGAGCTCCAGCTCCTAAAGGTGATTTATTGACTCGCTTTAGACTATCTTGAAAACGTTCAACGTCACGCTGAAACATAAATACATAAGCCATCATATGATGCGCAAAAAGAACAGGTTGCGCCCGTTGCAAGTGCGTATAACCTGGCATTACTGTATCAATGTTTGCTTTCGCCTGAGTAATTAATGATTGCTGAACTGTCTTCAATAGATCGGACAGTTCGGCAATCGCATCCCTTAAATACAAACGCATATCTAAAGCTACTTGATCATTTCTGCTACGGCCAGTATGAAGTCTCCCGCCGACTGGACCCACTTCATCAATTAGTAGTTTTTCAACATTCATATGAATGTCTTCATGTTCATTAGAAAGTTCTGCTTCACCTGCTTCAATTTTAGATAAAACTTTTTTCAGACCTTCAGCAATCGTGTTTGCATCTTCAGAAGGTATAATCTCACATTTTTTTAACATTGCAACATGAGCGAGACTGCCCTGTACATCGTATACAGCTAGTTTTTTGTCAAATTGAATAGACGACGCATATTCATCTACCAATTCGTTGGTAGGTTTTGTAAATCTTCCACCCCATAGTTTCATGGTTTCACAGCTTCCTTTACTTCCAAATCTACTTTTTCAATCGACTTTTGATCTTGAGGTCCATTTACTGAGGAGTGAACCTGTGTAGGTAGTCCCCATAGTTTGATAAATCCTAATGCAGCATCATGATCAAATGCATCTGCTTTGTTGTAAGTCGCTAAGTCAAAATCATAAAGGGAGTTTTTAGACTCTCTTCCAATTACTTGTGCATGACCTTTATATAACTTCACTTTTACTGTTCCAGATACATGCTCTTGTGTCTTCTGAATAAAAGATTGTAATGCTTCTGTTAAAGGTGAATACCATAATCCATAATAAACTGTTTGTGCTAATTTCTGTTCAATTGTCGGTTTGAATTCCGCTACTTCTCTCGGTAATGTTAATGCTTCTAATTCCTGATGTGCAGCAATTAACGTAGTTGCTGCTGGCGCTTCATATATCTCTCTTGATTTGATTCCTACTAAACGGTTCTCCACGTGGTCTATTCTGCCAACGCCATGTTTACCAGCAATCATATTTAATTCTAGAATTAATTCATCTAATGGCATTTCTTTACCATCGATAGAGACTGGCTTCCCTTTTTCGAATGTGATTTGGATAACTTCTGGATCTTCAGGTGCATCTACTGGATCTGTAGTTAAATCAAAAGCATCTTTAGGTGCTTCTGCCCATGGATCCTCCAAAATGCCACATTCATTACTTCTTCCCCATAGATTCTGATCAATACTATAAGGGCTATCTAGGTTAATTGGAATTGGAATGCCATGTGACTTCGCATACTCAATCTCTTCTTCTCTTGACATTGCCCATTCACGTACTGGTGCAACAATTTTAAGGTCAGGGTTTAGTGCAGTAAACGATACATCAAATCGCACTTGGTCATTTCCTTTTCCAGTGCAACCATGTGCAACGGCAACAGCTCCTTCTTCCTCTGCAATATCTACTAAAATCTTAGAAATAAGAGGCCTAGACAAAGCTGAAATTAAAGGGTACTTTCCTTCATATAATAGATTTGCTTGTAATGCAGGTAAAACATACTCTTCCGCAAATAAATTTTTCGCATCAATTACATAAGATTTGATAGCTCCTACGTCCAATGCCTTCTTCTTCACAAAATCTAAATCCTTACCTTCTCCTACATCTAAAGCAACTGCAATCACATCATAATTGTATTTATCCTGTAACCATTTAACTGCAACAGAGGTGTCTAATCCTCCAGAATATGCTAATACAATCTTTTCTTTCGCCATTTTGCATTCCCCTCTCCGATATATCCTGTTAATGAATTATTATGCATTAATATGCATAATAATTCAAGAGGTTCGCAAAATGTTTATTTTTTCTGATTATTTGATTTAAAAAAGGCATATCAATCATTCAATTTGTAAACTACCGAGTAATTAGAACAAACTAGAGACAACCCTTATTAATTAATAAGGGTTGGAATATAATGTTCAGAATAAAAAGAGGCTGGGACAAAGTATTTACGTTCAAAAGATAAATAAGAATAGATGGCCTTTGAAAAATCGTTTTTAGAAATATACTCCGCTTATCCTAAGGCGGCTGGTGAGCTTTCCTCTCATAAGAGTCTCAATATATTTCCTACACTTATTTCTAGTTATCATCCGTCTTTTGACTAAAACTCTGTGTTATGTCCCAACCTCATTGTTTTATCATAATATTCAATATTATATTTTTTCTACTGCATCTTTAATGGAAGTTTCGCCAGATATTAAATCAAAACCTTTATGGTACGTGTTTTGGGCATCTAGCACTTCTACAACGGTCGATGCTACATCTTCACGAGGGATAGAGCCTCTTTCTAGATTTTCACTAGCTTGAATCTTGCCAATAGCAGGATCATTTAACAATCCACCTGGTCGAATGATTGTATAATCAAGGCTGCTTTCTGTTAATTTTTCATCGGCAAAATGCTTCGCTACCATATAATGCTTAATTGGATTGTCTGCCCAACTATCACGATTATGAGCTTGGAAAGCACTAATCATAACAAAACGTTTTACACCAGTTTTTTCAGCAGCTTCGATGGATTTGACAGCACCATCTAAATCGATGAGTAGTGTTTTATCCGCGCCTGTGTTACCACCTGAACCAGCCGTAAATACAACTGCATCGGCTCCTTTCATTGCTTTGGCAAGATCTTCTACACTATCCTCTAAATTTGCTAGGACTGCATTAATTCCACGTTGCTTAAACTCTTCTAGTTGTTCTTCTTTACGTACCATCGCAGTAACATCATGATCTTTATTGGCTTGTAATTGATTTACAAGATGCGTTCCAATTTGTCCATTTGCTCCAATTACTAGTACATTCATTTATAACAACTCCTTCTAGTTAACTAATTCATCTTCTAATGTATGTTGTTCCCATTACTAATTTCTTTCAAACTTAATCATTTAAAAAATCAAAGACACCAATAACGGAGCAAGCATCGATACAATTACCGCGCTAACCACCATGGCCACTGTACCTAATGTGCCTTCCAACTCATCTATTTCTAATGAATGCGCAGAACCTATTGCATGGGATGCACTGCCGATACCCACTCCTCTTCCTACAACATGTTCTATTCGCATGGTTTTAAAAAGGAAGCCTCTCATAAATACTCCACTTATTCCAGCCATAATAACAAAAACAGCCGTTAAAGAGACTTCTCCACCAATAATATTTGTTACTTCTATAGCAATTGGTGTTGTGACCGATTTTGGAACAAGAGAGTAAATGATTGTTTCGTCTACTTGTAACAACTTCGCTAAAATAATACCAGAGAGAATCCCAATAAACGCCCCTACAATTGTACCCATGAATATCGGAAATAGCCATTTTAACAACAATCGTCGTCGTATATAAAGCGGATAAGCTAGTGCAACTACCGCTGGTCCTAACAGATAGTGTATCCATTCTCCACCAACCATATATGTCTCATAGGGGATTTTACTTATTAATAAGATAACAATGATGACAACCGAACTTACTAATACGGGTAATGTCAGTGGATGATTCCATTTCTTATTTAATTTGCGTGACAAAATATAAATAGACATTGTGCCAATGATAAATATGATCGTCAATACTAAATTAATCATGTTTTAATTCCTTCTTCCTAACCAGCCATTGACTAACATGTCCAGATATCACGATTACTAGTGCAGTACTTATAATGATAATAACAATTAACAGTAAACCACTTCCCGTAAAAAGATCTAAAAAAGAAACAATACCTACTGTTGCAGGAATGAAGAATAACGGCAAGTGTTTTACTAAGAGTAATGCTCCTTGGTCTACCCATGATGGTTTGACCAACCCGGTACTTAATAAAACAAATAATAAAATCATTCCAATAACACTTCCTGGTAGGGTTAAATCAAAAAACTCATGTATCCATGTTCCAATTTGATATAAAATAATAAGTAATAACGTATGTATAATTACTTTCCCAACGTAAACCACCTTCATCACTGTTCCTTTCTCAACTCTTACAATCATGACTTAAAACAAATGGTGAGCCTCTCCAAACTAATGTATGAGGTCTCACCTTAATTGTTTTTAGTTAAAAATTTTTATACTTTGAACTAGCTTAACCTTTTTTACTTAATTGAAATACAATGAAATTTGGACAATTTAAATCCTCTTTAAACTTCGGGTATAACAACAAATCTTCAGAAGAAGCTTTCGGTTCAATAATATCATTTAAAGTAAACCCTGCATTCCGAAATGTTTTCATATAACTCATGAGTGTCCGATGATAATAAACGACTTTCTCATCAGAATTAGCTGGAAAGTTTTGATCATACACTCCTTCATAGAAATAACGATCTACTTTCCAATATAATTTCTGTCCTTTCGTATCCTTTATCCACCCACTATTTGGCGTAATAAAGCAGGGATGTAATATGGAAAACACAAAAGTACCATCCCTTTTCAGTAAGCGATACATTTCTTTTATCGCCAATTCATACTTCTCTAAATCTTGAATAACCATGTTAGATACAATCTTATCAAAAGATTGTGATGGAAGGAAATGCATATTTTCTATATTTCCAAATTCATATTTAATGGAATTATCTGTTGTCCTTTCCTTTGCTAGTTCCAACATTCGTTCAGAATAATCGACTGCAGTTATAGAAGCTCCCTGTTGAGCTAATATTCTACTTAAGTAACCTTCCCCACAACCAGCATCTAACAATACTTTTCCACTTACTTCACCTAATAATTCAAATATTGCTGGGTTAAGCAGTACTTTTCTGTTCACTCCACCATTCTCGTCATAATTAGAAATAAAGCTATCCGCCGCTTTATTCCACCTCATTATTGCTTCCTCTGTTGACATCTTCATTCCTTCTCCTCCTTAAATTAGTGATAAAGAGGAGTAACGTTACTCCATTTAATTGTGCGCATCTATTATTTTCCCATAATTAAAAAATAATTATAGACTTATATTTTAATTTTTTATATCATGTAGATAGAGGCATACCTATTTTAAGGTCTGCTTTTTTATTTACTTCTTCCAAGATGAATTACTTTCATGAATGCGATATTTTGTATGAAACTTGGCAATCATGAAATTAACCAAACAAAAAAGTTGCTGAGATATTTTCTCAACAACCAAATAGGGAGATTATATATTTTAACCAAATCGACCGGAGATATAATCTTCGGTTCTTTGATCTGAAGGTTTAGTAAAGATACGATTTGTATCATCAAATTCTATAACTTCTCCGTTTAAGAAGAATGCTGTTTTATCAGAGATTCGTGCAGCTTGTTGCATATTATGGGTTACAATTATAATGGAATAATCTTTTTTCAATTCCTGCACAAGTTCTTCAATACGAAGCGTGGATTTAGGGTCTAAGGCAGATGTTGGTTCATCCATTAGGATTACATTTGGTTCAATTGCTAAGCAACGTGCGATACATAAACGTTGCTGTTGTCCACCTGACAGTCCATAAGCATTCTCGTTCAGACGATCTTTTACTTCGTCCCAAATAGATGCACCACGTAAACTCTTTTCTACAATCTCATCAAGTATTTTTTTATTCTTAATACCGTGGATTTTTGGACCATATGCTACATTTTCATATATAGACTTCGGAAAAGGATTTGGCTTTTGGAAAACCATACCTACATGTGTACGCAGGTCCTCTACTTTAAACGAGCGATCTAAAATATTCTTCCCTTTATAAGTGATAGCTCCAGTTGTTTTTACCGTTGGCACTAATTCCACCATTCGGTTCAACGTCTTTATATACGTTGATTTTCCACAGCCAGATGGTCCAATAATTGCAGTTACTTCTTTTTCATTTATAGCTAAGTTAATATCTTTTAACGCATGTGTTTCCCCGTACCATAAGTTGAGATCTTTTGTATCATATACTATTTTTTTATTACTAACAGGTGCTTTTTTTTCATTATTATTAATGTCTACTTGTACTTTCTTGTCCGCTGTTAATAAACTCATATTTTTCCCTTCCTTTCACTAACCTTTAATATCGCTGCTGAAATTTATTTCGGATAATAATAGCAATCGAGTTTAATAGGAACAGTAAAACTAGCAATACAATAATTGTTGCTGCTGCTAGATATGCATACTCTGCGACCAACGAAGAATCTAACGTCCAGTAATAAATTTGCATTGGTAAGGCAGTAAACGTATCAAATAGTCCTCCAGGAAACGGAATGAGCAATGCCGGGATTCCTAACACCGTAAGTGGTGCAGTTTCCCCAATCGCTCTAGATAAGGCTAGAATCGACCCGGTTAATATCCCCGGTAAGGCAGCTGGTAACACTATTTTTTTCACGGTTTGCCATTTTGTTGCTCCCATACCATAAGATGCTTCACTAAGGTGACCAGGAACCGCGCGAATTGCTTCTTGTGATGCCACAATAACAATTGGTAATACTAGAAGAGATAAAGTTAATCCTCCAGCTAAGATGACATTCCCGAATTCTAAAGCACGGACGAATAAGGTTAAACCGAGTAAACCATATACAATCGACGGAACACCAGCAAGGTTAGAAATATTTGTTGCAATAAACGATTGGAATTTGCCTTTTTTTGCATACAACTCCAAGTATATTGCTGTCCCAACACCAATTAGCATCGTAACAGGGATTACAATCAGCATTAACCAAGCTGTTCCTAAAATTGCTCCCATAATTCCTGCTCTCTCAGGTGCTGTAGATAAGTGACCCGTTATGAAATCCCAATTAATATAAGTGACCCCTTGTGTCAGTACTCGAACAATTAAAACTGCCAATACTACTAATCCGAACATTGTTGCTGCTAAAAATAGATACTTTGAGAAATTATTTTTTCGGATACGAGATGACATCCGTTTCTGTACTTGTTCTATATCCACATACTTTGTGCTCATCTAGTATTCCTCCCTAAACTTACGGGAAATATATCTTGCTAGTAAGTTCATGATTAAAGTGAAAACAAATAATGTTAGTGCTACTGCATATAAACTGTAATAGATTGTCGATCCTGCTGGAGCCTCTCCTCCAGAGACTTCAACGATATACGCAGTCATTGTTTGCATGGATTGCGTGATATCAAAAGTGAAGTTTTTCGAACTACCGCTTGCAATTGTCACAATCATTGTTTCTCCAATTGCACGGGATATACCTAGTACAAATGAAGAGATAATTCCAGATAAAGCAGCTGGAATTACGACTTTAAATGTTGTTTCTAATCTCGTTGCACCTAACGCTAATGCTCCTTCACGCATTGAGTTCGGTACAGAAGACATTGCATCTTCTGATAAAGAAGCAATCATAGGGATAATCATTACCCCCATGACGATACCAGGACTTAGGATATTAGTAGCTTCTACGGAAGGAAACACCATCCGAATCAATGGTGTTACGAAAGTGAATGCAAAGAAACCATAAACAATCGTAGGAATTCCTGCTAGTATTTCTAATAAAGGTTTTACTGCACGACGTACTTTATCTGATGCAAATTCACTCAGGTAAACAGCTGACATCAAACCTACTGGTCCTGCAACTAACATTGCAATGATCGAAGATATTATAGTACCGGTTAATAATGGGAGGACACCAAATTCCGGATTTTGACTTAGTGGTTTTAATACTGTACCTGTGAAGAATTCAATAATCGGTATTCGTTGAAAAAACTCTATTGATTCAGCTAATAACGTATATATAATACCTGCCGTTGTTAGAATCGATATGGAGGCAATTAATACCAGAAATACTGGTACTAGTTTCTCTGTGATTTGAGAAACACTCTTCTTTTGCTTATTCGCCTCAATCATTTCTCTAACAGAAGCAGTATTTTTATTTTCGCTGCTTGCTGCCATTCTTAAAGCACTCCTTCTTCGCGCTTACACTTACAACAAGATGAGAACCAACAATATTATCGGTCCTCACCTCGACAAGAATATTCGACTAATTTATTTTAATGCTTCTAGTTCTTCTACAAGACCTTGAGCCTCTTCTTCAGGAATTGGCGCAAAACCTGTTTCACCTGCAAATGTATTCACGTTATTCATAATATAAATCGCGTAATCGAGGACTTGAGGTTTTTCTTCTGCGTTACCTACATTAAGATACGTAAATACTGGTCTAGTAAAGTCTGCATAATCACCATCTTCAGCAATTGTGTCTAGTGATGGTTCAACAGGTCCGTCTCCGAAATCAATGTTTACTGCTTGAATGGTCTCTTTATTGCTATCGTAGTAACCAAATCCGAAGAATCCTATTGCATTTTCATCTTGCGAAATCAACGTTACTAGTGTGGAATAGTCTTGTTGAAGATCAATTGTATCCACTAGATCCTGTTCTTCTAATATATTTTCATAGAAGAACTCATACGTTCCGTGATTTTCATTTGGTCCATATGTTTGTATTGGTTCATCCGGCCAAGAAGAATCAATATCTGACCAATTTGTATATTCTCCAGTAAAGATACCTGTAACTTGTTCTGGAGTTAATTCCGTTGCCCAATCATTATTTGGATGGGTAACAATAGTTAAGCCATCAAGTGCAACCTTTAATTCTTTCACATCAATACCAAGTTCATCGGCTTTTGCTTGTTCCTCTTCTTTTATTACACGAGAAGCATCATTAAAGTCTGTCCCGTTTTCGGCTAAGAATTTCTCAAAGCCAGCACTTGTTCCAGCACGGCTAACTTCTACTGATACTCCTGGTTGTTCATTTATCATATACTCTTCTGCGAGACGAGCCATTAGTGGATAAACCGTACCTGATCCATCAATTGCTACGCTTCCTTCTAATTCTTCGGAATTACCAGTGGACTCTGATTCATTATCAGATTCACCATTTGCGTCATCAGATCCACATGCTGCTAACAGCACAAACAACATTGGTATAAGTAATAAAAAAGCAATCTTCTTGAAATTCATTTTTTAGGTCCTCCCCCTAATTTGTGTTTGTATATTTATGGGCTTATTTCCTGCCCTTACTTGTAAGTATAGGAAGTTATTATTAAGAAAGTTTATGGTAAGTGTTAAGTATTTGTAAATTTCTAGTTCCATGAACTCATAAAACCAAACTTCATTTTTATGAACGGGGGCATTCTTCCCCCACTGAAGTGGGAATTATTGTACGTTACATACAGGATAATCTATTTAAATAAAGAAAAAACCGTCTCATACGAGGCATGTATGAGACGGTTTTTTCTTTATTATTACTCAGGTTGTAATTTTGATTGTAATTCCATTTTTCCATCTGTGATTTGGTACACCTTGTCACAGTCATCTATCAATCTTGTATCATGTGTTACAACGATTGTGGTTGTGTTTTTTTCTTTCGTAATTTCTTTCAACATACGCATAACCTCAAATGCACGATCTGAATCTAACGAGGCAGTTGGTTCATCAGCAAGTATAATGCTAGGATTTGTATAGAGTGCTTTAGCAATAGCAACACGCTGTCTTTCTCCGCCAGAGAGGTCGCTCGGAAAGTTCTTTAGTAAATGATCAATTCCTAAAGATGTGTATAATTGCTCTAACTCTTCTCCTTTTAAATTATTCTTTTTTACTTTATCTAATAATTGCATTTGTTGTTTTATATTTAAAAATGGTACAAGATTTGAAGCCTGTAATACAAAACCTACTTCTTTTAAACGAACTTTGGAACGTTTTTTCTCATTTAGTTCAGTTATCGGGGTTCCATTTATATATACATCACCATTAGATGGGGTTTGCAATCCACCTGCTATGGTTAAAAAAGTACTCTTTCCAGATCCAGATGGGCCAATCACTGCAATGAGTTCACCTGCTTTTGCTTCGAAATCCGTTTGCTTCATAGCCTCCACTTTTGTATGACCAGAACCAAAGACTTTTTGAACATTTTTTAGTTGTAAAATTGTCATCGTTATTTAGCCCCCAATCGCTTTCAATGGATCTATTTTTACTATTGTTTGCACCGATATAAATGCTCCAATAACCGAAACAAGAATGAGAACTACAGCATAGACAAACATGTCAAGATAATTAAACGAAACTGGTACTTCTGGTGGCAAGAAATAACCTGTAAGAATTGTCAAAACTAATCCAATGATTACTCCAGCTAGTGACAGAAGGAATGTTTGCGCAATCACTGATTTTGCTAAATAGCGAGAGGAGATACCCTGTGCCTTCATCACGCCAAAAATACTTACTTTTTGAATGGTCAATACATATAAGAATATAGCTAAAATGACCGCAGAGATAACAAATAAGAAATATATCATGAATGATAATGTTAAGTTTTGTTCTGTATAACCAGGAAGATTTTCGATAAATGTTTGTGTATCGACTACTTGTAGTTCTTCATCTACAGTTACTTCATCCAAGTTATTTGAACGAACCACAAATGCATTCACTTGTTCGCTTCCTTGTTCTACTGCATCTCCATATTGCAACGTTTGTAAGGTTTCAAAATCTGTATACAAAACAGGAGCTGCATTAAATCGGGCACTGTCAGTAAAGCCAACAATGGTTAACACCTCATCAATTGAAGAAAGAGATAATTCATCTCCTACTGCAAATCCTTCTTGTTTTAGGGATTCATCTGCAATTACTTCACCTTCATCAGCAAATTCCTCCCCCTCTGTCACATTCGGCATAACGAATTCATCTTTATGTATTCCAAATATAAATGTATTTGCTTTATTATCTCCATTGCTAGCAATCGCACTTTGTTGTCCTAATTCAGCATATTCCTCTGAACCATCACCTTGATAATCATCCGCTTGCATGACGGATTGTTGTAAGCGTAAATCAGATTCTTCAGTAAGAATAATACCGTTTGCTTCCCATTTATCGACTGCTTCTTTATTTAAATCCTCCAGACCATTGGCTAGACCAGATAAGAAGAACACAAGGTAAGAAACAAGCATTAATACTCCGATAACGAGGGTAAATCGAAGTTTATTATTTTTAATTTCATTCCACGCTAGAAACATCTATGTACCTCTTTTCCTATTCTTTTACTGTCATTATATAGTTTAATTCATTCCTCTTTCTATAGCGAATTAAACCTCCTATACACATGCGAAAAGACCACGTTATAATATTTCTATTCGTGGTCTTTTCGTATTATTAATTTAAACTGTCATATGAATCAATTTCACAATTAATTATTTTGTATAAAATACGGATGTAGCACTGTTTGATTTCCATTGCAGACGGAGCTTTCCGCAGTCACGGCTTCAACTAACTAGGAAAACCCCCTTTTCCTACAATTTTCAAGCTCTGTTACCCTGAGCAGGAGTCACCGTCTTCCATAACAATCAAAGCCTAAAATTTTCTGTAATCCGAACATTAATGTTTATGTTCTTACTAATCACTCGTTTTATCATAGAATTAAGTATTATTTTCTAGTTTTATACTCATTTGGAGTGGTCCCTTGGCCTTCACTATGATTTTTGAATGGGCTTTTTCTTCCGTTACGTTTTTCACCAGAACTAGAATTTTCTTTGAACTGATTATTATTGCTATTTTTTTCAGGCATTTGAATCATCCTCCTTTTTTCATATATTTATTTTCTTCTGGAAAGGTTAATTTATACATATATTGAATTGCTAGTAAATGCAATATATAATTTACATATGTAATATATGCATTGCATTATAAGGAGAATGATATGATCAATCGTGTAAAATTAACTAGAATGGAAAGAGGTATTACGCAACAACAATTAGCAGCACGTACAGGTATAACACGGCAAACAATTGGATTAATAGAAAAAGGACAGTACAATCCCACTTTACAATTATGTATTAAAATAGCAAAAGTATTAGAAGTAACATTAGATGATTTATTTTGGGAGGAGAACAATTCATGAATTCTTGGTTAAGTGTATTTCTACCTAAAGATGAGTACAAAAAACAGACAATACTATATTTTTTGGCAGAGGGCGGCAGCTTATAGCTTTGTATTTAATACTCACGCTGATTTTCATGGACTTCGTTGCCATAATCGATTGGAATTTTTTATTAACTACATTTATTGGTTTGATCATCTTCTTTATATATGTATTTGCCAGATATACTTTATCAGGTATTGAATATACAGATATAATGACAACTTCTCAGCTTAACCGATCAAAAAGAGAAATTCGTAAAAAAAGTATAATTTTTGGAACTTTTATGATCATAGGCCTCTACATAACTCATCTTGTTGGATTACAAAATGGAGAATGGTATGATCCCCTTGGCATCGGAATATTATCAGGTATTTTCATGTACATATTTGATTTAATTTCACTTAAACGATCTTATAGAAAGAATAAGGACCTTATTGACTAACTAAGAAGAAGTTGTTTTATGTACCTTCTCAGTTAATAATTACAAGAATATGATTATGTCTAAACTCTTCAGTAATTTGTTTCTTATTTCTAAAAAGGTACTATTGTAGAGTTTGATAGTATTATATAGCTTTCCTTCTTTATTAGCCTGTCCTTCGATTATAAGAGTGATAAACGTGGATACACTAAAGTGGAATTATACTACACTCATGTTGTTTGTCCACGCTCTTCTATTTATCATCCATATACTATAATCGAGAGGAGGAAAAGAAGCAATGAAACTATACCTTGATCCCGGACATGGTGGAAGTGATCCTGGTGCCACAGGTAATGGACTACAAGAAAAAACAATCACTCTAGACATCGCTATCCGAATACGTGATATACTACTTTCTAACTATCATAATGTATCTGTAAGAATGAGCAGAACTGCAGACAGCACAAAAAGCTTAGCTCAAAGAACAAACGAAGCAAATAATTGGGATGCAGATTACTTTCTATCTATTCATTGTAACGCTTTTAACGGTTCAGCATATGGCTACGAGGACTTTATCCACAATAGTCTATCGGATCAATCAATTACTGCTAGATATCAAACCATTATTCATGAAGAAGTAAGTAAAGTTAATCAACTGCGGAACCGTGGTAAAAAGAAAGCAAATTTCCATGTATTACGTGAATCCCATATGCCTGCGCTTCTCACAGAGAACGGTTTTATTGACCATAGCGGTGATGCAGAGAAATTACGTGATCCCTCATGGCGGCAAAATGTCGCACAAGGTCATGTATATGGATTAGCTCGTGCTTTTCAACTTCAGCTAAAGGATAATACGCCTGATCCTTCTCCATCTAATTTTTTTAAAGTAATTGCCGGGTCATTCAGACAACGAAATAACGCAGAAGAACGTGTGAATCTTCTATCGGACGAAAATATTGAAGCAATTATTGTACCAGTAACTATATCTGGCCAACAGTGGTATCGTGTTCAATCCGGCGCATTTCGTAATCGCGACAACGCTAATGCTAGAGTACTTCAATTACAAGAACTAGGGATTGAAGCATTCATCATCACTGAGTAAAAAAACAACTGGAGCACTATTGAATAACCACTTCATACTTCACTATATCGCCTCCAAACAAAGGTAGTTTAAGTAGAGTAGTTATTCCTTTAGCAGCTCTCCAGTTGTTTTTTATTTTTTACAAGTGGAGTTCTTTTGGAGATTCTCCTTTTTTATTCATAACTCGAATCGCAGTTGGTTCCACTTTTAATAAAGTATAGGAAGAATCTTCTGGCCCAGAAAAATACTTCTTCATATCTTCATTCCATAATTCCTTTTTTAATTCGAGACTAGACTCAATGGAAACTTTACCTTGATATTCCACATATTCATCACCAAATCCTTCTCCTTCATAACCAATCAAGATATGTGTCCAAGGGTTTAATTCAATTTCTTCAACTTTATCCGTTTCTTTGTCTGTT
Source organism: Oceanobacillus sp. E9 (assembly GCF_001741975.1). Classification (NCBI taxonomy): domain Bacteria; kingdom Bacillati; phylum Bacillota; class Bacilli; order Caryophanales; family Bacillaceae; genus Oceanobacillus; species Oceanobacillus sp. E9. The sequence goes on from NZ_LSNA01000001.1 coordinate 270,295, forward strand.
GCAGTATATAGTATTAATTCACGATGGAAGTAAAGCATATAACGAGAATGAGGTTTATCATTCTTCACTGTAGCCATTGTGCCAATTGGGCTTTCACTTAAGATTTGATCTACTTTTTTCCTTATCGATTCTTGACTCAACATAAACACTCCTTATACCAAATATATATCTAATAGTATGCCTACAAAAAGAAATTTTCATGAATATCTTTCTAATTGGAAAATATTTGCTTATAATAAAGGATATTCTCTTCTTCTCTAGAAAAGATAATGGTAAGTAGTTATAGCATAGAGGAGTGTTCGTTATGGTATTGTACCGTCTTCCCATATTAATTCTCACAACAAGTATTGTTTATATATTTATTTCTCCATCAGAACCATTTGTCTTCAGCTTATTTTTTAAAGTAATTCCAATGATCCTGATCATTATTTATGCAACAGAGCAAATGCCCCTTGAGAAAAACGCTACTCATTGGTTTCTTCTTATTGGCCTATGCTTTTGTATTATTGGTGATGCTACTTTACATTGGTTTATTATTGGTTTAACAGCATTTTTACTTGGTCATATAAGTTATACTCTAGGATTTCTTAAACAAGCTAATTATTCGTTGAAAAAAGGGTTAACAATAATACCCATTACCGCTTTTGCGATTTGGATGGGAATACAACTCGTGTCTTCGCTTCAAGAAAGTGGGCAACAGCAGCTTATTATCCCGGTCATCGCCTATATCACTATAATAAGTATTATGGCATTCACAGCAATCTTGACTGGAAATCGTTGGGCAATACTAGGCAGCATACTATTTCTGATTTCGGACTCCATTCTTTCTTGGAATATGTTTATCTCGTCATTTGCAATAGCAGGCGATTTAGTGATGATTACTTACTATAGTGCGCAATTTTTAATTGCCCACAGTTTATTCACAATCGTACCGAGCAATACTAAACCAATTGTTTGGTAAGTTAACACTGATATCAAAAGCGAAATCTATAAAAAACCCCGAACATAAATGCTCGGGGTTTTTAGTTCCATTCACTAACAAAATTGATCATTTTTATTTGGGTTTATCATACCAAATAACGGCCGTAGGAATAATGCTGCTCCCGTTCCTAGAAATGCCATGATTGCCCATACCCAGCCATGTAGGCTGAACGAAGAGATTCCACCGAAATAAGCTCCAATGTTACAACCAAACGCCAGACGTGCTCCGTAACCCATTAGTAATCCACCCACGATAGCAGCTCCTGCTACACCTGGTTTAATCTTACGAGGTTTAAAATTACCTTGCGCAGTTACTGCAATAAATGCTCCTAAAATAATTCCAAAGTTCATTACACTTGTAGAATCCATTAATACGGATTGAGAAAGTGCGTTTGCTGCATCTCCTGAAAAATAACCCCAGGATGATACATCAATACCAACCGCTTGTAAGGTTTTACCTCCCCATAAAGCAAATGCAGAAGTAATTCCCCAAGGAGTTCCACGCACAAGTAGTACTAGTGCGTTTAATGCCGCTAAGATTACACCAGCGATAAATAATGGCCATGCTCCGCGAAAGACTAGCTTCCAACCTTTACCTTTTGCTAAAGGTTTCATTGCTGGTGGATTTTTACGTTTCGCTATGATTAGCGTAATCCAATAAATCAAACCAAACAATAGAAGTTGGACAACCCAGCCTCCAAAAAATCCTAATCCTGTTGATTCAGCAAGTGAAATCGGTGGCAAGGATGGAGTTTCTGTCCAAAAAGGTAAATGATATGCACCGAGAGTAGAACCGATAATAAAGGCAAATAATGTAAGAATCATTGATGATCCTCCACCACCAAGGTTATACAACGTACCCGATGCACAACCATTACCAAGTTGCATTCCGATACCGAATAAAAATGCTCCGACAAGTACACTAACCCCTACAGGTGAAACATATCCCTGAGGTTCTACACCTGTAAAACTAAAACCATTACTTAAAATAATTGCAAATAACGTTGTTGAAACAACAAACATAAGAAGATGGGCTTGAATTCCTTGGACATTACCAACAGATGCCAGCCTTCTAAAGGCCGAAGTAAACCCAAAACGAGCATAAAGTAATGTTGCTCCTAACGCTAAACCTAAAATAAATAATACACCTTGTACCCAGTCAGCAGTGATAACGATTGCTGATAATAGAATGATAGATACGATAATCCCTATTATAAGAAGGGGCTTTTGCATAGGATTTAGGTCCGCCAAAATGGTTGTCTGTTTTTGCGTAAAGTTTTTCTGAGTTACGGATTGCTCCATCTAAAACCCTCTTTTCCAATTAATTTACTAAGGATTAAGGATACACGATTTTTTTTAAAATGTAAATAGCTTTGCTTGGCCTTTTCACACGTCTAATATTTTTATTTTAAATTGATTAAGTGTTTTGTACATGAGTCAATTTCCTAATCAAGATTTTTGTACAAAATACGTATGTCCGCTTTTTTAAATGAAACTTAGCCAATATTAAAAATTGATTGATATACAAAAAGCAAGCGAAATCATGTCCTCTTTAAGAGATAATTCCACTTGCTCTGTTCTTTTACTTAAATTTTAAAATTCATGATCTGCTATTACATTTACGATACTATCTTCAATACTCCTTATCGTAGCGCTTGATCCAAGAAAGTTATTTATGAGTATAGAAAAAATAACTTCCTTCCCATCAGCCGTTGTTACATAACCCGATAATGTAGAAACTCCTGTAATCGATCCCGTTTTTGCAATTGCATTTTTTGTTGCAGGGCTATCTGTCATCCGATTTCTGAGTGTTCCACCAATCATTCTTTCTGGATGTCCAGCTACCGGTAATACAGATTGAAAAGAAGTAAACCAATCTTTCTCTTGAATAACATATAAGAGTTCCGATAGTTCCACTGCAGGAATCAAATTCTTATGCGACATTCCTGATCCATCTCGTAATAAAATAGTATCCACATTCAGCCCCAGCTCTCCAAGAACATCCTTCATTACTGTTAACCCTTCATCCCAACTACCTTCGTCCCCAACCACTTTTCCCATTTCTTTTACAAGCGTTTCCCCATGTCCATTATTACTTAACTTCATAAAAGGTATAAATAGTTCTTTTAACGGCATGGATTCTTTAGCAACAAGTACTTCGGCAGAAGAAGGAGTTGCTTCAAATCGATCTTCGGATTTCCCTATAAACGTTATTCCTTCCTCTTCTAGAGTTTGTCTAAACACATTAATGACGTAATTTGTTGGCTCCCAAACAGATGCCCAAGATCGTGATATTGATCCGTCTTTAGGCATTTCTCCTTCAATTACAATTGTATTGTTCCCGTGTTGTCGTTCAATTGAAATATCTTTCTCTTCTCCATTAGCAACCATCTTGGTTTTATTCTCAATAGAAATATAATTATTTTCTGGAGTAACTGTTACTTCTGCTTTCTTTCCTTTTCCACTAGGTCTGACCTCCACAATGACCGTACCTGCATCATAATCGTCATCTGGTGACATCGTTAATGCAGATACCTGCGCTCCTGTGTAAAACGGTTCATCTGACCAGTTTAAATCTTGAGAAAGACGAACATCATCATACCATGTGTCATCTCCAACTAGATCACCTTTAATTTTGTGAATGCCTTGTTTTTTTAACTCCTTCGCGAAAGCTTCAAGATCGGATTGAAGTAAGGTAGGATCTCCCTTCCCCTTTACATAAATATTCCCGTGAAGGACTTTTCCACTTACTCTTCCTTCCGTAAGCACTTCCGTTGTAAAGCGGTAATTAGGACCTAACGTTTCCAATGCCGAAACCGCAGTTAAGATTTTCATATTTGATGCAGGATGTAATCGAATATCAGCATTTCTGGAAAATAACTGTTCACCATTCGTTGCATCCAACACACTAACCCCTGTTACTCCCCCTTCTAGGTTGGAATTATCTAATATGATAGCTAATTTCTCTTCTAAGGTTGCATCTTCTAGTTGTGTTATGTCCGTTTCATCTGTGGCGTCAATCTTTGTTTCAAGTTGTGGATAAAATAATAACAGCCCACTAATTATGGCAATTAATCCAGTGAGAACGACTAACTTACTAATAAAGGATTTGCGATTCATGGACAACACACACCTTTCTTTTTTAATATTCTAATAATTATACAACACTTTTCAATATACAAATAGTTATTCTAAGTAAATGTATTCTTTTGAACTAGAAAAAGAATCTGAACAGGATTTTTTAACCGCAACACAGCCTATCATTGTATACCAATATATCTATAAAGAAAAAAGCAACTACCTTACATATGTAAGTATAGCTGCTTTTTCATTTATAATACTTCTGGCCCTACAAGTTTTTCTGGTTCTACTCCAAGGATTAATTTACTTATATCAAATATGTAAAGAATCTTTTTCTAGAGAAACAACTTCCCAATTTAAATCCAAACAAAAAAATAGCAGGTATCCCTACTATTTTTCTGTTCAAATTATATGTTATCCCCGTAATGATTTTAAAGCTCCTGACCAAGCGATTACTTGATCCAACATTTCGTTTGCATTCGCATGGTGAAAATCAGCCGGTTTAAATACACTCATATTTTCAAAGTCTGTCATTAGTGAGAAAGTTACTGCTGTACGCACGTCTGCGACTTGTAATTCACCAAGAATTAAACGTAGGTTTTCATGTGCACGCGTACCTCCCAAACTGCCGTAACCAACAAAACCAGCAGCTTTATTGTGCACTTCCACTTTTAGATAGTCTGTTGCATTTTTCAGCGCTCCACCAATTGCATGATTATATTCTGGTGTGATGAAGATATATCCATCAAATGACGCCATTTTTTCCGACCAACTTTGAATTGCTTGAGCTGCTTCTTCTTGATCCGATTCTTTTACTTCTGCTCCTAACATCGGAAGTGGATAATCTGCTAAATCGACTATTTCATAAGTTACATCATCATTACGATTAGTTGCAAAATCATACATCCAATTGGCTACTGCTTCACCATTACGACCTTTTCGTACACTTCCTAAAATAATTCCTATTTTCATCTATATTTCCTCCAAACATATTATATTTAATTAAATATTTATTAATTAAATATAATATACCAAGAATTCATTTTTATTTCAACTCTTTTGTGTTTAAAAATAATAAACTTATTTTTTGTAAGTTTCATGTGTGCAAAAAACCGTAAGCTAATTTACTCTTACGGTTTAAATGAAAATGAAGATGGTTGTATTTTATTTTCTTTTATTTGTCTTGTTAATTGTATCAACTGATCAGCAAGAATAGTTAATCGATTTAGCACATTTTGGTTGGTAAGAACATAATTTGTAAAATCTTTTTCTTCAATAAACACATATTTGGGCAATACCCAACCAAGCATGTACGTTAAGATAGGTTTTAATTGCTGTTCTGGAACGAGGTAATGTTTAGCTGAACCTGCAGTTGCTAAAATCCCAATTGCTTTATGACGAAATGCATCCATTGGCAATAAGTCAAACAAATTTTTTAACGTACCTGGTATGGAAGCTTGAAATGTCGGTGTTCCTATTAATATCCCATCTGAGTCTAGAATTTTTTCTAAAACAAATCTTGTGTCCCCTGTGTAAGCATCCACTGAACGACCGTCACTAAAAACCAACTCATAATCCTTTAAATCAATTAACTCTACTTCAACCGAGTCATATTGATTACTTATATATTTCAAAACATGTTCTACTGCGATTCTCGTTTTGGAACCTACAATAGACCCTGAAATTCCAACTATTTTCACGGAGCAACCTCCTTGTATGCAATACATCTAGTATAAAAATACGTTATAAATTCAATTTTTATTATACCGAGATATATGGCTAAAATACAATTTGTTGCTTATAGACACTTCTTACCAATCTATACTTATTTACCCTTAGCCGGTATCACTTCAATTGTTTCTACGATCTCAATACTTCCTTTTACGGATTGTACCATCGAGCAATTTTTAGAAGAAATAGCTAAGGCTTTCTCTGCTTTTTCCTGAGACAGAGTGTCTGCATACACTGTAAAATGCATGGCGATTTTTTCAATTCGATTCGCTTCAGCTTCATTACGCTCTATATCTGCTTCAATTAAGATATCTTTAAAATCAATTCGTTGTTTTTCCATTATTTTACGAAGCACTCCACCACTACATCCGGCGATTGAAGAAACTAATAAAGCGAATGGTCGGAAGCCATGTTCATCTTCTCCAGAAATAGTTAAATTTCCATATGATAATTCTGTTTCGAATGCTTGATTATTTAAACTAAATTTCATATATATCCTCCTCTGTTTCTTTTCCAGGAAACCATTGATAACGTTCTAAAGATATTTTTCCCTGGTTATCCACTTTCACACCTTCTGATTCTAACCTAGTTCTTTGTTCCCAAAATCCTTCTTCGGATTGAATTCCAATCTTTCCTTGTGCATTGATAACACGATGCCACGGCAAGTAATACTTTTCACTCATCGAATGTAAAATTCGTACCACTTGTCTTGCTGCCCGCTTACTTCCTGCATTTGCTGCGATTTGTCCATAGGTCATCACTTTTCCATAAGGAATATCTTTGATAATTTGAATAACACGTTCTGTAAAAGGGGTCATTGCACACCTCCATGTACCAGTTTTTACAACGAATACATCTTATGTAATTAACAAAACTAATTATGAATTCTTCATAAGATGGACCTTAATAACTTTTATTTTATTTTTTATGCAAAGGAGGGCTAGCCTTGGATTATAACCGAGTACAACAAATAATTGACTCACCGGAGTTGGTTCAAGTAACGTATCATGGAATCCCCGTTTTTATCCGTTCTCTCGACTCCAATCATATTGCGACTGTATTCCCACTAGATAACATGGATGATTTACAGTCTGTTGATATTGATGGTTTACTTGAGTAAATTTTACACATAATGTCTTGGGACCCGCTTTCCAATTAGGCAAACCGTTTCATAATGAATTGTTTGCATTTGATCTGCGACCACATCTAATGGAATATATCCTGCATTTTCATCACCAAAAATGGTTACAATATCATCTTTGGTTACGTCGGTTCGAACAGTAGATACATCTATCATAGACTGATCCATACAAATTCTCCCAACAATAGGACACTCTGTTCCATGAACAGTCACATGACCTTTATTTGATAACAAACGGGAAAACCCATCTGCATAGCCTATAGGGAGCGTAGCGATTTTTGTCGTTTCCTTTGTCTCATACGTTAATCCATAGCTAATTGGCTGGTGAGGGGGAACATCTTTTACGAGCACAGGCTTAGCTTTAAAACTCATTACTTGCTGTAAGGACAAAATTTCCTTTAAATGTTGTCCTGGATATAACCCGTATAAACTTATTCCTACTCGAACCATATCCATATGCAACTCCGGAAAAGCTATCGTGGCTGCACTATTGCAACAATGTTTGATTGGTATCGAATACCCTTCATTTTCCAACGACTCAATAATCCCTTGGAAGACCTCAAATTGTTTGTATGTATACGCATCACTTTCTCCATTATCAGCATCCGCAAAATGAGTAAAAATCCCTTCTACTTCAATTTCTTCGGATTGCATCGATGTCATTAGAGAGATGACCTCATCGGCAGACCTTAACCCTATCCGACTCATACCACTATCAATTTTTATATGAACTTTTGCTTTTTTTTCTAAAGAACGAGCTGCGTCCTTTATCGCTTCCAGCGTTTCCGTTGAGTACACGGTGAGGGTGAGGTCATGTTTAACTGCTTCTCTTACAGCATAACTTGGTGTATAACCAAGCAATAAAACAGGAGCTAATATTCCAGCTTCTCGAATTTGAAGTGCCTCATCAATAAAAGCAACCCCAAGATATTCTGCTCCTGCTTCTAAAGCTCTTCGCGCTATAGGAACAGCACCATGCCCATAACCATCAGCTTTTACAACTGCCATCAATCTCGACTGTTTACGTAAATGATTCTTAAATTGACGTACATTATAAGTTAATGCATCGAGGGAAACTTCCACCCACGCATCGCGATAACTTGTTACTTTCATTATCCGTACCTCCTACTACATCCATTCCTAATGTAACTGTATAACTTCAGACATTATTAAACCAATTATAGGAGAACTGTTAACATCGTTTCAACTACAAATATCTATTGTAAATATAACAAGAACCGCATAAATCTATAATCATGTAAAATTGATGCGGCTCTTCTACTTTTACACGTTTTGTTTTTCTTTCTTTTCTTGCATTTCTTCTTGCTTATCATCATTGACCCCCGTCAGTTTATTCAACATATAAGTTACGGTAGATTCTAGCTTTTTAGCCAAATAATTGGTTCGTTCATACATAACACCTCGAAAATGATCCATTTGACGAACTACTTTTTCTAATAATGCGTCCTGACTTTCCAGGCGCTCATACACCTTCCCCGTTTCTACTTCTTTGTCTTTTAACGTTTGCATTACTGCCTGTTGCATTTGATTTTGTTCTTCAACTTTGTCGTGATATTTTTCATTTGTTGTCTGCATAGAATCCATCAGTTCCTGCAATACTTGTTGGCTCTTCTTCAATTCAGTCAAGTGTGAGGTTATTTGTTGCTTTGAAATTCCTTCTTCTTTTATTTGTATAGAAATGGATTGTTGACTATCTTCTAGTATTTGAAGTTTATCTAAGACATTTTGTTCCATCATTTTATGATTCATACTATCTTTCTCTAATATTTGCAATTGATCAGTTATAGAATCCCAATTTTGTTGTTGTTTTAGTCCTTGACCAGCCATTTGACTATTTAATCTCCGAATTGATTTCATGATTGATTGTTGAATATTGTTATGTTCCTCTAACACTTCTGACATATGACTTCGAATAAACACCTGTTGATTTGGTGCATATAACTGCTGTTCACTTTTATAAACATTCTCGTTTTCATTCATATATAAACTCAATGTTAAGCACCCTTTCTAATATTCTTAAACATATCTTATGCATGCGCTTAGAAAGTGGACTAATATCCTGTTAAAGAATAGGTGAACGCCTATGGCTAAAGTGAAAAAAACAGTGACAAGTTACAGTCACTGTTCGTTATATGATGGGACATTATTTATAGTGGTGAATTAAATGTAGTAAATTTGAGGTTAAGTGTGATATCGACGTTTATTCTGTAACTCCTTAAAACTTTCCACAAAATCTTCTGGAGAGGTTTTGACAATATACGGATATACACCTTTCAACGTGTGTAAATACAACATGCCAGAATCTTTCCCTACAAAACGATATGACATATCTAGGACATCATCAATTGGAAACTCACGATGTTTCGTCACAATCTTTTCATTATAGATATACATATAGCGTTTCTCTTCGGTGTCTGTTTGTTGTAGGCTACTAACTTGGCGTACGACCTTAATATACGGGTGTGATGCGATTAAATCCATAAGTACCTCCAGAAATTAATTCTCAGCTACTCGCAAATTATTCGTTTTCCATTGTAACCATTGATATTCCCTTGTTTGTCTTGGCAAGAATTGACGAATGTCCTCTTCATGATAACCTACTTGTAATCGTTTATCATCTACCATAATTGGACTGCGAAGCAATCTCGGATGTTCTTGGATAATCTCAAGCAGTTCCTGAAGTGGCAATGACTCAATATCAAGATTTAAGTCTTTATATATTTTCGAACGAGTAGAGATAATCTCATCCGTTCCTTCTACTGTCATTCTTAAGATATTTTGTAATTCATTTACTGTTAATGGTTCACGGATAACATTACGTTCTTCAAAATCGATACCATTTTTGTGGAACCATTGTTTAGCCTTCCTTGTAGATGAACATGCAGCGCCATAAATTATAACTGACATTAATCATACCCCATTCTTTATAGTAAATTTTCTTACAATTTATGATTTATACAACCCTTTTCGAAGCAATTCCATCTCAATACGAAAGTTTTCCATTGCTTCCTCATTGGAGAGATTGCGTGAGAATTTATCTACGAGATTTCGAAAAGTAACAGACGTCAGTATTTGCATTACGTGAAAAAATTCTTGATTGCCTGTTATATTTAGCTTATTTGAATCAATCAATCCGCTAATTCGGTCTAGTGCAGCTTCAACGTTACCGCCTACTGTTCTTTGACCGATAAATAATCCTGTAAATGAATCCTCAATTTCATGGGTCACATTCATTAATGCATTTTGAAGAAATTTGAGATTATCTTCATTACTTAAATCCTCTAACAACATCTGGAACAAATTCTCCATAGTTTTAAAGATATCTCCACCACTTTCTTCTAATGTAAAAAGAAAGTATTCACGACGTTTCTCCGTCTGCAGTTTCAAAAGATAATAAAAAGCATCTTCTTTATTCTCAAAGTACTGGTAGAAGCTTCCTCTAGCAACACAAGCACTCTTCACAATATTAGAAATGGAGGCTTGAGATAGCGGAACTCTAGAAAATTCTTTCTCTACTGCTTCCATTAATTTATTTCGTTTTGCATCCGGTAAATTGAAAAAGGTTACTTTTGGCATGTTACTTCCTCCAGCTTTCATATGTGACACCATGTCATGTTGTATAGTTTAATATTAAATGACACCGTGTCATAAGTCAATAATAAGTATGACATCATGTCACTTTTTTCTATAAATGTGTCCAAAATATGACGTAGCCAAAGCTCTGGAACCTATGTATAGCTTCCCCAATCCCGAAAATAATCATGCACCTTTTATACCATATACCCGCTCTAATAAAATATTTAACCTACAGATAAAAAAAGTAATTTCAACTGTATACTTTTCATGTATAATTATTTCGAATCTGACTAAAACTTGCACTGTTTATAACTATATGTAGTTTTCATAATAATAATAATTGGTCAGTCAAATCAGTATTCAAAAAAATATAAAATACTCATCTTGAACATCTAACAGGAGAAGGAGTTAGAAATGGAAAATAATCAACCAATTATTCAATTTAAAAATGTCTCCAAACAGTTCGATAATGATCCTCTTGTCTTGGATCACGTCAGTTTTACAATAGAAAAAGGGAAGTTCTATACCTTACTTGGTCCTTCAGGTTGTGGGAAAACGACCATTTTACGTCTAATAGCCGGATTTACTGAAGCAACATCAGGGGACATCATTTTTGAAGGAAAAAAAATTAACCATATTCCAGCTAACAAACGACCAATTAATACGGTCTTCCAGGACTATGCTTTATTTCCTCACCTCAATGTCTATGAAAATGTTGCTTTTGGATTACGTATTAAGAAATTTAAAAAATCCAAGATAGATGAAAAAGTCAAAGAAGCACTTTCTTTTGTCAATCTAGCCGGATACGAAAACCGTGAAATCGAGGATATGTCAGGTGGCCAACGACAACGTGTAGCAATAGCACGTGCGATTGTTAATGAGCCTGCAGTAATATTACTCGATGAACCATTATCCGCGTTAGACCTTAAATTAAGGTATCAAATGCAGTACGAGCTTCGTGAACTTCAACAAAGACTTGGGATTACCTTTATTTTTGTTACACATGATCAAGAAGAAGCTCTCGCGATGTCTGATGAGATATTTGTTTTAGATAAAGGAAAGATTCAACAGAGTGGCACACCAAATGATATTTATGATGAGCCGATTAACCGCTTTGTTGCTGACTTTATTGGTGAATCTAATATCGCTAAAGCTACAATGGTTGAAGACTACCTTGTTGAAATTGCAGGAAAACAATTCACATGTGTGGATATGGGAATGAATGCTAATGAACCTGTCGAAGTGGTTATTCGTCCAGAAGATATGGAAATCACTTCTGTAGAACAAGGGATGATTTCCGTTACTGTACACACGCAGTTATTCCGTGGTGTACATTATGAAATTACCTGTTTGGATAACGAAGGGAACGAGTGGCTTGTTCAATCGACGAAAAAAGCAATTGTTGGCGAACAAATTGGATTGAGGTTTAATCCAGAAGATATACATGTTATGCGATTTAATGAGTCCGAAGCAGACTTTGATCGTCGTTTAGATTCCTATTCAGAGGGAGAAACAAATGGAGAATAAGACTCTTCGTAATTTATACATGTTACCTTATGCACTTTGGATTATCCTCTTCGTGATTGCACCGATTTTACTTGTTGTTTATTTCTCGTTCTTTGATATTGAAGGGAATTTCTCTTTTGAGAATTACAAAAATTTCTTTACACCAACCTATTTGCAAATGACCTTAAATTCATTTTGGTATGCATTTCTAATCACATTAATTTCTCTGTTAATTGCTTATCCGACAGCTTATTTATTAACACGTACGAAACATAAGCAATTATGGCTTTTACTGATTATTGTACCTTCATGGATTAATTTACTATTAAAAGCTTATGCATTTATTGGTATATTCAGCACGCATGGTGCAGCAAATCATTTTTTAGAGTGGATAGGAATAGGATCGAGGCAATTACTTTTCACCGATTTTAGTTTTGTATTTGTCGCTGTTTACATTTTTATACCGTTTATGATCTTACCTATTTTTAATGCAATAGATAATTTAAATTCAAGCTTGCTATACGCATCCAAAGATTTAGGTGCTTCGAAATGGACTACATTCCGAAGAGTTATTTTTCCTTTAACAATTGATGGTGTGAAATCTGGATGTCAAGTGGTTTTCATCCCTGCGCTATCTCTATTTATGCTTACACGATTAATTGCCGGGAACCGTGTGATTACGCTTGGAACTGCAATTGAGCAGCAGTTTCTCGTCACCCAAAACTGGGGCATGGGAGCTACCATCGCAGTTTTTCTAATCATTATTATGGTAGGATTTATGGCATTAACATCGATACGAAGGAGAGGTGTCTAGTATGGAGAATAAATCCTCTTCATTCGCTAATATCTTTTTAATCATTGTATTTTTCATTTTATATGCACCAATATTTTATTTAATCTTTTATTCATTCAATAGTGGCGGAACGATGAGCGACTTTGAAGGTTTTACTTTTGACTGGTACAGAGAATTATTCCAAGACACTCGCTTATTGATTATTGTGCTTAATACCCTCGTAATTGCACTCTTGTCTGCACTTATTGCAACAATAATTGGTGTTTTGGGCGCAATCAGCATTCGATCTTATAAAAAAAGACGAACTCGGAATTCTCTTTTATCATTAAATAATGTGCTTATTGTAAGTCCTGATGTAATTATTGGTGCTAGCTTTTTAATTTTATTTACATTGGCTGGAATTCAGTTAGGATTTTATTCCGTCCTCCTATCTCATATCGCTTTTAGTATACCTATTGTTGTGTTAATGGTACTTCCTAAACTTCTTGAGATGAGTTCTTCATTAGAAGATGCTGCTCGTGATTTAGGAGCAAGTAATTGGAACGTCCTGACAAAAGTTACGCTACCTTATATTTCGCCAGGTATTTTTGCTGGATTTTTCATGGCGTTAACTTATTCACTTGATGATTTTGCAGTAACTTTCTTTGTAACTGGTAATGGATTTACCACTCTGTCTGTTGAAATATATTCATTAGCTAGACGAGGAATATCGCTTAATATTAACGCTTTATCTACCATTATGTTTTTCATAACAATACTTCTCGTAATTGTTTATTACTATCTTACACAGCGTAGTGGAACGAAAGGAGTTGGCTTGAGACGATGAAATCTATCATGCGATCATTTATTGCAATACTCGTTGTTTCGATTGTTTTACTTATAATGATTAATCGCCTCAATGCTGCACAAGGGTTTTCCGGTGATAATACGTTAACTGTATACAATTGGGGAGATTATATCGACGAAGAACTAATTAGTCAATTTGAGGAAGAAACTGGCATTACCATTGTATATGAAACATTCGATTCCAATGAAGCGATGATGACAAAAATTCAACAAGGTGGTACGACATATGATGTTGCAGTACCATCTGAATATATGGTGCAAAAAATGGTAGAGGAAGATTTACTAATTGAATTAGACCATTCCAAACTTTCAAACCTGAGTAATTTAGACAAACGTTTTATGAATTTACCATTCGATCCAAATAACCAATATTCGGTTCCATATTTTTGGGGAACAGTTGGAATTGTATTTAACACAACTCTTTTGCCAGAAGGTATGAAACTAACAAGCTGGCATGACTTATGGGACCCTTCGTTAGAAAATCAAATTTTACTAATCGATGGCGCTCGTGAAATTATCGGTATGGGATTAAACTCATTAGGTTATTCCTTGAACGACACTAATCCTGACCATCTCTATCAAGCATTAGAAAGGTTAGAGGGGCTTACTCCAAATGTTCGAGCAATAGTTGGTGATGAAAATAAAATGTTAATGGCAAATAACGAAGCCACAATTGCGGTTGGTTGGTCTGGTGATGCCGCAGATATCATGGGAGAAAATGAAGCAATCGACTACGCGGTACCGGAAGAGGGGTCCAACCTCTGGTTCGATAACTTTGTCATTCCAAAAACTGCACAAAATATAGATGGTGCACACGAATTTATTAACTTTATGTTAGATGCAGAAGTAGCTGCCCAAAATACAGAGTATGTTAGTTACTCTACACCAAATAAAGAAGCACTACAGTTCATGCCGAAAGAGATGGTAGAAGACGAACGATTCTATCCTAATCCAGAATTAACCGACCGCTTAGAGGTATACGAAAACTTGGGGCAAAGCAACTTAGCTTTTTATAATGAATTGTTCTTACAATTTAAGATGTATCGGAAATAAGGCTACTACCAAAGAAGATGCTTAGAAACATGCTTTTGTCTATTCAGTTCAAGAGCATGTTAATGGCTTTTAGAGATCACTAAACGAGATTTTTTATTCCCTTATTTGTTTGGGTTTCTTCGTGAGTTTAGACTTTAGAGTCGCTCTATTCCCTAAAAAACTAATGTGATTCTTCTTCCTTGTATTGGGTTTTACAATTGCTCTATAAACTTTCAAATGAAAAATCCCCTTGAGGAAAAATCAACATTTTCCTCAAGGGGATTTTTTAACTGCCGGAGCATTGACTCAGACAACTTTTTCCCTTCATACCATTACTTTACAAATGTCATTTGTGAATTCTACTGGATCATTAATTGGCAATCCTTCAATAAGAAGTGCTTGATTATATAAAAGATTGGTATATAGTTTTAACTTTTCATCATCATTACCTTGCGCTGATTTTAAGGATTGGAAAATATCGTGATTTACATTAATCTCCAATACTTTATCAGCCTGGATTTGCTGATCATCTGGCATTGCATTAATAATTTTCTCCATTTCAAGGGAGATCTCACCATCTGCAGTCAACACGACTGGATGTGATTTCAAGCGCTTTGAAGCACGTACATCTTTTACTTTGTCAGATAATACTTCTTTCATCGCTGCAAATAATTCTGCATTATCGTTATTTTCCTGTTCGTTTTCTTCTTTCTCATCTTCTTCGATACCTAGATCTCCACTTGATACCGAACGGAATTCTTTTTCATCATAATTCATGAGCATTTTGATGGCGAATTCATCAATTTCATCTGTAAAGTAAAGAATTTCATAGCCTTTATCTGCAACTAATTCTGTTTGTGGGAGTTTTTCAATTCGATCTCTTGAATCACCTGTAGCATAATAAATATACTTTTGATCTTCCGGCATACGGGAAACATATTCTTCAAGCGTTACTAGTTTTTTCTCTGTTGAAGAATAAAATAGAAGTAAATCTTTTAACTCATCTTTGTTTTGACCGTAATCGCTATAAACACCAAATTTAATTTGTTGACCGAATGCATCAAAGAATTTTTCATAGCTTTCACGTTCATCACGTAAAAGACTTACTAGCTGTTGTTTTACTTTTTTCTTAATATTTTTAGCAATAAGCTTCAATTGACGATCATGTTGTAGCATTTCACGAGAGATATTAAGAGAAAGATCTTCCGAATCTACCATTCCTTTAACAAAACTAAAGTAATCCGGAAGTAAGTCAGCACATTTATCCATAATTAATACTCCGTTAGAATAAAGCTCAAGTCCTTTCTCATAATCACGTGTGTAGTAATTAAATGGTGCACTTTCTGGAATAAATAGAATAGCATTATAACGAATAGAACCATCCACATTGATGTGTACATGTTTAAGCGGCTTATCAAACCCATAACGTTTCTCCTGGTAGAAATTCGTATAGTCATCATCACTTAATTCGCTCTTATTCTTCTTCCAGATAGGAACCATCGTATTGATTGTTTGTTCTTCTATTACATCTTCATATTCGTCTTCAGATCCTTCTTTCAACTTACTTTCGGTTACATCCATTTTGATTGGGTAACGAATAAAATCAGAATACTTTTTAATGATTTGTTGTAACGTAAATGTCTCTAAAAATTCGTCATAAGTTTCTTCTTCTTGGTTTTCTTTAATATACAATGTAATCGTTGTTCCAGTATCTTGCTTGTCCACTTCTGTAATAGAATATCCATCAGACCCTTTGGATTCCCATTTAAATGCTACATCACTGTCAATGGATTTCGTTACTACTTCTACTTTATCTGCTACCATAAACGCAGCATAGAAACCAACCCCGAATTGTCCTATGATATCATGTCCATCTTTAATTTCATTCTCTGATTTAAATGTATGTGAACCACTTTTTGCGATAACACCAAGATTATTTTCTAATTCTTCTTGTGTCATACCGATTCCTGTGTCTACAATCGTTAATGTGCGTTCCTCTTTATTGGGAGTAATTTTTATATAGTAGTTGTCCACATCAAATGACAAGGAATCATCGGTCAATGCTTTATAGTAAATCTTATCTATCGCATCACTTGCATTAGAAATTAATTCACGCAAGAACACTTCGCGCTGTGAATAAATAGAGTTAATCACCATATCTAATAGTTTTTGTGACTCGGCTTTAAATTTACGTTTTCCCATAATAACATCTCCTTTATTTCTGCATTTAGCACTCTGTGCTAACGAGTGCTAACCCCTATATTTTTAATAACACATCCAAATTTTTCTGTCAATATCATTGGCATTAGAAATAGCTTAGCCTGTATAATAGATGCCAACATGAGGAGGGATAAAAGTGATAAAAGATTGGCTGCAAGAATCTAATTACACTGTTATTTTCACTGGGGCTGGTATGTCCACCGAAAGTGGTCTACCGGATTTCCGATCTGCGAACAAAGGTCTTTGGAAGCAGCACGACCCAAGTAAAATTGCTAGTATAGATGCACTAAATAATAACGTTGATACGTTTATTGACTTTTATCGAGAGCGTGTACTGAAAGTAAAAGAATATGGCCCGCATCAGGGACATTACATCTTGGCTGAATGGGAACAGCAAGGTCTTGTCCATTCCATTATTACACAGAACGTCGATGGGTTTCATCAAGCATCCGGCAGTAAAATCGTACATGAATTACATGGCACACTACAAAAACTCCACTGCCAAAGCTGTGGAAAAGAATATAGCAGCGGAGAATATGTAGACAATGAATATCATTGTGATTGTGGTGGAGTATTGCGCCCTTCAATTATTTTGTTTGGTGAAATGCTACCTCAAGAAGCTTTTCAAACTGCATTTCAAGACGCAGAAAAAGCGGATCTTTTTATCGTACTCGGTTCATCATTGACGGTATCACCCGCCAATCAAATCCCATTAATCGCAAAAGAAAGTGGAGCTAGACTTATTATCGTTAACCAAGAACCGACACCATATGATCAATATGCTGACATGACCATTCTTGATCAGAAAATAGGTGTATTTTTACAGGCGGTTGCCAATGAGGGTAAGGGTTAGCCTTAATCCTCATTTTGAATTGCTAATTGTAGTCACCTATCCGACTTCTCGTTTCTCCCTTAACAAATTAAAAACCGAACTATTTACCAGTAGCAACTGTCTCTATCCTCACATAGGTAGGAGATCAAATACTATCCGGTATTTAGCTCGGTTTATATAAAATATGGTTTCATATCAACTTAATTAAATTAACGCATCTAAGACTGTATGAATTAGTTTTTATATCATCCATTTCGGGGGTGTATTTTTGTCCCAGTAAATATCTCCAATATCATGATGTACTTTAAATTGATCTGTGTTTAAGTGATAGTGAAAATTAAAATAATGCCCTTCCAACGGTCGATTATCTCGACGAACATGAAATTTAGCTATGTGTTGTTTTGTCTTCTCATCATAAACATTAAATATCCGTTCACCGTAACCAGCTGCAGGATCCTCTGTAACAGAAAGGAATCCATACGCTGTTTCTGTTTCTTCTAGTAATGTATGTAATACTTCCTCTATTTTCGGAAGAATCTCTTGGTTAAATTCATCCTCTACTTTGGTAGCAATCTTTGTTCCAAACTTAATCATCGATTGTTCCTGAGCTTGAGACATTAAACGATTTAATGCTGTATCAAGATCCTCCTCGATTGTTGTAGGAATAGCATCTTGTATTTCTATCGTCCTTGCTATTGTCTCTTGATCTGAGTTTGAAGAGGATGATACATTACCATTTTCCTTTTGAGCATCTACTTCCAGCAAGGTTGTCGGAGAGTACATACCTAATGTTAATATTGTAATAAGAACTACTGCTATCTTTCTCCACCATATCTTCATCTGCTCACCTACACTATCCCATTCCGTCTTTTTATTAATATTTTATCACTTTATAAATACTTGTCTATCCTACTTTCTTACTTTTTAAAAAATTCACCTTCAAATTTTGCCATACATCTAAAGTTGTAGTGAAAGACCAACCATAGGAATGACGTATTTACCATTTAATCCATTTACACTTAATGTATACCAATAAACAAAGGGGTGTAAAAATAATGGAGCAATCAAAAGTAGTTATGATTTCAGGGGCATCGAAAGGATTAGGAAGAGCTATTGCTTTAGCCTTTGCACGACAGGGTGCATCACTTGCTATATGTGCACGGGGGGAACAAGCATTAACAGAAGTTAAAAACGAAATCCAACACTTAGGGGTAGAAGTTCTTGCTGTTACAGCAGATATTAATAATACAAGAGATGTTGAGAGATTCGTAGCACTTGCCGAAGAAAAATTTAGGAAAATAGATGTCTTAATTAATAATGCATCGACTGTAGGTCCTAGCCCAATCCCTCAATTACTAGATACTACTGAAGATGATTTCTTTCATGTATTACGGGTAAACACTGCTAGTGTTTTTCTTTTATCAAAACGAGTCATTCCAGGAATGCTGCAAAGAAATCATGGATCTGTAATCAATATAACTTCCGAAGCTGGAAACACCGGTTATAGCGGATGGGGAGCTTATGGAATATCTAAATTCGCAGTAGAAGGAATAACCCAGACGTGGGCTGATGAACTTAAAGAAACACCTATTCGGGTTAACATGGTAGATCCAGGAGAAATGGATACAGAAATGCATGACCTTGCAGTACCTAATTGTAAATACGAACTTGCTCAACCAGAAGATTGTACAGATGTATTTTTATATCTCGCTTCAGATGATGCCAGTAACATACATGGAGAGCGACTAGAAGCACAAACATTCGATTTTGCAAAAGGAGGAGAATAATATGCTTCCTCATGCTCCGCATTTCCATTTACCTGATGAAGCAAATGCTACAACACCACCAGAAAAAAGAGGTCTTCGACGTGATCAAGTACGTTTGCTTGCGCTTGATTCTAGCAACGGCTCTTATGAACACAGTTATTTTTATAACTTAGAAAACTATCTTTCTTCTGGTGATTTACTCGTTCTAAATAATAGTCGGACCATTCCACCTGTGTTAAAGGCTACATTATCTAACGGTAAAACAATCGAAGTCCGTTTAGCAAAACGTTTATCTAATAATGTATGGGAGGTGCTTGTCCCTATAGAAGCTTTGATTAATGAGCAGTTGTATTTTCGTGAAGGGTTAGTCGGAAAAATAATTGCATCCAAATTACAGTCTCCATTAAAACAGATAGAATTTAATCGAAGTGACATTGATTTATACAACTACTTCTATACGCACGGGGAACCTGTTCGCTACGAATATATTCATCACCCATGGTCATTAGATGCCTACCAGACTGCTTATGCTATACACCCTGGTTCTGTAGAAATGCCTTCAGCAGGGCGTGCTTTTAGTTGGGAAATGCTTTTCCGATTACAGAAAAAAGGTATCAACATCGCATTTCTCCAGTTGCATACAGGCCTTAGTTATTTATTAGACGATGCGTGGGATCATTCTCCAGATAATAACGAAGAGTTTTATTCGATACCAAAAGAAACTGTATCATTGATTGAGCAAACCCAAAGTCACAACAAACAAGTAATCGCAGTTGGCACGACGGTTGTACGTGCACTTGAAACAATGGCGCTAACCGGAGAATCAACCGGATGGACAAATTTATATATCCAACGTGACTTTCCTCGCAAACTTACAAATGGATTAATAACCGGCTTACACGAACCAAAATCTAGTCACTTAGAAATGCTAACCTCGTTTATTGGGGAGTCGTTGCTGTTAAATGCTTACGAACAAGCAATTAAAGAAGGCTATCTATGGCATGAGTTTGGAGATATGAATCTTATCTTACCAGAAAAACATCCTTATAGTTTACAAGCTCCCCTCTAGAGGTGATTAATAATGCAATTTCATCATATAGCTATTGAAGTTACTGATTTAGAAAGATCTCAGAAATTCTATCAATTGATGTTCGATTTGGATGTAGAACAGTATCTCACATTTATGGATGAACAAATCGTTTTTCTAAAAAGGAAGGAGTGGAGGTTAGAATTGATTCAACCCTCTTCTCCACCTTCCCACTCCCCACATGTTCATATCTGCTTTCAGGTTAATAACATGAAGGAAACAATCATTTATTTAAAATCGCTTCAAATAGTACCGATTGAAGGCCCTTATGAAATCTCAAATGGTTGGAAATCTATCTTCTATGAGGGACCAGATCAAGAAATTATCGAACTATTACAAATAAAAAACATGTAAAAAATGCTATACTAATAGAAAAAGGTAAGGATGGTCTATTTCATGTCTAGCAATCCATTAACAGAAGGAAGTATTCTTAAAGAGATAGCTGAATTGCTAAATGAAGGAACGGAGATAACACAAACATTGCATGAAGTTCTTGAGAAACTATTACAAGTCACTGGTTTCCAAATCGGGTGGATATTCCTTATAGATGAAAATGGAGATCAAAAAAACCCAAAATTAACCGCTAGCCATGCTCTTCCACCAGCACTTTCTGCAAACAACTGTTATCGGATGAAAAAGAAAAGTTGTTGGTGTGTCAATCGTTATCGAAAGGGAGAATTAACAAAAGCTAGTAACATTATTGAATGTCAACGAATTGAATCCGCTTTACGAGAAAACGACCCTAAAAATGATGGACTAACTCATCATGCAACCGTTCCTTTACAAGCAGGAAATGAACGATTCGGTATATTAAATGTCGGTTCTCCTAATAAAACCCACTTTCACAAGCAGGAACTAGCATTACTAGAGTCGATAGCCTATCAAATTGGAACTGCATTAAAACGAATTTATTTGACCCAAAAAGAACAAGATATTGCGCTTCATACGGAACGAACCCGCCTTGCACGTGACTTACATGATTCTGTTAATCAATTATTATTCTCATTAAGTTTAACTGCAAGAGCTGGTCAAGAAATGACAGCTCAACCAGAAGTAAAAGATACCTTTCAATATATACAAGATTTATCTCAAGAGGCCTTGAGCGAGATGCGTACATTCATAAAGCAGCTTCGTCCCCCTGCTTTAGAAAACGGTTTAATCTCTTCGTTCATTAATTATGCAAAAGTACTTGATTTACATATTCATACTAAGATGAGTGGAATCGAACCCATAGATCCACAAGTTGAAGAAGCTTTATGGAGAATTGGACAAGAAGCAATGGCCAACTGTAAAAAGCACTCTGGACAACAGGATATTTTCATTGAAATGAATACAGAAGGATCAAACATCATTCTTTCAATATCAGATAATGGCGCAGGTTTCTTTTATGATAAAGATTTTGAGATGCCTACCATGGGATTACGTAGTATGCAATCACGCGCAGAAGAAATAGGTGGCAAGTTTCAGCTTACATCAAAAGTCGGGATGGGAACTTTTATTCAAATTTCCATCCCACTATTAAAGGAGGAAAATCAAACTTGATTAAAGTATTGATAGCAGATGACCATCATGTAGTTCGACGTGGTCTAGTTATGTTTTTAAAAACACAACCTCCCATAAAAATTGTCGGTGAAGCTTCCAATGGACAGGAAGCAATTGAACTTACACAATCCCACAAGCCCGATATCATCCTAATGGATATAATGATGCCCGTTATGAACGGTATTGAGGCAACAAGGAAAATCCGGTCCTTATTTCCGGAAGTAAAAATATTGATGCTCACAAGCTTTTCAGAGCAAAATCATGTTATACCTGCGTTAGAAGCCGGTGCATCTGGATATCAACTAAAGGATATTCAACCAGATGATCTAATTAATAGTATTATTTCTCTGATGGATGGGCAAACTCAACTACATCCAAAAGTTACCAATCATTTAATGCCCGTCAATTCTATTCATCATCCTTCGTATCGTTTAAATACATTAACCAATCGCGAAACAGAAGTATTAAAAGAAATTGCTAAAGGGAAAAGTAATAAAGAAATCGCTATTTCATTATTTATTACAGAAAAGACAGTAAAAACGCATATAAATAAAATTTTATCGAAATTAGATCTTTCCGATCGCACACAGGCGGCGTTATTTGCTGTAAAGCACCAAGTCATTTCGAATGATTAATAAAAGTACAAGGTTGCTTCAAAAAAATAGCTCGCCTAACAGAGTGAAAGAAATTTATCGTCTTTCTTTGTAAAACAAATATGAATACGATATGTTATTAGAAAGTGAAACAAAACTTCATTCAATGGGGTATTAATACATTACATGCAAGAATCCCAAAATAAAAAGGAGTTGTATCCAAATGCTAATCAAACCACCAAAATTAAAAGCAGGAGATAAAGTTGCAACCATTTCCCTTTCATGGGGAGGTGCTGGTGAGGAGAATCTACAATGGCGTTATGACCAAGGAGTTAAACGTTTAGAAGAAGTATTTGGTTTACAAGTAATTCCTACTCCTAATAGTTTAAAAGGAGAAACATATCTTCATGAGCATCCAGAAGCACGTGCAAAAGATCTAATGGACGCTTTTGAAGATCCAGAAATAAAAGCAATTATTTCAAACATAGGCGGTGAAGATAGTATTCGCCTTTTACCCTATATTGAATTCGATGTAATTCATAAAAATCCTAAAATATTCTTAGGATATTCGGATACAACAATTTCTCATTTTTTCTGTTATAAGGCCGGGATATCTTCCTTTTATGGACCTGCTATCATGACGGATTTCGCTGAAAATGTTGAAATGGATCCATATACCATCAATCATATCCATAACACATTATTCTCGAACAATATAATTGGAGATATCGAACCACCAGAGCATTGGACAAGTGAGTTCCTAGAATGGAATATTAAAAATAAAGACACGAAAAGAACGACTTACCCTAATAAATCATATGAAATTTTACAAGGAGAAGGTATTGTCCAAGGACGATTAATTGGTGGATGTATCGACTCTATGGAAAGTATAAAAGGCACGAATCTTTGGCCAGAAATCCACCATTGGAAAAATTCAATATTATTTTTCGAAACTTCAGAAGAAGAGCCAAAACCAGAGCTTCTCGCTCGATGGTTACAAAATTATGCTACACAAGGAATACTTCAAAATGCGAATGGGATTATATTTGCGAAACCGCATGGAGAAACCTATTACAAGGAGTATAAAAAAGTAATTACAGATGTACTCAAAGAAAATGGTCTATCGAAACTACCAGTTCTTTATAATGTAAGTTTCGGGCATAGTGAACCGAAAGCAACACTCCCATATGGTCGCATGGCAGGAATTAACTGTAACCAAGCTACTTTCTCTATCATGGAAAGCGCTGTACAGGATTGAACGCTTCTCTCTTAAGTTGGGCTTCACTTTGCACTCGATTGAAGAGTATGTTTACTGTCGGAATACGATAAATTGTGAACCTTTATATACTAGTTCGGAAAATATTTCCTATTACTAAAAAATCGTTTCACTTCATAAATTTGACATAATTATAGTAAAATAAAGTGACCGACTTCATAGAAAAGGGAGCCTATGTGATGAGGAAGTTTGCAGAGAAGTTATTACTACAAAATCAACATCAAAATGAAGAGGAGCTTTGGAAGTGACGAAGCTAATCATTCCCGAGGAAGATATTATTCTTGCCGTATGTATATATATTGCTCGCCAACGCAAAATTGAGCCAGCTGAAGTGGAAGTTGAACTTTTTTATGATGATTATTCCGGTTTCTCTGCAGAAATAACCACAGTATATGGCAAGCAAGAAATTGTAACAAAACATATTATTTCTGCTCTGCGTGAATGGATTAAAGAAAATTTACACGCAAATCCATATGCTGGACTCAAGCTTGATTTAAACCGGACAAATGGTATCTATGCAAGACTTCGTAGTGAAGATGAATAGTACAATTTCTTCATTTACTACACTCGGACTATTTATCAGAATAATTTTATTTTTAATACCATATTGACTTAATTTATTTTATCATCTAGAATTACTTTCAATATAACAACTAAATATTTTACGTTTTTTCTTATCCAGAGAGATTGAGGGATCAGGCCCTATGACATCTCGGCAGCGGATTCTTTATATTAAAGAATACTGTGCCAATTCCTGCAAATGCAAACCAGCATTTGGAAGATGAGAAACGATGGCTTCTACATATATACATATGGTTACGAATCCCTCATTTCTTGTCTTTCAAGAAATGAGGGATTTTTTATTTCATCACTTGGTGGGGGTTAAGACATGATTGAATTTCAGAATGTAACAAAAATATTTACACTTGGAAAAAGAAAAGTGGAAGCTGTAAAAGAAGTATCTATAACGGTTGAGAAAGGAGATATTTATGGAATCATCGGATTCAGTGGCGCAGGAAAAAGCACTTTGCTTCGATTGGTAAATATGCTCGAGCGTCCTACCGAAGGCTCGGTACACATCCAAGGAATAGATGTTGGAAAATTATCCGCCAAGCAATTGCGAGAGCGTAGAAGAAATATAGGAATGATTTTTCAGAACTTCAATTTATTCCAATCACGGACAGTCGCCGGAAATATTGCATATCCACTCAAACTTGCTGGTACATCAAAAAGTTCAGTAAATAAAAGAGTTACTGAACTGCTACAATTTGTTGGATTATCCGATAAAGCAAAAGATTATCCAGACCAGTTATCAGGTGGACAAAAACAACGTGTTGGGATTGCAAGGGCACTGGCTACATCACCCGATATTTTAATTTGTGATGAAGCGACTTCTGCTTTAGATCCAAATACAACATCAGATATCTTGAAACTATTAAAAAGAGTAAATCGAGATTTAGGTATAACCATTCTACTTATCACTCATGAAATGGGAGTTATTCAGTCAATATGTAACAAAGTGGCTGTGATGGAAGAAGGTAAAGTCATTGAGAGTGGAAATGTGTTTGATACTTTTACAAATCCTTCTCACGAAACAACAAAACGATTTATTCGTTCGGTTCAACAAGAACTTCCGTCTGAAAAAGTACTAAAAGAGTGGACGGAAGCTGGAGGAGGTAATCTTTATCGTGTTTTGTTCAAAGGTGAAAGAGCCACTGATCCCATCTTATCAAGTACAACACGCAAACATAACATCGACTTTAATATTGTATATGGATCCGTGCGTGAACTACAAGAAAAATTATTCGGAAATCTCATTGTCTCTTTTGAAGGAGATGAACAGCAAGTACAACTGGTTATTCATGAATTAGAAACGATTGTTGATATGGAGGAGGTGTATACACATGGGGGTTGATTGGAGTACATTTTGGCCACGAATTGTAGAGGCAACAGGAGAAACATTACTCATGGTCGCAGCAACATTATTTTTTGGTTCCATTCTAGGTATATGCATGGGTTTATTGCTATTTGTAACTCGTGAAAACAACATACTAGAAAACAAGATTATCTTTAACGTACTGAACTTTATTATTAATATCATTCGTCCAATCCCATTTATCATTTTTCTAGTAGCAATCTCACAAGTTACAAGACTCGTCATTGGTACCACAATAGGCACTGCTGCTGCAATTTTCCCAATGACAATTGTTGCTAGTTTTACCATTGCAAGAGTTGTAGAAAATAATCTTGTAAGTATTGACCCTGGAGTTATTGAAGCCGCTAAAGCCATGGGGGCCAGTCCAATAAAGATCATTTTCACTGTATTAATTCCAGAAGCGCTAGGACCATTAATCCTTGGACTTACATTTGTATCTATTTCGTTAATCGACTTCTCTGCTGTGGCAGGTACAGTTGGCGGCGGTGGTCTTGGACATATCGCGATGACATATGGATATCAGCGATTCGACGGCAGCGTTATGCTTGTGACTGTAATCATACTTATTGTTATGGTTCAGCTAGCTCAATGGCTTGGTAACACTATTTCCAAAAAAATTATGCGTCGTTAATTGACACCTATTAGGAGGAATTTCACATGAGAAAATCATTTATTTTACTAGCATTATTAAGTTTTATATTATTTTTGGCAGCTTGCGGAAGTGATGAGGCCAAAGCTGGAGATGAAGAAGTGACTGTAAAAATTGGAGTGAATGGTGCCGATGGGGCTCAATGGCCACTCCTTAAAGAAAAAGCAGCTGAAGAAGGAATTAACATCGAACTTATCGAGTTTGCTGATTATACATTGCCAAACAACGCTTTAGCTCAAGGAGATATTGATATCAATGCTTTCCAACACATTGCCTTCTTAGGACAATATGTAAAGGAAAGTGGTGAAGACATTGTTCCCATTGGATCTACAGTTCTTGCACCAATTGGTTTATATTCCGAAAAAATTAAGGACGTTTCTGAAATAAAAGAAAACGACAAGATTGCCATTCCAGACGATCCATCGAACCAAGCCCGCTCCTTGCGAGTACTAGAGAGCGCAGGCCTACTTACATTAAGTGATAATTTTGGAATGTTCGGTGACCCTTCGCAAA
This sequence comes from Oceanobacillus sp. E9, assembly GCF_001741975.1. NCBI lineage: Bacteria > Bacillati > Bacillota > Bacilli > Caryophanales > Bacillaceae > Oceanobacillus > Oceanobacillus sp. E9. The sequence continues at coordinate 297,417 of NZ_LSNA01000001.1, forward strand.
TAGACGAAAACCCATTGAATTTAGAAATTATTCCGATGACGGCACAACAAACTGCCCATGTATTGCCAGATGTTGCTGCATCCGTAATCAACAATGGTGTAGCTGGTCAAGCAGGCTTTGAACCAGGTGAAGATCCTATTTATATTGAAGACGCAAATGGAGAGGCAACACACCCTTATGTCAATATTATCGCAACTCGATCAGAAGACAAAGATAATGAAGTATACCAGCGTATCGTAGAACTTTATCAAGAAGAGGATATCGAACAAGCAATTAAAGATGATACAAACGGCGGTTCATTCTTAGTGAAATTAACGCAAGAACAGTTAGATAAAGCCTTTGAACAGTTAAAAAAATAACATTTATACCTGAGGAGGGAATAATTATGAGTATTGTTCAATCACATCAAGAAGCTATCTTTCAAAATATCGAGGATAATAAAGACAAATATATTCAAATTAGTCAGGACATTCATGCGCAACCAGAGATTGGTAATGAGGAATTTTTTGCAAGTTCGAAACTTATACAAACACTAACAGATGCAGGTTTCACTGTTGAATCAGCAGTTGCAGGACATAAGACATCCTTTTTTGCATCCAAAGATAGTGGCAAAGAAGGCCCAACGATTGCCTTTCTCGCAGAATACGATGCACTACCAGGAATCGGGCATGCTTGTGGGCACAATATCATTGGTACAACAAGTATCGCAGCAGCTATTGGCTTAGCTGAATCCCTTTCAGAAACTGCAGGTCGTGTAGTAGTGCTAGGCACACCAGCCGAGGAAGGGGGACCAAACGGAAGTGCTAAAGGGAGCTTTGTAAAACATGGTTTGCTAAAAAATATCGATGTGGCACTTATGCTCCATCCATCAGGAAAAACAAGTTTAACAAGTGAAACATTAGCAGTAGACCCATTAGAATTCCATTTCTACGGAAAGCCCGCTCACGCATCTGGAGCACCAGAAGAAGGAATTAATGCATTAGACGCTGTTATTCAATTATTTAACGGAATTAATGCACTACGCCAACAACTGCCTAGTGATGTTCGCATTCATGGCATTATCACTCATGGTGGAGATGCCCCAAATATTATACCGGAATATGCAGCAGCTCGCTTTTATATTAGAGCCGAATCTTGGAGCAAAACAGAGGAAACCGCTGAAAAAGTTCGTGCTATTGCAAAAGGCGCAGCACTTGCCACTGGTTCAACTGTCAAAGTGGAGCGATTCCAAAATGAAGTAAAAGATTTTGTGCTTACGAATACACTAGACAATGTTTTAAAGAAAGAGTTAGAAAAGCAAGGTGAAACAGTAATCACAGAGAAAAAGAAAGGCAAAGGCTCTACAGATGCTGGTAATATTAGCTATGAAGTACCTACCGCACATGGTCATATTAAAATTGGCGAAGATAATTTAATTGGCCATACAGTTGAGTTTCGAGAAGCCGCAAAATCTGCTGCAGGTAACGAAGCTATTATAACAGGAGCTAAAGCTCTAGCTTCTACAGGATACCGTTTATTAACTGATAGCGAACTCCTTCACAGAGTACGTCAATCACATGAACAAGGACTAGCAGAAAAACAATGAGAAAAGTATTGTGACAAAGTATATATTCAAAAGACAAATCCGAATGAATAATAACCCGCTTCAGAAATATACTCCGCTTTATGTGGGCGGCTGGTGAACCTCCGGATACTTCGTATTCCGGGGTCTCGCCTATGCCTCACTCCCACAGGACAAGGAATACTTCGACAGCATTGCATCGCACGCAGAAAATCGATTTTTGATTTTCAAGGAGTCTCCGTATATTTCTTACGCTTATTCTGTCATCCATCTTTTTGTCTCAATTTCATAATTGTTAAGTTTCATTTAAAAACTATCTTGTTCAGATTATAGCAATAACTTGGCTTTGATTGTAATGGAAGACGGCGACTCCTGCTCAGAATAACTGAGCTTGAAAAACCACTTGAAAAGTGTTCCTCTTTTCAAGTTAGATGAAGCCGTGCCTACAAAAAGCGTTCGTCTGTAATGAAAATCAGAACAGCTAACATTCGGATTTTACATAAAATATCCTTTTATGACTCTTTTATAAAACTGTTTGTTATACCCCAACTCTTTAGTAACATCTCTCCACTTAATTCATTTACCAAACCTATAACTTAGCGAAGTTGAGGGAAATATAAACAGTTATCGCCAACATTTCTATTTTACTGGTTAGTGAAATACAAAATTTTAATCATTACGTTCTAACCCTCCTCCCTTTCATCATATATTGAAAAAAAGCTTGGACTTTTTGAAAGGAGGAGTAAGTTGGAATTAATTGAAATAGTTATACAAATACTCCTTATTAATATCTTACTCAGCGCGGACAATGCAATTGTTATTGCTATGGCAAGTAGAAATCTTCCTACGCATTTACAAAGTAAAGCAATTTGGTGGGGAACCTTTGGTGCTATTGCCATGCGAATTCTATTCGTATTCTTAATGATTCATTTATTCCAAATGCCTTTTATTCAATTGATTGGTGGAATCCTCTTGCTATTCGTTTCCTATAAGCTCTTAGTGGACAAGCAAGACTACGACAATATGAAAAGTGGTGAATCATTACAAGAAGCTGTCTCCATTATCATCTTCGCTGATGTCGTAATGAGCCTTGATAATGTACTTGCTATTGCCGCTATTGCAAATAGCGATTTATTGCTTGTTATCGCAGGGATTATTCTTAGTATTCCTATCATCCTAACTGCGAGCGAATTTATATTAAAACTCATTCATAAATTTCCAGTTATTATTTATTTTGGAGCTGGATTGCTTACATGGACGGCTGGAAAAATGCTGTTAAAAGAACCGTATATTCAACAATTTTTCTCACCTGTTGGCAATCAAGAAATATTGTCGTTATTAGGTTTGACACTCGTATTAATAGTGGTTGGTGGGTGGAGAAGAAAACAAGTACATGCCTCAAAATAAAGTAAACCTTCATTAATATAGAGGATTGCTGCTCGAATACGAAATAAAATAAGCACCTTGCTGTACATTTTCATCCAAGCAAGGTGCTTACTCTACGTTAATCTTGTCTATCTCTTCTTTTTGTTGCTTTCCTTTCAAAACGACATCCCTTCTTTCATTCGGTTATTTGCTTTGGTAGGTTTTTGCTTTTACAAATAAAAGAATAGTGATAATCGCTCCAATGATTCCAAAACTAAATAAGATGACTTGTATAGATATGTCCATCGCTGCTAATCCTGAAACTATTGCATATGCGAGTGGGTCGAAGCCATTCATGGCTAAGAATATAATACTCATTACCCTCCCCATAATGTGATCTTCTGTAATTTCTTGTGCCGCTGTAAAGAAAGGTACAAACACAAATGACATGGAAAATCCAATAAAGAATACCACAATGGTTAATAACGTTAGGTTAGGAACTAGTGCGAATATAAGATAAGCAATAATTGCACCTGTTAATCCAATCAAAGATGTTTTTCCTTTATTCTTAATGAGTATAGAACTTAAAACTCCAGTTCCAATGAGTAAACCAATTCCAAGACTTGACTCCATATAACTTAAGTTTAAAGGTGAGCCGCCGTAACTCTCTACTAGCAGTGGTATTGCAATGTGCAATGTGCCAAAGACAAAAAAGTTTAGTGTAATTAGAACACCTAACCCCGTTAACAGAAAGTTTGACTTACGGATATACTGAAAGCCTTCTTTCATTTCCTTCACTGGCTGTTGTTGCACTTCATGTTCTACTGGAGCTTCCTTTATAAATTTTGGATATATAATGACAGCAGATAAGAAAGCGAAAATCATTGCAATAAAATAGCTACCTGCTACCCCCACTGTCTCCATTATAATTCCTGCAAGTATAGGACCAGCTATAAAGGCAATCTGATCCGCTCCTTGAAAAATAGCATTCGCTTGTTGCAACTGTCTCTTCTCTACAATCTTAGGAATTAACGACGAACTTGCCGGGCCAAAAAAAGCATCTAACATTCCAAATCCTGCCGCTAATAGTAATAGCATCATAATAGATGCTGTATCATTCCATACAAGCAAAAATAAAGTTAACAATAATATTCCTTGCATAAAGTTAGTAACAAACATAATAGAAGTTTTCTTATAGCGGTCTGCTAAAATTCCACCAAAAACCATCATGGCGATACGTGGAATTGTTGCAGCAATAAGCACTAATCCAAGTGATCCAGCAGAATTGCTTTCACTGATTACAAACCATGTCGTGGTTGTAAGAAACATACTGAAACTAACAACCGCAAATATACCAGCAACAAAGAGCAAGACAAATATTCTATTTCGTAATAATGACTGAGTTGCCATATCTATCCTCCGCCTTTGCATATAAAATTGAACAAGATATACTATTAATAAATAGATACATGAACGACCAGACCCTACCGAACGGTCGTTTCTAGATGACTATATCCTATCTATTACATTTTGTCAAAGGGGAATTTCTGTATGCACACAAAAGATAAAATATTAATTGAAGGAATGGAGTTATTTGCTCGCCAAGGATATGAAGGCACTTCCATGACCAGTATCGCCAACGCTGTTGGCATTAAGAAGTCGTCTCTATACGCTCATTACAAAAGTAAAGCTGGACTATTTTTAGATGTTTCTCAAAAAATTTCTAGTGATTATATTGATTTTGTAAAAAACTCGTTAAAGAACGAAGGTAAAAATATTCAAGAAACGCTACATCTCTCCTTTCTTACAAATGTACATGACTTGGCTAATAACGATAGCAGTATAGAATTTTACAACCGATTTATTTCTTATCCTCCTGAAGATGTAAAAGAAAGATTGTTAACAATAATGGTCAACAGTGAAGAAACCGCTCGGGCATTATTTGAGGAAACCATAAAAAAAGGACAAGAAGTTGGAGAAATAACCACAGTAGTTACTGCAAAAGAGGCAACTAATGTTTTTTACGGTTTGTTAGATGGATTATCCTACGAAACGAGTTATTATACGTTCGATATTATTGAAAAACATGGAGAGCAAATGTGGAAAGTGTTTTGGAGAGGAATGAAAGCCTAAAACAAAAGAAAAGTCGACTATTTTGTAAAGTATACGTTTGTCATAAAGTTAAATCGGGTATTGTTTAATTCAATATTTTATTGTTTTTTACCCCTTAAAAATAACTTTCATGAAAAGGAGTTTATCTATGTCTTTACAAATCGTCGGCTTCTCAATCATCATATTATCCGCACTACTCGTTATCGGAAAACTGATCCGCCTTAAAATACCCATCCTACAAAAACTCTTCTTACCTACCTCATTAATCGGTGGTTTCTTAGCACTAATATTAGGACCAGAAGTATTAGGGAGGCTAACTGGTGATGGATTTCTTAACGCTGGAATTTTTACCGAACAAATGGTAGAAGTTTGGGCTGGCCTACCTGAATTATTAATCAATGTTGTTTTTGCCTGTTTATTCATTGGATTTGTTCTACCAAAACCGAAAAAGATGTGGAAAATTGGTGGACCACAGATTGCTTTAGGCTATACGATGTCCTGGGCTCAATATGCTGTTGGAATTTTACTGGCAATTACAGTATTGACCCCTCTACTTGGACTCAGCCCCGCAGCAGGTGCACTTATTGAAATAGGTTTTGTTGGTGGTCACGGTACCGCAGCTGGTCTACAAAGTACGTTTGAAGAACTTGGGTTTGCAGAAGGTTACGACCTCGCTATTGGTCTGGCAACCGTCGGAATATTATCCGGTGTAGTCGTTGGTATGATTATGGTTAACTGGGCTGCACGTAATGGAAAATCAAAAACGTTACATCACCCAGATGAGATTTCCTTAGAGCAACAAACAGGAATTTTAAATAAAGAGCATCGTAAATCTGCCGGTACAAAAACAACCTCGTCACTATCGATCGAACCATTTGCACTTCATCTAGGTTTAATTGGAATTTCTATATTTATCGGTTTTGTTCTATTAGAAATATTAATTTGGTTAGAAGCTGTAACATATGGTGCAGCATTCGAGATTTATCTATTTGAATATGTACCTTTATTCCCGTTCGCAATGATCGGGGGGCTTCTCGTTCAATTCTTTCTTTCTCGATTTGATCGTTATGAACTAGTTGACCGAGATACAATTAACACGATACAAGGAGTTGCGCTAGACTTTCTTATTATCAGTGCCATGGCAAGCCTGAGCTTACAAGTTATTGGTGATAATATTATTGCTTTTATATTACTGGCAGTTGTTGGTATAGTTCTCAACACCTTCCTCTTCCTTTATTTAGGACCAAAGATGATTCCAAGCTATTGGTTTGAACGAGGTATCGGTGATTTTGGTCAAAGTACTGGTGTAGCAGCAACAGGAATTATGCTTATGCGAATCGTTGACTCAGAAAATCAATCTCCAGCACTTAATGCATTCGGTTATAAGCAAATTCTATTCGAACCAATGGTCGGTGGCGGATTAGTAACTGCAGCTTCTGTACCTTTTATTATCCAATTTGGTGCAGTTCCTGTATTAATTGCGGTAACTCTACTAACTATCGCATTTTGGTTATTAGGTACACTATACTTTGGAAAAATGAAGGAATCCGATTAAAGGATGAGCAACAGCATGATTCATATTTCATGTTGTTGCTTTTTTCTCTTTATGATATCTTTAGAGAAACTTAGAATCGTATATTCCGTCTATGAAAGTGCAACAATGAAATGAATACTATATTCAAACAGAAAGGGCAGATGTAACGTGCATAAAAAATCACTACTGTTTGTCGCTCTAAGTTTCATCGTCTTGTTCATTGCTGCTTGTAATTCTGGTTCACCAGAAGATAATGACCCTAATGAGAATAACCAAAATAGTGAAGATGAAGGAGGTTCTTCCATGAAAGAAGTGTCCGAAGCAAGTAATCTTTTAGCATTTCAATCTATTCAATCACTAGATCCTAATGATGATGGTAATGTATTTGTCTCACCGACAAGTTATTGGCTAGCTATGGCAATGGTGTATAATGGCGCCAATGGTGATACAAGGTCTGAAATGGGTCAAGCACTACAGCTACAAGGAATGGATATAGAAGATTTCAATCATCAAAATGCATCATTGATGGAACATTTTACGAACGTCAATGACGAAGAACTAGAACTCAACATCGCAAACTCCATCTGGCTTAACCAAACATATGAATTTTTGGATACCTTCCAACAATCCGTAACCGATACGTACCAAGCTGAATTAGCAGCCCTTACCACTCCTGAACCAATTAATGAATGGGTCAGCAACCAAACGAATGGAAAAATAAAAGATATTATCAACCAAATCGATCAAGAACATGTTGCTATTCTTGTAAACGCAACTTACTTTAATGGTGCTTGGACATACCCATTTGATGAAAATAACACGCAAGAACGAACCTTTCACAAGAAAAATAACTCTTCTGTAGAAGTGCCATTTATGGCCTTAAATGAAGAGCTACCTTATGTAGAAACGGACCAAATGCAAGCAGTTTCACTTCCTTATGGAGAAAATGAAGACATGCAGATGGAGTTATTTCTCCCAAAAGAAGATATAGCTATGGATGATTTCTTAGAAGGATTCACTCTTGAAAATTGGCAAGAATGGCGAGATAGTATGGAAATTCAAAAAGGAAATCTACGCATGCCGAAATTCTCTTTAGAATATGAAGCAGAACTGCAAAACTTCTTTCAATCGTTAGGTATGGAGCAAGCTTTTGATACACAGGAGGCTGATTTTTCCAACATGATTGATCAAGAACAGCTTGGCGCCCTTTATATCGATAAAATTGTTCATAAAACGTTTTTAGATGTCGATGAAGAAGGAACAGAAGCAGCTGGAGCAACATCTGTTGAAATGAAAACGACATCGATTGAAATTGGAGAAAACTTTGATATGGAAATTAATCGCCCTTTTCTCCTTACCATTTCCGATAATGAGACGGACACCATATTATTTATGGGTATGATACATGAACCTACTTCTATTGATTAACTACATCACAATACCCTTTCAAGAAAATAAATAGAAAGGATTTGTGTAAAATGAAGAAATGCTTTTTTATCTTTTCCATACTATGTTTATTCTTATTATTTTCTGCTTGTGGCACAGATAATAGTGCCACAGGTGGAAATAATTCTACAGATGCCCCTCCCACCACGAAAATAGACACCTCTGTTTTGGTAAATGACGCTAATCAAGCAAGTAATCATCTCGGTTTTCAAACATTACAACGATTAAAAGGTAATGAAGAAGATAATATTTTTGTCTCTCCGATCAGTATTTGGTTAGCTGTCTCGATGGCATATAATGGAGCTGACGGAGATACGAAAGACGAAATGACCAACGCGCTACAACTAGGAGATATCGACCTCCAAACATTAAACGAACATAATGCCTCTATGATGGACCAAGTAAGTAATCACGATGATGTCGAGTTAAATATTCTTAATTCTATTTGGTTACGTCCCAAATTCACTTTTCTTGAAGACTTTGAACAACAAGTTACTGAATCTTACAATCCAGAACTAGGACCTTTAACGACAAAAGAACCGATGAACGAATGGGTTAGTGAAAAAACAAATGGAAAAATTACTAATCTTATTGAAAAAGTCGATGAAGACCATGTCGCCTTCTTATTAAATGCTACGTATTTCAATGGTAACTGGAAGTATCCTTTTGATGAAAATAATACTGATAATGGTTCATTCAATTTAGATGAATCATCCATCACAGAAGTCCCTTTTATGTCACTTGATGAAAAACTTTTTTATTGGGAAAATGATGAATTTCAATTGGTTGCACTTCCATACGGTGAAGAGGGAAACATTCAGATGGAGGTATTTCTGCCGAATGAAAGTATTAGATTGCAGGAATTTGTTAACAAATTAACGTTGGAAGACTGGCAGAATTGGCGTGAATCTATGCAAGAAACGGTAGGAAGCTTAAAAATGCCTAAGTTCTCCTTAGAATATGAATCAGAGTTACAAGATTTTTTCCAAGCTTTAGGTATGGAGAAAGCATTTGACCAGAATATAGCTGACTTTTCTAACATGATTGATCCAGCTCAGTTACGTGGTAATTTGTATATTAGTAAAATCATGCATAAAACGTTTTTAGAGGTTGACGAAAGAGGTACAGAAGCAGCAGGGGCAACTTCTGTGGAGATGAAAGAAGAGTCTGCCATTGTTAGTCCAGCTCCTTTCCAAATGGAAATTAATCGCCCTTTTCTCCTTACCATTTCCGATAATGAGACGGACACCATATTATTTATGGGTATGATACATGAACCTACTTCTATTGATTAACTCTCAAATTCTACTCATAGCCAATAAAACTAAAAAAGAATAGAATGGAAGTAATTTCTAATAGAGGAGAAATTACATTGATAAAGAAAATATTTTTATATATTTTTGCAATCTTATTTATGCTTGCGGGTATGGGGCATTTTGTACTCGATGATTTCTTTATTTCATCAATACCAGAATGGGTCCCAGAACGTCCGTTTATTGTGTATATATCAGGGGTTGTTGAGATTGTGCTAGGGGCATTCTTGCTTTATCCTACTACTCGTAGAAAAGCAGGAATTGCCATTGCTATATTCCTTGTACTTGTATTTCCTGTAAATATTTATATGGCATTCCATGCAGAAAACTATAACACTCCAGAAGTAGCACTTTGGATCCGTCTACCATTACAATTTCTATTAATTTGGTGGGTAATGAAAGTAAGCAAACGATAATGCAAAAATGGCCAAGCTCTTTATCCACGAGGCTTGGCCATCTTGCTTACGATATTTTTGTACCATCTGGAACTTCTTCATCAGGACGTAGCAAAATAACATCGCCCTCTCCAGGAACTCCGCCTATGATCAACACTTCTGATTTAAACCCTGCTACACGCATCGGAGGAAAATTAACTACCCCTACCACCTGGCGACCTACTATTTCTTCGGGTTCATACCTCTTGGTAATTTGCGCTGAAGATTTTTTTATTCCTATTTCATCACCGAAATCAACGGACAGCTTAATTGCTGGTCTACGAGCCTCTGGGAAAGGTTCTGCATGTATTACCGTTCCAACTCGCATGTCCACCTTCATAAAATCATCAATTGTCGCCATTTACCCTTCCTCCCAACTATTTTATATCATTACTTCTATGATATAATTGAGAAAAATCAGAATCAACTATTGTGAAGGAAAATTTAGCGAAAACCTTTAAAGATAATAACACTTTAAAATGAAGAATGTAGAAAATTATATTGGAGGATGCCTATGATCGAAGTAAAAATCAACCATGCTGGATATCATTCAGAACAATTATATTTATCGGATATCCAATTTTCGATCCCCCCTGGAGAGACTGTTGGCTTACTTGGGGCTAACGGTGCAGGGAAAAGTACGACCATTAAATCAATTATTGGAACGATAGAAGCATTTGATGGAGAAATAATACATATCAAAGATAATCATCGACTTGCGTATATACCAGAGGAACCTATCCTATACGATCACCTCACACTTTGGGAACATCTACGTCTAGCAGCCACTTCTTATGACTTACCCGAGGATCAATGGATTCCAAAAGCAGAGAAACTCCTAAAACTATTTTTATTAAACGGAAAAGAACACCTATACCCGACACTTTTTTCAAAAGGAATGAGACAAAAATCACTAATTGTCTTAAGCTTTATGATACAAGCAGATATTTATATAATAGATGAACCATTTATTGGATTAGACCCAATTGCTACGAAAAACCTAATTACTTTGTTGGAGCAGGAAAAACAACGTGGTGCGGCTATTCTGATGACCACCCATGTACTAGACTCCGCTGAAAAACTCTGTGATACATTTGTACTTCTACACGAAGGAAGAATGTTATTTAAAGGGAATCTAATTGAGTTACAACAAAGAACAAATCAAATGTTAGACACTTCTTTATTAGATTGCTTCTATTGTTTATTAGAGGAGGAAGTAGCAAATGAACCCCGCCTTTAGTGTGTTTAAACAAAGGCTTCGAACAGATTTAAAACAACAACGAAAAGCACGAAATATGGTACTGGATTGGACCTTATTCGTCTACGCCCTTATTCCTGGAGTCGCCATTGGAATTTACGTCTATATGGAATGGCTACAAGATATTCCTTCTATATTTACTTTTATTGGCTGGTATGGATGGATGGCACTTTTATTTTTATCTATGTTAATCTTTGAAATTAAATTATACACTTATGTCGCTGATCAACTATTCTTAAGTAGAAACATTCCGTTTCTGCGAAAAATTACACAGTATGGAATTATATATTCTTTTGGTCACACGATTATACTTGGAACAATTATTTTCACTTTACCTACTTTATTAATAATGGAAATATTTAACTTAGGGATCCAACAAATGATTCTATTATATATCTACTACATCACTACTTCTTGCCTTTTTAACACCTGGAAGAAGTATCAGAAAATCTATATATCATCATCTATTTTTCGGTTAGTTAACCAAATTCTTCCGATCATCGCAATCATATTAGGTTCACCCTATATTATCGAAAGTTCTTTTTTCACCGTCATATGGGTAATCATTAGCGTACTTGGTTGCATTGTTATTTCCCGAAAAATTTTATATAACGGGAACCATTTTCTGAAAATCGCTTTACTCGATGATGCATTACGTAATCAACTGGGAAATTTACTATTAATGGATGCAAAGAATAAGGGTTACCATCCACCAACAAAAACAAAACCAAGACTTTGGAAACATTCACAAGTAATGTTTAAACAACAACATACACAGATGATTTTCACAGATGCATTCATTAAGTCAGTGATTCGGAATCAGCGCGTACTCTTTCCAATCTTACAACTCAGCGCCTTATTAATTGCTTTAATTATACTTACATCGGGTAGTTGGATTTCGTATATTGTCTGGGGAATTTCTATTTATATTATTATCGATATCGCTAAAACTGGATGGATGGCTTTTCATCATGACCCTTTTATCCGTTTGTTTCGTTGGGATGAAACCATGCTACGTGATTCTCTAGAAATGTCCGTGTTATATTTGGCCACACCTATACTTATTTTTCTTAATATGATTTTCGGTTATCTACAGTTTCATGTAATAGGGCTTCTTTTGTTTCCCTTGTTAGTCCTATTTCTCGTCAATTGGGGGACCAAATCATTTTTGCGTAACTCTCCGGTTTTCTAGCAGTAATGGAATACTAAGTATTTTTTAGGCAAGGTATTCCTATTGTTAAAATCTAATATAATAAAATTGGAGGTGCTTTACCTTGAACAGATTATCTTCACTTTCTGTATCTGTCGGACTTTTGACATTCATTCTATCACTAACACTTTTTCTTTTTATTGATTCCCCTTATCCGATATTAGGTGCACTGATAACAGCATATCTAATGGTTGAACTCACCTACCTCATCCAATTTCAACAACAAAAAAATCAAAGAGAAGGGCTGAGAAAATAGTGTTAAAACCTGGTTATGGTCTTGATGATGATGGTTTTATTGTAAGCGATGTTAGTATAGATAAAATTGATTCTATATATCTGCCATGTATTCAAGAATCTGTTAATTCCCTTAAAAACTTATTTCCGCTACAACTGCATAGTGTTTATGTCTATGGCAGTGTTCCTCGAGGAGACGCAAAACCTATCCATTCTGACTTAGATCTTATTGCTTTATTTTCTAAAAAATTAAGCTCTGATGAAGTTGATCGATTAAAAACACTTACTAGTGAACTAACAAATAAATATATCAATCTCGTCCGCGATATAGGAATTGCTATGGCTGATTACGACTATACGATCGATCCAAGCAATTACTATGAAAATGCATTTCTAAGGGAGATAAGTGTTTGTGTTTACGGAGAAGATTTGGGTGAACGATTCGGACCATATAAACTCACATCAGAAATCCCCATTAAGTTCAATGGTGATATATGCAAGTCACTACATCGGACTTTAAATAGGTTAGACATTCCTTCGGACGAAGCTTTCCGCACATACACACAAGGTTTTGCTCGTAAACTAATTCGAACTTACTACTCGATGGTGATGGTACGCTCACAAATATGGTCAACAAGGCTTCATGAGCAAGCTGAAGTATTTATACATTACTTTCCGGACAAAGAATCGATTGTGCACACGCTTCTTAATTGGATAGATCATCCACCAACCAATCGCAAAACTGTTCAAAAATTGTTTGAGAGGGAAGGCAATTGGGCTTGTGCCAATTTTGCTTATGAGGCCACTATGAGTAGCCTAAATATTAATGATGATATATAAATGAAGGTAAAACCAATAAAATATTGACTTTACCTTCTCTCTTCATTACCACTTAGCTTTATGGTCTTCTGCCCATCCAAGCAACGAGTCGATTTTAATAGTTTTCCCATCATCTGTTTTAATTGTTCCTTGATAATGGCCGATCAGTTGATGAACACTCGATTTAATAATAACTGCTTTTGTTTCTGCGATACGTTCAAATATGGGCATGAATTGGAGATTAACTCGATCAGAACCAATCGTTGTTAGTCTCCATGGTTTATGGTAATCATTATTGTTATACTCCCATTTTATATCATCGTGAATCTTATGCAATCGATCATTAATCACGAAGCCATTTTCATTTTGACCAGTCTTATCCGTCCATTGTCCTCCAAAATTTAATCCAATCCGTTGTCCATCAATCACACCAGAAGCAGAACCCCAATTCCAATTGGAAGCATATTTCCAAACACCTCGTCCAAAATCTAGACACCCAAATGCACGATCAGATTGCATTAAATAGATTTTATCCCCCCAGGTTATTTTTCCAGATGCAGGGATTGCAGGTTGTTTAGAAGTAAATTGAAATCGTTTCTGCGCCCAAGGAACAACAACATTTAATGATTCATATTTATCTGGTCTTGATAATTCTATATCTGCGTTTAATCCTTTTCCACCCCCAAAATCATAGATTGATATAGTTAGCGTAGTGGACTCATCCAGTTCATCAAAATGAATACGCATGTCTTTTCCATCATAATGAAGTGATTCCCTGACCCCTTCCGGCATGTGTACACCTTTTCCAAATGGGATTAAAGAAGTCTTCTCGTAAAATTCCTTTGTCGTCAAATCTAGTATATAAACAAACATAACAGCCGCATAATCAATATGAGATATCGTTGCAGAAAATAACACCTCTGGACTGGTTACACACCAATAGTTCCATTTTTTCTTTCGAGGATAACTCCCTGTCACATTACATTGCACAAGTGGGTGCTTCGCCCATCCAACACTGCGGTCATTCAACCTGCCATCGACACATAAACGAACTGGTTTCTTTATTTCTATTGCTTGCATAACTCTAACGCCCCCTAGTATGTTTTTTCAATTATACTAAAAAAAGAAACGCCCCCATGAATGAGGTCGTTTATCTGTATCTATTCATCTACACCTAGCATTTGTTTGGCCATTTCTTCCATTTCGCTCGATTTAGAAACAATCGCAAATTCTGCTACATCAATAGCATATGCTGCTTGAAGCTCAATAATATGTTCTTTCATTTTAGGCCATGTTTTACCACCTGCATTACCGTATGCTTCAATTAACCTTTCTAATCCCGCTTCTTGATAAAGGATATAATGCGTCACAAAGTCTCTGGAAATATCCGTAACAGAAACCTCTGTCCAATCAATAAAGCCCGTTACCTCTATAGTATCATTAATCATCGTATGTCCTGGATGAACATCTCCATGAATCAGTCCGGTATGTGTTGGCCATAAAGAATCCTCTGACACCCATTTTTGCCATCTCTCCCACAGCACTTCACTTACTCCGAATTGTTCCTTTACTTTTACCATACGTTGTTTCATATTAGCTCTTAAATCTTTCGCATCATTGATCTCAATACCAGTATCGGTAAAATAACTCTTTGGAAGTTGATGAAGCTCTGCTAGTGCTGTTCCTAACGTCTGATGAAAAGTATCCGGCGTATTTTCTACATCAAAACTCCATACATAATTTTGAATATCCGGGTCTATTGTACCTGCTGGTCGACCTTCCAACTGTTTATAAGCAATCAATTCGTTAGTATATACTTCCCATTTAGGCACTTGAAAAGAAACATGGTTATGGATAATATCCAATGCACGCTTCTCTTGGTCTGTACTTCGCGTAGAGTCGGGACGTCGAGGAATACGTAAAATCCATTGTGAGTCTTCTGTATCTTCCACATGAGCGACCTGAAAATCCAATCCAGATTCATTTAACTTCACCGTGTCTTCGTTTACATCTATCCCATGTTTTCTTGCTAAATGAACTACTTCATTTTTATCCATCTTAGAACCTCCCTCTATATTGTTCCGCTTATTTTTATAATTGTTCTACGTTAGCTAGGTAGTCGATAAACACCGACATGCTTTTTGATACCCACTTATCTTTGTGAATAGCTTGAAAGATAGCTAGTTTTTGTCTCACTTTAGAATTAGGGTATTCTATTAATTCTCCATTTTTGAGTTCTTTTTCAACAACAAATCGGGGTACAATCGATTGGCCAAGGTTACACATTACACTCTTTTTAATAGCTTCTACACTTGGTAATTCGATTGCCTTCATATTGATATCAGTAGTCGTATTCATATATTCTTCCATTATCGGGCGCCAACTACATTTATACTCCGTTGTAAGCATTCGTGGGGAATAAGGTCTTCTCTCGATCTTTGCAGGAAGAATATGGACGAGCTCTTCTTGTCTAATTTTTTTCACCCAGACATCTTTCTGTGTCCAATTTTCAATGTCAACAAGGAAAGCAATATCCACCTCTCCACTTTTTAATTGACTATGAACATCTTCAAACCTTAATGTTTTTAACACTATTTCTACTTTAGGATATTCCTCCATAAATCCTCTTAAAATACCAGGTAGCCAATGAATCATTAA
The DNA here is from genome assembly GCF_001741975.1 of Oceanobacillus sp. E9. Classification (NCBI taxonomy): domain Bacteria; kingdom Bacillati; phylum Bacillota; class Bacilli; order Caryophanales; family Bacillaceae; genus Oceanobacillus; species Oceanobacillus sp. E9. The sequence goes on from NZ_LSNA01000001.1 coordinate 313,361, forward strand.
CGTCTCACTCGCACCAATTATTACTATTCCAGAAGGTTCCTCCGTATTCCTTAAACGATCTTTGGATTCGGAATATAGTTCAATAATTTCAGTAGCATAAGGAAGAAATGTTTCCCCTGCTTGCGTCAGGCTTATACTCTTCCCCATACGATTAAACAAAGGGATTTCTAACTCTGATTCAAGATCATGGATATGTGCTGTAATAGAGGATTGAGCATAACCTAGTACATCTGCTGCTTTTTTAAATCCACCTTTATCAACTATTGTTTTAAATGTAACTAGATGCCGTAATTCCATTTCATCCTCCTTGTTATCAAAAATACTGAACGTTAATATCTAATAATTCAATTTTACTGTATATATCATTTACTTTAAACTAGAATTAACACATTTTCAATGAGGGGATGATCCTACATGAAAGTATTAACAATTGTTGCACATCCTAGAGAAGAATCTTTAACGATGAAAGTCACTAATCGTTTTATAGAAGGTCTACAAGATGCTGGTCATACTGTTGAAATTATTGATTTATATCGTCATGAATTTGAAGCAGCTTTGCCGATTGCAGATGAGCCCGAATGGGAGGCAGAAGAGCAACATTTTTCACCAGAAGTAACGAAAGAGATGGAGCGAATGAAGAGCGCGGATGCTTTAGCATTTATTTTTCCATTATGGTGGTGGAGTATGCCAGGAATTATGAAAGGTTATATCGATCGTGTTTGGAATTTTGGATTCGCATATGGGAATAACCATTTACACCATGAGCATGTACTTTGGCTAGGATTAGCTGCAGCAGATGAGAAAAAACTTGCAAAGCGAAAGTATGATTCAATGATGGAACATTATTTTAATGTTGGTCTAGCTGATTACTGTGGTATTCCAAATTCTGCGTTCCACTTACTCACCGAAACCAATAAAGTAAATCCTCAACAAATCGATGAATGGTTATTGCAAGTATATGATTTAGGGCGGAACTATGGAAAATAAAAACAACCATCGAAGAGAATAATTATTCTCTTCGACGGTTGTGGTTTGCTCTTTTATTTATACAGGAGTGTGAATACGAAATCCTTTCTGATAGCAACGAAAATATCGTCATAGAGTAGTTTTACATCTATCGAGCTCATGGAATCGCAGGTTTTATCATTCGTTGGATTGAAGAAGATTTCCCTCACTCTCCATCATATATGGCAAAGCAAATTGTCGAACTAATGGTATCATCTACAACGATTTTGCACCAGAAAAAATAACTTGCCCTTACTATGTTAAAAAGGCAAGTTTTCTTCATTCGATAATTCTAGCCAATAAGGATACGAAGCCAAGTAAATGCTTGCAATGAATATCATTATGACAATGGTCCACAACGTTGGCTCCCAAAAAATGTTTAGTAAGAGTACAAGAGGAATCACAAACATAAGAGCAGTTGACCGTTTTCTTGTGCGTTTGCTTATAAATTGTATTTCACTACAGTGAGGACAATTCATACGTGTATCCAATGTAAAAGACTTTTTTATCGTCTGCTTCCATGTCCAATTTTCGCCGCACTTTTGGCATTTTGGCATAAAAACACCCCTATAACTTAATTAACAATTATTACTAATTTTAACATAATTTATTACTTACACATATTAATTTCATTTCCATTGACTTTATCCACTATAAATTTTAATCTGATTCTATAGGCAGGAATAAATAGACTGGAGCTTGTTATCATGCAAATTATGAGAGCAAATGAATTCAATGATCAATATGTACGGGAGAAGTTCAGCAAAACATTCGTAGATGGTTTTGGCGAAGATCTTCGCTATTTCACAGAGGATAAGGAAAAACTAGCAAAAGCGCTTGAACACATCTTTATTCTTGAGAATTTTTATATAACAGTGGTTGATGAAGATATTGCTGCAATCACCTTTTGTACCAATGGAGATAAACTAGCTATTCAACATAATAAGAAAGAATTACGAAAAAATCTTGGGTGGCTAAAGGGAACAATTGCTAATGTTGTTTTCAAAAAAGAATTTCAGAAACCACCGGTAAAAACAGGTGATAAGATTGCTAACATTGGGTTTGTTGCTACTGCTGAAAAATATCGACGCCAAGGCATGGCTTCCACATTGATGAATTATATCCTTTCCTTACCCCATTATGAGACGTTTTTATTAGAAACAATTGCCGATACCAATACAAGTGCGCTGCAACTCTATAAGAATCTCGGATTTAAAGAAATTAAACGGACGAAACAGAAACATACAAAATTTAGTGGCATTAATTATTATATTGATATGGCATACAAGAAAAATGGATAACAAAAGGTCGTATCCACATAAAGATACGACCTTTATTATTTAACCCCTTTTGTTCTTAACACTTACCACTCTGTATGGAAAGTACCTTCTTTATCCACTCTCTCATACGTATGTGCACCAAAATAGTCTCGCTGTGCTTGAATCATATTGGCACCACTTTGAGAGGAACGGTATCCATCATAGTAAGTTAAAGATGCTCCTAAACTTGGTAAGGATAGTCCAGTTTCCATCCCTTTTATCACAACTTTCCGTAATGAAGCTTGATAGTCATTAATCTTCTCTTGGAAGAATGGTGATAGTAATAAGTTTGGTAGTTGTTTATCTGCTTTAAATGCATCACTAATTTCATTCAGAATACCAGCTCTGATAATGCATCCACCTCTAAATATCAACGCAATTTCTTCTAGTTTTAAATCCCAACCATAGGCTTCAGATGCTTGCTTATATTGATGAAATCCTTGTGCATACGCACATATTTTGCCCATAAACAGTGCTTTTCTCACAAGTTCCAGCCATGCTTGTTTGTCGAGGTCTTGGTCTAGTTTCGTTGGCCCTGACAACAATTGATCTGCAAGAACACGTTCTTCTTTTAAGCCCGATAAGAATCGTGCAAACACTGATTCTGTAATAATAGATAACGGAACACCTACATCCAATGCATTTTGGCTTGTCCATTTCCCAGTACCTTTTTGACCTGATTTATCTAAAATAACATCAACCAATGGTTTATTCGTTTCTTCATCGACATGCGTTAAAATATCACTCGTTATTTCCATCAAATAGCTTTCAAGTTCTCCTTCATTCCACTCACGAAATGTAGTTGCGATTTCTTCAACTGATAAACCCAGTCTTTCACGCAAGAACTGATAAGCCTCTGTAATCAGCTGCATATCGGCATATTCAATACCGTTATGTACCATTTTCACATAATGCCCAGAACCTTCTTTACCTAAATAACCACAACATGCTTTACCGTCAACTTGTGCCGCTATTTTCTCTAGGATAGGTGCAACTTCTTGATATACTTTTTCATCGCCACTAGGCATTAGTGCAGGTCCATGAAGCGCTCCCTCTTCCCCACCAGAAACACCTACACTGACAAAATGAATCCCAACATCTTTTAAGCGATGATAACGACGGTTCGAATCATTAAAATTGGAATTCCCCCCGTCCATAATAATGTCTTCTTTATCAAGTAACGGTACTAATGAATCAATGACAGAATCAATAATGGGGCCAGCTGTTACCATTAAGAATACTTTTCTTGGTTTTGCTAATGAATTTACAAAACTCTCTAAGTCATAATGTGCCTCTGCATTATCACTTGTAAAATTGGATTTAAATTTTTCTGTTAGGTCAGATGTATAGTTATAAACCGCAACTCTTTCACCCTTATTGGCCATGTTCATCGCTAGGTTTGCACCCATAACACCTAAACCAAATACTCCAATAGAATTCATTCTTTCTACACTTCCTTTATATAGGTTGTTCAAACTGTCCGGTAAAAATGACACATATCAGGGGACCTTCTGCTAAAATCGCCCACACGTCCTGTGGAAGCTCGTTGGCTTAGCTTCTCCGTTCCTCACATATTTATTGCTTACGTTTTGGTACTTTAAGTTCGCCACTCGAACTTCTTTGTCCTTTTCATCCACTTTTTTGAACACGCATTTATTTATACAATTAAACTTAACGCTAGTGTAAAGACAAGACCAGCGACAGAAATCACTGTTTCAAGTAACGTCCATGTTGCGAACGTTTCTTTCATGGATAGATTAAAGTATTCTTTAAAAATCCAGAACCCAGTATCATTTACATGCGAAGCAATTAAACTACCCGCACCTGTCGCTAATACCATTAAAGCAAGGTTTACATCTGTACCTTCCATTAAAGGAATTACCATACCAGCAGTTGTTAAAGCAGCAACTGTCGCTGAACCTAATGCAATTCTTAATATTGCTGCAATCAACCAAGCGAGAAAGATTGGTGACATACTCGTTCCATCAAATAAAGCAGCAACAGAATCGCCGACACCGCCGTCAATTAAGACTTGTTTTAAGGCACCGCCACCACCAATGATAAGTAGCATCATACCAATTGCGCGAACAGATTCTTCTGCAGATGCCATCAATTGTTTCATCGGTATTTTACGAGCAATTCCCATTGTATAGATTGCTAGTAACAAGGAAATTAATAATGCCGTTGTTGGTTGCCCAATCATGCGCATGATTTCAAAGAAAATGTTATCGGATACATTACCGATATCTTGTAGTAAATCAACCACTGTTGTAATCGCCATTAAAATCACTGGGAATAGTGCAGTTAATGCACTAACTGCAAAGCTCGGTGTTTCCTCTTTTGGAAGTGATTTTCCCCCACCAAGTGATCCAAGGTCACCAACTTTTGAAAATGCTTCTGGCACAATTTTCTTTGCAACTTTAGTAAATAGTGGCCCAGCTAAAATAACCGTCGGAATCGCAATGATAATCCCATAAATAAGTACCATTCCAATATTCGCTCCGTATTGTTGAGCAATCACGGTTGGACCTGGATGCGGTGGTAAAAAGCCATGCGTCACGGATAACGCTGCCGTCATCGGTAAACCTAAATATAATAAAGGTATTTTAATTTCTTTTGCAATTTGATAAATAATCGGTATTAGTAGAACTAACCCTACTTCGAAGAATAACGCTACACCAATAATGAATGATGCAATTACTACAGCCCATTGGATTCGTTTTTCCCCAAATTTGTGGATCAACGTTAAAGCGATTCGCTGTGCCCCACCAGCATCTGCAACTAGTTTTCCTAGTATTGCACCAAAACCGAAGATGAGTGCAATGTCACCTAAAGTACCTCCAAGTCCACCTTCAATCGATTCAACAATATCTCCTAAAGGCATCCCTAAAGCTAATGCTGTTAGGAATGATACAATGATCAATGAAATAAATGTATTTAAATTCCACTTCATTATGAGTAGCAATAGTAACACTACAGCCAATGCTACAATAATTAATGGCATTATATTTTCCATAAATTCTCGCTCCCGTCTCGTTGTATTATTTATTTATGGACTTTTGTTGATAAGCCGCTATCTGTTCATATTCACTTTCTAATGCACGTGCAATTCGAATAAAGATTGGCATTAGTTCTCGATAAGCTTCTACATGTGTTGCATTCGGCTCATGTGCATGTGTATGACCAATTAAGTCTTCCACTACATCAAATGAATCGATTTTTTCTTCAGCATATAAGCCAAGCATACATGCACCTAAACATGAAGATTCATAGCTTTTCGGCACAATCACATCCTGATCAAAGATATCCGCCATCATCTGACGCCATAGCTCCGATCTAGAGAATCCTCCCGTTGCTTTGATAGATTTCACTGGAACATCCATTACTTCTACTAAAGCAAGGAACACCGAATATAGATTAAAGATGACTCCTTCTAATGCTGCTCGTACCATATGTTCCTTTTTATGATTTAAGGTTAATCCGATAAAGGAACCGCGCACATCAGAATTCCATAACGGAGCACGTTCTCCAGCTAGGAATGGGTGGAATAATAACCCATTGGAACCTGGCTCTACTTTACTAGCAATGGTGGTTAACACTTCATATGGATCGACATTTAACCGTTTTGCTGTTTCTACTTCACTTGCAGCCAGCTCATCTCTAATCCAACGCAGAACCATACCGCCATTATTGACCGGTCCACCAATCACCCAATGTTCTTCTGTTAATGCATAGCAAAAGATTCGTCCTTTTTGGTCTGTTCTTGGTTTTGGAATCACGGTACGAATCGCCCCACTGGTCCCAATTGTTATTGCAACTTCACCGTCTTTAATAGCGTTTACACCGATATTTGATAGTACTCCATCGCTTGCGCCAATGACGAATTTTGTATTACTTGTAATTCCCATCTCTTTAGCAACTGCTTCTTCACAACCTGTAAAGATCTTCGTGGTAGGAACTAATGAAGATAATTGTTCTTTATTTATTCCGGCTACCTGGAGTGCTTCTTCATCCCACGTAAGTTTATCTAAATTCATCATTCCTGTTGCAGAAGCGATGGAATGATCAACTACATACTCACCAAACAATTGATAGAAAATATATTCCTTAATACCAATGTATTTCTTCGTCTTTTCCGCAATCTCTGGACGTTCGTTTTGAATCCATGTAATTTTACTTAAAGGAGACATCGGATGAATAGGTGTTCCAGTTTTAAGGTAAATCTCATGCCCATTCATTTCTTGTTTAATTTTCTTCGCCCAACCAGCACTACGATTATCTGCCCACGTAATACATGGGGTAATTGCTTGATGTTGTTCATCTATGGCAATCAAACTATGCATCGCACTACTGAAAGAAATAAATGATAGATCTTCTTTATCAATAGTTGATTCTTCCATTACCTGTTTAATCGTCAAGCGTACTGCTAAATATATCTCTTCCGGATCTTGCTCAGCAGTGGATACATCAGGAGTATGTAAATCATATCCGTGATTTCCTTGAGCAATGATTTCGCCCGTTTCCCGGTATAATACTGCTTTTGTACTTGTTGTGCCGATATCGACACCAAGCATATATTTATTTTGATTCAATGCTCTCCCTCACAATCTTCATTCGTTCATCGTCACTCCAAATACTTTCTACACGATTTTGGACATCATTAAAGTTTTTATAAAAAGCATTATTCACCAAGTCTGCATCTTTATTTTTTATCGATTCTACAATTAATCGATGATTTTCAATAATTCGTTCAAAGTCATTTTCATCCTCTTGCATGCGATAACGCATCGATAAGAGAATCAAGCATTCCATGACTGGCTTCAAATTAGTCCAAAGCATAGCAATATAGTGATGATTAATCGACCGGATAATCGTTTCATGAAATTCCATATCTAAGAACGAAAATTGATCGACATCTTTATACTTAATAGCTATCTTCATCATTTCGACCACTTTTTCAAGATCATTAATCAAGGATGCATTGTCCATATCTAACAATCGTTGAAAAGTAAACGATTCCATCATGAGCCTCACATCATATATTTCTTCTATATCTTTCTCTGAGATACCAATTACTACTGCTCCCATTCGCTCAGGGCGAACGATATTTTCACTGCTAAGTACTTTTAGTGCCTCTCTAATTGGAGATCGGCTGACTTGAAATTCTTTCGCTAATTGATTCTCAGATAAAACGGTTTCAGGTTCAATCGCTCGAGAAATGATACGCATTCTTAATTCGGCAACGACCTGCTCACCCTTAGAACTATTTATGATTTGTTTCCTCGGATAAAAGGCTTTCATAAATACACCGTCCTCGACATGATGAATACTTGTATACAAGTATACTAACACCTGTAATTTTGTTTGTAAACGCTTGAATTGGATGATTTTAAAGTGGGAAAATTCTATTTTTTATTGGTTGGTTAAAATTTTATCTTGCCTATTTATTCTATTCTTCCCCATATTTCCTTATAGATTCTCTACATTAAATACAAAAATTGATGCTTTTGTCACACTATGTCGGACGATATATGCATATATTACCAAAAAACAGATTGCTAGTTTACAAGGCTCAGGATATAATTTTCTCATTAAGCTTGTCATTTTACTGAAAAGAGGAGAAAAGATGAAAAAATCGGCATTTATTTTTTGTATTATTATTTTATTTTCTGCCGTTTTACCGAGTACGATCAGTGCTCAGACAAGTATTACAGAAAAAGAGTTAGAAAGGTTTGCATCTCAAATTAGTCAACAAAGAGGTTTTACGGTAACCATTGAGGATTTGGAGTATAATCTAGCTATTTATGATGCGAATTTACAAGAGTTTGAAACGATCAATGAGTTAGAGCAATTCTTGGGAGAAGTGATTAAAAGGGATGGAAGTAATTTAGATTTAATCTATGAATACTATGAATTAGATAGTGATTCCCTTGAAGCATTACTTAATGAATTTGGTGAATCACTTGATGATTATATTTTTATTTATGATTTAGAATCGGCTGTCGACTTCTATATCGAAGAAAAGATAGAAAGAGATCCCTACTTTGATGAGAATCTGGAAATATATTTAAAAGAAGTGAGTGCCATTCGTGGATTTACGGTTACCAGAGAGCACATTGAGCATTCACTCTCTCTATATGAAACCACACTTGAAGAGTTTAAAACCATAGAACGTCTTTCTGATTTCTTAGCAGAAGTAATTAAAAAAGACTTGAGTAACTTAAGTGCCTATTTCGATATGAGTAAAAACGACGTTTTACAATTAATGAAAGATAATGGTTTAGATATCAATGATTATGTGTATTTAGATGATCTAGGAATCGACTTATATGAATTTATCGAATGGGACGATGAATATAGTATTGATTTCGATTATTTAATGAAGACCTATGATTTAACGGATGAAGAATTACTGCGATTAGAAGAGCACATTGGGAATATCCTTGAAAACGCTAGTGATGAAACAATTGAACGTATATGGAACTTAGCAGATAGAATGATGGCATTTGAAGAGTTCGATACTGCAACCGAGCTTACCGCATCTCAAATTGCTGAACTTGTTTCTATCTATCATGAATTTGTTTCTATATTTGAGTTTGATATTGAGTTTAGCTTAATAAAAGATGGGATAGAAGAGCCACTATCGCTAAATGCATTAATGTCTATGACAGAACTAGTAAATGCCGATTTAAAGATTAGCATTTATAACCTGCAAGGAACGTTTTTAGCAGATCTAATTATTACTGGAGAAATGGTAAGCTCTGAAACAATTAATGGCACAGGTGGCGCGATTAAAACGAAACAAACGGAATCAAAACAAACATTCGAGCCTGTACAGAAAAAAGTTGAATCCGAAGCAACTACTTCCACTGTTAAAGGAGCAAAATTACCAGAAACCGCTTCGAGCTATGTAGCAAATAGTCTGTTTGGAATTGCTACATTACTCATTGGAACACTTATTTTCATTCGAGCAAGGAAAGTAACAAGTGAAAAATAAACGTATACTTACTATTATCGGATTAATCTTTATTACTGGTGGAGCATGGGTTTTTTTGAACAATAGTAACTTATTTGTGAATGGCTATGAACTTGGTTCAACAAACGAACATACACTTATTGATAATCGTGATATTGAAAAGAAAATGGTTGAAGAACAGACAAAACAGAAACCCCCGAAGATTGGAGAAGAAATTGGGTCATTAACAATTGAACGAATAGATGCGATCATTCCTATCTTTCATGGCACGGATGAAAATGAATTAGAAAAGGGAATAGGACATTTTGCTAATAGTGTGCTTCCTGGGGAAAAAGATAATTCTGTATTATCTGGTCATAGAGATACTGTCTTTCGACGATTGGGAGAAGTGGAAATAGGTGATAGCCTTATTGTAACCACTGATACCGATACTTTTACGTATAAAGTCCGAAAAATTCGAATTGTTGACGAGGATGATCGTACGGTTATTGTTCCTAAAGCACGAGCAACATTAACTTTGAGTACATGTTATCCGTTTAATTTCATCGGATCTGCACCTGAAAGATATATATTAGAAGCTTATTTAGTAGAGTAACATTTGAAAAAGTTGGAGCTTTAGACCCCCAATAAAAAAGTCGTAGCGCCTTCCTTTTAAAAAAATATATACTATCCAAACGTGTAGAAACAATCATAGCTTCTACACGTTTTTTATTGAAATTTTTAGTTGTACAAGCTGTTAGATAGAATAGAATAGATATAAAACAAAGAAAATTAGGCATTGGAGGCATCACTTATGCAGACGTTCTTTAGCTATGTAATATTAGGTCTTTCTCTATCTATTCCGATTGGACCGATAAATGCAGCACAATTAGATAAAGGTATTCATCAAGGTTTTTTTCATTCCTGGCTCGTTGGAGTTGGTGGAATGTTTGCAGATGTGATTTTTATGTTACTAATTTATTTTGGTGTGGCTCCCTTCCTAACGACACCGTTTGTAAAAACATTTCTTTGGGTATTTGGATGTTTTATTTTACTTTATATTGGGATTGAATCTTTAACAAAAGCCAAATCTACGCTGAGTAACACATCAAACGTTGAATCCACATCAAAATTCAACTCATTTGGAACGGGATTTATCATAGCCATTTCTAATCCAATAAGTATTATTTTTTGGCTTGGGATTTATGGTTCCGTGTTAGCTAAAACCACTGAAACTTCAACTAATAGTCAATTACTCATATACAGTTCTGGTATTTTTCTCGGTATTATCTTGTGGGATATTTTTATGGCAAGTGTAGCGACAAGCTTTCGGAAATTCTTTCACAGTAAAGCTCTTTATTGGATTTCTATCATTGCAGGTATCGTGCTTATCGGTTTTGGAATATTTTTCGGATATGAGGCATTTAGAGCCATTCAATATATACTGTTTTAGGCATGCACCTAAATGACCTTCTCCTAATAAGCTATCTTTAGGAGGAGGATTTACATGAGCATACTTTTTGATAATGTAAAAATAGAACGACATTGGGAGTTACTTTCTCCTTGGAAACAAGATGCTTACCAATATTTTCAATTCATGATTGGTGAAAAAAACGACTATCCTTGTGTACCTGCACGACAAGGATTAAAGAACAATAGGTTACGATTTGGCTTTCTTGATGATGTTGACGATACGAAGATGTTGGCATCATCACTAAAAGAATATGGAGATATTTCTAAAGCTATCGGGCAATATACTTCTCTTGTTATGTTTCTCCATATGGATGAGACACAGGCAACGATGGAGAATTATCAAGATTTATTTTGGGATTTGTTGTCTGATGTAACGAACTACGATACATCTGATTGGCCAGTAAATATACCGGATAATCCAGAACATCATGAATGGGAGTTTTGCTTCGGCGGAGAACCCTATTTCGTTTTTTGTGCAACTCCTGTTCATCAGTTGCGAAAAAGTAGATATTTCCCCTATATGATGCTTGCTTTTCAACCTCGTCTTGTTTTTGATGAACTGAATGCTTCCACTGCATATGGTCGGAAAATGAAAAAGGTCATCCGCCAACGTTTACAAGCATTCGATTCTACATCGGTTCACCCTGAATTAAAATGGTATGGGAACACCGATAATCACGAATGGAAACAGTACTTCATTGGTGAAGATGACCATAGCTTAAGTAAATGTCCATTTACCCGTTTTAAACAAAGGATATCCAACCTTACGAAGATGAAATAATACGCCAATTCTTTCTCAATCCTAACTTACAAAGAAACCTATCCCTTACGCACAAGTGGAAGTGTCATACAACGAATTCCACCTCCGGCTTTTTCTAACTCGGAAACTTCAACTTCGATAAAATTTAACTTGTCTACTTGTGAATGTTGTTTTAATCGTTGTGTATGTGCCGCCTTGCTAATTAATATTGTCTCAGGGTTGAGATTAAGATAATTAATATCTGGCAATGAATCATACTGGTGTAGCCAATGTATATCAAAACCATGCCGCTTCAGGAACGTCTCCAACATCTCATACCGCGTGTTTGCTTCCATCGATACATGTACGGGAAAATGTCGCATGAATGCCTTGGCAATAAACACATCTTTTCCAGCGACATTCCCATTCATATCTAAATGCATCGTATCGGAGTTTCTTGGTAAATTAATCACAGCAATTTCTGAAAAACCACTAGAAAAGATAGTTTGTTTTATTTGGTCTACACTATCTAAACTTGTTCTCATCCCTGCATTGATAAGTACAGCATTTTTATTTAAGACCATAACATCTCCAAACTCTAATGCTTTTAATTCGTTGTTTTCTCTTATTTGAAACGAGTCTGGGAACCAATCTTGAAATAATATATGTGATTGCATATACTCTGGTTTTCTCATAAATGTACCTGCTTCACCGGGAATCATGGTTGTTCCAAATACACAAGCTAAATCACGCACAAAAACGCGATGAATTAATTGTTTACTTAATGCTTGGTCATTCTCCGATAAATACGAACTATACTCAATAACTTCGACCCCAGCTACTTCCAGAGCCTGCTTCATAATCTCAAATTCTTCAACTGCTTTTTTTACATGTACAGCACCGCTCCAACGTACTTCATCCAATACTTTTGGCTCGGAAATGGATACTTCTGCTGGACGGCAAAGGATAACAGCTTTTAATTCCTCATGCTCGGAGTAACTTACTGGGTGTATAGGCTTCATTGTTGATCTTCCTTTAATAAATAAGATGCCCTTAGCGTAACCATCCCTAAAAAAGAATATGTACGATGAACCATTCATGAAAAATAAAATGTTGGGGAAAGTAAAAACGATGTGACATTCATATTAAGGAGGAATATCTATGCAACCAATGAATCAAGGGCAAGGAAATTTAGGAAATCATCAACCAAATCAAATGAAACAGCCATCTAATCAAGCTGGGATGACAAAACCTGGGCAAAGTTTAAATCACGGCGGTCATGAGTTATTTGATGCCCATGAAGTCATTGCTGGTATCATTAGCATGCTTGACCAATATCAAATGTATGAACAACATATCCAAGACCCTGCACTAAAGGATATTTTGCAACGTCAAACAACATTTGTAACGAAAACCTATAATACGATTGTTGAATCTTTTCAAACAGGTCATGATCCTAAAGTACCCACACAAGAATACAAAATGCAACAATCCAATAATATTGTTTATGGTATTCAAGCTGGTAAACCTAAGAAACCGAATGCTTCGACCAGTGAATTATCGGATCAAGGCATCTCTGCCTATATGCTTGGAAATGCTAAATCATTAACATCCTTGCTCGCTATGACAGCAGTGGAGATGACCAACCCAGTATTACGTAGAGTAATCGCTGATACAGTACCGAATTTTATTGAACTTAGCTACGAGATTTTCTTATATCAAAATAAACACGCATATTATCAGGTTCCTCAATTAGCAGAGGAAGATATGATCAATATGTTAAATAGCTATACAACTGTACAACAAACGCCGAATAACCCGCTACACTAAATTAAATAAAGTACCCTGTAGAAGGTCTTTCATAAAGCACCGTAACTTTATCTCTAGCTATATGATTATCATTATACCGGGTACTTTTATTAATTATGGTCTCAAGACTACTTTAATACAGTCATCTTCATGATCATTAAATACTTGATATGCCTGAGCTGCTTCTTTTAAGGGCAGTCTTTGTGTAATGATTTCTGTTGGGTCCAACTCTTGATCGCTAACCTTCTTATATAGCTCCGGCATTAGATGAATAACTGGCGCTTGACCCATTTTTATTTGGATATTCCTCACCCAAAAAGCACCCAATGGGAATGCATTGTAATTTCCTCCATACACGCCCGTAAGATGAACCGTACCAAATTTACGTATGGCTTTCGTAGCTATCTGTATTGGGCCAAGCGTACCGCCTTGAAGTTTGAGTTTTTGTTCCACATATTCGACAGGGGACTTTTTCCCATCCATCCCAACACAATCAATTACGACATCAGCCCCGCCTTTCGTGATTTCTTTTAAGTGCTCTCCCATATCCGGGAACCTGGTAAATTGAAATGTTTCAACTTTGTTTTTCTCTTTCGCATGTTTCAAACGGTAGTCCAAATGATCTATCGCAATAACTCGTTCAGCACCCTCCATCCAAGCAAATTTTTGAGTCATTAACCCAACTGGACCGCTTCCTAGCACTATTACCGTATCTCCTTGTTTGACTCCTGCATTTCTCACACTCCAATACGCAGTAGGTAAAACATCAGAAAGAAATAAGAGGGATTCATCTTCTAATTCACATGACTCAGGGACTAAAAAAGGAGTGAAATTACCAAATGGCACACGTAAATATTCGGCTTGCCCACCTGGATAATTCCCAAATTTCTCTGAATAGCCAAAATAGCCACCAGAATCATAATGAGGATTAGAATGATCACATTGACTTTCCATTTCATGATGACAATAATGGCAGTGGCCACATGAAACATTAAATGGAATTACTACGCGATCGCCTTTTTTCACTTTCGTAACCTCTGCACCTACTTCTTCAACTATTCCCATTGGTTCATGCCCAATAATATATCCCTTTGGCAATGGGAAATGACCTTGATATAAATGAAGGTCTGACCCACATATTGCAGTTGATGTAATTTTTACAATGATATCATCGGGCTTTTCAATTGTCGGTGCAGTTACCTGCTTGATCTCTATCTTTTTTGGACCTTGATAAGTTACAGCTCTCATCATTATCAATACACCTCAGTACTTATTTAATTAGGTTTAGTATCCACTTTCTATTTTGGTTTATTCAGCTATAATAGACGAGAGAATGTGAAACTTATTGCTAAAGTATATCGTATGAATAAAGTGAAACATCATTTAGTGGGATATTACTGCCTGTTACAAGGGGATAATTTAGAAAGGAGATTGAAAATGCACAATCAAATAGAAGAACCAACAGAGAGAATATCTGAAAAAGCTATATTTGTTTGGCGTACGATGAACAGTATTATTTTATCAGTAGCATTTATTATATTAATTGCACTATTAATCGCACATACATATTTTTCTTGGTATGACTGGATAGCATATGTATTATGGGGGCTAATTGCGCTTAGTATACTTGATATTATCTGGTCCATCTATTTAGAACCTTATTTGCTGCAGAAATATTGGCGCTATCAAGTAGATGAGGACTTTGTACAATTTAAACATGGTCGATGGAAGCTTGTTCATATCGTCATTCCTATGACAAAAATTCAGTATGTCGGTTTGAAACAGGGACCGCTACTGCGTAAATATAATTTACATACCTTATCTATCGGAACGATGGCTTCTACACATGAAATTCCAGCTATTCCAGAAGGTACAGCTCGAGCGATACGAGACCAAATCGCTGAATTGGCAAATATTAATAATGAGGAAGGAGAGGAATGATGCAATCAAAACGCATGCATCCATTAATGATTGCTTCATCCATTTTACGTTCGATTAAAGATCTATTCTTTTTAATACTAATCTTTTTTGTAATTAATATAGGATCAACATCAACCTGGGTAGTGATCGGCAGATACCTTCTAATTACAATCTTTATATTACTTATTATAACCGCTATCGTAAGGTGGTTCCGAACTTCATATGAAGTAAAAGAAAAATCGATTGTTATCCGACAAGGTGCATTTGTAATTAAACAACGGTATTTACCTTTTGATCGAGTCCAAAATGTAAAGACGAATACACCCTTTTACTTTCGCTTTTTGCATGTAACCTCTTTAGTGCTTGAGACTGGTTCAGGAGGTGATGATGCTTCATTCACCTTCCCTGCTCTCCATTTAGCAGATGCAGAGAAAATAGAAAGTATTATCGACCGATACCGAAAAACCGATCATAAGATAGAACAAGTTGAAGAAGATCAAGCATTAACAGAGACATCACAAACCGAAAATGAACGCAACATTAAATCAGAGCAAAAACATTCTGAACGAAGAATTCACTTTATACCGACACGCAAAGATGTATTAAAAGCATCAATACTATCAGCAAGTTACATTGTATTAGTTCCCATTTTGTTATCGATTTTCCAACAGATTGATAGTGTTTATGATATCAGTACTTATCTCGAAGACGGTTACCAGTTCATATCTAACTCGTGGATGGTACTTGTCATTGCGATCACACTACTTATCTTAGCGTCTATTGCTTTTGGCGTTATACAAACATTTTTAAAGTATGGGAAGTATGAGATTGCTTCCGATGAAGAGCGAATTTATATTTCTCAAGGTGTGCTTAGTGAGAAGCATTTCTCCATCCGAAAAAAGAACGTTCAAGCCATTGAAATGCGCCAATCGATATTAAAACGCCTATTAGGAGTAACAAGCGTAAAATTAATTAGCGCTGGTGAAATGGAGCTTTCTGGGGACCCAGTTAATTCTCTATATCCATTCCTACCTACCAAAAGAGCGCTCTCTTTAGTAGAAGAATTACTGCCAGGTTTTGAAATTACGACAGAAATGGAACGAATGCCAACTTCATCGCTTGTGGCAAGAATGCTCCATATTCCATGGATATGGATTATCGCCACAGGAGTTATTCTATATTTCTTCCCACAGTGGTGGTGGACATCTATTGTTTTGCTTATTTTAACCATCATGGGACGTTATCTCGATTATCGATTTGCTAAATTTACGATTAATGGATCATTTATTCAATTACAAACTGGTGGTTGGGAAATCACTACGTTAGTTACCCAGCGTCATAAAGCGATTGAGTTTTCCGTGGAAGAAAATATCATTCAACGTCGCCTTGGGTTAATTACTCTTAAAACAAGCAATCGCGGTAAACCTGTGTATGTGAAGACCCTTGCTGACATTCCTGCACCAATGGCAAAAGAAGCCTATCATTGGTATAAACAGTAGTAGACTTCATAAAAATAGGTTCGAAAGATTTTCACATAAGTGCTAGGTTTAATTTAAAAAACGAACATTTTAGTAATATTTATATAATAATGTATGGGTTATATCAATAACTTGGCTTTGATTGTAATGGAAGACGGCGATTCCAGCAGGAATAGCACGAGCTGAAGATACACTTGAAAAGTGTTCTTCTTTTCAAGTTAGCTGAAGCCGTGCCTGCGGAAAGCGTCCGTCTTTAATGAACATCAAAACAGCTAACATTCGGATTTCACATAAAATATCTTATTATGAAATTGATTTACATATTAAAATTAACGATATATTTATGAAGCTCAGTATTATAATATGCAAACGAATACTCCACAAGCCGGTCTCTACTATCATATGAATAACGTTCACGTTGTAATAACGGTTGTTTCTCTACTTCCAGCAGTTCGGCAACATTTTGCTCAGGAACAGATACACCGAATTCATCTTTAAACCGATAAAATCGAACCCCTTGCTGATATAACATATCATAAAGGGAATTAACAAACACTTCCGGGTCTTTTGGAAGTGCAATATGTGCAGATATATAATGGCGAAAGTGAATATATGGTTTACCATTTAGTATATATAGGCGTTCAATACAATAGACTTCCTTACTGTTTAATTGATGTAGCGGCTCCGAAAGTTCTTCAACAACTGTTAAATCAATAAACTTCTTACGTAATTGATGACCTTCTCCAATTAAATATTCAGAAAAACGTTGTCCTTTCGATAATTTGGAAACCACCTGATTCGCCAAAACCGTTGTGCCGATACCACTTCTTTTCTCTACATAGCCTTCTTGAGCAAGCTGTTCTACTGCTTTACGAATCGTTATTTTGCTTACTTCAAACTCCCTCTCCAATTCTGGTTCAGACGGAATCAGAGCATTGACCTTATATTGTCCATTAATAATTCTTTCTTTCAAGATGTCTTTCACTTGAATATATAAAGAACCTTCCCTTAAATTTAATTTCATGATTGATCTACCTTTCTATATCGGGATCATGATTACTTACTAAAGCCCATACTTCTTTATCAGATGAAATTGGCGAATCACCATAAGTTGTATGTGCTAAAATTCCGGCAGCCATGGCAAATTGAATGATATCTTCTTTCGAGAATTGTTGACGTAATCCATGCATTATACCACTCGCAAATCCATCGCCTCCACCAATACGATCGAAAATTCGAAACACATAACGTTTAGAGAAATAAAAATTCGCATTTGTATATAAAAATCCTTCTATCTCATGCTTATTATCTTGTAATTGCTCTCTTATTGTACCGGCTATTGTTTGAATTCCATATTTCTCTGCTACTTTTGGTATAAGGTTTTGGATTTGTGACTTTCGCTCTACCTCATCCGTAGCGTAGCCTAAAACGTGTATAGCATCTTTTTCCGTCATAAAACATACATCACTTAACTGCAACATTTGTTGATAATCATTTCTCGCTCGTTGGATATTATTTTTCCAAAGTTTCGGCCGGAAATTACAATCAAATACTACTAAAATTCCACGTTCCTTTGCTTTTTCTGCGATAGAAAACATCGTATTTCTAGCATTCTCAGACACTGCTAATCCGATGCCGCAAAAGTGAACCATATCTGTATCTAGTAATATACGTTCCATCTGATAATCCGATGCTACTGCTTGGTGAAAGGCACTGATTTCTCTGTTGGTATATGTGACTACGGATGGACGCAAGTCGAAACCATCTTCTAAAAAGAACATCCCGATATGGTCGCCATCTCGACGAATGTCTTGCACTCCAACTCTTAACGATTGCAAATACGATAAAGCTGCTTCTCCAATATTATTATCAGGCAATGATGTTATGAGGCTCGTTTGGTTGCCATATTTTCCTAAAGCAGTAAGCACATTCACTCCTGTACCTGAAAAAGACATATCTAATGCGCGAGTTTGCTCCAACTTCTTGTTACCTGGAACATGTAGTCGCATCATTACCTCTCCAAATGCCTTCACTTTATTCGCCATACTGATCTCCTAATTGTTTTACAAAATGATAGATAGACTGTACATCCTCTAACTTCGTACGACCGGTAGACGCATCAATAATAGAAGAATAGACATGTGGAATAACTTTCTTCACACCTGCTCGGAGGGCAATTTCCATAATCTGCGAACTATTTTGTACATCTATACCCCCTGTTGGCTCTAAATAAAAGCCTTCTCTAGCACAAGCCTCAGCTACTGCTTCATACTCTTCTAAACGACTCGTTCCGCCCATCGGAAAAAACTTCAGTGAATTCCCGCCCATTTCTTTTGATAACTGGATCGCTGCTTCCACTTCCACAATGATTGGATCTTTATTCGTTGGACCTGTAGCAATATCGACAAAACCAGGTCGCCCCGTAGGTTTTACAAGGCTATTAATCATCGTTTGGGAATGGTTTACAGTAGCTCTTGTATATCCTACTTTTGGGAAAACTTGATTAATATGCCTCGGTTGATATTCACGACTAATATCTGCAACCATCTTCCATTGCTCTGGGTTCCCTCCACCTAAGCCGAGTGAAATGGCTCCATCTAGTTCTTTATCATATACTTTTATATCTTCTAACGCTTCATGTACACTATTATAATTGCTAGATAATAACCCAATGAGTACATGACCATCGGTTGCTTCATAGATTTCCTTAGCATTTGTTATATCGGCAGCTAATACATTTAAACAAATTCGACCGTTATAAAAGTTATGAGCCATCTCATCCACCTCCTATTAGGTTAGAAATTTTTTGTACAATAATATCCATATCTCCTGGCAATAATGGTCGAGGGTCAATATCAAAATGTCCTTCATTTGCGTGGTAATCCCTTGTGTAAATAGCAGGAATTCCGTCTTTTAATTGATTTACTAATGTTGAAGCATCCAAAGGGGCTTCTGCACCAATATGTACTCTCCCACGGTAAATTTCTCTTCCCGCTTCATCAGCCTCAATAGTTATCTTGATTCCGCTCCATTCGTTCAGTTGCTTTAGTTTATCTAAATCTGCTAATTGGTGCGATACATCCGTTTTTTCGGTGACAAATTGTTCTAATGCATGCAACAGTCCGAAGATAGCTTCTTTCCCTACTTTCATTGCTCTTCCGATTCCTTTCATGTGGAGAGTTGCATACTTTATAAGTTCAGTTTTCCCAGCTAATATGCCAGATGTAGGACCTTGAATCGCTTTGGAACCACTAAAGATTACAAGGTCTGCGAGCTCTCCATATCCAGTAATATCTTCTTCTGCCGCTGCATCAACTATAAGTGGAAGATTTTTTTGACGTGCCCATTCACTTACCTCTTGTAACGAAGGCATATTTTTTTGCACACAATGATGGGATTGTACAAAGAGAATTGCTGCTGTATTCTCCGATACTGACTGGTCGATTTGATCGATGCGACAGCCGTTCGCATACCCTATCCCTTTAGGTTTTCCACCGCCTACATGTATCATCACATCTACCGGAGCTCCATAATCTACTTGATGCCCCTTCATAATTAATATTTCTCGTTGAAGAAAAGCATCTTCATATAAGTGCTCAACAAGGTAGCGATCATCTTTTGATATAACCCCTGCTACTGCAAGGGATATCGCTGCGGATGCAGAATTTGTAATTAACGCATGTTCTGTATGTACATACTTCGCTACTTGTTGTCCGGATTCCTGCACTAGTTCTTCCATTTTAAAATAGTGTCTTCCTCCTCTAGCAATGCCTTCGAGCACATAATCAGACATCGTAGACACACCCAATATACTCATTCTTCCACTTGCATTAATCACTTTTTTCAAGTTCAACATAATTCCCTCCTATGATGACTGCTTCAGCATTAATAAGTGAATCTCCATGAATACTCGCACCGAATGAATCCGTTAATTTTTTTGATGTTTCTTTTACTGTGAAAAAAGTTAAGTCTGCAATCGATCCAGGTTGTAAGCTTCCTAATTCCGGTTTACTTAATATTTTTGCTGGTTTTATCGTAACCGCTTCGATGACCTCTTCTAAACTATATCCTAACGCTAAAAATTTACTTAATGTTGTTTCCATATTATAGACAGGTCCATTCTTTTGATTGTTTTGATAAATATCGGTTCCTAAACTATCAAAGTAGACTCCTTGTTGTTTCGCTTTTTGTGCAATTCTAAACGAAAAGCTCGAGCTTCCATGACCAACATCTAAATACACCCCTCTATCAATAGCATCTAATAATGAGGGCTCTACAGATCCATCTTCTCTAAAAATATGATTATTTTCTTTTTCATGATAACAGTGCGTTAGAATATCTCCTTTTTTCATATAACTTAATACTTTGCTTAATTCAGGCGGAGCTGTACCGACATGCACCATTAATGGCAGTGCTAATTTATTACGAAAAGTCTCAGCTATAATCAACGGTTGTATGCCATTCCCACAAACAACACTTGCACTCATTCGGGCTTTTAATCCAACTATAAATTGCGGATATTTCTCCACTGTTTGCTGAATCGCGTCAAATGATAGATTACCTAAATCTGAAAGTTCATCCTGACGCATCAGTCCGATTCGGGATATATTTAAAAAAGCGAAGACTCTCGTTTTTGCCGCTTGTGCAATTTGGTAGAATTCATCAACGTTATCTGCACCGCTGCTACCAGCATCTACAATCGTGGTTACACCTGTTTTGTAGCCAATTTGATCTGGTATCGCACAATACGGTTTATATTTTGGAAATGCATGTGTATGAAGGTCAATCCAACCTGGGGAAACATACATACCAGCTGCATCAAAAATTACATCACCTTGAACTGTAGTCGTTTCTGCTACTTCTACAATTCGCTGATTATCAATTACTATATCTACGGTTGCTCCATTTACTAGCGTTGCATTCTTTACAATTTGTACCATGGTATATACTCCTTCTCGAATAGCGCTGCAGCTAATTGATACTTCCCCCAAAATATTTTATCTATCTTGCATGTAACAGGCAGTAACCCCACACGGAATGAAGTTTCAATTTATTGTTACTGGTAGACCACCTAGAATGTCGCCTTTCCCGAACACAGCACTCGCAGCTACTTCCAATGCTGGGTAAGATACTTCATATGTACATATACATGCTTGAAGCTCCGGGAGTATAGCTACATCGTAAGGACTTTTCATTACGATTGCGATTACTGGAACATCATTTGCGGCAAGTATTTCTAAAAACAATTGTTGAACTGGATGTTGGGCTAAATATTGGACACCGAATATAACTGCATCGTACTGCTTCCAATGTTCTATTTGTTCATGTATATATTCTTCCGTCCAATCCTCTGTTAATGTTATATTTTTGGCATGTGGCTGATATGCACAAATTACATCATAAAGACGAATTGCTGCATGCGACGAATCCTCTGCTGCCGACTGTACAGCCGCTAATGGTGTGACTACTGCCATATCGCTACCACTATCAATCGGTATCAGCCCATGATTATAAACCATTGTCACACCTTGACGATAAGCTTCCTTAGCCAATTCACGATGGTCATTTCCTCCGACAAAAGAAGGTACACTTGCACTTGAATCTAAAACGGTATTATTCCAATTGATATATGTATCTTTAACACGCCTAATTCGTTTTACCGATGATAAAATAGATTTTCTGCTCAATTCCCCTGACTCTACTGCTAGTTTCACTTCTTTTAGAGCACCAATTTGCTTCTGCAACGTATGCGATACCATTGCTAGGTCCACACCTGCTTGTAACGCGGCAACGACTCCTTTCTCCGTACCAATTGTTTCCGAAATCGCATTCATTTCCATACAATCCGTCGTAATTAGCCCGGTATATCCTAATTTATCTCGAAGCAATCCCGTCATTACTTCTTTGGATAATGTAGCTGGTTTATCTTTTGCGGGTTCCAATGCAGGGAAATAGATATGTGCAGACATTATCACATCGGATTCCAAGCACTCTCGAAAAGGCCGTAACTCGATATCCTCTAACCTCCCTATATTATGGGGAATAACAGGTAAGGCTAAATGCGAATCCACTTTTGTATCACCATGACCAGGAAAGTGTTTGAGCGTCGTCACAACACCTGCATCTTGCATACCTTTCACCGCTGCTTTCGCTAAACGAGTGACACGTTCTGGTGATTCTCCGTAAGAACGAACACCAATAACTGGATTATCTGGATTTACATTCACATCAACTACTGGGGCCAAATTCCAATTAATCCCCAATGCTCTTAACTCTTTTCCGCTAGCATAACCTATCTGATATGCATTCTCTTCACTGTCACTTGCGCCAATCGTCATGCCTCCAGGAAATATTGTCGTTCCTTCTCCGAGACGTCGTACTGTACCATTTTCTTGATCAACACAAATGAGTAGTGGACGTTCACATCCTGCATCTCGTGCTTCTTTCTGCAAAGAAGCGGTTAGCGCAAGCACTTCATCAGGGCTTCCAATATTACGAGTAAAAAGAATAATGCCACCGATATGATAATTGTGGATAAGCTGTTTGATGGATTCGGGAATAACTTTACCATCAAAACCGATTACAAACAGTTCTCCTATTGTTTTTTCAATCATTTGCTACCACCTCTTTCTACATTTATTTATTCTGCACTTCATATTTTGCAAAAGTTTTCGAAACTCCCCACATTAAAATGTAGGCTGTTACACTTCCTCCAAACAAAAATAGTAATGCTGGTAAAGAATAAAAAGTAATAGATAACAGCAGACCAATTCCCACTAATAAAACCACCGTTAAAATAGGATGAATGATTCCTATAATAAATGGCCATTTGATATAGTCCATGGATTTTAAATTAAAGTGAACATAGATTGGAAAGAAAAAAGCAACTACCATGACATATAAAATTAAAATAACGACAACACTAAACTGAACCATCTGATAAATAAGACTTGTTTGTGTCCCAAGTATTTGGAATTCTATCGTTAGAAGGTATCCTATTGCCACTAGCAAAAGTCCTAACCCATTTGATTTTACAAATTCTTGACGAAATGTCTTCCAAAACAATGGAAAAATAGTAATATCCTGCTCACCCATATTCCATTTCCGAACCACTGCAAACATTGCTACGGTTGCTGGCATAAGACCAAATATTCCTAACCCTAATATAGTAAAAGCCACCCAGAGAATATTTAAATATGCAAAACGTGTTATCCAAACGGCTATTGTATAGTATCCTTGTGCAATACTCGTCATCTATCTCACCTCTCTACTCAAATCATTGGTAAACAGAGACAAAAGTAGCTATCAATTCTATTACAACCTCTAGTTTCACTTGCACTGTTCCACTTTTGCCTCCGTTTATTTATTCCTTCACCGAACCAATTAGAACTCCCTTTACAAAGAAACGTTGTAAAAATGGATATACAATTAATAATGGTAGTGCAGAAACAATGATTACTGCATATTTTACTAAGGAAGCTGTTTTTACTTGTTCTGCGAACGATTGTGCAGAACCAGCAGCATTGGAAATACTACTTGCATTTACTTCATTCAAGATTAAAATTTGCCGAAGTATCAGCTGTAATGGAAACTTATCTTCTGTTCGCAAATAAATTAATGCATTAAAGTACTGATTCCATAAAGCTACCCCATGAAAGAGTGCCATTACGGCAATAATTGGTAATGATAACGGTAGCACCACTTTAATAAATAAGTAAAAGTCACTTGCCCCATCAATTTTAGATGCTTCGACGAGTTGATCAGGTATTGTTTGTTGAAAGAATGTTCGAGCAACAAGAATCGACCAAGCTCCTACAACACCTGGGATCACTATCGCCCACATTGTATCGAGCATTTGCAAATTACGAACAACTAAGTACGTTGGGATAAGCCCTCCATTAAATAACATCGTGAATAAAATAAACCATAACCAAAGCTTCTTTCCCAATAATTCTTTACGGGACAAGGCATATGCTGCTGGCAATAAAACAAACAAGTGTACAAGCACACCAACGATCGTATATATAATCGTATTTTTATATCCCGTCCAAATCGCATCATTTTGGAAGACTCGTTGGAACCCATCAAAAGTAATATCCACCGGCCAAAGCCACATTTTCCCTGTGTTCACAGCTTGAGGATCGCTGATGGATGCGCTCAGCACAAAAATTAGTGGATAAATGATGATTATTGTAATGATCGATACAAAGAGTATATTTAACCGGTCAAAGGCTTTATCCGACAAACTAAATCTAGACATGTTGTATCCTCCTTCCTACCATAAGCTGTTCTCACTAAATTTTCGTGCGATTTGATTAACGGTAATTAAAAGAACGATATTAATCGCCGATTCAAACAAACCAACAGCAGCAGCAAAACTATATTGACCTTGCAGGATACCCGTTTCATATACAAACGTTTGGATAATATCCGACGTCTCCGAATTCAATGTATTTTGCATGAGTAGCACTTTCTCAAAGCCAATTTGCATAAAGTTTCCGATATTTAAAATAAATAATACGACGATGGTTGGCATAATACTTGGAATATTTATTCGGAAAATACGTTGCAATCTCGTGGCACCATCCACTCTTGCTGCTTCATGAAGCTCCGGGTTCACCCCTGCAAGAGCTGCCAAATAAATAATTGTACTCCACCCTAATGTTTGCCATTGGCCAGACCAGACAAAGATATGTCGGAACCAATCTGGACTTGTTAGAAACGGAATTGGTTCCATCCCTAAAGCTCGTATAAGATGATTGATTAACCCTGTATTGGGATCTAAAAATGCAACAAGCATTCCTACGACAACGACGACAGAAATAAAATGTGGTGCATACGTTAAGGTTTGCGTCCATTTCTTAAATGCCCCATTACGTAATTCATTAAATGCTAGTGCTAAAATAATCGGTAATGGAAATAGTATGAGCATGTATAGATTTAAGACGAGCGTATTTTTTAATAATCTCCAGAAGTAATATGAGCTAAAAAAACGCTCAAAATGTTCAAAACCAACCCAAGGACTTCCCCAGATCCCTAAGTTCGCAAAGTAATCTTTAAAAGCAATTTGAACGCCATACATTGGTATATAATGAAAAATAAAAAAGTACGAAACTACAGGTAAAAGAAATATATATAATTGCCAATTTGCAAGTAAATTCTTTTTTATTTTGTAGCCTCTACCCCTATGAGCGGGCGCTAGTTTTGCCATATTATTGTCTACCTCCTTAAACAGCTAACTAATATACAACCTTGACACGTTTACCATATCTTCCTAATGAAACAACCTTGATTGGCAATTATGTATACTTTTGAACATTGCTTCACTTACAAGTCTGAAGTTGTAT
Source organism: Oceanobacillus sp. E9 (assembly GCF_001741975.1). NCBI lineage: Bacteria > Bacillati > Bacillota > Bacilli > Caryophanales > Bacillaceae > Oceanobacillus > Oceanobacillus sp. E9. The sequence goes on from NZ_LSNA01000001.1 coordinate 339,406, forward strand.
TGTCATGCTGGTTACTAGGAAGTAATGCTGTTCAACAGAATCTACTCTCTTTTCCTTTTTAGCGCGTGCTCAAAAAGGACCGAGAAAAGCAAGCCAACGAGCTTCCACAGGACGTGGGCTATTTTAGTAGAAGATCCCCCAGATAATTATCATTTTCACCGGACTTTTTGAACAACCTCTTTTAGCAAAAGGTAGAAGAGAGAGGAAAAGGGGGAACCTCTCTCTTCAAATCCATCTGTAATCAAAATAATTAATTCTCTGTATAACGGTTATAAGCATTTTGATGTACTTCTACAACCTCTTCTAATCCCATTTGGTTTAGTGTGTCTACATAATTATCCCAGTTAGCTAAATCTTCATCACCAGTAATAAATTTGTCGCGCATTTCTTCGATATAGTTGTTGATATCTTGACCAGTAGATTGCAAGATAATATTCTCCTCATCGGTAAATGTGAAACGCGGCCAAATTTCTTCTGGAACAAAAGGTTCAATCTTCTCGGCAGCTTCCATGGATTGAGGAGCAGTTTCTCCACCTTGGAAGTAATCTGCTTTAATAATCCCATTAATCGATCCTAACCATGTTAACTGTTTCGATAACGCTTGTTCGAAAGTAATATCTCCTTCAGGATTTAAGATGTGATCCTTATAAACCGCTTCACCGTCTTCTATTTCAAATGTTTCACCTTCTACCCCCATATAGTAAAGTTCCGCACCTTCATCACTATAGAAATGGTCCATCCAACGTACAGTTGCGGCTGGATTCTCATTCTCACTTGTGATTACTAAGTTTGCTGGATCCCATACAGAAGAAGAAAGTTTATTATAGGTTTGATGTCCTTCTGGTCCTTCTAACGCTGCAACACTGTTATATTGAGCTCCAATATCTTCCCCAAATAATTCAATTGGATCATAGAAAATCATGCTTCCATATAAATTATCAGATGCATTCGCTAGGAATTGCCCCCACTCGATCGTAAAGATACTTTGGTCAATCAATCCTTCTTCATACAGCTTGTTAATATATTCAAGCATTTGCTTATATTCATCTGTTATAGCAAAGTTACGAACTTCACCAGAAGAATCTAAGTCATAATTCATATTCGACGGACCTTGATTCATCACACCAAAAGAACCAGCTAACCATTGAACTAATTCTTGGATTTGCGTCCCTCCATAAGGAATCGTTTTTCCTCCACCTACTGGATCAAGCTCTTTCACGGCTTTCAAGTATTCATAGAATTCATCTGTTGTTTCGGGTATTTCCATTCCTAATTCATCTAGCCACTCTTCATTCACCCATGGACGAGCACTCAGACGTAAGGATAAGAAATCCTCCTCAATAAGTGCTGGCATGGAGTAAATGTTTCCATCTGGAAACGTAACAGCTTTACGGATACTTGGATCCTGCTCCATTAACGCTGTAAGATTTGGAGCGTATTGTTCAATCAGATCATTTAACGGTAGGAATACTTCTTGCCCTCCATATCTTAATAAATCCGTACTCGTAAGCTGCGATAGGAAGAATGCGTCTGGTAAATCTCCACTACCTAAAGCTAAATTACGATTTTCTTCTAAAGCATCTGGACTCACAAGATCCCAATTCACATTGATGTTTGTTTGATCTCTATACTCATTCCAAATTAGGATATCGTTCCAATCATTGTCTTCATTTTGAGCAGGCTTGTTTGCAAAAAAAGTTAGCTCTAGCTCTTCATCGACAATAGGCATTCCTGACTCATTTACACCTTCATTTGCGGCAGTCGCATCACCGCCGTCACCACCATCTTCGCCACCCCCTTCATCATCGCTATTACAAGCGGATAAAGCGGTTACAAACGATATTAGTAAAAGAATTAACAATAATCTTTTTACCTTCACTTTGCTTTCCCCTCCCTAGAAAATATATTTCTACAAAACTGTTGATCCCCCTATGCTTCATCAAACCAAATCTATCGTTTATGTATCACCCCTCCATTAAAATAAAATTAAGAGATTATAAAACTTAAGTAAAATTTCTCCTTATTCGAAATAGTAACACTATTCTAATGTTACGTCAATATAACATTATAATGTTTATAATCAATTTTTTAGGAAGCTGCTACTTCCTTCATGTTAAAACACTTATTTTTTTATCTACATCACTTTTACACAAACTGGTCTTGGCAGTGCGTGCCTCTGATTGGAATGTACTAATTCATTCTTCTGTGTTTTTCTCATTACCATTAACTCATTACTATGTTCGTTGGCGATAATTAAATGTTTTTCACCAGGGACCTTTGATTGAAAATGCCTTGGCCATTTGCTGCCTAATCTCGAAATCGAATAGTTCTTTAGAAGTCCATTGTTTATTATTTGATAGGTTGTAATAGAATCGTGCCCTCGATTTGACACATATAGTAATTTTCCGTTGCATTGTACTTCTGCACCATAATTTTCTTGTTTACAATTACTTGGTAACGTGGTTATTCTTTGCTGTAACTGTACGAACTCCTTTTCTACATCATATGCATATACGAGTACTGTGGAATCAAATTCATTTACAACGTATAATACTGCTATTTCTGGATGGAAATCAATATGCCTTGGTCCTGAAGGATAAGGTGTTTCCGCTTCAAATCGCTGCTGAAGTTTTCCTGTCTCTTGGTTAAAGTAGAGGAAATATAACTTATGCTTTCCTAGATCTGTTGCAACATAATAATCACTTTCAGGCAAGCGCCGTATGGTATGCAATCTTGATTCAGTTGAGAAATGGACGCAATCGGTCTCTTCTTCAATCTTTCCATTTTCATTTGTTCCATAAACGACTATATTGCCACCAGTATAATTACTTACAAAAACATAGTCACCATTTACCTCAACATAACAAGACCCACCATGGGTAGGATAACGACTCCATTCTATTAATTGCTTGTGAACTGGATCAATTCCATAACAGATGACCTCACCTTGTTCAACCTCGCTAATAGCATATAGACAAGATTTACTCGTGTTAACTTCTAAAAAAGAGGGGTGCTCAATTCCATCAAAAGCTGCTACTTTCTCAAGCTTACCGATACGTGGGTCAAAAGAAAGCCAGTGAATTGTTTCTTCATTCCTTTCTCCATAACTCCCTACAAATACATCGAATAATGAATTCATTCGCTTCTCATCCATTTCTAGTAAATTGGTAAAACATGAAAAAATACATTAGGGGATGCCATACGATAATAATAACTACCCCACCCGAGGCCAGTAGATTGTTCGAATCTTGGTGAATAATAAAGTCTCTCTTGATCTAACTCTTCAATTTGATCTAATTCACCGTGTACAAAACGTTCAATGCGATCTTTTGTAGTTTCTAGACGATTCAATAAACCTCCATAACGTATATCAATTACTTCCCAACCAAACGGTTTATTCATTGTTAGCCATTGTCTGCGATGTGCAGATCGAAGTTCACAAACATCACTTAATAATGGCACTATCTTTGTATCTACTAATTGTGTTAACTCAGACAACTGTTTCTTATCATACGCCTGTTTTAAATTTACTCCGAGAGATGCTTTATTCGCTAATACAGTGCATAGCTTTTTAGGTACGTCAAAATGATATTTACCGTATTCGTGCGCTTCCTTTTGCTTCCGTTCGATTTGTTTAGAAAGATCTTTATAATACTCGTCTAAATCCAGTCCTTCTATATGTTTATCAAAAACACCTAATAATGGATCTTGCCATAAAAGGAACTTAGATGGATTCGTCTGCTGAAGATTTCCATCCGCTACACCAGGTGGTTGATCCAACTTGTTCAATAATAATAAGGCATCTGCATCAATTCCAGTTATAAATGTTGCTCTCTGTTTGACTTGCAATTCATCTACTTGCTCGCTAAATGCATGTTCTGCGTAATATTGTAATCCATAAAGAGAAGTGTACACATTGTTTTCATATCCATCATCACCCCATAAAGTCACAAACACATCACGAATTCCGTTATCTTTACATGCTTGAAGTGCTTTTTCACTCGCGCTTAAAGAAATATGATAGTTTGGTGCGAATGTATTCCACACCCACATGCCTCCTGCGAACGCTGGAGTCCTGCCAAACCGTTTTAATTGACCTATCATATTGTCATAGTGATCATAATCCGTTTGGTTATACTGCCAATACATAAATTGAACATTTTCTGGTAATTGTTGAATAATATATTCTGGCAGATTCGTAGATTTGTCGTACTGATCTCCTGTTTCCGATGCTAACTTTAAAAACATATCACTCCACATCATCGCTTCTAATTCATATTTATCCGTGAATTCTAATACCCTTGTTAAATGTTTCGACATCATCTCAAAGCGGGATTGATAACCATGAATATTTAGGAACCTTCCTCTACCTACTTCTTCCGCTTCGTCCATACCTATATGAATACGTTTACTGCGGAATGGTTTTGTAACCGCATGTATCATTCTATCTAGCAAATCATACGTATCTTCACTTTCCAGCAACAATGCACCTCTTGTATCCTTGTATTTATAGGCAGCATCCCATTTTAGAAATTCCTCCAAATGAGCCAGTGTCTGGATACACGGTATTAGCTCTATCCCGAATAATGCAGCGTATTCATCCAATTCACGTAGTTCGACTTCTGTGTAACGTCCACGCATGTAACCAAAGTAAGGTTCATCACTCACTTCATAGGTATCCTCCATATAAAGCATGATGCTATTATGCCCCATCATAGCTAACTTTCGGATAAAATCTTTTAATGTTGTTAATTTCATGGTCATATTCCGTGAAAGGTCGAACATCGGTCCAACAGTTGAAAATTGCATTTTTTCGTTTGTTTCCAGAGGAGTATCTTCTTGTTGTAGATGTTGAAGCAGCATACTAAAAGCGCGAAAGAATTGATTAGGGTATGCGTATGTGATGGTCCCATTTCCTTGTCTATAAGAGATTGCTAAGCCATTGAGTGTTTCTTCCTGCACACAAGTAATGTTAATCTCGGATCGTTCAGCCAATGAGAAATCATAGCTTGCTTGTAACTCGCTTAACCCTTTCATGATAATGGCACTATCGCCTGTTATCGTAAATTTCATATTCTATTCCCATCCTTTCTATTAAATTATTTCTACATGAAACCTCCTATCTAGATTTTTATCAATCAAAATTTATTATTTCAAATTTTTAACATTTTCACAACAGTATTTTTAACTTCTGTTTATGTACACTTGTACTAGATGTAGCTGGTTTCAATTATTTAGTTATTCATAGCACACAAATGAGTCTATTTTATAATCAAAATATTTTGTGTGAAGTTCGAATGTTCGCTATTTTTATTTTCATTACAGCTTTCCCCAGGCACAGCATCAGCTATTCTGAGCAGGAGTCGCCTTCTTTCATTACAATCAAAGCCAAGTGATTGCGGTTAATCTAACGTTGTTATATAAATACCAATAAAACATTCGATTTTAAATAAAACTTAGAATGATGAAATTGACTCAAATATTATAATTCCCGCAACTAAAAAAACTGTCCATAGCCTTCGTTTATCACGGTGAGACTTCTGGACAGTTTGTTCATACTAGTTCATTCCGATGCTCTCTATTTGGAATTGTTCGTTTAATGATATCATTTCAAGTAACCCGAGCGCTGTTTCTGCACCTTTATTTCCAGCTTTCGTTCCTGCTCTTTCTACAGCTTGCTCAATCGACTCTGTTGTTAATACACCAAACAATACTGGTATGTTGCTATTCATCCCTACTTGGGCTACTCCCTTGGAGACTTCATTACAAACATAATCATAATGTGTAGTTGCTCCGCGGATAACTGTTCCTAACGTTAATACACCGTCATATTTTTGTGAATTAACTGCACGTTTAGTTATAAAAGGAATTTCAAAAGCGCCAGGAACCCAGATCACATCGATATTTTCTCTAGCTACGCCGTGACGAATAAGCATATCTTCTGCACCGGATAATAGTCTCGCAGTAATAAACTCATTAAATCTACTTGTTACAATCGCAATCTTCTTTCCCTGTCCATTATAGTTTCCTTCATATATTGTCATACGATCAAACTCCTCTACGATTAATTTTCTATAGCTATTTCTTTTTTTCGATATTGAACGAGATCTTCTACTGTAATTAAGGTTAAATGCCATTGTTTCGCCAGTGTTTCAAGAGCTGGATATCTTGCCATCGATCCATCATCATTTAAAATTTCACAAATATACGCCGATGGAAACGAGTTTGATAGACTTGCCAAATCAACAGCTGCTTCTGTGTGACCTCTACGTTCCAATACGCCTGCATTCTTCGCTATTAATGGAAACATATGACCCGGACGCTTGAAATCTGTCGTTTTTGATAATGGGTCAGCTAAAGCCCGTATTGTATCTGCACGATCAGCCGTAGAAATCCCTGTAGAATTGGTATAATGATCAACACTAACCGTAAATTGAGTACCATACGTATCGGTATTATTTTTAGACATTGCATCTAAATCTAATTCCACCGCTCGTTTTTCTGTAATTGGAACGCAGATTAATCCTCGTCCGTATTTAGTCATAAAATTAACATTTTCATGCGTTACCAACTCGCTGAGTCCAACAAGATCTCCTTCTGCTTCTCGGTCCGCATCATCTGCAACAATAATCAATTTTCCATTCCGCAAATCTTCTATCGCCCGCTCTATCTTGCTTTGCTCGTTCATATTTTCCCTCCTTAGAATCCATTTTCTTGTAAAAAGGACTGTGATAAGGTTTGCTTGTTTGCTTGAAGAATATATTTAGCAAGCATATCCGTCTCCATATTTACGTAATCACCCACTCGACGTTGGGACAAAATCGATGCTTGCTGTGAATGGGGAATCAAACTAATCGTAAATGTATGACTAGATTTTTCTACAACCGTTAAACTGGTACCATCCAAGGTAACTGAACCTTTCGCAATGACTTCTTGCGCATATGGTATCGGCAATGTGAAGCTCATGTAATATGCATTTTGGTCTTTCCATGTACGTTTGACGGTAATAGTGGAATCTACGTGACCCGCAACGATGTGCCCTTCAAATCGATCTGTTGCACGCATCGCCCTTTCCAAATTCACAGATGAACCAATACTCACATATTGAAGATTGGTAGATCGAAATGTTTCAGGCATGACATCAGCCGTAAATGTATCCTCAGCTACTTTGGTGGCAGTCAGACACACTCCATTAACAGCCATGCTGTCGCCAACGTTGTAATGCAGCAATTGCGACTCTGTTGTATGAATAACAAGTTGAATTGTTTCTCGTCGCTTCTCCACGTTCGTTACTTGCCCAATTGTTTGAACAACTCCTGTAAACAAACCATCAGCTCCTTTTATTTAATTTAATATCAGAAATGAATGTGATCTCTTTAAAGGGGGAATAATACTGAAATAGAGAGTAAGCAACTAAATTAGTCTCACTCGTAGAACGATGTAAGGAAAAATGAATTACATAATCTCCATATAAATAGCCCCGCAATATGTAGATTGCGGGGCATAGCTAACTCTAATAAACGATATGTGTAAAAATACGTAAATTTAAGACAACTAGAAACAACCTAGTTTTCTCCACGTCAATAGATATACGTATCCATACAGCTATTCTTCTCCCATCCAGACTATTACTGTCGGTTCTAGATTCTCACTAGATCCACCGCATGAAAGCGGGTCACGGACTTCAAGTTCTTATTAACTTGTCACCGCCGGTCGGGAATTACACCCTGCCCCGAAGAATACACTATTCAATTCTAAGTAAAAGTGTAAAACTTCAGATAGTTAATGTCAAATAAAATAAATAAATTAATTAAGTACGTAGCTTGCCAATACGGTTTGAACTTCATATATATTTAAGCTTTTGTTAAACTGCTTTTGGAAAGGCACAGAATTACCAGATATCCAGATTTTCAACTCAGCATCTAAATCAAAACTTCCAGCGGTTTCAATACTAAAGTGAACAATATTTTTGTAAGGTATGGAATGGATTTCCATCTTTTTACCTGTTACACCTTGTTTATCTACTAAAATTAATCGCTTGTTTGTAAAGATAAACAAATCTCGAATAAGTTTATACGTTCTCTCAATATTTTCCGATTCCGCTAAAACTTGCTTAAATTCTTCTTCAATTTTGCTCTTATCTACTTCAGAAGCATTCCCCATAATACCATCAAAAAGACCCATGTGTATTCCCCCTAAAAGTTTAGTTATATAGGTAATTATACCATATGAGTAAATTTCTGTTGCTTAATTTTATAAATAATAAGACTGAATATAAATATTAATGTTCGGATTATTAGAATTACTTGGTTTTGATTGAAATGGAAGACGGCGACTCCTGCAGGATCAGCACGAGTTGAAAATCCACTAGGAAAAGTGGGATTCTTTTCCTAGTTAGTTGAAGCCGTGCCTGCGGAAAGCGCCGTCTGCAATGGAAATCAAACAGCAATACATTCGGATTTTATTAATTATGAAATTGATTTACATATAAAATATTTCACTTTTTGTATTGACGCTAAATTCTATCGTTAATTACAAACATAAAAAAGCTCTTATTGTGTCTCACAATAAGAGCTCTTAGTAATGCTGTTTATAAGAACATTTGTATGATTAGTCCTGTAATGAGCAGTATAATTGCTCCACCTAAACGAGAAGAGATTTGAGCAAATGGCATTAGTTGCATACGCTTGGAAGCGGATAATACTGCCACGTCTCCAGTACCGCCCATGTTAGCCATACATAATCCACCTGTAATAGCCGCCTCAATTGGGTAAAATCCTACGAGTTTACCTAGCAAGCCTGCACCAAGTATTGCTCCTAATACGACAGCAAATACAGTTAGAATATATTGAAGTGTCAATGCTTCGATTACTGTATTTAAATCCGTGTAAGCAACCCCTATTCCGAATAAAAGTGCTAATGTCCAGTTACTAGCTACGAACTGATACCACTGACTTGCACCATCTAAAACAGTTTGCGGTAAGATATTAGCAATTTTAGTTAAAGCTACTAAAATAATCATAATTGCATACGCATGAATTGGTAAGAAATCCCCTAACACAGAGCCAATTGTAAAGAAAGCAATTGCTGCAAGCAACCCTGCGCCCATTAATTTAATATCATATTTTTGTTCTTTTTTCTCTTCCGTTACTCCTTCAATAATTTGTCCGTTTCCTGTTAAAGAAGGATATTTTTTCCCAATTAAATTTAGTACACTAGCTAACACAATGGCAAATACATTTCCTAAAGCTAGTGCAGGTACTAACATAGAAATATAGTAACTTGGACTGTTGCCTAATAGTTCTGAATAGATTTGACTCATCGGAACAGCGCCTGCTCCCATGCCTCCACCCATAATCGGTAATGTTAAAACAAGTATTGCGTCTTGAATCGTGAATCCTACAATGCTACCAATAATAGCTGCTAAAATAATCGCACCAATGATTGCTCCGAAGATAGGAACAAAGAAACGGACACCAACTTTAACTAATAGCTTAGAGCTCATTCCCAAAATACTTCCGGTAATAAGTGCTGCAATATAAAAATCAAGAAAACCGCCAGTTGTCATAAAATCAGTAACGCCTGTAACGACATACTCTGGCAATATACCGCTATATACCATAAACGCAGAGCCGAATATCGCGACAATTGCTCCCCCACCAAGGAAGGTACGTACGATTGGCGTTCTATCTCCGACGAATCCTAATAGTTCACCAATTACAATCATGACAAGTAAACTACCAATCATACCAGCTGGAAGGCTACCGGAATATATTGCGATAATCGTTATTGCTGAAAATAGAAGAAACCATAACACTGGCATTCCAAATATTTTCACTCCCGTTTGTGGAAGGGAAACTGTATTATTTTTTGTTGTATTCGTTTTCATTTCTGTAGAATCTTTCATTCTATTCACCTTTCTCATTCACTTTTGTTTTTTGAAGAGCCTCCCTATAAAAGATAAGGAAGACTCTTCCCCTCTTACATTAACTTACAGAGCTTGTTTCCTTTTTCTGTTGAATAGCACTCGACATAACAGCTTGCGCAACACGTTCTGCCGCTCTCTCATCCAAGGCATTTGGGATTACCTTATCTTTAGAAACTTCCTGATCATTTAGTACATTCGCAATCCCATAAGCTGCAGCAACCTTCATTTCGGTAGTAATGTCCCTTGCTCCCGCATCAATTGCTCCTCGGAATATTCCTGGAAATGCAAGTAAATTATTGACTTGATTCGGATAATCAGAGCGCCCCGTTGCCACGACTGCTGCACCAGCTTCTATCGCCTCTTCTGGATAGATTTCTGGAATTGGATTCGCAAGTGCAAAGATAATCGGATCCTTCGCCATTGTTTGAATATGTTCTTTCTTTAATGCTCCTGGACCGGATACACCGATGAATACATCCGCCTCTGTAATCGCATCTTTTAAAGTACCGCGAACATTATCTTTATTAGTTACTTCTGCCATTTCTGCTTGCATCGGATTCAACCATTCTTCGCCTTTTGCTACAACGCCTTCTAAGCTTACTAATGTGATATTTGTCAATCCGGCATGATAGAGTAGCTTCGCTATGGCAATTCCTGCTGCACCAGCACCATTAATCACAATTTTAATTGGACGAGTTTGTTTGTTTACCACTTTTAATGCATTCGTTAATGCTGCTAGAACAACAATTGCAGTTCCATGCTGATCATCGTGGAACACTGGAATATCTAATTCTTCTTTCAGACGTTTTTCAATTTCAAAGCAGCGAGGAGCTGCAATATCTTCAAGATTAATCCCAGCAAAAGTTGGTCCCATTGCTTTTACAATATTTACAATTTCATCTACATCCGTAGTATCTAAACAAATAGGAAATCCATCAATGTTAGCGAATTTCTTGAATAATAATGCTTTTCCTTCCATCACAGGCATTGCTGCTTTTGGTCCAATATTTCCTAGACCAAGTACTGCTGTACCGTCTGTTACAATCCCTACCATGTTTCCCCGAGATGTAAGTGTATTGATTTTTTTCGGATCGTCTGCAATCTGTTTACATACATCCGCAACCCCAGGTGTATACACAAGACTTAAATCGTCTTCACTATTTATTTCCATTTTCCCTGTGATTTCTAGCTTTCCTTTATGTTTATAATGAAGTTCAATTGCTTCATCTTTTAAATTTTTATTTACCACTATAATTACCCCCACCGTAATCGCTTTCAATTCGATTTCATATTTATTATAAATATTTGACAAAAAATTGAACGGTTTTGAAACTATTAAAAGGGTTTTGAAATTAAAAAAAGCAGCCAATTCTAAATTAGCTGCTTACATATGGATGTAAGTGATGGTCATTTTCTCTTTTATACTGATACGAATAGACTGGTCGTCCTATCCCATAGGTCATCTTCTCTTCGATCCAATCAATGTCTACTAAGAACTTTAAATATTTACGTATAGATACACGGGAAATATTGGTTTGTTCTGCTAATTTATCTGTAGAGAAAAACGCGCCATGCTGTCGCCTGATTTCGGATACGATGACTTGTAACGTTGACTCTGTCAGGCCTTTTGGCAACATTTTTTCTGGTTCACTCGCTTCTTCTTCCACATGCATAAACTTGTCAAGTTCCTTTTGAGTCATACCTTCTTTGTCCATTAATAATTCTTGTTTTTCTTTATAAACAAGAAGTGATTGTTCTAATCGTTCAAATTCAAATGGTTTGATTAAATAATCTACAGCACCAAATCGTAGGGCTTGCCGTATACGTTCTTTATCTGATGCGGCAGTTATTAATATCACATCCACTTCCACACCCTTACTTCGAATATAAGAAAGTAGCGCTAATCCATTTTCGTCTGGCATATACACATCCAGCAATAATAATTCAACTGTTTGTTGTTCCAAGATTTTCTTCGCTTCGGTTGTATTCGTTGCTATTGCTGTTACTTCGAATCCATCGATCAGCTGAATATATCTATTATTAAACTCCGCTACCATTGGATCATCTTCCACAATTAGTACCCGAATCATCGTATATCTCTCCTTATCTTATAAGGAACTTCAACTTCAAAAATAGTTCCAGCTTCAAGCGTTTCAAAACGCAGGGATCCACCCAAAGCTTCTACGCTCTGTTTTACTAAATACAAACCATACCCACGATTATTTCCTTTTGTGGAATATCCTTTTTGAAACATCTGCTGTTGTGTATTTTCATCTATACCAACACCATAATCTTGAATTCCAATATAGAGCCAATCGTTTTTATAGCTTACATACATATCAATTGTTCGGTTTTCTTTGGATATTATTGCATCGATTGCATTATCTATTAAATTGCCGATAACAGTAATTAATTTATGAACAACTTGATTATCGGGAACGGCAGGTATTTCTTCTGCAATATCTATTTGAAGATTAACATCTCTTTCCCTTGCATCGCTTAGTTTGCCTAGAAGAAATCCAGCCAAAATCGAGTCTTTTACATTCTTAACGACGTGATTGAGTTCTTCATTACGCTGATTAACAATTTGTTTAATATAGTCATCTAACTCATCGTAACTTTTTGTCGTTACCATGCCATTAATCACATGTAATTTGTTCATAAATTCATGAGACTGTGCACGTAATGCTTCTGCATACAGCTTAACACCTGATAATTGTTTGGCTAATTGTTTTAGTTCCGTTAAATCTCTAAAAGTAGAAATAGCACCTACCACTTCGTCATTCACTACGATTGGCATACGATTTGCCAAAATCGTCACTCCATTTATTTTCTGTTCAACATCCATCGCAGGTTGTTTACTTTCTAAAATTTCTTCTAAATGGGAGTGAGGAAGAACTTGTTCTACGCTTTTCCCAACAGGAGATTCAGTAATTCCTGCTTTTTCAAAAACTTTCATCGCTGCTTTATTTACTATCGTTATTTTATGGTCTGTATCGATGGTAATAATACCTTCTCTAGCAGACTCTAACGTAGCACTTCTTTCTTTTAACATCTTAGCAATCTGAAACGGCTCTAGTCCAAATAATATCCGCTTAATATAACGAGCAATAAACCAAGCTCCCAAGATTCCAATAATTAAACCAACAATCGAACTAATTAGATTGCTGATATGGTTGTTATAGATGACATCATTTATTTCTTGTAATGATATCCCCACCGATACTGCGCCAATTTGTTCGCCGTCTCCATTAAATATCGGCGAAAAAGCGCGTAATGAGTCTCCAAGCGTTCCCTCCGATATGGAAATATGCTCGATACCTTGTTCTAATACTGTATCTTCATCTCCTCCTACAAAGGGTTTTCCAATTAACTCCGAGTTCGGATGTGACTTACGTATACCATTCATATCCATTACTACAATAAATGTTAAATCCGTGGAGCGACTTATTTCATTCGTATATTCTTGTATATATTTTTCCTCATCTTTATTCTGTAGTCCATTAATTACCCATTCGGACTTGGCCATTGTTCGAGAAATAATCACTGCTTTCTCTTCAATATTTTCTTTAAGCCGTTCACCCGTTGCATAATTAATTAACAGATCATTGGTAATGAGAACAATAATAACAACTAAACAAACAAGCGTTGTTATCAATACGCTAAGGCGTGTTTTTTTCTTACCCATCGATATTTCCCCCAAGATGATTATCACTTTATGCTATCATAGAAAATTCATATAAGAGTAGTGATCAACGAAACTTGTTTAGGTATTAGTAAAGAGTCTACATTCTTCACCAATGAGTATCCGGAAGAGTCGTTGTTAAGTTGTAAATTTTAAATAAAAGTTAATACAATTAATCTAAGATAATTGGAATGAATGCCTTTGTAAAGACGCTCACCTTGTGGTGTGGCGGTTGAGAGTTGAAAAGAGGACCACGGATTACCCCGGCACAATCCGTGTTTTCTCCTAACCCAATCCCAGAGGGCATTTCGTGGTCTAGAATTTAGAAATGTTATTGTACATTTGCGAGGGAATTCTTTAGTTTTTTGGTTATAAGAGCTGGTCTATTGACTACTTTTTGGGATTTCTAAGTTTTTTTGGTTATGAGAACCGGTCTATTGACCATTTTTTTGCTTTTCTTTAGTTTTTTTGGTTATGAGAGCCACTCTATTGACCACTTTTTGGGATTTCTAAGTTATTTTGGTTATGAGAACCGGTCTATTGACCTCTTTTTTGCTTTTCTTTAGATTTTTTGGTTATGAGAGCCGGTCTATTGACAAATTTTTTTGCTTTTCTTTAGTTATTTAGGTTTTGAGACCTGCTCTATTTACCATCCCAATGATTTTCTCTAGTTGTTTTGGGTTTTTACAACTGCTTTACCTTTGAAAGAGATTTATCCAAATCGATATAAAGCTCCTGAAAAATTAATTGTTTTTCTTTCGCCGCCACTGAACTGAACCATAAACGGTTTCTCACCTTTTGTTTGTAGAAAAGATTCTACTTTTCCATTAACATTCGGTTCATAAAAGATAAAATTCCCACCTGGAATAAGTAACGGATATCCTGTTGCGTCAAGCTCTCTATCAATAAAAGAATTGCCTACCTTTACACCGAGCAATTCACTCCATGATGCAGCAGTTTCTGCTCCATTTTCTACTGCAAATCCAATACTCTCCAAAGCTATATCTCCTATTGGGTGATCTGCAATAGCATTGCTTTTCTCTAAATCTTGTTTTCTCCATTCATCTGATTCGTCCCATTCAATGAAAAATGGCAATTCAGGCGATATTCCATCACGCCCTACAAATAATAACTTCCATTTGATTATACTTCCGTCTGGTCGAGTGCGACTGAAATCAGTGGGTCCATTCACCTCAAAGCCAAGAGAAGCAAAACGTTTTGTGTCAGCTTGTAAATCTTTTGAACGTAATGCTACTCGTACAGCTCCTTCTTCTTTTTCATCTAGAACACTTTTGATAAGCCCATGATTGACCTTAGCCGCTTCGTTTGCAAGTTGTTCGCTAAATACATCAATAAACTCAATATAACTAAGGCCAAAGTAACTTAACGCGTTATAAGTCCCTAAATTTTCATGCCTTCCTCCTTGAACTGCATGGATTCCTAGTTCCTTACAACGTTCCATCGCTATCTGTGGATCGTTTACTACATGTACAAAATGATCAAATAAAAAAGACATGGATGGCCTCCCTAAATGAATAATATTATTCTACTTTTACCATTTGTTGTATCCTTTGTAAAGTTGATTGTACGCTACTTATTACAGGAAAATGCAGCAGTCGTTAATATTCGGTTTCATCCTGTTCACTTAATGATTCACTCGTAAACACCACAGTTTTTGTGTTTTTTGGAGCAACCAATACTGGCCACCAAAACGGAGTTCCTCTCCATCCTTTTTCTTCCTCTCCATTTTGACGTAATAAAAGTAAAGCCGGAATATCTGTAGCTACTTGCTTCGCTATTCTTAATTCTCCTTTTTCGCCAGCAGGGGTATCTGGAGCATCTTCATAACGGTCAGAACCAGGACGAATCCTACTCATATTTCTGCCTCGCTTCACAATACACCAAACATGCCCTTGATAGTCGGAATCGGTATGCCGGGACAAATATTCCATACTTGCTAGAAAGGCTTTTACATCCCAAGATGGTCCTGTGTTGTCATCAAATGTTTTTGCAATGGTTCGTATAATTTTCTTTGCATTATCAAGCCGTATTAAAAAAGCAACGCCATCTTTTTTACCACTCTCCCCAATCGCTCGATCGATTTTTTCTACTATTTGGCTAATATATGTCTTATATCCAGTCTGAAATCCAACTGGCAGCATTCGTTTATACGGGCGTAATGTTGTTGTTTTTGACAGTAATAATTTATTAGGGCTGCACGGAATGATTTCATTACGTAGATCTTGTTGGATAAAGACGACCCCCTGATCTTGTCCACCTTGTTCAAAGGCCTTTCGTAATCCAGCATCAAATTCATGTATCTTCATCATGACATTATAAATTTCTTTCGTTGTATAAAATCTTGTAACAGCTAAATCTTCCTTAGGCCGAAAACCATACATACGGGAATGTTGCAGAACAGTATCTTGCTGAAAGCGACGAGGATTTCTGCCATAATAAAAGCCGATTAAATTCGCAATAGTAATCCCTCTATCTAAGATTTGGCCTCCAATAAATATATTTAGTGGAGCTCTAAGTTTCAATTGTCCTGAGTTATCTAGAAGCTGATTTATATCCGTTTCTGAATTGACTTTTGAAATCAAAAGATGATCTTTCTGAAGTGCCCATAAGGTTTCAAATTGCACTTCGGCAAATGAAGGAATTTCCGCTCCTAGACTCGTTAATGACTTTTTCATGTTTTCAAATGAAGTTTTTATGAAATTAAGGAGTAATTCTGGTTGTGTATTTGCCGCTTGTTGTAAATGCCGTTTTACTTCTAAGACTATCGTTTCTTGCCACTCATGAGATAACTTAGATTGCTCGGTATGGATAATGAAGCTATACTTATTCATTCGTGTTCCTTGCTGCTTTTGTTGAATCCGGCGCATGACGCCCCCAACAACAAAATGAATAATTGAATTTCTGAGTGAGGCAATCTTATTACTTTGTAACGCTTCTTCTAATTTAAATCTTCTTCGGTCTGGCTTTTTTAAAGCAATTAATTCACCTTCGTTAATCGGTTCATATATATTGGAAGAAATAGAATCGCCTATCTTACTATCCTCAAAGTAATACTCCCCACCAATATATTCATTTGGTACAGGCACCAGTTCTGTAAATACAGGTTTTACCGGTTCAAAGACCTTTGTAGACCCATCTACTTTTAGTGTTTCCGGCTGTAAATAAAGAGAATATGGTGTTGCGGTTACTTGTAAGAAACTAACATCTGTTAGATTCCTGCGAAGACTATCAATTTGTCCAGCGATTACATTGATTTCTGTAATCTCTCGCTTTGTTTTAGAAAAGCCGATACTTGCAAAGTCTGCCTCATCATCAATTATTAGTGTTTTTTTCGTTGCTAAAGTTGGATATCTTATCGATAAAACTTCTTCCAAACGCTTCAAATTATTAGTTTCCTTTTTCACTACGATCATTTGTTTTTGATGTAATTCATATTCAATTAGATTTTCTGGCATCGACATAATATCATGAATTTGCAAGACATCCTCATCTTCGATACCAGCAAACTCTAGGTATAAACGTTGTAATGTTTGTCTAGCTAAAGCTCTGGTTCCTTTTGTCAAAACAATGATTACATCAAAGCCATTATCCATCGCAAGCCCTGATAAACCAATAAATGTTCGAGTCTTCCCACTTTGGATTTTCCCTAGCAACATCCCTGGTCTGTTCAGCGTAGTTCCATAACGTAATAGATTTTCTAACGTTTTTTCAATACAATGCATTGTTTCATTGGAATACGTATTTTTCTCTTTTAAATATGTATAAAACATTCCTGTTGTATGTGTCTTTACTTGTTGCATATTTTCCTCCGTTGTTTCTACCCTGTTTACTCACTCTCAAGCATATATAAGTTGGTTGATTTATTGTATAATTAATATAATTGATTCTATCATAGAAATAAATTATCCCACATGAAACGGAGAGTAAAATGACCATCAAATAAAATTTCACATTATCAAACTGGTATTCATTTAATTACTAAAGGAAGTAGATAAGTAATGCTTAAAAAAGTATTCCTATGGGTAGGAATTTTACAACTACTCATTATTATATTCACACTGTTTATGTATAAAAAATTAGAGCTTCTATCTTATATTAACGTTGCTTTTGTTATAGGCTCTATTTTTTTGCTTATTTCTTTAACTCTTTTTGTTATAAAAGGACGTTTTTTTGATATTGTATTTTTTAGTTTCCAGAATATTTTTAGCCGTATGGAAGACAAGGATAGAAGCCCATTATCTAAGTTAGTTCCCCAAAACTATTCAGCACTATTTATAGCAAGCATCGTCACCATTATTATCATGCTAGCTGCTCTACTACTACAAACTAGCTAATATACCAAACAAGGCAGCCATTCAAAATGACTGCCTTGTTGTTTTATTTATTATATTCAGTTTTATAGTTTTTAAATTCTTCTTCTGAGCAATATACGAAATGGCCTGGTGAAACCTCGCGCATCGCTACTTCGTCACTTTCCTTATACTGATGTATTCTCGGATCATATGATTCTCTAGTACGAGAACGCTCATACTCAGGATCCGGAAGTGGGATAGCTGAGAGTAAGGATTTCGTATAAGGATGCAGTGGATTACGATATAAATCTTCCGCTGGAGCCAACTCTACTAATTTCCCAAAATACATAACTCCAATTCGATCACTTATATATTTCACCATCGATAAATCATGCGCAATAAATAAGTAAGTCAGTTGCTTCTCATGTTGAAGTTTTTTGAGTAAGTTAACTACTTGTGCTTGAATAGATACGTCTAATGCAGAAATCGGCTCATCGGCAATGATAAATTCAGGCTCAACCGCTAATGCTCTGGCTATGCCAATTCGCTGCCTTTGTCCGCCAGAGAATTCATGCGGGAATCGAGTAGCATGTTCTCGATTCAAACCTACTGTTTCTAAGAGTTCATACACTTTCTCCATACGTTCTCCGGTAGTTTTAGCAAGCCCATGTATATCGATACCTTCTGCAATAATATCAGATACTTTCATTCTTGGATTAAGTGAAGCATATGGATCTTGAAAAATCATTTGCATCTTTCTATTAAATTGCTTTAAATCTTCTTTGGATTTTTTACCATGAACGTTCGTTCCTTTATATAATACTTCACCATCTGTTGCATTATATAGACGAATCATCGTTCTACCAGTAGTAGATTTACCACAACCTGACTCTCCTACTAAGCCTAGTGTCTCACCTTTATATATATCAAAAGAAATATCATCTACCGCTCGTACTTCTTTTGCCTTTCCTTCATTAAAATATTGCTTTAAATTCTTTACTTCAATTAACTTTTCCGCCACATCATTTCCCCCCGTCTGACGAACTAGTTTGGTTATTGTGAAACTTATCCCATCTTTCTTTCACAGCTAGTGGGGGCTCCACTTTAGGCGCGTTAGAATGCAACAACCAAGTCGCAGCAAAATGCGTATCTGATATTTTAAACATTGGCGGTTCTTCTTCTAAATCGATTTTCATAGCATATTTATTTCGAGGAGCAAATGCATCCCCTTTTGGTGGATGAAGTAAATCTGGTGGGGTTCCAGGTATAACAAATAACTCTTCATCTTTCGTATCTAGACTTGGCATAGAACTAATTAATCCCCATGTATATGGATGTTGTGGATTATAAAAAATCTCATCCACGGTACCCACTTCTACAATTTTTCCACCATACATAACAGCAACACGGTCAGCAACATTTGCTACTACACCTAAATCATGCGTAATAAAGATAATAGAAGTTTCGATTTGCTTTTGTAAATCTTTCATTAGATCCAAGATTTGTCCTTGAATAGTTACATCTAAAGCTGTAGTCGGTTCATCCGCAATTAAAATCTTCGGTGCACAAGCAAGTGCAATAGCGATAACGACACGTTGTCGCATCCCTCCTGAAAACTGATGAGGATATTGTTTAATACGGATATCCGGTTTAGGAATCCCTACTAAATCTAAAAGTTCGATTGCTTTCTCTCTCGCAGCCGATTTACTTAAGTTACGATGTTTTATTAACGGCTCCATAATCTGCTTACCAATTGTCATCGTTGGATTCAGAGATGTCATTGGATCTTGGAAAATCATCGAGATATCTTTCCCACGTATTTTCTGCATCTCTTTTTCCGATGCACTAATAAGATTTTGGTTATTAAAGTTAATTTCACCAGACTTTATTTCTGCATTACTGGTAAGTAATTTCATGATTGATTTCGTTGTCACTGATTTACCAGAACCAGATTCACCAACAATTGCGAGTGTCTCTCCTTCATTTAATTCAAAATTAACACCTCTAATTGCTTGTACTTCACCGGCAAATGTATGAAACGAAATATTCAAATCTTTCACTTCTAATATTTTTTTCAAGTTCCGTCACCTCAGTTATTAATCGCGCATTTTTGGATCAAATGCGTCACGTAGTCCGTCACCTATTAAATTACACGTGATTAAAATAATACAAATTACAATACACGGAATAACCATTAAATGCGGTAAGAATTGGAAAGTTTTATACCCATCTTCAATTAATGTCCCTAACGATGCTTGTGGCGCTTGTAGACCGATTCCAATAAAGCTTAAAAATGCTTCAAAGAAAATAGCACTAGGAATAGTAAACATTGTATTGATAATGATTATACCTGATAGATTCGGTAATAAATGTTTAAATAATAACCTTCCATTCTTCGCCCCTAATGTACGGGAAGCAAGTATAAATTCCTGGTCTTTTAATTTCAGTACCTGTCCCCTAACGACCCTGGCCATACCTATCCAACCGGTAATTACCATTGCTAATGTAATCGATAGAATACCTGGTTCTAAAATTAGTAGCATCAATATAACAACGATAAGATTGGGAATTCCTGACATTACTTCTAATATTCGTTGCATATAATTATCTACTCTACCGCCTTTAAATCCTGACACAAGTCCATAAATTACACCGAAAGCCATGTCAATCGCAGCAGCTAATAATGCAATGTACAGAGATACTCTCGTTCCTAACCAAGTACGTGTAAATAAGTCTCGACCAAGACTATCTGTACCAAACCAATAATATTCCTCTATATTTAAATCCTCATATTTATTTGTCTCAACTCCACCAATAACCTGATTTCCATCAAATATTCCGAAATCTTCTAAAACAGGTACTCTTGGAGGTAAATTAGATTTCGACACATCTTGTGTAGTGCCATCATAAGGGGATAAATATGGACCTATAATAGCCATCAACACGATGAAACCTAAAAAGATAACGCTGATTACCGCGCCTTTATTTTTTCGAACTCTAAGCCATGCATCTTTCATAAAAGAAAGCTGAGGCTTCTCTATTTTTTCATTATTTTCATTGTCTCTTGGAGCGGGCTCAAATTGACTTTTTGGTATTTCTGTCATATTACTCATGATTTATCCCCTCCAGTCAATCGAATTCTCGGATCAATTATTCCATATAATATATCAATAATAAGAATAATTACCGTTAATAAGAAAGCAAAAAATAACGTTGTTCCCATAATAATTGGAAAATCATTTGTTTGAATCGATTTTACAAACTGCTCTCCGATACCTGGAATAGCAAATATTTGCTCAACAACCATTGAACCTGTCATCAAGCTAACAGCCATAGGACCTAATACGGTCACTAAAGGAATTAACGCATTTCGAACAGCATGTTTCATAGAAACTTCCATTCTAGAGTTTCCTTTAGCTTTTGCTAGGGTAATATAATCAGAACCAAAAACTTCGATTAGTTCTGTCCGCATGAATCTGGCGGCGGTTGCGATTGGGAATATTGCCAAAGCAATCGTAGGCATAATAGATGAGGCAAAACCATTCCATGAAGCTACCGGTAATAACTCTAGTTGTACTCCAATTACATACTGCATTAGTGCTGCTAGCACAAATGAAGGGATGGACTTACCAAGTACGGATAAAAAGGTACTTCCATAATCTATCCATGTATTTTGGAACATTGCAGCAAGTACTCCTAGTAATATACCGACGATGGTCCCAATCAACATTGCTTGAAACCCTAATTGTAGTGAAGGACCGATACGATTTGCTAGCAAATCTGTTACTGGTTGATTATCAAACTGAAAAGAAACCCCTAGATCTCCTTTAGCTAGATTGGTCATATAGTTAAAGTATTGCACAGGGATTGGCTCGTCCAATCCATATTTTTCATTTAATATTTCACGTTGTTCAATAGATAACTTCTCTTCATTCTGAAAGGGCGTACCAGGTAAAAACTTCATCATAAAGAATGTCACAGAAGCTATGATAAACAACGTAATAATTAAGTATATAATACGTTTACCGATGTACTTCAACATCCTGTTTCCTCCTAATAACTCATAAATAAAAAAATTCTAATAAATACCGGAAATGGGAAAGAGAGTATTTTTTCAAATACTCTCTCTCACTATTTAAGAATTATTTGTTAATTTATATTATTTTTCGATTGTTACATTTTTCAATGTATAATCTGGTCCAAATAAATGCTCTTCTAATCCCTTAACATATGGCTTAATTAGAACTACTCTACCACGTTGGTAAACAGGAGCAATAACTGTATCTTCTTGAACTAATAGTTTTTCGGCTTCTAACATTGCTTCCCAACGTTTCTCAGGATCGTTTGCATATTTCACTTTAGCATCATCAATTAATTGATCATACTCTTCACTAGAGTAACCAGTGTTATTATTTGTACCATCAGTTACATATAAATCAAGGAAAGTCATTGGATCAAGGTAATCTGGTCCCCAACCGTGCATAACGATGTCATAGTCTTGATCAGTAGTAGTCTGTAAGCGAACTTTGAAAGGAACGTTTGTTAGTTTAATAGATAGACCTTCTAAGTTAGTCTCTAATTGATTTTGAAAATATTCAGATGTTGTTTTTGCATTTTCAGTATCATCACTTAGAAAATCAAGTTGAAGCTCTTCAACACCTAGCTCTTCTAACCCTTTTTCCCAATATTCTTTTGCTTGTTCTGGGTCATAAGAAATTAGATCTCCACTTTCTTCTCTAAAATCTTGATCAGTTTCAGGATTCTTAGCTAATCCTTCTGGAACATAACCATCAGATGGTACTGAACCATTTGCCAATACTGTCTCTGTAAATGACTCTTTATCAAACGCCATTGCTAAGGCTTTACGGATATTTTCATTAGCTAAAGGAGTTTCTTCTCCTCCACGTTCTTGGTTAAATTTAAGATACCACGAACTACCTTCTTTAAAAGTAGATGCATTTTCATCGTCTTTATACTGTCTAGCATACTCGGAACTTAAAGCAGCTGTACGATCAGCTTCATCAGTATTAAATAAGTTTACAGCTGTACTTGGTTCTTTCGAAACTTGAACATTTACTTCATCTAAACTTACATTTTCGTTATCCCAATATTGGTCATTCTTTACATACTTCCATGTTAAGCCTGAACCATTCCACTCCGTTAACTCAAATGGACCATTTGCTAACATATTTTCACTGTTTGTACCGAAGTCACTACCTTTTTCTTCTACAAATTCTTCATTTAAAGGTAGATACGTTCCAAATGCGAGAAGTGAATTTAAGTACTCAACAGGCTGTTCTAATGTTACTTCTAATGTATAATCTTCTTTAGCTTCAACGCTTAACTCTTCTGGATCTTTTTCACCATTCATAACTTCTGTTGCATTTTCAATAATTCCTGAAAACATATAAGCATATTCAGATCCTGTATCTGGATCGATTGCTCTTCTCCATGCATATACGAAATCATGCGCAGTTACTGGGTCACCATTCGACCATTTTGCATCTTCACGTAATTTGAATGTATATACTTTTCCATCTTCACTTATTTCTGGTTCACCATCTGCAATTGCAGGAATTGGTGTATCGTTTTCGTCCAAAACATATAGACCTTCCATCGTTTGTCCAAAAACAATAAAACTAGCAGCATCAGTTGCTAACGCTGGATCACCTGTAGGAATCTCAGCAGTTTCTATCATATTAAAAACTTGTTTATCAGAAGAATCAGTACTGCCACTGCCACCACTTGAACCTTCTGAATCACTACCACCGCAGGCAGCTAGTACAAGTGCTGTTACTAGTAAAATGACAGCAATGTAAAAATGTTGTGACTTTTTCATGTAGACCCCCACCTTTTTTTTAGTACTTTTCCAATTATACAACTATTGTTTTAATTGTAAATACGAACAAATGTCCGTTTATTTTATAATTATCTCACTATTCCATACCTAAATTTTACAAATATTTACTTTTAATATTTTAAATTTAAACTTGTAATCCGCTCTACATCTGCTTTTGAAATTTTTCGGAAAATTACTACCATTTAAATACCAATTGTTAATATTTGGGTTGTTTTCCTAAAAAAATAAGCGGAAGTTTAAATTTTCAGTTAAAATTAACTATTACAAAATACATGTTTTTGTAATCTAAAAAAGCTTGCAAAGGATGGATTATCCTCTACAAGCTCTAGTAGATATTTTGTATTTAAGAAGAATGCTGTTGTAACTCTTTCATTTTCTTCACCTTAAATGGTGCATAAATGAGAACTCCAATTAAAACAAGTCCTAAATAACCAATTAATGGATAGAAGAAAGCTACAAGTTCTGTAAATCCTACAAAACTACATGCGAATCCTGCTAAGATAACAATGATATAAAAATTCTTAAATTTCTTTGTACCAACATCAGCGAATCGAGCACCGAATGAATAGAACATACTTAACGCTGTATTGAATATCATAGCGAATATAACAATTGCCATAATAAACCCTAAAATTGGAGAGATATCGTTTACAATACCAAGCATAGGCATGTCCATGCTTCCTACCTCTTCAATTTTAGAGAATATTGCTAAGTGGCTAAATACGATTAGAATACCTAATCCAAGTCCACCTACCAAACCACCAAGTGCTGCAGTTCTTGAGTCTTTTTCAGCTCCACCCATTACTAGTGCCATTGATGCCCCTACTGCAGTATTAAAGGAAGCATAGTTAATACCAGCGATAAACCAGTTTGGTAATGATGATGTGTGTTGTTGTGCAACGTTATCTAATGCAGATATAGACCCATCGAATGTAAAGAAACTATAAATGGAGATCAGTATAACAAATAAAATTAAGAATGGTGTAATACTACCAATTATAGATACTACTCTATCAACATTTACCATCCCACATATAATAACTAAAACTGTCATTAAAATAGTCCCTACAATCGCAGGTACCCCAAACTGTTGATTTAGGTTTGATCCTGCACCCGCCAGCATAACGACACCTACACCAAAGAGTGTAAAGATAAGAATGTAGTCGATAATGAGCCCAATCCACTTTCCACTAATTCGATATATCACATCTTTATGTGAATTTGTTTTCATCACACTTCCTAACCACACAAGCGCAAATCCAATATACGCAAATAAAGCGGTTGCAATTACGGCCCCAATAGTTCCCATGAGACCAAAACTAGTAAAATACTGTAACACTTCTTGGCCTGAAGCAAATCCTGCACCTACGATTACGCCGATAAAAGCGCTTCCAATCAGTAGAATTTTTTTCATGATGTATATCCTCCCAACTTGTGTCATTATATACTATATCACCTTAAATATGAAATATATTTGTGTATATACTAAAATAGACAGATACATATTTGTTTATTTGTTTAAAATTGATGGAGGAAAATGATGAATTTAAATATAGATATACTTCATAAACGCTTAAATGATATCGTCACTTCACCAAATCAATTAGCCGACAACATTGCTGATCTATTCGAGTGTCCGATTACGATAGAAGATTCTAATCACCATGTTATTTCATATAGTCAGCATAAAGATGACATCGATCAGGTACGTATTTCTACGATTATAAATAGGAAAGTACCGGATAAAGTTATTAATGCTTTTTGGAAAAAAGGTTACATGCCTAAACTAATTGATAGTGACGACCCTGTCGTGATTCCAGAAATACAAGAAGTAGGACTTGGAAATAGAATTGCTATCTCTGTTAGAAAACAAAATGAAATACTGGGATTTATCTGGGCACATACATCCGATAAAACCTTCACGGAAGCAGAAATATCCCTCTTTAAAGAAGCTGCCACCTATGTTAAAAAATATTTTTTGAAAAATCGTCAGCACAATCGAAAATCCGAAGAAGGTTATCGCGATTTCTTCTGGCAACTTCTGCGCGGGGATCTACAAAACACGGATGATATCAATCGGCAAGCAAAACAATATAACATCCAATTACAAGATGATAAAACGATTGTTGTTATTCGTTTCTCGGATGAAGTGAATGAACAAATGGAAAAACATGCGTATTATTTATCCGAGTCCCAAGTGAAAGTTAATGTTATTACACGCCTATTTGATGATAATGATTTCATTATGCTAGTAGGATTACCGACGCAGTCTGATTCAAAACAATCATTATATGAATTTATTCAACAATTCATCCACCGTATTGGAGAGCAACTAAATCTAAACAATGTATTAGGTGCTGGAGGGTTACGTTACGAACAACCGCAATTAATTGGACAATCCTATCAACAAGCGAAAAACGTATTAAAACTCCAACAACTAATACCAGAAAGAATAAATGATATCCTTTTATATGAAGATTTAGGAGTATTACAGTTTATTGATATGCTTGCAGAAACTAGAAAAGATGAACATTATTACAATCCTTACATGGAAAGACTGCGTTCTTATGATAAGCGACATCAAACTTCTTTATTAGAAACATTAGATATTTATTTGCAATGCGATAGTAATGTATATCGTGCTGCAAAGAAGCTATTTGTTCATCCGAATACGATGAATTATCGATTGAAACGGATTAAAGAAGTAAGTGGAATTGACCTGAAAAACGCGAACCAAAAAACAAACATTTATCTCGATCTGCTTATCGATAGCATTCAGAAAACATGATTTGTGTATTTACACAAATCATGTTTTTTTATTTTATATTTTTAAATGATGAAACCGCTTCACGAAAGCTGTACGATAAGGGTAGAAATTGATAAAGGAGTTGTTTATAAATGATTATTGGTGTTCCTAAGGAAATTAAAAACAACGAGAATCGTGTTGCAATGACACCTGCTGGGGTCGTTCATTTAATAAATGCTGGTCACACTGTACAGATTGAGAAAGGTGCAGGACTAGGAAGTAATTTTACAGATGCAGAATACAAAGAAGCTGGTGCAGAACTTATCGATAGCGCTGCTAGTGTGTGGGAAAATGCAGATATGATTATGAAGGTAAAAGAACCGCTTTCTTCTGAATACAAATACTTCCGTAAAGGTCTTGTTTTATTCACTTATCTTCACCTTGCTGCTGCTCCAGAGTTAACAAAAGCATTAGTTGACAGTGAAGTAACTGCAATTGCTTATGAAACAATTACAGTAAATGGTACATTACCACTATTAACTCCAATGAGTGAAGTAGCAGGACGTATGGCTACACAAATCGGTGCACAGTATTTAGAGAAATCAGAGGGCGGAAAAGGTATCCTTCTTGGTGGGATTCCAGGAGTAAGCCGCGGTAAAGTAACTGTAATCGGTGGTGGAGTTGTTGGTACACACGCTGCTAAAATTGCTCTAGGTCTTGGAGCAGAAGTAACGATTATTGACTTAAATCCTGTACGTCTTCGTCAATTAGACGATATCTTTGGTTCAAGCATTCAGACATTAATGTCTAATCCGTACAACATTGCAGAAGCTGTAAAAGATTCTGATCTAGTTATTGGTTCTGTATTAATTCCAGGACGCAAAGCTCCAAAACTAGTTACAGATGAAATGATTCAATCTATGCAACCAGGATCTGTTCTTGTAGACGTTGCAATCGACCAAGGTGGTAACTTCGAAACTGTAGATCACCCGACTACACATGATGAGCCAATCTATGTAAAACATGATGTACTTCATTATGCGGTCGCAAACATCCCTGGTGCAGTACCACGTACAGCTACTGTTGGTTTGACAAATGTAACAGTACCATATGCGGTACAAATCGCTTCAAAAGGTGCAGTAAAAGCTATTCAAGACAACCCGGCAATCCTTTCTGGTGTAAACGTAATGAACGGTAAAGTAACTTACGAAGCAGTTGCTGCTGATCTTGGGTACGACTTTGTTTCACCTGAAGATGCAATCAAAAACACAGAATTAGTTTAATTTTATCCTTTAAAAAGAAGGATGAAATTAAACTAAGCATATTCATTATTTCATCTTTACCGAACTTTTTAACACATCCATTTTCAAGTACCCTTCCTGCTATAAGCTTAGAAGGGTACTTTTATTCTAAATGACGCAATTATGGTATAACCACCTTCAACCAATTATATTTTCCAGCCACCTAAGGAGGAATCACAATGATCCAAGGAAGTTATCGTGAAACATGGACAGAAGTATCTTTAGCTGCCATCTATCATAATGTAACAGCATTTAAAAATCATATCGATCATCATACAAAGCTAATGGCAGTTGTAAAAGCTGATGGATACGGGCACGGTGCTGTAGAGGTTGCACAAGAGTCTTTAAAAGCTGGTGCGGATTATTTGGCTGTTGCAATCTTAGACGAAGCTATCCAACTAAGAGATTCAGGAATTGATACTCCGCTACTTGTTCTAGGATACACTCACCCCGATGGTTTAAGAACAGCAATCGAGCAACAGATTTCACTCACTGTTTTCACAAAAGAAGGTGCAGAACAAGTGAAAATAGCTGCTGAGTCTCTACAAATGACAGCCCGTGTACACCTTAAAATCGAATCTGGCATGAATCGTATTGGCATTGCTACGAAAGAAGAAGCTGTCGATGTAGCAAAAACACTTCATTCTTCTTTTGTCATACTTGAGGGTGCATTTACTCATTTTGCGGATGCGGACAATACAGATCCCGCGTATACAGAGATGCAGTTTCACCGTTTTAATCAGATTATTTCTTATTTAAGAACCTATTGCCATATTCCTATCGTCCATTGCTGTAATACAGCTGGGACAATTGCTTATCCAGATATGCATTTAGATATGGTTCGTGTTGGTATCGGCTTGTATGGATTATATCCAGAAACACACTTGAAAGAATTGATAGATTTAAAACAAGCAATGAGTTTAAAGACAAAACCTGTTTATGTTAAAACGGTTGATAAGGACACAGTAATTAGTTATGGTCTTACCTTTACGACAGAGCGTAAAAGCGTCATTGCAACAATGCCAATTGGTTATGCAGATGGATTTTCTCGTCTACTTTCTAACCGTGGAAATGTTGTCATAAATGGTGAACATGCTCCTATCGTCGGAAGAATTTGCATGGATCAATCTATGATAGATGTTACTGACATAGTGGAGGATGTTAGTCTAAATGATGTAATTACTATTTTTGGTGAACCTTCAGAAGGGTATATCGCGATGGAAGAAGTAGCCAATCTAATGGGGACGATACATTATGAAACAGCATGCCTAATTGGAAAGCGTGTTCCACGTATATATATGAGCCACAATGAAGTGGTCAATTATAGGGGACTAATGAAGAAAGAAATTGTTACGTCTTAGTTTCTAGGTACACAATATATTTTAAGATAGGCGGGCACTCCTTAGTATCGTTTCAGCCCGTGCTATTCCCACTGGAGTCTCCGCCTTTTCTTGCATTTTTATCCATTGCATTTTTTAACCACCAGGCATCATTCATAGTTATTTGTGATTGACAATACCATAACAGTATAAATCATGGAAAGTACCATCTTTATAAATATGGTCTTTTTGTGTTCCCTCGTAAGTCATTCCACACTTTTTCATCACCCTACCTGACGCTGGGTTGATTTTAAGATGGTATGCAAATACGCGATGGAAATTCTTTTCTTTAAATGCAAATTGAATCATCGCTTTACTTGCTTCTGTAACAAAGCCTCTGCCCCAAAATTCTTCCCCTAGCCAATAAGCAATTTCTCCATTTTGATGGTTTTTACGATTAGAAAGAGATATAGAACCGTAAAGTTCTCCACTATCTTTATCTGTGATGGCAAATTGGTAAAGCGTATCTTCTTTTCTATTAATTTCATGACTCGAGATCCATTCTTTTGCATTTTCTAACGTGTATGGATAAGGAATATGTAACGTTGTTTTGTATATGTTGTAGTTATCGCAGAGATTCGTGACATCTTCTGCGTCCTCTAATGTAAATGGTCGTAATGTTAATCGTTCTGTCTCTATAATTTTTGAAGCTAATGTCATGCCTACCCTTCCCCCCTTTAGTTTTCAGTATAATAAAAAAATAAAAGGTAGGCTAGTGTTAATGAAAACTACACGTTTGTTAATTAGTTGACTTAACCAATAATGTGCACCATCGAATATATTCATTACTCCATGTATAATAAACACCGCGATTATAAAGTACATCCATACACGCTTGATATCCCCTCACTATCTATAGGACTTTTTTAATCTTATTATAATTACTTGAATACATATCATTTATCACCTATATAAAAATCGCAGGTAAAATACAGTATTCTTCCCAGGCGAATTGCGATTGTATTTTACCTGCAATAAATATCTTGTTTTCTATCTATTCCATTACGTTCCCTTCAGCAGGAATTGGATTTTCTTTTAATAATTTCGCAATGTGAATAGTGTTATAAGCAAGCATCTTCACATGATTTTGTGTAAATTCATTTTCTTTCCCATTGGCTTCCATGAATGATGGACCTGGTCCTGCTTCTCCTACCCAGTAGGTATCGACATTTGGCGGAATGAGAAATCCGATATGAGATAATCCATAAATAAGGGATGTTGCAGCGTTTTTTGCACCGTCTTCATTTCCTGTAACAACAACACCACCGACTTTATTATAATAAATCGATTGTCCTTTTTCATTGGTCAACCCACTTCCACCATAAAGCCGCTCCATCGTAACGGTTGCAAGACTACTCTTCTCACCTAACCAAATCGGCGTACCAATAATAACAATATCAGCTTCTTTTACCTTTTTTAAGATTGTCGGCCATTCATCTTCACCACCTAAATCATCACTTATCCCAACAGGAATATTGTAATCCGCTACTCGTACCGTTTCGCTAACTACTCCCTCATTTTCATAAATACGTTCCACTTCTCCATATAAAGCATCTGTATTTGAATCCTCATTACTTGTTTTCAAAGAAGTATTTAAAAATAATGCTTTTAGTTTTGCCATACTTATCTCTCCTTTCTAAGTCTGTACCCGTAAATGGAGAATATAAATCAAAGTTTCTGCCACGATAAAAGCAGATATTTTTTATTTCTAGTTGCATCCTTCTATAATAGAAAAGATGAAATGGAGGAAAAAAGATGTTACAAAAACAATTCCGCCAAAGAATTGGTTTATCAGAAAATGAAGAAGTTACTTTTAATAAACTTGAAGATATATTGATAAAAACAGCAACAACCATTCCATTTGAAAACCTACGTGTGATTCATGCGACAACGAAAAACATTACTAAACAAAATTTAGTCGATAAAATATTAATACAAAACGAAGGTGGTCTTTGTTATGAGTTAAACTCTATTCTGTACTACTTTTTATTGGAAAATGAATTTGATGTTTCTTTAATACGTGGCGTCATCTATGACAATAACGCACAAGATTGGGGACCCATGGGAAAAACACATATTGCTATACTCTTGAAATATGATGGAGCCATCTATCTTGTCGATACCGGATTTGGTGGGAATCTTCCACTCAAGCCAGTACCAATAACCGGGGAAACAATTCAATCATTTAATGGAGAATTCCAGATCATAAAACAAGATACACCACACGGAAACTTTCTTCTTCAATTAAAACTTAAATATAAAGACGCTGATTGGAAGACCGGCTATGCTTTTGACTCTAACTATATAGTTCAACATATTTCGGAATTAAATAAAATCCAAGAAACCATTATAGAACACCCACAATCTCCATTTAATAAAAGATCTTTAGCTACTAAGCTTCAATATGATGGAAGTATTACCTTGACAGAGAATTCACTTACAATTTGGAAAAACGGAGATGAAACAAAAGAATCTCTTCCACCACATTCATTTAAACAGCTATATATAAAACATTTTCAATAATATATTTTTGGTGTGCAAAACTGTCTCTTTAGTTGGGTACACCATTTTTATTTAAAAATTTTCGGAAATTTGTATTGATTTAATACAATAATGTGGTATTGTTAATATATCAAAAAGATATATCTAATTGATATAAAGAAAGGTTGTACTAAAAATGAAAATGTATAACGATACTGCTTATGTAATTTTAGGTATCTTAACAACGGAATGTACATCAGGGTATGATATTAAAAAGCTAATTGATCAGAGTCTGAATCATTTTTGGAAGATTAGCTATGGACAGATTTATCCAACGTTAAAGTTACTAGTGGAGGAAGAACTAGCGGAAGTTGCTCCATCTTTAGAAAGCGGAAAAAAAGACAAAAACGAATATTCACTAACTGAAAAAGGGGTAAACACACTAAAATCATGGTTAGAAGAACCTGTTCAACAATTACCCGTGGAAAAAAACGAAATTTTACTTAAATTATTTTTTGGAAACCATCAATCAAATAAAGCGAGCATTCGTCTTATTGAAGATTACAGGACAAAATTACAAACACGTTATCAAACCTACGTAGCAATTGAAACATCCATTAAAGAACATGACTCAGCTTCCAAAGACGCGAAGTATTGGTTATACACGTTAGATTATGGAAAGAGAACAACGAAAGCTGCCATGGATTGGTGTGCAGCAACTATCAAAAATATCCCAAAAGGAGAGGAAATGTATGAGTAAAACGATTTATACGGGTGGATATACGACGGAAAACTCCGAAGAAATAGTAGTGTTTATTATAGGAATGCGAATTAACAAGTGTCTTGCTATCCATAAATGGCTTCCTGTATTTCTAGCAATGCCGCGGATGATTAAAGAATTA
This sequence comes from Oceanobacillus sp. E9, assembly GCF_001741975.1. Lineage (NCBI taxonomy): Bacteria > Bacillati > Bacillota > Bacilli > Caryophanales > Bacillaceae > Oceanobacillus > Oceanobacillus sp. E9. Next base: position 372,001 of record NZ_LSNA01000001.1, read on the forward strand.
TATACGCAAAAAGACTCGCTTGGCTTTATTTCAATGGAAAGCTACTTTGGCCTAAGGACGACGGCAATGATTCAATATTGGAACTCAATAGAAGAGTTACATGCTTATGCAAGAAAAGACAAACATCTAACGGCATGGAGAAACTTTAATAAAAAAGTTGCCAACAATGATGCTGTCGGTATTTATCACGAAACATACCAATTAAAAAAAGGTGAGTACGAAGCAATTTACAGAAATATGCCTCATTACGGGCTAGGAAAAGCACTCACACACACTCCCATTACCCCTAAGGCTAATTCTTCGCGTAAGAGATTGGCCTAAAACATTCTACAACAGAATTGTTTTCTAATACAGTGTCACTTTATTAATAAATTTCTACGTTATGAAATGCTTATACTATGATTTTAATTCATATAAAAGAGGCATGCTGAACGCTGTGCCTCTTTTATAAACTCACCATTAACTATGACATTATCCATAAATTAATTAATTTTTAATAACTTCTCCTGCAGTACCAGCTTTCATTACTTGACCTGCTAGCTGATATCCTAAAATTCTTTCCAACTTCTTAGACGTATTTATTAATTTTTGAAGGTTGATAGAATGTTCTATAGGAATTTCCATTTCCATAAACATATGGACAATATCCTCCAAACATACGTTACCTGTAGCTCCTGGAGCAAATGGACAGCCACCTATCCCTCCCAGAGATGCATCAAAATGCCTTACCCCCGCCTTATATCCCGCAAGCAAATTCACTAATCCCATCCCTCTTGTATTATGGAGATGTAAACTAAGTTGCACGTGTGGAAAAACTTCTTTCAACGTTGTAATATAATGACGAATTTTTTTTGGATTCGCCATTCCAGTTGTGTCTGCTAAAGTAACCTTATCTATACCATTATTGATAAGTTGTTCCATTATAGAACAAACCTTACTAACATTGTATTTGCCTTCAAACGGACAACCAAATGTTGTTCCTAAACTTACATTCAGAACTGTTTGTGGCGAATTTATCAGTTTTTGTATCGAATAAACTTCTTCTAGTGACTCTCTAACTGTATGATTTACATTTTTTCTATTGTGAGTTTCACTTATTGATAATACAAAATTGATTTCATCTACACCTGATTCCAATGCGTTTTCTGCACCTTTGACGTTCGGCACTAAAGCCGCTACGGTAATTTCTTCATTCTTCAAATTCCCTACAACCTCTTTGGCATCTTTTAATTGAGGTATAGATTTTGAAGATACAAATGAAGTCGCCTCTATGCGCTTTATTCCAGCATTAAATATCCCCTGTAGAATTAATAGTTTATCCTCTGTTTCAATCCAATCCTTTTCCATTTGAAACCCATCTCGTCCGGTAACGTCGGTCAAATATACTTCAGAATCGTCCACATAGATACCCCTCTCTAACAATAATTAGAAACTGAAAAATTCATCGATTCTAGTATATATTCCAGCAAGTCTCCCTAAAGCATCTAAATTCTTTTGATCTATTTTAAAGTTATCTTTGTATAAGCTGTCATCTATAAAATAATTAACAATTTTACCAATGACTAAGGAATCTGTTCCCAGTTCAATAATTCAATCTAACTCTAACTCAAAAGATATTGGATATTTTATTACTCTTCCTAAGCTAAGTTTATTTCTTCAAGTTCCTCTTCATTCTCATTTGATTTTGAAATAATAAATGAACCAATTACTGCTATTAAAAAGTTCACTCCTAATCCAATAACTCCACCATGTACCCCAAACACTGTGCTGTTTCCAGTTAGTGTAAGAGTACCTGCAATTACTGCTCCGACCAACATACCCCAGAATACAGGTGTTGACGCCATCCTCTTCCAATATAGACCTAATACAAAGGCAGGAAATACTTGAACTAGTAGCTCAAATTTTAATACGAATATTTGATATAATGTTCCAGGAGGGTTCCAAGCAATCATTAATAAAAGAAACACTACAATTATCCCAACAATTTTTCCAACAAGAACTTTTCTCTTTTCGGGTGCATCCGGTCGTATAAATCTACCATATACGTCATTTGAAATTACAGATGAAAAACTTAATAATACAGAGTCCGCTGTAGAAATAATCGCTGCAACGATTGCTCCGAAAAAGATAATCATTACCCAATAAAATAAACCATTAATAGAGGCAATTTGGTTGGCTAGCATTCCTACAATCTGTTCGGATTGGCCATTGGATAAATCAGGAATTAAAGTAATACCCAAAATCCCAATGATAAGGACTAATCCTGTTGTAATTGGAGGCATCCAAGCCATTCTCGCAAAAGACCGTTTTAACGTTCTTTCGCTTTCAGCTGAATATATACGTTGTACCGCATGGGGATATATTGCTGCACCAAAACCTACTAATAAAAGCATGCTCAACCAATTTATTGAGGTCATAAGTTCAGGTACACCAACTTTAACAGGATCTACCTCAGCAATACGTTGAGTAATACTAGCCATATCTCCTCCGGCCAGGTAAAATGCTCCTCCCACAAATATAATTACTCCAATCATTAACACTACACCTTGCATGACATCTGTAAACGCTACTGCTTTCATTCCACCTAACCATTCATAAATCAGCATTACAAGCACAAAAAAAACTACTGCCCATTGATATGGGATCGTTCCGCCTGTTATGCCAGAAACAGCTTGACCAATAGCTACTAATTGCTCTAATAGGTAATTACCTAACCCCCATAACATCAGAAATATCGCAAGTAAGGTTACTTTATTTGATTTAAAACGATATCTAATCCAATCCGTTGGAGTTACAAAATTTCTTTTTTTGGAGATTACATATAATCGTGGCGCAAACAATAAATATACTCCAATAATAATAGTCATAAAAGAAATGGATTGCAGCCAAACAAATCCTGATCTATATGCAGTAGGAGCATAACCAACAATTGTATTCCCACTATACTGTGTTGCATAAAGTGTGAAGAAAAGAGCTATGAAACCTAGATTCTTGCCGGCCAAATAATAATTACTTAAACTATCTTGAAGATTTTTGTTCCCTCGTCCAGAATAATAACCAATGAGGAGCATGATTAAAGCATATAAAGCTAAAATAATAACTCCATCTACTCCAGCAAAAACTAAATCATTCATTCTTCTCCCCCTTTGTCACTCTCCTCTTCATCTTCAACGATGTTCCATTGGTGAATACACAACCAACTTAGGTAAGCACATAATAGTAGAGAAAAAATAACAATGATAAATGCCCAGTACGGTATTCCCAAGATTAAAGGCTTGTATGAACCAACCGAAAAATACCATGGAACATTTCCTAGTAGAATGATTACCATTACAATCCATATCCATTTTTTTCTTATCGGTTCTTTTACGTTTTTTTCACTCAAATTCACCACCCCTTTTTGTAAGCGATTACATAATTTACATTTAAATCACTTTATTGCTTTTATAGATACTTAACTGGTCATCATCGTAATTTAATAACCTTTGATATATGTCTTCATTGTCTTTACCCACTGTCTCTGCACCTACTTTTCTAACTTCGCCCGGTGTCCTGCTTAATTTCGGAACTACTCCAGGCATTGGGAATTTACCTAATTTCGGATGATTTTTTTCAATAATCATCTCCCTTTCTTTATAATGAGGATCCTTTACAATATCTTCTATAGAATAAATTAATCCGGAGGGTACACCATACTCATGTAATAATTCTAAAATAACTTTTGATTCGTTCTCTTTTGTCCATTTTTCAATGATGCTGTCTAATTCATGCTGGTTTTCCCCTCTAGCTATATGTGAATTAAATTTTGGATGGTCACATAGAGAAGAATTTCCCATCGCCTTACAGAGACGCTTAAATACTGAATCCGAATTTGCACCAATTACAATATAAGTCTCATCTTTTGTATAATATATATTGGAAGGTGCTACATTTGGTAGAATATTCCCCATACGTTCTCTAACATAGTTTGCCAAAAGATAATCGGGGACCAAACTTTCCATTACCGAAAAAACAGATTCGTATATTGCCGTGTCTACGATTTGCCCTCTCCCAGAAGTATGCCTTTCATTTAAAGCAGTAAGTATTCCAATAGTTGCAAATAAAGCAGCCAAAGTATCCCCAATAGATATCCCGATTCTAGAAGGCGGTCTATCTGGAAATCCAGTTACATAACGGATTCCTCCCATAGCTTCTCCGACACTACCAAAACCGGCTCTATCTTTATATGGTCCAGTTTGACCGTATCCAGATGTTCTTGCCATTATAATTCTAGGATTTATTTGAGATAGCTCTTCATATGATAAATTCCACTTTTCCATCGTTCCCGGCCTGAAATTCTCAATAATGATGTCTGACTCTTGAACAAGTTCTTTAAAGATCTTTTGTCCTTCTGTTACTCGTAGATTTAAAGTTATCGACTTTTTATTCCTAGACTGAATAGGCCACCAAAGCCCCACATCTTCTTTTTTTCCTCCCCAATCTCTTAAGGGATCCACTTTATCTGGAGCTTCGATTTTTATAACTTCAGCTCCAAAATCTCCTAATAATCTCCCAGAAAAAGGTCCTGCTAAAAGCGTACCTAATTCCAAAACACGTATACCCTTTAATGGCAGATGCTCATCCATTAATTTATTCCTCCTAATCGTTATAATTTTTTAATAATTTTGATTTGAATTAAAATTACATTATTGTATACAATTAGTCAACAGTACTTTAGTTCTATTTTATAAATAGCTTACATATCAATATTTTTATTTGTGGTAATATCAATTATTGTATACAATATATTTAAAAAGGAGATAATTATGAACGTGTATGATGCTATAAAAAATGCCATTTTTAGTGGAGAGTTCAAGCAAGGACAAAGACTAACTGAAACTTATTTAGCTGAGTACTTTAATGTTAGTCGTACACCAATTAGAGAAGCTTTAAAACAATTAATCTCTGAAGGGATAGTACATCCATATAAAAAGAAAGGTATAATTGTAAGAAGTTTTTCTTCTGATGATATCAAAGAAATTTATAATGTAAGAGCATTATTAGAAGGTTACGGTACAGGAGAAGCTGCATTAAATAGAACAGAAGAACAAATCGCTAGAATGGAAGAGAAAAATATAGCTTATAAAGAGGCAATTTATAGTTACAATGCTTCTGATTTAAATATAACTAAAAATATCCAAGAGACGAATCAAGGTTTTCACCATGAGATATTTGTTGCTTCACACAATAATCAAATCTTAGAATTGATTGATAAGGTTGTAGTTGTTCCATTAATCTACAGATCTTTTTATTGGTATAAAGAAGAACACCTATATCAATCATTAGAAGTACATAACACAATTTTAAACTCTATTAAAGATAAAGATATCGATCGTGCAAAATCTGCAATGCAAGAACATATCTATACAGGGAGAGACCATGTATTAAAGAATGTAATTAATAATTAATTGTTGGCTTAATAATGTTTGCCTCACAAAATTTAGTTTTCACCTAGAAAAGATTATAAAAAAAAGGAAAGAGTATTCCATGCTTTGAATTACTGTATGAAGTTTAACCCGATTTACCGACTATCATCCGTTCTATATCTATTGACACTTTTTTCCCATCTTTGCAATAATAAAATATAACTAAAATAATAATGAGTGGGAGATATGTAAAATGGATTTTGATTTACAGCAAGCGAGAACAACCGAGACTATAATGAAAGTACTTCAGAAATACCCTCATAAAATAGAAATAAAACTGGATAATATTTTAATAGATCGCAACATGACACAATTTCAATTACATAAATTAACAGGCATCCGTATGGCAACAATTAGTGAATTTATTAATGGTAAAAAGGGATCTGTGAATTTTGTACACCTCGTAACAATAATGGCAGCGCTTCGCATTACTGATATCTCTGAAATTATTAGTGTGAAGTTTGATAAAGAAGTAGAAGAAGCTTGGAAAGAAGAAATGAGTAATTATGAAGGTCGAGGACTAACAGCGAAACAACAAGAATTGGAAGAAGAAGTTGTAAAAACCATGTAACGCAGAGAAGAGGTTGAGTCTTTATTCAAAAGATAAATGAATTGGGCATAAAAAGTTTTGCATAAAACATGGATTCTAGCTAGAACATGCGCAAGAAATATACGTAGACTCCTTCAAAATCAAAAATCGATTTTCTGCGTGCAATGCAATGCTGTCAAGGTCTTCCTTGTCCTGTGGGAAGAAGGCCTCGGTAAGACCCCGGATTGCGATAGCAACGGAGGCTTACCAGCCGCCCACGGAAAACGAAGTATATTTCTGAAGCGGGATATCATAGCCAATTTACCCTACAATGATTCTCTTGCTTTTCCGGGAATTTGCGTTAATTGCACTTCATCATAAGAAGTTACATGGTTCCCTTTCTTTATATACAATTTCAAGTATGCTCCTTGTTCTAATTCCTTCTGTGCGGAGAACTCCACTTTCACTGCACTACCATTTTCTTTATAAGCAGGTAGTTCGTACCAATACGTTGACATAATCTCACCTGAATCAAGCTTTTCTTCTTCCATATAGGATGGTGCTCCAACTTGCACATAAACATTTTCTTTCCCAAATCTATTAAAGTCAACTGTAGCTAAGATTACCACAGACACTATTAATAAAATTAAAGAGATACCAATGATTTTTTTCATTTACGTAACCTCCTTTCCGCTGATAAGAATGGTTTGCTGAAAACTTCTTACTGTAATGAAATAGTAGATAATATAGATAAACGCATATGCTGCCATCCAAATAGTGACTGGTATCCATAGGTTCATTTGTAAAAGATTCGAGAATGCGATTAGTGCCACTGTTCCATGTAATAGTCCGAGTACAAGTGGGGCAATAAATATGAATCCTATTTGATAGCGGATCGTACGCTTCATTTCTCTTTTTGAGACACCTATTTTATATAAAACAGTGTATTTATCCTTATCATCCTCTGCTTCTGTCATAATTTTAAAGAAGATGACACTTCCAGTAGCCACTAGAAAAACGAGTCCTAAGAAACTACCTACGAATAACATCACTCCTGAACCTTCTAATGAATCCTGATAGTTTTGGACTGCACTAGAAAAATCTACTGTTTCCGATTTTGCTTGGAGCTCTTGTGATAACTCAAGATGTTCCTTATCATTCGTTAATTGCACGGCTTGATAGGTAGATTCATCTGCTTGTAAGTCGGTATATTCTTGTTCATTCATGACGAGCACTGTTCCAGGTATTGTATATATATTAAAGATGGAATCTCCATAAAATTGAGAGACTGTATGTGCTTCATTGTTCAGTGTTACTTCCTCTACCTCTTCAGACCATCGCTCATCGTAAAAAGGATCGACCATCAAAACCTCATCTTCGTCTAATTCCAATGATTCGATATCCCAATCTAACGCTTCTGCCAATCGTTGAAACGCTGTAGTATCAATAACGGTATATTCTCTCTCTATTTCGTTTTCTGTTACACGAATATCTTTCGTATCAATGGAAATAGAATCTTTCACAATTCCTTCATCCAAGTTTTCTTGAGGACCTTGCCACATAAAGCTAAATGGTGTATATTGCTCTACATTTTTATCCGTATTGTAGTATGTTCCAAATACCGCGCCACCTGCAGTAATGGTAGTTGCACTTAGTGTCGCTATGATAGTCAGTGTCTTCGCGTTTCCACGAACTCGATATAATAATTGGGAAGCTGTCATTAAATTTAAGCCCCTCCATGCCCAATGCTTTCTTCCTTTTAATAAATGGAGTACATATACCATGACACTATTAAACAATAGATAAGTTCCGAATACCGTTAGTCCAATAATAACAAGAGGCATCGCAACACCGAGCATTCGCCATGCACTGGATGTCATTAAATCTTGTAATGCTAACCAGTAAGCCACAAATAATGACACTATACCGAATAAAGCTGCAATCAATCTCGCTTTCGGTAATGCTTCTCTTTTATGGGAAGCATGAAACAAGTCTATTAATTTAAATTGATAAATTACGCGATATCCTTGCAGAGACGTAAAGAGAAATATAATCAAGAATACAATGATTGTTTCTACGACTGCACTTGATGAGAATGCAATGCCAATTGAGATATTCAAGCCCATTAATTTCAATAGCAAAGATAATAAAACTTGTGACAAAAAGAAACCGAGTACCACACCGATAATGAGTGAAACTAAACCAATAACGATATTTTCAAAGAATAATAGAAATCCGATAGTGCGTTTTCGAACACCCATTAAGGAGTATAATGCTACTTCTTTTTTTCGTTTTCTCATAAAGAAAGAATTCGAATAGAGAATAAAAATAGCAACAAAAATCATTAGTACAAATGCGGATGCACTCATAATACTACTAATTTGGTTCGATGTTTCTGCCAAACCACTTATATCTTCGCTATGTTTTAACGTTGCGAAGGTAAAAAATATAATGATCGAAAAGATTGTTGAACCAATATATAGTCCGTAGCTTTTCATATTACGACGAATGTTTTTTAGAGCTAGATCAAACAGTGTCATGTCCGTCACCGCCCAATTTTGCTAATTCATCTAATATCATTTGGAAGAATTCTTTTCGTGAATGAGTACCGCGTATCAATTCCTTAGATAATCTTCCATCACTAATAAATAGAATTCTTCTACAGAAACTTGCTGCATATGCATCATGCGTCACCATCATAATTGTCGCTTCTTGCTCAATGTTTAATGTGCTTAAGCTCTCTAGTAAATCAGTAGCTGATTTGGAATCGAGAGCTCCAGTTGGTTCATCAGCAAAAATTAACTTCGGGTTCCCTACTAACGCTCGGCATGATGCTGTTCGTTGTTTTTGTCCACCGGAAATTTGATATGGATATTTTTCCAGAATACTTTCGATACCAAATGCTTTAGCAAGTTCTTCTACTTTTATATTAATCTCTTTCGCAGAAACCTTCGCTATCGCTAACGGTAAAAGAATATTTTCCCGTACGGTTAATGAATCGAGTAAATTGTAATCTTGAAAGATAAAACCGAGATGATCTCTACGGAAATCAGCTAATTGATTTTCTTTCATTTTTGCAATATTATCATTCTCTAAATAAATATCTCCGTTTGATGGGGAGTCAATTGTTGCTAGTACGTTTAATAGCGTCGACTTTCCGGCACCAGAAGGACCCATTATTCCTACAAATTCTCCGTGATCAATTGTAAATGAAATATTTTCTAAAGCTTTAAACGTATTTATACCTTTACCGTAAACCTTTTCCACATTGTTTACTTGTAATAAAGATTCCATTATCCATGCACCTCTTTCGTATACCTTTACTATAGTCCTCCATCCTTAAACAATCTTCACGTCTACCTTACAAAATCCTTAAAAACGTTTTATTCAAGAAAATTCCTGTTAAGATAGAGTTAAGCATTATAGCTAGCACGGACGAATAATAACCACAATAAGTAGTAGATAATAAGAAGGAAAAGGGTGATACGTATGGAAAAACCACGAATTCTTATCGTCGATGATGAACAGGATCTTTGCCAATTAATGAAAACAACGCTCAACAAAGAAGGTTTTTCAGAAATTGAAACAGCAGGCACATTAGAAGAGGGTTGGAACACATTTCAAACATTTGAACCAAATCTTGCTATCTTAGATGTGATGTTGCCTGATGGAGAGGGATTTGATTTGTGTAGACAAATAAGAGAAGTATCACGCATTCCCATTCTTTTCTTATCTGCGAAATCGGATGAAGTGGATAAAATATTAGGACTCGCCATCGGTGGAGATGATTATATTACGAAGCCGTTTAGTCCGAAGGAAATGGCTTATCGTGTTAAAGCACAGCTTCGACGAGCTGGTGTATATACCTTAGATGCGGCTATCGAAAAAGTACCTGCCCAAGGAAAAACTGTAGGACCTTTTGACATAAATGCAGATGAAACCGAAGTAAAAAAAGATAACCATGTACTGGAACTGACCGCTAAGGAAGTTGGTTTAATGGCAACGTTCATGCGGAATCCAAACCAAATTATTAGTAAAGAAACGCTTTTTCGGAACGTCTGGGGTGAAGAATTTTACGGCGCGGATAATACATTAATGGTACATATTCGCAGACTTCGAGAAAAAGTAGAAGACAATCCTTCGAAACCGAGTTATATTCAAACTGTAAAAGGATTAGGCTATCGATTTGCAGCAACAAAGGCGCAAGCGCCCGTTTAGAAATGCAGCGAGTGCGCCCCTGTTTTCAGGGTGCTTGGACGGTCGGTCACGGTGAAGTGACGAAACGATGATGTATTGTATGACGATCTCGTGAAGCCTCCTAGTTTCTAGGCGCTGGAGCTGGACGTAGCCGTTTCTGCCTACGAACGATTGTAATTCCTAGTTTTTATACTTTCTTATCTTTCGAAATAAGCGCGTGCTTTTCCTTGTATGAAGTTTTTTAAATGGAAGTTAGAAAAAGGTGATGTAATATGAAATGGAAACTTACCTTTCGTTATTTGCTATCAATATTAAGTATTGTCTTTATCGTGCTGATTGCCAATACAATTATTCTTTTTGGAATACTTATTTATCAATCCACACAAGGCGGGGTGGAAGATTATGAGTATAGCTCTGGAGAAAATTTTACTCGCTCGTTCTCGCAATACCTTACATTAGAGGAAGGTCAGCCAACTGTCACTGAAGAAGGAGAACATGCATTAGAAGCTTTCGGTGCTTGGCTACAAATTTTAGACGAAAATGGAGAAGTTCTCTCTTCCTATCGCACACCAGATAATATATCCACGCATTATACTCCAATAGAGCTTGTCCATAGGTATAAGTATATGGACAATAATTTTAATACGTATTTTATCGGAGAATTTGAAGCGTACAGTTACTTGATTGGTGTACCGAATTCAAATGAAGAGCGCGCTGTGTTTATGCTCAATCCAACTACACTTCTCACTTATGCATCACAATTTCTCGGCGCAATTATTATTGTCGATTTAATTATTGCAGCTATCGTCGGTTTTCTATTCAGTACCGTCCTTACTAAACCGGTAAATCGGATTATCGAACGGATTAGTGAGTTAAAAGAACGCAAATTCCAGCCAAAGAAACCAAAACGTCCTGGTGTTTTTAAACATGTATTTTCGAACTTAAATGATGTATCTGCGACCTTGCAACAGCATGAGGATGAACGACGCAAACTGGAGAAGATGCGAAACGAATGGATGAGTAATGTTTCCCACGATATTAAAACACCACTTGCTTCCATTCGAGGTTATGCTGAACTTCTTCGTAGTGATGATATATCACCGGATGAACGGTTAGAGTATGCTGAAGTAATTGAGCGCCAATCCTTGTATATGAAAGAATTATTGGATGATTTTAATTTGACAATGCGATTACGGAATCATGAGATGCCGCTACATAAACAAGAAACAAACATGGATCGGTTTGTCCGTGAGCTTGTGATTGATTTATTAAATGATCCACAGCTTGGAAAAGATCAAATTCATTTTCAAAATGACTCACATGATTCTATTTGGAATGTTGACCAGCATTTATGGAAGCGCGCGTTACTGAACTTTATCTATAATGCAATGTTGCATAATGATGAAAATGTAGAAGTACAGGTTCATCTGTCTGACAAGACAATTACAATCCTAGATAATGGTAAAGGTATTGCAAAAGAGGATATCGATCAAATTTTCGAACGTTATTATCGAGGTACCAATACCGAAAACATTCGCGGAACTGGGTTAGGACTTGCGATATCTCGAGATATTATCGAAGCGCATGGTGGAAGTGTAGACTTACACAGTGAAGTCGATAAGGGAACGACCGTTACTATAAGAATGAACTAAAAAGGACTATAGTTGGATTGATTTTGAACTGTGAAATGCCTCGTGTCAAGTAAACAATGTGCGGTTCATTTATCCAACTATAGTTCTCTTATGGTTTGGGCATATTAAACTTCTTTTACTACCGTTTCCGCATACGTATCTTGAGGAAGCACACTACCATCTTTCCCCTCAAATCCTTTACGGTCCCCAAGATATTTAAATGTACTTAAACAATCTCGATAAGCCATTCGTTTGATAATTTGGTTTGGAGTCGGGGCTTGTCCGTCTGTCCCTTCTATTTTTAAGCCTGTTTGTTTATACCCTATTGTTTGCCCACATCTGCGAAGTTGTGCGTATTCTAATCCCCACATGACAACCGTTGGAGTGACCAATGCATGCACAGCTTCACTCTTAATTTTCTTCCGCATTAACTGCTCTACACCAATCGTAACTGCCGTTGAGATAGCTAAGTCAATAAAATACGCTTTCGTTCTTTTTTTCGTTATCGCCTTCATTTTTCCCTACCCCCTTGTAGTTGTTACGTTATGTACGCTTATACATCAAGAATGGTTTCAATATTTTTTAATTCTCGCTATAATCATATAAACATGAATGTTACGATATGTATAGAAAGGTTACTTCAACCTCAATTATTTATATTCAAAATAGGGTATACCTAATATGAAGGAGTGATAGTGATGAACCAAAAGCAATTGGAACAAATGAAAAATAGTAAAGGATTTATCGCAGCACTGGATCAAAGTGGCGGAAGTACACCGAAGGCACCTGCAGCTTATGGAATTCCTGAAAATGCCTACAACAATGAAGATGAAATGTTTGATTTAGTTCATGAAATGCGTACAAGAATCATAACTTCCCCATCGTTCGATTCGGACTTTATTATTGGAGCAATTCTATTTGAACAGACGATGGACCGTGAAATTGAAGGCATGTATACAGGGGATTATCTAGCTGAAAAAAAAGGCATTGTACCTTTTCTAAAAGTGGATAAAGGACTCGCTGAAGAAACGAATGGCGTGCAATTAATGAAACCGATTGATAATTTAGATGAGACGTTACAACGTGCTAATGAACGTAATATATTCGGAACAAAAATGCGTTCCGTAATTAAAAAAGCGAACCCCGAAGCAATCAAAGAAGTCGTAGATCAACAATTCGATATCGGCAAGAAAATTATTGCAGCTGGATTAGTTCCGATTATCGAGCCAGAAGTAGACATTCATAGCGCAGAAAAAGAAAAGTGCGAAGACTTGTTAAAAACAGAAATACTTAACCATCTCGATCAATTAAGTGAAAATCAGAACGTTATGTTAAAATTAACAATTCCAACAAAGAAAAATTTATATAAAGAGCTTATCGACCATCCAAGAGTAGTGCGTGTTGTTGCATTATCAGGCGGCTACTCGACTGATGTCGCAAATGAAAAACTAAAAGAAAACGACGGTTTAATCGCAAGCTTTTCCCGTGCATTGAGCCAGGATTTAAATGCCGATCAATCCGATGAAGCATTTAATATATCTCTACAAAAAGCAGTAAAATCCATTTATGATGCATCTGTGTAAATACGAATAGAGGATAATGAAGTGGATTGTAAAATAGCAGCACCCTAGGCATGTAGGGTACTGCTATTTGTTTGGTTCGGTGCTTATGTTTAACTCCTGTTTATAAGATACAATTTATATTGGGGTTTTAGAGCAGATCTAGTCTATTTACTATAATTTTTGTGATTTGCTTGTAGTTTGGTTGATAGGCACGTTCTATTCACTATAATTTTTGTGGTTTGCTTGTAGTTTGGTTGATAGGCACGTTCTATTCACTATAATTTTTGTGGTTCGCTTGTAGTTTGGTTGATAGGCACGTTCTATCACTACAATTTTTGTGATTTGCTTGTAGTTTGGTTGATAGGCACGTTCTATTCACTATAATTTTTGTGGTTTGGTTGATAAACAAGATTAAACGTTTTAAAAACAATATTCAAACCTAGCTAAAAAACAATCACCTACCTAAATAAGCGACTCAATTACACCACAGAACCATTACTCGACTTTCTTAAATCCCTGTGACTCAATTAATTCTATTGATTTCTCCAAACTAATTCCTTCAGACGGATCTCCTTCAAACATGGAACCTTCTAATTCCGCTATTTCACTTGCATCTGCTTCATTGTAATCTACTGTTACCTTCTCCACTACTTTATCATCTTGGTAATCAATTTCATGGGTTAAGCCATCGACATTTTGATAATCTTCGGCTAACGGTGCTAACAGCTCTTCTGCTTCTTCTTTTGTCGCAACTCCCAATGCCCTGTATTCTATCTCACTTTCTGATACTTGCTTTACAACTTTGTCATCTTCTGCTGTATAGGTGAGTGTAATCAAAATCCCATCTTCTTCAGCCTGATACTTCACCGTTTCTTCACTGTTACAAGCAACTAGAGCGAACATCGCAACAGCGATGAACAACAATCCTGCCATTCGAACCAACAAACGTTTTTCCATTCATTCCTCTCCTATCATCGCTAAGTTAATCAAAGGGTGTCTGTATAAAGATAGTTTGAGGTTAGGTGATTTAAAATTTGAAATAATATGAAGTCCAAAAAAGAATCGTTAGTCTATGTAATGGTTGCTCCATTTCCCAATTTGTTTCCGTTTATCCCTTATGAAACACACTATACAAATGTATTCCTCTGAAAAGTAATTATGCAAAAAAAGACCCATAATTCTAGGACATCCCCCCGGGAACTATGGTCTCATGTAGTGATTCCCTCCTTATTATGTTTTTCTTTTTGGGTATACATCTGTTCTGTCAGCCCAGTCTTCCCAAATGTTAATCATTTCTTTTACCAACTCGGGATAGTGATCTTTGATGTTATTCATTTCTGTTCGGTCGTTATCGATGTCATATAATTCCCAGTCCATTTCCCTTACTTTGGACAATTTCCATTTTCCTTTTCTAACGCCACAATGATGTTCATGTTCAAAACAAAAAGTACGTTCTGCTACATTTTCTCCTTCAAAGGCAGGCACTAAGCTTTCTCCTTCCATTGGTAGGATTTGATTACCGTTATATTGACTTGGATACGGTGCACCAGTGATATCTACCAATGTTGCCATAATATCAATAAAATGACCTGGTCGATGGTCAACTTGACCTTCTTTTAATACCTTAGTAGGCCAATGCGCAATTAATGGAGTGCTAATTCCTCCTTCATGACTATAATGCTTATATAGTTGAAGTGGCGTACTGCTCGCATTTGCCCAGCCAGAACCGTAACTATGATACGAATCTGGGCCGCCCATTTGATTCAAATCTTCTTTCCGGTGTAGGAAATTAGATGTCGTAATCCAATTATCAAATCCCCATGGATCCCATTCGGCACATGCACCATTATCTGAACAAAATAAAATAAGTGTGTTTTCCATTTCATTATTGCTCTCTAACTCTTTCAAGACTCTACCAATATTTTGATCCATACGGTCAATCATTCCTGCATAAATCGCCATGCGCTTCGTTAAATCTTGTTGTCTGTCGGGGTCAATCGAATCCCATGCTGGATTGACACCTTGAATGTCCCGATCACGATTCCAATATTTCGCACGTGGTGACAGTTCTGTATCCTTTGATACAATGCCTAGCTTTTTCATTCTTTCTAAGCGTTCTTTTCGTATATGATCCCAACCGACTTGATATACTTTTTCATATTTTTCTATTTCTTCTTTCGGCGCTTGCAATGGAAAATGCGGTGCATTATACGATAAATATAAAAAGTATGGTTCACCCTCTGCTTTAGCATCTTCCATAAAGTCTAATGCATAGTCTGTAATAGCGTCTGTGGCATAAAAATCTCCGTTGTTATAACGCTTTTCTGGTCGTCCTTTTGGAAGTCGAGAATAATCCGACTGGTCCCAAAAACTTGTGAAACCACCAAGCAGCCCATAAAACTCGTCAAACCCGCGTTCTGTAGGCCCAATCTCTCCTACATGCCATTTCCCAGACAAATACGTACGATAGCCTACTTGCTTCACTACCTCTGCCAATGTCACGCATTGATTTTTTAAAAACCCGCGATATCCCGGTGTCTCCTGATCTTCCGTCATCTCTCCGACACCTGCTTGATGAGGATACAATCCACTTAAAATAGACGCTCGGCTTGGGCAACAACGAGCAGAATTATAGAATTGTGTAAAGCGTAATCCATTCTCTGCTAATCGATCTAGATTCGGCGTATGAATCTCACTACCAAATGAACCTAAATCAGAGAAACCTAAGTCATCGGCAAGTATTAGAATAATATTCGGCCGTTTTGTCATTCAATTACCTCCAACCTTATTGCTTTTATCGATCATTCACTTCTTTTATTTTCTCTAAATCTATTTTTGGCTCTCTATTTTCTTTCAACAGACCATTAACTTCTTGCTGCACATCGGTTGTTTGTGTATAACAGTAGCCACTTACGTACGGTAATTTCTTAATGGCATCTGTAATATTTTGAAAACGCTCCAAGAACGCTTCTTTTGTAGATACTTGGTTCCCATATCCCCATCCGTTTTCATCTTGAAAAGCAATTCCACCATATTCGGTGATGATTACTGGCTGGCCCTTGTAAAAGTAGCCCTGTGCAAAAGCATACTTGCCGTTATTATGCGGGATTTTATTTTGTAAAATGGTCTCTTTATCTTTGTATCTATCATAGAAAATTTCACCTACTTCTTCGTAATCATGTAATGCGATGATATCAGAGATTGTATGCTCCCAACCGTCATTCACGATTACTGGGCGTTCATCATCAAGACTTTTTGTTAAATAATAGATTGCTTCGGTAAACGTTTGTTGTTTCTTATCGGTAAGAATATGTGGCACGCCCCACGATTCATTGAATGGCACCCATGTAATAATCGAAGGGTGATTATAATGTTGTTTCACAATCTCTTGCCATTCTCTTGTAAAATTCTCCACAGCTTCATCAGAAAACTCATATGTTGCTGCCATCTCTGACCAAACAAGTAATCCTTTTTTATCACACCAATAAAGGAATCGTTCATCTTCTACTTTTTGGTGTTTACGTACACCGTTATATCCCATTGCTAATGTCTTTTCAATATCTTCAATTATCGCTTCATCCGATGGTGGAGTTAGCATCGTATCCGTCCAATAACCTTGATCCAATAAAAGTTTTTGATAAATCGGGGAATTGTTTAATAATACTTGATCTCCTTTGATTGAAATCTTTCGCATTCCAAAATAAGATTTGACCTCATCAACCAAAGCATCTGCCACATACAATTTAAAAGTCACATCATATAAATGAGGATTTTCCGGCGTCCAATGCATGACTCTCCATTCATGAAGGTTGGAGTCTATCGACACTTCCAGCTGTTCATCCTTTCGATTGGGGTTAATGGAAAACCGTTTTACTGTATCCTCATCGAATCTAATAATTGTTTCAATGCGACACGCTTCAGTTGGCATTCGATTTAACTGATATTGAAAATCTACTGCGTTCGTATCTAATTTCGGTGTCATTTTCACATTATCGATTGATGTCTCCGGAAGAAATTCCAACCAAACTGTTTGCCATATACCTGTTTGTTGCACATACCAACAACCAAAATTATGATCGATCCAACGTTGTTTCCCTCTCGGTTGATAACAGCTCTGACTGTCCTCGACTTTGACTACTACTTCATTATCTGTATCAAGGGTAATTACATCAGATATATCAAATGAAAATGCAGCATACCCCCCAGCATGAGAACCTACAAATACGCCGTTCACCCATACTTTCGTCAAGTAATCAGATGCTTGAAAACGCAGGATGGTCCGCTTATCAGCATGTTCAGTAGGAATTTGAAATGATCGTTGATACCATACATTCGGATGAAATGTCTCTTCACCAATTCCACTTGCTTTTGTCTCATACGTAAACGGAACTTGTATTTCATCTGTAAATGATGGTTTCTTATTCCACTGGCTTTTTTCCCCGATATTATTATCATCGAAGGAGAACTTCCACGTACCGTTTAAATTTATCCATTCACTACGTTGATACTGCGGTCGCGGATATTCTGTGCGTTGATATGTTTTCGTTGTCATTGTCTCTTTCATTATGAACACTCCTCTATTATCCTTTAATTCCTGTAAAGCTGATTCCCTTTACTATTTGTTTTTCAAATATTAGAAATGCAATAATCACCGGTATAGATGCAATTGCATTTGCTGTCATCGGTAATACATAGGCTTGTGAATAGGTAGAATTAAATACTGGTAATCCTACAGGTAAGGTATATAATGTTTCGGAAAGAATTGATAAATATGGCCATAGAAAGTTATTCCAAGACCCAATAAAAGTAAAAATTCCAATTGCCGCAAGAGCAGGTTTTGCTAAAGGAAGCACAATTTTGTAATACAATCTAAAGTAGGAGCAACCATCAATAGTTGCGCTCTCTATCACTTCCTTTGGTATACCATCAAAGAAGCTTTTTAAAATGATAACTCCGAGTGGGGATGCGATCATTGGTAATATTAAACCGGTATAACTATCAATTAGCCCCATGCTTTTCACAATTTCATATAATGGAATAATCGTAGCTTCTCCCGGTATCATGAGACCTAGCAGAAAAAATATAAAAATAAAATTTTTAAATCGAAACTTCATTTGTGAGATCGCAAAAGCCGCAAAGGACGTAATAATAAGGGTAAGAATCGTTGTAATAAAAGCAACAAAGAAGCTATTAAACAACCATCGTAAGATTAAACTATCCATGACAATGTCGATGTAATTTGTAATCGTATATGGCGGTAAAAACCATTCAACCGGATTGGAAGTAGAAAAATTATCAGGTTTAATGGAAACAAATAACATCCATATAATAGGGATAAGAAATAGTAACGACACAATTACGCCTAACAGCACTTTTCCTTTTAGTAACGGATCACGGTTACGCTCCAGCGCTTTATCCCTCTTCACTTTGGTTGCCATATTAATTTCCCTCCGATCGTTGATTTTTCAATTGCACAATAGATAAAATAAGTAAGATAAAGAATAGCGCATACGACATCGTTGCTGCATAGCCTAAGTTATTTTGGGTAAAACCGACTTCGTAAATATACTGAATCAATGGACGGGTAGCTCCACCTGGTCCACCACCGGTAATTAAGAGAATTTGTGCAAATACCTTATAAGAAGCAAGGATTTGCAACAGAATAATGACACGCCCAATAGGAATGAGTTGTGGTAGAGTAATATAACGAAATTGCTCCCATCTCGTAGCACCATCAATTTCACTTGCTTCATAATAAGAATCTGGTATTTCTTGCAAACTAGTAAGGAACAAAATCATATTAAATCCAACCGACCACCATAGAGTGACAAGAACGATACTTATCCAAGCTAATGTCTTGTCTGCCATCCAAAATGGTTCTGCTTGAATACCGAATAGTTGAATAACGTTATTTATTAGACCATTGTATGGTTGCAACATAAAGATAGCTAAGAACGATATAACCGCAACGGATAAGATACTTGGTAAAAAGAACGAACTTCGGAAAAATGTTCTCCACTTTGTATTTAAGTTAGCGAGCAAGGCTAGACCTAAAGCTAATATAACCATGGTTGGTGTTGTTAATAACACAAACAATGTTGTATTCCATAATGTCTGCCAGAAGAACGGGTCATTAAACATTTCTACATAGTTTTGGATTCCTACGAACTCCATCTTTCGAACGAGATTCCAATCATATAAACTCATTTCCAACCCTTTAAAGATAGGTACTATCGTAAACAGCATATATGCAAGAAAAAAAGGTAACAAAAATGGAATCGCTTTCATATCTTTCATCCATGCTCGTTTATTCATTTATTTTTCTCTCCCTTCTCTTTAATCTTCTCCAATCAATTCTTTTACTTCTTTTTCAATTTGTTGAAAAGCAACTTCCGGTGTCACTTCATTACTCCATATTCGATCAAGGTTTCGAAGCATGATATCATTGATTCCTCGATAATAGATGTTTCGGTCAGCAAAATTTACGTAATTCGCAACTTCTGCATAGTCTTCACGATAGGGCATTTCGGTAAATGCTTTGGAATTCACTACAGTATCTTTTGCAGGAATATGACCAGCTTGTGCCCAAATCGCTCCTTTATCTGTAGCAAAATCCATAAATGCAACCGCGCCTAATTGCACATCCGGATCAATTTCTTCATAAGAAGGTAAGACAAATGTATGAGAACCGCCCCACGCTCCTTTTTCTCCAAATATGGTAGGTATCGGCATTGCTGTAAATTCTAAATCCTCAGTCCCTTCCCAAATTCCTGTAGACCAAACGCCTGTGGCAATGGTCGCTGCTCTTTCGGACTGAAAATCAGTATAAAAATCAGCAAGATTTAATGGAATGACTTCATCTTCATACCAAAATTTATGCATATATGCTGCAGCTTCAATCGCCTTTTCGGTATCTAGTACATATTTCGGGTTGTTTAAATCATCCGATACGATATTTTCACCACCTAGTTGCGTGTAAAAAGTCCACCAATGACGATAACTGTCCATTCCAACAGTAGAGAAAGCGAAGGGGAATTGATTTTCTGGCAGTTCTTCTTTTAGCGTCCCAAAAAAGTCCCTGTATCCATCTGGTGTTTCTTCCATTTTGATTGTTCCATCCCCATTGATTAATCCAGCCCCATCGAGTGCTTTGTTATTCACATACATAATGTGCGGATGGGTATCTATCGGTATCGCATAATGATCATTATCAAAAACTGTTTGTTCCAAAATATTGGGATTAAACTCAGTCCAATCCACTCCTGCTTCTGTTGCATAGTGATCAATTGGTTGTAATATTCCTAAATTAACAAGTTCTGGTAACGTATGAGAGTGAGAAATTGCAATATCTGGACCTTTACCAGCACCTAGACTTGTAATTAATTTTGTATAGTATTCATCATAGTCTTGTTGGATGTTATTAATAAAGTACTTATCTTGGCTTTGGTTAAACTCGTCAACGATTGTTTGCATAAACTCCGCATCCCCGCCAGCAAATAAGTTCCACATCTTAATCTCTATGGCACCTTCTGGTACATCAGCACTTTTTCCTCGAACAAGACGATCTACACTAGAACATCCCGTTGTAGTCAATATAGCGAATACCAAGATAAAACTAATCACGACGAAATTTTTCTTCTGCATGCAACACTCCTCCTTTTATTTATTACATAAAATGTGTATATATTCTGATTTTCTGTTTATTAAATAAAATAATACGCTTACATTTCTGAAAAGTCAATAAACATTTTGAGCTAGTTCAGAATAAAAGCACACGCGCCCGTTTAGAAACGTAGCGAGTGCACCCCTCGACAGTGGGTCGAACTCTTACCTAATAAAAAAAGATCCATTCTAAAGAATGAATCTTAAAAATCTATGAGAAATCAACAGATAATTTAATATCCTGATCATAATCTCCAAACCCTTTTCCAAACAAGTTAATCCCACCTTTATGTAGGGCACCTTCCTTGATACCTACTTTTACAGTTATATAGCTTTGTTTAGAAATATCTAACTGGCCGATGGTACAACCTGATAATCGAACATCATCAATAAAAGTTGATTCATTTGTTACTTTCCAGGTTTTCAAGCTTCCGTATTGTGTACTGGTTGTTTCTGCCCAGAAATTAGGGTTTAACTTTCCAGGACGATCACCATAGTCTCCAGGACTTGTCCATGTACCAATGTCCATATCATTTATCCATACCGTAATATCAGATGGCCAATTGTGATCATGGTTCGGTGCTTCCGAACATATTTCCATTGATAACTTCACATTTGTTATCTCTGCATCACGAGGGATAACAATTGGAAACGTATACTCGAAGTACCCCTTTCTGGTCCATATTAATTGTGCCTTCGAACGTTCTGGACTATAGAAATGCACCGGCTCATCCTCTGGTATAAGAAACTTTTCGTGATTGACCATTCCACACGTTGGGGCAACCTGAAAGTCGGTATACTGCCCTATTGGCATTTCTAATGTATAATTTTTTTGTTTTGATGTATAATCCTTTTGGTTGAGTTCAATATGTATATCATCAAAGTTTCTAGAGCATACTTTCATTGCTCCTCTTGTCGCTGGGCGTAACTCTGTGTGAATAAGTGATGCCTCTTCAAGTACTTTCACATGAGAAGCAGTCGTAGACACAGGAATATTTAAGGTTTCTGCCATCTGATGGATATTCATATTTCCTTCATTTAACAAATTTATTATTTGTAACCGTACATCAGATCCTAACGCATGTGCTACTCTCTTCAATGTTTCTGGATCTTTAATTGAAAGCTCTAACACTCTAACAACCCCTCTATTTCATTAATAATTACATATTTATTGTAAATATACAGATTTTTTATTTATTTATCTCTATATTACTATAATTTCTAGAATAAATGAATCTATATATAAATTTAAAAATGAGATTCTTTTCTATAAAAAAGCAATCCCCCTACTGATTAGGGTAGATTGCTCGTAAGACTCATTCTTACTCGAGTACATTTGATTTATCCCGGAATATCACTCAACGTTCTTTAGACTTCACAAGCACAGAATATTTATCTTAATTAATATTCTCCATCTGTTCTTCTTCCTCTTCCGCTTTTTTACGGCGTACTTGATCTCGCCATGCAGGTACGACTAAAGCAATAATCATAATCACGAACAATGTCACTGCAAGTGGGCTGGTATAGAATATACTCCACGATCCACCAGAGATCGTTAGCGACTGACGAAGTGCTTGTTCCATCATTCCACCGAGAATAAAAGCCAAAATAAAAGGTGCTGCTGGAAAAGCGAAGACACGCATAAAGTAACCTAAGATACCAAATAAAACAAGTAGGTATAAATCAAATGTGCTAAAGCTCACCGCGTATACCCCGATTAAACTCGAGATAATCACTAACGATATAAGTAGTGGCCTCGGAACTTTCAAAATCTTCACAAAATAAGGTATCAACGGAAGATTTAAGACTAATAGAAAGATATTTCCGATGTACATACTTGCGATGACACCCCAAAAGATTCCAGGATTTTCCGTCATTAATAATGGTCCTGGCTGAACACCTAAGACAAGGAATGCTCCTAGCATAACTGCTGTTGTACCTGAACCCGGAATACCTAAGCTCAGCAACGGAACGAAAGCACCACTGGTTGCAGCATTGTTCGCCGTTTCGGGAGCGGTTAGTCCTTTGACCGAGCCTTTTCCAAATTCTTTTGGATTCTTGGCTATCTTCTTTTCACTTATGTATGCCACAAAAGAAGATATTGTTGCTCCAGCGCCAGGTAACACACCTAGTATAAATCCTAGAAATGATTGCCGCGTTAATGGTCCTTTCATTTCTTTTACATCTTGTTTCGATAGTTTTAAGCTTCCTATATTGGCTAAACCATTCATCTTTTGTTTACGATTCAAAATTAAAAAACATACTTCTGCAAGGGCAAACACCCCAAGTGCAATTACTAGAAAATCAATACCATCTAATAGATTGACACTGCCGAACGTAAAACGACTGGTACCCGTTTGTGAATCAATTCCAATGGTTACTACCATAAACCCTAATACAGCAGAGATAAGAGCTTTAATCGTCGAACCATCCGATAAACTTGCAATTGCCGTTAAACCAAGCAACATAAGTGCAAAATATTCAGGAGGACCGAAGATAATTGCCACACTTGCAAGCATGGGTGCAAAAAGCATTAATAAGATAACACTAACGGTACCTCCAATAAATGAAGCAATTGCTGAAATCGCTAGCGCTTTACCAGCTTTTCCTTGCTGTGCCATTGGATATCCATCAAAGGACGCCGCCACTGTCCCTGCAACCCCAGGAGCATTTAACAAAATCGAAGAAGTAGAACCTCCGTACATGGAACCGTAGTATACACCTGCCATCATTACCAACGCTATGGTTGAATCCATTCCGTAAGTTACAGGAATCATAATCGCGATTGCACTAATTGGTCCTAGTCCTGGGATCATCCCAATAATGGTTCCAATTAATACCCCTAAAAATACAAACATAATTGCTTCTAAACTGAAAGCTACTTGGAAACCTTGTAAAATACCATCAAACATTTATCGTCTCACTCCCTTCTTTTTAAAATGGCAGAAATCCTGCTGGTAATCGAATTGCTAATGCATAATTAAACAAACTATACGCCCCGATAGAAAATAATAATGCAGTTAGAATTAACACCGTCCAGTTTTTATATCCTAAAAATCGTGAACTTACGATAATGAACACCGATGTCATAATTACAAAACCAATCACTTCTAAAATGGTGATATATAATAGAATCATTGCTAATACACCTAAGAGCATAAATACTTCTTTTTTTGGTATCACACGATTTTTCTTCTGATCTTCCGTATCTGTATCTTTCGCAAAGAAAAAGAAAATAGCTAATAATAATAATGCATATCCTAATAACTTCGGTACTAGATCTGAATCTACAGGTACAAAAATATACGCTGGTAGTTGATAGGCCATAATTAGATACCCAACCGAGATGATAATCAGCACCAAAGAAATGCCTCTATTTACCGATAACTTCATATACATCCTCCTCTATTCATCGATAAAACCAAGATCGTTCAGTATCTTCTCTAATTCGACATATTGCTCATCTAAAAAGACTTGGAATTCTTCACTATTCATAAATTGTTCGTCCCAACCATACATATCTCGAACCTCCGCAAATGCTTCTGATTCAGAGACTTTCTGGAATGCTTGTTCATAATAGTCAAGTTGTTCTTCTGTCATATCCGGAGGACCAAACATCCCTCTCCAAACGATAAATTCTGCATCAATACCTTGTTCTTTTGCTGTTGGAAGAGTTTCTAAAAATTCGTCACCTTCAATTCTCTCTGGTGCGGTTATCCCTAGAATTTTCATCTTTCCTGCGCGTGCTTGATCGGCAGCATCCATCACACCTGTTGAAATAACGTCCACGCTACCATTTAAAACCGAAGTCATTCCTCCACCATCTTGGTCGGAGACATAGCGTATCTTCGTAATATCCACACCCGCTTTATCTGCGAACATCATAAACTGAATGTGATCCATACTGCCGGGAGAAGATACACCTACTACGGTTACACTCTCTGGATCTTCACGCATATCTGCAAACAATTCATCTAATGTATCCCATTTTGCATCTTCACGAACGGCAAATGCGCCATAGTCTGCGATTAAATTCGCAATTGGAGTAAAGTCTTCATAACCATATGGGGATTGCCCATTTAAATACACAAAATGTAATGGCGGAGAACTGACAAAGATGTTATGTGGATCGTTTCGTTTATGTATGTACGACCATGCTACTGCTCCCCCACCACCAGGTTTATTGACAACCCCAAAACTTTCATCTGTTATTTTCTCTTCATCAACTGTTCTTGCTAACATTCGTGCCGTTGTATCCCATCCTCCACCAGCAGCTGCTGGAGCAATAATTTCAATAGAACGGTCGGGCACCCACTCTCCCTGGTCGTTCACTGATCCACTTTGGACAGGCAGCGAGCACCCAGCAAGTAAAATAAGCGGTAAAATAAAAAATGACACTGACCTTTTTAACAATGTAAGTGCCTCCTTTTTTTGTTATTTTCTCATTTTACTTACAATTTTTGATTTTGTAACCGTTTACAAAATAATGTTCATTAAATCTCTTTTATTCATTTTGTTCATTTTGTTCATCAGTCTTTTACACTTTCGATAAAAACAGCATTAAAAATAGGCGTTTTCCATGAGCACAGAATTGACTTCAATATACTTGAAATAATCTACCAAGTAGTTACTCGTCTCGTACCGCTGGAATCGCCTATATTTCTTCTATATAGTTATATTGATTTTCACTCAGTAACATATTTGCGTTCTGGTCGACCAACAATCCCGTATTCTAATTCTGCTTTAGCTTCTCCCACAGATATTAAGTATTCCAAGTACCTTCTTGCGGTAGTCCGAGAAACGCCAATATCTTTTCCTACTTGATCTGCTGTCATACCATTGGATTGTTTCTGCAATACTCCTTTTACCTTCTTAAGTGTGAGTTCATCAATTCCTTTTGGATATTCTTGTTTTTCCATATTTTCTTGTTGAAATTGAAAGAGCTGATCTGCCAGGTGTTGTGTAAATTCTCCTTGCGACTGAATGAACTGATGATTTTTCACAGCTTTTTTTATTGATTCTGCTAGCCGATCTAGCGCAATAGGTTTTATTAAATAATCGATCACACCAGATAGGTAAGCTTTCTTCAACATTTCCATATCCGTTGCTGCGGTAATCAATATAATCTGTAGTGATGCATTTTCTTGTTTGTATGCTTCAATCATATTAATACCAAGCTCATCTGGCAAATACACATCCAATAATAATAAATCAAAACTGCCTTCTTTCAACTTAGATAATGTTTCATAAGCATTTGCGGCTCTGTCAATATAATGTATATCTTGAAACTTCTCCAAGTATTGACAATGAATATCCGCAACCCGGTAATCATCCTCTGCAACAAGAACATTCATGATTCCGCTCCCCCTTTTTTCGGAATATACACAATAAATACGGTTCCTTTTGGTTCGTTTGCTGTTATTTCTAAGAAGCCTTTTAATTCTATTAAAGCTGCTTGAACAAGGGATAACCCATACCCATGATTCTGCCCATCTTTAGTGGAATAACCTTGTTTCATAATTTTATCGTAATCATTTGTTTTAATTCCCGTCCCATTATCAGCAACCTCAATTACTAAATCATTGCCTATATCCGTAAGAAAAATATCTATCTCTGGATTCACTGTATTTACAACGGCATCAAAAGCATTATCTATAATATTACCAATAATTGTTACCAGTTGTGCTGTCATCTGCTCTGGCCATTGATAGTTTATATAACTATCTTCATTAATGGTGAATTCTATTTTTTTCTCTGAAGCTTTCGATAATTTACCGATTAAGATTGCTTGGATGGTAGAATCCGTAATTTGTTCAAATAATACCTTCTCATAACTCTGTTGTTTTCCCACCTCTTCATGAATAAATTGCTTCGCTTTATCCGTATGTCCCAACTGTAACCAACCTGAAATTACATAGAGCTTATTGGTATATTCATGTGTCTGTGCTCGTAAATCTTGCGAATACTGCCGGACCTCAGATAAGGTGTGAATAATTTCTTGTAAATCCGATCTTACTTGAAAACTAGCAACCTTACCTCCATAATCCCCATTATCATCTATAAGTTTATAGCGTACTAATAATACAGTTTGGTTAATCGTTGTTTCAAAAGAACCCTCTCGATGTTCTTTGGTTAAGACATACGCTAGCTCCGTATTAGGTAGTACTTCTTGAATTGGTTTGCCAATAACATCATCGTGTATATGTAACATTTCCTTCGCAGAGTAATTGACCAACGTTATATGACCACGTTGATCAGTGGCAATTAATCCTTCTTTTATTGATTCTAAGATCGCTCCACGTTCTTTATAAATACGAGCGATTTGATAAGGTTCTAAACCAAACGTATCTTTACGAATACTTTTGGCTAATAAAAAGCTTCCTGCAACACCAATAATAAATATTAACGATAACCAAACTAAAAATCCGATAAGACCTTGCTGAAATAAAGAATCTACATAAGAAATCATATAGCCTACCGATACAATTCCAATGATATCTCCATCACTATTGTGAATAGGCGATTTTCCACGAACAGATGCACCTAAGCTTCCATTTGCAATAGATACATAGTTTTCCCCGTCCACCAAGGCTTGTTCGTTATCTCCCCCCACCATATTCATACCGACTTTATCGGGATCAGGATGCGTATACCGAACTGAATTATGATCACCTATCACAATAAATTCTGCACCAGATTGTTCCCGTATCCGCTCAATAAATGGTTGGAGTACATCTGCATCCAATTCTTGATCAATGACATGTTGTACTTCTGGAATTTCCGATACTGCAATAGCAGTAGTCAGTGCTTGTTGACCAATTAATTGTCTTGTCTGATCTCGTTCATATGAAATATATAGAACCATCACCAGCAGCATGATGACGGTTACAAGAACGCAACCAAGAACAAGAAACTTTCTCTCTAACGACCATTTCATCTCCCCTGTCCTCCCATACAAACAGTATAGCGACTATAGGGAAAAAAGGTAAGAGGATACGAATAAATTGGGGTAGAGCATATTTTTCTCAAGTTATGTATTGACCTGTATATCAGGATTGTTTTTTTCTAATTCTTTCATAAGCCGCTGCATATCTCTTGGGGAAATCTGAGTTACTTTATAGTTACCGTACATAATCTCAACACGGTGGATGGATAGACAAGGCCCAACAAATAGATTCTTTGTATTCCGAATAGATTTAATCTCGTTGATATCAATCGACTGCTTTATCGGTCCAAAAGATATCCGGAGCGTATCATTATCGATTTTGTATCTCGTGTTGAACCAGATAGATCCCAATAAATAAATCATTACCCCCATTAGAGTGATTCCTAATATATCAAGATCAACAAACAAGCATTGGTATAAAATCCAGATGAACAAAATAATAAAAGCCCAAATCATAACGCCTATCCATATATCTTTTCTTGACGCAAAGACCATTTATATTACCTCCTTCCTAACATTCATACGCAGGCTAACTTCATTCAGTTTCATCTGAAAAAATTATCAAAATAAAAAGCTAACCTAGGATAAACTAAATTAGCTTTTTACATCATATTATTACCTGACTAATTTTGATTAGATTTTTAATACTTCACATCAAAGTTCGTGAATCCCGAGTCTTCTTCCAATTCATAAACTTGCATATCTTGAACTCTGGCAAAATTTAGTAGGCCTTGTTCTACTTCTTGTAAGAAGAAACCTATGTTTTTATCTTCGCATAGACAAGCTTCTTTAACACCTCTGCATCTTCATAGAATTGATTCACATCATCTCTATTAACAAACTCTAAATAAGCATAAGTGGGTGTATTAGTTGATGGTTCAAGTATATGAAAATAGTTTAACCACGTTGAGTAACCCTGTTCTAGAGGGTATCGTTGATATTTATCCCATTGAAAAACATGGATATTACTTATATAACCGCTTAACTGTTTTAATGCAGATACATTAGCTGCTTGTGATTTTATCCAGAGGGGCTGCCAATAGCAGTATAAGTTTGACCTACTTACTTCTTCGAAAAATTGAATGGCTGTTATTTTATCTTCTGTTACGGTCTTTTCATGTAATTCTAGATGGACGCTTTTATTATGTTCTTGTGCCAAATCACATAGCATTTGCGTTTCTTGAACGTATTGCTTCCAATCAGAGGGTGTAATATTTCGTGGGCTCTTATTTCCACCCCAAATTCGTATTTGGTGCGCATCAATTCGATCTGCAATTTGAATACATGATTTAAAGTAATCTAACGAACTATCGTTCAACCGGTAATAGGTACCCAGTGATGGTGTTTCAATCCCGTAATATCTGCATTTTTCTTTGATGGATTGTATATATGTTGCACTTTTTTGTAAAGTTAAATGGACATCCGTCCCCCATTCAATGGCTTCCAGGCCAGATGTTGCCACCAGATGAATAACCTCTTCTGGAGATAGGTTTCTGAATGTAACCGAGCATAGTCCAGTTTTTAACATGTATTAACACCTGCCTTTTATTCTTTAATCGCACCACCAAGAATACCTGCTACAAAATACCGTTGCATAAATAAAAAGATAATAAAAATTGGAATAACCGAAATGGTTGCACCAAGCATTAGCTGGCCATAATCAATGGTATCTTGATTTGCTATTGTAGCCAAGGCTACAGGGAGTGTGTACATATCTTTTGTTATTAAAGACACTAACGGCCAGAGAAAATTATTCCATTGAAAGGTAAATAAAAAGATACTTACAGCTGCTAGAGCCGGAATCATAGTCGGTAATGCAATTCTAACAAAAATAAAGATTTCGCCCGCCCCATCAATGCGTGCAGATTCTAGTAGGGAATCTGGAATGGACTTCATATTCTGCATAATTAGAAATATAGCAAATGGATACGTCAGCTGTGGGAGAATAACAGCAATATGTGTATTAAGCAATCCAAAATTAGCAAATAAATTAAATTGGGGTATAACAAGTGCTTGATAAGGAATCATCATCGATAAAATAAACATTGCAAATATAATTTTTTTACCTTTAAAATGATACTTAGCAAAAGCAAACCCTGCAGCAGCACTTACAATGCCAGCTATAATCGTATAGGTAATCGTTATGATTGATGAATTAAGCAATGCTTTCCAGATGTCTACGGAACCCATCAAATTCTTCAAATTCTCTGCAATAAAATCCCCTGGTAAAAACTTCGGTGGATAAGATAGTATTTCATCTGTTGCGTTAGTAGATCCAATTACCATCCAATAAAAAGGGGCCACTGTAAACACTACCCCCACCAATAATAGGGCATAAATAATTAGTTTATTCATTAAAGAAGATTTCAATTTTTATCCCCTCCTAATTTAAATTGGAGATAAGTTAGTATAGCAATGAATCCCACCAATACATAGGCAATGGCAGATGCATATTCAAAATCAAAAAACTGAAATCCATTTTCATATAAATACATAGTTATAGTTGTCGTTGCGTTAACTGGACCCCCATTGGTTAGAATATAAGGCTCATCAAATAATTGAAAAGAACCAATTGTAGACATGATCAAGCAGAATAATAATACAGGTCGTAATTGAGGTATCGTAATCGAAAAGAATTGACGAATTTTAGTTGCCCCATCAATACTAGCAGCCTCATATAAGTCTTTCGAAATAGACTGTAAACCAGCAAGAATAATTACCATGTTATAGCCTGCCCATCTCCAAGTTCCTTGTAGAATAATGGATACCTTTGCCCAAAAGGGGGTGTTTAACCATCCGATTGAGTCGATACCTACTAATCCCAATAAGAAATTAATTAGTCCATTATCCTGATTCAGTAATAATAAAAATATAACGGATGCCCCAACTAGTGAGGTAACAGCGGGAGTAAAATAAGTTAACCGAAAAAAGTTCTCTAGTTTAATTAACCCCGAATTTAATAAGGTCGCTGTAAGTAATCCTAAGATAATAACCGATGGGGTTTGAATAACCCCAATGATTAAGGTGTTTTTCATCGCTTCGTAAAACAAAGGATCTTGAAACAGGCGAAGGTAATTATCAAATCCTACAAAGCTTGATTGGCCTGCTTCTGACTTTTGAAAACTAAGAAGCAAAGAACTCACAATAGGGTAAGCAATAAACAACGAAAAAAACAGAACTGCTGGTGCTAATAGAACGAGGGGTGCATGATTCTTTCCAACATCTAAACGATGAATACCCATGTTGGTTTTTTCCATATTAATCCTCCTCGCTTGATTCTCGCCCTGTGCTGGACTGTAGTTTTTTTAATACCGATTGCCAAGCTTCCTCAGGACTCTTATTTTGCAACATCATAGAAGCTAATTCATCTGAATAGGTAATGTTCGCACGTAAATAATCCGAAGTATAATTTACTTTTGGTACCTCTTCGGAAATCTCGGCAAATAACTGCAGCACCTTTTGATTTCCAAAGTACGCGTTCCCTTCCTTAAAGATTTCTTCCTCATATAAAGGGGTATAAGCAGGGAACATAAAATAGTTTTCAACTAAGCTAGTTAAACTTTCCAAGTCAGTAGTAGCAAACTTAATGAATTCATAAGCTATTCTTTGATTATCAGAAGCTTTAGGTATGACAAAATTCGATCCGCCATCTGCTGCTGCATGTGTATTGCCTTCTTTAAATTCTGGTAATTTCATTACTCGCCAATTCCCTTTTGAATTTGTTACCTGTTGCATCAAACTTCGTGACCACCAGACTGCGCCGGGTACTGTTGCAACCTGATTATTTTGCAGTGATGCAATTCTTCCATCCCAATTTGTAACATTTGCTGCTATCCCACTATGAAACAATTCGTTCATCAACAGAAATGCTTTCTTCGATTCCTTTGATTCTGTAGTAATTTCTCCGTCTTCATTAAAATAAAAACTTCCTTGTTGTTGCAATAAAATCTTATACAAAGATATATCATCATTTGCCATAAAACCGAGCATATCGATACCCGTTACTTCTTTAATAGTTTTTCCAGCATCAATATAGTCATCCCAAGTCTTTATGCTTTGCGGATCAACATTAGCATCTTCGAAAACATCAATTCGATAGAATAAACCAACAGGTCCAATATCACCTGGCAATCCAATTAAGTTTCCCTCTTCATTTGATAATGCTCCAACTTTTGCTTCAGGCAAGAAATCAGCATATTGATCAAATCCAAACTCTGTTAAATCCACAAAGCTATTAGGGAAGTTGTTATTGTAAATAGGTAATCGTTGTTCTTCCATCTGCACAATATCTGGCAACTGGCTTGATTGGCCTGATGCTAGACCAGTAGTTAATCTTTGATAGACTTGCTCAACTCCTTGATTATTTACATTGATGTTTATGCCTGGATTACGTTCTTCAAAAATAGGAGCTATATCTTCTAGATGTTGAGCCCATCCACCCCATGCCCATACGGTAATTGTTTCTTGTCCTTTTCCGTCTGCAACGTTAGTGGTATTTTCCGCTTTGCTTAGAAAACTTATAATTATTACGGTGAAGATTAATAAAACAATACTAAAAATAGCACCTTTGTATTTCATCATCTCACCCTTCCCTCTGAACAAATGTTTCAGACTCACCCTGTCCCACTCTGAATCCATGACGCTCTTTAAAGAAACGAGGCACATTCTCCAATACAGGAGGTTGAGTACCACCATAAATTGCTGAAACTAATAAGTTATTTCCTTGTACGATATTAGCCTCCAAAGAAGGTAAAAGAATAGGATTAGAAGTAAGAATATTCGTATTTGGCTCTGTAGTTATTACTTTCCCTCCATTATCATAACCATGCAAATTAGTAATAGTGGAATACAAGTTTCCATCCGATACATAAGAACTATTTTCCTCTTCATGTATTTCTGCGTTAGCCCCTTTTAGTACATCCGGTTTTGGGATACTAAATGCACCTTCAATTGCTTGTAATTCTCTAGTTGAATTAATTTCATGAATACGAATATGCCAATTATTAAATGGTATGAGATATGTTCGGATTTGAACGTCATGCCATGGATACCATTCTGAGAAGAGGTAGCTTTCATGTAAGGATATCTGAGCGCATTCTCTCCGAAATCGAAATAGGTCATCATATTCACTTAAAGAAAGCATGGAATCTCCAGCCACTTGTGATCGTAGATAATTGGAATGTGCAATATTAAACCCAAAAAGGTTGGAATACACAAATTTCGCATATTTTTCGGCATTATGCAGATGTTCACTTTTAGAATATTGTCCAGAAGTGTATAAATAGACTTGATCGCTTTCCGGACGGACACTTAACATTCTTGCTTCTTTTAGTAATTTTCTTTCATTTAATAATGGGAGTGGTTCTTCATTCACTTTCCAAAATGTGTGATCCTTTGATAAAGCTGTAATAATCAATGTTTTAAATGCCCAAAAGGAAGAACCCGGGCTATTATATCCTTCTGCCATAATCAGGTTTGGGTACGTATAACCAATCGGTAGAAAATTGTTATATTCAATAATTGGCTGTTTCCTCCACCAGCGCAAATTCCGAAAGATGATCCCTTTAATAACTTCGGTACGAAAAGGTTTTATGTCACAGAATGCAAGTGCACTCCAAAAAGCGGACTGAGCGAATTTATAAGTCATGCTCCTTCCGAAAGGTACTGCATCTCCTTTGGAAGAGAACCAATAAATAAAATCTTTAGCAAATATTAAGGCTCTTTCTTTATAGGCTTCCGATCTTTTTGCATCTTTTTCTTTCATAAAATAGGCATAAAGTAAACTAAAAAAATGAAATCCAAAAGAAACATAATAATCCATTTGATTTGGTGAACCATCTGAATACCATCCATTACCAAGATAAAGGCTTTCTATTACCTGTAATGATTCATTTTGTTTTTCGATATTCAAAGATACGCCGACTTTTTCTAGTCCAATATTGACGATGATTCGAAAAAAATGCCAATTATTATTTGGTAGTTCTATATGGTTAATCTGCAGTAACCAATCGACTAATTGTTCTTGTTGTTTTATAGTTAAATTATCCCAGAGTACAATTTCATTTAAAAGCAGGGCATAGCCTATTACAGCCATTTCTACGGCTCTTTGATCTCTATCGCTCAATACTCCCCAATATTTTGTAGATAACGGGTCAATACCGTCTATAATCTTATTCAAGATGGTTTTATTTATCGGTCTGTTTTCAGAATGAGCAAGTGATGCCTCTCCCCATAACGGCCTAAGTATGGATTCAATTTCAGTGATGCCTTTGCCATAGGCTGTGTCCGTATAGTCGAAAATCAATTGATTTTCATTATGAAGCTTATCTTCCACATGTTTTACATAACTTTGAATGAATTTATTTACATCATTTTTTGTTTGCAAAGCTAATCTCCCCAATACCAGTAGTTATTTGACTTGCATATAGCTTAGTTTTGCTATAACAGACGGTACAAATGAATATTGGAACACTAATTCCAAAAAACAAGGATAATCCTGGAGCTACTAGTAGAAATTGCAACCATAAAATCATAAAAAAAACGATTAATACATTTAGTGGAAAGTAGTAGAATGCTGCTATATAAGATAGTTTGATCATTTGCTTCACTGAAAATGTTTTATTGATAGATTGAAGTAGAGCAAGATGGATAAGCACAAATATAGTTGTGATAAGAACAGTGATACTTCCATAAAAAGTTGCCATTCCGAATAGGTTGGTTATACCAAGCGTTATGTTTATATTCATTATGGCAATAATTCCAAAGAGTAGAGGGATGACGGATGCTAGATTGATTGGTATGAATGCGGATGTAAAAAAATCATAGAACTGTTTAGCGACATCTCGATAAGTAGGCGACGACTGGTTTAGTTCTCTTTGAATAGTCTTTATTGAAGCGGACATAGCAGGAACGAATCCAAATAAAACGCCACCTAAGAAAGTAAAGATGAGGAAGATAATGTTAATAAAGCTAAAAAAAATTAACCACTTTAATAATCCATGAATAGACGTTATAGATACCCCCTTTAACTAAAGCGTTTACATTTGATGTTAATTTTCTAACTTTATTCTGTCTTATCAATTTCAGAAACACATTATTAAAATAAGAAATAAAAGAGTCTATACGTTATATGTTTTTGATGAATAAGCATGTCAGCAGTCTTTTCCATCCATAAGAAATTTTAAACTATTCCGCTTTAGATGCTTTTTCATATAACGCCAAAATAAAAAGCTAACCTAGCATAAACTAAATTAGCTTGTTAAATACTCTATTTTCATTTTAATATTTCACTTCAAACTTGGTAAGCCCAGCATCTTCTTCCAACTCCGTCAGTTCCATATCTTGAACTCTGGCAAACTTAGTCGGACCTTGTTCTACTTCTTTTAAGAAAGCATCCATGTTTTGCTCTTCACCCTGCGCTTCGATAAGAACACTTCCATCATCTTCATTTCTAACCCATCCAGCGATAGCATTGTCTGACGCTGCATGTTGTGTAAAATAACGAAATCCAACGCCTTGTACTTGCCCTTTTACCTTTACTTTTACGTGTCTCATCTTATCACCTCTAGTATGTAACATACCCCAAAATATATAGAGCCACACTATAAAAAGTATGACTCTACTATTTTTATTTGTTCCAATCGCGAAGAGGTTTATATCCAGAATGGTGAAGAAAATCATGAACCGTTTCATCACTTAAACTATTTATATTAATATTCTTTTCCAAAGCAGTAATATGCATACGAGCTGTATACTCTAACGTTTGTAAAGCTGTACGAGCTTCTTTTAAATTGACATCACAGACAATGATTCCATGATTCTCTAATAAAAAGACATTTGCATCTTTCGCTCTTTCTTTTACAGCTTGTGCCAATTCCTTACTTCCCGGATGATAAAAAGGAACTCGCGATATTCGCTCCAAATAATACATTGATTCTACAAAATAATTTGACGGAAGTTCAATATCGGAATTAGCTATTAAAGTACTGTAGAAAGGAGATGCATGTAACACAGCATTAATTTCTGGCCTTTCTTCATAAATCCATTCATGCATTAAAAATTCTTTCGATGGTTTTTTACCTAATACATGCTCCCCTTCTTTACAGAAAGAGAAGTCTTCCACCTCTAGTTCTCCTAAATAAGTACCTGTAGCAGAAATGATATATCCGTCGCCAGACCTTACACTTATATTGCCAGCAGTGCCCCAGGCAAGGTCTTTATCCATCATAAATTTCCCAGTTAAACTCAATTGATTTAATAGTTGATTATCCATTTATTCACTTCCTTTTCTATTTATTTCATCCATTCCACTAAGCTCATTGTTATGGAAGGGACATATGTTATGACGATTAAACTAATAAGAATAGCAATATAGAAAGGGATTAACCCTTTTGTTAAATGATCAATACGTACTTTTCCTATTTTGGATACAACAAATAGATTCAACCCTAATGGTGGAGTCACCATACCAATTGCTAATGTAACGATCATAACAATACCAAAATGAACTGGGTCTAGTCCGAGTTCTACAGCAACCGGTACAAGGATTGGAGCCAAAATGATAATAGAAGCATTTGTCTCCATAAACATACCTACAAGTAAAAGTAGCAGAACAACTATAGTTAAGAACACCATCTGACTATCTGAAATAGAAGTTATTAGACTAGCAACTTGTTGCGGTATATTTTCAATAGTTAGTATCCAGCTAAATAATCCAGCCGTAGCAAGAATAAACATAATTGTAGATGTCGTTACAGATGCTTGAGTTAATATTTCTTTTATATTTTCTTTATTGATTGCTTTGTAGACTAAGACACTAACAATAAATGCATAAGCAACCGCTACACCAGCAGCTTCGGTAGCAGTAAATATTCCACTATAAATTCCACCTAGTATGATAATTGGCATAATTAATGCTGGTATTGCTTCTAAAAATGCCTTCCAAATATCTTTGCCGGATTTCTTGGGTTCTTTTAAATAGTTTCGCTTTTTGGCCAAGATATACACAGTTATAACTAGCCCAATACCAATGATGATTCCTGGTACCATTCCAGCGATAAATAAGTCTCCAATAGAAGCCCCAACAGCTGTACCATACAATATTAATGGTATACTCGGTGGTATTATAATTCCTAACGTTCCAGAAACAGCTTGTACTCCCACTGCGAATTCTTTATCATAGCCGCGATTAATCATAGCTGGAATCAAAATTGCACCAAGTGCTGCAGTTGCCGCTACACTTGATCCTGATATAGCTGCAAAAAACATAGTGGTAACTACAGTTACAATCGCTAATCCTCCTGGCACATGACCAGTAATTGCATTAGCCAAATTTATTAATCGTTGCGATATTCCACCGTATTCCATTAAAGCCCCCGCAAGTATAAATAACGGAATAGCTAGTAGAGGAAAAGAATCTAGTGAAACAAAAGCACGTTGTGCCAATGTTAACAACGGTATGTCTCCTGCAACTAAAATAGCTAAACTAGAAGATAGCCCTAATGAAATTGCCACAGGTACACCAATTATAAATAGCACAATTAACGATAGAACTAATACAAGAATCATAGAATGTCACCTACCGTTTCCTTCGCATCATCATCTTCAAGTGGACTCATTAATAATGCAATAACATTACACAACATAAGAAGCGAACCAAGTGGTATTGCCGCATATGCCCATGCCATAGAATACTGTAGTGTTGGCGTCGATTGACCAATTACAATATAGGTTAACTGTGTTCCATAAACAACTAACACTAGACTAAAAATTCCACAAATACATAATACAATTTTTTGTAAGCGGGCTTTGTTCTCAGCTTTTACAATTTCTAATAGAAAGTCAATTGCTATATGTTGATTATGTCTCATTGCTAAACCTGAACCTAAAAACACAATATAAATCATCAGGTATTTTGCTAACTCTTCTGTCCAACTTAATGGTACGTTAATGACAAAACGTGTTGTTACTTGCAGAACAACTAAAACAGCAAGTGCAACTAGGAAGAAAGATACCAAATACTTCACCCAATTATTAATGCTATCCATTATATTAATATACGTTTTCATTGGCTCTACTCCCTCATTTCCTGTATCGTATCGTATAGTTCTCTACCATATTTATCAGCTAATTCTTCATTAACTTCTTGGATAGCTTCTCTAAACGGTTCTTGATCTACTTCTATTACTTCCACACCTTGGTCAAGCATGTCTTGAAGTGCTTCTTCCTCTTCTTGGAAAACGATTTCATTTTGGTAATTACGAGCTTCTTCAGCAGCCTCTAAAACAGCTTCTTTTTCTTTTTCCGTTAGCTCTTCAAAAGCTTTTTCGCTCATTAATAATTGCACGTACCCAAAGACGTGGTCAGTTTTCACAAGATAATCTTGCACTTCATGTATACGTGCGCTTGTTGTAAAAGCAATTGGGTTTTCTTGTGCATCTATAACACCTGTTTGTAATGAGGAATATACTTCTCCAAAGTTCATTGGAGTTGGACTAGCTCCCATCGCCGTCCACCCTTCTACAGAGGCTTCAATGTTTGGTACTCTAATTTTTACACCTCTTAAATCAGAAGGCGATTCAACTAATTTATTTGTTGTTAATTCCCGCGGACCTCTAAGCCAGAACTCTAATCCTCGCACACCTGTTTCTTCCAACATTTCTTCCTGCAATCGCTTACCATTTTCACCGTAAACAAACGCCTCCAAGTGTTCCAAATCTTCAAATAAATAAGGTAGTTCTAAGATGGAGTAAGGCTCATAAAAGTTAGACATCACACCGGCAACTAACGCAAAATCTACTGACCCTATTTGCATGCCCTCTACTAAATCACGGTCCGATCCCAAAGTAGAGCTTGGATAAACCTCTACTTTGACGGCACCATTTGTTTTTTCAGACACTAGTTCTGCGAATCTGACAGACCCCTTATGCCAGGCATTGGACTCACTTTGAATATGCCCTAACCTCAACACCTTTGGTTCCTCAGCACTCGATGTTCCTTGACTACACGCAGCTAATATTAAAGCCACAGCCGATAAAAGTAATACGATTATTTTTGTTTTCATTTTTATCCCCCTATTCAAATGAAACAAGTACTTTGACGGATTTATCCTTCTTTTTATCTACAATTGTAAAACCTCTTGCCGCTTCTTCATAATGCAATTTATGGGAAATAACCTTCTCTACAGCAAGATTTCCACTTGCAATTATTTCTACGGCTTCTTCCGTATCTGGACGATTATATGTCATACACCCAATAATTTCTTTCTCATTTTGCTGTAATTGTTCGATATCGATAGATTGTTGTCCATGGAACATAGCTACTGTTACTACTCGTCCACCTTTTCTTAGTAGATTAAGAGAATCATTTACAATACCTGGAACACCCGCAGTAATAAATACTTTGTCAAAAGATCCCTTATCTAAGCTCTGCTTCGCATCGTGAATCCAATTTGAATTATCCTTAATGTTAATTACTTCTGAAGCGCCCATTTCTTTTGCCACTTGTAAAGAGTAGTCGAGTACATCCGTAACAACAATATCTTTTACCCCTTTAGCTTTTACAGCGATAAGTGTAAGAAGGCCAATTGGTCCAGCTCCCAAAATTGCTACCCGATCGGTTGGTTGAACATCTCCTTTAAATGCTGCATGTACACCTACAGCAAGAGGTTCTACTAATACGCCTTGATCATAACTAACGGAATCTGGTAACTTAATTACTTGTTCTTCAGGCGATGCGAAATATTCAGCCATCGTTCCTAACCAGTCGCCCATTCCTGGAGCTAGTCTTGTATCAGAGTAATTTACATTTCCCGTAATTACTCCTTCGCTCTCTCCTGTACCAATTTGCGGCTCCACCGTAACTCGATCACCGACCTTGAACTTTGTAACGGATGATCCAACTTCTACTACTTCTCCGGCTACTTCATGTCCGATAACCACCGGTGGTTTACGAAATGGATGTAAGCCTTTGTACGTATGAATATCGGAGCCGCAAATCCCGGCGACCTTCACTTTAATTTGCACCTCATTAGGTTTTAATTCTGGGACCTCTATATCTTTCACACTAATTTTCTCAGCGTCTTCTACAAATACCGCTTTCATAAACTATCTCTCCCTTATATCAGCAGGAGTTATTGAAAGTACATCATCTTGGAGTCCAATAGATGCTTTTTCATTAACTCTACGCACTTTATATCTCCTCTTTTTAAAGCATCTAAAACTTCTTCATGCTCGGAGTAAAATTTCTCTACTCTACCAGGATCTTTCTTTAGATGACGAAGTGTAATTCTTCGTAAGTGATCTTGGTAGTTTAATAAAACTCTAGTAATCTCCTTATTTCCTACAAACTCACTTATGGCTAAGTGAAACTCGTGATCTAATGTAGCAAATAATGTAACATCTTTATTTTTAGCAGCTTCTTTTGTAGCCTGTACGTTATCTTCAAGTTCTTTTAATTGCTCCTGTGTAATACGGTGATACAGTTCTTGGCAATTAAATGTTTCTAATGCTATCCGTAAATTATAAATATCGTTAATTCGTTCAATAGAGATGTCATTGACAATGATTCCTTGCTTTGAAGAAACTGTAACAAATCCTTCAGACTCTAATCTTACGAGCGCATTTTTTATTGGTGTTTTACTCATGCCTAACTCATCTATTAATGTACGCTCCGATAAAAATTGTCCCGCTTCATAATGCTCTTCTAAAATTTTGGCTTTAATTTCCTGATAGGCAACTTCTTTTAATAACATATTCAAATACATCCTTTAACAAATTATTTAGAGCCTGACTGATAGACTTTCTCAAAAAACGCTGGTCCTCCAAGTTGACCGCTCTTTAATGCGATTTCTAGTCCATCATATTTTGCTCTCTCTGAATATGCTATACATAAAGGTGCCCCTGGCGCAATAGAATCGAGCACTTCTAATCCATAAATATCAAGATTCGAAGTAACAAAGCCAGAAGTATCACCACCAGATATGATTACTCTTCGCAAAGATGCTTGATCAATAACTGACTTTGTCCACTCGCCTAATTTCTCGCCAATGTAAATGCCTATATCTTGTTTCTTTACACCGTTATTTAATAGATGCTCTTTTGTACGAGCAATAATTGGATCCTCGGTACCTTTTGCCGTATACATAATTACTTTTTTCTTTTCTTCTATTTGCTGAATTATGTTATCTAAGAAAACTTCAACGATAGAAGAATCGGTATACATTTCAAACGGTATTTGAACTAATTCAAATCCAGCTTTTTCTGCATTCTCTAACTGTTGCTTCGTTACATCAGAGACACTTCCAGAAACAACGAATAGTTGATTTACATTGCTTGGACTGATGGTTTTATTTTCTTTAACTATTACGCCTTCCCGTTCTATTGCATCACCAATTGCATATTCTACACCGGATGATCCAACTATAAACTGAGGCTTTTCGCTTCGCTTCTCCCACAAAACTTCTGAAACTTTATTCATGTGAGAAGCATTCAATGCATCATACAATATAATATCAGCATCTATATTTTCTTGATCTATCAGTTGTTGAGCAGTCTTAGCTTCTAATTCTAATACATTTACTTTTGCAATTTCTTGTTTTGTCTGCGCTTGCAAATGTTTTGCTAAATCTGCTTCATCCATCGGAGTAACTGGATGTTTGGACATAACTGGATGTATATCCAATCGATATATTTCTTCTTGAAATTTTGCAAAATGTTCACCAAATACTGTATACCTTCCCAAATTCGGGGCTGCTACAAGAAGCGGATAACTTCCTTCATTAAAGTAATTTCTCGCTAAGTCAATAGCAAAACCGATGCTCCCAACCTCTGGAGAAGAGTCAAATGTAGAACAGACCTTATAATGAACAAAGGTTGAATTTAGTTGACGTAAGAATTCATAGACTGGAGACAATTCTTCCTCCATACCTTTGATACCTTTTGCTCGAGCAGTTCCTGCAACGCCTACACAATCTACATGTTGAAAACGATCGATCATTTCCTGGTCAGGAATCTTAAGAAAAAGTATTGTTTTTAAACCATATTGATCGAGCGCTTCCATTGCATCCGTTGATCCAGTGAAATCATCACCATAAAATCCTAATAAAAGCCTTTTCAAAACTATCACCACCAAAATATCTAACTTAGATCTATGTTGTATCTAAAAAAGATATTAGCAGGTAAATTAAAAACTGTCAATAAAGTGAAAATTATTTTTAACATTTTTTCAGCAAACTAAAAACCTTGTCATAAAAGCACTCAACGAGTTAAATAAATTTTTTACGAATAAATTAAAAATCATCAATATCTTACTAGCTTCCGTTTAATCAAGATATTATAATGAATCTCTTCTAACTGTAATGATCATTAAAAAATATAAGTAATCTTCACAAAAAAACAAGGAACCATTCTTCTTAAATAGGTTCCTTTTTTTTGCATGTTATATTCACTTTCATTTCGTTAACTCATCCATGACCCAATTTGCTTTAGCGCCACTTTCACCAGTGCTAGGGCTTTGTTTAGTTTCTGTGGTTAAATCTTTCATGATCGTTTCAATCAACGGTTGATGGACATGCTTCGGACGCTCAAATGACCATTCTTCTTGCCCATCAGCAGTTGTCAAAACGACTGGATCATCCCCATAGGTGGAAAACGTAATCTTCCCCTCGCTCCCGACAATTTCGTTTTTATCTACATTCTCAAAAGCAGTAAAACACCAATTTCCTATACCATGTACCCCAGACTCAAATCGATAGGTGCCTGTTACAATATCTTCTGCTTCGTAATATCCCGCTTGATTGGACTTTATTCCATGCACTTCTTCGATAGGCCCAAGTAAGAAATCAAGAATATCTAATGTATGACTGGCAAGGTCAAAAAACAGGCCGCCCCCCGATATTTCTGGTTGTAACCGCCATGGAAGTGAAGGTTGCTCTTTTATATCATCAGCGATCTTTTGATATTGCGTGGTAGACACAAAACGTACGTCACCGATGGCTCGTACGTCCAATAGTTCCTTTACCTTTTTAAATCTAGGTTGTGCTCTTCGATAATAGGCAACATACAATGGAACGTCTGCATCTTTACACGCTTGAATCATCTCCTGGCATTCTGCCTCGTTCAATGCCATTGGTTTTTCGACATATACCGGCTTTCCTGCTTGAGCCACCTTCAATGTATACTCTTTGTGAGAACCTGGTGGAGTTGCGATATATACCGCATCCACTTCTGAATCGTTGATTAAAGCATCCGCATCATCATACCATTTTGGCACACCATGACGTTCTGCATAGTCTTTTGCTAATTCACCGGTTCTTCGCATGACTGCCACTAGTTGGGAATTGCTCACTTTTTGAAAAGCAGGTCCACTTTTTACTTCTGTTACATCCCCACAACCAATAATCCCCCAACGTACCTTTTTATATTTCATTGGATTTCTCCCTTCACATTTAAACAAATTTTCAATTTATTGATTGTAGTGTACCACTAATTCTTTATTTTCGATATGGCATTTCATTACCTTCCTGAGTAACTAGGAATAATTTCCTGAAATACTGATTTTTCTATTCTCATTTGTTTAATCTTATTCTTAAAGGGAATGGAAAATTAACACTTCTCACATTTAAAGGAGGAACCAATATGAGTAATCAAGAGCAAAACAAAAAGAACCAACAACTAGATAAATTCCGAGTTAATGATAAAGGAAAAGCACTAACAACAAATCAAGGATTAAAAATGAATGAAGATGAATTTTCACTAAAAGCAGGTGATCGTGGTCCGTCATTATTAGAAGACTTTCATTTGCGAGAGAAAATCACCCACTTTGACCATGAACGCATTCCGGAACGTGTCGTTCATGCAAGAGGATTTGCTGCCCATGGGGAATTTGAAGCTTATGAATCACTTGCCCCATATACAAAAGCAGATTTCCTTAGTGAAGCTGGCAAGAAGACACCTGTCTTTGTTCGCTTTTCTACTGTAGCAGGTTCTCGTGGATCAGGTGATTTGGCGCGTGATGTCAGAGGATTTGCAACAAAATTTTATACAGATGAAGGAAATTATGACCTAGTTGGAAATAATATTCCAGTCTTCTTTATCCAGGATGGCATTAAATTCCCAGATCTAATTCATGCGGTAAAACCTGAACCACACAATGAAATCCCACAAGCAGCATCTGCACATGATACATTTTGGGACTTTGTTGCCAATAATCAAGAAACCGCACATATGATTATGTGGCATCTATCCGACCGAGCAATTCCACGAAGTTTTCGAATGATGGAAGGCTTTGGAGTGCATACGTTCCGTTTTGTTAATGAAGAAGGACAAGCATTCTTTGTAAAATTCCACTGGAAGCCGGTTTTAGGCGTTCATTCCGTGATCTGGGATGAAGCACAAAAATTAAACGGTAATGATCCTGACTTTCAACGTCGTGACCTTTATGACGCGATCGAAAATGGCCAATATCCAGAGTACGAGCTAGGATTGCAAATCATTAAAGAAGAAGATGAATTTAACTTCGATTTTGATATTCTAGATCCAACCAAGATTTGGCCAGAAGAAGATGTTCCTGTAAAAATTGTTGGTAAAATGACATTGAATCAAAATGTAGATAATTACTTTGCGGAAACCGAGCAAGTTGCATTTCACCCAGGTCATGTCGTACCAGGAATTGATTTTACGAATGATCCGTTGTTACAAGCACGTCTATTTTCTTATACAGATACGCAACTCATTCGTTTAGGTGGACCAAATTTTCATGAACTCCCAATTAATCGACCTGTCTGCCCATTCCATAATAATCAACGTGATGGATACGGCCGACAAACGATTAATTCTGGACAAGTTAGCTACCATAAAAACTCCTTAGCGGATAACACACCAACAC
Source organism: Oceanobacillus sp. E9 (assembly GCF_001741975.1). Classification (NCBI taxonomy): domain Bacteria; kingdom Bacillati; phylum Bacillota; class Bacilli; order Caryophanales; family Bacillaceae; genus Oceanobacillus; species Oceanobacillus sp. E9. The sequence goes on from NZ_LSNA01000001.1 coordinate 416,877, forward strand.
CTGTTAGTGAAGAAGAAGGCGGTTATAAACACTACCAAGAGAAGGTGGAAGGCAAGAAAGTGCGGGCTCGAAGTGTTAGTTTTGAAGATCACTTTACACAAGCTGCTTTATTCTGGAACAGTATGAGCGATGTAGAGAAACAACATATCATTGATGCATTTAGCTTTGAACTTGGGAAATGTCAGGAAGTAGCGATTCGTGAACAAGTTCTCGATATGTTCTCAAATGTAAATCACGACTTAGTAACAGGAATTGCAGAAAACCTTGGACTAGCTGTACCGAAGAAAAAAGATATAAACTATACAAAATCTTCCCCTGCTTTAAGTCAAGCCAACACGAAGAAAAAAGCGGATACTCGTAAAGTAGGAATTATTGTCTCTGATGGATTCGATGAAGAATTATTCTCCTATATAAAAGCGCTGAACAAAGCAAACATCAATCCAGAGATCATCAGCGATCATCAAGGATCGATTTCAAGTAAAGGTGGATCCAAAATTCCAGTGCACCACACCTTTATGACGGCAGATTCTGTCCTCTTTGATGCAATTCTAATTGTCAACAAAGAAGGAACAAAACCATTATTTACAAAAGAAGCTCCCAACTTCGTTAAAGAAGCTTATATGCACTATAAACCAATTGGTGCTATTCAAGATGGTGCTTCTGTACTTCATGATTTAGGACTAACAGATGAAAAAGGCGTTGTTACCAATAATGCGAAACAATTTGTAGAAGCCGTTGCCGAAGCGAGATTTTGGAATCGTGACGGGAAATAAGTGAAATATGAGCAGCTATCAACCCATTTGATAGCTGCTTTATTATCCATTACAACAAAAACCCACCATAAATTAATGCACCTGCAATTACAAATGCAGGATGTAATTTTATACGCTCCATAAGAAAATAACTAGCGACTGCTAGAATAGCTGTTTGCCAGAATCCAATACCGATGTATGATTCACTAAAGAAATTCCATGCCATCACACCCAGTAAGATTCCAATCACCGGTCGTATGTACAACGTCATTCTTTTTACTTTTGGAGAATTCTTATACCGATAAAGTATGCCTAATAGCGCAAGGATTAATACTAGCGATGGGGCGACTGTTGCAAATACAGATACCGAAGCACCGATAACACCTGCAACATCATAGCCAATATAACCTGCCATCTTCGTAGCAATTGGTCCAGGTAAAGAATTACCTAGCGCAAGCACTTCACTGAATTCTTGAACAGTCATCCAGCCGAATCGACTTACCACTTCGTTTTCGACTAATGGAATCGAAGCTGGACCTCCTCCATAACCGAGAATTCCTGGTATAAAAAAGGCGATAAATAGTTCCCAATAAACCATTACGAACCACCTTCCCTTGCTGTTCTCTCTTCCTCTTGTTCAGGTATCTTATTCTTTTTTAATAATGCTATGGCTAACAACGTTGCAATAAGAATTCCAGGATGGATGTGTAACATTTCGAGTAGAACAAAAACAATGATTAACATGATACCTGTTTGTAGCCAACCCATTCCGCTTCCGGCTTTTTCAATGAATTGCCAGGTCAATGTCGCTAGCATCACTGCTACAACAGGGATAACTGCAGCCGTCATTCCTTGCACCCAATCATATTCTCTAAAAGATGACAGTGACACCAACAAACCTACCATTAGAAAAATCGTTGGTACAATACCAGCTAGTACTGCATTAAGCATTCCCCAAAATCCTGTAACTTGATAACCGATATAACCCGCAAGCTTGGTCGCGATTGGTCCTGGAAGTGTATTCGCAAGTGCTAATACATCACCAAAATCTTCATCATTCATCCATTTATATTTTTCCACTACTTCTTTATAAATGAGCGGTATGGAACTTGGCCCTCCACCAAATCCCAACATACCTACGCGAAAAAAAGCGATAAAAATATTCCAATGTGTTCTCATATAGCAAATTCCTTTACTAAGCTGTTGTTGTTACTTACCAAGCGGCAACCGTACCATCCGTACGGGATTCCGTTCCGCCAACCAGTACTCCTGTTTCGGGATTTCTCCAAATGATCTGTCCACGCCCAAAACTATTCGGTTCTAATTGAATACGTATGTTATGACCTTTCCTCGCTAAGTCCATTGCGATGTGGTGTGGAAAGGTGTTTTCCACTTCTACTTGTTTGTCTTTCATCCATTGCCATCTTGGTGCATCTAAAGCTGCTTGTGGATTTAACTGAAAATCAATGGTATTCATGATTACTTGTACGTGACCTTGAGGTTGCATAAACCCTCCCATCACACCAAAAGGACCAATTGGCTCGGCATCTTTTGTTAAAAATCCAGGAATAATCGTATGATACGTCCGCTTGTTTCCAGCTAGTGCATTCACATGATTCGGATCCATCGAAAAATTATGCCCGCGATTTTGCAGGGCAATTCCTGTACCAGGAACTACAAGGCCAGAACCAAATCCCATATAATTACTTTGTATAAAAGAAACCATGTTTCCTTCATTGTCTGCCGTTGCTAGATATACAGTACCACTTAGTGCTGGTTCGCCTGCTTCCGGTTGCATCGCTTCATCTTCAATTAACCCTCTTCGATACTCTCCATAAGAGTCACTTAATAAATCTTCTACCGAATGTCTCATATGATTTTCTTCTGTCAAATGTTCTTGCCCATCAGCAAAAGCCAGCTTAATCGCCTCAATCTGTCTATGGTATGTGTCGGTTGCCTCTTTCGTTCCAAATGTAAATCCTTTTAAAATATTCAATGCCTGTAGAGCGATAATCCCTTGCCCATTTGGTGGTATTTCCCAAACATCATAACCACGGTAGTTTACTTTTATTGGGTTCACCCACTCTGCTTGATGGGCTGCCAGGTCCTCTGATGTTAAAAATCCGTCATTCGCTTCCGAGAATGCACTTATTTTCGCTGCTATTTCTCCTCGGTAAAAAGATTCACTGTCAGTATCGGCAATCTCTTGTAATGTTTTGGCATGGTTAGGCGAACTCCAAATCTCTCCTGTTTCTGGAGCACGACCGTTTGGAGCAAATGTTTCAAACCATTCATGGAACATGTCATCGGATAATTCCTTTTTAAAGACGGTATACGCTTTTTTCCAAAACTTACTTAACGTCGGCGACAAAGGATATCCTTCTTGTGCATAGTCAATCGCTGGTTGTAATACTTCTTGTAACGAAAGCTTGCCAAACCTCTTAGATAAAGCTGCCCAAGCGCTCGGTGCTCCAGGTACGGTAACGGGAATCCATCCATATTTAGGAATCTGTTCATTTCCTGTTTCTTTCACCTTATCAATGGAGATCGATTGAGGTGAACGGCCACTTGCATTAAGTCCATGCAGTTTACCTTTTGTCCACACTAACGCAAAAGCATCGCCGCCGATCCCATTCGAAGTCGGTTCAACGACCGTTAAACATGCCGCTGTAGCGATAGCAGCATCTATGGCATTACCACCCTTTTTTAATATCGAAAGTCCTGCTTCTGAGGCGAGTGGTTGAGATGTTGCCACCATTCCATTTTTTGCATAGGTTGCATGCCTCGGATTTGTATAAGGATATGTTTCTGTATGAAAAAAATTCATCAAATCTCCCTTTCTAGTGCGTGTTCAAAAGGAGGATGGAAAGGACCGAGAAGATCGATGCGGCGTAGCTTTAAGTACCGGAACGTATGCAGTTAATACGTGAGGAACTAAAAAAGCAAGCCAACGAGCTTCCACAGGACGTGGTGATTTCTGCGTTGCCCACAGGACGTGGACTATTTTAGCAGAAGGTCCCCCTGTTAAGTGTCATTTTCACCGGACTTTTTGAACAACCTCTTCTATTATTCTTCCACTTTTTTATTCATCTTCATATTACTATAGATTCCATAACCCATCGATATTATGGATAAGACAATTAAACCTGCTGAGATCGGACGAGTGAAAAACATAGACAGGTCAGAACTTACCGACACCGCTTGACGCAAGTTTTCTTCAATCATTGGTCCTAAGATAATCCCTAAAATAAATGGTGCTAATGGAAACTTATTCGCCTTCATCCAAAAACCGATTAGCCCGAAAATTAATAGTACCCACACATCAAAGATTCGATTATTTACAGCAAAACTTCCTAATACACATAATAATAGAACGATAGGAACTAATAAATGATGAGGGATTTGGTTAATCTTCATAAAAACTTTGATACCAAAGCTTTGGATAATCAACATTAAAATGGCTGCGATGAATAATGAAATAAATATTCCATTCACAAGTACAGGCTGGTTTTGCATTAACAATGGTCCTGGTTGAATACCGTGAATTAATAAAGCTCCAAGCATCATTGCCGTAACGGCATCACCTGGGATCCCGAATGAGAGCATCGGTACAAGCGAACCACCTATGGAAGAGTTATTCGCAGATTCCGCAGCAATTAATCCATCCTTACTCCCTTTGCCAAATTCTTGAGGCTTCTTGGAAAACTTTTTCGCAACATCATAGCTTAAGATATTGGCAATACTACCACCGGCTGCTGGTAAGATACCTACTAATGTACCTACTAGGCTCGACCGGATCACATTCACTCCGGATTTCCATAAGTCTCGGATGGTTTTAAGTATAGGATAAGAAACCGAAGCACTGCTATCGAGAGATAATTGGCCTGGTGGTTTACGTATATCATCCATTAATTGAGAAAAAGCAAATATCCCAATTAGAACAGGGAGAAAGTTAAACCCAGCCATCAGTTCAGTGAACCCGAAGGTAAATCGCGACACAGCGGTAAGCGGATCGGATCCTACCATCGAAAACATTAATCCTAAACTACCAGCGATTAAGCCTTTTAACAATGAACCATCACTGAGACTTGCAATGGCACTAATACCGAATAACATGAGAGCAAACATTTCCCATGGCCCAAAGGCTAGTGCCCATTCTGCTAAAATCGGTGCAGTGAAAATTAAAATAATGCCGGATATAATCGTACCAACAAAGGAAGACCACAATCCAATCGCTAACGCCTTACCGGGTTGTCCACTTTTTGCCATGGGATAACCATCAAACGTAGTCGCCATCGCTGAAGGAGTTCCTGGAATCCCTAATAAACAAGCCGTGATTAAGCCTCCTGAACTACCACCAACTTGAACGCCCATCATCAGTGCGATTCCATTGATTGGCTCCATTCCAAAACTAAATGGCAACGTTAAAGCTACTCCCATGGTAATCGTGAAGCCGGGTATACTTCCTATAATGATACCTGCAACTACTCCCGTAAGCAGGATAAGAATGGTTTGTACATTTAAAATCGCTTCAATACTTAATAAAATAGATTCCATTTAGTTAATTCTCCTTTTAAAAGAGTATGCCAGGAGGTAGAAATACGGATAGTACCTGTTGAAATACCACATATAATATGAAAACCAATCCAATCATGAATAAACTAACGAGAATAATTTTATTCTTATTGGGTGCTAAGACGGTATATAAACTAATCAAAAATAAGATTGAAGCAATAAAATATCCAGCGTATGGCAGGATAAACACATATGCTGCGAATAACCCAAACGTGATGATGACTTTTTTATTGCTACGGAAGGCATTACGTATTGATACGTTCTTCGCTTTTGGTTCTTTCGTGAAGCGATATATACTATGCGCAAGCAAACAAACACTTAAAAACACTAATACGGCAATAATAATATTTGGAAAGAAATTGGCTTCTGTTTTTCCGAATCCTTGAATCGGTATTTGAGTTGAACCGATATAAGCTAACCCACTGAACCCTAACAAGAGAATCGCATTTAACAAATCACGTTTTGCACTAGTCAATGCCTATAAACCTCCTACTTATCTAGTAAGCCACTTTTTTCTAGTGATTCTTCCATGTCTTTTTCATTGTTTTGCAGGAAATCAACGTATTCCTCTGTTCCTTTAAAGTTCACATCTGTTCCAATTGCATCTATTCTCTCTTTAAACGAGTCGCTATTAGCCACATTCTCTAATACTTCATTTAGTTTAGAGACAATTTCTTCCGGTGTGTCTTTTGGAACAACAATTCCACGGTTCGCTGCATTGACGACATCAATTCCTTGTTCTTGTAATGTAGGTACATCTGGTAAATCAGGATGTCTCTCTTCTCCTGTATAACCTAATAATTTCATTCGGTCATCTTTCATATAATCCTTACCTGCAGCAATAGACACACTTCCTAATTGTACGTCATTTGCTACAACTGCTTTCATTCTGTTCGCTGTGCCGTCGTAACCTACTATATTAAATTCGATATCTGACGCTGTTTGGATTAAAGCAGGTTCTAACTGGGAGGTAGATCCAATCGATGCTCCATACGTTATTTGTCCAGGATTTTCTTTTGCATCAGCTACCACTTCTTCCATTGAGTCCCACGGATTTGAAGGATTCGTAGCAACGAGTTGATATGTAGAAGTCATTAAAGATACAGGTTCAAAGTCAAAGTAACCAAAGTCTGCTTGTCCGGTTAGCTGGGACATCGCTACGGAATCATGAACAGCAAGTAGTGTATACCCATCGTTATTTGCTTGAAGCGCTTGTTGTGCTCCTACGACTCCACTTCCACCAGCTATATTCTTCACGACAACCGTTGTATTTAATTCCTTTTCCAACTCTTCTGCGACAATTCGATTAATCGCATCAGTATCTCCACCAGCGTCCCAGGGTACAATTAACTGAATATCTTTAGAAGGATAATTCTCCGCCTGTTCCCCGCTGCTCGTACTTGGGGGACTGCATGCTGCTAATAAAAATAGACAAAATAGAACTAAAACACTACATAAACGACGTTTCATGACATTTCCTCCTCTTATTTGTCAGTAATTTCATACTTTTTGTAAATTAGTTAATATAATAATAAACAACTATACGGCTGTCAATATATTTTTTGTACAATTGTAAAGTTTTGATAAAATTTTACTTACTAATTTAATGCATTTAGTAAATTTTACTTACTTTATGTTGTTAGTTATAATATTGATAACATGTTGTTTTTCTTCTTGTCATATTCTGATAAACTAAATTTAGCCTGAAATATAATTATAGGAGCCGAAAACTATGAAACTTGATAACATTGATAAAAAGCTATTAGAAGAACTTTCAGAAGATGGCCGCTTATCGTATGTAGAGCTAGCAGAAAAGGTTGGCTTGTCTCGTGTTGCGGTAAAAGATCGCATTAAAAACTTAAAAGAAAAAGGTGTCATTGAAAAATTTACGGTAGTAATCAACTCAGAGAAATATGGAAAACAAGTGTCCGCATTTTTTGATATAGATGTTGAACCAATGCAATTGCAGGAGGTAGCACAAAATTTAGCCAATCATCCGCAAGTGGCTAGTATCTATCAAATGACGGGACCAAGCACCTTACACACACATGTATTAGTTGAGGATTTTCAGAAATTAGAAGTCTTTATTAATGAAGAATTGTATTCAGTTGAAGGCATTACACGTGTCGAGAGCTCAATAATATTAAAGCGTTTTAAGAGTCGTACTGGGTTTAAGTTGTAAAGGGTTTGAAAATAGGCTGACGGCTAGAATTAAGCTGTTAGAATTGTTTCTTTTTTGATAATGGTACTAGAGGAATTTTAGCAGCTATCGATAGTTAGAAAAACCAAAATTAATGTAAGGATTTTTACCATGACTATATACAAATATGATCGACATATTAACAGGAGAAAAAAGACTGAAATATACACAGGGAATATAAAACATGGTGAAATAACAGGTAAATATAGAAATATATTGAAAATGTTTCAAGATATAATCTTTAAAAATGTCAGTTCAATTACTTATGAATTAACAGATAACAATCATAATCTAGTGGTTGTGAGTGATGAAGTTACTTCTCTTTTTAGCAAAAAGAAAGTAAAGCTACACTACTACGATAGGAGTGAATGGAATACCATCCTAGTAAAGGAAACAAAGTTCATTGATATAGGTGATGTGGTTACTTTTACATATAAAAATGTAGACTATGTAATTAAGAAAAAGCCGTTTAAACCGGCTATACTCTATACCAATAACATCCCGATTGGTGAATGGAAGATTAACGTCAAAAATCGGGAAGTAGTATTTGATTTAAATACTACCTACCTTGAGAAAAAATACCTTTTTTCAGGAATTCTTCACTCTTATTTCTATGATAAAAATTAGATATCTATATAGTAAAAACTTGCCATTGATTGTAATGAAAGACTGCGACACCTGCTCAGAATAACAGAATTTAAAAAAGAGCGAAAACCGAAGAATTATTTGTACACCGAGCACGCCTATATACTATAAACATAAGCGATACACAAAAATTTTCTTAACCATAATTTGAGCTGAACGCTACTTTTTTAGTTAATAGAACGCTTCTCTTAACCATATTTCATGCTGAATTCTACTTTTTTTAGTTAATAGAGTTTGTCTCTTAAGCATATTTCATGCAGAATTCTACTTTTTTAGTTAATAGAGCGCTTCTCTTAACCATATTTCATGCTGAACGCTATTTTTTAGTTAATAGACTAGTTAATACCAAAAATTGTTCTTCATTTCAGGTTAGCTAAAACCGTACCTGCTTAAAAGTGTCCGTCTATAATGAAAATCAAAACAGCAATAGTTTAGAGGGTTTCACAAAAAACAGCTTATTATGAACTTGATTCAATTGAAATAAAAACGAACAATATTCTGGAATAGCACCGAATTATTGTTCGTTATTTTTTTAGATTAAATATTCCTCTTCACTAAAACGGGAGAAAGCCGTCTAAAAACCGCTCGGTAGCTGGCACGAAATAAGAACCGAAGTGATAATCGGGATCAAGTGTAGTGATGATTCATATCCCCTTGGTACTTTATACAACACCCCTTTTCCTCTAATAGGGAGCGAGCCATTACCCACGAAATCCTTATGCACTAATTAAAGTATCACGGGTATTCCAACTAGGTGTTAGATTCTTTCTCATCCTAGCTCGCTCGCCACCAACAAGCTATACACCGTATCTATATGCGGAGTATTTAAGCCATGCTCCTGACTTTTCCGATATAAAAATCCTTGAATATAATCAATTTCCATCGGGTTACCATTTAACACATCGTAATACATGCTCGTACCCATATTCGGCGGATAGCCATCATAAATATCCATAATGTCTTTTATGGTAGAATTCTCAAAATGGATCCCTTCCGCATTAGCAATCTTAATCCCTTCTTCAATCAATGATTCACACAGGTTTCTGACCTTTTCATTGGTTAAAATACGTGCGGTATTTCGACTCAATGCAGTGACGGAATTAATCCCGAGATTGACGATTAGCTTAAACCACATATCGTTAAGATAATTAGGGCTAATTTGAATAACAAGATCACTTTCCCCAATAAATTGATGTAACGCGATTGTGTCTTTATTTTCCGGTAAAATTAATTTCCGGTCACGAAAATGCGTTATCGTTTGATCTTTTTTTTGCCCGCTAATATACACTACTGCTTGATAGGTATGCGGCATATTTATTCGTTCGAGTTGCCCATAGCCATTTTGACAAATAATCGTTACTGTATTTTCATGTGAAAGCTTTTCTACAATTGGAAGCACGTTCGATAGCTGTGTTCCTTTTACTGCGATAAAAATATAATCAAGAGTTGTTTGAAAGCTGGACAGTTCTTCTACGGACAATGTTCCTTCAGACAACTGCCCTTCTCGTTCGATACGTACTTCACCAGCATTTCTTCCTAATAAATGTACACGTTGGCCATTTTCCAACAAAATTTCTGCGATTACGGAACCAACTGCCCCTGGTCCAATAACTCCAAAATTTTTCATAGCTATGCTCCTTTTTATCTACGAAACGCATTGTTAATCTATACAGATAATTCTATAATAAGTACAAGAATAAAAATAGTAGGTGACGAAAAATGAAAGCCTTGAAAGATTTCATGCGAATGAAGCATGATGGAGAAAAAATTTCCATGTTGACCGCCTATGATTATCCGAGCGCAAAGCAAGCGGAAGCTGCTGAAATAGATATGATTCTCGTCGGTGATTCGTTAGGGATGACAGTACTTGGTTATGAAAGCACTGTCGATGTAACTCTCGAGGATATGAAGCACCATGCGCGTGCAGTACGTCGTGGCGCGAAGGACACTTATGTTGTCGTCGATATGCCTTTTGGAACAATCGGTATTGATGAAAGCGCCGATACGGCATTTGCGATCGAATTATACCGAGATACCAATGCAAACGCTATAAAGATCGAAGGTGCGCATGCCGCTCCTGTTATTAAAAAATGCCATGCTATCGGTATTCCTGTCGTTGCTCATCTTGGACTGACACCGCAGAGTTTCGGTATCACAGGCTACCAACTACAAGCAACCTCCAAGGAAGCCGCTAAACAGCTAATTGAAGATGCTAAACTTGTTGAAAAAAGTGGTGCGATGATGCTTGTCTTGGAAGCAATACCGAGCGACCTCGCCCAAGTAATAACCGAGACACTAACGATTCCAGTAATTGGGATTGGTGCTGGTGTAGGAACGGATGGACAAGTACTTGTGTATCATGACGTGCTTAATTATGGTGTGGAGCATAAACCAAAGTTTGTAAAGCGCTATGGTGACTTTTCTACCGGAGTAGAAGCATTAAAAAATTATCATGACGAAGTGAAGCGACAAGCGTTTCCTGCTGAAGAATACACATATAAGAAACAAATTATGAACGAGGTAGACGAATGACAATAAGAATTACGACCATAAAAGAAATGCAAAACCTTAGTCAAACATGGAAGACAAATAATAAACAGATTGGGTTTGTACCAACCATGGGGGCATTGCATGACGGACATTTACAAATGATTAAGCAATCGATCGCGGACAATGATTATACTGTAGTCAGCATCTTTGTAAACCCACTGCAATTTGGGCCTAATGAAGATTTCGATGCTTATCCAAGAACCATGGAAGATGACCAAGCACAGTTAGATGCTTTAGGTGCCGATTATGCCTTCTACCCAAGCGTGGAAGAGATGTATCCAAAGCCTCTCGAACTTTCGATAAACGTCCATCGAATGGCGAAAGTACTAGAAGGAGCCAAGCGTCCGGGTCATTTTGACGGTGTGGTAACCGTCGTCAATAAGTTATTTAATATTATTCGTCCTGATATCGCCTATTTCGGAAAAAAGGACGCACAGCAACTGGCAATTGTCGAAAAGATGGTCGAAGAATTTAATCAACCGATTACTATTAAAGGCATGGATACCATACGTGAATCAGATGGCTTAGCAAAAAGCTCTCGCAACATCTACTTAACAGAGAATGAGCGACAAGAAGCTGTTCATTTATATCAAAGTCTATTAAAAGCTAAAGAATTATATGATGCGGGTGAACGAAATAGCGATATCATTATCGATGAAATTCACACCCATTTAACCAAACATACATCAGGGACTATTGAAGAGATCGCGGTCTATAGCTATCCCGAGCTCGTGAAACAAACTCAGATTACTGGTAGGATTTTTATATCGTTAGCGATGAAATTTTCCAAAGCAAGATTGATTGATAATATTATTGTGGAGGAAAAGTAGAGAGAGCATTGCAGTTTCTATCCGGCTGGTAAATTGTATAGTGGCATAACTAGATATTGGGCATAAGACAGATGATAGTTATATACGGAGACTCCTTGAAAATCAAAAATCGATTTTCTGCGTGCGATGTAATGCTGTCGAGGTCTTCCTTATCCTGTGGGATTGAGGCATAGGTGAGACCTCGGAATGCGAAGCATCCGAAGGCTCACCAGCCGCCGTTGGATAAGCAGAGTATAATTCTGAAGCGGGTTCTCATCATCAATTCATTCGGATTTATCATTTGAGTAAATACTTTTGTCCAACCTTTTTTTTTTCATTCATACCTTAAATATATGAAATCAATGTTCCACCAATAGCCCCTGTTAGAACTATCACCCACGGTGGAAGTTTCCAATATACAAGCATACTGAATAATATCGCAGCAAAAGCAAAGTCAATAGGAGATAGAACTGCACTTGTCCATATTGGCTGATAGAAAGCTGCAATCAATATACCTACTACGGCAGCATTTACTCCCATTAACGCTCCTTTTATCTTGTGGTTGTTTCTCAAACTATTCCAAAACGGTAAGGTACCTAATATTAATAAAAATGCCGGTAAGAATATAGCTATGGTAGCAACCAAACCACCGATCCATCCATTCATAACTGCTCCTAGATAAGCAGCAAATGTAAATAATGGTCCAGGTACAGCCTGTGCAGCACCGTATCCCGCTAAGAAAGCTTCTTCACTTACCCAACCTGTAGGTACAAACTCTCTTTCCAACAGTGGAAGAACAACATGTCCACCACCAAAAACAAGCGAACCTGAGCGATAAAAGCTATCAAACATAGCAACCCAATGGGAGGTCGTTATTTCCCTTAGGATTGGGAAAAGTAATAACAAACCAAAAAACAATGACAAGCAAATAAAACCAAACTTTTTCGTTAATATTTTTACGTGTGTATGTGATGCTTGTACATCATTGCTATAATTTTTGTATATAACATAACCAATCATTGCTGCAATCAAAATTACAACGACTTGTGAGTAGACTGTTTGCCATAAAAGCGTAACGACCAGGGCAACTAAGGCAATCGTTTTTCGTTGTAAATCAGGTGTTAATTTAGTTGCCATTCCAATTATTGCATGCGCTACAATAGCAACCGCAACTAATTTTAACCCATGTATCCAGCCCATTTCTCCCACATTAAAGCTTTGCATCAATAAAGCAAAGATAACGAGTGCAACAACAGATGGTATCGTGAATCCGATAAAAGAGACTATTCCACCCAGGGTACCTGCGCGCATCACACCTATTCCGATTCCCACCTGACTACTAGCTGGACCTGGTAAAAACTGTGCTAACGCAACAAGGTCCGCGTAACTTTTTTCATCCATCCATTTTCTTCTTCTTACATACTCATCGTGAAAATAACCGAGGTGCGCAATTGGCCCTCCAAAAGAAGTTAGTCCTAATCGAGTTGAAATAAATAGTATTTCCAATAACGCTTTTAATGAAGATTTTTCATTTTGTTTATAACTCATATACCATATACTCCTTTGTGAAGTTAGTCTTTGATTTCTTTAAAGAGTTCATATGCTTTTTCTCTTGCCTCTTGTAAAATTACTACTCCCTTGTCTGTTGCTGTGTAATATTTTCTAATCTTTCCTTCGACGTTCCGATCCTCTTTTAAAAGTAGTCCGTCTTTTTCCATCGAATGTAGAATTGGATAAAGCGTTCCCGCACTTATACTATATCCATGCTCTCTTAATTCTTCTAACATCCATAACCCAAAAACCGGGTGTTCATTCGCATGGTGCAGAATATGAATGTGTATAAACCCTAGAAACAGCTTTCGTAATACTCTATCCTCCAAAATTATACCTCCAATAGTGTCAGTTTCGATATCGGAATTCGTTATCGAAACTCAATAATGATCGTAACATATATACTTTTCACAAAAAAGCTAGTTTACAAAAACTTAACAAAAGAGGTTGTATACATAAGTTATAAGCGTAAAAATGAATAGGAATTAGTTTAAATTATAATATATATAAATCCAAATTGTAATGAGAGCTTATCTGCTTTTTCTATCCTATCTTATGGCCGTGATGCTAAGCTACTTTTCAAGGGCATTGTAGATAATGCACTTGAGTACTACCATTCCGTGTGTGGAGGGGGAATAAAATTCACTACAGAATGAAGTTTGACTTTGTGTTACTATTTTAATAGGTAAAATGTTATGTGTAGATAAGGGGGAATACGATGATCTTTTTCAGGCATTTGTTTGTAAAAGTCATCCGATTAAATAATTGGTTTCTTTTACTTTCGACATTCACGTTGGTTCTGGCAAGTAGTTACTTTATCTATTTTTTAGAACCTGATACATTTGCAGATCCTTTTGAGGGGCTTTGGTGGACAATGACAACAGTGACAACCGTAGGATATGGTGATGTGTCGCCAACCACTGGTCCCGGTAAAATATTCGCAATGTTTTTATATATTATTGGAATTGGAATCATGACTATTTTTATTGGTAAAGCAATTGATTTTCTAAGTGTTCGGAAACGATTAAAGGAGGCAGGCAAATTGAATATCACAACAGAAGATCATATTATCTTAATAAATTGGACAAAAAAGGCTAGTATTACGCTAGACGAATTACTAAAAACCTTTGAAGATATATCTATCGTCATCATTGATGAAGCAGTTAGCAAAATACCGATTTTACATGAACAAGTAGAGTTCGTTCATGGGAACCCAGCAAATACCGATGTATTGTTCCAAGCAAACTTACTAAAAAGTAAATCGGTAATGGTTTTTGCTTCAGAAGATAGTGTCGCAACATCCCAAGCAGATGGTCAAACGCTGTTAATTGCCACGACATTAGAAAGTATCGGAAAAGAATACGAAAAAAATATTTATACAATATGCGAAGTTTTAGAATCAAGACATATTAAAGCATTTCAACATGTCTCTGTTGAGGAATTTATCACTGCAAATGATACAGCAGCCCATTTAGCAGCACGTTCCATTTTATACAATGGCTCAAGTGAAATTATTAGACAACTAACCAGCAATACAGCGTATGACTTGTTCTCCATCAGTAAAAAAGACACCTGGCAGACCTATGATGATGCTCGTTCCGATTTAGCAGCTCAAGGTGCCATGCTGATATCAAATGGAAATGATTTATCGATTATTAAACAATTATCCGCGCCTATCCCAAATGATGCCAAGTTGTTTATTATCTGTGATGAAAGTGCTTATGAAAAAATTATTTCTTAATATAATGAGAAGTGGTTTCTACATATTTGAAGCGATTATTTGTTAACGGGGACCGGAGTTGGATTTGCGAGGCTTGTGTAGGCTGGGGTGCTCTATTTACCACTTTTTTCCGGTTTCCTAAGCTTCGTTTTGGTTTTTGAGCCGCTCTATTAACTATTTTGCCTTTTTAGTAAGAGCTCTGTGTTAATAGATCACGTCA
The DNA here is from genome assembly GCF_001741975.1 of Oceanobacillus sp. E9. NCBI lineage: Bacteria > Bacillati > Bacillota > Bacilli > Caryophanales > Bacillaceae > Oceanobacillus > Oceanobacillus sp. E9. Next base: position 431,899 of record NZ_LSNA01000001.1, read on the forward strand.
ATAAACACTTTTTCTAATAGGTTCTTTCGAATAACTGTACTAGTATAAAAAATAAGCAGCCCCCTTCCTATGTATTGAACTTCAAAATGTTTTCTAAATTTCAGAATTTATATTGACAATAATTGTGAAATGTTTCACAATATAGATGGAAGATATTTCATATTCTAAACGATAAGGGTGTGATGTAGATGAAAACAAGTCAACAAGCAGTGAATCGTGTGGTACTCATTGGCGGTGGATCGGTTGGTATTAGTTATGCATTTGCATTGATGAATCAAGGTGTGACAGAAGAGTTAGCAATTATTGATTTAGATGCGGATAAAGCATTAGGTGATGTAATGGATTTAAATCATGGTAAAGCCTTTGCTCCTTCATTGACTAATGTATGGTTAGGAGAATACGAAGATTGTAAAGATGCAGATATCGTGTGTATTTGTGCTGGGGCTAATCAAAAGCCCGGGGAAACTCGCTTAGACCTTGTAGAAAAAAACATGATAATCTTTAAAGAAATTGTGGCTGACGTGATGAATAGTGGATTCAATGGCATCTTTTTAATCGCTACAAATCCTGTCGATGTCTTGACGCAAGCAGTCATAACATTCAGTGGTCTACCGCCTCATCGTGTAATTGGAAGCGGGACTACACTCGACACAGCGAGGCTACGCTATGAATTAGGAGAATACTTCCATCTATCACCGAAAAATATTCATGCCTACATCATTGGTGAGCACGGAGACACGGAACTCCCGTTATGGAGCACGGCGACTATTGGAACGGTACCACTACTTACGTATCTAAATCGAAGTGAAACCTATAAAAAGGAAGACTTAGATGATATCTTCATTAATGTTCGAGATGCTGCATATCGCATCATTCAGAAAAAAGGAGCAACCTTCTATGGCATTGCGATGAGTCTCGTCCGTGTAACAGAAGCAATATTAAAAGATGAACATAGCATTTTAACTACCAGCACCTTCCTTCAAGGTGAATATAGTGTAGACAATGTATGTATCGGTGTTCCAACGATTATTAATCGGAATGGCGTTTGTGAAGTAATTGAAGTTCCAATGAATGAAGAAGAACAGAGAAAATTTACGCATAGCGTTCAGACACTTAAAGGCATTTACGAGCCAGCAATTCAAGCGATACATGTATGAAATATAAATAGTAATGTGTTAGTTGGATGGACCTTTTTTGAAATAGATGTTTAATTTTCCGTTATACACGGGAAAATAACTTATACGTACAAATTCAAGAAAGGATGTAATTAATATGCCACAAAATCCAATAACGAAATATACAAATGAAGATTTCCCAAAACAATTTCAAGAACAGCCAGGTATTCAAAGAGAAATGACACCTATTCCTGATTGCGGGGAAAAAACTTATAAAGGATCGGGACAACTAAAGGGGAGAAAAGCATTAATTACAGGCGGTGACTCTGGTATTGGAAGAGCTGCCGCTATCGCCTATGCTCGCGAGGGTGCAGATGTCGCGATTAACTATTTACCTGTAGAGGAACCAGATGCGCAAGAATTGAAAAAATTGATTGAAGACGCAGGACAAAAAGCGGTATTATTACCAGGAGACTTACGTGATGAAGATTTCACTCGTTCTTTAATACACAGCGCCATTAAAGAATTAGACGGCTTGGACACGTTAGTGATGGTTGCTGGAGAACAGCAAGCTGTGGAAGACATCACGAATCTTTCAACAGAACAATTAGTATCCACATTCCAAACGAATGTATTTTCCATGTATTGGATGGTTCAAGAAGCGATTCCGCATCTGCCGGCAGGAAGCTCGATTATCACCACTTCCTCTGTGGAAGGCTATGATCCATCACCAATGCTAATGGATTACGCGCCAACGAAAAGTGCCATTATTGGATTCACCAAAGGCTTAGCCAAACAATTAAGTTCCAAAGGAATCCGTGTTAATTCCGTCGCACCTGGTCCTTATTGGTCTGCTCTGCAAATATCCGGTGGTCAACCGCAAGAGAATATTCCGAAGTTCGGTAAAGAAACACCGGCAGCTCCATTAGGACGTGCAGGACAACCAGCAGAACTTGGCGGTCTCTATGTGTACATTGCTTCTGAGCATGCAAGCTATGCTACTGGACACGTATTTAGTGCTACTGGCGGAATGCGTGCGAACTAAATATTTGATGACTAATATCGCCATCAAATTGATGAGGTACATCACTTTTTACAGTGGTGTACTTTATTATGATATTTTAGATTATCATGTAAAATTGTTATTTATAATGCTAACGGATAACAAGTTACCAATTTTAATAACATTTCAGAGAAGAAATCGTTTTTGTTATACAGGTTTTCTGTTTCCCTCATTTATTTGTATCTGGTTGAAATAGGTCAAAGGCATTACCATATAAATCTTCGAAACCTACGTCCTTTCCACCAGGAACTGGTTGTGGTTCCCCATGAAATATCACACCCCGTGCTTTCATTTCACGATAATCCTTCTCTATATCATCACTTAAAAACATAATGAATACTTGGTTTGCGGATTGTTTACCAACCAACTCTTCTTGCTCTGGTGTCTCGGCTTTAACTAATTCTAGCCTCGTTTCATTTGCAGAATCCGGTGAAACGGTCAGATACTTCCATCTTGGCGATAATTCTATTTCATCTCGAACAATGAATCCTAACTTTTTAGTATAAAAGTGCTTTGCTTCTTCAATGTTGTTCACTAAGATAGAAACTTGGGCTGCTTGGGTAATCATGAATCAATTCTCCTTTATCGATTATGATAGACTATATTTTACTACAAAAAAGATGAATTAATTTCTTTCAGATTGCTACTATCTGGTCTGTGGTATCCTTTTTCACCACATTTTCTATTATAATGGTAATAAAAGTTGATAGAATAGTTTATATTCTCACTATTGACCTTGGAGTTTGCTCCAATGTTATGTTAATAAAGGGGGCCTGCTACTGTGCAAATCAAAAACTTTGCTGCGAAATATCAAATTCAAGCTGATACAATCCGTTATTACGAAAAAGAAAACATCTTAACACCAAAAAGACGAGAAAATGGTTATAGAGTTTATGATGAAGAATGCGAGAAACAACTTCAATTTATTATTGTATTAAAGCAATTAGGTTTTACCATAAAAGAGATTCAACAATTACTTCTGTTAAGAAACCAACCTATATCAACAGAATGTAATGTTTCCACCGTATCGTTATTAGATCAAAAGATAATAAATCTTGAGGAGAAAATTCAGTTTTATCAAAAAGCATTACAAGTAGTGAATAAAATTAAAGGTCTAATTGCCGAAGATAAATACATAAAAAATAAAGAAGTCATCGAGGAATTGATGTTAGGGTTTTTCGAAGACACTAAACCAAGGAGGATAAGATGACGAATAAACAGATTGTTCATATTGAATATGGAATTGCCTTTGTGTTTTCATTTTATATTTATACCATGCTCGATTTTCCAACTTGGATGTTTTTAGTATTTTTACTCGTTCCTGACATAACTATGATTGGTTATGTGGTGAACAATAAAGTAGGTGCGACCATTTATAACATTGGACACAGCTTTATACTTCCGTTAGTACTCATTTTTTGTTCTACCTTCTTCGCATTAGATTTATTACTTTTACTATCAATTATCTGGATTTCTCATATCTTTATGGATCGATGTTTTGGCTACGGGTTGAAATACCCCGATGAATTTAAGCGGACACATATTCAAGAGATTTAAGATTTCTGCACAAAAAAAGATAGATGAGCAATTTTTCTGCTTCATCTATCTTTTACTTTATCCAACCACTTCTGATTCCAAATAAGCAGCTATTACCTTTGTCCCATTAGCCAAGTCCTTTATTTCAGTAAATTCATCTGGGTGATGGCTTATTCCTTTATGAGAAGGAATAAAAATTAATCCGCTCGGCCATTTCATTGCCATATTCATCACATCATGACCGGCACCGCTATCCATCGAGATTGTTTTATAGCCTAATGACTTACTAACTGCAAATAGCTTACCTTGCATTTCTTTATCTAACTCAACAGATGCATCATTTACAAGCATTGTAATCATTACTTTGACGTTCCTATCTTTCTCTACGCTTTCACAAAACGTATAAATAGAAGCATATAGTTCTTGTTTCAAGTTATTGTCCGTACTACGAATATCAATTCCTAACTCTACTTCTCCAGGAATCATATTCATCGCATTTGGCTTCACAGTTGCCACACTGGCTGTTGCTACAATACTTGCTCCTACTCGTTCATTCATTTTCAAAGCTTCTTGCTCAACAAAATTGATAAGTGGAGCAATCGCAACTAGTGCATCCTGCCGATTATTCATCGGTGTCGTCCCTGTGTGATTTGCCATTCCCTCGCAACGAACTGACAGACGAATTGGACGGGCAATACCATGGACAATACCGATATCGAATCCCTGTTCTTCGAGTATTTTTCCTTGTTCAATATGTAATTCTAAGAACTGTTCTAGGTCTGATTCCGCCCGCTCTGCTTGTTGCACCTTCTCCCAGTTCAAGCCTACTTGTTCCATTGCCTGCTTAATGGTCGTGCCGTCCTGATCAGAAATTGTTTTAATCGCTTCCTTGTTTAACTCTCCTGAAACTGCTTTACTGCCAAGGGTAGAAACACTAAAGCGCGCCGATTCCTCGGACGCAAAACATATAACTGCAATATTCTTTTTCGGAGTAATTTGCTTATCTTTTAATGTCTTCACCGCTGCCAATGCACACAGCACACCAGCGACTCCATCATAGCCTCCACCGCTATATACTGTATCTAAATGGGAACCGAGTCCGATCGTTGGAGCATTCTCTTCTACTTTCCACACCGCCCACTGATTCCCAGCTTCGTCTTCGAAAGTATGCAGTCCGAGTTCATTCGCAATGTTTATAAACTGCGTGTGTGCTTGCTTTTCTTCATCGGAATAGCCTAATCGCGTGAATCCTTCAGATTGATTCATTGATGATGTTACATTTAATGCACATAACTTTTCTTCTAGCCAGTTTATCAACGTAACCTCTCCTCTATGATGTTCATGTATTTAATTGAATATATTGTTCTATTATATAGGGAAACAGAAAAGTATCAATTATTTAACAAATGAGATTAAATACTTGTAAAAAAGACAATAATGATTCCTTAGGTCCTTTCACCCAAGAAATGATTTATTTGTAATATATTTGAATGAAACTAGTTCCATTATCCCCTACAAACTATTGTAGGTATTTGGTACGATATATAGCAAAGCTTTATAATTTCATGCACTGCTAGCAGATATCCATGATTCGCCTGACTAAATTTACTAGATAATGAATCATGCAAAATATTCTTGTAATGGAAAAAATAAAAGAGGTGTTATGGCAATGAGTAGAGAAATCAAGATTCAGCAAGCACCTACAGAGAAAAGCATCCTAGAGCTAAAAACAATGATTGAAGAATTACATAAAGACATAGGTGAAACCATTAACGGAAATAAACAGATAAAAATGGTAGATGCTTATAACGAAATCAAGGAAGAATATGAATCTATTTTGTCTGACTATATTACGCTTTTTCAAAATAATGTGAATGCAACAGAACAAGCGGTTAAAGACATGATAGAGTTAGACCACAAACTAAGCGAACATATTCGCATTGATTAATGGGTAGGTGAATGGATAATGACAGAGTTTAACGTAAAAGAAATTCATCAAGGTGTGGAATCTGCAAAAACAGACCTCGATACAGTGACGGAAGATATCACCCATCTTCAACGTTCGATTACGGACTTTCACGGGATGGAAGATGCTTTGAAAGGGAAGGCAGGTACAGCCATCCGATCATTTTACAACGAAGTTCACCAGCCATTTCTTACTTTTTTACACCAATCAATGATAGACTATAAAGATAGGTTAGAAGCGATGAAACAAGAGGTTCAATCGTTTGAACCGCATCAGCACGGATTTATTAGTGAAAGCTTTTTAGAAAATGAATTAGATCCTAGCTTTGATAAAGCGAAGCAGAAAACGAGTGAATTGACCGATGAGACCAATCAAATCTTATCGAGTATTAGTGATATCATTTATTTATCACCATTGGATGACTCTGTTTTTCAAAATAACATTGAAAAAGGCAAACAAAAAATCGATCATGTCATTGAAGATTTACATGAATTGGATAGCAAGCACACTTCCAAGTTACAACAAACGAAAGACGATATCAGTACGTTGAAAAGCTATCTTTCCGAAATATCATCTCGAATTAGAAATGGTACCATTTCGATTACCGAATTCGATATTAAAAGTATTAAGAACTTACCAGACTATCAAAATGTCATTAAGCAGAATTATGAAAAAGGCAACATCGTCATTAATGCCGATAATATCCATGATCTGCCGTTACAAACGATTGCAAAAGCAAACAGTGAAGGATTAAATGGACTGGACGAAGGATTCCAAGTTATTTTAAATCAAGCGTATAGTGATTTAGAGCAAGGCAACATCACTAGAGAAGCGTATTATTCCATATTTTCTACTGTGAATAAGACGAAAGGTAATCTGACAGAAGCAGAACTGGAAGAAGAAGTTCCTGAGTCGTTCTGGAAATATGTGAATGATAACAAGGATAAGATTGGGGAAAATCTGTCGAAGGATTTATTATCTACAAGTGTACAACAAATAGGAATCGCGACAACAAAACTTGGTGGCTTAATTAATGTAGTAACAGGCGTTAAGGGTCCATCGGGTCCAAGTTCGTTTGTAATGGTGAACCCCGCAACTTCTGGCGCTTCTAATTCATTAATACATTATGGTAGTAAGATTACCAGTGCAGGAAAGTGGCTAGGACGAGGATTTATGGCTGCAGGCTTTGGCATAGGAATGTATGATGATTTAGCGAATAAAGATAAAAGTATCGGCGAAGCTATTACACATAATACAACCGCTCTAGGAGTAGGGGTTGCAGGAAGCGCTATCGGAACAGCTGCAACTGCAGTATTACTCGGTAGTAACCCAGCAGGCTGGGCTGTTTTAGGTGGGGTAGCTGTAGGTACAGGATTAGTAACTGCTTTTAACTTTGCCTATGATAATAACTTCTTAGGATTACAAGATGGCTTGGATTATGTAGGACAACAACTAGATAAAGCAGGTGAAGCTGTAGCTGACTTCGCATCCAGCACAGTTGACTCCGTAAAAGAATCGGCAAAAGATGTAGGAGAAGCAATCTCTAGTGGCATCGATGCCATTAATCCAATGAATTGGGGATGGGGATAACTAAATGAAAGCAAATGTACAATTTGTATATAAAAAAGCGAGATATAATTTAATTACGATGAATGGCCAGAACTATATCCTCGATAAGGATAGTCCCAAGTGGATCATATGGATGCCTTTCTTATTTTGGTTTATCTCGCATCGAGCATATAAAGTGGACAGTGAAGTGACAGTAAATAAACTTCTTCTCCATTCCGAGAAAACAAGTGGTAGTACGATAAATATATTGGCTATCGGGATTTCCTTAATCCTTGCCAATTTGATACGACCAATTATGGATTCCTTTAACATAGACATGCCTACATTTCTTGCAACACTAATTGTACTTGTAGTGACTGTTTTAATGTTCCTATTACGCATATATATCGGAAGAAATAATCAACAGAAACTATACGCACAAGTCAGTTCTGAATTAAGGAATATAAAAGAGCTACATATCAAAGTAAAATCGATCGGGCATTTCCTCATCTATACAAGTTGCTACCTGTTCATCTTAGGTTTTCTCATTGCTTGTGCAATGATGTATGTTATATACGGAAACACAATCATTCTATTGGTTTACACGATGTTAGCTTTTATCTTTTTCATGGGCAATTTATTTACAGTAACGCCGGGACAAATGGAAGTACGGGTGAAGGATTGACTTGTTTGATGCAATAGAAAGTTAAGTGGGAATCCGAGTTAGCTATGAAGCAACACGAAATTTTATGGAGTTCCTATTGTTTGAAACAAAATTTATAAAAAATAGATACATAGTAAAGGAAACATACTCTCTACCAATTAATTTGATTTTAAGAATCGATAAAGCAGGAGAAGCAATCAGTAGTGGATTAAATGCTATTAATCCAATGAATTGGGGATGGAGTTAGGTATATGAGTTCTGAAGTAAATATTGTATTAAAAAATTTAAGATACAATTTGATTAAAGTAGATAATGAATATTATATTATCGATAAAGATCAACCTTTCCTCATCAATTTTTTACTTCCATTCCTTTATTGGATTTTTCCTAAAAGGGTTAGAAAAATAAGTACGGATACAGCAAAGCAGATACAAACTGTATCAAATAAAGAAGTTCCAACTAGCAAGGTTAGTTATATTGGTGTAGGTATTTCAGTGATTTTAGCTAATTTAATCGGTCCTTTACTTGATACGTGGATATAACACCTTTTATTGCATACTCTATTCTATTTTTAATAACTATTTTATTAGTATTATTTAGGATGATAGTGAGCAATAAATTTAAACAATCTCTTTTTCAACAGCTCCATATATCACCTAATCAGGTAGAAGAAACTTTATGGGTTTCACCAAGTAGAGTTAAGAATATTGCTGGTTTGCTCTTCTTCACTATATTCATGTGGGCTTTCGTGGTTGGTAGTCTGGTTTCTTTTTTACTTTACGGGAATTTATTTATGTTATTTATATTTACCTTGGCATTATTTATATTGCTTTTTTTGAATATACTTTGCATTACGCCAGGTAAAGATACGATGAAAATTCGATTTAAAAAATAGTTCACTATAAAATACCCTGTAAAGCTGTAAAATTCGGATTACGGATATCCTTGCATTGATTGTAATGGGAGATGACGCCTCCTGCAGTAATAGCATGAGCTGAATATTAATCACCTACATATACTTAGCATAAAAGATAATCAAATGAAGGCACAGAGAGCCTACACCTTCGGACATTAGATAAAGTAAAACATCATCAAAGGGGGGATGGGGGGCTTCACCCACTTACCCCCCTTGACCAGACCTCATCGTGTCTTTAAGCGTGGGGATTACATCCATTACATATGGAATAAAACAACACTCACTTCTCCAAATAATTAATTAGTTTATCCAAATCTTTTGCACAAGCTTTTTTAAATGTTCCTGCAATCATTTTTCCTAGAAATCTAGAGAATCCAGTCAGTTTATTTATCTCTCCATTCAAAGTGACTTTCGTCTGCGTAGTATCATCACCTGGTGTAATTATATATGTAAAAATATACTCTCCTTTACCTGTTGTTCCTTTTGTGCCGTCACAACGCAGGACAATTTTATTAGGTTCTTCTAATTGAACGACCTCAAAATGTTCCGTAGCCTCTGTTCCATACATTTTTCTCGTTTCTTTCCACTGGCTTCCCGCTTTCATTGCTCCCTCATCCAAACGTTGTATCCTCACCAATCCTTGCATCCATTCCTTCGCATTTTCTAGATCAACAAAGCATTGTAAGCATCATGTTGGGAGACCTGGACGGTTCTTTCCACTTCAAATTGAATACTCAATCTGCATACCTCCTTAACATAAAGTGAAAGTTCTGTCAGTAGGGTTTTCGAACATGATAATTGAATACCCTACTTCTTTTTCATACGAAATAAATCAACTGATTTATATCCTTGGGATAATATATCAACCATTTGTACTTGTCGCTTTTCACGTGTTTTCTGTTGTTTCGCCGAAAAAATATAACGTGCCCAGTCTTTCTGATAACCTGGTGTTAATTCCTTGTAGAACCTAAGTTCATTTGGATAATTGGTTAATATTCTTTCTATATCGTTTACGTATTTTTCATAATCTGCTACAGATTGACTAGCTGCAGATGTTTTTTTGGTTTTGATTTTCTCTCTTTTTAACCCAACCACTGTAAACACATCATCCATACTGACCATTCGAGAAAATTTCAAATCGCTATTTTCCACATACCCATCGTTATTAACATGCAAAGCAGGAAAAATATCATCTCTATGTACGAACGTTTCATACCTTTCATTCCCCTTTTTGGGATATGCAAAGAATAGATAACCTTTTTCAAGTAATTGTTGTTCATCAATAATACGTTTTGTATTAGTCACCATCTCATCCAATGTTTCTACAAAAATAAAAATCGCATCGTGATCTCCGGATAAGGTCTCCTGATAACCATCGAATATATGATAACCGTCTGGTTGATGAAGAACAGCCATGTTTTCGTACTTACTTAAATTGAGCTTACCTGATATTGTCATAGAAATGGCTCCTTTTCCTAATCGCTTTATTAAAATAAGTATAGCACGTTTATATAAATTCTTTGCGCCTACAACTAAGTAATATCAAATTATAATTAGACAAATACCCAATTTGTTCAAACATTAAGTCAACCCCTCGTGGTACTAAGGTTGAGTTAAGAAGAACGAACCGCCCCCTCAATCTTTGTATTAAGTTTATATTTACGGCGTGAATAATGTTCCATACATAGTTTAAAAAAATAAAGGAAATATATAAAACAACCCGTATTTATACATAGGAGGAATTTCAATGTCAGGACAAAATCAACATCATGAAATTGAAAAGTGTACAAATCAAGTAAAACAAGCTTATCAAATGATTGTACAGGCAAAAACGAATGGAGATATGGATCAGTTGATGCAAGCTCAACAACAATTACTTCAAGCAGAAGAACACTTAAAAGCTACACAGGAGCGCTTTGGAAATGAAGCGTTAAACAACCCCCAATTTCAACAGACTGAAGAACAACTGCATGATGCTCGTCAGGAAATAGAGCTCTTTAGAAATAATCATAGATAAAGTTGAAGCTTGCCTAAACCTTGTAATAATCAAGTGGCGGCACTTATCTCATTACATTCGGGATAAATCATAGAAGATACCCTGGAAATTCGATAGAGGCATTTTTCAGGGTATGATTGTTTATATTAAGAATTTATTCAGGCATAAACTCAGCTTATTTTGACTACATAATTTTACAAAATATAGTTTTACTCCTTTTTCCTCGCAATTATAAGTAATAATATTATCATACTATTCCACGATAGCCTGAAAAATCCTTCAATTAATATAACTCTATCCTTGTTTGAATACCTTTTATCAGGGAAAATAAATTATAAATTTTAAATAATAATGAATCATTTTCTTATAGTATTTAAAATAGGTATCTTCTTACTATAGAGGGAGATTATTGAAAGATAGAATTGATTTAATTGGATACTTATTCGCATTTTTATGAGCTAGCGAAGACAAGTGACCATTTTCAAATTTATTATATTGACTATGTCGTAATAATCATTGGTGTAATCATCGTCATTGCCAATAATCTCTTTCATCGAACAGAAAAAAGCTTATCTTGTCTCATAGGCTGGCATCGATTTGAATATGTAAGATATGATGACCCTTTTTCCTTATTTATCGATGTAAACGATGTGGTTACACAAAGAGAGTCGGGAGAGGCGTATAATTTTATAATAAAGTATTATATATGCTGATATTCTATCTGTTGACGCATACCTCATTCGCAAACACTTATCCACGGAAATCCTTTCACTAGTTCCATCTCCTAATCTCTCATTTCAATATTATTTACCTATACTGTTTCCTATAATGATGTGGTGTTACGTTGAAATATCTTTTAAATACCGTACTGAAGTATGAATGATTCGGATAGCCAACTTCTGAAGCGATGAACTGTATTGTGTCGTTCGTATCTATTAATTTCTTAGCCGCTGTAGTTAAGCGCTTTTGTTGTATATATGCTAGGGGACTTTCTCCTTTTACGTTATTAAACGTTCTTTGCAGATGAAAGGGACTAGAATGAAAGATTTCTGATAAGAAGTTTAACGTAATATCACGTTGAAAATTTACATCAATCCATTCACATACTTGCCCAATCCATTCTTCGTTTGGCAATAACAGATTATCTGGTTTACATCTTTTACATGGCCTGAAACCTAACTCTAGCGCAGCTTGTGCTTTGTTAAAAATAAACACGTTTTGTCTATTGGGTAATCTTGATTTACAGGATGGCCTGCAAAAAATTTTAGTGGTTTTAACACCATAAAAAAACATATTATCGAAATCGCTATCGTTTGTTGAAATGGCTTTCCAATACGTTGGGGGGATGTCTGAAATTAAATAATTTTCCATCATGATAACCCTCCTTTTACCTATTATAATCTATCTTGAGTATGAAAGAGCTAGAATTCAACACTTGCTATGCTTCACTATCTTTTTTAAATAGCAATTCAGAAGAAATTCACTTATTATACACGTGCTATAGTTAAAAAAATAAGGAGTTGACTAGTTATGACATTAAAACTAACACCATACTTTAAAACAAACGGAAATGCGAAGGAGCTTATCAAATTTTACCAAAGTGTATTAGATGCTCAATTGATTCATATCCAAACTTATGGTGATATGCCGATACCTTTTCCTGATGAATTTAAAGAAAATGTAGCTCACGCTATTGTGAAAGTTGGAGAAACAAACCTTATGTTTTCAGATTCACCCGGGCAACCTGTTCAAGTTGGAGATAATCTTACCATCAATATTTCCTTAGATAACATAGAAAAGGCGAAACGAATTTTTGATGGCTTAAGGCAAGATGGAACTATAATTAGTCCACTGGAAGCAACCCCTTTTAGTCCTGCTTTTGGTACAGTAACCGACAAGTTTGGTACGACATTTACCATCACAGCTGAGTCATAAAATGGACTGGAAATGGAGTGTAACGTTAAACCCTACACATCATTTTTCCCGTCCAGTTATGCTCCACTTTTGGCTAATTCTTTACCTGTATTGGTTTTTGTTTTCTGGTTTGCTAGAAATACTCCTAGAAAAATAGTTAACAATCCCATCACTAGATTTTTTGTAATTGGTTCCCCCAGCAATATATTTCCCCATAACAGTGCTGTTAGAGGTACCAGATAAGTAACCGTGCTAGCAAATGCTGCACTTCTATTGTTTATCATATAATAATAGAGTAAATGGGCAATACCAGATCCAAAACACCCTAAGCCAATTAACGACACAACAAAGGTTATATCTACGGCGTTTAACATAACTGCAAATACATTATAATTAGTTAGAATGACACCTACAATGCCTACACATGCACCTACGTATAAGGAAAAACTAGTTAATACGATTACATTTACATCTTTTGCATACCTTCTCGTAAAATGGGATGCAAACCCATAACAAGTTGTTGCCAGAACCATCGTTCCTACCCCAACAAAATTGCTTGCATGCAACTGCGTCACGTTGAAATTCATTAGAATCATAATGCCAATAAAGCCAAGAACAATTCCTCCCCACTGCCTTTTATTTAAGATTATAGAAAATATAATAAAACCAATTATGCCTGTCAGTATTGGAGTTAATGCATTAAGTACCGCTGCTGTATTACTGGTGATTGTAGTTTGACTAAGCGCAATCAACCCCCAAGGTAGCCCCGCATTAAAAATACCAATAATAATAAGTGATTTCCAAGGTAATGAACGAGGAACTTTTTTTCTGATCATCCTCATAAGTAAAAGCGGTGTTAAAGTAACCGCACCTGTTAGACATCGTAAAAATACTGTTCCCCACACACCTACGTCACCAATTAAATTTTCAATAAAGACAAACGATAAACCCCAAATTAAACTCAACCCAATTAATGCCACATATAACATTTCTTTCACTCCTCTTTTTCCTAACCTTGTTGATCATGGTTCGCTCCAATCCACCAATCGCTCTCTCCATTCTTCTTGATATGGAGGGTTTCTTTGTTCTCTAGCTTCAGCTTCTTAAAGCTCTGTTTGTAATTACCACATAGTATAAACAGATTATTTTTGAGATGTAAGGCTTTCGGAATAGAAGGGCAAGAATACAATATTTAGAATGATCATCAATCTTCGCTTACTTTTCTAATCAAATTCTCATTTTCTTATCATTCGCATCTCATTTATATACGTTACTATTAGGGTACAAGCCATAAAGGAGGAATTATTATGAAAAACAAAATCTTAATTGGAACTGTTGCAGGAACCGTCATGTTTGGGGGAGCTGCAATCGTAGGAGCATCGGATAACAATGAAAATGCGGAAATTTCTGCGGAACAAGCCCTCCAAACAGCCTTGGAGAATACAGAAGGGTTTGTACAAGAAGTGGATCTGTCATTTGAAGATGATGAAAATTACTATGAAATTGAAATCGAAAGTAATGACAAAGACTATGAATTTTATGTTGATGCAACTACAGGAGAAGTCTTAGGGCAAGAACCAGATTCTGACGTAGAAAATGAAGAACAGAAAGAAGATGGACAGAATAATCCCGGTAACAACCACTATCCAAATGAACCAACGAATCTATCTTCTTTTGAAGAATACAACACCATTACCGATCAAGTAAACACAGACAATCTAACTTTCCATTTGGAAACGGACAATCAAGGAAATCGCATCATGTTCCTCGTTGATGAAGATGGTACGAAGCATTATAAAACCATTTTTATTAAACACACAAGCCACTTGAAAATTATTGACTTGAATGGTGGAGGACAGATTTTCTACGAACAAATTTAATATAACACCTATATCTAGGATGGAGAAACTATTCTAGCTACAGAGGAAAGGACATAACATGTTGTTCACCGACAATGTGTTATGTCCTTTATTAGGTCTTTGCGTAATTTAGTTGCTACTGTTCAATCAGAGAAGTTCAGCGAGTGGAATCTGCTTTGCGTATTGTTTCATTTTCTACTTTATTTGTTAATTGTTTTAAGCTCAGATAGATTATATTATTCCCAATTAAACTCTCTGATTATAAACCCTTGTTTCTTGGCATAGTCATGAATCGTTTTAATTAACTTTTTCTTGGATAAAGAGAATGAATTATAAATTTCTCTTTTATTATCTATCTGATATTCTTCAAAAACGATAAAATTTAACTCATCCATTTTCTTTACTACAAATTGATTACATTCATACTCTCCACATCTGATATTGTTTGAATAAATAAAACTAATGATGCCATCATAGTATTCTTGATCAGAAATCTCTATTTCTAGAAAGGATTTTATTACTTCTTGCATGTAAACACTCCTTTGGCAGTCCATTCTCCTCTCACGTAGCAACATATTGCATTGGCTCCGTGCAGAGATCCTACATCAGCTGCATTGTCGTAATGCATGTTGGATCGTTTTCAAATGTCGAAATCGTCGACACTGCTTGTTTATCACCATATGTAATCATTACTTTGAATTCCTGATCTCGTGGCAACCATACATCCAAAAATCCATTATCAAAGGATTCTATCGTATCATCAAAAACCACATTGCCATCCATATCTTCAATGTAAATATCAAATGGCTTGTTCACTAGTTCTCCTTGGCACCCTGTCAAACTATGAAAGGTACATGGATGCGTCTCGTTAATGTATGGAGCAATGGAAACAAAGAACTCTTCCTCTGGCAAATCATAGTTCTCCTGTGTATCATCATTCTCGACCGTGAGTTGTGTAGCAGTGACCGAGGCAGATGAAGCGGTTAATTGATCAGTACTGTAATCTTGTATCATCGATTTAATGTCTTCTGTAGATTGTTCCGTATTATTGGCACAGCCGACTAAAACAAACAAAAAAGTAATGGAAATGAATAATACTGATTTTTTCTTCATCGATAGCCCTCCTTGTTATTTAGTATTAATATAACATTTTTATTGATAGTTTATCGTAAAGTATTGAATAATGGAGGGGAGATTTTTGAATGAATCTACTCAAATATTTTTCTGCTTGATTTCCTTTGCAATAATAACAGTTAAAGCCTAATTCATAATTGTTTGGTGAACAAAAACAAACTAGGCTTTATATTAATTCAACATCGAAAAGCTTAGGTACAATAAATTCTAGAAGGAAAAATTAATTTTATTCCTCTTCTAATTAATTTTGTTGATCTTGTTGATCTTGTTGTTCAGAAGGCTCTTCTGTTGGATCTGGTTCCTGTTGATCTTGCCCAGTTGCACATCCAAACAACAGACTTGTTGAAAAAATTGCTGTGAAAACAACTGCGTAGAATCTTTTCAATTTCATTTAACTCACCTCACTTATAATATAATTACTCCTTAGCTCTCCCCAATATCGTTCTACTTATTCAATCTTTATGAGTTACCTTGGCAGGCGTATAGTTTTAACATTCTAACTTTTTATGTATACTATCTATATATCAAAAGAAAGGATGTGGGATATGATTTATAAACACCGGCATCAACCTTCTGAACTGCCAATTTTAGGTTCTCTTCACACTCGAATGAATTTATCCTCAGAAAATAAAAAGTACTACTACAGTTTAAAAAAGGGATGGAAAGGTGAACTTCTATTTGATTCATTTGCCAAAGAACTTACGTGTGATTGCCATATCCTCAATGATTTGCTTCTCTCTTCAAACAACACCGCCTTTCAAATCGATTCATTGATTATCACTGCAGAAACCATTTTTATTTATGAAGTTAAAAATTTTGCAGGGGATTATTATTACGAATCAGAGAAATTTCACAACATGCGGCATGGAAATCCTTAACCCGCTACACCAGTTAAACCGAACGGCATCCCTATTACGCTCATTGCTTTCCAAACAAGGATTTAACCTGCCAATGGAATACAAGGTGATCTTCATTAATGAGAGTTTCACCCTCTACCAAGCCCCAATTAATGACACAGTTATTTATCCAACTCAAATTAGAAAGTATTTTCACAAGCTGAATGCTATCCCTTCAAAATTAACCAAAAGACACCGACTGCTAGCAGAAAAATTATTAGAGCTTCAACTCGACGATTTTCTCATCAAACCAAACATGCCTTCCTATCAATATGTCCAACTCCAAAAAGGAATTTCTTGTGCAAAGTGTCATTCACTTTCTGTCCATGAGAATGGCCGAAAATGCATTTGTACTATTTGCAAGCATGAAGAATTAACAGAAAGTGCTGTAGTGCGGGCAGCTAAGGAGTTTAAGCTCCTTTTTCCAAACGAGAAGATGACGACTGGAATTGTTCACGATTGGTGCAGTATCGTTGAATCAAAAAGACGAATAAAGTATATTCTCTATAAGAATTTCAATGCCGTTGGAAAGACACGCTGGCTTTACTACGAATGAAGCAATATTTAACAAATTCAACACCCGTTCGGTTGGCATATATTGAGAAATGAATTATCTTGCTTGTCATGTTTGAGAATGAACTGGGGATAGAGAAGATTTTTAACATTTTGATGGATTTTCATATTACGGTTTGGGCTTAGAACCGGGCTATTTACTACTTTTTTCGTTTTCCGGAGTTAGTTTGGTTTACAGAGCAGCTCTATTTACCACTTTTTTCGTTTTCTCAAGCTAGTTTGGTTTATAGAGCAGCTCTATTTACTGCTTTTTTCGTTTTCTCAACCTAGTTTGGTCTATAGAACAGCTCTATTTACCACTTTTTTCGTTTTCACAACCTAGTTTGGTTTATAGAACGGCTCTATTTACCACTTTTTTCGTTTTCTCAAACTAGTTTGGTTTATAGAACGGCTCTATTTACCACTTTTTTCGTTTTCTCAAGCTAGTTTGGTTTATAGAGCAGCTCTATTTACTGCTTTTTCACATTCTCAAGCTGGTTTGGGTAAAAAAGGAATAACCACCCCCGTCTGATAGCTAATAAAGGTGGTTATTTCTCTTAAATTAATCGAATCTGCAAACTTTTTTTCAAATGTTTTACTCCCACTTCTCCATGTAAGTTTGCGCTTGATGTAAGAGCGTGTGATAAGCAAAATCAGTGATCTCACCAGCATCATAGTGGTGTTCGAGCAAGTCCACAAACCCGCGCATGTGCTTGAGGACTTTCTCCGCATTTCCTTGTTTCTCAAACTGACTAACAGCCTTCAAGTGAATTTCTAATACCCGAGCAGCGTCCTCACCTTCAAATTCTTCTTCTGTTTTAAAGTGTTCAATCAGCATTTCTAAGCTTCCTACATTATTTTCTAAAACAGGCAGTAGTATAATTCGCTGATCTGTGGCTTCCTCTATCTTATCTCGACTATAGAGTAATGGAATTGCTCCATCATTCGCCCATGTATCAAATAAGTTATCATAGTGTTTGCTATTCGAATCACCGGATTGGCCGGGGCTGTTCATCGCAATCGAATTATCCCATTCTCCCACGTCGACAACTACTCTGAATGTAGCACCATGTACTTGCTTGAAATTCGAATTATATCTTGATGCGCCAACGGTATCTCCACTTCCACCACGTGGCAAAGGGCCAATGTTCATATTGTATGCTTGTTCCTCATCAACCATCCCCGCTAAAGGATGATCTAAATACGCGTGCTTCAATTCGCCCCATTGCCATTCATCCATATTCGGTCCGAGTAATTCTTTCACCTGATCAATAGCATCCTCTAATGAGGAAAGTATAATCTCATTACGGACCGCTGCTGGATTATCGCCGAATTGCTCATCCGGATTTTCTAACATGTCCAAGATGACAAGCGGATCACCAGAACCAATATATTCCGCAGCTTCCTCCGACATAATCTCTGCCAATACCGCGTCACCTAAATGATATTGGTACCATACTTCAAACAAGGCTCCGGCAGAAGTTTCTACAGACAGTTCACCATCCCACGATCGCAACAATTCCAATGCATCATTCACTTGTTCATCCGATGATTCCAGTTCGGTATCATTCAGTAAGTGCATGATACGTTTTGCCGGCACCGATGTATAGTCAGTTTGTAATTGAAGTGAGTCCTCGATTCCCATTTTTTCATTGCTTTCCATAACTTCTTCTATCCGCTGAAAGCGAAATGGCGCCGTCCACTCGAATCCAAGTTTATATTTTTCATAATCATAATCATCCGGTAAATTCATTTGGTTCGCTGTTCCTATCCAACCTCTGTCTGGATTTAACTCGTGTGGTAAGTTCTGTTGATCGAGAAAACCATCCCATTCATATGTCCCGTCACCTGGAACTGGTAAAAGTCCATCCCAATTGTCTCGAACTGGAGTTAACCCGCCTGGTTTCCATCCTATATCTCCTTCTACATCTGCATATACCTGATTCTCGGACGGCGATCCCCATCGATTCATTGCTTCATAAAATTCGTCCCAGCTCTCGGCTCCCATATACGATAAACTCCCCAAATATGGAGCCATTCCTGGTTCTAACCATCCCGCCCTCACGGCATATGCACGGTTATTCTCCTCATCCTTATAAATAACCGGACCGTGGCGTGTAAACTCTAAATCGGCAACTTGTTGATCTCCATTTTTCACCTCAATATCTTCAGAGATAGAAGTCATCGCTTCCCATTCATCTTCATAACGATACTCCGATGGGTTATCTGGATTGGTTTCATACACGTAGAGATCTTCCTGATCAATGGAAAAAATCGTTAGCCCCCACGCGCTTGTCCCATTATGACCAATCGATATCCCTGGCAATACTGGCTCTCCGCCCCCAATCACATCTAATCCCGGTGCAGATAAATGGGTAATATAACGCAAAGATGGCACATCGACAGCTCGATGCGGATCATCCGCCATAATTGGACGCCCTGTTTCAGACTTTTCCGGGCTAATTACCCAGTTGTTACTGCCAAGTGAAGATTCCATTTCAATCTGTTCATTTAAATTTCCCGTCTCCGTTGTCAGCTGCGTTTCTACATCTCCCAACCCTTTAGCACCTTTTTCGACTTGATCAAAATTCACTCCACTCGTCGCTAATTGATAGGTATCTAATACATCTTCGGAAATATCCTCAAGATCCAATCCCTCTGGTATTTCTGTCTCCCAATCAGGTTGAAGCTTTTTACGAACGCTTTCAACATCTTCCCCATGGTCACGCAAAGTAATTGCACGCGCTACTTCATTGGTAATATTTCTCGTTAACCCATGACTCCGAATACGTACGACATCTTCTGGTTCCCATTTTGAAGGCTTGTAATCTAGAATATCGAACTCATCTGGCAACAAGTCTGGATTCGTTTCCGTCATTTCAACATATGCGTTAATCCCTTCGGTAAAGGCAGTCACAATATCTTCCGTTTCTGGTCCATATGCTTCCCATTCTTCCTCCATATTTCCTCGGTATAAGAATAATCGCTTTGCCTTATCTTGTTCCACATATTCTGGGCCAAGAACTTCTGATAGTTCTCCTAGACCATTTTTTCGCCATAAATCAATTTGCCATAACCGATCACGTGCCACATTAAATCCTTGAGCAAAATAAACATCTGTTTGAGAAGAAGCATAAATATGTGGAATTCCCCAGTTATCCACGAGGATTTCAGCTGGCTTTTCTAATCCGTCTAACTCATGAATCATTGTGGTCACACTGGAGTTCGCATTACTCGTTGTACTACCCATACTGGATAAAAAAGGTGTGATCAAAAGCATACAAATAAGCGCAAATACAAATATTTTCTTCATGGACTCACTCCTCATAAAATATGTTCCCTACGCGTTTTTCATCCTCTGTATATTGTTTATCACCTTTCTTGCATCCCTTTTTTTACGAATTAGATCACACCGACAAATGCTCCATGATTCTCTTTAAACTCCCTTCTCTACAAACTGAGACTTTCATCAGCGGACAATTACTCGCTTTGTACACGTACGACAGGAAAAGTATAGATCTCCAGACTTCCAAATTCTACATGGAAGAATGATTCTATTGATGTTTAGTAATGCTAGTATTTTCTATAATTTTCCAGTATTTTCAATTTGATTATAGCAACCAGTATATAGACCGTCAATTAATTTAAAAAATTCAATCTATTATACCTATACCTACCAGTACAATAGAGCTACGAGACCTTCTTAATAGGAAAAAGGTGAAAGATCCTTATCAAAACCATTTCCAGATATACTTATACCTGTGATGAGGTCACAAAATTTTCTTTTCTATCCCGCTTCGACATGGAATGGTGAACAAATATAAATAAAATAAGACCTATAAGCATTATTCCACTCATTAGAATAAACCCTATACCTGCATGAGAATGATCAATCAAGAGACCCACACCATAAGCAAGACCTGATTGTAATAAAAGAGAAATTCCCATCCAAACGGACATGGAACGTCCCATGTATTTTTCTTCTACTACATCCATAAGGAGTGCATTCATGTGAATTCGAATAGTTGAATTAGAAAGACCGATCAACATACTCCCTAAAAACAGCCAAATAACATAATGATGAAAACCTAGTGATAGCATTATTACGGTGGCTAGACTAAAGAACAACGTAATGGTGCGTGGTTTTGTTAGTTTCTTGACAATGAGTGAAGCTAAAAACCCTGAAAGCAATCCGCCAATTCCATAAAACATATCCGATATCCCAAAAACCACAGAGTCAGCTTGCAATAAATCTTGCACATATCCTGGTAAAATAACATTGAAAACCATAGTGGTAGTTAACGGAATAATAGAAATTACACCAAATAGAAATAACTTCGGTTTACTTTTCAAGTAGTCAATTCCACCTTTGAAGTTTTTAATAAAAGATTCTTCCTTTTCCTTCACATCGATCTTAGTACGATAACTAACCCGAATTAAAAAGAAGCTGCTAAGCAAAAATGCAGTTGCATTCATAAACAAAATGAATTCAAATCCATAATGTTTATAAAGGATTCCAGATACTGCACCCGCTAAAAACATACCAACTTGCAAACTAATTTCTATAAGTGAATTTCCATGCACAAGTTCATTTTTTGTTAAGATCTCTTGTGTTAAACTCCTTGATGCAGACATATAGATAGTCCATCCGATCCCATTAATGATGGTGAATAAGTAGATATAAACCATATTAAATCCATCAATAATAAAGAAAAGAGAGATAGTAAAGATTAAGATTCCACGTAATACATGAGCCCAGAGAATAACTTGTTTTCGATTAAAGCGATCTGTTAATGTACCGACAAGAGGAAAACACAAGAAGCCTGCCAAAACATTAAAAGCTAACAAAAACCCTACTGCTGTAGCGGAACCCGTTTGATCAAGTACATACCAATTGTGCTCATTCCTACACCAAACCCTTGTATAATGTCGGAAAAAAAGAAGTTTCTGAAATTCTTCCCTTTCAACATGTTAAAGAGCATTACTTTCACATCCTTCTATAATATGACGTCTAAGATGCTTTTGAAATTGACTTGCATACTCTTTTAAAGATGGGTTTTTCATTGCAGAATAAATTGAAAAAGTCGGTAACCGTTTGAAACCACAGTATTCAAAAAGTTTATATATAGGAAATAATAATTGATCTTCACTATATCCCTCTAAAAAACTCTCCCGGTTCGCATTAAATGCACGTATACTCGCTCCCCATGAAACAGAAAGCATGTATTTTTTCTGAGTGAATAAACCGCCTCTACCAAATTCCTTCGCTTTAGTAAAAAATATATCTGGAACAAATACATCATCAATATACTTTTTTACAATGCCTGGAATACTAAACCAATAAATAGGTGTTTGTATAAGGACATTATCTGCCCACTGAAATTTTTCAATTTCTTCTTCGATGTTATAGCCTGCAATAATGTTTGTTTCTTTTATTTCAAAATGGTTATTGCAATTATCTCTAATAACATCGAACATGTAATTGGTTAATTGACCCTTTGCTCTTTCAAACTCATCATGACCATTAATTATTAATAATTTCTTCATTTATTTCCCTCTCTCTTATATTGTTTTTTTTCTACATATAGCTTAAAATAAGTTCAATCATTACGAAAGCTGATAATTTTGATTGAATCAATCGAAAATACTGATCGATGAAAAGGAGTAGTATATGGAGATCAAATATTTACAAACATTCTTGGTAGCATGTGAAACAATGAACTTCACGAAAACGGCTGCAAAACTACAATATGCTCAGTCTAGTGTCACTGCACAAATCAAATCTCTCGAACAAGATTTAGGAACACCACTCTTTGAAAGACTTGGGAAAAAGCTTGTTTTGACACAGGCAGGGAAACACTTAAAGAAATATGCACACCAAATTGTTCATTTAACAGATGAGGCACGCACAACCATTGATGCAGGAGGAAAAAAAGGAACGATTATCGTGGGAGCACAAGAAAGTCAGTGTACATATCGTTTACCGGAACTTCTTAAAAGCTTTAAAACAAAATATCCTCTCGTTAATTTAATTTTTAAACCTGCTCATTCGGATGAAAGTGCAACAAAGTCTTTGCTTAAGGGGGAATTAGATCTCGCTTTTATTATGGATACAAGCAAATCAAATCCTTATTTAGAAACCATTCCATTATTACAAGAGCGTCTTATGCTTGTGGCATCACCATCCAATTCATTAGTTTCAAAACCTACAGTACTACCAGATGATTTACAAGAAGAAACAGTCTTACTAACAGAAAGAGGATGTTCGTACCGCAATATTTTTGAGCAAAAGATGTATGAGCATGAAGTATCACCGAAAAACACTTTGGAGTTTGTAAGCCTTGAAGCTATCAAAAAGTGTGTAGTTGCCAATTTGGGAGTTGCCATGTTACCAGAAATGACTGTTTCGAAGGAAATAAAAGAAGGAGTATTAGTGAAATTAAATTGGAACGTCCAAATGTATTTATTAACTACACAAATGGCTTTACACAAAGACAAATGGATGACACCTCAATTACAGGACTTTGTGCAACTAACAACAACCCACTTTTCTGCGTAACCAAATAAAAGAAGCTTTATCTATTTGATAGAGCTTCTTTTATTTAGTAAGTTATTTATTCACGCCCCAAAGGAGGGTGGCCTAGGCGAGACCCCGGGTTTCTTAGAAAACGGAGACTCCCCAGCCGCCCTTGAGGAGCGGAGTATATTTCTGAAGCGATTTTCATACGCCGTTCATTCGGATTTATCTTTGAGTTTATCCTTCATACATATCTCTTCTTTTAAAACCGGCATAGCCGACAATTATAAATAGGATGCTAATCACGGTTATGGTGAGAAAAACAATTAAATCAAAACCCTCCATTGGCATCTGAGGGAACCAGCTTTGTATAGCAGTTTTTGAAAAAGCTTCTGGTAAATCCAAGACACCACCGAAATAATTTATTAAAAAAGCATAGCCGAGATAGGCATAAACCAATTTACCAAGTTTAGTGCCCAGCCAAGAGCCAGCGCAGAAAGGCCAATAAAGAATAAAACTGCTGGTAATAAGTTAAAGCTCGCTGTAAGAAAATCAAATATATCCATTGAAGAACGGTCGCCCATAGTTGCTATTGCTGTACCGCCAAGGCTTGCTGCAGACAGCAAAATTCCTAGGAAGCCCACTGCGAGTGACTTTGGTAGCTTGAAGCTGGTTTAAATGTAACTTGCTTTCTTCTGTGAACAGTTTATTGACAATGGCAATCGGTAAAATAGAAACTAAACCAATCATAACCATAATAATTGCACTAGTGAATGATTCTTCCAAAGAAACGCCAGCTTGTGTAAACATTTGTTTCATTACATCGTTGCTTTCTAGGAAGGTCTGCATAAAGAGAATTTGTTTCACGAAGTGTATAAGGATTTTATAGAAACCTTAAGTATTACGGCTAAACAGATTATGGACAAAGATCTGCCATTTGAAGAAACGCTTCTTGCTATGAGCCAAAACAAAATTCATTTCTTACACCAAATAAACAACCAATTCTATCTAGATATAGTGGAACATCTAACAAAAAAGATGATGATGGACTTTCTTTAATGATAAATAAATTTGCAGAAAACAGTTATGGTATGTTGTTAGATTTATTCCATCGAGGACGTAAAGAAGGAAAGGTAGATTTAAAATATTCAGATGAATTTTTGCTGCTTTATTTTCAAGCTATTGTTGAAGGGATTTCCAATCCAAAAATCTATGAGCGAATTGTACCATATACAGAAGAATGGACAGAGCTGTTAATTAAAGGATTGGCACCAAACAAAAGTGAGTAGTTAGCGATCACCCTCTCCACATTATTCAGCCACATTCATACTAGTGGCTTTTTCTTTTTTCCAATAACCAAAGAAAAGTCCAAAGAACAAATTTGTGATAGTGAATCTTACTAAATAAAAATGGACAGGCCGTATCTCTAATCAAAAGATACAGACTGCCAATTCTCATATCCATTAATTTGGCTCCAATACCAATTCTCGTCCTTCCGTTTCATCCAATCGGGTCTCGTGATAATTCCCTTCGACCCAATCGCTCATTTGGTCATGATACCAGTCACTTCGAAAATGTTCATCCTGACCAGGACCAACAATATGATAGCCAGACTGCATATCACTTGTATCAATGACAAACCGCCATGAAGCACCGTGATCGACTTCTCCAGTTTCCGATTCATAGCTTGTAGCCATTGGTGTTACACCACTGCCGCCAACGGGAATCGCATCTTCATTGTTAAAGAAGAATGCTAAGAACGGGCTCACGCTCGATAACGGATGGTGGAATTGCACTTGGTGATAGTCCCCCCACTTCCAACCGGATAGATCATCTCCATACGATTCCGTTAATTTTTCCAATGTGTCCTCCAACGAATCCTTCAAGACAGCTTCCATACCGCCTTTTGCTTCCATCCATTGGGACCCCTCTCCACTGGCAGCGTTACGCAATACATTTTCCGTTGCTTGCGATTGTACAGAAAATAAGTTGCGCATCGCATGTGGTATTTCCTGCCGGTAGATCGTATTTTGAATCTCTTGCATCCAATGTTCAAAAATTAACGGCTGCGGAATGTCTTTATCGGCGAGAAAATCCCAATCCGACAGTAACTCCATTGCCCCCTGTTCTTGTTCGGTAAATTCAGTCTCAGCCAGTACCTCTTGAAAAATCGGAACAAATTCCCGTGCTCGTAAATCGGTCTGATCCATTTGTAAATCCTGCATATCTTCAGCCGTAAAATTATCGCCAGTTTCCAATACCTCTGCAATCCGCTCATATCGATAAGGCTGTGCCCACACATTACTGATGTGGTATGGATAGCTGTCTGGTGTAATCTGATTATTCGCCGTTGCTATAAAGCCTTTTTCCGGATTAACGACAGTCGGCAGTTCATCATAGGGAATGTAGCCTTGCCACTCATTGTCTGCTTCCCAGCCATTCAAAGGCAATAACGCATCATGTCCTTCTTCATAAATTGGAATTTTTCCATTTGCTTTATAGGCAATCGTTCCATCATCGGAGGCAAATACAAAATTCTGCGCTGGTACGAGGAACTTTTCTAATCCTTGTTCAAATTCCTCCCAGTTCGTTGCACGGTTCATCTCCATAATCGCTTCCAACTCCGTGCTGGCATCAAGCGCTGTCCACCGCAAGGAAAGCACCGTGTCCTTTCCAGACTCGGAGGCAAACTCTGAAACAATTGGCCCATGCCTTGTCTCAACTACTTCATAGTCCACCGTTTCACCATCTTTCACTTGAATCGGCTCTTCAATAATGGTCGCTTCTTCCCATTCATCCTCAAAAAGGAATTCATCTGGATTGTCTGGGTTACGTTGCTCAATATATAATTGCTGAACATCTGGCCCCGTATTGGTCACACCCCAAGCAATTTGGTCATTATGACCGAGGATAATTCCAGGGACACCTGCAAAAATAACCCCACTTACGTTCAGCCCATCTGCTGATTCCAAATGCATCTGTAGCCAGATCGATGGGGTTGCCAATCCGAGATGTGGATCATCTGCCAATAATGGCATTCCAGACGCTGTCTTATCCCCACTCACCACCCAGTTGTTGCTGCCATTGAACGGATGTGGAATCACCGCATGTTCAAAACTCGCCGCTATATCTATTTCATCCTCTTGAATAATCGTTGGCTTATTAACCGGATAGGCAGGAAACAACTCATATGCTTTTTCTTCTTCATAGTTGTCCAATAGGTAATAATTAAACGCTTGTTGCTGCCAATGTCCGCCAAGGTCAAACGCCATATACTTTCCTATCGTCAATGAATCCACGGGAGTCCAAGCTTCCGGCT
Organism: Oceanobacillus sp. E9; assembly: GCF_001741975.1. Classification (NCBI taxonomy): domain Bacteria; kingdom Bacillati; phylum Bacillota; class Bacilli; order Caryophanales; family Bacillaceae; genus Oceanobacillus; species Oceanobacillus sp. E9. The sequence continues at coordinate 458,894 of NZ_LSNA01000001.1, forward strand.
CAAACCCCATCAGTGTAAATTCCACCGGCAAGCTATTGTTCGCCTTCGCTTCTTCCATATAGGCATTCACACCGGAAGCAAACCACTCCAGCACTTCCACGGATTCTTCCGAGTACACCTCATACGATTTCTCTGCGGCCCTTCTCAGCCCAAGCGTACGAAAATATTTATCCTGATTCAGTGCATCTTCTCCTACCACTTCACTTAAGGTGCCAGACGCTTGCCTTCGCGACAGTTCCATCTGAAACATTCGCCGGTCTGCCTGAATGTACCCTTGTGCGATATACATATCACGAGCATTATCTGCTTTAATATGCGGAACACCATCTTCATCGGTAATTATGGTTACTTCATTCTCTAGCACTGGCAGTTCAATTGTACCTTCTGTCTGCGGAAGTGATTTATTTATGTATCCGTTTACAAATAAAACTGCAATAAGTAATAGTAAAAATACCGAACTTAACCCGCCTAAGAAAATCTTCTTTTTACTGATACGTCGCTTTTTCTTTGGTTGCGACACTTGCTCTCTCTGTCTTTCCCCCATTAACAAGACCTCTCTTATTCACATAATTTTTTGAAATATTTCAGTTTAAGAGAATCATAGCACTTTTTAGGGTAGATGGGCAAGGTGAATATCAAGCAATTCTAGAAATACAAGTACACCTGGTATAACTCGGAAAACATCCTCCTTTAAAGACTTACCTTGTAGGATAAAACGTAATTTAGGTACCTCCCTCCGTAGTTGACTCTCTTTGTTTTTTATTACACACTACATCTAAGGCGTCTTTGAATTCATCGGGATTTTGTGTTCCAATCACCACTGTTTCATATTTAAGTTTTAATTCTATCCCCTTTTTTCCGTTCATGTTATAAGCTGTTTCGCCCTTCATATTTATCCTAATGCCAAATCCACCAAACTGTTTGATTGGACTATAAGTAATGCTTTTGTACTCATATATATCTTTAAATAGGAATTGCCTATAACGAAAATGAAACGGTGATAATCGAATATAAATACCATCGTTATGCACTTCAGTAGTCAGCTTTAAAAATCCCAATATAACAACCGGAAATATTACCCCAAAGATCACCCAAAAAACAATTGTAAATCCATCGGAAGCAGGATTATTCCCAAACGGAACACCATAAATAATTTGTACAATGAACCAGTACCACATAATCCCAGTACATACTAAGATGGGAGCCCAAGCCCATAATTGCCGCGGACGCTGTACTTCTCGATATACAGTATTATCTTTCGCTTTCATAGCATCGCTTCCTTATCCTATTTTTCTTTTATTTTACAATCTTTAGTATGAATTCTAAAACCAAATCATTTTTGCATAGCACCCAATTCCTTAGGAAATGCTAAGCGCAATCAAATTGGAAACGTAGAGGTGAATAAATAATGCGAAATGATGAATCGTATAAAAAACACATGAAGAATGTGCAAAATGAAACGGATAATCCAGCAATCTTGGAAGATATTATTGAAAGTGGAATGGAACCATCTCCACAATATGGGGCACAACAGGCACAACAAAAAAACAGTTCGCTAAATCCTTTACAAGAAGTAGTTCGAAACAACACCGACGGAAAGATGTGGCAAGAATTGGATAGTTAGTTGACCAGCTATTTCGAGTGGCACTTGGATTTTTATATTTTTAGAAGTGATTCACATTTTGAACATCTGGAGGGATGTAGTTATGACAAATTTACAAAATAAAGTGGCCATCATTACAGGCGGTGCTTCAGGGATTGGCCTAGCAACCGTAAAGGCATTCTTAGAAAAAGGGGCGAAAGTCGTCATCGCCGATTACAATGAAGAGTCTGGTAAAGGTGTCGAAGAGCAATTTAAAGAAACATATGAAAACGTGTTATTCGTTCGCACTGATGTAGGAGATGAACAATCTGTAGAAAACCTTGTGAAAACAACCGTGGATTCATTTGGCCAATTAGATATCATCTTCAACAATGCTGGAATCGGCATTCAAAAGCCGACACACGAACTAACCGATGAAGATTACAAAAAGGTTATTGCGGTAAACCAAGATGGTGTATTTTATGGCATTAAATATGCACTTCGCGAAATGATAAAGACAAATGGCGGTGTGATTATCAATACTTCCTCTATTTTAGGTGCAGTCGGTGAGCCAACATCGATTCCTTACACAGCAAGTAAAGGCGCAGTCAATCAAATTACCAAATCCGTTGCATTGGAATATGCAGATCGCAATATCCGTGTAAATGCCGTCGCGCCCGGATTTATTGAATCAGGCCTAGTCAATAAAGAAAAATTAGGCGACTTCTATGATGGTCTTATAGCCAAGCATCCGATTGGTCGTCTTGGCAATCCTGAAGAGATTGCACATGCAGTTGTCTTTTTGGCAGAAAATGACTTCGTTACCGGTACAACCGTTTACGTAGATGGCGGGTATACGGCGATATAAATAGAACGATTAGATTTAGAATCGTTTCTGATAATAAAAGAATCCGTCATACAAATTAGCCGTGTGTGGGGAATTCTTTTTTATCTATGTTCGGTATTCCAGTCTTGGTTACCTGTGTCTTTTAAATTAAATTACTAAACTATTTCCATTAACTCTTTGGTCATTTCCTCTACTAGCTCTGGTCTACCATGAAACTGAGCTGGCGTATTTTGAAAGAGCTCAATCTGCCATTCATCATCCTTCTTCACTGCAACTAGCGTTTGGTGCGCATTTACCGATGGATCAATCTCTTTTTTTCCAGGAGGAATCATCCCTGCAATAGCGTGTAAAATTGCAGTATCGTTCCCTAGAATCCGTATATTTTTTACTTTAGTAACAAAAGGAGGGGTAGGATGGTTTTCAAAAATTGGTACAAGGTGCGATAATATCTCTTTCTTCCCTACTAGCTTACTTCCATCAAATCCAATTTGGACTCCTTGTTCTGCAAAGCGACTAGCCATTCCTTCAGCATCGCGTTTGTTCCACGCGTCTATTAGTGTTTGATAAAGTTTTTGGACTTCTTGATTGAATGAAGCATTCATATTCATTCCTCCTCTATCAGGATCCTTGAAACACTATCTTAAATACGTAACCTATCTATTTCAAAATACCATAAAGTTCCTCGAGTGTTTGAATTTCATAGGTTGGAACGATGTCTGTGTTATTGGGTTTCTTATCCGGATTTAACCAACATGTATCGAGTCCGGCTAGTTGTCCACCTTTAATATCCGCAGTTAAAGCTCCGATAATCAATGCTTGGTTCACATCAAAATTAGGAATTTGCGTAAATACGTAATCAAAATACTCTTTCATTGGCTTTTGAAAGCCCGTGTCCTCTGAAACAAAAATATCTCTAAATAATGGATGCAGTCCCGAAGCGCTCAAGCGTTTATATTGCGTCTTTGAAACACCGTTCGTCACGATATATAACTCATATTGAGGCTGTAAGTCTGTTATCAGTTCAAGGGCTCCATCAACAAGCTGTTTTCCTTCCTCTAAGTAGCTGCGATAGCTCTTTTCCAGTAACACCCCATCCACTTCTCGATCATACTCTTTAAACAAAAGTGAAAAACGCGTATTTACAACTTCATCACGATCTAATTCCCCTTCTTCAAAAGAGCTCCAGAGGCCTTGATTTATTTCTTTATATTGTGTTTTGATTTCAGCGGTTAAAGGTATATTTTGCTCTTCGAAAAGCAAGCGTAACGCTTCCCTTTCTGCTGCTCCAAAATCCAATAATGTATCATCTACGTCGAATAATAATGTCTTGTACTTTTGCAAAATTACCTCTCCATTTCTTGACTATACATTATAATAACCATAGAAATAATCCCTCATGCACTATAGTGGTATGTGAGTAATTAATTTCCTAGGATTCCTAACCGTCTTGCCAGAATATAGTTTGATGCGACTTTTCCAATAACCACATGTGTGCTCTTTATTATTTCACTTTATAGCACGGATGATATGTACCTATAATCAAATCTGCTTCTAAGTACTTTCATATCCTATAATTTAGCAATAATATCTAGTCATGACTACTCCCACACGGATAATTGTTGTGACTTCGAAACAAATTCGGATGACATCGCATCTGTTCTTGCTTCTAGGAGTACTCTTCTGCCTTCTGGTGTTCTCATATATATCAACTCTGCTTTTCCTAAACGTTTTACCCAATGCTTTAAGAATATCTCGGCAGTTTCTTTATTCTTTGCTAATTCATAAGGAACAGCGTGATAATCTACCTTTGTACGAAATAGCGCTTTTGCTTCTCTTCGAATGATGTATCGCGGATTCTGAATAGGATCACACACTTCTAACAATGAATGTAGATATATATTCTGGTCATATATTGTACAATCCTCTACCCAACAAAATACGTTTGCACTAAATTCATCTGTCTTTATCGTAACACCTTTTGGATTAGTATCAGCCAAACCAGCTTCATATAAGGAGTGATAGATGACTTCTCCTATCTGTCCCAAGCTTTTCTCTACACTTATATTTTTATAAGTAATCTTTAATAATTTCCAAATATTACGTGATGCAAGCATAATGCCAATAATAATAAAAATGGTCACAAATATGAATATTGTTTTCGTACTACCGGTGACTACTTCATTACCATCTGATAATATCAGCATGAATAATACAAAAAATGAAATTGTAGCTGCAATAGAGGCAATTAAAGCTTTCACGGTATTTCCAAATATAAACATACTCGGTACGTTTACTTGGCTCTTATCTGTACGTAGCTTTTCTTTCAACTTGCCGTCTACTTCTACCGCTTCCTTCCACCTCTTAAATAATCTACTTCGTTCACTTGAACGACTTAACATTTTCTTATTTTCCGTATCGATATCCAGCTTCCTGAAAGGTGGTTCTGCTATGTCTAATCGATTTATTCCTGATTGGATAACACCTTTAGTATGACCTAAACCAATCAGTGCCTCGAATCTTCTTGTTAATGATAAGTAATCTTCGCCACCATCGAAACGTGTAGGGTCGAGGCAAACGAGATGCCAAATATTTGCAGTCTTTGTTGGGTTTCCTTTTTCAACACGAATTGCCCTTCCTCGCATTTGATTGGATAGCATAAATGACCCTACATATGACGCCAGTATCAACGAATTGATACTGGGAGCATCCCACCCCTCACCTAATAATGCCGTTGTACCAATCAGCACTTTTATATGCCCTTGCTCAAACAATATAGTCATCAATTGAACCATTCGATGGTTCGCTGTAGAATTCAGGCTGATTTCCACAAACCGTGGATCATGAGGAAGTTCCTTTTTAGTTACATCTATATTCCACTTATTTGCTAGCTTATTTACCTCAATAAGTGCTTTTTTTGGAATAATCGAAAGTGAACCAGTTACTACTCCGACGGGAAACTCTAAACCTTCCCTGCGCAGTTTCTCAAAAATAGGAACGGCTCCTAACCTGCGCAACTCCTTCTCATCACCGACCTGTGTGGGTAAATCTTCTTTTCTAATATAATCGGTTAAAATAACCATCCGTAATTGTTCCTTCAACGCACTAGCTTCCAACCGAGCAATTTCTTCAATACTATTTAATTTAGACGGACTTTGAACGAGTATTCGATTTAATCGTTTATTGGAAGTAAGAAAAACTTTTTGTCGCTCAATAGCCCCTAACCGTTTCAAATGCTTACGTTGTTCATCTAATACAGGTTGTTTCATGTCAACCAGTGTTTCTTTATATAACAGTCGACTAAGCAGTATCTCTAGCCACTCTAGATTTAATTCCGGTAATTTATTTGTCTTTACTCCCGTTATCTTAACTGGCTCTAGCCACGCACCACTTCCTGCTTCCTTTAAAAAAATGAGCATACTTACAAAATAGGTCGGGTCAGATAAAATCTCTTCCGTATGTAGGGAGGATTCATTGATATATGGATGTGACTCGATGATTTCAATAAATGAACTATTCAACCGTATTTGTTCCTGATATTCATTAACATGTCGGCGAAATCGATTGATTTTTTCCTTTTCTGTATTCATCGGATTAGACATCCACACATAATCTTGAAAAGGAGCTAACTCTGATTCTCGAACAAGTTCTGCAATACTAATCTCGGCATCAATTTCACCGCAAAGCTCTATATACCGATCCCATTCTTGCACCGTTACATCGTAAGGCGGTGTAGCGGTAAGTGCTACAATGGCCGGATCGGACAATTGATTTTCAAAACGCATGGCAGATTTCCACCAGGCGGTGCGAAGGTGATGGGCTTCGTCGAGTACAAGCGTCTTTATTTGTTTAGCCAATAATACCTTGGATACATCCTTTTCCTTTGTCATCCATTGATGAAATCCTTGATATGTGGATACCGTCACGAGCCCTGGATTCTCTAGATCTGTCGTAATCCAATCCGGCTTTTCCTTTTTTTGATAAAATAATTCTATAAATCTATGTATCCACTGATTACGTATAGCAATCGTTGGCGCTAGTATAAGCGTTGCTTGATTAAAACGCAGCATCATCTCAAGACCAATTACTGTTTTACCCGAACCGGGTGGTGCTACTAGATGCAAATGTCGTTTTTCCAGAAAGGTCTCCATATCATCGATCACCTTCTGTTGATACGATCTCCATGGATATTTAAATTGAATATCTGATGGAAACTTTTCCATACAACTGTCTCCTTACATACCTTAAAAAGTACAATTCTTTAATCATTAAAATAGTTGATATATGATTATTTTAATTATATATGAAACAGTAGTAACTTTGATATCAATCGACCCGTTCTATGTCAAAGAGCTCAAACTATTGCCTCATTAAAACCATTAACACTAACTTATGAATCCCCAACATAAAAACACCTGCCATCCCTTGATCATATCTTGTATGAAACGGTGGAGGAAGTATGTCTACGGATAGCGATTGAGAAGGTATACAGAGATGAGCAGTTAATTGTGTTAGGAAGGGGTTATTTATTCCATCTATGATCGCGCTGAATATAAATAATAGACAAGCAGGCATTAAGAGGATTCCGCTTAAAGATGCATATTTCCTCTTTTGTTCCCCATAAAGCAGATGTCTCGAATCGGGTGAAACCAATGGCCACCACATTAGAAAAGCCAATAGTAAAAGTAAATATATCATTGCTTGATGAGCAACGGGATTGTTTGAAAGAAACGTTAACACAGCCGGCAAGTGATACATAAAAAATAACACAGAAAACAGAATTAATGAGGCCTTGGGAGTGGACAACCATCTGCTTCCTTTAACTACCTTTGACAACTTCCATACCCTTTGCCATAAAGCCGTTGGAATCCCTGATATAAGTAATGGAGGAACTATAAAATATAAAATGCTCATTTGAATCATATGTAAGCTAAAGGAAAGGTGACTAATCGTTGTAAACGGACTACCCACAGTTACGTAGAACAAGCTTAAACTAAGCAAGAAAAAAATAGGTTGTCGATGATACACCTTTATGTCGGTTAGATAAGTGATGGATAAGGCATAGAGGAAAGCAATCAGAATAATGATAATCAATAATGGAACATTCCACGATAGTAGCTCTCCAACGAATATATCATAAAATATAAACATCCCTCTCTTCTGTTTTTCATCAGATAAGTTTACCTTTTTTATAATTATGATGTAACATGTGATTTATAACAACGAATTCTATGTTTATAACGGAGAAAAAGGTAGATTGGCAAGAATAGTTATCCAAAAAATTTATACTTAAAAATTCTTTGGTGCCAATCAAATGCATATGTTAAAGAAGACTGGAGGTGAAATAGTGGAAGATAATAAGTATTTAAGAGCGAAAAAGAAAGTGGAAGAGCTTAAAGCATTTTATATTCATTTAATCGTTTTTATCCTGGTAAATATCATGTTTGTTATCATTAATGTATTGACTTTTGAAGAATCCGGTCATTGGTGGTTTGTATATCCACTAATGGGCTGGGGAATCGGTTTAGCAGCCCACGGCCTTTCCGTATCCTCGTTCGGGATATTTGGATCAAACTGGGAAGATAGAAAAATTAAAGAATATATGGATAAGGACACCAGCGATGATTAGTATAATATTTTAGAGCGTCTGTGATGCTCTCTTTTTTATGCCTAGAAAGTATGAAATCAAACCTACTTTTGTATTCATTTACTAATAGCAGTAAAAAACCCATTCTGAGCATGCGTTAAAATGGGTTCCTTACTATATATACATATACTATTACTGCGCTGTATATCCACCATCGATTACTAAGCTGTTTCCAGTCATAAAGGAAGAATCATCGCTAGCCATGAATAATACGGCTTTTGCCATTTCTTCTGGTTTACCTAGACGATTCATCGGAGTAGAAGTTGTTAAAGCTTCTCTATCCGAATCTCCGAGTATTGCTGTATCAATAAATCCTGGGCACAGTGCGTTTACACGGATATTACGTGCTGCATATTCCAAACCAAGAGAACGTGTTAAGTTAACCACGCCTGCTTTTGCAGCGTTATATGCCGCACTTCCTGGTGATCCAACCCAACCATACATAGAAGCTGTATTTACAATAACCCCACTTCCTGCTTTCAAGAATTCTTTGATAGCAGCTTGTGCAACTAAGAATACTCCATCTAAGTCCACTTCTACTGTTTTTCTCCATTCCGCGTATGTTAGCTCTTCTGTTGGTTTTACCGCACCAATTCCAGCGTTATTGAACAAGATATCTACTTTTCCAAAAGTATCTAATGCTGTTGTAAAAATGTTTTTTACTTCTTCTTCACTTGTCACATCTGCTTTAACGAAAATAGCTTCTGATCCTTGTGAATTTAATTCTGCTTCAATACTAGCACCTTTTTCTTCATTCATATCAACAAGTACTAGTTTCGCACCTTCTGAAGCAAATAGTTTAGCTGTTGCAGCACCGATTCCAGATACTCCACCAGTAATAACGGCTACTTTATCTTGTAATTTACTCATGTTACTTCCCCCTATTATAATAAATGTGTCAATCCACTAGATTGAAAGTGTTTACAAATTTATTATAATACGATGAAAAGCAGGTTCAACCATCAATAAAATTGTAATTGTGTATTTATTAGACATATTAGGTATAATTGTCTAGTAACCCGTAAAATTTTTGTTATATAAGGAGATGGAGTGAATGCAACACAATAGTTCAACCCCAAGAAAAGACCGGACAAAAATGCACTTTCAACAGGCTCTAATTGCTTTAACGAAAGAAAAGGGGTTTCACTCTGTTTCTGTAAAAGATATTGTGGAATATGCAAAATATAATCGCAGTACGTTCTATATTCATTATCAAGATAAATTTGAATTAGCTGATGATCTCTTGTACACCAATTTCAATTTATTAGAGGAATCTTTTGAGAAACCCTATAGATTTAAGCGAGAGGTAAGTACAGATTTATTGGATCATAGCTTTTTTCATATCATTTCATCGATTTATAATAATCGGGAATTTTATGATCTAATCAACTATGTAGACACTATTCCAAAACTGCATACCAGATTCCCGCAAATAATACTAAAAATGTATCAGGAGAAATTTGAATTTAAAACGATTAACGACCTTCCAGTTAACATGGATTATTTTAAACGGTACACAGCGTATGGATTTTATGGGCTATTAGCCAAATGGATTAATACCGGTTTCCAGACACCACAAGAAGAATTGATCAAAGAAATAATCATGTTAACTAAGACACATATGGCTTCAGTAAAATATATAGGAAAGCATTAGAAGCGTGCAAAAAGAATCTCTCTCTATTGCACGCTTGTTCTGGCTGGAACTCATTACGTAAGTGCTGCTGCTTGTTTTGTTTTACGTGTTTCCTTCGCCATTGCTTTTAGTGCAACTTCATTCAGGTAGTTTACTGGATTATTGTAATGTGGCTGGAAAAAGAAATCGGTCAATGCCAATTGCTCAATCGTCATATTATTAGCTATACCAACACTGATTGTGTTAATTGCCTGCGTGAAGTCAGCATCTGAAATCACTTGAGCTCCAACAATCCGATGTGTATTTAGTTCATAGACGAGTTTTAATTGAATCTCTGCGTTTTCCGGCATAAATTCTGGTCGATAATTCTCTTTTAAAACAACACTTTCCACCGCCACACCTGCAAGACTTGCAACACTTTCCGTCAAACCAGTTGAAGCAATATTATGATGATAGAGTTTCAATCCGGATGTGCCTTGTGTGCCAGGATGAGCCATTACAGGACATACCAGATTATGCGCAGCTATTGTCCCCATTCTGACTGCGTTGGTTGATAAAGGAATATAGGCAGATTGTTTGGTCGCATTATTATAAATAGCACAGCAATCCCCAGCCGCATAGACATCCTTCACACTCGTTTGCATATATTCATCCACCACAATCGCACCATTACTTAACATGTCTAATTGGTTGTTAAACAGGCTTGTATTTGGTCTAAATCCAATACACATCACCACTAAGTCCGCTTGATACTCCTCTTTATCGGTAATCACTTTTTCTACTGTCCCTTCTCCTTCAAATTCGGAGACTGTCTGACCGAGAGCCAATTGTACACCGCGCTGTTCAAAGCTTATTTCCACAGGAGATGTGAATATATCATCTAAATAACGATTTAAAATTCGTTCTTCACTATCAATTAATCTTACGTTTTTACCGTTTTCTTCAAAAGCTTCCACCAATTCCACACCAATGTAACCTGCGCCAACAACGACAACATTTCGGGACGTTGCGGAACGTTTAATAATCTCTTTTGCATGATCATAGTTCTTACATAACAACACATTTTCTAAATCAGCGCCTGGAATTGGCGGCATTATTGGCCAAGAACCTGATGCGATAATCAATTTATCAAAGTGATAGTTTTTGAGTTTATCTGTTTTCAAATCTTTCACCTGAAGTTGCTTATTAGTTACGTCACAAGCAATCACGTCATGATTCATATGCATGCGTACGCCTAGACTTTCAAATTGTTGGACAGAAGCATAAAAGAGTTCCTCTGGATTGTCTACCACACCGCCTACAGAAAGCGCGATTCCACAAGATAGAAAGGAAACATTATCATTTCTCTCAAATACATCAATCTCTGCGTCAGGGTATAGGTCTACTATATTTTTAATCGCTGTTGTTCCAGCGTGTGTACATCCAATCACCGCTACTTTCATTACAAAACACCCTCCAATTTTATTTTGTTCAATATTTCACAAAGTTAAGTGAACCCCTTATCTAAAGAATTCATAAACGTAGTATAACATATTGTTCAGTTTTTCACAATCTAATGCTTTTCATCTCATATTAGATTAAAGACAATTAGTTCCACAAAGATGAATTATCCATTAACCTCTCTTATTATGTTAAAATAAAAGGATGTGAGTTAACTAATTAATCCGTGCTTTGGATAATGATCTAAGGGAGAATCCATTTTGAATAAAAAAGATATTGCAGACATCAAGAAACAATTTAAGATCAATAATGATCTATTAAAGATTAAAGATATTTTTAATGTTTATATAATGAAAGAAACTAGTGAAATTTATCACCATCAAAGCACTCCGTTTGAAATGCTTGAACAGGAACAAAAGGAACTTTTCTTAACAAACTTCAAAAAAGTACTGACGGGTCAGTTGGATCAGAAGTTATTTGAACTGAAATTTCAGCGGGATGTAGAGAATAGTAGCCAGCTTATCCTTCATCAAGGAATGCTAACGAATGATACGGATGAATGGAAAGCCCATATGCTCCAGCTCGTAGAAAAAATGCTGAAAGATAAACAATACGAAATGGATATTGTCGTTACATTTATACATGGTGAATATTTAAAGCCCTCCAAGCGAAGCAATGCGGAAACCGAAGAAAGTAGCCGGGATATGGTCTATTCCAACCCATTTATTTTATGCAGCATCAACAAGACGGTCGATCCTAAAAAAGAGCTTCTGTTTGACTATGTGGAGAAGGAATTCAAATATCACTTTGTCGTAGACCCGGTCATAAATTTAAAATCACCAGTCGGCGGATTTCTATTTCCAAGCTTTACGGATAGTGCCGCAAACGTAAATCGTGTCCTATACTCTGCAAGCAAGCCATACGAGCTCGATTATCATTTCATCGAAGAAGTATTGAATGCCGAAGAAGCCATGACAGCCGAAGACGACAAGATTGTATTTGAGGAAATTGTGAAGGATGTTGCCGGCGACCAGATAAATACATCCACACTTGCGAATGTATACGATGAAATCCACCGAGTTGTGGAAGAGAATGAAGAGCCCGATGCACCGAAACTGGACTATCGAGATGTGGAAAAAGTTCTAACAAGTAGCGGTGTCCAGGATGTGGATCCGGAAAAGGTGGAATCTGCGTTCAAAAAGGTGATTGACGATGAAAAGTATGAGCTGAAAGCAACAAGCATTGTTCCAAAGTATACTTCTAAGTCGATTAAAATCAAAACAAAAGTAGCGGATATTTCTGTGTGTCCTCAGGATTTGCGCTATGTTCGTCAGATGCATCTGGACGGCAAACTTTGTTTGATGATCGAAGTAGAAGAAAACACCATGATCGAAGGCTTTGAAATGATTCCGGAAATCATATTTAACAAAGCAGAAGATGAAGAATAGTTGACAGGTTTTATATCGAAATTCCGCTTGGTTTTGGTTTAGAGACGGGCTCTATTTACTAAAATTTTTGCGTTTCGCTTGTATTTTGGTTTAGAGAGGTACTCTATTTACTATAAATCTTGCATTTCGCTTGTATTTTGGTTTAGAGAGGCAGTCTATTTACTAAAAATCTTGCATTTCGCTAGTGTTTTGGTTTAGAGAGGCAGTCTATTTACTAAAAATCTTGCATTTCGCTAGTGTTTTGGTTTAGAGAGGTACTCTATTTACTAAAAATCTTGCGTTTCGCTAGTGTTTTGGTTTAGAGTCACACTCTGTACACTAATAATAATGTTGGTCGCATTCATTATGTCTGATAAAAGGCCATAAACTAACCCCTCGCATGCGTTGTTATATCTTCGAGGGGTCATTTTTCTTCAGCTACTTAACCCTCTTGATGGGTTTTAATCTATTGACCGTTCCATGTTTTATGGGCGGTCTTTATTAATTTACAGAAGCCCAAACTATATGTAACCTACACTACACTTTTCTTCTACTAGATAATTTTATTCACTCATCCGCAGTCCCAAGTGTCATTCCACCATCAACAACAATCTCTGTACCCGTACAATAAGAGCTTTCATCAGACGCCAGAAATGCTATAACCTTAGCAATTTCGACTGGTTGTCCAATACGCTTGAGCGGTACTGAATCATAATAAGCGGGAACAGTTTCACTTTCGGTGACCATATCGGTTTTGACTCCACCTGGATGGACCATATTCACTCGAATCCCTGCTGGCCCTAATTCAATTGCTGCAGCTTTTGACATTGCCACCACAGAGGATTTTGTCGCAGCATAAGCAGAGGATTTACTGATTGGAGCAAATGCAGAAATAGATACGTTGTTGATAATAGAGCCTTTTTGCTGTTTCTCCATTTGCGGAATAACGGCTTGCATACCCATAAAAACGCCGAGCTGATTGACATTAATCAACTGTTGATAATCATCCAGTGTTGTTTCTTTAAATGGTTTACGTTTAAGAGCCCCAGCATTATTGACTAACACATCAAGCTTACCGAATTTATTTAATATCTTATCTACTGCAGATTTCCACTCTACCTCTTTTGTAACATCTAACTGAATTGGAAAAGCATGTTCTTCTCCAATCTTACCAGCCACTTCTTGAGCATCCTCATAGTTTCGAGCAAAAACTCCTACTATCGCTCCCAAGGAAGCAAGGTGCTGAGCAATTGCCTTCCCCTGTCCTCGATTAGCCCCAGTTACAAGAATGACATGGTTGTTTAAATTTGGCATATGCACACTCCTTCTTTTATCGTTACAAACATTTCTAATTTAAACTTTAATACCATAAAACATTTTCATTGTACTTTCTTTAGATTTAGCACCTATTCTTTATGTTCAAGCAAAATCCTATACAAATCCCCCTCCATTTACTACTATATCTTAACAAGGAGGAGTACAGCATGAACACAAATAATCACGATATGTTTTCCCCATTAACATTTAAAAATGGCGTTGAATTAAAGAACCGTTTGGTAATGGCGCCGATGACACATTACTCATCTAACCCAGATGGAACGGTAAGTGATGAAGAGATAAGCTATTATGCTCGCCGTTCTAAAGACGTAGGCATGGTCATTACTGCAACAACTTATGTAACACCTAATGGAAAGGGATTTCCCAATCAATTTTCGGCAGTTGAAGATAACATGGTCCCGAGTTTAAGTAAACTGGCAAAAGGAATTCAAGACGAGGGCGCCAAGGCCATATTACAAATTTTCCATGGAGGAAAAATGTGTCCACCCTCTCTTGTTCCAGATGGAGACGTTGTAAGTGCTAGTGACATCCCAGCAAATAGCGAAGCTGTAAAACCGCGTCCCTTAAAAGAAGCAGAAATAGAAGAAATTATTGAAGCTTTCGGTGAAACGACACGTAGAGCCATTGAAGCAGGCTATGATGGCGTTGAAATTCACGGAGCTAATGGCTACTTAATTCAGCAATTCTTTTCTCCGTATTCTAACCGACGTGAAGACCGGTTTGGAGGAAGTTTGGAAAAGCGGATGACTTTCCCACTCGCTGTTATTGATAAAGTACAAAGCGTTGTGGCAGAACATGCGGATGAATCATTTATTGTAGGTTACCGTTTTTCACCGGAAGAGCCAGAAACACCAGGAATTACGATGGGTGAAACACTAAAATTCGTCGATGTTTTAGCAGAGAAAAAATTAGATTATCTACATGTTTCCTTAATGAGCTTTTTCTCCAATGCCAGAAGAGGTGTAGAAGATTTAAATAAAATGCGAATTAGCTATCTTCTAGAAACGATCGATAATCGTGTACCATTAATTGGTGTTGGTTCTATCTATACAGCAGAAGATGCCAAGAAAGCATTTGAGACTGGTATCCCGCTTCTCGCATTAGGAAGAGAGCTTATCATCGATCCTGATTGGGTAGAAAAAGTCGCTGAAGGAAGAGATGATGAAATTATTACCGAAATTCATAAAGAGAAACAGGAAGAATTAGTAGTTCCAGATCCACTTTGGAAAGTTATTATCCATACACCTGGATGGTTTCCTGGAGTATAGAAGAGCGAAGTCCTTTCTCTACATTGTTGTAGGGAATGGCTTTTTTAATTTGGTCCAATAGTACAAGAAAAAGACACATCTCTACCAAGATGTGCCTTCCTCTCTAATTCCGATCAAATGTGACTCTCTCTGTAGCATTTCCCAGAGTAATTGCTGTTTCGCTTGGCTTCGTCTGGGAAATTAATTTTCCATTTCTGAAGGAATATCTTACTGTCGCCTGCTTGCGTATGACTTCATACTCATTCTCGGCTGTCATGACGATAAAGTTCGCTGGCTTGCCTTCTTCAATTCCGTATTTGTCTTCAATGTGTAATGTCTTCGCACTATTTTTGGTAATCATATCAACCGAGTTTACAATTTGTTCATACCCCATTAATTGCGATGCGTGAATCCCCATTTGCAAGACCTGAAGCATGTTCCCTGTCCCTAGCGGATACCATGGATCAAAGATATCATCATGGCCAAAGCAAATGTTTAAGCCAGCTTCCTGTAATTCTTTTACGCGCGTTAGACCTCGGCGCTTTGGATAAGAATCAAATCTTCCCTGCAAATGAATGTTTACAAGTGGATTGGACACAAAGTTAATATTTGAGAGCTTCAACAAACGGAATAACTTTGCTGTATAGGCATCATTGTAAGAGCCCATTGCTGTCGTATGACTTGCTGTCGTCCGTGCACCCATGCCACGTTCATATGCCTCTTTGGCTACCACTTCTACAAACCGAGACTGCTCGTCATCAATTTCATCACAGTGAATATCGACTAAACGATCATATTTCTCTGCCAAGTCAAACGCCATCTTCATCGACTCAACGCCATATTCTCTCGTGAATTCAAAATGAGGAATACCCCCGACCACATCTGCTCCCATTTTCAATGCTTCTTCTAGCAATTTCGCTCCATTAGGATAAGAAGGAATTCCTTCTTGCGGAAAGGCAACAAGCTGAATATCAATAAAATCTGCCATCTCTTTTTTCACTTCCAGCATGGCTTTAAGCGCGGTTAGGCTAGGGTCCGTCACATCAACATGCGTCCGCACATGTTGAATTCCTTGGGCAATTTGCCATTTTAAAGCTGTTTTCGCCCTTGTTTTTACATCCTCTTGTGTTAGCGACTCTTTGCGCTGTGACCAACGCTGAATCCCCTCAAACAACGTACCGCTCTGATTCCATTCCGGCTCCCCAGCAGTTAAAGTTGTATCTAAATGTATATGCGGTTCAATAAAAGGAGGTAAAACGAGCGCCCCTTTTGCATCAATTACTTCTTTTGTTTCCGGCACTTCCTCTTGTTTTTGGGTAATTGCAGCAAACTTGCCATCTTGAATGGTTATATGCCATTTTCCTTCTTTTCCACGTAATGTTGCATTTTTTATAAGCATTTCAGATCTCCCTTATCTTCTTCATTTTTATTAGTAGGTATCAGATACATAAATCCGATATACACGACAGCTGTTCCAATCAACGCATTAAGTGGCGTAATCCCTGGGGCTATCTGAGCAATTACTACTCCAATCGCCCATGCAGCAATTGAAATCCAATTTACTTTTTTAAATACCATTTTTTCAAACGTACCATACTTTCTGCGTCTGACAAAGAAATAATCAGCGATAATAATTGCCCCGATGGATGGAACCGCAGCACCTAGGACGTTTAAAAATCCGACAAAGTTGTTGTACATCCACATCGCAAGCACTGTACCGACAAGACCATTTATCACTACAAACGTTTTGCGAGAAAATCTTGTAATATTGGCAAACCCTAACCCTGAAGCATAAAGCGCATTATCATTGGTCGTCCAAATGTTCAATCCCAACACGATGATCGCCGGGATCATTAATCCTTGTAAAAACATCACTTCTGAAATATCCGGTAATCCATAAGACATCGCGCCAACTGCACCAAACAAGAACATCAGGGAGTTCCCTAAGAAGAATGCAATTACTGTCGCCACAACAGCAAAGCGTGATGACTTCGCAAACCGTGCAAAATCAGGTGTTAGTGTCCCTCCACTAATAAAGGATCCGACACAAATCGTTAAAGCTGCTGCTACTGTCAATGTCTCCGTTGGTTCATAGTTCCATAATGCCTCCATACCACCTAGTGCTTGTGTGGCTTCAAATGCAGAATAACTTCCTAGAATGGCAATAGCTGGGACGGCAATAAACCCTAAAACAACTAATGCTTTCATTCCGTATATTGCCGATATGGTTATAGCAATCCCAAAGATAAAAATTAAGGCATAGACATTCCACCCCATCGCATTTGCAACAGGAACCGCAAACATTGCAACCCCTACACCAAACCAACCAACCTGGGTAAAACCTAATAGAAAGGATGGTAGGTACGACCCTTTATCGCCAAACGCATACTTGGCCAACAAATGTGTGGACAAACCTGTCTTTGCTGCGATATAAGCAAGCGCTCCTGTATACATACCAAGCGCTATATTTCCTGCTAACACGATAATAATAAACTGTGAAAATGATAAACCAACACCTAACTCCCCTCCAGCTAGCATACTCGCAGAGAAAAAGGTGAATCCAAGCATGACGGATAATGTCTTCCAAAAATTATTTCGCTCTGTTTTTGGTACTGCCTGTGATGAATACTCTAAATCTATTTTTTCCATCTTAATTCCCCCAACTATGATTTCCTGGTACCCAAAACCACAGCACATAAAAAAGAGGCTAATCATCAGTTCAACCTGACAATTAGCCTCTTTTTCGTTACAATACACTACACCATCATAGGATAAAACACACCTACTCCGCTGTATATTGTAAAAAAATCCGCTGTCCTTGTCAGCCTCTCTGGACTGAATTAAAGGTACCTTATGCAATTAGAATAGATTATGACAGGAAAATTGAGTTGTGTCAATGGGTGCATTATGGGAATATGTTCCAATTAGCAGAATTTGAGCAAGAGACAGTTTTATGTTTTTCTAGTTTTGTCTTGCCAAACACCACTACTATGTTATACTATATACCAGTAGTAAGTAACACTTATTACAAGTCATACAAATTAGAGAGGAGTGGCTATATTGGAAAATCTAACAGCAATGCTAAAAGGCGTGCTTGAAGGCTGCGTTCTTGAAATTATCAGCCACAAACAAACCTATGGTTACGAAATTACCCGGCAATTGAATGCACTTGGCTTTACAGATGTTGTAGACGGAACGGTGTACACGATTCTGGTTCGGCTTGAGAAAAATAAACTTGTCGACATCGAAAAAAAACCATCCGACATGGGACCACCGCGAAAATTTTTTATGCTTAACGACGAGGGTCGCGAGGAACTACGGAAGTTCTGGGATAAATGGGAGTTTGTATCAACAAAAATGAATGCATTAAAGGAGGGAAAACAATGAACTTTTGGGAAAAAATTACGGGTAGCGACATGACGAAAGAAATGAAAAACTTTGAATCACGAGCTAAAAATCTGCCATCTGATTATCAAGCTGCATGGGAAGAAATTAAAACCAATCTTTGGCCGCACACAGATTTCACCGGGCGTAACCTCATGCCAATACTTGACGGTGTGCTCGGCCTGCTCGAAGAAACAGCTTCGGAAGGGCAGAGTGTACAGGAGGCTCTGGGTGAGGATATCAATGCCTTCTGTTCAGCGCTAATCGGTGAAGAAGGGGCAAAGTCTTATCGCGACAAGTGGCGCAATCAACTCAACAATAATATCGCCAAAAAATTAGGCAAATAGGAGGGTGAATGAAGATGAGAATACAAGATATCATCGAAGGCAAAAAAGAGTGGCGAGCACACATGGCGCGTGTAAAAGCACTCCCGAAAGATTATCAAATTGTCTATAAAGAGATTCAAAAGTATCTCTATAAAGTCGGCCCTGTTGAGCTAACCAATGGAATTGGTTTACTCTCGGGAATTATCGATCTTTTTGAAGAAGGCGCTAGCTTAGGAAGAAATGTGCTTGAAGTAACAGGAGAGGATGTAGCAGCTTTCTGCGACGATCTAATCAAAGATTCAAAAACTTATGCTGATATCTATCAGGAATCTGTTAACCAAAAAGTTAACGAAGCCATGAAAGAAGATTAGTATATAAATCATCCTGATATTCCACAAAAAAGCACATTACTGGAATTAAGTAATGCGCTTTTATGCATGAAGCGGACGTACTGTGCAAATTAGGCGCAACCCCAAATTATGGTGTGCGCCTCTCCTATTTTTCTAAAATTATTACTATGCAGTCGCTGTCAAAAGAATTGCCAATCCGTTAAATAATGCATGAATTATCATTGCAGGATAAATAGACTGTGTTTTTTCATATGTCCAGGCAAAAATCAGACCAGACAAAAAAGTGTATGGCAAGGAATTAAATGTTGGAATATGAACGAGCATGAAAATGAATGAGCTAATCAACATCCCCGCTAACAGTCCATACTTCGTTCTAATCCAGCGATATAGAAAACCACGATAAAAAATTTCCTCATAAATGGGCGAAATAATTGCAGCTGACACAAAAGCAATCACGATATTCATCGTTGTTAATCGAGTTTGTAAACTATCTGTCTTGCTATTGTCCGTTCCGGTATCGAATACCCATTCGATAATATAAGATAGCAAAATGCTACCGATAATTAGAACAATTGTCCATCCGATTATCGGACCCCAATAAGATTTTGAAAATCGCTGGAAACCTACTTCCTTCCAAGAAAGGTTTTTTGGTCTAATTGCAATAAAATAAACACCAAGGGTAAAGATAATCGACATAATCAAGCCGATTAACGTTCCCGAATATAACTCATTTTGAAAAATTTCGGTTAAATATTGCATTAACAAATATTCAATAAAAAATGGGATGAGTACCAAAACCAGCGTCAATAGCAATATTAATTCCTTCCACGACCATGCACTTTGATTAAAATAAGATTTTTCAATTTTCATGAATTACCACTTCCTTTTTTATGCTATATTAAGTGTAATTGGTGACGTTGCGTAACCTGCAACAGTTATTTTTGGAGGGATTAAGGTGAATTTTTATTCAACAGGAGAAGTTGCGAAAATGTTGGGTGTTTCGGTCCGGTCATTACGGTATTACGACCAAATCGGATTAATGAGTCCAAATAAGAAGGATGATTATGGTAAACGATTTTATAGTGATGAGGATTTATTAGTACTAAAGAAGATAACGATACTTAAAATGTCGAACTTGTCACTAGACAATATTAAGAAAATACTTTCCGATATTACGATAGAGCAGTTACTTTATGTCCATAAAGATTACTTACAGCAAAAAATTGAGGAACTTCACGCATCCGTTAATCATACGAACTCACTTCTCAATAGTATTAAGTTGGAAGGGGATTTAAAGTGGGAGCAATTAATCCCTTTGATACAAGAAGCACAAACAAAGAATCGTACCGATGACGACTGGAATCAATTTTTTGATGATCAAGAACAGAAAGCCCTTAAGGAAAAACTTCCAAAATTAGAACAAGATAGTCCACAAGTTAAACAATGGATTAATCTGATTAGAAGAATTGAACTTTGTTTGAAACGAGGAGATAACCCAGCGTCTGAAGAAGGTCAGATTATTGCGGAAGATACGTTGATATTATCGAATGAAT
Source organism: Oceanobacillus sp. E9 (assembly GCF_001741975.1). Classification (NCBI taxonomy): domain Bacteria; kingdom Bacillati; phylum Bacillota; class Bacilli; order Caryophanales; family Bacillaceae; genus Oceanobacillus; species Oceanobacillus sp. E9. Next base: position 479,665 of record NZ_LSNA01000001.1, read on the forward strand.
TATTTGCCGACAATGAAGAGCTAGGTGAAAAATTTTTTGAAATACGTAAGTCACCTGAAAAGTCACAAGCCATGAACCTCTATCCGGTAAAAGAAGAGGTATTGGATTTTTTGGAGAAGGCAATACAAGTCTTTGAAGAAAAAGTGTTGGTGGACTGAGTAGGCTTTGGATAAAAATCTTCTAGAGTTTAACTATCAGTTTCGTTTGTATTGTGATGGACTAAAAGGTTACCTGGAGCCATGTGAAATAAGGAGAAACCTGTTAATGCTTTTATTCAAAAGTATTGCTTAATAAAGCGATTTCAAAAATGTAGCTGAGAAAGCTATTTATAGGAGGCGTAAAAATATGCAAAAGGTAGTTAAAGGAATAAATTATTGGATAGAAAAATTACCAGAAGAGTACGACTCCATGTCTGAAAAAGATATTACTAATCGACCACTACCACATAAATGGTCTAAAAAAGAAATTTTAGGACATTTATGTGACTCTGCGATAAATAATATTGAAAGGTTTATAAAAATTCAATATGAAGAACAAGTATATGTTATTCAATCGTATAATCAAGACCAATGGGTAATGGTTCAGAATTATCAAGATAGACCATTTAATGAAATAGTAAACCTTTTTCAGACATTAAATAAGCAAATTGTTAATATTGTTAAAAATATTCCCGATGAAAAACTATCCAACCTTTGTGATATAGGAAATAATCAACATAAGACACTAGAGTGGCTTATTCAAGATTATCTTGAGCATATGGAACACCATATTCATAATCAAATTTTGATTAAAAATTAAAACTTATAAACTTTACTCTTAACTATGAATAAGAATCGGCTCTGGAATAAGCCACAGCCCGTAGTTCAATATGGGGTAAATGCAAACAGTGGCAAAGCCATTGACTTAAATGATTTATAGATTAGCGACTAAATCATAACATGGAGGTTATGATTTAGATCACAAAATTTGAAAAAGCGGCTTACAAAATACGTTGGCTGCTATTCTTTTTCTTTTCTTTACCCTTTGTTGTTCAATTGAAAAGAAACATAAAGCCACAACAACTAGTAAACTTAAAAAGAATAGTAAGATACCATTCCAACTACCGTTAAATAAGTTAATATTTATGAGGTTGATATGAACATTAGCAAAATAATAAACATTAAAATTTGGTTAGTTTTCAATTAATCATCTTGTCCTTTCTTACAATACAATGCTAATAGAAATGTATACTCATTTTCAATAGATGAATCCATATTTTCCTGTATCTGTTGTCCTATCATGGCACTAGATAATGTAATAAACAATATCCTTATAAACTACTTAAATGTTCATGTATTAATCTCCACTCACCATCATGCAATGTAAAAACATTAGTCGCCCTCCCACTACCAGATACAAACTCTTCAAGATAATATCCTTCGTAATGATAAGTATAAATACAAGTAGCGACTTGATCACTTGCAGCAATCCATTGGACATCTGTAGCAGAGTAAACTTCTTCTTTAATAGTATCCCAAGATTTCATAAAGTAGCTCCCGATTTGCTCATTGGAAATACAATTTTGATCAGTAAACCAGTATACTGCTTGAGGGTGTAGTACTGCTTTTACATTATTAAAATCATGTGAGTTAGTTGCTTCAATATATTTATCTAATGCTTTACGATATCCCATTTCTCATCACCTTCCTAAAACCATTTAATTTTGACTCATAATATATTCACACGTCTTCTTATCCCCTCTGTCGTTACTATGTTCAAACGAGGTAAAGGGCCAAATAGTTTCAATCTTTACTATAAATTTTTTTAATCAACAATTATTCAATCCTCTTCACTTAAACAAATCCCATTAAGCTAATAATTCTTCTTTTGAAACAATACTCCATTCATTTGCCATAAGTTTGTCTATATAGTCGTTGATACTAATATCCTCTAATTCTATCGCTAGTGGATGTAGAGAGACATAGCACTCATTTGTCGTATAATTTATAGTAACTTTTACAACCTCATAGCCATTATGAAATCTTGAGTCAAATCCGGGATCGTCAATAATATCTCCTTTAACAGGGCGAATCATTGATTCAAATGTTTTCATTACTATTTGACCACAATTATTTTTTTCTTTTGAAGATGTTAGAAAAATGATCATTTTGATTTTCATTCGCTCGCCTCTCTTTAACTATGAATTTGTTACTTACAGTATAACATTTCTACGAACACCTTCACCCGCACCCCCAAACTTATCGAGATAAATCTCAAGATACGAAGCTATTTCCTTTATCACCATCGGTTTTCTTCCCAAAAAACACCTCCTTTTGGTTCTTTCATTCTTATAATCGAAATGATGAAAGTCCAAAAAAGAGGTGTTTGGGGTTAAATTATATTAATCTTTTTTCAATCTTGCAGCAAAGTAATTGCCGAGTGATTGTAATCCTTGTACTAAGATAATCAGCAGAATAACGGTTACGTACATCACATCTACTTCATATCGTAAGTGACCATATCGATATGCGAGGTCGCCAAGGCCTCCACCGCCAACTAAGCCAGCCATAGCAGATGCTCCGATTAGTCCGATGATCGCAATTGTTAACCCGAGAACAATAGAGGAGCGAGATTCCCGTACAAGTACATGCCACACGATATGTCTCGTTTTAATCCCCATCGCTTCATATGCTTCAATGACACCACGGTTAACTTCCAGTAATGCAGACTCCATTAACCGAGCGATATAAGGCGCCGTATAAACGACCAATGGAACGATAACGCCTTTGACGCCGATCGATGTTCCGACAATAAATTTTGTAAAAGGCAGAATGAAGAATAATAGAATGATAAACGGAACCGAACGAATAATATTGATGACGATATTCAACACATTATAAACGAGTTTATTACTGAGTGCTTTCACTGGTCTGGTTAAAACGAGTAGAATGCCGAGAGGTAACCCAATCAAGACTGAAATAGCAAGAGAGATACCGACCATCTGAAACGTTTGAATCGTCGACGTCCATAAATCCGAACCCCATGCATCAAGAAACGCGTTGATTTTCTCCATCGAACGTCACTCCTTCCACATGTACTTGTTGATCTTGTAAAAATTGAAACGCATCGTTTATCTCTGCTTGTTCCCCTTTGAAGTGCACGAGTAGCTGACCAAATGCTTCTTCCTTAATTCGTGTAATACTACCGGACAAAATATTCGGATAGATATTGTATTTTTTCGTTACGAGCGCAAGCGCCGGATCTCCCGATGATTCTCCGAAGAAAGATAATTTAGCTACTTGGCCATTCTCACTCAATCGATCTACTAAGTCATCCGGAATGTCATGCGAGAATAAACTGTTCACAAACCGCTTCGTTGTCCGTTGCTGTGGTGAAATGAAAATATCTTTAGTATTGCCTTCCTCAATCACTTCGCCATTTTCCATGACAGCGACCCGATCGCAAATTCGCTGGATGACATTCATCTCATGCGTAATCAGCAAGATCGTAATTCCGAGTTCTTTATTTATTCGTAATAATAGATCTAGGATCGCCTCTGTTGTATCTGGATCGAGTGCACTTGTCGCTTCATCACTTAACAGAACTTCTGGCTCATGAGACAATGCTCGGGCAATCGCCACTCGTTGTTTTTGCCCACCGGAGAGCTCTGACGGGTATGCATCATGCTTGTCGGCTAAGCCAACGATATCCAAGTATTTCTGCACCCTTTCCTTTACTGCCTGTTTATCGAGGCCAGTTAATTTCAGCGGAATAGCGATATTATCGTAGACAGTTGCTGTCTTTAATAGATTAAACCCTTGAAAAATCATCCCGATATGACTTCTGGTCTCTCGGAGTTTTCCTGCCTTTAACGTGGTTAATTCTACATCATTTACTTTTACCGATCCTTGATCCGGCTGTTCCAGTAAATTCACACAACGAATCAATGTACTCTTCCCGGCGCCACTATAGCCGATTACGCCATAGATTTCGCCTTTTCCAACGGATAAAGAAACATCTTTTAATGCATGAATATCTCCTTGTTTTCCTGAAAAAGTCTTTGTGATGTTCGTTAATTCAATCATATGTTTATGCTCCTTCCGTTACGCTCATTTCCTTACTCCCTTACCATGAAGGAATGAGCGATCCGCCAAATTCCTCTTCGATGAATGTTTTGACTTCTTGACTACGATAAATATCTGCTAGTTTCTGGATGATTTCATCGTCTTCGTTTTCTGCCCTCACCGCAGCATGGTTAATGTAAGGAGAATCTTTCGGCTCAATATAAATAGAATCTTCCGTAGGGGTAAATCCGGCTTCGATAGCAAAATTTGTATTAATCGCAGCTGCATCCAATTCCTCTAACTGACGTGCAATCTGCGCAGAATCTAGTTCCACAAATTCATAATTGCCGTTATTCTTATCAATGTCACGAACCGTAGAATTAATTCCTGTCTCCGAATCCAACTCAATTAAACCAGCTTGTTCAAATAGTAAAAGTGCACGACCACTATTTGTAGGGTCACTAGGCAGTCCGATGGTGGATCCCTCAGGTAATTCAGACACATCATCGACATCTAATGAATAAATCCCCATCGGGAAAGTAACGGTATCAAATGATTTCACTAAATCTAAGTTTCTATCTTCTTTAAACGCATTAAAATACGGTTCTGTTTGGAAGATATTTAAATCAATCTCCCCTTCAGCTAAAGCAACGTTTGGCATAACATAATCCGTGAACACCTTTGACTCGATTTCGATGCCTTCCTCTTCTGCTAGTTCCGTTACTTTTTCAAGAATTTCTTCATGTGGCCCTGCCGTTACACCGATGACTAATTTTTCATCATCGTACAATCCTTGACCCGACCCGCTAGATTCCTCACTGCCACACGCAGCCAATAATGATATTGCTAAAAATACGATCGCTATTAATAATCCTTTTTTCATGATGTTTTCTCTCCTCTTTTTTCCGTGTAATAGGCTTGATTATATTTCTCTACTTGCTGTAACGCACCAGCTAATGATTCCGCCGTAACTTCCTTATTCATAAAATGAATCGACTCTTGCGGCAGAATTGCTTTCTGAATGATTTTCTCCACGAGCTCCGTATTGGTTACATCAATGCCGATTCCTTGTAAACTAGACGGCAATTGCCATTGATCGTAAAAATCGAGTAGACGCAAAAGCTCATCCTCTTTGTTTTCGAATGCCAATTGGCCAAGAATTCCGTATGCGACGAGCTCTCCGTGTAAGAAGTTTTTTGCCTCGATTGCTTCCGTTAATCCATTATGTAGCGAATGCGCACCGGCAATTCTCCCTGCTTTATCGCCAAATCCGCCTACCATTCCACCCGTGATGATGATCGCCTCGATAACTCGAATAAATGCAGGCGTAACTTGTTTAGTGCGTGCGGCATCCAGTGCAGCCTTTCCATCCTTCAGTAGTACATCCCGGCAAATCCCCGCAGAAAATTGTGAAACTTTCACTGGTACAGGCGCTTCTTCATTCGGGTAAAAACTCTCGATCAATGCATCTGCTTCATAAAATTTTGCCAGTGTATCACCTATCCCCGCCCTTAAATATTCTATTGGGGCATGTGCAATGATAGCTGGTTCTACTAAGACAAGCGTCGTCGCCAACGGAAAATCCGTATAATGTGTAAATGCCCCATCGCTGTCATAGAAAACACTAAGCGGTGTCCACGCAGCACAAGTCGCAGAAATCGTCGGAATTAAAATCGATTTAACATCTGCTTTCACAGCTGCGGCCTTCGTAATATCGAGCGCAGTCCCGCCGCCAATACCAATCACAGCTTCCACAGAATGTTGATGAAGCTGTTTCGCTATGGTCTCTGCTTTTTCTAGCGTGGTATGACCTTCGATAAAGATGATATTCGGTTCTACTTGCTCCACTAATACATAAGGTAAATACGGCTTTGCCGCCTGCCATGATTTCTTCCCTGCGATAACTTGTATACAGTCAACTGATAATTCTTCAAGGAGTACAGGAATTTCCTCTAAGACATCAGAGCCAATCCGATAATGACCAGGAGCTCCTTTAACAATAGATGTGGACATAAACCCTTCCTCTTTTCTCATGGTGTAAATTTTTTTGGGAAACTAAAAATGCCTCCCGATTTGAACTCGAGAGGCATAACATAACAATATGTAAGTCATTCATCACCTCTCTTATTTCTCAAAATACTATCCGTATTTTGCAGGATTTAGCACCTATTCATCATTGGAATTAAGATGAACGGTTGCCGGGCGTCACAGGGCCAGTCCCTCAGCCACTCTCAATAAGAGATATTAGCGTATTTAATTTTAATTATCATACTATTACGGTTTTTACTAATTGTCAATAAGGGATTTTATTTATAACGTCAGATTAATCATTAGTGTCCTTAAATTGAATTGAGGAATCCTTTTCTTGCAAGTTATTATCCTTGCTTTTGTACTCTTTGGTAGAATGCTTGAACCTTAGAATTACTATCCTCTGCCTTTCAATGATAACTAGAACTTTCGTTTTTGATAAGGCATACCTACTTCTTCTTCGCAATACTGTTTAAGACTATACAGAAAAATAGCCCAATTATAATTACAAATGCGATAACATGTGGTAACATCCTTCCAATTCATCTGCCGAAATGTGATTGATGTCTTCCCATTATTTTCCTCGATATCAAAAGAAATAGTCGTACCTATCCATTCTGCATCTCCCGAATCAACACATTGCCACACAATTTTTTTATCGGGAACAAGCTCATCAATTCTCATCTTTGTTAAGTCATTTTCACCAAATCGGAACTCATTTATAAAACCTATGTGATTATTAACTTTTAATTCATTTGTCCATATTTCCGAAAGGCCTTTCTCAGTAGTCAATGTTTCGTACACTAGCTCCGCTGGAACATTCACACTTTGTAGATGCTCAATATTCGCCATATCTCATCTCTCCTTCATTAAAGAATTTCAAATCCACTTTTATTTTACCTCATTACAAATAATGTGGTTTCTTATCGATTGCTATTTTTTGGATACTTCCCTGTAGTTATTGCCTTCCTTTTTTACATTACGTCAGCGTCAGTATTTTACAAATATCCACACTTCATCCCAAATAATCGAACTTTATTTAAAATGATCAATCTTATTTTAAAGCCACAGCAAAACCAACTAAATGACTTTGAGTAGAGTGTAACATCAAAAAATTCGGATTTCTCACGCTAAGAAGGTTTGCTTCTTCGACGTTTAAAATACTACTAACCGTTAGACCGGGAAGCCTTTAGGACGTTAACCACTGACAAATCGCTTAATCCATAATACGATCGGGCGTGATAAGAAAAGAATAGAAGTCTAATTCTCAATGTTGTAAGTGAGAAATTAAGCTTTTAACAATTTGGTTGTCTTATTATCGATAACCGTATATTTTACAGGTATCTTGAAGTAACCCCCTTTTTCACCATAAAATCCGAATACCCAATTTTATATGATTCCTATTTGTTGATATTTTTATTTTAACTTTAATTAGACAATGATTATACCGTTGTTTTATCATTTCCACACACAAAAAGGGTCTTGCAGGACGTGTTCTTCCCCTTTGCTGAACAGGATAATTTTTCTTAAAAAAGGAAGATTATACTTGCGATTTAATGAAGAATTACGTAAAACAATGGGAATACGAATGCGAAACGCTAGAGAAGAAAAAGGATTAACACAAGAACAAGTAGCGGAAATTAGTGATTCCGATGACAAACACATCGGAAAAGTAGAAAGAGGAGAGAAAACTCCTTTAATATCAACCATGTATGGATTTTGGAAAGCAACCGATATAGATATGAACCAGCTCTTTCGTGAATTACAAGAACTCGAGAACCAATTAGAGAAACAACAATCACTAGAGGAAGAAAATCTAGAATAACTCCATCTACTTTTAATGGTATCTCCTCTATGACTATGGCTATTTACCCTACATATAGACCTGATGTTTCTTCTATTATTCTCGAGCAACAGAAATCAATAGAGCATAAGAAAACCCCTCTTCAACTCATTAAAGAAGGATGCTTATATCATTATTCCACTTATGAAGGCAGAAAAACTGCTACATCCTATCACACTGGTTTCAAACGAAAAGTGCCTATAGTAATCAGCGTCTCCCAACAAATTATTGCTTTCCCCACCTATGCTACGACTAATAATGAGTGTAGCTGGATTTTCTATCACCATGTTCAATCCATTCAACCGCAAACTACTAATGACCAAGGAAAATCGATCATCACATTCCGTAATGGAATCCAACTCCCTATCAGCATCCCTGCAACGTTCTTAAAACAACAAATGATAAGGAGTTTAGCTTGTTACTATAGTTTAAACAAATAAATTAATAAGAAATTTCTTATTATTTGTTGCACAATTTCACACTAAGCGAGACAATAGTACTAGAAAAGAGGAGTGAAATGATGAATAATGAAAATAATATCGCCATTCCAACAGAACTACTTCAGGATAGAAAAGTAGAGATTACTTTTTTCTCAGAGATAAAAAAGAATCTAGGAATCCTTGGTTTGTCTGAACAGACCGATGCTTATATATTACACCTGTATCGCTTGTTCTATAACGATTCAAAGGGTAAGTTTGAACCAATTCAGCAGTTAGAAGCCTTTCAATTCCAAACAGAGTCAGAGATGCATCAATTTATCGATAACCTACCTAATATCAGCGCCTTAGATATGATCCTCCTCATGAATCCGACTACACCACCGAGAAAGCCGTTTTCGTTTTTGATGTAACTATATAATTAAATAGATAAATCTCATACTTATCAAATAAATTGTAAAGCCGGAAATATTTTACTACGTGTAAAATTCACCGGCTTTTAGTTTTGAGAGTCTCGTCTCTGGATAAAATAGTTTTAACAGTTATTCTTCAAAAAAATCAATATCAAGTCTTTTGGTAACAAATACTTCTTCATTTGTCGTTCCAACATCGTATTTAAACATCAAATCTGTTAATTGCTGACCATCAATCAATATAACTCGTTTATCGATTGAATCGGCATAATCATAAGCATTCTTAGAAAATTTCGCTGTAGTAATGAATATTCCTTTTGAAGCCTGCTTTCCTACTAGACTACCTACAAAACTTTGAATATCCGGCCTTCCAACTGTAGATTCTTTTTTCCATCTTTTCGCTTGTAAATAGATCATTTCTAATCCTAGGAAATCTTCTTTTATAATCCCATCTATACCTTCATCACCTGATTTCCCAATCGCCGCTCCTGCATCTTTTACAGAACCTCCATACCCCATTGCTACTATTAAATGAACAATTAATCGTTCAAAGAATGCTGGTGAACATTCTAAAATTTTTTCTAAAAGGCCATCCTGAAGTTCCTTTTTTAGAATGTTGTAGTTTTCATCTATTAGCTCTAAAGGTGTCTTTTGTTCGGTATTATTTATATCATCATTGGTGTCTTGATTAGCCTTATTAATAAACTCATTAAAACTTGAATAGCGAGTTAAAAACTTCCTATCAATACGATCAACACCTGGATCACTTAATACCTTCATCCCCTCATCTGTAATAGTAAAGACGGCTCTTCTTACTACTTTAATAAGTCCAGCTTTACTCAAATACGTTCTTGCCCAACCCACTCTATTGTTCAATAGGGTCTGCTTTCCACTTGGCAGCGTTTCAGCTATATCATCTTCATTTAAGTTAAAATAGCCTGCCAGATCCCTATACAAATCTTGTAGTTTATGTTCCTTACCATCTTTCAATATTTGAAGGAAAGGATACATAAAATCTTGATATCCAGGGACAGTCATCTAATCACCTCATCTAACTTATAACTTTCAATCGATACTATCTTAATTCATCATCCAAACTACGCCTACTATTTTAACAGTATCACCATAAACAAATCTATGTATTTATAGCATAATACTTGTATAGTAAAGTATAAATTCTATATTTCTTGTGGCCATCACACGTTGAACAAGCAAATTAAACTACCTATATTTACTTAATTTTCATATCTTCATACTTATTAAATTTTATTAGAAAAATCTCCCACTTGAAACCTCCAGAAATTCCTAGTAAACTATTCAAGTGTTCATTAAAATCTAATAGTATACTGTATAACCTCAAGAATATGGCTTGGGGGTCTCTACCAGGAACCATAAAATCCTGATTACAGAAAATGAGTCGATCATTTTTTGTAATCAGGATTTTTTGTTTTCTAGTAGAATTTATGATGTTTATCAGAAAGGAAGAAAAACAGAATATGAATATAAAAGTATTTATATTAGCGTTATCCACTGTTGCCGTTGGACTTGTGGAACTGATTGTTGGTGGAATACTTCCTACGATTGCAGAAGATTTAAATACCTCGATTAGCTCTGCAGGACAACTGATTACCGTTTTTGCACTTATTTATGCCGTTTCCGGTCCAGTATTACTTGTTCTAACGAGCAAATTCGAACGTAAGAAAGTATATCTTATTTCCTTAGGTGTATTCTTCATCAGTAATATCATGACGTATTTCAGCCCTGATTTTACATTTATGATGTTCGCAAGGGTATTAAGCGCAATGAGTACCGCTCTGATTGTTGTACTATCGTTAACGATTGCTGCGAAGATTGTTGCATCAGAACACCGCGCAAAGGCGCTTGGGCTTATCTATATGGGGATTAGTTCATCTCTTGTCATGGGTGTACCACTAGGAATTCTTATTTCCGATAACTTCGGATGGCGCGTGATTTTCCTTGGCATTGCGATTTTATCAGTGATTTCTTTTGTGCTTATTTTCATCTTTTTGGAGAAAATTCCAGGAGGGAAGACAGTCCCGCTTAAACAACAGTTAAAAGCGGTAGCTAGCTTGAAAATTGGAAGTGCCCATCTGGCAACCGTATTTATGCTGGCAGGACACTACACGCTATATGCGTACTTTACACCATTTTTAGAGACAGAACTTAATATGAATGCGTTTTGGGTAAGTATTTGTTACCTATTATTTGGAATTGCAGCAGTAAGCGGTGGAGCATTCGGAGGATTCCTATCTGATTCCATCGGTCCGAAGAAAAGTATCCTATTCGTTATCACGACCTTTGCTGCGATGTTATTCTTATTACCATTCACGACCTTCTCTCTTGTATTATTCATCCCCGTGATGATGGTTTGGGGAGCACTAAGCTGGAGTCTATCTCCACCGCAACAAAGCTATTTAATTGATACCGATCCAGAAACATCCGATATTCAGCAGAGCTTCAATAACTCCGCATTGCAAATTGGTATTTCCATTGGATCAGCAACTGGCGGTCTCGTATTAAACCAGACAGGATCCGTTACTAATGCAGCCTACTTCGGTGGCGCGCTTGTGATTATCTCCTTGTTATTTGCTGTCTTTTCTTTAACTCGGAAGAAGAAGGGTGAAGAGGAAGTAGTTATGAGTGATGCGATGAGTGATCAGGTAGAATTAAACTAAATTTATAATTATAAAGAAACAGTTCCATTTCAGTTTCAATACGAATGGTGCTGTTTCTTTACCTAACCTACTTCACTACCCCAACCACATCCCCCACCAACACTTCCATAAACCTCTCCTGCTCCTCTACAAATGGAGAGTGCGCCGAGTGCTCAAATGTGTACATCTGTTTCGATGTCGCGTCGATACTTTCATAGAATCGCTTCGCTTCCTTATAAGAGGTTTGATAATCATACACGCCATGCACAATAAATACAGGAATCTCGAATCTTGGTGCCATGACAGTGGCATCTGTATTAGCCAATGATTCGCCTAACGCTTGATAACTGGAGAAAATGCCCTTTAGAATGTTCAGACGTTCCTTCCACGTATAGTGCTTACATTCGATAATATCCTTCATACCCTCCCAGCTCGAATAACCCTCACGCTTCGTACCGCCGCCATATTTATTGAGGTACCTGCCTAGCAGCTTGCGATACTCCTGACTCTTATAAAACCCTTTATTGAATTTGACCGAGCGTATATGTTTTTCTGCCTTTTCATCTCCTCGTTCGATCGCTGTCTCCAGTAAGAAATCATACGTATCCCTATTCGATTCATAATGTCTTCCCAGTTGCCCGATACCGATGTACGCAAGGAAATGTTCAGGTTGTCGACTTGCCATGATACTGCTGACTAACGAACCCCACGAATGTCCGCACAAGTAGATTTTCTCCTGGTTATATTTCTGTTTAAGATGGTTTACGACTTCTAAACCATCAGCAACGATTCTTTCTAATGTTATCTCACCCTGAGTAGATGCATTATACGACATACCGGTACCTCTTTGTTCCCAGTAACACACGGTAAAATGATTCGCCCATGATAGCCCAGATGCTTTCACATGTGCATATTGTGGGAATCCAGGACCGCCATGCACAAAGAGTAAAACAGGATTATTAAGATTCGTGGACTCGATAAACATTCCACTTTTATGCCCAGCTGTATCTATATACTCTTTCGTTACGTTCATGTTCTGATTTGTAGTGTTCAAATTATCCCCCCTTGGACCGATTCGATACTTACAATTATTATGTCTGAATATAAGTAAAAGAACAAATTTTTGAAACATCATACAACCTAATTTGTATACAAAACTCCATCGATAGTTTGATTTCTTCTCAAAACAGACGTGTCATTATATAAACAACAACTGATGGTGTTTTTTATGTAACCATCAACTATACCTACTCCAATGAATACTCTTTTGACTCACTAATCCGTTCAGGAATAATACCTTGTAAATAAATCAAAAAACCCGTTGCGAAGTATTAGAAACTATTAAGTAAAGGATTATTTGAATGAAGGAAACCTAGTAGACGAAAGGAGAAAAAAAGATGAGTAATGTTAATCATGAACAGCTCCCAAAAGCAACATGGCGGGAATGGATAGGATTAGGGGCTTTGACATTGGCTGTTTTCATGCTCGCTACAGATATGACGGTCCTTTTTCTTGCGATGCCATCCATTGCTGCGGATTTAGCCCCGAGCGCAACCCAGATGCTTTGGATTATTCATATTGGTGAAATGTTGGCGGTTGGATTTGTGCTTACAATGGGTCGGCTAGGAGATAAGGTGGGTAGAAAGCGCTTGCTGATTATCGGGGCATCCATTTATGGATGCGCCTCGCTTTTTGCAGCATTTGCGACGGAAGCTTGGATGTTAATTGCTACTCGAGCATTGATTGGTATCACGGCTGCAACAGTGATGCCTTCTACAATGTCGTTATTACGGAGTATGTTTACAGACTCGAAACAATTTTCCGTAGCTATCGCTATTAATCTTAGTGCATTCTCTGCAGGTATGGCATTAGGACCCCCGATAGGAGGTTTACTTTTGGATACTTTTTGGTGGGGGGCAGTGTTTCTTATCAATGTCCCTATAGTTATTGCATTGTTACTAACATCGCCACTTTTACCTGAGTATCGCAATAAAACATCTAATCGGATTGATTTTGTCAGTGTGCTACTATCTTTGTTAACTTTAGCAACTTTAATTTTCGGTTTACAGGAGATGGCTAACCATGGCTTTCATTTTGTTTATGGAGGATCGATACTGGTTGGAATCGTAACTGGAATGTTATTTATTCGGCGTCAGAAGAAAATGGAGGATCCATTGTTGGATTTACGGATGTTTCATATATCATCGTTTAGCTTTTCATTGATTGCAGTAATGGCTGTATTACTAGTAACTACGGGGGCAGATATGCTTTTCGCACAACATTTACAAGCAATTATAGGACTCACTCCAACACAGGCAGGACTTCTATTGATTATACCCGCATTCTTATCGATGGTAGGTACTTTAGTATCTCCCGCACTTACAAAGTGGATGCGCCCGGCTTACGTCATGGCAATAGGTCTGCTTACTGCAACTGCAGGAGCTTTACTCATCATGATAACGGTACATGACGGGGGAGCGCTTATCTTAATTATTGGTGCTTCACTAGCCGGATTTGGTATCGGCCCTACCATGACAATCGCAAGTGAACAAATTGTTTCCAGCGTACCGCAAGAGCGGGCAGGTTCTGCTTCGGCAATGAGTGATGTAAGCAGTGGGCTAGGTTCAGTACTAAGCATTGCATTTATTGGAAGTATCGGCATGATTGTATATCGTGCTACTCTAATGGACTCAATTCCTTCTGGAGTTCCTCAAGAAATAGTTGCGTTTTCCTCAGAAAACGTAGGGAGTGCCATTATAGCATCCGAAGGGTATCCAGACTTCCTTCTGGCCATACAATCTTCATTTAGCTTTGCGCTTCAAACCGTATATGGCATTGTTGCTGTAGGGTTATTTACCTTAATGCTAATTATCTTATGGAAGTTTAGACATGTAAGGCAGGATGACTCTACAAATGAAGAAGAGCAAGCCTTATAAACGATGGAAAGAGTACACATCAGCGATGGTGCTCCTTTTCTGCACCAGCGGACTGTATCTTACTTTTTGTGGAATACCACATATCATTTATACCGTCTCCAAATAATGATTGGTTCCTTCCTCTAGACTTTCCATCAATTCATCATATACAGCCGTTGTATCTGACCGATCACCATTTACAAATAGAGAATCACGTAACCCTGCAGTCAGCTCTAGCTGTACACCTTCTCCTAATTGTGTATCGTTGACAATATTATCTTCACTCATCCCTGATATGTGACTAGGTGCATCTGCAACGGCGAAACCATGGTGCTGAAGGGCATCACGTATCGCTTCCCTATATGCTTCATTTCTACCGCCAAGGAATATCATCGATTCTTCCCCTTGGTATCCATGAATAGATAAGGCACTTACAGATTCTTGAACCATATTTCGTCCGATCGGTTCATCAAAAAGTGTAGATTCTATATGCAAAATCATGTTGCCTGCTGTCTTTATTCCTTCAAAGAGATAATAAGAAAGGTCCATCCTGTCTGCCAGCCCTTTTGCTACCTCTGAAGTTCCCGGTTCAATACCTCCACCATGGACTGCAATCACAGTAATGTCGCTATTCCGCTCCACATAATTGATTTCGTAGTCTTCATTCAGTTCTTCATGTTCCTTTAATTCTTCATAGGAATTATATTTTAAACTTATGTAATGGGTACCGCCGTAAAGTAGTAAACATAAGAAGGCAGGAAGGAAAATTATATACGTATATCTATTATTTTTTCTCATCTTAACCTCCTAATCATTTACTAATATTTTCCATTATATCAAATAAAGCTATAATGTTAAGAAAAATGGTACACTGTCATATTAGGAGTTCAAAGGTATCAAGTGCCACCAACCACGCCTAGATGGAATGAAGCTCTACTTTAATTTAATTTTTTACTAATTTTTCAATTTCTCCATCCATATAACGTAGTGTCAATCCTTTCTTCCCTCATAATATGATTTAAGAATATCTTCTAAATAAGGTTCTGCTTCATCAAGTAAGTCTTTTTCACCTTTATTCCATTTTTCCCGATGCTTATCTACTTGGAGAAAAGCATTCGTAACCTCTGATTTTCCTTTAGTTACTTTTTCAACCATATCAACCCACTCTTCAGCTAGTTCAAATGCAAGGCTAGAGTCTACAGGTACGCCAGCACCTTTATATGAAACTGCCTTTATGGATAATTTTCGAAAAGTATTATAAAAATTGAAAACAAGTTGTTGAGAATCAAATACATCCTTAAATATGGTTAACTGAGCCTCTGAGAAAGGGTAGTTACTCCAAATGGAAATATCCACTTTATTTATACCCATCATAATTTTAGATAATAAATCCCAAGGAGGGGAATATCCCATTTCAATCAATCGTTTTGAAGTGGCTACTGCATCTATTTTCCCTTGAGTCTCTTCTAATTGTGAATATAAATAAATTTCTTGTTTAGATAATACATCTAGTAATGATTCTTTTTGGTCATTATAATTGATTTCTTCTTTTATCTGTTTAAGAGAAAATCCTAAATTACGGTAAAAAGTAATTTGTTCTAAGATACGTAATTCCTTAACTGTATAAAAACGTCGATTGTTTTCATCCCGACCTGCAGGTTTTAATACCCCTTCATTATCATAGTATTGAATAGTTCGCCTTGTTAACCCTGATATGTTTGAAATATCATTTACGTAATAGCGTTCCTTTTTCACAACTTTAGCTCCTTTATTTATTCATATTTATATCTACTTCATGTAAAAAATCTACTATGTTTTTAGCTAACTTTTCTGGGTATTCACCATTAATTGCATGAGAGGCATTTGAGAACATGACCATATGACTTAATGGATGTTTCAAGTTTTCTAATCCTACATCCATCGATTCTTGTGAATGATGCATCGTTGAGTCTTCAGCTAAAATACCCAGTACAGGCATTTTTAATTCCTTCAATTGTTCTTCTGTTATTTTCTCCGGTAAAGGAAGTTTACTTTTATAAGTTCGCATACTTGTTTCTATAAGCTTACTTATTGGTTCACTTCCATCTGTTTCTGCTCCACCTGCGATATAACTTAACATTTTTTCTCGGATTGATTGTGGAACTGCTGGAATGGAAGCCGGAATGGAGGCTAAGATCATCTTTAAAGGGATGGGTCCAAAAACGTATACTGGATCAATTAATGATAAAGATGCAATTTTTGTAGACTCATATAATGTGACATTTACTGCATTCCAACCACCAAATGATAATCCTGCAAGATGAATCGTTTCTTCAGGCAAATGTTCAATAACGTTGTTTAACCAAACAGCTTGATCGTTAGCAGTTACTATACTTTTTGTTTGAACACTTAATCCTGGTTCTCCTAAAAGATCGATTGTGTATATGGGCCTATCTTCCATGAGATCTTTCAAATTTGGTTCCCACATGGGAGTAGGTGCTGATTTCCCTGGTAACAGTAATAATGGTATTTTTGATTCTGTTCCTTCTTCTGAAAATTTATAAACCTTCACCTTTCCAAATTCAGTTTCTACCCAAAATTCTTTCGTCGGGTTGGGCAAATCTTTCATGGCAGTATCGTATGCTTGAGTAAACTCTCTTTCCCCTTCATCAGTTATAAAACCTCCCAACTTATCATCATCTCGAAATAATAATCCAATTATCATTAGCACAACAAATGATATTCCAACAATTATGATTACTGATTTTATCCACTTCCTTTTCATAAACTCAACTCCATCATATATTTTCCTCCTATCATAATCTATTACGTAACGTTATATGCAAGTAGTGAGAAATCTATTTTCTGCCCTAAAGGAAAAATAATGGGGGAAGTAAAAAACAAAATAATACTTTTTAGTTTAGTAATGAAATATCTTATAACACTCTAAAGTCAGCAAAATTCTTTATAAAAACTAATAGACGTTAATTACATAAATTCAGCACCTTTCAAATAACTGAAAGGTGCTGTTTATCGTTGCGTTGAAACAGTTTCTAAGATTAACTAACAAATCCGTATTTTGCTACTCACTTTTCTGCCTTTGAAATAAAATCGACGCTGCTATAAACGAAACAATAAGCAACCCACCAAACCAAGCAATCGTCAACCAGTGATTATTATCAATTGGAGTAGCGATTAAAAGGCCACGCAATGTTTCAATCAGTGGCGTCATCGGTTGATGTTCGGCAAAGGCATGGAGCCAAGCAGGCATCGTCTCTGTCGGCACAAAGGCACTACTAAGATAGGGTAAAAATAACATTGGAAATGCGAAGGAATTTGCTACTTCGACATTCTTGGTCATCAATCCAAAGACAACAAATAACCAGTTAATCGAGACCATATAAAGCGTTAAAACACCAATCACACCAAGCCATTCTGGCCATCCGGCCTCGGGACGAAAACCAATTAACATGGCCACACCAAAAACAACTGCGGTGGCAATAACATTCCGGATATACCCCCCGATCACATGACCAACCAATAAAGAGGAGGGGTGTAGAGGCATGCTTCGGAATCGTTCAAATAATCCTCCACTCATATCTTTTGTCACACTAACAGTGATTAGTGAACTCCCAAATCCAGCACAAGTGATAATGACACCTGGAACAACATAGTTCACATAGTCCGTACCTGTTTGAATAGCTCCACCAAATATATAAACAAATAAAAGCATAATCGCAACGGGTAGAGCTATTGCCATTAACAACGATTCCCCTTCTCGGAAAATATGTTTTAAACTGCGCTTTGACATCGTCCACCCATCTCGTATCGCCCATATCCATTTTGCCTCACTCATGTACTAACAACTCCGCTCTTTTTTTGATTTGTCATTGTCATAAAAACATCCTCCAATGTTGGTTGACGAATATGAATAGTATCCGGTTCTATTCCATTTTCAAATAATGTATTTAAAAGTTCGCGCAACTCGTGAGATGAACGGATCGGTACGGATATAAGTAGTTCTTCCTGATTCGTTTGACCAGAAATATATTTCTCAGCATGATAAAAAGTATCGAGATCCAAAAATGTTAATTCTAATTTTTCTTCTCCAATCACACTCTTTAACTCTTCAGCAGTTCCTTCTTTGACGATTTTTCCATTATCAATAATAGCGACTTTATCGGCAAGCTGATCCGCTTCTTCCAAATATTGTGTCGTTAAAAAGATGGTCACACCTTGGTTTGCCAGAGATTTTATAAAATTCCACATATTGTTACGACTACGAGGATCTAAACCGGTTGTTGGTTCATCTAAAAAAATTACTTCAGGCGATGCAAGTAAACCAATCGCAATATCTAATCGACGACGCATCCCACCAGAATACGTCTTTACTTTCCTTTTCGATGCATCCTGTAAATCAAAATAGTCAAGAAGCTCTGCTGTTCGCTTTTGTACGAGTCTATTATCTAGATGATTCAGCCTTCCCATCATCAATAGGTTTTCTTCTCCCGTTAACAAATCATCCACAGTTACATATTGTCCCGTTAGACTAATCAATTTTTTAACAGAATTGGAATCACGTTTTGTATCATAACCAGCTATTGTCGCTGTACCTTCATCCCCATGAATTAATGTTGATAAAATCCGAACGGTTGTCGTTTTTCCAGCCCCGTTTTCACCAAGTAACGCAAATATTGACCCACGTTGTACATCAAAACTCAAACCATCTAGCACCATTTGTTTACCGTACATTTTCTTTAAATTTCGAACCGAAATAACATTATCTTTCATCACCTAACCTCCTTATGATTGATTTATTCAGTCAATATAAATGCAAAAAATAAATCGAGTAATTAATTATATTGATTGACTTTATCAGTCAATATAATAACCACTATCTACCTCTTTGTCAATAACCTGCTCGTCCGTTTTTTCCTTTTGCTCCATAGGAGGTCTCGTAAAGTTTCTAACTCCGTGGTCACGATCAAATCATTCGTCCCTACTTCCAAATAAAAAAATCCTGAAGCTCAGGATTTCCGTTCTTTCATATATAAGTTTTTTATCGTAAAGTAATCATTCGAGATAAGAGAGTCACCTTTTGTTCAATATTATCGTTCCACCAGTCCGGATCGTCCGCCATAATACCGGAAATAACACTTAAAAAAAGCTCCACTAATTCCTCTGTATTGCCTTCAATAATTTCTCCTACTTGTTGCCCCTCTTTAAAAATCGGGATAAAAAATTCTATATAAACTTCTCCCACACTTGTATATAGTTCATGAATATGACTTGGAACACCTTTACTATTTTCTAGATGTTGAATGACACGAAACACCTGATTACTACCCGATGTTAGAGCAAATTTGGTAAACGTATGTATTTTTTCTATAGGAGAAAGACTATTATCATCTTTAAGTTTCTCTAGGAAATCTTGTGTCTCTCCTAAAGCAACAGCCCATTCAAGGCTTTCGTACAATACATCTTCCTTCGATTGAAAATAATGATAAACAAGCCCGTGACTAATACCGGCCTCTTTGGCAATCATACTAATCTTCGTCAGCTTGACCCCGTTCTCGGCAAACACCTTTATCGCAGCTTTCATAATTTGTATTTTACGTTCTTCACGAATCGTCTCTAACTTGGTCTCACTAAAACGAGGCATTATCTCCAATCTCCTTCACCATAATCATTTTCAATGACTATCATAACAGATATTGCTGCGTATAAGAAAGTTTGATTTACGTTATTAAAATGGTCTCAAATGTATTTAAGCAAGCTTTCAACGTTTTATTTAATTCGACGTTAATTGCCTCTCCAATTTATCATCAATCTCATTTATATAATCTGTATACTCGTCAACCTTTTCTCTAAGCACACGTTTATGTTCTTGTAAAATACCTTCCAAGCTCTCCTCATTAAAGTTATTTACATCGATATTTTGTTTGATTTTACTAATCGGTACATTCAATCTTCGCAAGCATGCAATCAGCTTAATTAACTCGATGTTTTTCTCATTATAGATACGATTATTTTGATCATCTCGTTCAATATTCTTTATCAGACCGTGCTTCTCATAATATCTTAGTTTACTTTTTGATATATTAACTTCTTTCGATACAAATTCAATATCATATTGTTCCGACATGCATTTCACTTCCTTTAAACCATAGTTTAAGGGGTACAATGCAAATATACAAATTGAAGGAGGTTCATACCATGAAAAAAGTGCTAATCGCAGTGACAAGTGTCGCGAAATATCCAAATCTGGAGCGCCCTACCGGATTGTGGCTAGGCGAAGCCGTCCATTTCGCGGATGAAATGTACAACAAAGGATACGAAATTGACTATGTAAGCCCTGAAGGTGGTTATACACCAATTGATCCGGAAAGCTTAAAAGCTGATTTCATGACTGATTTAGATTGGAAATATTATCAGGATAAATCATTTATGAACAAATTAGGCAACACGTTAAAACCATCGGACATCAATGCTGCAGATTACGAAGTGATTTACTATGCTGGAGGACACGGTGTTATTTGGGACTTCAAAGACAATGAAGCACTTCAAACCATTTCCAGTGAAATATATCATTCCAATGGCATCGTATCCTCTGTATGCCACGGTGCGATTGGCTTACTAAATATTCCAGATAACGATAACCGCTACTTGATCGACGGTAAAAATGTCACTGGCTTCACCAACAGTGAAGAGGAAGCAGTAGGTTTAGCTGACCATGTACCTTATCTAACCGAGGAAGCATTGAAAGAACGAGGTGCAATTTTCAAAGGAGAAGCAGACTGGTCTTCCTTTGCAGTTGTTGACGAACGATTAGTGACCGGACAAAACCCGCAATCTGGGAAAGCTGTTGCTGAGCAGGTATTACGTATATTAAATAAGGTATAATTGTATGAAAAAAACATGAGTGGTATGCGATATCACTCATGTTTTTTGATTTCGGGATTTTATCGTTTCCACACATCGTTTGCGATGGAAATGACATGCTTCATCTTGTTCCATTGTTCTTCCTCTGTAAGAATGTTGCCTTCCTCCGTACTGGAGAATCCACACTGTGGACTGAGGGATAAATTTTCTAACGGAATCGACTTGCTCGCTTCGGCGATTTTTGCTTTAATCGTATCTGGATTTTCTAATTCTGGGAATTTAGAAGTGACTAAGCCTAAAACGACGGTTTGTTCCCGCTGCGTAAAGCTCTTCAATGGCTCAAAATTACCCGAACGATTATCGTCATATTCTAAGAAAAGCCCGTCTACCTCCAAGTTCGCAAATATCCATCGGAAATATGATCATACCCGCCGCTAGTAATATACGTTGATTTAAAGTTTCCACGGCAAATATGCATGGTTATCACCATATCCGCCGGCTTTTCTGAAATCACATCATTAATACAACGTACTCTTTCATCGATAATGTCCTGCAATTCCTGCCCGGTTTTTTCCATAACCGCCTGGATACGCTCTTCCGAAACAAAATCAATCCACGACGTATCATCTAATTGCAAGTAGCGACATCCTGCATCATAGAAGGTTTTAATCGCCTTTCTATATGCCTCTACGGTGTCTGCAAACAATTGATTCGTGTCACCATTGTAATACTCATCCCCTTGCATTCTCGTGAACAACATATTGGGACTAGGAATAGAAAACTTCGCCACCTGGCTGCCGTCCCCATACTGGTCAACCGCTTCTTTTAAAAATGTAAAATGTTTGACCATCGGATGTTGGCGAAACCCAACTTTACCAACTACTTTAACCGCATTATTCTTCGTTTGGGCACCTTTAAAATGGCTAATATACTCCGATTCAAAAAGTTCCACACCTTCTAAATCAGCCAAGAAATCCAAATGCCACCATCCGCGCCTAAATTCGCCATCGGTGATGGAATGAAGACCAATATCAATTTGCTTTTTTACCAGTTTTTCAATCTCTTGATCTTCTATTGCTTTTAAAGCATCTTTCTCCAATTTCCCGTCCAAAAAAGCTTGTCTCGCCTCTTTAATTGGTTCCGTTCTTAAAAAACTACCTACATGATCTGCTTTAAATGGAGCTTTCACCACTGTTTGAGTCATCGTGCATCTCTCTCCCCCGTGTCATTGATTAGGAGGTAGTGTACCATAAAAACAGCCATATAACAAAACAATCTAAAACTATCGGTTGTTATAGTATTAAACTATTCATGACTAATAACCCCAGTGGAAATCGAATGGCCATGCAACCCGATAAGTAAATTAAATAACGTCGCTCAATCACTCATTTAAATATTCTTCGTTCTGGTGAGCGTGCTCAAAATTTCCTCCGAAAAATAAAACGTATTATAATTGTCCTGTTCGAACGAGAGATAAGGATAACCACATCTTCTAGCAATAGAACGACTTCTCGCCACTTCAACCACACATCTTAAATACAGTAGTGTCATATTGGACCTTCCTTTTTGTGAGTAATTAAGCTTTTGAGCGGACAACAATACCTTAACACTCTGTTTGGAATTCTGCTTTTCCCTCCAAAATTTCATTCAAAAACTTTTTTGACCTAGTCAGTTGTTCTCTAATAGCATCAATTTCTTTGATCTTTTGTTCAAGCATTACTTTCTTTTCATCGTACGATAAGTTAATTTTTTGATTTACCATTAAACTTAACTCTTCTATAGAAAAATCTGCAGATAAAATTGCCTTCACATCTTCTAAATACTCAACGATTTCCTCCGAATAAACACGATAATTATTTACATCTCTTTTAACATATTTGTTAGGAATTAGGTTTTTACGTTCATAAAATCTTAATGTGGAAATGGCTAAACCTGTTAATTTCGAAACCTCATTTATTTTCATCACAGGACCTCTTTTACTGTTGCTATGAACCTAAGTTCATAGTTCATAATGTGATTATGATAACCAAAGACATATAAAATGTCAAAATAATCTAACGTTATCAAAAGGAGAGATTTTATGTTCAACCATATTCTTAATAACGATTTCGTCGATATAGTCAAAGGGCGGCGTTCTGTTCGTCATTATGATGAGAACTTTAAAATATCGAGAGAAGAATTAAGCGAGATTATATCAGAAGCCAGTTTGGCTCCGTCCTCTGCAAATATGCAATCTTGGCGTGTAGTTGTGGTGGATACTCCCGAAGGAAA
The DNA here is from genome assembly GCF_001741975.1 of Oceanobacillus sp. E9. Taxonomy (NCBI): domain Bacteria; kingdom Bacillati; phylum Bacillota; class Bacilli; order Caryophanales; family Bacillaceae; genus Oceanobacillus; species Oceanobacillus sp. E9. Next base: position 503,151 of record NZ_LSNA01000001.1, read on the forward strand.
AGAAAAACTGAAACCTCTTGTACGTTTTAATACATTACAAAATGATACTTCTTCAGCCATGTTATTAATTTTTGGTGATACTGACAGCTATTTATATTCAGAAGAAATATATAATACAGCTGTGGAACAAGGAAAAATGCCAGCCGAAGTGCGAGATAACCAACTCGAAACTATTCTTTCCTTCTTTCCGACTCTATCAAAAGAAATGAAAGTGGAAATTGCAAAAATCGATAGCAGTCTTTTCGCAATGCAGTTAATGTTAGTAGCCCGTGCCCACGGATATGATACGAACCCAATGGCAGGATTTGAAGCAGATCAGTTAGCAAAAACATTTGATTTAGACGAAGAACGCTATGCTCCAGTAATGATGATTTCAATTGGAAAAGCCAAAGTTGAGGGATATGAATCTGTTAGATTAAGTGCTGATAAGATTTCGTTTTGGAGGTAGGGGGAAAGAGGGCTAAGGAGATAGTTCAACAGACAGCTATGATTTGGTTTCAGTAAGGTCTAGAGGAACAGTGGTGGGGCTTGTTTGTAGTTTATAACAATCGTAGCACTAACTCTATGAAACTATAGATGCGGCTTCTAAAATCTTTCTCGTTATTATGGACAAAAAAATGGGGATACATATTGGACTAGTCCTCCTATGTATCCCCATTACATATGTTCTACTAGATTTACTTACTCATCGAACACGATGAAGGTTTAATGAATAACTCTATTCACCATCAATCTTTAAAAGTTGTCTAAACCCAAAATGAAGACGGTCGTTTTTAAACTGCAACAAGTGCTCAGTACCATGCATCGCTATGGTAACAACCCCTCTACCAACGGGGCGGGTTGGAATTTCCGTTCCTAAATAATCTATAAAAATAGCTTCATCCTTTTCATAGACTTTGATCGTTTGCCCCTCGTTAGAATGATACGTACCGGTGATCGCTTGGCGATCTGCTTCAGAGAGCGCATAATCTTCATACTCGATAGCTTTTTTATCAGGCTCAATACCTATCTCACTCTGTATTGCCCCTTTTAACAGCGCATCAGCAGGAGCACCGGCAATATTCGTCAAACACACACCCGCAATATCCTTCTCAGGCAATACGGAAAACTGCGCTGATACGCCTTTAATTCCTCCACCATGTTCAATTAACGTTGTGCCAAAAAAGTCAGGGATAATGATGACCCCGTAACCATAATGTAAGCCTGGCTCGACTTCAATATGCTGGGATGTTAAGTCATGTAGGCTTTTAGAAGTTAAAATACCATTGCCATCATTTAAAAAGACATCTCCGAAGCGAAGCATATCATCCGCAGTTGATTTTACATAACCAGCTGCCCACATTGCAGGCGCATCCCACCATCCAGGTGAGTGTTCCACTGCTGGTGTCTCGGCAAGTGGGTTAACGCTGTACAAACTTGTCGCTCGATTATCCAATCGTTCCGGTTCAAAAAAACTACTTTTCATACCAAGTGGCTGGAAGAGATTAGTCTCTATATAGTGTGCATACGACTGTCCACTAACACGTTCAATAATGATGCCAAGGAGAGCATAGCCATCATTTGAATAGCTGAATGAACGACCAGGACGATCAAGTGGGTTAAATTGAATCGTATTTAAATAGTTTAAAAGATCTTCATAAGTATCAATGCTATCTTGCTCAGGATCGAGGGGTACACCTAGCTTAATCTGTAAATCGAAAGAACCATCTTCTTCCATTGACTGCTTGTTCGCGTAAAAAAGTGTGTTTAACGGTGGGATTCCGGATGTATGGGTCATCAGATGATGAAGTGTTATATCTTCACTCCCTCTAAACGTAATCTCGGGAAGATATGTTTTAATCGTGTCGTGGACAGATAATTTGCCCTCTTCTTGCAGCTGAAGTATGGCGATGCAAGTCATTGACTTCGTAATACTTCCAATACCAAAAATAGTGTCCGCTGTAACAGGTAATTCCTTTTCTCGATCTCGGTATCCGAATCCTTGTTCATAATGTTGATGGTTTAATGCGACCATTGCCCCTGGGGTTTGATGGGCGTTTATAAGCGATTTAGCAAATTCTTCATACTTTATTTTATCCAAGGTTAGATCCCTCCCTATTAGGTTAACTAATTATACGTTTTAACACGGCCATAGTTTCAAGAAAATTATGAAGATAAATCCTATAGTTGTTAGGCTCTAATTACTGCCTAATTTGTTGAAATCAGAAAACGTCTAGCACTTAATCTAAATAATGTGACAGAACAATACTCAATCCACATTTTAGGTGTTGCACTTAATATTACAATTCGTCATGATTAAATGATAGATTCGCCACATGTTGAAGATTGAAAAGTAGAATGCAATTCAGTCAAAACCTTTAATTCACCTTCTTTAAAACAACTCCTGTTATCATTTCTCTACCTTAAACAAAACAACGTTACTGCTTGATAGAATTTTCCATCCAAACCCTTAAATGAATAAAAGGGGGAGCAAATTAAAGAGCTGATATTCTTTTTTTATTTTGACTCAATTGAGATAATTAGTTATCCTCAATTGAAAAAGGAGATAGTATTATATGAATTTGACCCTTTTAGCAATAACATTATTTCTTGTCTTAGTTTCCAATTTTAGTATTATCCTTATCTTAAAAAATAAAATAGAGAAAACTATTCTCAATTTCCTTAGCAGTATCGTGATATTGCCTGGAATTCCGCTATTTTGGTTAATGATCTATACTAATTTACCTTCTAATGATTTTTTATACTTTTATTTTCCTTTGCTTATTACAGTGTACTTGATTTTAATGTTTACAATTAGGTTAATGAAGCTGATAAAGAGGGATAAGTTGATTTCTTAAAAGGAAAGGAATGATTTTATGAACTCAATGACGGAAACATCAAAAAATAAGTTATTTCTAACTGGGACAATTATGCAATTAATAGTCCTTTTGATTATTTCACCATTGGTTACAAATTGGTATAGTGATAATGTTCCATTATACTTTATATTTATAGGGATAATTACAATAAGCAATGTTGTTATTGAAAAATTCTCTATAAGCAAAAAAGGTAATAACACACAAAATTATATGTTACTTTTTCTAATGATTACAATACCAATAAACTTAATTCTAATAATAGTTATACAATCTATTTCATAATGTTAATTTTATTTTAATGAGGTTACAGACTTCATACAGTAATTCTATCAATAGCCTCTTTTTCTGTTCAAATAAATAGCATAATAAGCACTTGTTGCCTAATACGCAACCAAGCGCTTAATGGTTTAGAAACCTTGATAGGATTAAGACTATCAAGGTCTATTTTCCTTCACTTCTTCAAACCATAAATCATAGATATCATCCGGTAGTAGTTCGTCATCAATCGAATAAACTAAATCATATCTATTTCCCTTTTAAGCTATTTTTCTTTACATTATAATATAATTTCATTTCTGTTGGCATTTCTTTATTGAACTCTTTACATTTATTATGAATAAGTTTTAAATTTTGATTACCTATTCTTAATGCGTCCTTCTGTCTTTCCCTCGAAATATCGTAAACTTGATTGTGTTGACTATCTCCTTTTGCAACCTCGCTTAGTTGATGTTTATGAACAATCTTCCCATTAATTTTATAGAAAAAATCAAAAACATACATTTCGGGTTCATATGAACAATAAATAAAGATCTCATCTGCTTTATTATCGACATATTCTAAACAAGTAGCCACCATATCTGTTTGTAATTCTGAAAAATAGTCCTCAAATACCTTCATCATAATCCCCCTAATTTTCTAAACTTGCAAATCTCATACGACCATCTATTTCATATTCTATATCAAAGCTTTTCGGTCTTAAACTGTTTCCTTCGAATTAACTTTAACATTAACTGAAACATCTTTTCCTTTTTCTATTGCTTTAGCCCAAACGTTAAGTAACTTAGATTTTAGAACTTAAAAAGAGCATTCTTAAATAAGAATACTCTCTTAAGCAATGACCATACACCAATTAATATTGGTTCCTATTAACCAATAAGATATAATTCTTTAAGGGTTTCTATAAAATCAGTATCTCCCTTAACATCTACCTTATTAATAAGATAATGAAATTGACGTAGTTTAATAGAAAAATTATATAAAACAGCCGCTGCGCTATTCATGTTTCTAGATTTATCTATATAAACCTTAGAATCTTTTTTTCCTAAAAACAAAACGTTATATTTATCATTTTTGCTTTTTTCTAAAATTATTTTATCTTGTTTAAGTACCAAAATAGAATAATACTGTTCATCTATAGAAGTTTTAAATATTTGTTCAATATCCGTTAATGAGGTCGCAACTTTAATTTTGTTTTTAACATTTGCATCATAATTTCTTACTTCTAACTTACTTTTCACAAAAATATATAAAGCCAATACTGACTTATATTCATCTATAAATGTATCTACTTTATATTCTTTACCTCGAACTACTTCAAAAAGTTCATACTGATTTTGTACTTCATTTAAAGTTAATTTAACTATTTTTTCTGGATAAGCTTCACCACCTAATGGGGCTACACAAATAAAACCTTTTTCCTTTTTGGTCACTTTAAATTCTGTATCGATTAAATTATAAATACGACTTACGTCCATAAATATTTATTTTTCCTCCCTTTCTCTTGTTTTCCCACCAGTCTCACTTCATATCCATAATAAACATACATTATTTATGTCGTCTTAGGGTAGAAAATTTGACATCTACAGGAAAACTGTATTAATCCTTATCATCATTTATTTCTTTTAAAAAATCAGGATCAATCCAAACACCTTCAACTTTATAATCACCTAAATCTTCGTCATGGTCATAGGGTTTAATAACATTTAAGAAATCTGTAAAACTACTAGCTACTTTTATAAGAGGATTAGCTGAATAAATATTTTCGTCTATGAGTTCTGTATCATGGTCCCAGAAATTTATACTCTCGTTATGAATATTTAAACAAACTATACTTCCTCCCTCTACTCTACAAATAGGTAAATTTCCATTTGGTACCCGTTCTTTATATATTTCAAATTGATATTTTAAATCAAAGATTTTAGCATTACCAATACCAAAAAAGTCAGTTATCGAAAATGACCTTATTTCTTCACTTTGAAGTTTAACAATGTTTAATTTAGGAGTTCCACCATTATTCATTTCTAAGAAATTCTTATAATCTTTTGGTAAACTAACGCCTAACTCTTTTTGAAAGTTATCAAATTCTTTCTCATTAAACTCTACATTACTTGGTTTTATTTCAAGCATTATTTACACCTCTTTCAGGATAATTTAAATCACGGCGCTAATCCTTTTCTGATTAATGCCGCACCACCGGTATGTCTAACAGCCTGATGTAAATCTGTCGGTACCAACATTAATGTTCTACCATCTTCCACATGATGCTATGTAAAACCTCTAGGAGTTTTCTTTAATCCTAGAGTTTTATTTGCAACAGTAAAATCACTGGTTGTATTTCCTTTTAATCCATCTACTTTTACATTAACTTTAGAATAAGGACTAAAATCTGGGAAACGATCTTTTGTGAATTTAACTCCATTTGGATACTTTTTAGCTAACTCACCACTTAGCCTGTACGTCTGTCCTGCATATTTCTTATTTATAATTCTAACACCTTCATATTTAAACCCTTTATCCACATCCCCACTAAATTCACTCTTCTTCGCAGGAACCTCATCCTTACTATTCACTTTAAAGCCATCATATTCCTTCACTAGCTTGCCAGCTTTTCCAAATTTCCCGATTGGTAATAAGAAAAACCCAGCCATCGCGTTCTCGCCAACTGTTGCTTCATTATCTACTAGTGTTTTCATTTCGTCGAGGAACAGAAGAAAGTCTACTGCGGCTTTTCCACCGCCATACATCTTTTCTCCTGCCCACGCTGCCACATTAAAGGACGCTTTTCCGAAATTAACGGTACCATCCCACATGGTTTTTCCTGTATTGACCGTCGTTTCTACCACCGACTGGCCTATCTCAACCGTTCCATCCGCCACTTTTTTCGATAGAGCTACGGTATGATCCCATAAATTCTTATCCTCTTCCACCGGCTTCAAGCGTTCTTCTGGAATATCTCCTACAACAATTAAAGATTTACATGAAATATTAAAAAGTGCGAATCAATATCCTTGATCCGCACTTAGTTTTGTTTTTTTAATCTGATAGTAATTCCAAGTAGTACTTATCATTCTTTTCTATTCTAGTTAAAAATTCTTCAAGGGAATTTGCTATTTGGATATCATAATAATAAACTGGACTTCTTCTATCATCATTTAATTCAATTGATATTAAAGCAGTTTCACTACCTTCGAAAAAAATTAGTTTATTATTCTCAAATTCTTCATAAATTTCAATATCAGGATAATACTCAAAATCATTTATTCTCAAACGAAAATCTCTTATAGAATAAGGATCCATAATACGATTAATATTAAACTCTGAACCCTTAATAAAACCATATCCAATTTCCAAATAAAAATTAACTAACTCCTTAGGAAATTTCAAATTAAGCTCAGTCTCGACATCTTCTATTTCATATTCACTTACTGGATAAAAGCTATTTTCTTGGTCCTCTTTTATGAAATCCAAGCTCATTACTTTTTACCTCCTTTAAATAATGAATTTGCCGGTGAACCTGTACCATGTATACCAGCTTGGTGCTCATTTGGAAATTTTGCTGGGTGCATATTCCACCATTCATGTTCTCCTCCAAAAGTATTCTCAATTATATGATGAGCATCATACCTATCCCCTTGTTTTCTTATAACTTTACCGGTTTTTTCTGAAATAACATCTTCCTTATACATTGGCCATTTTTCACCTGTGTTTTCTTCCCACTCTTTGATTACTTTATTTTTGGTTTTATCAAATGCAGCTCTATGTTTAGCTGTATCTAGTGGCGACATCTTCTTATATTCTTTATTCCTTAATGCCGTTTTCAACTTTTCAATTTGATTTTTAGGTAATTCCCTACCAGTTCGCATTTCTATATCTCTAACATATTTTTTTATTGTATCAGAATCTATTTTATTACTCGAACCTTTAGTACTTTTACTCTTCTTCGCAGGAATCTCGCCCTTACCAGTCACTTTAAAGCCATCATATTCCTTCACTAGCTTGCCAGCTTTTCCAAATTTCCCAATCGGTAGTAAGAAAAATCCCGCCATTGCCTTCTCGCCAACTGTTGCTTCATTATCTACTAGTGTTTTCATGTCGTCGAGGAACAGAAAGTCTACTGCGGCTTTTCCACCGCCATACAGCTTTTCTCCTGCCCACGCTGCCACATCAAAGGACGCTTTTCCGAAATTAACGGCACCATCCCACATGGTTTTTCCTGTATTGACCGTCGTTTCTACCACCGACTGGCCTATCTCAACCGTTCCATCCGCCACTTTTTTCGATAGGGCTACGGTATGATCCCATAAATTCTTATCCTCTTCCACCGGCTCCAATCGTTCTTCAGGAATATCTCCTACAAAATGATACTTCATGACACCATCGTGATCCACAAAAGAGCGAACCACTCTTCCGTCTTGCAATGTAAGATAGTTTCCGTAGTATTCACCTTTATAATCACGTACCGATTGGCTGCTTACAACCTTAGCATCTAAGCTCTTGTACTCATCTTCTAGCATGACTGGAGATGTCGTATCGACGATAGTTGCTAAGGCGCGCATGCGATAACTCATCGTCATACTCATTGTATCATTTAATTGTGCTCGTACAATCGATGCAGCTGTATTTCCCATTGCAAGATAACTAGAGTTGGTTATCGATCTAAATATGTCTAAGACAAAATCTTTCGGTATGGTTTTTTGTACAATTCCAGCAATCATTTGCTGGTGGACATCGAGTTGTGTAATCGAGTTTGTTTGGTAACTCGTCATAATCAATTGGCGATCTTTTGTTAACGATTGAATGTCAGAGAGGTAATTTTCTAGGAGGTCCACATCGTTTTCCGTAGTTGTTAATTTATGGGTTGCTTCTTGGTCAAATTGATAAAGCTTTTCAATGGTTTTATTTACTTTGCTTTCTGTCTTCTCGACACTATGTATGAATTGATCATCGGATAGGTCTGACAGATGAATGATATCACGTACCGACCGTAAGATATCATTCGTTTCATCGGTGAGTTGTGCCGTTTGTTCTTTCGCTTTATTTAATTGACGCTTCATCTCTGTTTTTAGAAAATCCTCATCAATAAATGCTTGTTCGGAGCTGTCTAGCTCATACAATAACTGTTGAATTTGCCTTAGAATATCATGATAGTCTCGAACAATTCCTTCCAAATAGACTGCTAGTGGTGCATGGATATCTTTATAAAATGCCCTGATAGACGATGCTGCTTGACCACTAAAATCAGATTCAGTATTCAATATACCAGTAATTTTTCCGTGTACTTCTGCCACTTGTTCCGCTAATTCGGATAATAGCTTTGTCGTCTGTTCAATACCTTCATGAATCGTTGAAGCTTCTATTGTCTTCATTCCCCTTAATCCTTCCCTCCTACTCCCCCACTAGGATTCAATCATTTCAATCCCTTTTGCAGCCATTCTTTCCTCTTCTTCTAAACTATCTAACGCACGATAAGCAGTAGAAAGATGTTTTGTGGAGATTTCTCGATATCGTTCGGTCAGCTCTTGCAAACGTTGATTTAGCTGGTTTATTTTCTCAACTACTTCTACGTTGTTGTTGCCGCGAATATCCGAGATCCCTTCCAACTTCACTTGGTTGACTGCCTTTTCATAGTCTTGAAGTTTATGTTCAACCGGACTTCGATTCAATTTTATTTCACCCATGTCTTCACTCCCTCATCACTTCAGAATGCGCATCTTATTTCATGGTAAAATTTAACTTATTTTTCATCTCTTTCTAGTATAAACATCCTTACTCATGATTCGAAGGGGAAATTTTGACTATTTTTTAAGGATTACGTATATAAAACAGACTTTTGAACTAGTTATTAAGAATGGTTACAGTCAGAAGCTTCTTTCTCGGCTTATCATCTGTGTATCCAGTTGATTCCGTTTTTCTAATGAAGTTATTGTTCTAATCATGCTCAAATAAAAAGAAAACTGAAACTACCAAATAATTGAATAAAAGTAAAAAAATGTATATAATCCAACTACATCGTTCCATACCATCCTAATCGTTTGCTAGAATTGAACAAGTTTATTTTTAATAACAATCTGAAATAAGTAATTTATAAAAAGGAAGCAAGAGGAATAAAAGAGAGGATTAATCAGCACATGTTCGTTACACCACAAAATAGAAAACCTGAGATAAAAAAGCGCGCCATTTCATTAGATTTAGCAAGAGGCACTATCTTATTACTAATTGTACTTGCTCATGCACCACTTTATTTATACAACTCTGAACCAGGGCTTATGCAAAGAGTTGCCAGTACGAACTTCTTTGATGAAATTGTAAACCTTTTTGGTATATTTTTTATTGATCATCGGGCGAGGGCAATGTTTGCCTTATTGTTAGGGTATGGTTTAGTCTTGTTATTTAATAGCCAACTTTCTAAAGGAAAAAGTAAGAAGAATGCTGCAAAATTAATACGAAGACGTTCTTGGTATTTGATCTTATTTGGTTTCATATTAGCAGTCATCATAGGCGGGCAAGATATCCTTATGGCTTATGGTTTTGCTGGGCTTATTGTTAGCACACTATTAAGTCGTAATCTTAAATTTATAGTACGATCATTTATCATTATTACAATAATTTACTGTCTTGCTACTCCAATATTTTGGGGATTCGGTATGCTAGAATTCAAGAGTTACGGTTTTCCACTAGATCTATCAGCAACGGACACCTATCTAAATCGTACATTATCTCTTTTAGCTACTTTTCCAATCATTCCAATTATAATTCATCTAATGATTCCCATACTCCCATCAGTTTTGATAGGGATGTGGTTAGCTAAAAAACAGTTATTGACAAAGCCAGAATTACATTTAAGATCACTTAAACTCATAAGTGTTATAGGCTTAACGATTTCGATATTAGGTGCACTACCACTATCCTTAATAGGGAGCGTGTGGCATCCAAGTTTCTTTGTATCAGGTTTAATATTTGGGCTCCATATATTAACTGGAATTGCAGGTGGGTTAGCCTATGCAGCAATTTTCGGATTAATTGGGGCTAAATTAAAAGAACCCGGTCCTATTAGTAATTCTTTAAAAGCTTTAGGAAAACGTTCATTAACATTTTATATATGGAATGAGGCTATGCTTGTTCTATTTTTATCACCGGTAGCACTTGATTTAGCAGGAACAGTCAATAACGGGATAGCTGCTCTTATTGCTGTGGGCATTTGGATGTTTTCCATTTTGATGGCGACTTTATTAGAAAAAAACAATATGAATGGTCCATTGGAAATTGTAATGAGGCGAATGATGTATAAAAATGCATAAACTTAACAACAACCGAGATAATTGAGATTACCTCGGTTGTCTTTCGTTTTGAGAGCATTCCTTCAAGGGTGAATACGAATCTTAAAAATCTAGTATCTGTACTTACTGCATTGTACTCTCATCCTATCACTTCAAGTCCTTCACACCTGTTTCCAATACTTCCATCTGAAGCAGGGTCTGTTCGTCTGTGATTGTTTTGTCTTTCCCATGGATGACCGCTTGATATAAATCATCATATACACGTCCGTAATCGCCATTAACGGACTTCACTTTTTCCTCATGGATAGTACCTTCTTCATCGACATAGGTCAGTAGGCCATAATGATCGAGTGTATCAATACCAAAATCGTTGTTATCCGGCATGTAAAATAACTTCAAATGCTCTTCCTGACGATCTTTGGTTTGTTTCACAAAGCTGCCGTTCTTTCCGTGAATAACGAAGCTTGGTCTTTCTTTCAATCTAAAGTAACTGGATTTCACCGATACTTTTAACCCGTCGTAATACAAATCGAGATCAAAGTAATCATTCATTCTTCCTTGTCCTAATAACTGTCTGACATCATAGTGGATATGATCGGGCTTGCCAAAATAGCTAAAGACCTGATCGAGTGTATGACAGCCATGTCCGTATAAAAAGGACGAAGCCGGATCAAAAGTATCCGCAGATTCAGGTACTTCAGGACGATAGTAGTCATAATGCATTTCTACTTCTAAAAGCTCTCCTAGTTTCCCTTCTTCGATCACTTTTTGCACGGTTAAGAAATCACTATCAAATCGTCTATTTTGATAGGCTTGAACAACTAATCCTTTCTCTTTCGCCAGTGCAAATATTTCTTCTGCCTGTTCGGAAGTCTCCATAAACGGCTTTTCTACTAAACAATGTTTATTATGTTCGAGTACGTTTTTGGCGTATTCATAATGGCTGTCATGTTTTGTGCAGACAACAATCAGTTGAATGTCCTCATCCTGTAATAATTCATCTATATCCGAAGTATAATGTACTCCAGGAATTTTGCCCCAGCTATCACGATCAGGGTTTCTGCGATAAATGGTTTTAACCTTGATATTGTCTCTTTGCAGTACAAACGGCAGATGGTATCGATTGGTGCTTTTCCCATTGCCAATATAACCGATAGTAAGCATAGCCAGCCTCCTAAAATTTCGTGTGAAGTTTGTAAGAAAAAATACCTCCTTGATAATAGTTCTATCATACAGGAGGTACTTTTTCTATTTGAGCCAATCTCATAATTATGAGATTGATTCATTTATTTGAAAATGATTCTTACATTAAACCGATAACATGGAAGACGATACCAACCACGAACAATCCTAGAATCATAATGATTGGAGAAACTTTCTTCCTTAGTAGCCACATACAGAGAAGTGTCAGCAAGAGCCCTGCTAAACCAGGAATTAAGCTATCTAAGTTATCCTGTAAGGTCGTGACATTCGTCTGGGTCAGTGATCTACCCTGTTCTTGCTGAATCAGTGCGGTTTGAATTCCTTCCGATCCTGCAGGCAAGCTATCCCAATCAATATAAGCACCATCGTCCAATTGAACCTCGGATACCGTCGGAGCAAATGAGACAGCTACCCACCTATTTACCAATGCACCGAGGATAAACATACCGAGTATCGAGGCGCCTTTGGTAATATCCTGAAGTAATCCGCCAGATAAATCGTCGGTAATTTTGGAACCGGCTTTGTAACCAAGTTCTTGTGAATACCACTTGAATCCCATACGAATAAGATTCCATAATACAAAGTAAAGAATTGGTCCGAGTATATTACCGCTAAGTGCAAGCGAAGCCGCTAAAGCACCAAGGATTGGTTTCACTGTGAACCAAAACATCGGATCTCCGATACCTGCAAGAGGTCCCATCATACCGACTTTTACCCCTTGAATTGCCTTGTCATCCACCGGAGCGCCGTTTGCCCGTTCTTCCTCAAGTGCTAATGTTACACCAATAATCGGAGAAGCTACATATGGATGTGTATTAAAGAATTCTAAATGACGTTGTAGTGCTGCAGCACGATCTTCTTTTGTTTTATACAATCTCTTGATGGCAGGAATCATGGAAAATGCCCAACCACCGTTTTGCATACGTTCATAGTTCCAAGAACCTTGAATGAAAGTGGATCGCCACCAAATCGCAATCCGATCTCTTTTTGTTAATTTCATCTCTTGAGCCATTTTATGTCCCTCCTTTTTAGTAGTTATCTATAATTTCACCTAGCGGATCCCCAGTGTTTCCGTTGCCACCATTACCTGAACCGCCTTGTTTTGTAAGTGCTAAGTAAATTAATGCAAGAGCTACACCGATACCACCAAGACCCATTAGAGTGATGGATGGGATAGTTGCTAATACGAAACCGATCGCAAAGAACGGCCATACTTCTTTTGTCGCCATCATGTTAATAACCATTGCATAACCAACAGCTACTACCATTCCACCGCCGACTGCTAGACCATCTGTTAACCAAGAAGGCATAGATTGAAGTAGCTCTCTAACTGGACCTGCACCAATTGCCAAAATTAATGCAGCTGGGATTGCGATACGTAACCCTTGTAAACAAATAGCGACAATATGCCAAAAATCAATTCTTCTAATGTTTCCTTCTCTGGCTGCCGCATCCATTAAGTGCACCAAACCAGTCGCAATCGTTCGAACGATAATAGTTAATAATAGACCTGCAACTGCAAGTGGTACTGCAATCGCGATTGCTGAAGATACACCTGCTTCTCCCTGGCCACCTAATACAAGAATAATTGCCGATGCAATGGATGCCAGTGCAGCATCTGGTGCTACAGCAGCTCCAATGTTTGCCCAACCTAACGCGATTAATTGTAGGGTACCACCTAAGATAAGACATGGTACTACTTCTCCTGTAACTAATCCGATTAACGTACAGGCAATAATAGGCTGATGGAAGTGGAATTCATCCAAGATTCCTTCTACACCAGCTAAAAATGCTACTATAATAATTAATATTATTTGAATAATAGTCAATTCCATAATCATTAATCCTCCTTTTTTTACTGATGATTAGGATTATCTTTGTTTGTCCAGCTCTGCCTGAGCCCTTCTCATAATCTCATCCATGTTTCCTCTGGAATCGTTCGGTACTTTACGCACGTCGAATGTCAATCCAGCTTCTTTTAGTTTTTTAAATGCATCGAGATCCGCTTGGCTAAAGGCCAAAACTTTATTCGGCTGCACTTTACCAGGTGAGTGTGCCATCGAACCAACATTGATAGTTTCTAATGGAACACCGCCTTCTACCGCTCGAAGTACATCATGCGGGTTTTCGAATAGGAGTAACGCTCGCTGACCTCCAAAATGTTTATCATCTTTGGCAAGCTCAATCATTTTATTAATCGGAACAACGTGTGCCTTTACCCCTGACGGAGCAGCTTGCTGGATTAATTTCTTACGTAGCTCATCCTTCGCTACTTCATCTGATACAACGATGATACGTGTAGGCAACGTATTCTTTGTCCAAGCAGTTGCCACTTGCCCGTGCAACAAACGAGAATCGATACGTGCTAATACATAATCAAATGTACCAGGAGCACCTGTATTCACTTGCTGCGCAGTATCTGCAGTAGCTTCTGCTGGTTCTAATTCTTCTGGTTTTACCTTAACCGCTTCTTTTGCTGTTCCTAAAATATGTACAGCAATTTCTTGGGCTGATTCCTTGGAAAAGCGTGTTGCAAAAGCTTCAATCAACATTGCTAAGTTTAATCCAGCAACGATTGCCCATTTATCTTGGTGCGCTTCCATCAAGCCACTTGCTTGGTTGAAAGGAGTTCCACCCCAAAGATCGACTAAGAATAATACTTCGTCTTGATTTTCGAAAGAGGCGATTGCTTTTTCCATTTTTGCCCTTACATCATCAGGTCCCTCGCTCGGCATCAATGTAACTGCTTTTACATTTTCTTGTTTTCCGAAGATCATTTCTCCAGATTGCAAGATACCCTCTGCGAATTCACCATGAGTAGCAATGATAATTCCTACCATCTTTTTACCTCCTATTCTTATTGTGAAAGCTTACATAAATATGGCATCCCTAAAGTATGTTTTATTCGCTTATCTAGAGCGGTTACACTTCTGATTGGAATAAAAAAGGCATGAGTAAAAAGACGATTAAATAAAGGTAGGAGAAATAAAAAGAACCTGACCTTCGTGTTAATCTATACTTTTTACTCATGCCTGATCGAATCAGTAACACGTAAAATAATAAAGATAGCTATTTAATTTTTATTTGAAACCGTTTTAATTTTACCGCTAAAAATAATCATTTAAAAACTTTAAAGATTTCCTTAGGTGAATTATATCATAGCCATTTTCCCACTACAAGAAAATATTTCACGAGAATCGACCTATACATTACAAGGGTCTAATTCTATTTTCTCAAACAGAAGCAACTTTATAAGGATTCTATCATACTTTACCAATCTACTTTTTAAGCCAAATGAGCTGTTTATAGATATTCAATTCTATTTCTTTTTACGCTTAAAATTGCGTTTGATCACATCAAAGAATCCTAAAGACTGAACCATACGATTCGGTTCAACATATTCACGAGTAGCCCGTAATACTTTTTTTGGATCTTTTGAAGAAAATGTATAGGTTCCATTTCGCTTCGTTTGGATAGCGTAACGCGGGATCCATTTCCCTTTGAATAGAACGGAAGCAATCACATAATCTACTTCTTCCCAAGGAATTTGAATAAATTTACGCGCATCACGTTTATTGTAGAACTCAAATCCTTTATCTCCAATCATGATCTTTCCATAGTCTGTCAAATTTATATGTGAGGTCGCATCAATAACTAAGTCGACCTTTGTATTAATGGATTGAACCATTTGATATACCCCATTTCTTTCCCTATTCACTTACTCATTATTATACACATTGTAGCACTATTAGCAAAAATACTTTGGGAAATTTGATGCAGTTTTCGCAGGAGAATGGAGTAGACAGCTTCTCGCTGACAGTCATAATTTAAATCACTCTATCATGGTTGCATCAGCCATCGATGTGCTTCTGAAAACAGCGGACCCCACGTAGATTCATGGTGTGTTCCATCTGGAATGACGTCAAATCGAATTCTGCTTTGCGCTACACCTGCTGTAATCAGCGTCTGACGAGCAAACGTGACATGCTCACAAACAATTCGGTTAAATTCTGGATTATCCGTCTCCTGTTCTCCGATGCTCAAGTAGATTCGCAGTGTAGGAGAAACCTCCGACTGTTCAATCAAATGGATAATTGCACAGCTATCCTGCCACATCACGAAAGAAAAGCCACCCACTCGGTTGAACTGCTCAGGATAACAGATGGCAGTGTAAAGCGATATGTATGCACCAAAAGAGCTGCCACCAATCATTGTATGTTCCGGTGTGGAAAGAGTGCGATAGTGACGATCGATATAGGGCTTGAGAGTTTCCGCAAGAAACGTAGCATAAGCCTCTCCTTTGCCCCCAAAACCATATTCCGGATTAATCGTGAAATTATATTCATTGTTGCGCTGGCCGCCCCCATGATCAATAGCAACTACGATAGTCTCAAGTGCAGGTTCATCTTTCGTCAGTTGCTCCAACGTTTCGTCGACACCCCACTCCGTCCCCCAAGATGTCGCTTGATTAAATACATTTTGCCCATCATGCATATATAAAACAGGGTACCTGCGAATGTCTTCGTTATAGCTTCTTGGCAAGTAAATCCATACTCTTCGCTCCGTGTTAAGCTGTGGAATTGGGAACGCATTAATTACCCGAACATCACCAGAAATGGAATGCATCTTGTCGTCGTTCAAAACTTCTTTCCAAGGCATATCAGTAGTTTCTATCATACATGATTTTCCCCTTTTCATTTTTACTCTAACCCTGATTCGATCAGTTTCCAGACTCCTTCAAATTCACGTTTAATATCAATGAGGAACCATTTTCTGCATACGCTGGCGAGGAAAACCAGGAGAATGCCAATAGAATAGCATATAATTGTTCTTCATCTTCAATTCCACTTGCTTCTTTTAAGCTTTTCACTAAATCCTCAATGTGTCGGGTCCAAACAACTGGATTTCGATCGATGTAGGTGGTATAAAGCTTGAACATTTTCGGCTCATGGACATAAGCCTGATATTTGGATTCGCTCAAACCCCAAAGCCAATCATGAACAATTTCCTTTGTAGATGAATAATCTTCAGTTTCAAAAGGAACGTAACTAAACATATTATATTTAAAAATCTATCTTTTCTCCGTTAATACTGAACTCAATTATTTCAGCAATATTAAAATCATCTCTGTGTTCAATTATGTAAGCAATTTCGTAAGGTTCTCCATCTACATGTAGCTTCTGATATACAGAGGTAGTTAAATTTTCCTCGTTCAATTCAGACCCACCGCTAATATGTTCTATATTTTCTCCTACGATGTTTTTTTCAAGAATTTCACTAGTTAATTTATGATTAGCCTCTGGCAAAATAGCATAATTTCCATTATCACCGTACCATTTTGCGTCAACAATCTCTAACCAATTAAACCACAGCTCTTCAGGATCTTCTCCGTATTCTTCAGCTATCTCGTATACAGTCTCCCGATCACCTGAGAAATCATCTATAGCATTTAATCTTGTCATTATTATATCGTACCACTCAAGGTCTTCTTCGGTAAGATTTCTTAATCTATTTACTTCTGGATAGAAGGTTGTTGTAATTTCGTCGGCTACAATACTTCTTTCTTCAGGTTCTTCAATTGCTTCTACAGTTTCTACTACGGTCTCTTCTATTGTATCCTCTGAGCTTTCTTCAGTATTGGTTGCTGCAGAACAACCAACTAGCATTAACCCTAACAATCCAATTAATAATAATTTATTAACAAAAAACCTCATTTTCTTCACCCCCTAAAATATTTAATCGAAAAGGTCATCACTAAAGTTACAACCAATTGTTATTTTATCACTAAACTCATTGATATTTATGTAATATTTGCAAAAACGCTGTATACAAGCATCACAAGAAAAATTAACATAAAACTACCAAAAAACCTCATTTACTTGTGATACGGTTCACCGTGATGTATCTAAATGAGGTTTTAAAGAATTTAAATGTATTGAGTACTCAATAATTCTACTATTCTTTCCTTACTAAATTTCCAACTTTCAGGTATTCTATCCGTATGTCCCTGAGCAACTCCACTTTTCCAAGTGTGCTTCTCTTTTAAGATTGTCTCCCCAAAATTAGCTCGACTTTCCTTTAGTCTATTCCCTATTTCCCTAGGTGTTGCCAAGTAAACTCTTGGTAACTCTCCCTTAGTTATATCGACATCTTTAAACTGAACAAGACTGACGATTGTATTAGCTGTATGCTTGTTTACCCAAACATCTGCTGCTTCATGATATGTTCTCCCCTTTTTGAATCCTTGAGTTAATCCCCATCCACCATCTTGACTTCCTTTTACTGATACTTTTAGCATCTGTGGACCCCTAACAACTACTAAATCGTATTCCGGTTGATTAGGTCCATATTGGACTGAAATATCAAACCCTGCCCACGCAAATAAAGCCGCTGTAAATGACTCAGCTGCGACACTAACCTGATGATAGTTCACATTAATCCTCCCTACAGATTTAAATTCTTTCTAATTCCTTGCAAATAATATTTAGCAAAGAATTATCACGTTTTGCTATAGCTAATATAGTTTAGCTGTGGTATATTTAATTTAGCAAGATATTTGCTAAATTAGATTGGAAGGTGCTTATAAAATGGAAAAAATAGAATATCAGCTTGACCGCATCGCTACTGCACTTGAGACAATAGCAAAGGGCCTAAACTCATCAAACAATGTAGTTAACCCAGACGGCGAGGATTCCAAAGCCAAACCGGAAAACTTGGATAAAAATTTTATTACCCATTCAACTATGACTCCTGAAGAAGAATTGTTTATTAGAACAACAAACATTTACTTAGATGAAACACAACGTAAATATGATGAAGGACTTCAAAGGAAAAGCGCAGTCAAGGTGTCTCAAAATTTAATTCCTATGCAAATTAGTTTTCTTAAGAAGTATCTCCCTGACTTTACAATAGCTGAGCATTCAAGTGCTGTATTAGTACTTTCAAAAAATGAAACTCCAAAAGCTCTAATACGGATATACACAGACCTTGGCTTCCATAGAGCTGACCATTGGAGAAGAGACATGCTCCAAATAACTAAAATAGCATCCTCCCTAAGCATTCCAAAAGAGAATATCTTTTTATTAGTGATATCAAACCTTAATGGGTTAGATAGCTCTCATGTAAGTTCTACCTTAGGGTTTAAAATAAGCAATAAGGACATACTCAATAACTCAAATCAAAATATCTTAAAGGATTACTGTGAACGATACATTAAATCCTTCTCAGATATTTTCCCTACACCAGAAAATCAAATATATTTCTTAACTTCAGCTTTACATCCAAATGTAGTTGCAGAAGAGATTTTCACAAATAGGAGTCATGTTACTGATTTAAAGAACTATCCATGGATGTCTACTCCACTTTCTGAAACTTTCAAATATGTAAATTCATTATAAAAAAGTAAGAAAGAAGGGGGTATCTGCCCCCTTTTTGATTATAGTCATTTTGAATAATTACAAAAGAATTCTTTAAAAAGCTACAGCATCTAAATTATCAACAGTTTCATTATTAAATGACGACCATTCTTTTAATTCCGGCACATTAGCTAAATCTGTACTTGTCCAAACTAAATCTTGTATTCTACCAGGAATAAATATTGATTGTAGATTATGCTCGTTATCTTTTACAACAAATTTTGCTTCCCTTCCATACTTCCCATTCCAACGTAGGAATGTATATCCTTTAAATTTTAAATTCACTTTACTTTTCAATACTTCAACTAACGCTTCAATCGCTATTTCCATTAAATGACCTTCTGTTCGCCATCTCCGAGGGTGTGATAACCTTCCGTTATTATCCCTAGCATAAACAACCTTTTCACAAACAGCCGGGTTTTCCTTCCATGTCATCAATGCAGATACTTTCGATGCAAAAACTTTATCTGCAAACCCCATTATTACAAAATTAAATTCGTTACAAACTTTTACAAATTCATACTCATTGGTTAAAAATTTCTCCTTTAGAAGATGAGTTTCATAGTAACTACTTTTACCCAAAAGTTGTAAAGCCTTCTGATGTTTATGTTCTACATTTTCCTTATTAGACTCCACTATACTAGAAAGATTATATATTTGAACAATACCATTAGGTTCATTTAATCCAACTCTTTTATGAGCCTCTCTAATCACCTCTATTAAGTTTTGCATTGTTAGGTCCGGTCTATCGTAGGCTTCAAATACGGAATAGACTGTATTCCCCTTTTGAAAGTCATTCCATTCTTTACTGTTCTTAAAACTAAACGAACCAGGATTAGTCATAATTGCAGCACCCAATACTTTTGATGAACTACCAAATTGTATTTGAGTATCTTTTCTAAATAAAAATATTTCCTCCCCATTAACGATTCTAATCATACGTGCAAAAACCTTTTCTGGGTATTTAAGGGACATTGGAAACCCTCCTACTCCTTATTAATGACCTTTAAAAAATACAAAGCATGCCTTTTACTTTAAGACATGCTTTACTCTTTATCCGGCAGTAACAGCCTCTTCTACTGGGTTCGATGCAGTCCCTCTCAAATCCTTTGCTATTATAATTTCAGGAATATATCCTAGCATTCTTACTTTTGTTAACCACTCTATTATTTCTATCTTGAAATATATAGAATTATTTTTAGAAAAATCTATTGTTCCATCATCTAAAAACATATTTTCTGACTGTAACACCAAAAGCATTGCTACTTTCCTAACCTTTTGTATATTGTGGACCTCCAAAGCGTCACTTTGTGTATTAAATATTTCGGCACTATGAATAGACTGTTGAATACAATAACGTAAGTCTGGCGTCCCGCCTATTTTAACGTGAATTAATGATTGCTCATTTTCGTCAAAGAGGTCAGCAAACTCCACACTTTTATAAAAATGTTGTCCTTTCTTTCTATCAAGTAACAAAAAGTTGAATTTATCCATTAAAAAGATGTTATAAGGATATTCAGTATAATTAACTTGGTCATATTCATCAGTATTTGAACCTTGAATTTCCTTCCCTCTTTCTAAGGCTTCCTCCGTAAGATTAAAAGCGCTAATAATGTTTGTACATTCATTAACCTTAACTATTTCCCTTTCAATAAATTCCATGTAAGATTTATTAAAACTTGCCCACTTCCCTTTATACAGGCAATAGTCTTTCCTACGGTATTCTATGCTGTAGTCTAGCACTTTCAGGAGATTAAGTTGATTTCTTCTATCATTTACCGGTCTAATGGAAACTTTTGAAGCATCGGTGCATTCTATTTCATTTAATATTTGACCAATAGAATTAATCGTATAAGTGTCAAGTGTATAACTTCTTCTCTCATAAATTATTTCTACTTGGTCACCATTAGCAGGCTCTATTAATATATCTCCATCTTCTTCCGTATAATACGATAAACTCACGCTTGGTTCTCTATTTTTAATTGCATTCAACAGACTCCTATTTAAGTCTGCTATCATTGGCTGATTATCCTCATTATTTCTTAAGAAATTCATCCTAGGTAAAGTTCCTGATTTCTGTTCATTTAATGAAATATAGTGTAACTCATGTATAATATTAATAATATCAACAGGACTATAGGAACTAACTTCAATTTTCACAGCCGACCCAAACTTCATCTTATCCTCATAGGAATACAAATTGAAGTTCGAGTATTTTTCAGCAATATTAATTTTACTTACTAATAATTCGTGGCTTTCTCCTATTTCCGAAGTGACATATGAATTCGTGTTGTATTGAGTAAGTGACTTATTTTTTGATTGCTTAAAAAACTTTGCAGACTTAACTTCAATTGAATTCTCATCATGTATTATTTCTGCGATGTCAAAACCAAAATCCATATCAGCGAAGTTATTAGCATAGCTGTGACCTCTTCCTAAAGATATGGCATATATACTATTGTCAATCTCAATAATAATCATTCCAAAAGCAGACTCTACAGTTTTTGTTTTTCTAGAGGCATCTCCGAAGAAATCCCCCCAATAATTAGCCCACTCAATCTCAACTGTCTCTTCAGAATCTAACTTAAAGAAAAAATCTATTTCAGTTTGTTCTATTTTTTCCTCTCCGTCTATTACGATTCTACTGATATAGGTCCTACTTTCACCAATTCTATGCATCTCTTTTTCTCTCAAATATGCAATAAAGTGTTCCTTTGTAACCAATTGCTTATAGACACTGAACTCCATTGTTCTCCTCCACCCTCCATGAGCATCAAAGCTCTGGCGTTTAACCATGAAGGGGAGAAGTTCTCCTTTTCTATGGATACGAATAGCTTAAAATGCTCTATTTATGTTCTTCGAATAGTAATACAACTGTACTTCATGCTCATGTCGAAGACCAATTCTTTGAATAATTGAATTTTGTAATTTCTCTTCCTCGACAAACTCTATATCCCAACTTTTATTATTAATTATTTCCAATTCGCTATTACTCTCTAATATTACCATAACCTGGGGGTTAGGAAGGGAGAAGTTATTAATTGATTCCCCATTATTTAAATACTCATATAAATTAAAAAATTCGTTTTTCAAATACTCTATAAAGCCCTCGGTGTAATCACATTTAATTGTCTTGAAGTCTAGTAGACAACGAATTTCTCTCATTATCGATAGCTCCTATTTGTTTTTGGCGTGAACTCAGATACTAATAAACAAGCTACAATTCCAACCACTGTTCCCATTAAAAAGTATTGCATTATAATTCCCTCCCTTTATTTTTCGGCTACTGTTTTCTTCACATACACATAGATGGATACGCCAAACGTCACACCTGCTTTAAAAAGGTCAATTGGTGTCATGAACTCACCTCCTTTACCGTAAAATAAAACACGAAAAAAGAGACGAAAACTCTTATAGAGCAAACCTCTCTGACTTTTAAGAGTATTGATTGTCTTACCTTTTCGGCTGCCAATTTCTTCACACGAAGCTAATAGGCTTAACAAGTTCACCATCTTTCAACAGACCAATTCCGATATCCTTCAAACCATGCTTATCCTGTAATAAATACACAATGTTTGATGCACCCCCATCGTAGAAGAATACCCAGCATGTTAATTCTGGTTTGTTTTCATCTGGAATAGTAGCCTTAACCTCTTCGTTGCTTATGTCATCCACTGAAAGAGTTCTAACATCCGCTTTCCAGTCCTTCCGTGCTAAATGTGGGTGATGCTCCTCCATGTAATTCCTGAATACATTAATAACGCTCATAGGTAATTTGCTCCTTTTTATAGGTTAATTAAAATAGAAAAAGGGGGAGAGAACTCATCCGTAATAGATGAATCCTCTCCCCCTTTAAAGGTGAAGTGTTTCGCAACTTCTTTATTGAGTTGTATTTGTACCGTATCAATCTTTCGATTCTCATTGATGGTGATTTGACGGATGAGCAGGTGCATCAGCCTTTTCCTCTGCTCTCTGGTCAATGACTCGTGATAGGCACTTTTGAAGTTCTGCATGACCTGTTTGACCATTAAAAAGTTTATGAGCTGTGTACCACCTTCCCCCATTTGCAAATCAATTGGAGATAGTCTTTCTTCAAGTCGTTCCTTTTCTTCATTCAAAGTGGATAGTCGCTGCACAAGGTCTGCTTTTTGAATCAAATCATCTTCGTACAAACCAAGGACTTTCTCTTTCTTTTGTTGATTGGATTCTAGTGCCTTTTTCAAGGTCTCATATTCGTGTTGGAGCGGAGAAGAATCTCGTTCTTTCTTGTTATTAATACGTTCAACAATTTGCTCTATAAGCACATCACTTGTGGCTATGTTTGATAGCTTTTCAAGTACATAAGGGTCTGCATAATCCGTTCTTACTCCATTCGAGCGACAAACTGCTGAACCTTTATTCTTCCAAGCTCCACATACATAATACTCCAGAACCTTTTTTGTTCCGTCTTTGAGTGTATTTGTTGTCCTTCCAATCACCATTCCTGCACCACATGCAGGACACTTCATGATACCAGTGAGAGGGAACTCGCCGTCATGTATTCGATTAGGCTTGCCGCTTCTACTCGCCATGATATTTTTTGCTTTTTCCCATGTTTCTTCTGAAATGATAGCTTCGTGCTGCCCCTTTTCAATTACAGGGTGAGGATTAATATTGTTTCTTCTCTTCTCGTTCCAATCTCTCCGGACATTGTAGCGAATAAATCCTGCATAAAGGGGATTGCTTAGAATCGTTTTTACCCCGTTGATGGAGAAGTCTTTGTTCTTTTTTGTCCGGTGTCCTTCATTGTTGAGTTTGTTTGCGATGGATTTGTAGCCATTCCCCTCAACGTAAAGGTCAAATACCTTTCGAACCGTTTGAGCTTCTGTTGGATTAATCACAAGGGTAGATAGCTTTCTTTTACGATTCTCACCTGGAACGCTTACGACATCATAACCAAGCACCTGACCGCCATTCCAGGAACCTTCCTTTGCTCGTGCCAACATCCCCATTTTTACGTTTTGAGCGATATTATCTCGTTCAAATTCAGCAATAACTGCCAACATTCGAAACTGCATTTTGCCAGCTATTGTATCTGTCTCGTAGTTCTCCGTGTAAGAACGGAAAACGATGTTCTTACTTTCAAGTTCTTCGACAATATTAAGCAAATCCTTTGTCTTACGAGAAAAGCGGTTCACCTTCCATACGAGCACCAAATCAAAGTCTTTACTTTTAGCATCATGCAGTAATTGTTGTAAAGCAGGTCTACCTTTAATGTTTTTCCCACTTCTACCTCTGTCTACATATTCCTTATGAACAACGTAACCTTCTCGCTCGCACATTTCTCTTAGCACTCGTACCTGTTCGTCAATACTGTATCCTTCTTCTGCCTGTTCTAACGTTGAGACTCGGGCATATATAGCGGCTCTTTTCTGTGTTCCAATTTGGCTGAGTTGGTCAAGCTGGTCGTTTAGCTGTCGCGCATGGTTTGGCATCGTTTTCACCTCCTTTCTTATTTTCGTCTTCTATTAACCAACGAGCTACCTGTGACAATGGAATTCCTTGCATAGCTGATAAGGATAAATGTTTAGTATTTAGAAGTTTGCACATATACTCAAACACTTTCACTCCTTTTTCTGTAGAAGTATCGAAATACTCTGTTGCTGAACAAAGCTCTACACCATATTCAGCAAGCTCTCTTTCTATTTGCTGAAGCTCCTCTCCATCAGGAGATAGTGTAAATACATCCCATACAACTACCACTCCAAACAAGCCGCTAGCAGCGTCTTTCAACATTTGCTTTAATACTGGTCTTACTTTGTATGGAGATTCCGAGCTTGACTCTGAGTAAACTCTGCTAATTTGATATCCTGCCCGCTCGCATTTGTCTTTTAAAATTTGGATGTTTCGGTGTACTCGATACCCCTCGGGTTGGGTCCAAGATGTATTTCTAGTGTAGATTACTAGATTGCCTTTATTCTGC
Organism: Oceanobacillus sp. E9; assembly: GCF_001741975.1. Lineage (NCBI taxonomy): Bacteria > Bacillati > Bacillota > Bacilli > Caryophanales > Bacillaceae > Oceanobacillus > Oceanobacillus sp. E9. The sequence goes on from NZ_LSNA01000001.1 coordinate 528,145, forward strand.
TGTACAATTTCATATTTTGTTATCATTGGACTCTTCTCCTTTAGGTTGTTTAGTAAGGTACTCTGTGACCATTTCTGCTAAGATATCTAACAGATTTTGATATTCATAGATAGAAGCTTCTTTTTCATTCATGATAAGCTCTCCTCATCGAAGTAATAATATATATTTCAATTCCTTGTAAAGAACTGGGGGGAGGGGTGGTTAGCTAAAACAAAACTCTTTTATTTTGGTTTTTAACTTTAGGTATTGTGTGATTTTTGATTTTCACACACCCCCTATCCCCCTTAAAACTGAATACTAACGCCAGCTATAGTAGGGAAATGTAAATCTCCCAACTCTATCAGCTTTATTCCATCATAGTAGACAGTTCCTTTGACTTTTTTCTTCACAATCGGGATATTTTCACTGTCTAAAATTACTTTGAAATAGCGCCAAAATACTTGACGAGATTTCGTGCCTTTGTCGTCAATCCCTTGAACAGTTAACCATTGGCTATACATATTGTAAAAGTCAGACTGCTTAGTACGGGAACCGTCCACTTGGACTACATGGGAATGAAAAAATTCTCTCACTGGATTTTGCTCATCATGATAAGCACTTTCGGTTTCCTTAATAGCTTTACACTCACTGAACTGATAGTTGTTACTTCTAAGTCGCTTCAATCCTTGAATCGCCCAATTAAGAATTCCAGGAAGTTCTTTAAGCAGCTCGTTTTTCAATTCTACGTTTCGTTCTTCTTTTTTAAAGGTTCTTGGAAAAGGAACGATAATAATTTTTCGAAAATAGCCTTCTGTTACGTCTGATGAGTCGGGAAGATTATTGACTAAAAACACCAATCGGCAGTATGGGCGATAACTAATAGCAGGACGATACTTAATGTTAATAGTGATGTTATCTCCACTAACAATTGCCTTAAAATTTTCGGTTTTGAGTGCTTTCCCACCCATTTCATTCTCAGCTGCAATATTAAGCGATTTTCCAATAAGGTTTTCCATACCAAATGTTTGGCTGAATTCCGAGAGAGGAACACTACTAACATTATCTTCACCTACAAGAGCAGTAACTATGGAGGCCATGACACTTTTGCCATTAGCTCCACCACCATAATAATAAACTGCCTTTTCAGCTTTCGTTTCAACCGTCAGCCAATACCCTACTAGTTCTTGATGAACATTAATTAGCTGGCTGTCATCAATGGTAATATCTTTCATAAAACTCATGAAATGAGGAGCGGTGGCATTAGGGTTATACTCAATCGGAATTTGTACGGTTGATAAAAATTCAGGTGAGTGAGGATAAAGTGTAAAGGTTGTCAAGCTGAGCATCCCATTCCTCACATTAATGTAATTGCGATTTGTATTCATTTCTTCAACAGTAATAGCTTCACGTTGAAGTACTTTTACTACTTCGACTTCATAAGGGCTTTTCCAACTGTTCCATCTGCCCTCGTGCATGATTGTTCGTAGGACCTTTCCAAGACTAACTTCAGAGAGTTCTTCAAACACACCTTTTCTGTTGTAAAGGAACAATCGACCATCCTTTGTAGAACGAACATGACATCTTTTTATAAAATGCTTTGCAAAAGCGTTAGCATTGAACGTATAGCTATTTTTCTTTTCATCATATAAATAGCCACGTTCCTCTGCTTTTCCAACCATAAGGATAAGTTTTAATTCTTCCAGTAGGTCTAACGGAACAAGGGATTCAGACACTAATTCAGCATTATTGTACATTTCATTAGCAACTTGTCTTGTTGTTTCATGTACACCATTCATTAATGCTGAGAAGAAGGCAGCACCTTCTTCAGAAGAGACCATTTTTACTGCTGTCACAATTAGAGCTAGATTCTCCTTAATATCTATTGATAGTATTCTTGCTCTTGTTGTTGTAGTCGATTCTAGCAACCTTACTTTGCTAATTTGATAGTTTGAAATATAATCATTCAGGTTGTTTACTTTTAGCATGTCATTTCTCCTTAACTGGGTCGGGAATAGGCTTTATGAGCCTATTCCTACTCTTAAAAATACATATTAATATTATGAATTTACGCTTTTTACTAGCAATCTCTCATATACGTCACCTGAAGCTGTTTTAAAATGAGTAATTTCACATGTTCCAATCATTCCAACTAACTGCGTAATGGTAATGTTTTGCCCTTGAAAAATGGATTTAAAGCTAGCAATAAAGACCATAAATGGGGACTCAGCTTTTGTTGATATAATATATGGAATAGTGATTTGCTTGGAGGCTTCCATACCAAATTTTTGAACAGAGAATGTAATAAATAACTGGTCGTATGTTCCGAATTTCCCTGTTAGATTTTCTTTACTAGTCATGTTGTCAATACGAAATTCATAGATATCTGGCTCAAGTTTTGCCTTCCTTGGCATTTTCACATAATCACCAAAAAAAGAAATAGTGCGGTTTAATGCGGAATCATTTCCATGCTTGGTTGATTCATAGATATTGATATCTTCATTCAAAAAGTTATGTTGTGTATCTGAATCACTATGGTCACTATTCACCGATTGACTCGGTGCAATTGGGCTATTCCAGCCCTTTTCAACATCCCTTGTTAAATCTTTAAATTCACTTTTAATTTCCATCACGTTGTTCCACCCCTTCTTCTCCAAAATTTCTTTTTCGCCATTCAATACTGGACGTCTTACTTTTTTAAGTGCCATAATATTACCTCCACAAGCTTATTTAGTAAAAAATATCCACAGTTTCACTTTTCTTCAAACCAAAACATCTTGAATTGAATTTCGGAAGGAAATTGACTGTATTATTGACACTTCTCACTGGTTCTTCTGGGTCATCTCCAAAAGAACCATCGTTAATATAGAAATTAGGGATTTCAGTATCATTCAGGAATGCTGCAAATTCAAGCATTAGTTGTAAATACTGTTCACGGGTCATAACTATTTGAAAACCTTTTGGATACCAATCAATTTCAAACTTATTATCACAAACATATATACGATTTGGACGAACACTCAATTTTGATAAGATTTCACTGACTCTTTCGAGATACTTCGCATAGTTCTCTTCCGAATCGCCATCATCAATTTCCAAGTATGCAGAAAATCGATATATACCATTCACTCCATCATAGTGGTCACTGCGTGCCTCTGTTAAAGCATTCATTGCAAGTTGAAAATTGTTTTTGTAACGAATCATAAACTTTACCTCCGTAGTTGTTTTGTTTACGAATCTCATTGTAATGTGGAAAATCTGAATTAGCACGGACACCATTTAGAGGGAATTCGAGCAAAAAAAGTCCTTGACATACAAGAAACCTTCTGAATTGTTAACTTTCAGAAGGTTTCTGGCGTTTTTGTTCAATTAGCTCTTGTATTTCTTGTTGAATAGAGGGAGGAAATTCAAGGAAGTCTGCAATAGTGTACATCTTCTTTTCATTTAAGTGAGGGTGAGAACTCACTACTTCAAGAAGGCATTCTTCAAACAACAATTGCTCTTCTACCTGAAGTCTATACATAGCGCTTACAGTTCTTATGTCATTCATGTAATGTTCCTGAAATTCTAACTTTGATTTTAGGCTGCTCAAGTCATCAAAGAGAGAAAAGTCGTTCTTAACGAAACTCATTAATTCATTCAAGTTTTTTTCGCTTGAAGCATAGTAGTCATCGCTCAGTTGGTCGCTTAACCACTTTTCAAATAGACCTATATCATGTTCTGTCATCTTTAGTTTCTCTGCATCCGCCACAATTTTCACTAACTTATCTAATGCCTTACCATCTGATTCATTATTTAATGGTTTTTTATCTTTAATTTTCTTCCTTAACAAAGACAAGGCATCTTCATTTTCATTAGTTTCTAACATATTCTTTATCAACTCAACGTAAGCCTCTAACTCCTCTATCGGGGCTTCAAACTTTTCAGATGAATGACCTAACATTGTTCGAACATCCTTTATATGGTTACTTACCAATTTTCTTTTTGATTCGTAAATATTTGAATCCTTAATGTCAGAGATGCCGTAAACTTCTTTCGTCAGGTCTGTAATATTAAAGGTTTTTTTTGACATGTTAAAATTCATACCTTTCATTATTCATTTCCAAAAAAAATCGGAAGCAAGTTTCCGATTTTTCACCCTTCATTTTAAACTATTATCACTTAGAATAATATCTCCTTCTAAGTAATCCACGTACCACCAGTCTTCAAATTCCATTTTTCGTTGATAAATATTTTCGCTTTCAAGACAAATCTTTATTTCGATTTCTTCCCCTTTATCTTTCGCTGTAAAATAGACAAAAGACCAGTCTGCCATATCAAAGGTCACGTGCTGATAGGAACGTTCTTCTAATTCATTAACATACGCTGTATATCATTTCTCATTATCCTTTTCTCGGAGTAAGACCTCTTCATAAATCCTCTTTCCGTCTTTTAGACAAACTAGAAAGAGTGGACTATTGGTTTCTACTTCTGTAGCAATGCCAATAATCCACTCTGATTCTTCATTGTATATATACGTTTGAAATGAAACTGGATTCGGTAAAATCGGCTTCACATCTATTGAGATTAGTTCCTCGTCCAGTTCCTCGTGATATAGAAGTACCGATTCCTCTCCTACTTCATCTGATTCAACTGCTACACCGAACTTCTCTTCCATAAAAATTTTCAACTGCTCAATACTAAACATGGCTCGTACCTTTCATACATAAAATTTTTAGCATACCTTCTCACTATCCTCATACCCTACTAATTCCCACTGGTGTTTCAGAGCAGGATAGAGAGGATGAAAACCTTTCCGGCCAAATTTTGCTTCTAGTTGAAGAATGTTTGCTTTCTTGTCTAGCAAAGCGCCAGAATCATATTTAACCGTTCAACGGCTTTCTTGTTCTTCTCTACTCCTTTGCCAAACGCAATGATGACATCATCTACTCTAGCGATAGCTTCTTGAATACATTTCAAATTTTCAACACTAGACTCTTTCGTTTCAACACCATCCATCGATGGGAATAAATTCACAATTTCTGCAACACCGTATTCCAATTTTGAAAGGTTATTAATGACGTACATTGTTGTTTGGTCTTGCACATTTTCATCTGCTTGACCTGCGCTTTTCATGATGACAAGTGCTTTTTGTTGTTCTCACTATTTTTTTACTCCTTTCAGATATAACCTTCTTGTTTTAATGAAGTATAGGCCCCATCTCCTATGATGATATGGTCTAATAATTCGATTCCTAATATCTTACCCGCTTCAACAAGTCTCTTAGTTACTTCAACATCTTCTTTTGATTGTGCGGCTACACCAGAGGGATGATTATGGAAACACATTATTGAACTTGCATTTCCAGCTATTGCAGCTTTAAAGATTTCCCTTGGGTGGACTAGAGCGCTGTTTAGAGTCCCTATACTTGAAATGTTAATATTGGTTGGCTGATTCTTTGTATCTAAAGCCACTACGATAAAATGCTCCCGGTCTTTATCTTCTAGGAATTCTTTCATTAACTCATAACCATCTTGTGGTGAGCGGATACTTCTTTTTTGATAAAGAATACTAGATTCTTTTACTAACTTTAATGACACGATGTTCACTCTTTTTGCCCTATTCATAAATCCACCTCTTAAGTTTTTATAAAAAAGAGGGTGATTCATTGTCATTTTTCAACGACTTTGAGTCACCCTCTTTTTTAATTACACATATATGATATATATTTATTTGATTACTTTATTACGGTTCATTCACGAACCGTATTCTTCTAATGTAAATTAAACAAAAATCTCTATTGTTCTTGGAAGAGTAAGATAACTAGTTAAAGTTTCACCAATCACCCACGGTTTTGGCACTACCTTCATAGTAAGACCAGTATAAAAATTCATTCTTATAATATATAAAAGAATGAATTCGTTTTCCGTTAATAACTGGCTTAATTGACCGTTTTCATTGTATATACCAATGACTTTTTCTTTATACGTTAGATTAATAGAATCATCAACAATAATAAACTTTAATTCTACACTTTTTTCCTTATTACCTTTACTAAATGCAACCTTTTCAATATCTTGTAACATCTCCGTCGTTAATAGATTTGAGATACCGTTCGGCATTATTAACTTCTCTTTAAAGTCCATAATCTCCATCCTCCTAATTGTTTTCACGAACATTTGTTCTTGTTTTTATTATAGCAAATGTACATTCAAAATATAAATCTTTATAAGTTAAATTTTCACATCAAAAAACGAGACATTATTATGTCTCGTTTCCAATGCTATTTTAAGATATTGATTTTTTCTACTGTTTCCTTCATTCGTTGAGTTAACTCAATCATGTTCGATTTGAATTTTTGGATTTCTTTATATGCAGCAACTATTTCTAATTGCTTATCCCAGTCAGGTAAACCATTCTCATTAGCTGGGAACTCTATTGTAATATCCCTTACTTTACCCACATGAGCTTCGTTTGCTCTACTAAAACGACCCAGTCGTACTAAGTTCTCTTTCAAAAACAATTCAAGATACTCAATATTTACTTGTGAAGGACTAATTATTTCGATAAGACCTCTATTTTCAGTTCCATAAAACGGCTCATCATGTACCCTTACATCTTTCGCTGCATCCCCTTTTATATTCCAGCTGATAATCTGTTTTTTTGACGATTTATCTCTTTCCTCATTTTCTAGCATAATAGGAGGATATTCATCTGAATACATAAAATCAACAGGTCCACTAATCTGAGAGGAATACAAAGGATATTTCCCTTTATTTAATTTTGCATAGCGAATTGTTGGCTTGAATGCCGGAGCACCAACAATAAAGTAATCTGCATCCGACAAACGAATAGATACATTCTGTTCATAGTTAAACATGTTGGTATAATTTTTATTCATTTCTGCAATCTCATTCTCTAGTTCAATCTGAAAGGTCCCAAAAATACCTACAGATTCATTAACTGATATTGAATCGTCCTCTTCATTATCAAATACATCGAATAATTCAGACCACTTATTTGCATCATTAAATTCAGTCCTAGAAACGAATGCACATTTTGGGTCAGCACTCTCACCAGCTAGCCTCTGTTCCCAAGCTGCTTCCATTGTTATCAAATCGTCCTTTTCAATAGGAGCTCTAAATTGGTCTAACGATATACCAATATCTTCAACATTATATAACATGACTTTTGAGTATTTGTTTACATCCGTCTTTTTTTGGAAGATTAACATGTACGTTTTCCAATTGTTGTTCTCAAACATCCCTTTTGGAAAAGCAACAATTCCTAACATATCTGTTTTATTTTTAAGCAAGTCCCTAGTCTTAGAGTTAACATTCTTTAATATACCTTCTGGTACAATGACAAAAGCCATACCTGGGTCCATATTTTGAACTTGCTCAACAATATATTTAATAAAACGGCTTTCAATGCCCAATCCACTAGATGAATAGAAAGTGTTTAAATTTCCCAATTGTTCTAAGCTCTTATCAATCTCCGATACTCCACTACTAAAAAAGGGGACATTTGCGAAGACATAATCGGCAGGATGGTTAACAACGAATTCATTCTCATTTTGAGCTGTTCTTGTCACTTCTGCGAGCGTACCTGTTCCATTTCTATCAGTGTACAAAAAGGTGCGATTAATTATTCGATTAATTTCAGCTATATGATTCATTGTAGGATTTTCTGCAATTACGTCCAACAAGTGTAATACCATGTTTGCTTTCGCTAGTGTAATCATTTCCCTTGATTTATCTATTCCTAGCGCATTGTAATTCCTATAGTTAAAATTAAAAGGATAGTTTAACCCTTCTAAAACAAATCCTCCTACTCCACAAGCTAGGTCTATAATCCTTGATGCCTCTGATGGATTTGCCATTCTCCAAATAGTCTGTACTACATTTCTTGGAGTAATATGTTGACCATTTTTTATTTTACCCTCTCTGTTTGAAGACCCGAGAAAGGTTTCTAGAACTCTTCTTTTAAAGTCAGGGTCTAATTTTTTGTGAGCAATATTTCCTAATGTCTCCAGGTCGTTTAATACAGATTTAAAAGTTGTTTCCTGACCAGTAAATGCAAAACCTTGTGGGTCAATAATTCCAGGTTCTTCAGGCATACACGGAAAAATTCTATTACTGATATGTGTACGAATAGAATTTGTATATGTCCATAATGAATCCTCGACGTCTTCCTGGGCTAATGTTGAAATTCTATAATCTCTTGGAAGTAAACCTGCATCGGAAATACCTTTATATACTAGTAGTTCAACAAAAGTAGCTAAACATTTGTGAGCTTGTTCTCCAGTACAGACAAATATTTTTTGCCAGAGGCTTTTTATGATTCTACTTTTGTTTTTTATAGGATTGTAGTAATCCTCTTGTGGGTTAATTTCAAAATCATTGTTTGCTGGTTCATTATTTTTCAGTGCTTGTGAGGCAAATAATTTGAGGTTTTCAATTACTGGTTGATTTTCCCCTGTTATCACACGAGGTCCAAAGCACGTAACTTGAAATCCTTTATTTAATGTATTGATTTCAATTAACATATCTCCTTTTAATCTATAAAGGACCTTAATTCTGCTACCAGCTCGAGCAATAAAAAACTTTGTTTCTGGAAGAGCATTCAAATAATTATCTTTAATTTGATTTACAGCTTCTTCTAATTGAGCATCGTCAACCTTGTCTTCAATGGCAATAATAACTTTCTTTGCTTCGAGACCTTGCGCGATGAGTTGGTCTGGTTTCTTCTTACTGTTCGTGCAGTTAAAGCCTTCTTTCTTCAAATCTTGAAAAGATATATCATTACATTTGTATAGCTTAATATTCCAAGTTTGGTCTAATAACAAAGATGGTAGACCTTGAGATAAACTTTCTGACATAATAAACCTCCGATGCGCACAAACTCGTGCACTTGTTTTATTCATTGATTTTATTGTAACAGATATTAATTATAAGTCAAGCGCACAAACTCGTGCGTAAAACGAAAAGAGAGTAGTCTTTTTTGACTACTCTAAAAAACCTCATCTACTTATGGTACGGTTCACCCCGATTAATCCGAAAACTACGATAAACCTGTTCCAGCAACACCAGTCGCATCAACTGATGAGGGAATGTCATCTTGGAAAACGACAATGCCAAGTCACTTCTTTTTTGCACGTTCAGACTAATCCCGAGTGATCCACCAATCACAAATACGACTTTGCTTTTCCCATAAGTGGCAAGCTCGTCCAGCTTCTTAGCTAGTTGTTCAGATCCCAGCATTCTCCCTTGAATCTCCAATGTAATCACAAACGCATCCGATGCGATATGAGATAGAATTCGTTCTCCTTCTTTACGTTTGACTTCTTCCATTTCTGCTTCGCTCATGGTTTCTGGTGCTTTTTCATCTGCTACTTCGATTATCGACACTTTTGCATATGCATTTAAGCGTTTTTTATATTCATCAATACCTTGTTTTAAGTACTTTTCCTTTAATTTCCCAACCGATACAATCGTTATATTCATCCATATCTTCCTTTTCGACTCATGTTTCCTTTAGTTTACCATATGACAATCAAATAATAATTCTATTCACCTTTTAAGATAATACTATGATTCCCTACCTAGGAAAAAAATTTGTATTTGCATTTAATCGAATAGTTAATTACAATGTAATTGATCAATAAATAACTAAAAGTGGGTGTCTGATATGGTTAGGTCAAGCAAAGAAAATCGGAAGGAAGAAATCCTTGAAGCAGGATTAGAAGTATTCGCAAAAAGAGGTTATCATAACACAACTACCGCACATGTTGCAGAAAAAGCGGGCATATCCCAACCATATGTATTTAGATTTTTTAAAACAAAGGAAGAATTATTTATTGCGGCTTTAGATCGAGCTTTTGAAAGGATTCTTCTGGCTTTTAAAAATGTCGATTCGAGTCCAGAACAGCTCGTTGATAAAATGATTGAAGCATATGAAGAACTTTCTGAATTGCACCCTAATGAAATCGCACTTCAGGTGATAGGAATTTCGGTAACAGAAGAAGCTATACAAAATGCAACAAAAAAAGGATTATCCAACATTCAAAACTACACTTTAGAACGATTTAAAGACGCTGGAATAGAGAATGTTGAGAGTGAAGTTACGACGTTCTTAGCAAGAGGAATATTATGCAATATTTCTTATTTCTTAGACCTCCCAGAACTTATAGCAAAAAGTAAATAATCGAGTCTAGATTATTTATTTTTTACAACTTTATTTATTGATTAATCACTAACAAAAATTGAGGAGCTGAAAATATGAAATTAAACAAAATCGACTTTGTTTTTACTGGAATAATTGTCGTTTGTATCATTAGTTGGTGGGATTAATGTTTATTTTCAACATTTAAAAAGGAGGTAATACAGATGATGAAGAATAATAAAGAAAATTCTATTTCCTCTTTATCCATTGGATTAAGTATAGTAACTATTATCATTGTATTGTTCACTTTTTGGGATTAAACAACAAATTGCATACTTACAATGTGATTATTTAGCGGAATTGCATAATAAAGAGTTTAAATTAATTCTAATTATTTTTTTGTATTCTTTGTTATTGATTAATCACTAACAAAAGGAGTGTTGTAAATGAAAACAGCGATTGTACTAGGAGCAACTGGTGGTTCAGGTCAAGTTATAGTTTCAGAATTATTGAACAGAGGGGTAGAAGTTATTGCTTTTGGACGTTCTCAAAGTAAACTGAAAGCATTAATAGAGGAACATGATAATAACCCAAAATTAACTTATACACTGGGAGATATATTTGATTATCAAACAATTATACAGGCTGCAAAAGATGTGGATGTTATTTTCCAATGTGCAAATGTTAAATATCAAGAGATGAAAACCAAACTCTTGCCGCTTGGGGAAAGTGTAATGAAAGCAGCAGATGCTTTAGGGAAAAATATTGTTATTGTAGATGGTATTTATGTGTATGGACATCAAGTTGCTAAAGGGGATGAAAGTCATCCACATCAACCCCATACGAAAAAAGGCAAACTTAGAGTCGAATTCGAACAATTAATATTCAACAGCAAATGGAAAAACGCCAAAGCATTAATTGTTAGGTTGCCTGATTATTATGGCCCTACATCACAAAATTCTTACCTGCAACCGACACTGGAAGGAATTGCAGCCAATAAGACATCGATTTTTATAGGCAATTTGAAAACTCCTCGTGAATACGTCTATTTGCCCGATGCGGCTAGAATGATTGTAAATATAGCTGAAAAGGACGATTCTTACGGAGAGAACTGGAACATACCTGGGGCAGGATTGATCTCCGGGAAAGAGATAATTAAAATTTCTCGTCAAATAACTGGCAATCAAAAAATAGTTATCCCTCTAACTAAAAGTACAATTCGTTTTATTGGTTTATTTGATGAATTTATGAGAGAAATAGTTGAGATAATGTACCTTACTAAAGAAGGATTTATCCTAAGTGGAGAAAAATATGAAAAACGAATCGGTACCATTCCAAAAACGCCTTTTAAAGAAGGTCTTAAAGAAACATTACGTGTATTAATGGCCAAAGAAAAATAGATAACATCTGCGTTTTAGGCAATGAAACGAATGAAGCTTGGCGGTCTTATGAAGAAAGACACAACAAAAGCAATCTTTCATGTTGTGTCTTTCTTCGATTTTGTAATTACTTAGCTAGAAAAGTTCCCGAGCAACTATTCTTATTCACTACTAATGAGGTTCAGACAAAAACTCCCAACTTATAAATAGAAAATTAACCTTAGAAACTCATTACCGTTCTTCCAGCTGATCGGTTATCAGCATATGTCCCGGAGCATGGGCAATCATGATTGGCGGCTTAACATTCAATCCAACATTCTGCGGGGTCACACCACATGCCCAAAACACCGGAGTCCTTTCCTCTTCATCAAAAGAAATACTTTCTCCATAATCTGGATTGTCTATATCTATGATACCAATTTCTTCAGGATTACCAATATGAACCGGAGTCCCATGAGAAGTCTCAAACTTTTCCGTAATCTTAACTGCTTTATCGATCTCCTCTGTTTTCAACGCCCGCATACTCACGACGATATTCCCTTCAAATCGCCCAGCTTTTTCACAAGGTATGTTGGTCTTGTACATCGGCACCACCCGATCCTGTTCTTGGTGAAGAAGTCGAATGCCATTCTCAAGCAACGCCTTTTCAAACGTAAAGCTGCAACCGATAAGAAACGTGACAAAATCCTCTTGCCATACCTCATTTATATCCGTAACTTCTTTATCCAATTGACCGTTACGATAGATTCGGTATTTAGGCAAATCTGTACGAACGTCCGCATCAGCTATCTTCGGGGTTGTCACACCTTCTTCAAGCACATCAACAATCGGGCATGACTGCCGATTACGCTGACAGAACAATAAAAATTCAAACGCGTATTCTTTCGGCAAAATAATCATGTTGGCTTGTAAAAAATTATCACACATACCAGACGTGGTGCCTGTGTACTGATTAGAACGAAATGACTCTCGCTGTTGCTTTGGATGCAATGTAATCTCCTCCTATGTATGCGAACTTTTTTTACTCTAACATATCTATCTATTTATTTGTTAAATGAGCCAACTGTCTAGTACTGAACAAATAATCTGCCAGAAATAGCAATTAAAAAACAGCACTACCAGACCTTAGGCAATACTGCTTTTTATTGTTGAATGTTATGTTTCTATAAATTATTTAATTCTTCTTCTACTTGCTTATCCGTTTCATTATCTCTCGGTCTTTCGATTTCTAGATGTTCTTTCATCCTTAATTCAATATTACTCAAATTTTGCTCATCTAACATCCAATAATATACCCCATTAGACATATTATCACTCCCGCTCAGGTTAAGCGTGTTAATCTTCAAATCGTCTCCTTTTGCAACATAGGAAAACAAGCTCTTCATTTCTGAAAATGACATATTTGTAGCCATATTCTCACCAACTGATTTAATTACTTTATCTATATTAAATAGAGAGTCTACCGATAGAGTTTTATCTGCAATAGACTTAATTACTTCTTGTTGTCTTTTACCACGCTCGATATCGTTATCTTGTTTTCTTGTACGAGCGAATGCTAACGCTTCTTCGCCATTGAGTGTTTGCTCTCCTGGCATTAAATGAATGGCATCCTTTTTATCATTAGAGTCTGATTCCGTGAATTCATAAGGTACATCGACTTCAATTCCACCAAGAGATTCCACGACGTCAACAAAAGAATCAAAATTAAGCTTTACATAGTAATCTACCGGAATATCAAGCATATTTTCTACCGTGTCAATTGTTCCCATAGTACCGCCAAAGGCGTGAGCGTGTGCAATTTTATCATTTTTCCCTTCGCTAGGTATGTACACATAAGAATCACGTGGTATGCTAAGTAAATCAACACTTTTATCTTTTTTATTTAGTGATGCAAATAATAACGAATCGGTTCTTGATCTATCTTCATTGCCTCTTTTTATTCCAGTATCAACACCCATAATTAATACGGTTATGTTATCCATGTTAATTTCAACTTCCGAATCTCGTAGGTTAGATTTATCTCTTCCATTATCTTCATAAGAATCCTTCATTACATTCTTTGTGGTACCGTAGACATACCCTGCATATGATAACCCTCCAACGATAAATAGTAGCATCGGAATCAACACAATGGATATCATCTTTTTCGTTTTCTTTGGATTTTTTTCAACCCTAGTTCTATACTCTCTCCTTTTCATTACAGAAACTCCTTCTTGAGAAAAACTAATGTAAAAGTACTAGAATATTAATTTTACTACTGTTTATTTAACATTCAAGTTATGTATAGATTACAAAATTAAATAAATACGGAATTGTTGTGGCAATTATGTACATACCATTACAGTATGATTCCTTTTTAACTATATATGTCATCCTAATTCTACTTTATTCCTTATGCTCACAAATCAAACTGGTTACACTTCTCATTTTAGGGAATTGATACTGTAGATTGAGTTACTTCATAAAAGCACTTCTGTCATTAATACCTTTTAAAGAAAGGATGGATAGCCTGTATGAGTGTTCAACTTTATGAATATTGGAGTATCGATGGATATCTATGATGATACGAAAAAGCCCAAAAAGCCATTTCCATATTATCTAACTGTTATTATTATAGCTTTTATTGGAATTGCTGGACTGATCCAATTATTTTACAGCGGTAAACTTTCAGACGCTATTATTGTAGGTAGTGTAATATTTATATGTTTTCTCGTTCCCTTTACTTATGCCTATTACCTACGAAAAAACGTTCAGAACAGCTTGATAAATAAATGCTGGACTTCTACAGCATTTTTTTCAGGTTGAATAGATTTCATATTTGCAGAATATATATTTCTAATCAGTTTGTAGGAAATACTTGGATTGATTGAATTGGCAGAGACGGCGCCTCCTGCTCAAAACAACAGAATTTGAAAAAGAAGAAAAATCGAAGAATTATTAGTAAATAGAACCCTTCTTTTAACCAAAACACAAGCGAAACATAAGATTTTTAGTGAATAGAACCCGTCTGTAAACCAAATTACAAGCAAAACACTTAAATTTTCGTAAATAGAGCACTGATTATTCCTATAGAGCTTAAACTCCTCAGTGGCTGCTAGCTGTTAAAATAGTCTATCTGTAATGGAAATCAAATATCTCAAAACTCGAATTGATGAAATTGATCCGACTCAGACACTATAACATTTATTGGAATCAGATCAATCGACTCATTTCCACCTCCTTCACCACATTTCATGATAAAATAAAAAAAACAGCAATGTGAGGATGTGTATAATGGCCAAACATAATATCTATACCATGAGTTTTGCAAGTGTTTATCCCCATTATGTAAAGAAGGCGGAGAGAAAAGATCGCACGAAAACAGAAGTCGATGAGATTATCCGTTGGTTGACTGGATATAGCCAGGAGCAGTTAGAGGCACAACTAGAAAAACAGACAGACTTTGAGACGTTCTTTGCCGAAGCTCCAGAGATGAACGATTCACGAGCTTTGATTAAAGGTGTCATCTGCGGTGTGCGAGTGGAAAACATCGAAGAACCAACAATGCAGGAAATTCGCTATTTGGACAAACTAATCGATGAATTAGCAAAAGGCAAAGCGATGGAGAAAATTTTACGAAAACCAGCATAAAGTGAACCTTCTTATGTGGGTTGGATAAAAACCAAACATAATAGTGGGGTAAAAGTATTACGCAAAGATAAGACCGTATAAACAGGTTTTGAAAACCCGCCTCAAGAAATATACTCCACTTATCCAAGGGCGGTGAGCCCCACATTTCGGGATCTCACCTTTGCCTTGCTCCATTCGTCTGAGACCAAATGTCCAAGCACCGTTTTAACGCCAATATCTAGATTAACGAATTTGACCTACCCTCATTCTATTTATAAAGATTCACTGTTTCTTCCAAAAATTTCACATAGCTAGTAATAAAGTTTCTTGGCTTTATAATTTTAATTTTATTACCAAATCCAGCTAAAAATTGATAGGCATATGAATTTTGAGGTAATTCAATTGTTGCAAGGTAACTTTCTGTAGTCTGTTTTGTAATGGCATTTTTCCCATACCTCTCTATAAACTGATCTCTTACAGAAACATCTATCAAAAGCTGTACACTCACTAGCTGTTGTTTTTCGTAGTGTTGTATGGTCTTCTTAACTTCCTCATCTGACCCTGACCTTGGAACAAAAAATCCATTTCTTTGTATATCTAATATCCGCGTCAATTTAAATGTTCGATAATCTTTCCTTTCTAAACTATAACCAACCAGATACCAATGCATCTCACTCAAATGTATTTTATATGGTTCGATTACTCTATTCGATTTATTTCCTTTTTGGTCCACATACGCAAACGTTAATAACCAATGATTTTCAATTGCTTGCCTAATAAAATCTATATCTTCCTTGATTTGACTCCTTCCTGGCCATTCATAGAACGTTAAATCAAGTTTCGGAGAGAATTCTCTGATGGTCATTCCTTTAATTTTTTGAATCGTTGTTTGAATGTCTTGATTCGTAATCAGTTGCTCAAAACCACCTAATGCGACGAGTATATTTTCAATATCATTGTTATTCAATAGTCGTTTGTCGAATTTATACTCTTCCATTAACGCATATCCTCCATCAGCACCATATACTGCATAGATAGGAATACTTGCATACCCTAATGTTTCCATATCACGTTGAATTGTTCGCTTGGTCACATTGAAAAGATTGCTAAATTGGGATGCAGAAACTACATCTTTTTGTAGCAAGATCATAACTATTGAGATAAGTCGCTCAATTTTTTTCATATACTCCTCCGATATACGACATACATATGTCACCTATATCTCATTATACTTCAAATGTAAGAAAAAAGGAGGAGTAATAAGATGAACACAATAGCTTATCTACAATTTGATGGGAAGACAGAAGAAGCATTAATGTTTTATGAAAAAGCATTACAAGCAACAAGCGTGAAAAAGGTAAAGTTTGGTGCTCTTGGTCAAGATCCAAGTGCTCCATTAACAGAAGAAGAGCAAGATATGATAATGGAGTCTCGTATTGAGTTTTTAGGAAATGTTTTAATGATGTCTGATGTTTTACCTTCTATGCAAGCAATAACTGGCAAAACATCAATAGGTAATAATCTCTTAATTAGTATCATTGATGCTGATCCGGAAATAAGTAAACAAATTTTTGAAGCCCTCTCCGTTGACGGTAAAATAATCATGCCGTTATCTTCTACACCATGGTCAGCAAATTTTGGAATGGTTGTTGATAAATTTGATGTCGTGTGGAAATTTAATAGTGAGGCAAGCAAGTTTCTCGATAGTTTCATCAATTAAGTCTGTATAAATAGAATAGAAAAGTAAAAAAACAGACCTGCCCCCTAAGCAGGTCTGTTTCCTAAGTAAAATTATCTGCTACCTTTAATATACGGTACACCATTTGCTCGTGGTGCATCCGCTCTTCCAATAAATCCAGCTAGTGCTAATATCGTTAATACATATGGCGCGATGAGAAGCAGTACTTGCGGGACATTTTCTAAGAAAGGTACACCGGAACTTACCACGGTCAAGCTTTGCGCCAATCCAAAGAATAGCGCTGCCCCCATTGCACCAAGTGGATGCCATTTACCAAAGATAACAGCCGCTAATGCCATGAATCCTTGTCCAACAATTGTTGAGCTTGAGAAGTTCGATGCAATCGTTAGTGCGAATACCGAACCACCTAATCCACCCAACACACCAGAAAGAATTACCGCAATATAACGCATTCGCTCTACTTTTATTCCATTTGTATCGGCCGCCATTGGGTGTTCTCCGACTGCGCGAAGGCGTAGTCCAAACGGTGTCTTATATAAGACATACCATGCGACGAACGCAAGAATAATTGCCAAATAAGACGTTACATATACACCTTGGAAAAAGATTGGTCCGATGACCGGAATCTTTTCAAGTAGTGGAATATCGGTTGTGTAAAATGGTTGGCTTACCATATCGGTTTGTCCTTTATCATACCAAACCTTCGTCAAGTACACTCCTACACCTAGTGCAAGCATGTTAATGGCTACTCCACTAACTACCTGATTCGCGTGAAACGTAACAGATGCTACCGCATGAATGATAGAGAATAATCCACCGATTAACATTGCAACAACAATTGATACCCATGGGGTCGACGTTCCAAATACATCGGCAAACGTAAGGTTAAATACGATCCCGACGAATGCCCCCATAACCATTAAACCTTCTAATCCAATGTTCACGACACCGGATCGCTCACTGAATACGCCACCTAACGCTGTTAAAATAAGAGGTGCTGAATAAAATAGAACCGTTGGAACAATGGACTGTAAAATATCTAGCATCTATTTTTCCTCCTTTTTAAAGCGAAGTGCTACCCAGCGAATAATATAACTTGATGCTACAAAGAAAATAATTAATGCAATAATAATATCTACCAATTCTGTCGGTACCCCTGCAGCTGTCGGCATTTCTCCAGCGCCTTCTTTTAAAGCTCCGAATAGAATTGCCGCTAATACAACCCCTATCGCATTATTGGACCCAAGTAGTGCCACTGCTATTCCATCAAAACCGAGATTGGTAAATCCGGACATTACAGAAATCGTACCGTAAGTTCCGAGTCCTTCCATTGCTCCTGCAAGACCTGCAAATGCTCCACCAATTACCATGGATAGAATGATATTTTTACTTACATTCATCCCAGCATAATTCGATGCATGAAGGTTGTGACCAACAGACTTCAATTCATAACCATAAGTTGTTCGCTCAATGATAAACCACATGATGAATGCAGCAAGTAGCGCAATGAGAATTCCATAGTGCACCCGAGAGTAAAATGTAATGCTCTGTAACCATTCGGATGCTAAAGAAGCCGTTCCTGCAATAGATTCTGTAGTTGTATTTTGATCGGTTAATACACTTCGTATAATTTCATTTGTGATAAACAATGCAATATAGTTCATCATAATTGTGATGATAACTTCATGTACACCTAGTTTTGCTTTTAGCAAACCAGGCAAGAATCCCCACAAACTACCCGCTAACATTCCAGCAATGATCGCAAGTGGTAGATGGACAATCATCGGTGCATCGATTGCTAGCCCAACCCAGACAGCAGCTAACCAACCAACAATTACTTGTCCCTCCGCACCAATATTGAATAGCCCTGTTTTAAATGCAAAAGCAACTGCAAGGCCCGTTAATATTAATGGTGTTGTTCTACGAATGGTTTCGCCAATCGTATAGGCATCACCAAATGCACCATTCCATAATGCGGCATATCCTTGAATCGGATCATGGCCAGATAACAGCATGATGACAGCTCCTGCCAGTAGACCGACAATAACCGAGATAACCGGTACTAATAATCCAAATAATTTATTATTCGATGTCATTCGCTTGTCTCACCCGCCTTGTCCACTTTGCTACCTGCCATTAACAGACCAAGCTCTTGTTCATTCGTTTCTTCTGGTTTTACATCCGCAACAATCTTGCCATCAAACATCACGGCAATACGATCACTGACATTCATAATTTCATCTAATTCAAAGGAAACGAGAAGAATCGCTCGCCCTTTATCACGTTCTTCAATCAATTTCTTATGGATAAACTCAATCGCACCAACATCCAGCCCTCTCGTCGGTTGTGCAGCAATTAATAATGCTGGTGAACGATCGACTTCACGTCCGATAATCGCTTTTTGCTGGTTTCCACCAGATAATGCTCGTGCTTTTGTATAGACACTCGGCGTACGCACATCATAGTCCTCAATAATGCATTTCGCCTTTTCAAATATCGCTTTATAATTCAGTACTTTCGCTTTCGAGAACGGTTTTTGATAGTACGTTTGCAAGACAATATTTTCACCAATCGAATAATCCAATACAAGTCCATATTTATGGCGATCCTGCGGAATATGTCCGATACCACTTTCCGTGATTTTTCTTGGTGAAAGATTTGCAATCGCTTTATTATGTAATTGAATTGAACCTGATTTTGTTTTTCGCAGACCAGTAATCGCCTCAATTAATTCTGATTGTCCATTGCCGTCTACACCGGCAATTCCAACAATTTCTCCAGCACGAATCGTTAAATCAAGACCTTTTACCAAATCTACTTTTCTCGCATCTCTTACAAAGAGATTGTTGATTTCTAGAACATTTTCTTTCGGTTCGGAAGGAGTTTTTTCAGTTTTAAAACTCACTTCACGTCCAACCATTAACGATGCTAATTCAGTTGTGTTGGTATCCGCCACAGTAACGGTTCCAATCCCTTTCCCTTTACGAATTACAGTACAACGGTCACATACTTCCATAATTTCTTTCAATTTATGTGTAATTAGAATAATCGATTTTCCTTCTTTAATTAGAGCACGCATAATCACCATCAATTCACTGATTTCCTGTGGTGTTAATACTGCCGTTGGCTCATCAAAAATCAACACTTCCGCACCACGATAAAGTGTTTTCAAGATTTCCACACGTTGTTGCATCCCAACAGAAATATCGCTAATTTTCGCATCTGGATCAACTCGAAGCCCATATTGGTCGGATAACGCTTGTATTTCCTGTCTTGCCTTCGATAAATCAATCTTGCCAAACTTATTGGTTGGTTCACTTCCGAGCACAATATTCTGTGTAACAGTAAATGGTTCGACTAACATAAAATGCTGATGCACCATACCAATCCCTAGATTATTCGCAATATTGGGATTTGTTATGTTGACTTTCTTTCCATTTACATGAATTTCTCCCTTTTCGGGTTGATACAATCCAAATAAGACATTCATTAATGTCGATTTACCCGCTCCATTCTCACCTAACAGAGCATGAATTTCCCCTTTTTTCAGTTGCACAGTGATATTGTCATTAGCAACAATACCTGGAAATTCCTTTCTGATATTCAACATTTCAATTGCATAATCCACTCGTTTTCACTCCTATAATAAAACGTTTGATTCACAACCTTGAACAGCAAGGAATATAGACAAATTAGTTATAAGAAAAAGGCTTTTACATACTAATAACATAGAGCACATAGAAACGTAGTGACTGGACGGCATCAACATCATGATGAAAATAGTTACCTATGATGACTTTCACTCTATGGTAAAAGGGATACGAAGTCTCTGCTAAAAATCAAACCATCTATGCTTCTTCGTCGGAAGCAAGAGATGGTTCAAGATCGCTCGTTTCACATACTTTAAGCTAAAAGCAGGAAAAACCTTTTTCATTGTATTCTTAAACTTTAACGATTATAAATACTTCTTATAATGATTCTAAAAATGTAGTTAATTCTTCTTCTGTATGTGGAACTTCAATTTGCCCATTCAGGATTTGTTTTGTATAGTCTTCGATAGCTGTAATAATGTCTTCTGTCATCGCTTCTTCGTTTGTAGTAGCGGCAGCAATCGCATCATCTTCTATTCCATACTCTAAAGTCTCTCCACCAGGGAACTCGCCAACCATTCCACGATTCGCAACATCTTGTACAGCTACGTCTACACGTTTCACCATAGAAGTTAATGTTACGTTATGATCACCAATCGCACCTTCTTCGTGCTGATCACGGTCAACACCAATTACCCAAATCTGACGCTCAGGATCATTTTGTTTAATGTCTTTCGCTTGGTTAAATACCCCATTACCAGTTGCACCAGATGCATGATAAATCACATCTACTCCACTGTCATACATGTTTGTTGCAATCAACTTTCCTTTTGCTGCATCAGCAAATGATTCTGCATACTGTACATCAACTTCGATATCAGGATTTACAGATTTAACACCTGCAATAAATCCAGATTCAAATTTTTTAATTAGCGGCGAATCCACACCACCGACGAATCCTACTTTATCAGTAGTTGTTTTCATTGCTGCAGCTACACCAACCAAGAAAGAACCTTGGTGCTCACTGAACGTAATACCTACTGCATTATCCGCTTCTACTATATCATCTACTAACGCAAAGTTCGTATCTGGAAATTGCTCTGCAGCTTTTTGAATATCTTCTTTCAGTTCAAATCCAATTCCATAAATTAAATCATATTCATCACGTACAAAACGAGTTAAGTTTGGCATATAATCAGCCTTGTCCGCAGACTGTGCATAATCAAAACCATTACCTTTAGATAAACCGTTTACTTCTCCCCATGCAGAAATACCTTCCCATGCAGATTGGTTAAATGATTTGTCATCTACTCCACCGATATCTGTAACCATTGCAATACTATAATCTTCAGAAGCAGCTGCTTCACCTTCACTACTTGTATCTTCTTCTGTTCCTTCTGCACCTGCATCACTTTCCTTGCCTTCATCCGAACTACCACATGCAGCTAAAAACAGACCTAAAGTTAAAACCAAAACAAACAACAAAAACTTATGATTCTTCATTTTTTTCCCTCCTGTTTTGACTTTCTTATGTAGGAATATACGCCCAATAACAAACTAGACCATTCCTTTTATTTCGACCTTTATACTCAATTAATCTATTTATTTATGAGTATATAGCAATAAATTGCCCCCTTAAAATAAACAATTAGAAACATTGCTAAAAGATTACGAAATACAAAATTTATATTACCACTATTACTTGGAATTTGAAATACTATTGTAAAAAATATTTTTAAAATTGTTATCTTATTGTTAACAAATTGGCAGGTAGTAGTCACTAGTCCTATGTCCCTAGCAACTTCTAATATTTTTGTAAGTTTTTATATTTTTAGGTGAAAATGCAAAACTATGATTAGGTATTTCCGATTAGGGAATTGTTTTGTAAAAGTAGTTAGATGTGTCATTTTTAGAAGGAGGGGCATAGATGAGTATTTTATTCTATTTTATTGCGCCTTTTATAGCCGCTACAATAATGCACGCGAGGAGTAAGAACACAGAAAAAGTAAATAGGGGTTTTGTTTTTAACCACTATAAGTTAACTTATCGCAGAAGAATGATCCGATCCTTATGGAATATTCCTATTTTTATCTTGATTTACCTTGGTATATATTGGATAACAGATTTAAACGCAACAGAATATATCATTCTCGGAATGATGTTTATCTTACTTGGTCTACTAGACTTCCTATATAATTTTATAAAGTGGCAGAAGCATGAAAAAGAGATAAGTTTTTCAGAGAGATGAGAGTGAAGAAAGTAAGAATCCAGCTCTCTTTCTTTAAAATGAAGCTGTTATATGGGTTATTTCTATCAAAAAATTAGTAATCTAAATTCTTATCTTTCGCGTTTTCTAAATCCGATTTTAGCATGCCGAATACTATACTGTCCGTCCACTCTCCCTTATTCCAAAAATCTTGTACAAAGTGAGCTTCTTTCCTCATCCCAACTCTTTCACATAGATTTCGGGATGCTGTATTTCGTGCATCTAAATTTGCTTGAACCCGATGAACTTGTACAACTTCAAACAAATAATCGATGAGAGCACTCACCGCCTCTGTTGCATAACCTTTTCCAGACACAGATTTTGAAAACGTATAGCCAATTTCAACAGTGTCTTTCATATCTGTGTACCATACAGATAAGTCACCAATTACTTCAGAGTCTACTAAAACAGCTAAGTTTAAGGTGTTTTCGTTTGTTAATTGATTATGTTTTAATTTCTTTTTAAATTTTCTTTCTTTATTTTCATCTGTCCATTTGCCATGCAACAGAAATTGACACGTCGTCTCATCATTATAAATCTTATACACATCATTCAAATGATTTGTCTCAAAAGGCTTGATCAATAATCGGTCAGTTTGTAACTTCAATTAAATACACATCCTTTAAGATGAAATATCTAAATCTTCCATCTATTATTAATGATAGATATAAGTATAACACAGTTTGCTGGCATGTTTCTTAATCAGGCATAAATCTTTTATGTTACCTTGAAGCAACCTCAGCACGTTATCGAAACCTCTTGTATATAAAATTAAATGTCACTACTCTACTTCACAAAATTATTAAAAAGGGCCATCGTGACTCCTTTATGTCACAACCACCCTTTTTTTGTTGAATATGCATTTCAAAGAAAAAACAACTTATTTTTACTTTTTTCCCTATATTCTGTTTTACTCTTCAGCGTTATTCAATGCATCACTAATTAACGCTAAGTATTCATCGATTGTATAGGATATTGCAAGTGGATTCGGTGTACCTGCAGCACCTAACTCCGAGGTACCATTAATAAAAGCAACCGATCCCTTGTCAATCGCTGGGATTTGTCCAAGTATAGGATCATTTTGAATGGTTTCTACTAATTCTTCATCACCATAACCAAGGAAAACATCGACATTATTTAAAATATCTGCATTTTCAGCACTAAGGTTCAATGAATAATCAGTTTCATTTTCCAACTCATTTAGAATCTCTTCAGGAAATTCCATTTCTAATTCTTCCGTTAAGAACTTAACACGCGTATCCGTTGGCGTATACAGATGCATGCTCGACGTGTCTGTTGCAGAGAAGTTTACCCAAGCTACTTTTTTCCCGCTGATTTCAGGATACTCTTCTAGTTTCTCATCAATAAGATTATCCGTTTCCTCAATTAATTCTTCACCTTTTTCCTTCATTCCCATGCCTTCTGCGCTCATCATTACTTGCTCACGCCAAGAAGTCGTCCATGGTGAAACAGGATAAGCTACTACAGGAGCTATTTCCGTCAGTAAATCGTAATCCTCTTGCGTAATTCCTGAGTAAGCTGCCAGAATAACATCTGGATTACTATCTGCAATCGATTCAAAATCTAATCCATCCGTATCCTGAAATACATTCGGATCTTCGACATTTAATTCTTCCAACTTCTCCGCTGTCCACGGTAATAATCCACTATCATCTTCCACACCAAAATTCGCTGCAGAGAAACCGACTGGAACAACACCGAGTGCTAAAGCAACATCCTGGTTCCCCCATTGAATTGTAGTAACACGCTCAGGTGTTTCTTCAATCACAGTTTCACCAAATGCATGCTCAATTACGATTGGCTCTGGCCTTTCTGTTGTCTCTTCTGTATTATCGCCCTCTGTCTCGGGATCCGCTGAATCTGCATCATTAGAAGAACAACCAATAAGTAAAGCAAAAATAACCATGGATAATAATATGTAATACAAATAATGTCTTGATTTCATCTGTTTTATTTTCCTCCTATTTTTTGATAATGATAATCATTATCACTAACATTACTTTATAACTATAAACTTGTCAAACTATTTTTAATATAAAAAACTATGATAGCTTGAAACGATTTGATTATTGTGAAAAAATATAGTGAAACTTCAGTCAGTGGGGGATACTGCGACTCGGAATAAATTAAACACAATCTATTTTTTGAGAACTTTTGATAATTTTTGTGGCTACATGTAATTGCAAAGAGGATGAACTTACATATGTTAGATGTATAATGAGATTTAGATTCTTTGATAAATCACCTAAAAGGATACGCATCAATAGGGGGTAACAATGAATTACTATGAGGCACTTTGCTATAATTGTAAAAAAATTTTCAGAGTATACGAGGGTTCACTAACATATAAGCAATTTAAGGAAAGAAGCAATAGGATTTTTTGCTGTGAAGATTGTAGTCATAAGATACGTATGGATGCAATCAAAAATTTCTTTAGATAATTTATTGATGAACGTCTTTCTAATAGATTTTTGATACGCTAGATTCCCTGAATATGGCGTTAAAAACGAATTAATTATTTATTGTT
This sequence comes from Oceanobacillus sp. E9, assembly GCF_001741975.1. Taxonomy (NCBI): domain Bacteria; kingdom Bacillati; phylum Bacillota; class Bacilli; order Caryophanales; family Bacillaceae; genus Oceanobacillus; species Oceanobacillus sp. E9. Next base: position 553,355 of record NZ_LSNA01000001.1, read on the forward strand.
TTTTATTTTCTTTCCATTTATACGGTATATTTATCCATTCCCAAGCAATATACCCTAAGTATAGAATAATTGGAAATACAGCAGTATACACCCAATCAATACGATCATCAAAGATGATTTGTTTAAGCAGTAGGAATATAAAACCAAAAATAGGGATACCGAGGTATTTTTTAAACATGCACTTCACTCCTCTAGGTTTGTTTTATAGAAGAGATAAATATTATTGTATGAAGGAGGCATTCGATGTAAATGTATTATTTAGCGATAACTTATGATATATGTGAACACAATAATTTAGTTGAAGAGATGAATGAATATCGTTTAGAACCGGGTGTTGATTTCGAGCAACAACTAATAAAATTAGCGAAGAAAGATATAGCTCCTCTTATTAAAGTATATCAATCTATTACGAGTGACTTTAAAGAAGTAACCCTATATAAAGAATATACATTCAAGGATTACGAATGTAAATGTCATAGAGAAAAAGGGTAGATAAATGATTAATTTCATATGTACGAAATTCGAATTTTCACTCAATTTGCTTTGCAGACGGAAGGTTTTAGCAGCTAGTAGCCATTGAGGTGTATACTCTATAGGTAATAATCAGGGCTCTACTTACGAAAATTTAAGTGTTTGCTTGTAATTTGGTTTACAGACGGGATCTATTCACTCAAAACCTTTCGTTTCACTTGTAATTTGGTTAATAGACTTGCTCTTTTCACTAAAAATCTTTCGTTTCACTTGTATTTTGGTTAATAGACAAGCTCTTTTCACTAAAAATCTTACGTTTCGCTCGTATTTTGGTTAATAGACAAGCTCTAGATTTTTGCTCTTTTTCTAGCTTTGTTATTCTGAGCAGTATTCCATTGCAATCAAAGCAAAACATTTTCTATAATTCTAATAGTGGTTTTAAGAAAGGACAAAATCTTATCTGATGGTAATTACTATAATACTTTATTAACGGGGAGAATTAAGTAAAAGGAGCTAACAATTACGTATGGAATACTTGATCGAGTTTGAAAAGAAAATAAAAAAAGACCATATTGATAGCGTACTTGTTCAAAACGATAATCGTTTAATATTTGAATACTATCGAAACAGAAAAATGAAAGAAAAACAACACAAAATTTATTCTATAACAAAAAGTGTTTTATCGATATTGGTTGGGATAGCGATAGACAAAGGATTTATTAAAGATACTAATACATCAATAGTTGATTTCTTTCCAGAATATAATGATGATGCAAATAACGATATCACCGTCAAACATCTATTAACTATGACTTCAGGGTTACACTGGCCAGGTAATAACCGTATGATACCGAGTAAAAACTGGGTCGACTTCGTAATGCAACAAGAAAAGGTCCATCCTCCAGGGAAAGAAATGGTATACAGCTGCGGCTCTTCTCACTTGCTTAGTGCCATTTTACAATCAACTACTGGAATTTCTACTGAAGACTTTGCTAATAAACATCTATTTACTCCTCTAGGAATAACAAATTATAAGTGGAACAAAGATGCACAAGGGGTAAATATCGGTGGATTCGGTTTATCAATGAAAACAGCGGATATGCTTAGAATTGGCTCCCTTTATTTAAATATGGGGAAATGGAAATCTAAACAAATTGTATCCGCTAGATGGGTGAAAGAATCTACACGCCCTAAAGTAAAAATTGATGATACTACTTCATACGCGTATCATTGGTGGAATATAGCTCTAGAAAATCAAACAGCTACGTTTTTTTGTGCTTCTGGATATGAAGGACAGTACATTATTGTAGCACCTGAGTATAAATTGATAACCGTTTTTACAAGTAGCATAAAGGATGAACCGAGAAGAATTTTAGACTATTTTCAAAATTATCTATTACCTTATACCACGATTCAGTAAGTATTTTCAAAAAAAGACGACTTAACTAATCATGATATAATCATCTATTATTACTCCAAGAAAGAAGAATGGTTCTATTGAGAAAATTAATTATTATTATTTTATCCCTAACAACGATTATCACTGTTTTTTTATTAAACAATCCTTCTGCCAAAGCAGAGAATGTGATCTACGTAGCAACTAACGGAAACGATCAAAACGACGGTACGAAATCCAGTCCATTTCGAACACTAAACAAAGCTGCATCACAAGCAACAAACGGCACTACCGTATACATTCGAGAAGGGACTTATCAAGAGCACCTTCATATCAAACATAGTGGGACAAAATCAAAACCTATTGTTTTCAAAGCTTACAATGATGAGGACGTGACGCTTACCCGTGGAGATGATGTAGATACAGAGGGAAATACTGCCTTAATTACGATCGATAGCAAGAATTATATTACCATTAATGGGTTAACATTGGAGAATCTATCTACAAATCTAGCAGATGAAACGGTGATGGGAATTTTTATCACGGGATCAAGCAGTCATATTTCGATTGAGAATAACCACGTTCAGCATATCGAGACACATGCAGAGGATGGAAATGCACATGGGATTGCCGTATACGGAACCAAAAAAATGACAGACATCCATATTAAAAGTAATCTCTTAGAAGATTTAAAACTAGGTGCAAGTGAATCCCTTGTACTTAACGGTAATATTGAAAGTTTTTATATAGAGGATAATATCATTCGCAGTAGCGATAATATCGGCATTGACTTGATTGGCTATGAGGGAGTAGCACTCAATAAAAGCACTGACTATGTGCGGGAGGGAACGGTGCGAAACAACCGTATCTATGACATATCGTCGTATGGAAATCCCGCATATGGAGAAGATTATTCTGCGGGTGGCATCTATGTTGATGGCGGGAAAAATATTTCCATAGAGCAGAATACTATACATAACGCTGATATTGGAATTGAAGCCACCTCAGAGCATGCTGGAAAGTATGCAGAGAATATTAGCATTATCGATAATATTATTTATAACAACTATTATACGGGGATTTCCATTGGCGGATATGATGAAAATCGTGGCGGGACGATCCATTCAACCATCGCAAGAAATACCTTGTACCGTAACGACACTAAAGGGCTAGGCGGTGGTCAGCTTTTATTACAACATGATACGAAAACGAATGTTATCGAAAAGAACCTACTCACAGCTGGCCCGTCTCGCCTGTTTATCGCAAACTATTTTACAACAAATGCATCTAACTCTCTTCGCGGGAACATTTTCCATAAAGAAGTAGGAAAGGATGGTATTTGGGTATGGAAGGACGAGGAATTTACTGTTTTCTCTGATTTTGTAGATGCTTCCAACAGTGATGCCCAATCTAGTTATATCGATCCTGAATATGAAAATGAAGACGTCAATAGTTTTCAATTGAAAGAAGATTCACCCGCTAAGGAGATAATTTTTGAATAACCGTGAAGAGCTATGTGTTACTCAACAATCGCTCCTTATTGCGGTTTTATTGTTCTTACAATGTGGTAATAATTGGCCCTTCTTTCGTAACAATAATGGTATGTTCGTATTGAGCTACCGCGCTTTCCACCGTTAGGAAGGTCCACCCATCTTCCGCTTGATAGACTTGCTCTTCAAATGTGGAGATAAATGGCTCAAAGGCAATTACCATACCATCTTTTAAAATTTCATTATCCCAACGAGAGAAAAAACTGAAAATATGATCAGGCGCTTCATGAATGGAGCGACCAATTCCGTGTCCAGTAAGATTCTTGATTACGGTTAAGCCATGTTTTTTTGCCACATTGTGTGCAGCTTTTCCAAGCGCACTTGTGCTCACACCTGGTTTTGCCTTCTCCAGTCCAGCCTCGAATGCTTCTTTCACAACGTCACATACTTTATGTGACATGTCCTCTCCCTGCCCAGCTACAAAGGAGATTCCAGTATCTGCAAAATAACCGTTTTTCGACCCGGAAACATCTATGTTAACAATATCGCCTTCTTGAATAATCCGTTCCCCCGGAATTCCGTGCGCTACTTCTTCATTAATGCTAATACATGTATATCCTGGGAAATCGTATTCTCCTTTTGGCGCCGATTGAGCTCCTACCTGTTCAAACATCGTTCCCGCTATTTCATCAAGTTCTTTTGTAGTAATTCCCGGTTTGGTAGAACGAACTAATTCATCTCGAATCGCACCACAAATTTTACCTATTTCTTTTAATCCATTAAAATCCGCTTCCGTCTTTGCGATCATTATATACACCTACTTTTTTACATATGATATGTTCTATGTTTGTTTTTTGACTCTATTCTAGTATAGAAGAAAAACCTTTTTCTTCAACATATTCAATTCTCCTTGGTTTTGAAAATCGTATACATCAGCGGTCCAGCAAAAAATAATCCTCCAACAGCTGATCCGAGGAATACAGCGGAATAGGACGTCCATTCCATTTCCCTTCCTAAAAAATAATCAAGAATAATACGGAATATAGTTATAAATGCTGGAAGCACTAAGGCTGCAAACATCATTATTTTTACACCTTTGGACATGTAATTACCTCCTTTTACATATTTAACTAATTCGGGTAGAAAGACTTGATCGTAAGAAAGAAACCTTTACTTCTCCCAATGCGTCATTTGTTCTTCTTTATAATACATTTGCTGGGAACCGCCGAAACGTACTAAATATCTTTCGCGCTTTTCATCGATATATACCACCGTGCCAACTAGAGGCATATGATTATCATCGACAGTCACCATATCACCAATATTGAATTTATCCATATTAACCGCTCCAATCTTTTCTCAACCTTTACTGGTCAACCTAATTACAGACGTTAGTATTTCCGATACATCCCTTGTGATTTTGGATAAGTATAACTAAATCCAAATTGTTTATAAAGTTTATCCGCGGATCCATCGGCAATTAAGCTAACATATGAATCGGGATATGTATGTTTTTCTAAAAAGTTCATAATATGTTCCATAATTAATTTACCTAATCCTTGTCCTTGATAGCCCGGTTTAACAACAATATCTACCACCTGAAAGAAAGTTCCTCCATCGCCAATGACTCGTCCCATCCCGATAAATGTTTCTTCATCATATACACAAACAACAAACAATGAATTCTTTAGTCCCTCTTCAGATGCTTCGTGCGATTTCCCGCTCATTCCACCTTCCAATCGCAAGTTATTATAATCTACTGGGTTTGGCGGCTCATGCGTGATCATATACTGTTCTTTCATACCTTAATTCCTCCCTTAAACTAAATCTGACGAAACTCTACTTACCTTTATTTTAATATATGAATGGCAACTTATCCACGAAGCAATAACAAACAAAAACAACCAAAATTAAAAATAAACAGAATAAATGATATACTAAAATCAAACACAAATAAAGATATGTTATTCGAGGAGGTATGTTTCTTGAAAGCAGGTAAGCATCAAGCATTGATCTCTTTATATGAAAGTAAACACAATGAAAAAGAAAAAGTAAAGTCGCATTATCATGATACTTATCAACTATTATATACACTAAAAGGCACTGGTATCTGTACCTTGCATCATCAAGAGTATGCGATGGAACAAGATAATTTTATTATCATCCCTCCTGCAACGGAACACTCAATTGCTGCGTCATCAAAAATGACTGTCTTAGTGCTTGAATTTGAAACAGATATATTTGACTCGAATGTACAAGTGGAACTGATTCCCGAAGTATTTCGATCAGCGCGCGTACAAAAGCTTAGTACATTTGATAGTAGTGAGATTCGTCAGCTACTTCGAAAAATGCTGTATGAACAATCTTATGGTGACAAGTTATGGGAGACTGGTCTAAAGATATATATTGCAGAGTTATTTTTTATCATTGCACGCTCTTCTCAAGAACCTTCCCAGACGGATATCAATACATTGCGTGTTGAACAGCTAAAACATTATATTGATACACGTTATTTTGATATTAAAAATGCAGAAGATATTGCAGACCGAATGGGCATCAGCAAACGTTACATCCAAAGTATTTTCAAAGAATACTATAATAGCACTCCAATGCAGTACTTGACGGAGGTTCGACTAGGTTTAGTGAAACAGATGTTAGTCGAAACCGATAAAGATATTGTTTCAATCTGTTTTGAAGTTGGGTTCGAATCACTATCCACCTTTTACCGATTATTTAAGAACAATGTTGGAGTTCCACCAAATATGTATCGAATTACGCAAAGAGAACGTTAGACATGGAGACTTTTATCCTTAAGATTTCCAGGCGATGACACAACAAGTTATTTCACCTGTTTTTAATTGAGTTCCGAAAATGAGAATTTGTTTCCCCTTCTAATAAGACACCTTATATGGTTATGTTTACACTTAACGTAATCAGTTTAGGAGGGAATTATATGACTACAAATAAGATTGGAATCATTATGAATGGTGTTACTGGACGTATGGGAACGAGACAACATTTAATACGTTCCATTATGGCAATAAGAGAACAAGGTGGCGTACAGCTAGCTAATGGAGATTATCTCATGCCTGATCCGATTCTTGTCGGTCGAAATGAGAATAAATTGAAAGCGCTTGCCGGTGAACATTCCATTGAACGATGGACCACTAATTTAGAAGAAGCATTGGCAGATGAAAATAACATCATTTACTTTGATTCTCAAACTACTTCCCGTCGTGAGGAAGCGATTAAACAAGCTATTGAAGCAAATAAACACATTTATTGCGAAAAACCAACCTCAACATCATTAGAAGGATCATTAAGACTAGCGAAACTTGCAAAAGATGCCGGCGTCAAAAATGGCGTTGTTCAAGATAAATTATTTCTTCCAGGCGTGATGAAGCTAAAACGATTAATTGATGCTGGATTCTTTGGTGATATTTTGTCTGTGCGTATGGAATTTGGATATTGGGTTTTTGAAGGCGATTGGCAGGAATGTCAGCGTCCATCCTGGAATTATAAAAAAGAAGAAGGCGGCGGAATTATCGTGGATATGTTTCCGCACTGGCGCTATGTGTTAGACCACTTATTCGGTTCGGTGCAAGCACTCTCCACTGTTGCTACTACACACATTACCAAACGTGTCGATGAAGAAGGAAATACGTACGAAGCTACAGCCGACGATGCTGCTTATGCAACCTTCGAATTGGAAAATGGTGTAATTGCTAGTGTCAATTCTTCTTGGGCAGTTCGTGTAGATCGTGATGATCTATTAACCATACAAATTGATGGAACCGAAGCAAGCGCGGTAGCTGGTTTACGAGACTGTAAAACACAGCATCGAGTAAACACTCCAAAACCAGTTTGGAATCCAGACCTTAAAAACACGATTGATTTTCAAGATCAATGGGAGGAAGTACCAGATAATCAAGTGTTTGAGAATGCATTTAAAATCCAGTGGGAAATGTTCTTAAAACATGTATATCAGGATGACGCTTTCCCATGGGATTTATTAGAAGGTGCAAAAGGTACACAACTTGCAGACTTGGGCTTACAATCTTCACAAGAGCGTCGTTGGCTAGAAGTACCAAGCCTGGAAGTCTAGAGGAGGCAGTCATAATGAATATCTATTTACCTCATTCGGATGGATCAACATATTTATATGAATTAGTTAATCGAGAACCTTTACCAAAACTCGAAAAAAGTGCCTTTCATTCACGGGTTGCCTATTCAGCTGCGCATGTCGTAGCTGATCCGTTTGGCAGCAACAATCCATTACAAGAACCTGCGATTGATTGGGAACTTACTATGCAGTATCGTCATTACCTCTGGTCCCTCGGCATGTCTGTTGCAGAGGCGATGGACACGGCACAACGCGGAATGGGACTTCACTTTGAACATGCGAAAGAACTCATTACCCGCTCGGTAAAAGAAGCAAAAAGTGTCGGCGGAAATATTGCAAGCGGCGCTGGAACAGACCATCTGGCTCCGAGTCCAGAAGTACGTCTAGAAGATGTCATTCATGCGTATGAAGAGCAGGTAGCGTTTGTAGAAGGAGCAGGCAGTAAAGTGATTTTGATGGCTAGTCGTGCTCTCGCAGCTTGTGCTACTTCTGCATCGGATTACGAATATGTATATAACCGTATTCTAAGTCAGGTGTCTCAACCAGTTATTTTGCATTGGTTAGGGGATATGTTCGATCCGCAGTTAGCGGGCTATTGGGGACATGAAAACTTGGACGACGCGATGGACGTCTGCCTTCGTATTATCCATACACATGCAGATAAGATTGAAGGCATCAAACTTTCCTTATTAGATGAGCAAAAAGAAATTACGATGCGCAGAAGGCTACCAGAAAATGTGCGGATGTATACTGGCGATGACTTTAATTATACGAAGCTCATCGAGGGAGACAGCCAAGGATATAGCGATGCTTTACTCGGAATTTTTGATGCGATTGCTCCGGCAGCTTCCTCTGCTTTTCAAGCTTTAGACCAAGGAGATATAGAAACGTATCGTGAAGGATTAGATAAAACAACACCACTCGCTCGCCATATCTTTCAGAAGCCGACATTTGCATACAAAACTGGGATTGTCTTTCTTGCTTATTTAAACGGACATCAACCTCATTTTCGAATGATTGCTGGAGCAGAAAGCGCACGATCTATTCTACACTTCACAAAGCTATTTGAACTTGCAGATCAAGCGAATGTGCTAACCGATCCAGAGATAGCCATTGCACGCATGCAACCAATATTAGAACTAGCTGGGATTAAGCAATTGGAGGCTAAAAAATGAGTGTAACTAAACTAGATTTACAACGATTGAGTTTGAATCAAATCACTACGGAAAATTGGTCATTAGAAGAAGCCATCAATGGCTGCGTCGATCATGAAATACCTGTGATTTCCGTTTGGCGTCATAAAATTGCAGAAGTAGGATTGAAAAAAGCGAAAAAAATGATTGCTGCATCCGGGCTGAATGTTTCCAGTGTTTGTCGGGGCGGTATGTTTCCTGCACTTACTTCCGCAGAGCGGACCGAACGGATAGAAGATAATAAAGTTGCAATTGAAGAAGCAGCCGAACTAGGAACTGATGTACTCGTTCTTGTCTGTGGTCCATCGCCACATAAAGATATTGCAGAAGGCCGCAAATGGGTGCAAGAAGGCATCGAGAAAATCATTCCATTTGCAGAGCAGCATAATGTGAAATTAGGAATTGAGCCGCTTCATCCAATGTTTGCTGCCGATCGTTCCGTCATTACCACTTTAGGAGAGGCAAACACGCTTCAACGCTCGCTCGGTTCTTCTCAAGTCGGGGTTGTTATCGATGCCTTTCATGTTTGGTGGGATCCTTTCTTATATGAAGAAATTGAAAAAGCTAGAGGAACGATTCTCGGCTATCATGTTTCCGATTGGAAAGTTCCGCTTCCAGATCTATTTAAAGGTCGCTCGATGATGGGAGATGGGGTCATTGATTTACCACGCATCCGCCGGGCAGTAGAGGACAACGGTTACGACGGACCAATCGAAGTAGAGATCATTAACCAAGCTATTTGGGATATGCCCGGAGATGAAAGTCTAGAGCTTATCAAACAACGTTTCTTAACTACTGTGTAAAAAAGCTTTACTGCGCGTTACTTACTGGATAAAACGGCTTTCGGTGTAGCAAGTATAGGACAGATTTTTTCTTCTGGAACTAGGACGCAATGTCACGCGGATGATAGCTAAAATAAGCGTAAGAAATATACGGAGAATCCTTGAAAATCAAAAATCGATTTTCTGCGTGCGGTGCAATGCTGTCGAGGTCTTCCTTGTCCTGTGGGAGTGAGGCATAGGTAGACCCCCGATGCATAAGCATCCGGAGGCTCACCAGCCGCCTCTGGATAAGCGGAGTATATTTCTGAAGCGAGTTTTTCAAATCCGATTCAAGGTAAACTTTAACCCAATATTTTTAAAGGAGGGTTTCATACGATGGAGTCAACGCATCATACTGACTTTGAACCGATTCATCATCAGGAAAATCTCGTTAAACCAAATACATTGTTTATCGCTGCTTGTGGATTGGAACATGGCCACATCTATAGTATGTGTAAAGGTATGAAGAAAGCAGGTGCAGTGATTAGCTGGGTATGGGATAAAGACCCAAATAAAATAGCGGCTTTTCAAGAAGAATTTCCCGAAGCGAAGACAGCTTCTTCTCTAAACGAAATCTTACAAGATCAAGGGATTCAAATGGTCGCCTGTGCTGCCATCCCTTCTGAGCGTGGTCACATTGGTCTACATGTACTTGATGCAGGAAAGCATTTCTTTTCAGCGAAAACCCCATTTACAACTCTTGAGCAACTACATGCAGCGAGAGAAAAGGTGAACGAAACTGGTCTAACATGGGCTGTGTTTTATAGTGAACGATTGCAAGTCGAATGCAGTGGTTTTGCAGAACAATTACTGGAACAAGGTGCAATTGGTGATGTCATCCAAGTCCTTGGGTTAGGACCCCATCGTTTAAACATAACAAACAGACCAGAGTGGTTCTTTCAAAAAGCATATTATGGAGGAATCATAAGTGATATCGGAAGTCATCAAATAGAACAATTTCTCTGGTTCACCCATGCAAAAGACGCAACCATCCAAAGCAGCACAGTTCGGAACTTTGCCCACCCAGAGCATCCAGAATTTGAAGATTATGGTGATGTTCATTTAATTGGAGATAATGGTGCCATGCATTATTTCCGTGTCGACTGGTTCACGCCAGACGGATTAAGTAATTGGGGAGATGGACGTACCACTATCTTAGGCACAGACGGTTACATTGAATTACGAAAATACGTCGACATTACGAGTAACTCAGATGGTGAGCGTTTATATTTGGTCAATCATGGTGGAGAAAGGCTATACGACGTCAGAGGAAAAGTTGGTTACCCTTACTTTTATCGATTGGCACATGATATTCTAGAGAACACTTCCACCGCAATGCCGCAAGAACATGCATTTAAAGCAGCCGAGCTTTGCCTGTTAGCACAACACCGTGCAGATACACAGAAGAAAGAAGGTGGCATTCGTTGAAACAAACATGTGATATTGTCTTAGTCGGCATCGCCGGATATGGCGAAATTTACTTACAAGCTTTAGAAGAAAGAGGATACCTGGCTTGGGTTAAGGGTGTCGTAGATATACAGCCTGAACGCAGTACCTATTTTTCTAAACTAGAAGCACTAGGAATTCCTTGTTATTTATCCCTTGATGAATTTTACAAACAAGCTTCTGCGGACTTAGCGATTATTTCTAGTCCTATTCATTTACATGCACGACAATCGATTACTGCAATGGAAAATGGCAGTAATGTTCTTTGTGAGAAACCAATTGCTGGATCATTAGAAGAAGCCAATCAAATGCGCGAAACAAGAGATAAAACCGGACGCTTTTTAGCTGTTGGGTTTAATTGGTCGTTCAGCACGCCTGTACAGCAATTAAAAAAGGACATACAAGAAGGACGGTTCGGAAAGCCATTACGTGGGAAAAGTCTCGTGCTATGGCCTCGAAATAAACAGTACTTCCAGCGCTCCAATTGGGCAGGCAAACGCCTCGGCCCAAACGGGGAAGCTATATACGATAGCATCGCTAATAACGCAGCATCCCACTTCCTTCACCATCTCCTTTATGTATTAGGAGATACAACCGAACAAAGTGCGAAAATTGAAAGTTTAAAAGTAGAGTTATACAAAGCGAATCCTATCGAAACTTTTGATACATGTGCGTTACGAGCGAACACTGAACAGTCTGTAGAATTGGTATACCTCGTTTCTCATGCGGTCGATTCTACAATTGGTCCCAATGTTACTTTAGAATGTGAACACGCCACGATTACCTATGAAGCAGGAGGCAATATGCAAGCTGTGTTTAAAGATGGAGCAACGAAAAGTTACGGAGATCCTGAGGCTGCACATTCTCAGAAGCTAGATGTGTGTATTCAAGCTGTGTTAAACGAAGAAACCTCCATCCCTTGTAGTATAGAAGCTGCATATTCACATTTAATTAGTATTGAATACATACATCGATCAATTTCGAAAGTCCCACATTTTCCTGCGTCAATCATAAAACAAGATGCTCATACACAACAAACATACGTGCACCAATTAGAAGAAAACTTTTTATCTTGTTACGATGCGTATAAGCTCCCAAGTGAAATGAACATTCTTTGGTCGCAGCAACCAACAACGATTCAAATTCCCGAAAATAGCTATCCATACGAATAGCAAAAACACGATTAAAAATATCCGGACTATACATAACAAGTAGTTTGGACATTTTTACATCCAATTCCCGCTTTTGTCCGTTTTTCTTTATTTCTGAAATTGAGATAGTAATTCTTATATTAATAAGACACCATTTTTGAAAGCGCTTAAAATATGATTATCTGAAAATACTACCCAATCTATCCATAAAATATTTGGAATGAATATCTCTTGGATAGATATCGAAATTTATCCGGGTGTTAATGTCTGTTAGCCCTCTTCTTTACGTTCTTCTTACGGACGTTTACGCACTGTGATTTACAATGATGGAAGGAGTTTGTACATGAAACTTTACTCAATAAAAAGAGGTTTACTGATTAGTACGTTGCTGTTAGCATTCTTCTTTCTAAATGCTTGTTCCGCTACAGAAAATGTAGCATCTGGTCAAGAACAAACAACAACGTTGACACTAGCTCATATTCATAATGAAGCAAGCCCTGTATATCAAAGTTTAGAAGAGTTAGCAGAAAAAGTAGAGAAGAAAACAAATGGATCGGTAAACATCAAAATCTATACAGATGGAGTTCTAGGAGAAGAGACAAAAGTGATGGAACTTGTACAAAATGGCGTCATCGATATGACCAAAGTAAATGGTGGAGTGATATCTCAATTTGATGAGACATTTTCTGTTTTTAGCCTCCCTTATGTCTTTCGAGATGATGCACATTTTCGTCAATTTATGGAAACGGATACAGTGAGCCAAATGTATGAAGATCTAGAAGAAGTACAATTACGTGGAATCACATTTTATGATGCTGGTGCACGAAGTTTCTATACTGCAGACACGAAGATTGAAACGCCTGAAGACTTGAGAGGACTTAAAATTAGAGTAATGAACAATGTAACTGCCATCGATATGGTCGAGTTGCTTGGTGCTTCGCCAACACCAATGGGCGCAACAGAAATATATACGAGCTTGCAACAAGGGATTATCGATGGCGCGGAAAGTAGCCCGATTGCATTAACGGATGCTAATCATGGTGAAGTTGCGAAACAATTTTCGTTTGATGAACATACTAGAATACCAGATTTCCTGATTATGAGTGACGCAGCATGGAATAAATTAGATGCGACCGAACAACAGGCTTTAGTCGAAGCTGGTCAGGAGAGTACAGAAGCACATAATGAAAGATGGGATCAGATGATTGAAGACAGTATGGCCCAAGCAGAAGAAGAAATGGGTGTAGAATTTTCCAATCCTGATCAAGCACCATTCCGAGCATTAGTAGAACCACTGTTAAAAGAACAACGAGAAGCAAATCATGCGATTGACGCATTGCTTAAAGAAATAGAAGCAATAGAGTAACGGAAGTAATGAAAGTTTGGAGGAGTTCAAGTGAAGAAAGTAAAACGCTGGATTGATTTAGGACTGTTAACCATTACCAGCATCTTAATCTTATTTTTAGTAGTCGCAGCAATATGGCAAGTGTTCACAAGATTCGTATTGCAAGACCCTAGTATTGTCACTCAGGAAGTGTTACGATTTTCGTTAATCTGGGTAGCAGTAATTGGTGCTGCTTATGCATTTGGTCAAGATGAACATTTATCTCTTACCTTTTTAAGAGATAAGATAACTGGTCAAGCTCATAAAATCTTACGTTGGTTCATTGATATGCTCGTCATTGTATTTGCACTATTTGTGATGGTGATTGGTGGTTTTAATATTGCACAAGCAACGATGGCGGAACTGTCACCGATTTTGAATATGCCAATGGGATTAGTATATGGTGTTCTTCCAATTTGTGGGGTCATCATCATTTTCTATCAAATCATCCATATTTCGGAACGCCAGGGCATCGATCGCTCCAATTCATTTGAAAAGGGTGAGAATACATGGATGTAACCGTCTGGACAGCCATTATATTATTTGGATCGTTTTTCTTACTCTTATTTATTGGCGTACCGATCGCCGTAAGTATCACTATTTCTTCTTTTGTTTCTATTTTAATTCTATTGCCAATGACACCATCCTTATTAGCGGTGTCCCAACAAATTATTACCGGTCTAGATAGTACGGTGTTATTAGCGCTTGTTTTCTTTATGTTGGCTGGAAGTATTATGAACAATGGCGGGATTGCCGATCGGCTGATTAATTTAGCGAAGTTAATTGGTGGAAGAATGTCCGGTTCACTCGCACATACGAATATTATCGGAAATACATTATTTGGTGCGATATCTGGTTCAGCAATTGCCGCAGCAGCAACGATGGGACGGATTATGCACCCTCAAGAGAAAAAAGCAGGATATGACCCTTCGTATGCAGCAGCTGTAAATATTGCTTCTGCACCGACAGGATTAATTATCCCTCCAAGCGGGATGCCAATTATTTATTCTCTATTAACCGGCGGAACATCGATTGGCGCTTTATTTATCGCAGGATATTTGCCAGGTCTATTGATGATTGCGCTAATGATGATTGTCGCTTATATATTAGCTAAAAAAGCCAAATACCCTGTTTCAAAGCCAATCAGTGGTGGCGAATCATTCAAAGTAATTATACAAGCAATCCCTAGCTTATTATTAATTATTATTGTCATAGGTGGAATTGCCGGAGGGATTTTCACAGCGACGGAAGGAGCAGCAGTGGCTGTGCTATATGCCGCTATTCTTAGCGTCATTTACCGTCAGTTAAAACTAACCGATATCCCTAAAATACTTAGAGAAACGACGATTTATTCTGGTATTATCATGTTATTAATAGGAGCATCTACCGCGATGTCATGGGTGCTTGCATACGCAGGTATACCACAGGCTATTACGAGCAGTCTATTAAGTATTACAAATAATACAGTAATTCTATTATTAATCATGTTAGTCATTTTACTAGTAGTTGGAACATTTATGGATATTGCACCAGCTCTATTAATTTTTACACCGATATTCTTCCCTGTAGCAACGCAAATGGGTATCGATCCTGTTCATTTTGGAATGATTATGGCAGTAGCCCTTGCTATTGGTGTGACAACTCCGCCAATTGGAACTGTGTTATTTATCGGAAGTAGTGTCAGTGGTGTACCTATAGAAAAAATTATACCGAAGCTACTGATCTTCTATATCCCATTAATTGTAGCACTATTGTTAGTTGCGTTTATTCCAGAAATCAGCTTATTCTTACCGAGGTTATTTGGATTATTGGATTAAGTAAATCTTCATCAATAAGAATCTTGCAGGAAAAAATCACCGAGTTACGAATATAAACGTAAATCGGTGATTTTTTAGATACACATCACTTCAGCACTCGTTTCTACTAAACTAACTTCAGTCCTAGCCTAAGCCCATCAAGTATATGAAACCAAATCCGCATCCGATTAAAACCAATGTTCCTAGTAATGCTGCCAAGAAGACATGCAAACCGAACTTCTTAAATACAGAGAACTCCACATTTAAGCCTAAACCAGCCATTGCCATACTTAAAAGCAGATATGCTGCTGCAATCAGCAAGTTCACGACACTTTCAGGTAAGAATCCAATTGTATTAATCGCACTCATGGCAAGAAAACCGAATATAAACCATGGTATAGGGAGCGTTTTTAAGGAATAACCTTGCTTATCGTTTTGGGGTTCTCTTTTCTTTACATAGATACCGATCAATATAGCTACGGGAACAAGTAAGGCAACTCTAGTTAGTTTTACCACAATAGCAATATTCTCCGCTTCTTCTCCCCCAGCAGTCGAAGCAGCTACTGCATGAGCAATTTCATGCAACGTCCCTCCCGAAAAAATACCGTACTGATAATCGGTAAATGGTAAGAAAGGGTACATCAATGTATAAATAAGTGTAAACATCGTCCCAAGTACAGCAATAACAGCGACACTGACTGCTGTCGTGCTTTCTTTCGCTTTTACTAAAGGGGCAATAGCAACAATCGCAGCAGCTCCACATATTGCCGTTCCACAAGCCGTCAATATACTTAATGTCTTATTAACATGAAACAACCTCGCCAAGCTATAGACGGTCACCAATGCAATCGTTAATAGCAATCCGGCATATAGGAAAGCGTGTAGACCCGCATCATACATGTCTGATAGATTCAGCCGCAATCCTAATAGAATAATCCCTATCCTTAACAACTTTTTACTGGAAAACTGTACGCCAGATCGATGTGAATTTTTCAAACCAATGGTGTGTCCCCATACCATTCCTATAATAATCGCTAGAACAAGTTGTCCCACAATATCGAGGTAAGGAATCTTACCGAGCAACGCTCCCATCAAGGCAATTATAAGAGTAATACATATTCCTGTATAAAAGGACCGTGTCTTGTTATCTGGATGTAATTGCTGCATCTTGTTGTGCCTCCTTCTCTGTCTATAAACAGTATAGACTGGCATCTTTTATTTTTGAAATAAATATATATAATAGTATTTATTAATAAACTTAATAAACGAGGAATGTAACCATGCATATGGAAGAACTAGAGACCTTTATTGTTCTCGCACGCGAAAAGAATTTTACACGGACAGCAACAAAACGCGCATTGTCTCAACCAACGGTTAGTGTTCATATAAAAAATTTAGAGAACAAGTTTGCAACATCGTTCATCCAACGTACGACGAAGCGTGTTCATCTTACACCTGAAGGGGAGTTGTTTTATGAACATGCATTGAAGATATGGAGTCAATATCAACAGCTCCAAGAACATCTTTATCAAAAGAAACAAACCGCTTCTGGTCTTATTCGAGTAGGGGCTAGTTTTACCATTGGTGAATACCTCCTTCCAGAAGTGATGGCGTCATTGCAGAATCAATACGAGCAGTTAGACTTTTATGTGACGATTGGCAACACGGAAAAGATCATTGATTCTGTTCGCAGACTTGAGGTGGACATCGGACTGGTGGAAGGATCTAACTACACGAAAGACGTGTTACAATCTGCTTTTAAAGAAGATCGACTCGTCATTGTCTGCTCCCCCGAATATGAGACAAATTTTAAAACCTTAGCGGATTTACATCATCATAAATGGGTTATAAGAGAAGAAGGTTCTGGTACACGACAATACTTTGATCACCTCATTCAATCCAATGGAATTCAAGTCAAATCAACTTTGGTTATTAGTTCGACACAAGGGATAAAGAATAGTGTTACCAATGGATTAGGTTTAGCTCTATTATCTGAAGCAACTATCAAAGAAGAATTAGCTCATGGGAGGCTAAAGATGGTTCCGATTGAATCTCTATATGAAAAACGAGATTTTTCCTATGTCTTAACGAAAGGATCGCAACTAAACCGAAATACACAATTATTAATCGATACATTAACAAATGGAGAGGAATAATAGTGGAATACTTTTCTCTATGACCGGGGCCTCCATGTGTAATCCTTTTCAAACCGGGTAATTACATAACAGAGAGAAAGTAACTTCATTCAGCGGAGTGATACTAAATTACCTAAAAGGGGATGTATTTCATGGAGTTTTCTGCTACAAATATCATTTTGTTAGCAACATGTTTGCTTGTTATTGCCATCATTATCATTCCACTACTTATGTTTGGATATATATATGGAAAAGACCGGAAACAAGATCAGCATGCAATTTTACGTAACTTTCCGATACTTGGAAAACTACGCTATATTTTTGAAAAAACCGGTCCAGAGCTCCGGCAGTATTTATTTGATGATGATAGATCTGGAAAGCCTTTTTCACGTAAGGACTATCAAGATATTGTCATGCCTGCAAAATATCAAAAGAATATGCTCGGATTCGGTTCGATTCGTGACTTTGAAAAGGCTGACTTCTATGTAAAAAATGCCATGTTTCCAAAGCAACAGAGTGAACTTGAAGTAGATAACGACAAAGAGATTCATTCAAAAGTTTACGAGATTCAAGAGGATAACCTTCTCAGCCGGAAGGAAGAACTACAAGATAAACCTATAAAACCGTGGTTACTTACCGATAAAAATACAGTGGTGATTGGCCCTTCTTCTCGTGCTCCCTTCCGTGTAAAAAGTTTGGTAGGCATGTCCGCAATGAGCTATGGTTCCCTCGGAGAACATGCGATTACAGCACTATCGAAAGGAATTGGCATGGCTGGCGGAGCGTGGATGAATACAGGTGAAGGCGGCTTATCCGATTATCATCTAAAAGGGGACACCGATATTATCGCGCAAATTGGACCTGGTCTATTCGGTGTGCGTTCTAAAAATGGAGAGTTTAGCTGGGATCTTTTGAAAAAGAAAGCAGCGATACCACAGGTGAAGGCATTTGAACTCAAACTTGCCCAAGGAGCGAAAACACGTGGCGGACATGTGGACGCAGAGAAAGTCACAGAAGAGATTGCAAATATTCGTAACGTCGAACCATACAAAGAAATTAACAGTCCGAATCGATTCAATGAATTTGATGATGTACCGACCATGTTTTCGTTTATCGAAAAAATACGCAATCATACCGGGTTACCTGTTGGAATAAAGGTTGTTCTCGGAAGTTCGGATTCCTTTGAAGAAATTGCATCTTATATGAAAGAATCAGGAATAGGACCTGATTTTATAACCATTGACGGTTCAGAAGGAGGCACTGGTGCTTCCTTTCAAGAACTCGCAGACCGTGTTGGATTACCAGTAAAATCAGCAGTGATGATCGTGGATCAAACATTGAAAAAATATGGGATTCGTGACCGTACAAAGATTATTGCCTCCGGAAAACTTTTTACCGCAGATCGCATCGCAGTGGTTTTAGCGATGGGCGCTGATCTAGTCAATATTGCACGCGCATTTATGATATCAGTAGGATGCATTATGGCACAGATTTGTCATACGAATCGTTGCCCTGTCGGCGTCGCAACGACTGATGCGAAACTGCAAGAAGCACTCGTCATTGATGAAAAACAATATCGTGCACTAAATTACCTTGTGACCCTTCGCGAGAGCCTGTTTCGTATTTCTGCAGCAGCAGGGCTAACCAGTCCAACAGGCTTTAATCATGAACACATTTCGTATATAGATGAACATCATCGTGTGAAAAATTTAGAAGAATGGTATACCATGCAAAAATCCGCATCAACACCTTAATGCGTTTTTTATGGAATGACGACAAACAGGATGCTCATTAAGCTAATTAATAAAGCAATGTTGACTGGAATGGAGTCTCTATTAATTTCGTCTCTCTTCCAGTCAACAACATGCATTTTATATTCTTTTATCGCTTTTCTCTTATTTATACCTTTTGCATTAATTTTCTTGCTGTTTCAGCTACTTTACGATTTCCATTTTTAATAATTTCCTCGGCTTTATCAGGCATCGCATTATGCCCTTCAATAATGATCTCATCCGTAACGTTCATACCAAACATTCCAACAAAGATATCGCGCATATAATTAACAGCGTGTTCCATTTTTTGCATTTCTGGTAAAGAGTAATCCCCACCACGTGCATTAAGAAAAATGATTTTTTTGTCTGGCATCAAATATACTGGTGTACCATTTTCACTATATTTAAAGGTATAGCCAGCTTCATCAATATAATCAACAAAGGTTTGAAGCTTGGCAGGAATCGTTAAATTCCACAATGGAAACGCGAAGACGACCAGATCAGCCGCGGCAAACAGATCTTTCGCTTTTTGTTTTGCATCTAAAATACGCTGTTCTATTTCAGATAATTTTTCGCCACTTTGTAATTTGATTAAGGCATTGAAATAATCCTGACCGAAATATGGCATATCTTCTTTAAAAACATCATACACCGCTACATCCAAATGATTTTCTTCTTTAATTGCATCCATAAATGTATCATACATTTTACTTGATACACCATCTGGTCGATTATTGGATTTTACTACTAATATATTCATTTAACATCCTCCTAGTTATAGTAACATCTATCGCATATGCAACAGTTGTTGTATAATTAGATTATAGATGCAATGGATGCATAATCCCAGCAACAAAAACGTCATTTTGTCGCATAAGATACAATTTATATAAAATGTCTAAAAATATTAGATTGGAGATACTCTATGGTTAAGGAGAACAAAGACCTGCGTTTAATTCGCACAAGAAAATTTATTATTGATTCCTTTATCGACCTTTTAGAAAAAAAGGATTTCAAAAGTATAAAAATAAGTGATATCACAACAGGAGCCATG
Organism: Oceanobacillus sp. E9; assembly: GCF_001741975.1. NCBI lineage: Bacteria > Bacillati > Bacillota > Bacilli > Caryophanales > Bacillaceae > Oceanobacillus > Oceanobacillus sp. E9. The sequence continues at coordinate 573,587 of NZ_LSNA01000001.1, forward strand.
ATTAATCGAGCTACCTTTTATCACCATTTTTATGATAAATATGATTTACTTGAAACCGTAACACGAGAAAATTTAGTGAAAAGTGTTCTACAAGAACTTTCGAACAATACAGATTTCAATGAACAAATGCTGCGAAGCGCGTTTTTATCAATAACAAACTATCATGCTAATTTATCTGATCGCTGTAAACGAAGCTATGACGATATGACCATGAATATTGAATCTCTGTTAAAAAAAGAGCTTGAAACGATTATCTCTCAGTCCCTATTAAAAAAGTATCCAGATATAAGTAAAGAAAAATTAAGAATGCTATCGACCATGTTGAGTTGGATGATTTATGCAGCTTCGATTGACTGGAAACAAAATAGCGATCAGTCCCCTGAGGAATATTTTGAATATGCAAGTTTCTCTATGAAGCAATTGGTAAAGGATGAGACGTTCGATAGTTAACCTCCACCTGCAAAGCATACTAACGCTCTTTTCTTAATAATAGTTTGATATCCGTCGTTTTGTGGAATAACGATTAATACAAAACAAACAAGCAACCTATAAAGGAGCCATGTATATGTTTGAAGATCGTGCAGGAAAAGTACTAGTAGATTTATTATCCGAATGGGGTGTCGACCATATTTATGGGATGCCAGGAGATTCGATTAACCAACTGATGGAAGAGTTACGTAAAGAAAAAGATAAAATGAAATTTATCCAAGTACGCCACGAAGAGGCTGGAGCACTTGCAGCTGCTTCTTACGCTAAACTCACTGGAAAGATTGGCGTATGTCTATCAATCGCAGGACCTGGTGCGATTCACTTACTTAACGGACTTTACGATGCAAAAGAGGATAGCGCACCAGTATTAGTACTTGCAGGACAAGTGCCAACTGACCAGATCGGAACGGACACATTCCAAGAAATCAATATGCAACAAATGTTTAATGATGTCGCAGTATATAACGAACAAGTGGTGTCAGAAGAGCAATTGCCAGCACTTGTAAATCAAGCCGTCCGCACTGCCTATGCAGAAAAGGGACCAGCCGTTTTAACCATACCAGATGATATTCCAGCTGCAAAAATCAAGAAACAAGTACAAAAGAACGCAGCGATATACGAAGAATCCGAACAAGTACCAAGCTCCACGGAAATGGAAAAAGCACTAGAACTCATTTCCAAAGCAAAGAAGCCAATTATTTTAGCTGGAACTGGTACAAAAGGGGCGAAGCAAGAACTTGAACAGTTTTCTGATAAGATTGCTGCCCCAGTTGTTGTTTCCCTACCAGCAAAAGGCGTAATAGACGATAATCATCCGAACTGCTTAGGCAACCTCGGGATGATTGGAACTAAGCCAGCATATGAAGCAATGGACGATACCGACTTGCTTATTCTCATCGGAACGTCTTACCCATATGTAGAGTTTTTACCAGAGGGAGTAACATGCATCCAGATTGACAATGACCCGCTACAAATCGGAAAAAGATATCCCGTAAACGTCGGTATTGCTGGCGACGCACAAAAAGCATTAACCTGGTTAAACGAACGAATTACACGCTCGGAAAATCGTGATTTCTTAGAAGATAGTCAAGAGAAAATGGCGAAATGGTGGAAAGAGATGGAAGAAGATGAACAACCAACGTCTACACCGATTAAACCACAACAAATCATTGCTGAAGTACAAAAAATCGCAGAAGATGACGCTGTACTATCTGTAGACGTAGGTAATGTGACAGTTTGGGCAGCCAGACACTTTCGTATGAAAACAACACAGAAATTCCTTACATCCAGTTGGCTTGCCACTATGGGATGCGGATTACCAGGGGCTATTGCAAGTAAAATGGCATACCCCGAACGCCAGGCAATTGCATTATGTGGCGATGGGGGATTCTCCATGAATATGCAAGACTTCCTCACTGCGATTAAATACAATTTACCGATGACAGTGATTATCTTCAATAACGAACGCATCGGCATGATTAAGTACGAACAAGAAGCAAAAGGAAACCTTGATTATAAAACCAATCTCGAGAGCTTTAACTTCGCCCAATTTGCAGAAAACTGCGGCGGAAAAGGTTATCGTGTAGAGAAATTCGAGGACCTTGGCCCTTCTATACGAGCAGCAGCATCCTTCAATAAGCCCGTTATTGTAGATGTATGTATTGAAGATGAACCGCCAATCCCAGGAAAGCTTTCGTACGAACAAGTGACCAGCTACTCAAAACAAACAATAAAAAAGCTATTTAAAAAAGGAAAATTAGAAGTTCCGCCAATTCGAAAAGGATTGAAACGGATATAATATAGCATAGAAGCAAACTGGCAGTCAGTTTGCTTCTTTTTTGTTGTTTATAATCTATTAACCAAAACGGATTATTTTTCTACCATTCTGGTTTTTTAGAACCGCACTATTAACTAAAACTACCTCAACTTTCGCCTATATTGGTGATTAGAACCACTCTATTGACTAAAATGTCTGCTATTCTGGTTTTTAGAAGCGCTCTATTGACTATTTTTTCGCGGTTCTCAAGCTTTTTTGGATTTTAGAACCATTCTTTTCACCACTTTTCCCGGTTTCTAAACTCACTTTGGGTTTTAGAACCGGTCTTTTTACTAAAACATCCTTGATTCTCTACTTAAACTTTTCTTTATTCCACCAAAACATCATCTTTTTTATGTAAGCTACTCAAAACCTCTAATCCTAGGGATAAGTAACCTCCGGATATAATTGAATAATTTGTTCTTCTTCGATGTCCTCTGCTTCTATATGTTTAATAAGCATTTGGACTAAACTCTCTGCGATTTTTTCAGAAGGTACTCCAACTGTATATACTGGCGTATCAATAGCATCAAATTTTTTAATATTATCGTAGGAAACAATCATCGGCTTTTCCGCTTGTTTATCAATATGGTGTAGTAAACCCATTGTAATATCATAACTACCACATACAATTCCTCTTTTAAGCGTATTATTCGCGAGATATTTTCTTAACGAGTTACTTGTTACCTCTTCGGACAACCCTTCTGAATCGATTAGTTGATAGTTGACTTTCTTTTCTTCACAATAATGAATAAATGTTTCTTTCTTTATAATCTGTCGGATATCCTTCGTTTCGAGGTCACCGATATAATCTATTTCACTATGCCCTTTATCCATTAGGGTATCTACCGCTAGTTGCATAGATTTATCGTGATTAACATTAATGATTGGATAATCTAATTCTCGTTCTACACCGTACGCAACTACAGGAATATTATTTGTTATTTTAGCAGGCAGCCTCGTTTCTTCCCCTTCATCAAAAACGATCACTCCATCAAATCGCAATTCCAAAAATTTCCCAGCAGCAGTTATTGGATCATCGATAGATACCACCATAAAATAACCCGCTTTTTTTACTGCCTCATTTATTTGTGAAGCCAGTGTGGTAACGGCTACTCTATCTACTGCTGGCCATATTAAACCAATGGTATTACTTTTATTGGAGACTAAAGATCTTGCAGAATTATTTGGAATATAATTCATTTCTTCTGCTTTTTCTTTAATCTTTCTTTTCGTTGCTTCAGTCACAAGTGGGGAGTCTTTGAGAGCCTTACTCACCGTAGAATAGCTCACTCCACATTCTATCGCTATATCCTTTAATGTTACGGCCATTTTTAAACTCCTTAAAATTATCTATTGATTTATCTGCTAGATAATTATATCATAATAATTAATTGTTATGAATATTTCCAACCAAAAATAACAACGTTGTTATCAGCAAGGAGGCTAAACATGCGTATTTTTTTATTGTTGTTTGTAAGCGTTTTAACTTTGTTGGTAGGGTGCACTTCGTCTAGTAATTCTAGTAGTGCTGCTCAGCCCAAAGAAATGGTTTTAGGTCATAACCAGCCTACAACTCATCCAATTCATGAATCATTGGTTGACTTTAAAGAATTGTTAGAAGAAAAATCAAATGGCAAGTTAGAACTTAAGATATATGCGAATGGGCAGCTCGGTAGTGAGCGAGAAGTAATCGAAATGACGCAAACCAATGCAGTACAATTTACAAAAGTCTCTGCGAGTGCATTAGAAGGTTTCTCAGAGTCCTATTCTTTGTTTAGTATGCCTTATCTATTTGAATCCCAAGAAAAATATCGTGAGATCATGAAAAAACCTGTAATTCAAGAAGCATTTTACAATACAACCGCAGATAACGGTTTTATCGGCATTACTTATTATGATGCTGGAGTTCGTAATATGTACACCAAGGATCGTATTATCAAAACAAATGACGACATGCATGGATTAAAGACACGTGTGCAGCCAAGCAAAACGAGTGTACAGCTTATTGAGTCATTGGGAGGTACACCAACTCCAATGTCTTTCGGTGAAGTGTACACGGCTTTACAGTCCGGAATTATTGATGCAGCTGAAAATAATGAATCCGCTCTCACAGACAATAAGCATGGAGAAGTTGCGAAACATTACTTTTACACAGAACATGCTATGGTACCTGATATCTTAATTATGAATGTCGATACCTATAACGAATTGTCAGAAGAAGAACAAACATGGATTAAAGAGGCTGCGGAAGAGTCTACTGCATTACACGAGCCACGTTGGGATCAAAAAATGAAAGAATCGAAAGAAATTGCGGAGGAAGAGATGGGAGTTACGTTTTATGAAGTGGATAAGAGTTCATTTATGGAATCCGTAAAACCCTTGCAAGAATCATTTCAAAAGAATGAAGCAACAAGGGAACAATATAACCTGATTATGGAGGAGGGGCAAGATGAATAATGCAAAAAAAATTATTGATAAGACCCTTCTCATTATCACTGGAATCTTAATTAGTGTGATGTCCATTTTATCTATTTGGCAAGTTGTTGCCAGATATATTTTAAGTACACCTAGTACCGTAAGTGAAGAAATTATCCGAATGTTGCTCATATGGTTCTCTCTAACAAGTGCTGCCTATGTATTCGGTCAGCAAAAGCACATTGCTATTGTTTTCTTTCGAGACAAGCTTTCTATCAAAGGACAGATAATGATTCTACGAATATCTAACATTATCTTACTTCTGATCGCTCTTGTACTTATGATCTGGGGTGGTATTCAAGTAGTAAACCTTACCTTGACACAGGTAGCGCCATCTACTGGGATATCAATGGCATTTATGTACGGCGCACTTCCTATTTCTGGTTTATTTATTACTTTTTATGCACTATATAATTTCACAACAGTGAAGTTATCCATCACAGAGAAAGGGAGTGATGCATAATGACTATCATTGCAGGAATAGTATTATTTCTATCTTTTTTCATTTTGCTATTTTTCAGCATTCCGATTGCGATATCTATTATTATTAGCTCTATCCTAACATTGCTATTAATTTTACCGTTTGATGTAACCATTATTACTGCTGCACAACGCATGGTCACAGGTATTGATAACTTTACCATGTTAGCAATTCCTTTATTTGTATTAGCAGGTATATTAATGAATAATGGCGGGATTGCTTTTCGATTAGTTAATTTTGCAAAAGTATTAGTGGGGAGAATGCCTGGATCACTTGCTCATACGAATATTGTTGGAAATATGTTATTTGGATCTATTTCGGGTTCTAGTGTAGCCGCAGCCGCCGCAATGGGAAGAATTATGACTCCCTTACAACAAAAACAAGGTTATCGAAAAGAATATTCCGCTGCTGCCAATATCGCATCAGCACCAGCCGGGTTATTAATTCCCCCGAGTTCCATGCTTATTGTCTACTCACTAGTAAGTGGTGGGACATCGATTGCAGCCTTATTTATGGCTGGTTATATTCCCGGGATATTATGGGGAACTACTTGTATGATTGTTGCCTATATACTGGCAAAAAAAGAAGGTTATTCAGTATCAGAGAAAATAGGCTGGAAAGATCGCTTATTTCTAATTCTTGATGCTATTCCTAGTTTATTTTTAGTTATCATCGTTATTGGAGGTATTGTTGCAGGGGTATTTACCGCAACTGAAGGTGCTGCAATTGCAGTATTATATGCATTAGTACTTTCTTTAATCTATAAAAGCTTTAAATTAAAAGACATTCCGAATATATTAAAAGAAACTGTTGAAATCACTGGGATGATATTACTTTTAATTACCGCTTCTGCTCTATTCTCTTTAGTAATGAGCTATACAGGATTACCAGAAGCGATATCGAATGGAATTCTGTCATTAACAGAAAATCCAATTCTTTTATTACTGCTTATGAATATTATTTTACTCGTAATCGGTACATTTATGGATATTACACCGGCAGTATTAATATTTACACCGATATTTTTACCAATTGCGACTTCTGTAGGGTTAGACCCTGTTCATTTCGGAATTGTCATTGCATTTAACCTATGTATCGGAAATATAACTCCGCCAGTAGGGAGTGCATTATTTGTAGGAGCTAGTGTAGCCAATGTAAAAATTGAGAGCGTGATTCGTACCCTTGTACCATATTTCATAGCGCTTATCATTATGTTATTGGTGATCACTTTTATCCCACAGATATCACTATTTTTACCAAATTTATTTGGACTATAAAGTAATGATTGATGGAGGAATGTTTATATGGTTTTAATCAACAACGACTTTTTACTAACAAATCAAAAATCAAAACAACTTTATGACTCTATTAAAGAGGTTCCCATTTACGATTTCCATTGCCATCTTAGTCCAAAGGAAATCTATGAAAATAAAAACTTCGAGACAATAACACAGCTATGGTTAAGGCACGACCATTATAAATGGCGATTGATGCGCGTGAATGGAATAGATGAATCTCTTATTACTGGTAACGCAAATGACTTTGACAAATTTAAAGCATTTATAGAGATGCTACCAAAAACCATAATGAACCCAATGTATCATTGGTGTTATATCGAACTAGCGAGATATTTTGACCATTACAAAGCTGTTCAGCATACTGAAACACTACAGCTATATAATGATTTAAATGCACAATTACAAAAAGAGTCCCACAAGCCACGTAATCTTTTGAAAAAAAGTAATGTAAAAGTCGTATGTACGACCGATGATCCGTGTGATGACTTAGTATATCACCAACGATTAGCAGAAGATACATCATTTGATATTGAAATAAGACCAACATTTAGACCAGACTATTATATTAACCTTAATCACGATACGATTCATCAAGCTATCCATCGTCTAGAAGAAGCAACCGCTGCTGATATTCACTCGTTTGATGATTACATTGAAGCGCTAGGAGAACGAGTACGATATTTTCATCAACACGGAGCAAGAAGCGCTGACCAAAGTTTTTCCGAAGTTGTACTAACCGGATTAGAAAAAGAAGATGTACAAGCCTATTTCCAACAATTAAAGGACGGCGCTTCATTAGATCCTTATATATTAAGACAACTATCAGGCTATTTGCTAACAACATTAGCAAAGTCGTATAAACATTATGGATGGGTGATGCAATTACATCTTGGCCCATTACGAAATAATAACTCTATTCAACATCAAGCTATTGGAAAAGATGCTGGATTTGACAGTATTGGAGACCCTTTAAGTGCTAGAGATCTAAACCTTTTTCTAGATCACTTAAATAGCCATCATGTACTTCCGGATACGATTATTTATCCTCACAATGCAAATGATCATCTGATGGTTCAGGCTACCGCAGGAAACTTTACTTCCAAGGAAGCTAAAGTCCAATTAGGTGCTGCATGGTGGTATAACGACACAAAAGATGGAATGATTCAACATCTAATCGACTACGCTAATGTAGGTTTATTATCTGAGTTTGTCGGAATGTTAACCGACTCAAGAAGTTTATTATCATACTCTCGACACGAGTATTTCCGAAGAATCTTATGCCAGTTAGTAGGAGATTTAGTAGAAAAGGGAGAAATTGAAGATGATATGGAATTATTAACCGATATTCTAAAAGATATCTGCTTTAATAACGCTACACGATTATTCCGTATTGAAAATATGAAGGAGGTAAAATAATGCAATTATCTTTTCGATGGTATGGAAATACTGACCCAGTTACTTTAAAACAGATTAAACAGATACCTGACATGAAAAATATTGTATCCGCAATTTACGATGTTCCAGTTGGTGAAGTTTGGACGAAGGATAAAATTAATTCATTAAAGTCATCCATTGAACAAGAAGGACTTACATTATCCGTTATTGAGAGTCTTCCAGTTCATGAGTCTATTAAACTAGGTGAGGCTAATCGAGATAGTTTAATAGAAAATTATAAAGAATCGTTAAGAAACCTTGGTAATTCCGGCATCAAAACAGTTTGTTATAACTTTATGCCTGTATTTGATTGGACTCGATCCAACTTGGATTATGAATTAGAAGATGGTTCAAAAACGCTGATGTATGATAATGATTTTGTAAAAGACATCGACCCTGTAACCACAAACCTTAATCTTCCGGGTTGGGATGAGAGTTACACGAAAGAGGAAATGGCTGCCTTAATCGAGAAATATCGTCAAATTGACGAAGAGGACCTATGGAGAAATCTAGAATACTTCCTAAATGAAGTTTTACCTGTAGCTATTGAACACGATATTGACCTTACGATTCATCCAGATGATCCACCATGGTCCATCTTTGGAATACCGAGAATTATTAAAACAAAAGAAAGCTATCAACGCTTAATCTCAATTAACTCCTCCAAAAATAATGGTATTTGTTTTTGTACGGGTTCCTTAGGATGCCTAGAAGAAAATGATCTCCCGGAAATCATCAAGGAGTTTGGCGATCACATCCACTTTGTGCATATGCGAAACATAAAACGACTGGATAATCATTCTTTTGTTGAGAGCGGTCATCTATCGAAATATGGATCGGTAAATATGAAAGAAGTGGTTCGTGCATTAAAAGCCATTGATTATAAAGGGACGATTCGTCCAGATCACGGGAGAATGATTTGGGGAGAGACTGGAAAAGCTGGCTACGGATTATTTGACCGTGCACTAGGTGCAACATACATTAACGGTCTTATTGAAGGAGTGGAGACAAATGACTCAACAATTTCATAATCTTAATGTTATTGTTACTGGTGCAAGTGGGGTAATTGGTAGTACGTTTGTAAAAGCTTTAGTCAGCGCAGGAGCGAACGTTGGATTACTTGGTCGCAACGAAGGGAAGCTACAGAAAGTAATTGAAGAAACTGATCATCCTGAAAAAAGCATTGCTCTAGTGGCTGATGTACTGGATAAAGCATCTCTTATTCATGCTAAACAACACTTTAATGAACGGTTTGGTAACATCCATGCACTCATTAATTGCGCAGGAGGAAATCATCCTGATGCAACGACCGATGATGAACATTATAATCCAAATACAGAGAAAAACTTATTCGGACTTAGTGAAGAAGGTGTAGAAAGTGTATTTCGACTCAACTATACTGGTAGCTTTCTTCCCATCCAAGTGTTTGGCCAAGATTTAACGGAAGGTGAAGGGAATACAATTATTAATATCTCTTCCATGAATGCATTTCAGCCACTCACAAAAATTCCTGCATATAGTGGAGCCAAAGCAGCAATTAGTAATTTTACACAATGGCTCAGTACGTACTTCGAAGGGAAAGTACGAGTAAACGCCATAGCACCTGGTTTTTTTGAAACATCGCAAAATAAGGCATTGCTCCGAAATCAAGATGGTTCCTATTCAAACAGAGCGAATAAAATACTTGGGCAAACACCGATGAATCGCTTTGGGGACCCAGAAGACTTAATTGGAACGCTATTTTGGTTATTGGATTATGAGGCAAGTAAATTTGTGACGGGAGTCGTCATTCCTGTCGATGGAGGATTCTCTTCCTACTCCGGAGTTTAATCGTAAATAAGGAAAGCCGAGCTAAAACGGGAATACTTCCCCGATAATAGTTCGGCTTTTACTCTATCTATTAAAATCGTTTATCTTCAACTACTTTCAGATCATCGTCATACATTGGGATAGAAGTTCCTTTTTTCACAAACAAAGGAATATGGTCCAATGCAACATCTACAGTTATTGTTCTTCCGCCTTCGTATTCTTTACGATTATGGAAGTTAATCCATCCTTCTTCGTTATTTGGTAAATATACCTCTCTCTTCGTTTGGCCTTGTTCTATAATCGGACAAACTAATAATCTATCACCAAGCAAGAAATCATCACCATCTCGAAATGTATGTTCATCATGTTCGAATTCATAGAAGGTAGGACGAATAATTGGCTCATATGCTTCATGTGCCTGTCCCACAAGATATTGAATATATGGAACAAACCGCTCATGTAAATGCATGGCACCCTTAACTTCTTCTAGCACTTCCGGATGCATCCAAGCTTCATTGACAGATCCATCTTCATTCCATGAGTGGATGGAAAATCTCGGATAAAAGGCGCCACATTGTACCCAACGTAAAAATAATTCTGGATCTGGCTTATCTCCAGAGAAACCACCAATATCATGTCCAAAATTATACACTCCGGATAAGCTTAGTCCGATCGCCATTTGATTGTTAAATTTGAGCGTATGCCAACTTGTTCTGTTATCACCTGTCCACGTTTGCACATACTTACTCATACCTGCACAACCAGAACGACTTATAACATATGGAAATCTTTCTTGGTGATAATCCATTTGAATCTCTCTAGATGCCTTCATCATTAATAATGGCATAATAGATTTATAGTCATTGAAATTTCCTCCATTACCGAAGCCATGTACTTGCGCATTACTATCCCAAATTTCGAATTCATTATTGTCATTCCAGGTACAATTTATATGATTCTCTAATAATTTCGTCTTGATCTGCTCTTTCCACCATGTAATCGTTTGAGGATTTGTGAAATCAAGATAATATCCTTGATCATCCCAAAACTGAACCAATAATGGTTCTCCTGCCTCATCATTAATAAATCCATTAAATTCCATTACTTCTTCTAATAATGGGTGATTTACCATTAATGAAGGCTTAATATTTGCGACAATTTGTACGCCTTGATCTACGAAACTTTTACCAAATTCTTTTGGATTTGGAAACTTATCATAATTCCAGTTAAACACATAACGTTTATCCTTAATAGAAGTATATCCTGATGAAAGGTGGAAAGATCGTACCGCTATATCATGTTGATTACATTGGTTAAGAAAATCTTCTAGTAACTTTTGTGAGTTAGGTAGATCCGTATATTGCATTGTTGACCCAGAATAGGAAATACCCCATTGAGGCATTTTAGTTGGTCTACCTGTTAACCAACTAAATTGTTTTGTTACATCCTTTATTTTAGGACCTCCAATCACATAATAATCTAAGAAATCACTTTTTGTTTCATAATATCTATATGCTCCATGATAATTATCTAATTCCTGTCCAAAATCAAATGCTGAATCTTGATAATCATCATAAAATATTCCAATCGATTGCTCGATGTCTGGCTTATACGTGATATAGAAAGGAATATGCTTATATAGAGGATCCGTTGTTTCAGCATTATACCCCATTGCATCAATATTCATCATTCTAAATCGTCGTCCGTGCTTGTTAACTTTACCCGTTTTTTCTCCTAATCCGAAGTACATTTCTGCTTCATCACGTTGGAGATAATGACAAGTTGGGTGATTCGAGCTTATCTGGTGTTTATAGCTTTGTGTTTGACGATCAGTGAGTACCTCTTCAAACTCTCCGTTTGCTTTTAGTTGATACCACGTCAGATAAAATCCTTTTTTCTCTATAATCAATTTTAGCTTCGATGTTGTTATTTCGATGGTGTTCTCATTATTAATAAAATCATAGTTAGGACAAGAGAACGGTTTCATAAATTGACGTGATAATCCTTGATAAGGAAGGTCAGTATCACCTGGTGTAACCGTCCATGTCGGGAGTTCAATCTCTTCTTTTTCACTCAATTTCACGTTCATAATCGAAGGTTCTAAAATACGAATGTGACCGTACATAGAATGCGATTGATTTGTTAAAGTAACTTGATTGGACTTATGTGATATAACTTGAAATTCATTCATTTTGTTCACTCCAATAACAACGTTGTTATTACAAATATGCCACACTTTATTAAAAAAATAAAGCTACTTGGTGAAATTTTTGTAATACTAAAAAATAAACACAATATCGTATTTATTTCCTGCTTTTAACACTAAATTTAAAACCATATTGATATAACTTTATTAATCACGCCTACTACAAACACCCCTGCAAAAATACCAAATGCTAAACGATACGCCCCTTTTTTAGTTCTTACTAGAGTTTTCACCATACTTTCACCACCAAAATCATGATACTCCCATTCTAGCAATCATTTGTAATTGTTCAATACACATCCAATTTATCTCATTGCCGTTTTAGAACTCTTAAGTCTATCTATTTCTTAATAATTAATCTTATTGGCGGTTAGAGATGAACATCTAAACAAATCCACTCACATCCAAAATATTATTGTTATATTCTTGAATATACAAAAAAGTCAGAGCTTATCAGCCCTGACTTTTTCCATCACATATAATGAATTTGTTCTTTGTAATGTTCAAATAACTGATTATTATAGTCGTCTCCGCCATCAATGTTTGCACTTCTGAATATAGGAATGTCTTTTCCCGCTTCTTCAAATATTTCTATCATCTTTAGCACAATCGAATGGATTGTATAACTGCCTACAATTGTGGAAATCGGCGCTACTTTCTGCGTGAGCGAATCAATCGATACGACTGCATCTCCTGGTTCTCCACCATTATCGATAACAATATTACTTACCTCAAACAATCGATATCCTGAAGAGTGACGAGAGGTAACTTGCTTAGAATAATCTAGATTCGTTAAGCAGATGACTTCCATCCCTTTTTCTTTCGCGGCTAATGCCATATCAATCGCTACGGCATTCCTCCCAGAAACGGAGTGGATAAAAAGGACATCTCCTTTTTTCACTGGTTTGGAATCAAGTAAAATATCTCCGTAACCTTCTAGACGTTCTAATTTACTTGTCTGTGTAATAGGCTCTACATTCAGCATCAAGCTAGGACTGAAAATCGGATTGAATAATGCAAATCCTCCTGCCCGATAAAATGCATCTTCAGCAATAATTCCCGCATGCGATGCTCCAAATAAATAAATGGAGTTTCCATTCATCACAGCTGCAGCCATGCTTTTTGCTGCTTGTGCAATCTCTGTGTCTTCTTTTTCTAAAATGTCATTCATTGAATCGATAATCTTTGTATAGTACTCTTTCATATATGTCATGCGCTCACCATCCTATTAGAATAACTTTGCGATCCAATCTGTCATAAACGCCCATAGAGAAAAGTCATTTCCTCCAAAAATAACAATCCAATCGGCAATTGTTCCATTAAGAATCGGCACCGATAACCCTACAAGAAGAATCATCACAACCCCGGCAACAGCAGATCCGGCAATAGCTCCTTTTAACCCGCCGGTTCCATTACCAATTATGGCTGCGGTTCCAATTTCAAAGAAACACGTAATCGTAAGGGGGACGATAACAAAGCTAAAGATCCCTAGACTTCCTGTAATAAATATTGTTGCTACCGATGTAATCATTGATACAATAAAACCGATTAATACTGCATTTGGTGCATATGGGAATAAAATAGGCGCATCTAAAGCAGGTACTGCATTCGGAATCCACTTCTGTGAGATTCCTTGAAATGCTGGAATAATTTCCGCAAGCATCATGCGTACACCAAGTAATAGAATCGTTAAGCCTGCACCGAATAATACCCCTTGCATTAAGCTATAAATAAATAGATTTTGTTCCGCAGCAAATGCTTCTGTAGCTGTATCAAAACCGATAATGATGCTTACAACAAGATAAACAAAAAACATCGTAATCGAAGAAGTGATACTAATTTCACGTAAGAACTCCGTGGATTTAGGAAATTTAATATCCTCAGAAGATCTACCTTTCGTACCGAATAGCTTTCCAACTCCTCCAGCAATTAAGCTTAGAATTGTGGTTGGGTGTCCAATAATAAAGTCGTCCGATCCAGTTACCTTTCGTACAAATGGACGTAATAATGCTGGCGCAATAATGATATATAATGCCGTCATAATCGATGCAAAAATAATTAGTTGGACATTGCTTAAATCATTTTCTACTCCCACAGCCACGAATATAAATGGAAACCAGAATAGCATGTGTCCCGTTAAAAATACGTGCTTAATCTTCGTAAAACGAGCTACCAATAAATTAATCGCAAAAGCAGCGAGCATCGCAATTCCAATTTGTGTACCATATTGACTTAGCACTTGATCGGAGCCAAGTGCTGGATTAACTTCGGTTTCCTGAATGTCATACATAAGGTTAAATCCCGCTGTTAGCGGCTCAATCGAACTTACTAATATATTTGTACCCTGTGTTAAAATCACTACACCAATTATCGTTTTTGCTGTACCTGATACAATCGTGGATATATCCTTTTTCAAAAGCAATAGACCCGTTAATGCAATTAATCCTAGAAATATTGCTGGCTCACGAATAATTTCAATTACAAAATTCATTACGGATTCCATCATTTATCCCCCTTTTATATGGTTGATTAGCTTTGTAGTTCTTGTTGCACCTTTTCTTTTATCTCTTCTTTATTTACAAAACTATTAATCACTACTACCGGTGTTGTTGCAGAAGTTTTTAAGTTGTTTGCTAATTCATTACTGGTAAAAATGTAATCACAACTTGTGCCAATGGCAGAACTTACATCTCCTGTAAAGACATCTGCTTCAATCCCTACATCTTTTAACACACTTTCTAAATTCATTTTTAATACCATAGATGAACCTAATCCAAACCCACACACAGTCATTATTTTTAATTTACTCATTGCCTTCACTTCCTTTTAATATGATTTGATATGCATCTTCAATTGTTGAAGCATTCCTTAATTCATTCACTTTCTCCTCTTTCATTAAAAAAATAGATAATTGCTCAATCATTTTAAGATGAGATTCATCTCCTATTGCAGAGAAAGAGAAAACGAGGTCAACTGGATCATTCTCTTTACTATGAAATGTTACTGGTTCCTTCAAAATAGCCAAAGCCAATGCATTTTCTTTCACACTTTTATTTGGTCTTGCATGGGCAATTGCGATTCCGGGAGCGATTACAATATATGGCCCATTCTCTTCTACAGAAGCAACCATACTTTCTACATATTGCTCTGTTACCGCTCCTGACTTAACAAGTAATTGTCCAGATAATTCAATGGCAGATCGCCAATCTTTTGCTTCTGTTAGTATAGATATATGATTTTTTCGTAGTTGCTTCAACATTACTTCCTCCACTCTTGATTGTTGCTGTCTATTAGTTTTTCGAAAACCGCTTGATTCTCTAAATATCTATAAAGTTGTAAAAAGTCTTGATTATGTGATTCTTTAATAGCAAGTACAATAATGATTTTGACTTCTTCCGGATTTTTAGACCCAAATATCATGTCATTTTCAAAAACCGTCATACTTATCCCTTCTTTAATAACATTCTCAGGGCTCGCATGTACGAATGCGATTTTGGGAAGAAAGACCATATAGGTTCCGTTACGCTCCACAGACATTATCATTTCTTGAATATAACCTTGCTTAATATATCCTGCTTCTAATAAAGGTGTTGCAGCAATAGATATGGCATCATGCCAATTGTTAGTTTTACTAATATGAACTTGTTCATCAAATAAGGTCGGCACAATCGAAGTCGCATGTTGATATACTTCATTAAAACGTTGAAGCTGCTTACGATTCACGACTTTATGCGCTTCATGCTGAATTTTTGCTTTCTCTTCATCCAATAACAACGGACTTACACGATAGATTTTCGTATCACTGGCAAAATCAATCGATAATTTACTAGTTGTCAAAACAAAATCAATATTATCTAAACATAACTCCTCATCCACTTCTTGAGAACTAACGACTCTTACCAAATGAAATCCTGGTTCAATATGTTCTAACTTCGTTGTTAAGATTGAAGAAGTAGCTAGTCCAGTCGTACATACGACAATAACATTGGGTAAATATTTTTTATTTCCACTTCTTTCAAATGCGGAACTGATATGCATCGTAATATAAGCTACTTCTGCCGCTACCATTTTATACCCCATATCCGTCGTAATCTGGTGAACCATCTCATAAATAGCACGATAGCGAATTTTAATTTCTTCTGTATAAGGATTATCTATCTCTGCACCTTGCTCCATTCTTAAGAACGCCGATTTTGCATGGTACATTAAATCATTCATTAATTTCTTATCGGAGGCTAGATTCACTTCTAATATTTTGGAAATCTCCTGAATAAGATACAACGTAAACGCATGTTCTCGCTTATAGTGATCTAAATCATCTGCCTCAAATTCATAGGTGACTACTTTTAGTTGGTCAAAAATCTGATGAACAAAGTTCTTCTCGTTATCCATCAATTCCGGTTCATTAGATAATTGGTTTAGATAGTTATCAATCGTACCAATAATAGGATTATGGATACGATGTTTCTTCGGAATAAACACAGATGTACCAACACTTACACGATTTTTCCACCAAACTAAGAACAACGATAAATGTCGTTTGGAGTCTTCACTATATAACACGCCTCTTTCTTCTTCACAGGAACTAATCCAAGTAGCAATTGTTTGTTGTTCGTTAATGTCCATCGGAAGCCAGCTACATATCGTATTCAAATCTACCCATTTACTCGATAACCAGTAAAAAACAGCTTTTCGCTTGCTTCTTTCTGTACCATGAATAAACAGTCCTTTTCTTACTTCCTTCGTGAGCTGTAAATTATACGGATCAAATAATTCTTCTACTTCTAAAAGAATCTGATGAACACTCGATCGACTAAGATAGAATTCGTCCGCTATTTTTTGAATCGTTACATTCTCTGTCATTAAGACATATAAGCTCACCATAGTAAGTTGGACATTTTTATCAACTAATGACGTCGCTAATTCTAATGAATCCATAAGTTCTTCTCTCACATCACTATCGGCATAAAGAAGAACGCCTTTTCCAGGAGTTCGAATCAAAGAGCAGCCCATTTCTTCAAGAACACTAGCTAACGTTTCTAAATCATTGCGAACCGTTTTCTGGCTAACATCCAACCACTTTGCCAAAAAGTCCACGGTCATATACTGATGCGCTCCTATAAGCTTGGTAAGTAGTTTTTTTTGTCTCGTTGATAACATGTTCATCACCTTTAAGCTTAGTTTATTATTTCTTCTTATTTATCTAAAGAACGAAAATTAACACAACTGTGGTAAAAAAATATCAGTATCTCTGCTTAGAAAACGGACGGAGAGTAATTTTCCCACTGAATTTTTGTTTTACTTTATCTAGTCCACATTAAAATAAAACTCATTATCCATCTTTCTATATGTAAGTTCAATATATTATGCTTCTATGTAAAATAACTATAACAAAATCTCCCATCAAAAAAGCCTTGCCACACTAGTAACAAGACTTCTTTACATTTTTCACTTTATTTACGATTTTTCTATGCATTTCATTTTGTTTCCATCGAACCAGCTTCTATAATAACATCCAAACTACGAGATGTTTCTCTTGCTAGCAGATCTGGACCAAGGTCATATGGGTTTAATTCCGCAGTCAACGTATCATTATAACCAATATCGGTTAATGCTTTAATCACATTCTTCCAATTAACGTTTCCTGCAAGTAAAGGAACAAATCCACTGATATTGCCTACCTTTGTATCAAAATCTTTAACATGAACTTTTTTTATACGCTGAGATACTATTTCAATCCATTGTTCAGGGAAACCAAATTGCAGAACATTTCCCACATCAAAATAGACACCTACATACTTAGATGAAAAAGAATCAACATAATCTGCCATTTCCAGTGGTGACAATAAGAATTTATTCCACACATTCTCAATCGCTATCGTCACATTTTTTTCCTCTGCTAGTGGAATTAATTTACCTATCTCTTCTTGACTTCTTTCATAACAATCCTTGTAGTTTGTTTTACTATTTACGATACCAGGGACAACAAGGATGGTATCTGCCTCAAATTCAGCTGCGATTTCCAGTTGTTTTTCAATTATAGCTCTGCCTTTTTCTCGTATCTCTCTATCTGTATGCGAGAGTGGATATTTCCATAGCAAATCGGTTGATACACTATTTAATTGAATAGAATAATTAGATGCTAACTTTTTTAGTTTCCTGATCTCTGATACAGTTGTATCCATTGTTAGTCCTGGGCCATTCGCGGAAAGGTTTAATTCAACTGTATGAAAATCAGATTGATTACTATATGAAAAAACTTTTTCTATAGGAGTGCCTTCGGGATAGCACCATTGGTTTATACCTTTACGCATTGTTTCACTCCTTTTAACTAATCTATCTCTACCGGTTGTTTTCTACTAGAAGATTCATAACTAGCTAGAACAACCTCTAATGCCTTTAAACCATCCTCACCAGTTATACTTGAATTTTTATTACTTCTTACATTATTTATAAAATCTTCTACTAACATCGCATCCATATTATCTCCCCAGAAATCCCAATGAGCTCCATCATTTGAATATACATCTGTCTTTTGAGAGAATGCGTCAATGGATAACGTACCTTTCGTTCCAATAAATTCTAACGTAACATCGCCCCATGTAGGGAATGAATCATTTCTTGACCAGCTACAATCAAGAGTAGCAAAGACATTATTATCAAACTCCATAGTGATAATTCCAGAATCATCTATCTCATCTTCGGATATTAAATTACCTACTTCTGCATAGACTTCTTTAACATTAGCGTTCATATACCACCTTAGTAAATCAACCACATGCACAGTATGATCCATTACCGCTCCGCCACCAGAATCCTCTTTATTCACAAACCATCCTCCGGGATTCGTTCCGCGATTAGTCCCTTTTATGGCTACGATATTGCCAATCTCCCCTGAATTAATGATTCCTTTTCCTTTACCAACAGGTGTGCTAAAACGGACTGGAAAAGCAATCTGCAAGATAACACTGTTTTTTTTACATACCTCAATCATTTCACGAGCATGTTCTAAAGTTGTTGCTATTGGCTTCTCACATAATATATGAATTCCTTTATTAGCAGCTGCTATAGTATGTTCATGATGTTTTGCATTTTCTGAAGCAATAATTACTGCATCTAACGGGAGGTGTAGAAATCGCTCCAAATTATCATAATAATTACAATTATACTTACGAGCAGCTTCATTACCTCTCTCATTGTTGTCATCATATATACCCACAATTTCATTGTTTTCCATTGATTGCAATGCATGTGCATAACTATGTGCATGAGAGTGTGCGAAACTAACAATTCCTATCTTCATAATAAAATCCCCATTTCTTTATTCGAGATTTCTACAACTCTTCCTGTATCAATTGACTTAAGGGCAGCTAAAGAAATTTCCATGGCTTTATATGCATCTATTGCTGTTACAATCGGCTTTTTATCTCCAATAATACAACTTATAAAATGTTCTAATTGAACCTGATAAGGAGTTGCTTTTAAAGGACTTTCAGGCACTGCAACCCCTGTATGTGATCCTTCAAATTCTTTAATACTCTTAAAGATCGGGTTCACTTTCGAACTATCATAATTTAATATCCCTTCAGTTCCTGCAATATCAAATTTAGTAGTAAATTTTTGATGTGCCCAAGACCCTTCAACATGAGCGATAACTCCATTTTTGAATTTTAAAGTTACTAATGCGTACTCTAACTTAGAATTGACTCTTCCTTTTGAACTTTTAGCATATACATGATCAACTTCTCCAAAACACCATCTCAAGAAGTCGAAATCATGAATAATCATATCTAGTACTAACCCACCACTTTTTGAATAATTTGAGTACCAGTCATTTGAAGCATCAGGAAAACCACCTATTCTACTTGTATTAACTACCGCAGGCTTTCCAATTTTTCTATCTTCTATTAGTTGTTTTGCTCTACTGTATTCTTTAAAAAAGCGAACTACGTGACCTACAAATAACTTCACACCTTTGATATTGCAATAATCTATTATCTCTTTAGCATCCTCTAATGATCTGGCTAAAGGTTTTTCGCAGATAATATGGGTATGGGTATCGGCAATTTTTTTGACAAATTCCAAATGAAGAGGTGTAGGCAAGCATATAGATACTATATCTACTTCTCCAATTTCCACTTTTGCTTCTT
Organism: Oceanobacillus sp. E9; assembly: GCF_001741975.1. NCBI lineage: Bacteria > Bacillati > Bacillota > Bacilli > Caryophanales > Bacillaceae > Oceanobacillus > Oceanobacillus sp. E9. The sequence continues at coordinate 593,748 of NZ_LSNA01000001.1, forward strand.
CATAAGTTTTATAGGAATTGGTTCCTAGTTTCTTAGCTAATAATGACGCTTTCTCCAACTGCACATCTACAATTCCAACAAGATTCACATTGGAAATGTTGGAGTAAGCATTAGCATGTGTTCCCCCCATCGTACCCGAACCGATAACTATTACATTAAGCATTTTCTCGACCTCCATTTAATTAAACTTATAGACTATCTTCTGACCCCACCTAATGCAATTCCAGCTAACAAGTATTTTTGTAAGAAGATAAACATTAGCAACATTGGAATTGTGGATAATACTGCACCAGCCATTAATAAGGGATAGTCAGTAGAATATTGACCTTGAAAATTTGATATACCAACAGATAATACCCTCATCCCCTCAGAATTTGTCATTACCAAAGGCCACAAAAAGTCATTCCATGCAGCTAAAATCGTAAATATCCCTAACGCTGTTAAAGCCGGAGTTGCATTTGGTAAAATAATTCTCCAGTAAATACCGAAGTAAGAACATCCATCAATTTTCGCCGCATCATCAAGTTCTTTAGGAATACCCATAAAAAATTGTCTTAATAAAAAAACCCCAAATGCGCTAAATACCCCCGGTATAATTAACGCATAAAAAGTATCAACCCACCCGAATTGAGTGAGTATTCCGAAATTAGGAATAAGAATAACCTGTAAAGGAACCATCAAAACAGATAAGATTAGTATAAAAATTATATTTTTTCCTGGGAATTCTAATCTAGCAAATGCGAAAGCTGCTAACGAACATAAAAATAGTTGGCCTAGTGTTCTACCTACAGTGACAATAAGTGTATTGATATAATACTGAAGAAAGTCTACACTCTGGAATACATTGACATAATTATTAAAGTTCCATTCACTAGGGAATATAGTAGGCGGTACTTGCATTGATTCCCCGTATGTTTTAAAGGAAGTTAAGACCATCCATAAAAAAGGGATTATCATAAGGAATGAACCTATAATTAAAACACTATGTTTACCAATTGATCGCACTTCTATTCACCTCATTATCAAGCATCGTAATGTACCCACTTCTTTTGAAAGATAAATTGTACAATGGTTACTAAAAGTATGGTTAAGAATAAAATCAACGCTTGAGCCGAAGCAACTCCCATTTGATCATATTTAAAACCAAATTCATATACTCCATAAACAAGTGTTCTCAATGGTTCTAATAAAGCTGTTGTATTGCCAATCATTACAAAGATCAAATCAAATACTTGTAATGAACTTATCATTCCAGTTATTAAAACAAAAAATAACGTTGGTGTTAGTAACGGTAATGTTATTTTGAAAAATTGCTTCGTTTTTGAAGCACCGTCTATTTGTGCTGCTTCATAATAAGACTTCTCGATTCCCTGTAGACCAGCAAGAACTAATATCACGTTATTCCCAACTGTCATCCAAACGTAGACAATAATTACGGATAGTAAAGAAATATTCGGATCGAATAGCCAAGCAGGTTGTGGTAAATTAAACAGCCCTAAGATATGGTTTACAAGACCATATTCTGTATTGTACAACCACTTCCACACCATTCCTACTGCGACAGGCATAGTTACAACAGGTAAAAAGTAAAGCGTTCTATAAAATACCATTCCTTTGATTTTTTGATTTAGCAATAATGAAATTATTATCGCAAATATGATAGATAGAGGAACAGACAAAAGAGTAAAAACCGCTGTATTAATAATGGATCTCATAAATAATGGATCCTTAATCATTAAAATAAAATTATCTAATGCAACAAATTCAGGGGTATTAATCCCATCCCAGTTTGTAAATGATAATACAAATGATCCTAATGCAGGCAAAATATAAAAGATAAACAATCCCAATAAAGTAGGAGCAATAAATAGATAAGCAACCATTGCCTCTTTGGTAAAGAGTTTTTTAGGCTTTTTTGGACTTGAATTTAATTCCTGCTTCATACCTTGTTCATATGGATTAATATGCTTATCGGAATTTGATGGTAATTCCAATTTTATTTTCCTCCTTTCGTATAAAGACTCTTACTTATTCCATATTTTCGGCTTCTAAAACTTTATTCATTTGTTCAGATATCTTTTCTAAAGCTTCATCTATTGTTTGTTCGCCTAAGAATGCACTTTGTATTTCTTTCGTCTCAACATCTTGCCATTCTGCTACATTCTTAGATATTGGATAAAGCACACCGATATCATGCGCATCTAAAAATACTTGTAAATCTATAGAAGGTATAGATTCTAACCATATTTGACTCGCTTCTTTGTGTGCAGGCGTGGAAAATCCTGTCTCTGCCATAGTTGTGATTCCTTCTTCTCCAGATAAGCTTTTAATTAATTCCCATGAAAGTTCTTTATTATCCGATTTTGAGTTCATTGCCCACCCGATACCGTGTATAACAGAACCTTCTTCCTTACCCGCTGGTAGAGGTGCAACACCTAAGTTATCTCCTAATTCTTTATGGAACTCTGCTGCATGTACAGAAATCTCCGGTAACATAGCCACCCTTTCGGAAATAAACATTTGTGTTGCCTTTGTTTCAATTTGATTTTGAACGGTTGGAGATATCCCCTTATCTATTAAACTTTGTAAGAATGTAAAAGCTTCTTTAGCCTCCGATGTATTGAATCCAGACTGCGTTTTATCTTCGTTGATAATGTACCCACCAGCTTGAGGAATTAAATTATAATAACCTTGTTGGTTTCCTATAATTCTTGCTACATAACCATGGATATTCTCTTCCTTATTTGTTAATTGTTCACCATACAATTCTATATCTTCCCAAGTCCAAGAATTATCAGGATAAGGTACACCTGCCTCATCAAATAATAGCTTGTTATAGAATAATCCAATAGAATCTACAAAATATGGAGCTGCATACAATTCATCTTCAAAAGAGTAAAGATCTAAAACGGTTTCATAATAGTTTTCTTTTGCAAACTGCGGATCATCATCGATATATGATTCTAAATTTTCGATTAAATTAGAATCTACATATTCATAAAAGTTAGGACCATTCATCCAAAATATGTCTGGACCACTTCCTCCGCCAAGACTCGTTCTTAGCTTTGTCCAATATTCAGCAAAAGGAGTATATGTTACCTTTACCTCTATGTCTGGATTTTCTTTTTTAAATACCTCTATGGAAGCATCCACCGCTTCACTAGCGTTTTCATCCCATAGTGCTATTTCTAATGTATTTTTATCTTTACCACTTGAAGAATTACTACATGCCACCAAGGAGAAACCCACCATTAACAATACTATTAAAATAGTTATTTTTTTCATGAAATACCTCCATATTTTTATTCTCTTTCCTGAATTTTAGTCAATCTTATAATTGAAATCGAAAACGTCCTTGTAAAATTACAGACGCCGCCCCTAATAGGTCAAAATCAGGCCCTAATGAAGTGCTTTGAAAATTTACATCTTGTCTAATAATTGGTAATAACCTCTTCTTTACCTCTGCCTGTAACCGATCAATAAAAACCTGATTTCCATGAATAATAGATCCACTCAAAATAATTAATTCAGGACTTAACGTATGAATAGCATTAACAATAGCAATTGATAAGTAATTAATCATATCCTCCATAATTTCCTTACAAACTTCGTCATTTTCACGAATAGCCATTACAAACATGTCTGGTGTTATCTTAGTAAAATCCTTTCCAATATATTGTTTTATTAAGGTATCACGTCCTTTAGTAATTATTGCTGAAACAATTCGAGAGTGTATCGATGGCCAATTAACATAATTCTCCACACATCCACTATTTCCACATTTACATTTAATACCTCCAGGAACGACAGTTGTATGTCCTATCTCACCAGCACTACCCTTATAACCCTTATAAAGAGTGTCATTAATCATAATGCCTGAACCAATACCATCTCCTATCGTTAAAAATAAAATACTATTGTACTTGTTATATGATCCAAAATAATTTTCGGCAGATACAAATGCATTGACATCATTCTCTAGAAACGTTGGTAAGCCAATTGTTGATTCAACCATTTCTTTCAGGGGAATATTATATAAACCAAGATGTGAATTATAAGAAATACATCCTTCTTCCGAATCTACAATTCCTGGTGTAATAATAGAAACACCTTCACAAAATTCCATATTAATCTCTTCATCTATAATGAAACTTCTCAGTGTATTCATAACAAGCTCGATAATATTTTCACCTTGTTCATTATTAGTTTTCACTACGTTCTTTTTTTTTATCTTTCCTTCTAAATTCATTTCTGCTATTTTAATTTTTGAATTTGTAACAGATACTCCAATAATAGAATGTGTATCTGGATTAAAACGCAGTAAAACTGGCTTTCTCCCGCCTTTTGAACTTCCCATACCATCTTCATATACTATTTTTCCATCAATTAATTCACTAACAGCTGTGGTAACAGTAGTTGGGCTAATCTTTAGTTTTTTTGCAATATCAGTTCTTGAAATAGGACCTTTTTTTCTAATCGTATCTAAAATTAATGACCTATTGAGTTCTTGTATCAATTTTAAATTCCCTGTTCTAGACACTATACTTAACCCTCATTTTTAAACTTTATTTTTTGGTTGAAATTAGTTTTAAAGATATCAAAGCTTATTATCTTAGAATTTGTAATTTTCAACATAATTTATTGTTTTTTCTCTAAACAACCCAAAAGTAAGTACTTACTTTTTCCAGTGACTTTATTAAGTATAATATTATATTCTTACTTTTTTGTAAATAAAAAATTATTTAAATATTGATAATTGATAGTTTTTACCTATTGTTTTTACATAAAAAAGACAGGAGACCTTTAGTCGCCTGTCAAGCATCCACCATAACTAGTTATTTTTTAGTTTTAATTAGCCGCTTCATACGAATCGATAATTTCATAAGCCTCATTCAATGCTGTTTCTAATTCCGTGACATATTCCACTAAATACGTAATATCACTATACAATAATTCATTATCACTTACGAGATTACTATTTTCTTCCTCTAAAGTAAGCACCGTTTCTTCAAGACTACTATTCTCATCTTCGAGAAGATTTAGTTTCTCTTCTAACGCTTTATTTTCTTCTTGCAACGTCGTATTATTATTTTCCAATGCTTCTAATTCTGCAGAGTCGTCCATCACGAAAAAAGTAACCCCAAAAGCTGCCACAACCGTTACTACAAACCATATCCAAATATTTTTGTAAAACGGTTGCTTTACGTTGTCAGTCTTCGCCATTCATTCTACCCCTTTATCACATAATTGCTCAACCATACTAACTATTGTATGTAATAATAAAACAAACTCGTGATTAATTCACAATATTCTGATTATTATTGTAAAGTTGTCCTCAAATTTTGTAGCCAACTTATGGATAATTAGCTAAAATAAAATTAGACTTATTTAAAAAATGATACTTTTATGAAGGATGATTCGATGGCAGATACGAACATTACCAAGATTGCACACCTAAAAACGCTCGTCCTAAACGAGAAAATAGAACAATCAATTTCATTTGCACAAGAAACAATCACTTCTCACCCCGATAGTCCAATTGGTTATGTATTAAAAGCACTGCATCACTATTACATAAATGAACGAAAAGAGGCACTATCCTGGGCTAATCAAGCATATGAATTAGCTCCAGAAAGTGAAGAATCGCTAACGATTGCACTTGCTTTCTACCATGAGACCGAATTACAACAAGAAAAATGGAAGAACCTCACCAAAACCGCGAGACAGCTTTACCCTGACAATGATTATTTTCATTTTATGCATGCACTTATTCATTTGAATGTCGATTTTAACCAGTCCAAAAAGTCCTATCAAGAAGCAATACGATTGAATCCAGATAACGCTGAATACGTCGCATATTACGCATATATGCTTTACTTTTTAAAAGACAATAAAGAAGCACAAAAATACGAAGAGCTAGCATTACAAAAGGAACCTAATAATCCTGCTTTTCTAAACCGATTTGCGCTCATTGCCTACGATAGGAGAAAATATAAAAAAGCACAGATATTAATCAACAAAGCAAGACAACTGGATCCGGCAAACACTGTAATTCGAACCTCATTCAAAAAGATTCATCCAACCGAAAATGCCGTTGTTCGAGCGAAACGGGAAATCAACAATATGATTCAAAACGCTTTTGCCACACCAGCTGTATGGTTATGGAGAAACGTATTTAAAGAGAATATCTCGGTTATGCTCGTTTCGTTTCTTCTTTTTGTTACGGAATTCGTATTACTCGGAGTTTTAACAGGACGATATGGACTGGCTCTTGTCGTTATCTATCTTATCTGGGGTTATATCAGTCAACAAATTACAAGAGCCAAACTCTCTAAAGTAGGTTTCACCATGGCAGAACTAACCTTGTTATGGGGGCGAGCTCGTACACAGAGCAACATTTTTGCAGACAGTAATGCAAAGTTACAGCCGGCGTTACCAATCACTGACTTGGAAAAAGTACTCATCCATCTATGGAATTCAGAAAGTGATCACAACGTAATAAAATTAGATGTAACTACTTTAAAGACCGCATCTCCAGAACCAGGCGGAAATCAAGAAGTAGCTGCAACAACGACAACATTAACGCCAGAGAAAGAATACGCGCCTTGGCCAACCATATTACTCATTCTATTGCTTGCTGCTGCGATTACGCTGCAGTTTGGGACAATGTTTTAGTCCTCAAATCAGTAACAATTAGATTGTGCGTAGGAAAATCTATTCAATAGAACTGTTCTCAATATAAAAAAGGATGGGGTCAATCATCCCCATCCTGCCATTCAATTCGATTCATAAAGTCTTCTGCTGCATTATAACCTTGTTGTTGTAAATACCAATTATTCGCTGCCGCCTCTATCAATCCAGCTACATCACGCCCTGGTTGCAACTGAATTTCAATGCTTGGCACATGTACCCCCATATAATCCCGGTACTGCGTTTCAAATTCCAGTTCATTATGTAGCGAGTCCTTTTCCCATTTCGATAGCTTTATATCAAGCGATATACGTGTTTCATCTTGGAAAGCTCTACTTCCATACGCTCGGACTACATTTAATAGGCCAACACTTCTTAATGCTAGAAACTCCTTGTTCTTATCATTATGCGTACCAAGTATCGTTTTATGGCTTAATCGTTTCAGTACCACGATATCATCCGCTACTAAGCGATGCCCACGCCCAAGTAACGTATGAGCCAGTTCACTTTTTCCAACGCCGGACTCTCCTCGAATTAAAATACCGATCCCTAATACGTTCATACAAACTCCGTGAACTGCAATTTCTGCAGCTAGTTTTCGAGTAAGATAATGATCGACCTTTGCCATAAAATCCACTGTCGTATCTTTCGTTCGTAATAGAGGAATATCTTCTGCATGACAATATTTCTTCAAGTAAGTAAGCCCATCTTGATCAGAAGTCACAATAAAACAGGGTGGATGGTAATTTACAACATTCCCAATTCGTATATCTCGTTCTTGCTCATTTAGCTGATGGAGATAGTTAATTTCCTTTTTTCCTAATATCTGCACCCGCTCCATCGGAAAGAAATCAAAGTAACCAATAAACTCAAGGCCTGGCCGATGCGTCCGAGATTTTGTAATTGTCCGCTCTAAATGGTCATCTCCCGCTAAAACTTCTAAATTAAATTCTTCTACTAGTTGTTGTACTTGAATGGATTTCACTCCGTTGCACTCCTCTACGGTCCTAATGCTTCTTTAATTATAACGAATCAAGGGGGAAAGATACAGAAAAGGAGCTGCGAATCAAACACATGGTTAGGTTCATTCTACTGAGCTACTGTGTAGCGACTTCCCACACAAACGGGTCATTCATCGTTGACCAATCTTTTCTCATTTCTTCTGATGTTAATAAGCATTCATCAAGTTCTTTGATAATTGCTTCTTTAGGAAGATCTACACCGATGAATACAAGATTAGTTTTACGATCACCATATGACTCATCCCAATCTTCTCGTAAATTAGGATTGTTTTTTAATATACGTTCTTTTTCTCGCTTAGATAAAGAGTCTACCCAGTATGAGATTGGCTCTATGGATACGGATGGCCCTGCTTGAGAGAGTAAAAGTGCTAAATCATTTCTAGTTGCACACCAAGAAATTCCCTTTGCACGTACGACTGCAATAGGCATTTGACTAATCCAGTTATAAAAACGTTCTGAATGAAAAGGAACCCTCCTGCTATAAACAAATGAATTAATTCCATACTCTTCTGTTTCGGGAGTATGTTCTTGTGGACCAGCCATTAATTCTTTTAACCATCCTGCAGATTGACTTGCCCTTTCAAAACTAAAACAATTAGTATTTAGTATTTCTTCTGGAATAATTTCACTATAGTTTGTCTGAATAATTTTGGCATCTGGTTGTAATGTTTGTATTACTTTAGTCAATGATTCTAGCTGTTCTTCACTCACCATGTCACATTTATTAATAATTAAAACGTCACAAAATTCTATTTGATCAATAAGTAAATCTGCTAAATTTCTGTCATCTAATTCTCCTACTGCCTGTTTACGGTCGAGTAATTTATCTCCTGATTCATAATCATGCCAGAATCGATACGCATCTACCACCGTCACCATCGTATCTAATCGACAGAAATTCGTAAGATCGATACCCATTTCTTTGTCAATATAAGAAAATGTTTGAGCAACGGGGATGGGTTCACTAATTCCTGATGATTCAATGACAATATAGTCTATATCTCCTTTTTTAGCGATTTTCTCCACTTCTACTAGCAAATCTTCTCTTAGCGTACAGCAAATGCAACCATTGGACATCTCAACTAGATTCTCATCCGTTCGGGAAAAATTGCCTCCTGTTTCCACAAGATCTGCATCAATATTAACTTCACTCATATCATTTACAATGACAGCTACTTTAAGATTATCCCTATTATTTAAAATATGGTTTAGTAATGTAGTCTTTCCTGCACCTAAATATCCACTCAACACAGTAACTGGGATTTTTCTTCTCATATTTTTCTCCTTTGCTTTTTCAAATTTTAATAGCCCATCAGATTGACTTGTATGAAGAGACTCCACTTAATATAACGTAACGATTACGATTTAGTTATTAAAAAAAACTACATTTCTTACTTAAAATTCCTAACTAAAAGCTGGCAATGGATCTATCAATTTATTCCAATCGGATTCCATTTCCGAATCTGTTAATAAGCATGTATCTAATTCTTTCATAATTGCTTGCCTATCCATTTTTATACCGATAAAAACTAACTCATTCATCCTATCTCCATACTTACTATCCCAATGTTCTAGGAGATTCGGATCCTCGATAATTAATGACTTTCGCTCTTCTTTTGGGTACGTCGCTACCCAATTTCCCGCTCCTTGAATAGATAGTGAAGTACCTGCTTGTGATAGTAATCCAGTGACATTATTTCTTGAAGCTAACCAGAAAAAACCCTTTGCCCGGATAATAGCATTCGGCCAATTATTTAACCATTCATACCATCTTTCTGGATGGAAAGGTCTATTCCGGCGATACACAAACGAACTTATCCCATATTCCTCTGTTTCTGGGATATGCTCCTCATTGAGCTCCTTTATCCACCCAGCTCCTTGGCTAGCTTTTTCAAAATCAAACAAACCCGTATGGAGTATTGCTTCCAATGGTACGGCACCGTACTCCGTCTGTATCATTTGCGCCTCAGGATTTAATTGGTGGAGTACAGCCATTAATTCTTCTTTTTGTTCCTTATCGACTAAATCTACTTTATTTAATATGATTACATTTGCAAATTCGATTTGATCAATGAGTAAATCAATTACTTCTCTTTCATCGCTCTCATTTACTTCTTGATTACGCTCTAGCAAACTGTCTCCAGAGCCATAATCATTCCAAAATCGATTAGCATCTACAATTGTTGCCATCGTATCCAAACTACAATGATCACTAAGATTAATTTTCAATTCCTCGTCTTCATAAATAAAACTCTGAGCAACTGGAATTGGTTCTGAGATACCGGAAGATTCTATAACGATATAATCGATATCCAGTTTAGCAAGTTTATCTACTTCTTGTATCAAATCTTCTCTTAATGTACAGCATATACATCCGTTCTGTAACTCTACTAGTTTTTCTTCCGTTCTACTGAATCCTCCCATTTTTACCATACTTGCATCAATATTAACTTCACTCATATCATTTACGATGACAGCTATTTTTAGATTTTGTTTGTTATTTAATATATAGTTCAGCAGTGTTGTTTTGCCAGCACCTAAATATCCGCTCAACACTGTAACTGGTATCCTCTTAGACAATTGATTTTCCTCCTATGCGGTTTGTAAGATTCGTTCGGTTGCTTTTCTCGCTCCGGCAATATTACGTGATACTGGCCCTATCTCAAGCTCGGCTAAAGCTCCTGTAACAAATAGACCGTTTTTCCACTCTAATGATTTGGAGACGATCGGAAAACCACAAGGAGCGCAAGGTAATCTTATATGATCGATAGCTTCTTTCAACCATTCTCTTCCTGGTAAACTAGGTTCAGCTCCGGTGGATAATAAAACTGCATCACCACTTAACATTTCATCTTGACTAGTCAGCAGTTGTATACATTGACCTTCTAGTTTTGCAGATACAACCCCTCCATTATAAACATGCAATTTACCAGTATTTATTTGTTTCTTAATATTTATATAGACATCCTTTGTAATAGAACCGCGATACCTAGCCTCTTGGATCACTTCACGTCTTTTCTTATAATTCGTTAACTTATCAAAGCTAGTTAAAAACTTAGGACCAAGCCAGCCCGGATCACTGTCAAAGCGGTGAATACGAAAAGGATGACGTTTTACTAATGTAACTGAATTAACATCTTGTTGCTTTGACAAATTGGATGCGAGTTGGGCAGCTGTCATACCACCGCCAACAACGATTATATTCCCACTGTTAGGGAGGTCTTTTTTTAAGTCAAATATATGATTCATACGCTCGTTGTCTTGTAATTCTTGTGCCCAGGTAGGGAAATGTGGCGTATTATTCACCCCTATGGCTAAGATAACACGCTCCCCATAGAAATTCTGGCCATCTTGTACACTTACTTCCCAACCAATGCTATGCTTTGCAAGCTTATTAACCAAACCTTGTCTCCAAGAATCTCTTACTCCTGTTTTATTTACAACATTTAAGCTGTGGTCGTTAAAAAGATCTAGGCGAGGTCGACCATATTTTCCTTTAAAAGGTTGTGTAAAATCATGTAGCTTCGCAAACTTCTTCAAACTATATGGATCCGCTTCTAAATGATGTACTACCGGTGACCTTAAATACTGCATACCGATTTTACTCGTGATTCGTTGCCACATTTCTAATGGCTCAGCGTGCGGGTCAATAATAAGCAACTCTTCCGTCGTTACTTTTTTCTCTATAAGTAGACGAGAGGCTACAGAGCATCCCTGTACACCTCCACCAATAACAATCCATTTATACATAAGACAGTAGCCTCTCCTTCTTCTACATTACCAACTTGATTTCTTCACACCTGGAATTTGTCCTTTATGCGCATACTCCCTAAAAGCAATCCTAGACATTTTAAACTGTCTCATATATCCTCTTGGTCTTCCTGTCACTTCGCATCTACCGGTTAACCGAGTTGGAGAAGAATCACGAGGTAATTTTCTTATTGCCTCATAATCACCTTTTGCCTTTAACTCCCTACGAAGTTCAGCATACTTTTCGACCATCTGTTGTCTCTTTCTCTCTTTTGCTATTTTTGATTTTTTAGCCATCCTAAATATCACCTTTCTTATTTTAAAATTAGATTTTCTTTATCCATATGGATTGCACTTGTAGTTGTACTTTGTTGTTTACTATACTTTCCTTGATAAGCTGTTGTAGGCTTATCTACTTCCGCAATAACTAATTGACATACTCTCCTTCCTTCTATTAATTCAATAGGAAATCGATTTGAATTAAAAAGTTCCAATGTGATTCTTCCTTCAAATCCAGGATCGACCCACCCTGCATTCTGTACGAATAACCCCAACCTGCCTATAGAGCTTCTTCCTTCTATAAATGCAGTAAATTTATTAGATAATCTTACCAATTCCTTTGTTGTTGCTAACATAAATGAATGGGCCGGAATCATAATCGAATCACCTTCCCCAATGAATATCTCTTGGTATGATCCTTCTTCTTTCATAGAAATTTTACTCGTTGTATATTCATCTAATACTTGAAAATGTTGTCCTAGTCTTAAATCAATAGATGCGGGTTGAATATTTTCATCATCTAATGGTTCAATTAATAGCTCTTTTTTATCTAGTTTTTCTCTGATTGTTTCACTAGATAGAATCAAATCATTATCACCACCTTACAGTTAGTTATATAACGCATATAAGATTATCGATATTATAAATGTGCTTATAATCGAAGTAACAAATTGTTTGGAGAAAGTACTTAATGCATATTTATAGCCTAATTCCTTTGTTATCGAATACAACGTCACCAAGCAAGATGAGATGGTAGATGCTAAATAAACGACAATAAACAATTGCCAAACTCCAATTGATTGTAATAGCGTTCCTTGTCCTTCGTTTAAAATCATCATTCCATCTTTTCGAAGGATAGAAAATACGACACCTGGAGCAGCTTCTGCTGGTAACGAAAATATTCCTAATAATGGTGCTATCCATACCGATAAAACGCGTATTATATCGAAATAGTTAAGCGCAGAAGCAATCAGACATATCAATATAAATATAGGCATTGCTTGGAGAAGAAATTGCTTCACGATCGTTTTAACACGAAACACAGTCCCTCTCCATGTCATTCGTTGTAAATATGGAAGAGAGCTCATCATTGTAGATGGCACACCATTTTTTTGCCATAACCTAGTATGGATTGCCCCAACAACAAACAGTAGAAAAATATAAGGAATAAATAATATAGGATGTCCAGCTGCTCCAAATAATGATAAAGATGCCCCTATCTGATAACTACAGGCAGAGCCAAATGAAATCATGGAAATACATGCGCCTCTAGTACAGCTACTACAACTTCTGCTTTGCATTACTGCCACTACATTGCAACCAAATCCGGTTAATACTGGAATCAAATCTCTACCAGTTAATCCTATTTTTCGCAAGTATGGATCCAATGCATAGGTAATATGTTCTTGAATCCCTGTCTCTTCTGTTATCGATGTACTTATGCCCATAAGAATAACGACTGGAAAGGCCCATAGAAACGAAAACCATCCAAGTGTCAGTACACCATATTGACCGATAAATAATTCCTGTATCCATGCAGAATAATTCATAAAAATATTTTCCAGCGGCGAAATAATAATATTTTCGGTGATTGTCTCGAAGTAACTGGAAAATAGAAAAGCTAGAAAGACCGGAAAAGCAAACATACAAATCATTAATAATATAGATATCAACGGCCCCAAAAATCGATGCACCATCATGGTTTCAAACCAATTATCTTCTTTGATTTCTTTCTCTGATGGAAGAAATTGCAGTATATGCCTGTTTAACTTCCATTCTGAAGAAAGGGAAAGTGACTTTAGAATGCCCTTTAAATCAGAAGAATGTAGTAGTCGACTATTACACCAAATGACTGGTACGTTTAATAAATCTTTAATGAACTGTCTCTCTTTTTCCGTCGGTAAATATTTATCTTTATGCGTCACAATAACTGTGATATTTCTCCCTTTTAAATTCAACTGATCTTCTAACAATTGAAGTTCTTCTCTTAAACGAGAGGATTTGACCACTAGAATCAGCTGATCTAAACCCTCCGTCTGTTCTAACGTCATTTTGGTTGTATGGCTGTCATTCTCATAACGAATTCCCGGAGTATCCACGATCCTAATCGTAGGTGCTTCTTTTATAAAACTAGAAGTAAGTACGACGGTAGAACCTTTTATATTCGTTTCCACTCCAGCTTGATTTCCTGTTAATTGCCTAAATATAGCAGACTTACCTACAGATTCTAAGCCGACTAAAGCAAATGTTTGTTTTGAATTAGCACTCACAACGTTCCCCACAATTGGAAAGATCATAAAGATAAAAATTTTCTTTTTGATACATTTCTAGAACCTCTGTATTTAAAGCTAATCTCGTTGCAATTTCTTCAGCTACCACAGCAAACCTTTGTCGAAACTTATAAATATAACAAAACACATGACTCCCATGCCTTAATTCGGGCCCAGCAAGAAAGAGATTATTACATTTAGTAGATTCATCTTTTTCATTAACTAATGGCTCACCATGTTTTCCAAATTGAAATAGCTTGGGGATACGTGACGTACTTCCTTTAAATCCAGTTGCTAAAATTGGTTGTTGTGAAGTTGTGAATCTCTTGCCTTCCTGTGTATATACGTGATATTTATCATCTTTTTTTTCTACGGAAACAACAGTTTGGTTTTGTACTAATTCTATTCTTCCATTCATCATTGATTTTCTTAATCGCTTATAAGTATATGGCGTTAAAGCAGTACTTGGATCACTGCTGTCAATTTCCCATGTTGGGGTTTTTGCAATAAGTGTGGAACTTTTCTGTGCTTTGTCCAATTGACAAACGGCGTCCACTCCACTTTCATATCCGCCTATTACGATATATTGTTCTGAATCCATTTCTTCCCATGCTTGAATTTGGCTGCTATGAAGACAGTGTTCTGCTCCAGAAATAGCTTCTACAGCTGGATATTGATACTCTCCAGCTGCCCAAATAACATATTTACTTAGTACATCTCCTTTAGATGTCTCTATTTCAAAAAGTTGATCCTTTCGTTTATTGAGATTATATACTTCAAACTCCTCTTCTACCGGTAGAGCATAATGATCCACTAGTAAGTCTAAGTATTCCGCATAATCTTCTCCGGTCGGGTGTTCTTCATCTAATGTATATGCTGGCGAGGTTTTTGGGGCAATCGCATTTAAATCCGTCTGCCCGAACCCTTGCGCTGGAAAAGAAGGAGTGATAAACCTCATTTCTATTGGCCAACGCCTGAAGGTCTCTCCTATAGTTCCTTTATCAACTATACAAAAACTCTCACAGCCCATCTGTTTCAGTAGTATTCCAATACCGATTCCCGATGCTCCAGCTCCAACGATAAGAACATCATAGTGTTTAACCATCTTATTCCTTCTTCCTATATCGTAAAGATTACGATTAAACTTTTAAAATTTTTTATCTTGAGATACATTTATGAAATTGTTCCTTTAATTTTTGCTTGTTTAAGTCTTTTCCGATAAATACGATCTCGCTTCTTGGTGACGCATCTCCCCATTCGGTTTGTTCTTCTGCTGCAAACAACATATGAACACCCTGGAAAATATACTTTTTCTTTTTTCCATTGATATATAAAATACCCTTGTAACGGTATAGACTTTCTCCAAGTATTTGAACTAAATAAGAAAACCACAGATTTAGTTTTCCTAGATCTAGAGGTTGTGTTTCTATTAACGATAAAGAAGTTACGTTATCATGATGGTGATGGGTGTCATGTAAAAACGCAGGATGCATTTGTAATTTATCCTTTAAATCAAATGAATAGAAATGGATAACTTTATTTATATCAATCTTACTGTTTGTTGTTTCATATATATTAGCAAACGGATTTATCTTTGTTATTCTCTTTTTCAACTTTTCTAACTGGTCAATAGAAATTAAATCAATCTTATTCAATATAATATTATCTGCAAATGCTACTTGGCTAAGTGATTCATCTTTCTGATCTAAATGCATGGAAATATGCTTACTATCCACTATCGTACAGACACTATCTATGTCGTACGCTTCAATCATTTTAGAATCCATTAGGAATGTTTGAACAATCGGTGCGGGGTCTGCTAAGCCGGTTGTTTCTATTACTACTCTATCGAATTCAATCATCCCTTGTTCTCTAGTAAATGAAAGCATCGATAATGTGTCTATTAAATCTTTGCGTACATTACAGCATATACAACCTTTATTGATTTCAATAATCTCTTCTTTTGTCTTTTCAATTAACTGATCATCAATTCCAATATCACCATATTCGTTTACGATAATAGCTATTTTTTCGTTTGTTTGGCGAAGGAAATGATTTAAAAAGCTTGTTTTTCCTGCACCTAAATATCCTGTCACTATAGTAACGGGCGTCCTTGGATCCTTTTTCATGCTTTCCAATACTCCTCTAAAATGGAATTTTTATTACTCGTAATCATTACGATTAATACCCAAAAAAATATGAACCCTTAGGCAAGTTCAACGTAATATCCAGTACTTAGTGGATATTTCTTATAATTCACTTTTCCAGTAAAGAAATGTTTTTCTTTTTTCTAGTTTTCTTGTTACTTTTTCATCGATATCGCTTAACTGTTCCAGTAGTACTTCTAATGATACACCCAGCTTCTTCGCAATTCTTTTATGAGGAGAATATGTTGAAACCATATTCAGCAGTTGTTCGTAGGTATCTGCCTCTTGGATCAGTATATCTTCTATTTCTATAAATGCTTGGTAAATTTGTCTTTCCTTTTTTGGTAATTCATCGATTATGTTGGAAAGAAACTCTTCTTCTATATGTTCATACACATTAACACTCCTCGACACAAAACGTAATCATTACGATTTATAGAAACACTATATCATTGTATTATTCTTTTTACAAGAAAATAACCATATTTTTTAAAAAAGGATTAAAGCGGAGGGATTTACGTTCATTTTTTTTTATGCCAATATATACTATATACAATAAGAAAACGAGGAGTACTCACATGAAAAAAATCACGTACCTTATTCTTTTTATTATTAGCATCGCGATCATGGTTGGTATTTCATTTATTCCGGCATTACAAACAGCTACTACAAGCGGCGATCAATACTTAGGCATTCCTGCATTTTGGTTAGTCATTTATGCAGATGGAAGTTTTGGATTTCAATGGGCAGGATTTTTTCTAAACCTCCTCGTTATATATGTAATTGTCCTCGTTGTCACAAAGGTTTATCAATTGTTCTATCGATTCATTACTTCTCCATAATATTAGAGGAGTGAAATAAATAAATAATGGTCAAGAGCAACCGGAGCAACAAAGAGAAAAATAAGACAAGAAGAGTTAAAACATCCTACTAGCAGTTCACAAGGCAGTAGCCTCGCTAATCTCGTTGGTAATATGGGGTGGAAAGTTACGTTGATCCTACTCCTTACACTTATCCTAGTTACTGTCGTTGTATCGTTACTTTAGAAAGCCCTGAAACTGGAGTGAATATATTGGCAATATTAAAAGAAGTTAGCCTCGTTATAGTTGGAATACTAATTGTTTTTGGTATCAGCATATTACTAAAGTATCTAACGAACTCGCCGATAGATTGGCCAGATACGGTATTTAAAAGTGGATAATCGGAAAATAGTGTGGAAAGGGGGTATAAAATGCTTTTCCTCAATCGTTTTGATTAATTGTCCCCCCGTTTGTTAAAAGAAACCATTAATTTTCCTGCGGACTCCCCCCCTTTTCGTACTGGTTGATATGTATGAAGTACAGCTCCTGTATGAAATACTCTTGTATTTAATAGCTTCAAGTTGATCATATCAGCCAAATTTTTGAACAAGGGTTGCCCCTTTCCCAATACCACAGGATGAATAATTAGTCTGTATTCATCGATCAGATCAAACCTTGAAAGAGACTGAGCAAATCTTGCTCCCCCGTGTGCCAAGATATAATTTCCAGGCTGTTGCTTTAGACGAGAAACTTCCTCCTTAATATCACCGCTTACCACTCTTGAGCGGTTCCAATTTGCTTCCTTCAGTGTCTTAGAAAAAATGACCTTTGGTATTTCGTTCATCGGGGGGGGGCAAAAACTTCTGTTGAAAAAGACCAATGATCTGCCATATCGTTATAGGCAACTCTCCCCATAATATGCGTGTCAGCCTGCCATAGCGTATCAACAAGGCACGCTTTCAACTCATCATTAAAGCTACCAAAAATCCAGTCCAAATCTCCATTCGGTTTAGCAACAAATCCATCAAGAGAAACATCCATTTTTAAAACGACTTTTCTCATATATTCGTTATCTCCTTTGTTTGCACAGTCAACATCTTTAAAAGCATTAAGATTTTTTCATTCACAATCAAGCTTCATTCTTATTCTAACAAGTTGTATATTTAATGATTTCTTTTGGATTGCTTTTTTGTTTTAGAAATAACTTAATTAGGTTAAAATCCGAATACCCTTAATAGTATTCTTACCGTATTTTTTATTCGATTATTTTTGCTCATCCCTAAGTTAGTCTATAAAAGATAAGCATGCTCATCATTGTTGTCTTGTTTCTAACTATGTAAAAAAGAATAGCAACTGTGATAGTTACTATTCTTGCATTTTTATTTTATAATCTGTACGCGACTGATATATCTAGAATCAACTTCCAAGATGTGGAAGGTTAAGTTTTCTTTCTCTAACACATCGCCTTCTTTTGGAAACTCTGTAAAGTGTGTTAATAAATAAGCCGCTAGTACATCTTCTTCTTCAGGAATATCTGTATCAAACGCATGATTCAATTGATGCAGTGTGATTTTTCCATCACATATAATTTGCGTATCGGTTAATTTCTCAATTAATGCATCTTCTTCAGCATCCATTTCATCTTCAATTTCTAAACCAATCATCGCTTCAATAATATCTTCATGCGTAACAATACCTTCCGTACCACCATATTCATCTAACACAATGGCCATATGTTTCTTTTCTTGTGTCATTTTACGGAATACCCATTCAATATTATTAAATTCATATATATAAAGCGGATCTGTATCACTAAAATTCGAAAAAGGTTGTCCCTTATCATCGGTCCACGCAATTAAATATTTGGAATGGAACACGCCAATAATATCATCAATATCCTCATCATAGACAGGATATCTTGTAAATGGATTCGCGAGTACAAGTTCTTTTACCTCATCGTATGTAGCCGTATTCTCTAATGCTACAATTTCTACCCGTGGCGTTTTTAATACATCTTTTACATTTAAGTTGTAAAAATCCAGCGCACCACGAATACGAGAGCTCTCCTCTTTAAGGAATGTTCCTTCAGAGTCAGCGATATCTACAATCGCTCGGAGTTCTTCTTTTGAAACAGACTCTGTTTGTACCTGTCCTTTAGAGAGTAGGTTCGTGATGAAACCTGTCAGCCCATTTAATAAAAATGTGATTGGTTTTAATACTGTAACTACTAATCGAATGATAGGATATACAAGGTTAGCAATTTGATTGGGAAAACTTGCAGCAATCGACTTTGGAATAACTTCAGAACATATAATAATGGTGACCGTTAAAATAGCAGAGGCTAATCCTACATTAAAACCATACTGCACCGCTATCATCGTTACCAATGTCGGTAACACGATATTAGCAATATTATTCCCTATTAAAATAGCCGTAATAAACTCACTCGGCTTCGATACTAACTTCAGCATTTTTTCTGCTTTTGTATCTCCATTATTCGCTTTTGACTGTAATTTCATTTTATTTGTCGCCGTTAATGCGGTTTCACTTCCCGAGAAGAAAGCTGAGACAAATAATAAAAGTATGATCGCAATGATCACGGGTTGATTCCTCCCGATTCCTTATAGAATATTAATACTATCATAACGGATATATAGCCAACTACGCTATTATAATGTATTCAAATATCATCTTTTTTTATATTATTTTCATAAACTGCCAAATTTAACCCTATTTCATGTTTGATACGGGCATATAGCGTTAATATACATAATAAGAACAGTAAAAAGCAGGTGTATAAAATTGAGGAATCAGCAAGACCTTCAAGAAAAAATTGATCAACTTGAAAGACGCATGGATCATGCTTCTGAGAGCAAGTTGAATCATAATCAGTTCATGAAGTTATCGAAAGAAAAAGATAAGCTCATGAACGAATTAGCACAACTTAAACAGACAGAATTAGAAGGACGCGTATCACATTAACGCGTCTTTTTTCATATATTTATTAAACATGTCAATTCAAGCTATGCAGAATCTCGAGTCATCTCTCATTATGAAATTGCCTCAACCAAATAAGTTATTAATAAATACTCGAACAACATCTACTCCACCTATAAACGTACCGAGCGAGCTACCTAAATTGGCTAGGACAACGACAAGTAGAATTCGTGTTACCTTATTTTGCCAAAAACCTTTTACCGAGTGGACATCATCCGCTAATTGATCGAAATCCCCAACATTTGGGCGCTTAATATAGGCCTGAACAAACCCTGCAAACCAACCGGCAGCAAGCAATGGATTCAGAGATGTAATTGGGGCAGCAACAAATGCAGTTAATATTGCTAACGGATGGGCGAATGCTGCTGCAGCACCAATAGCAGATAGAGACCCGTTCCATAATGTCCAGCTAAGCGTTTGTTGCCAACCAGCTTGCGGATTCATCATAAAGGTATAAGCGATAATTGCAATAATCACAATCGGAATGGACCATCCAATGATTTTTGGAACCTTCGATTTCTTTGGTCGCTCCATTAATTTTTTTATGTCATGTTCCTTTTCAATTTCCTTTGTAATTCCCGGAACATGTGCTGCTCCAAGTACAGCTACTACTTTTTCTCCAGGAGCTTCTTTTATTTTTTGCGAAAGGTATTGGTCACGCTCATCAATTAATGGCTTTTTCAAATCCGGGAAGTATTCAGTAAATTCTTTGAGCATTGCATTTATCGTATCCTGTTGCTTCATTTTTTCCATTTCTTGTTCACTAATCTCTTCTTTACTAAAAATACTACCCACGACTTGCATCATTAACATTGCTTTTCCTTTAAGATTAATATTTCCCCAGATACGTGCAAATGTAATCTGAATATCACGATCGGCTAAAACTAATTCTGCATTATGTTCTTTTGCTGATTCAATTCCTTGAATCATTTCCTCCCCAGGACGAATGCCAAATTGTTTTGCCATTCTTTTTTGAAAGGAAGAGATAGCCAAGTTCATCAATAGCATAACTGCTTTTTTATCTTTAATGACTTGAAAAATATCTGTGTCCTTCCACTTATTCCCTTCCATCACTGATTTGTATCGTTGTGCATCAAGCTCAATACACACCGCATCCGGTTGCTCTTGATCAATGACTTTTTTCACCTGTTCTGCACTGTTTTTTGAAACATGTGCTGTTCCAATTAAAATATATTCTTTGTTTCCTCTATGTATCCGTGTAATGGTTTCTTCCGACATGGTAGGACCTTCCTTATCTAATATGAAATAGAGAGAATCTTCTATCCGTGGATTTTTTAAGAATAATTAGGTACTTGCTAGTGTAATTCTCATTTCTCCGTGTAGATAGAAATTTCACATACATTTACCCTTAAATTATCCTTTTTGTACCAATTCACTATGTGTTTACATAGCCTATCATATCTATTGTAATACATTTCTGTCTAGTTCGTGAACTTCAATGCTGTTTTTATCTTGATTTGAGTAATGTAAATCACATTAAATCGTTTTATGTTAAAATAATGATACCTACTCTAGGGGGCATGATACGTATGTTCAGCTATGTAATCGATAATCAAGTAAAGCTTCGTCAACTAAAACTAAAGGACGCAAAAAATATGTTCAATGTTGTGGATCAATCACGTGGTTATTTGCGAGAATGGCTTCCATGGGTGGATACCACCAGGAAAGCAGAGGACTGCCTTACATTTATTGATCAAACGATTCGAAATGCAGAGAACCAACAGGCATTAACACTAGGTATTTTTGTTGAAAAAAAGTTTGCAGGATTAGTGGGATTTAATTATTTTGACTGGCATAATAAAATCGCTCCAATTGGTTATTGGTTAGCACCTCAATTTCAAGGAAACGGTATTATGACAACATCAGTTCGTTCATTGATTGATATCGGTTTTCACGAAATTGGTTTAAACCGTATCGAAATTCGAGCAGCTGTACAAAACCAAAAAAGTCGCTCTATACCAGAACGACTTGACTTCAAAGAAGAAGGACTCATTCGCCAAGGAGAATGGCTATATGATCATTATGTCGATCTAATCATATACGGAAAGTTAGCAAGCGAATGGTATCGGTTCAGATAGGTTCTAAAAAATTATCTTGACGTCTCTTTAAATTGGATGTTTGTGATTTTTTCTGTATCGGTATCAAAATGAATATCGATAACAACACCGAACTCTTTCGTCTTTCCTTCTAGCCAGAGTTTGAAAGTTTCTATGGTCTCTTGATCATCTGTTTTTCTGCCAACATGTAAGTAATCCACTACTTTATCTTCAGGATATTTGGCTTTTACTTCTTGTACGGCAATTCGGCCCCATTTCGCATAAGCAGGTTCTTGCGGAGCGTCATTTCCCGGTGCACCAAGCGCATTCATCGGAAGCATAAAAGTTAAGACCATTACCATCAAAAAACTTAAAAATGACTGCTTTTTATCCATCATTTTATAAACACCTCCTGTTAGCTCTTTTTTTTATTACATTCATTTATAGCATTTCTCATCCTCAGAAAAATATGTTGAAGAAGGTAACTACATCATTTTTTATTCCCCGGGAAATATCGACAAGTAATAAAACTGTTTACAGAAAAAAATGCCGACATATCGTCGACATTTTTCTATTTTAGTGCGTGTTCAAAAAGAAGGATGCGGACTTTTGAACAACCTCTTTTATTTCTTCATTTGTACATCATGTAAATGAGCAAATAATCCGCGTTTTTGTAGCAAGTCTTCATGCGATCCTTCTTCTTCAATCCCCTTTTTGGTAACGACCATTATACGGTCTGCTTCCTTAATTGTTGCAAGACGATGGGCAATTACTATCGTTGTACGACTTTCGGCAAGTTCATTCAACGCTGTTTGGATAATCATTTCTGTCTCTGTATCCAATGCTGAAGTCGCCTCATCTAAAATTAAAATTGGCGGGTTCTTCAAGAACATACGCGCTATGGCGATTCGCTGTTTCTGACCACCTGATAATTTTAATCCCCGCTCTCCAACTTGCGTTTCATATCCATTCGGAAGTTCATTAATAAAGTCCTCCATATGTGCACGTTTTGCAGCAAGTTCGATTTCCTCATTAGTCGCATCTAATTTACCGTAAGCGATATTTTCACGTAATGTTCCAGTGAATAGAAATACGTCTTGCTGTACAACACCGATTTGGCGACGCAACGATTCTTTGGTCATATCTCGAATATCGATACCATCAATGGTAATGGACCCCTCTGTTACATCATAAAAACGTGGAATCAGTGCCGATATTGTTGTTTTCCCTGCACCAGACGGACCAACAAAAGCAACTGTTTCTCCTGGTTTTACGGTGAAGTTCATATTGTTCAATACAGCACGATGGGATTCTTCATAACCAAACGTTACATCTTGAAATTGTATATTACCTTTTAACTCATCAACTTCCACGGCATCTTCTTTATCTTGTACATCCGGATTTACTTTCATTAGATCTGTAAATCGTTTAAATCCAGCCATTCCTTTTGGATATAATTCTAATAGAGCAGTAATTTTGTTGATTGGTGTTGTTAAGACATTGACAAATAAAATAAAACTAACTAATTCCCCAGCAGTCAGCTGCCCTTGGTACGTTAACCACGCACCTATTACTAATACGGTTAACGTCATTAAACGCATTAGTAAGTAGATATTAGAATGGACAATTCCCATTACCTTGTACGCGCCCACTTTCGCTAGACGGAACTTTTCATTATCTTTTTGGAACCGTTCTTTTTCAAAAGTTTCATTTGTAAACGATTGTACAACACGTACACCTGATACCGCATCTTCGACTCTCGCATTCACATCAGCAATATTACCGTACATTTTCTTCCATGCTTTATTCATGCGAATATTCCCGTATGTAATCAAGAAGATTAATATTGGCACTAAAATTAATATAATCATCGCCAATAATGGATTTATCGTAAACATAATGATGAAAGCGCCGATAAACGTCATAATCGAAATAAAGAAGTCCTCTGGTCCATGGTGAGCAAGCTCGCCCAGATCAAATAAATCATTCGTAATTCGACTCATAATATGTCCGGTTTTTGTATTATCAAAGAATCGGAATGATTGCCGCTGCACTTGATAAAATAAATCTCTCCTCATATCCGTTTCTATATTAATACCAAGCTTATGCCCTAAATAAGCAACAACATATTGTAAGTACGTACTTATGATATAAACCAATAATAGCAGGATAGCTACCGTTACAACCGCATTCCAATCCTCTCCAGGCAATAGCCGATCAATAAACCATTGTACAGCAACTGGAAAGGCAAGCTCTAACAATGCGACAAATACTGCAGCTGAAAAATCTATAATAAATAAGCGCTTATGTGGCTTGTAATAAGAAAAAAACCATTTTAGCATTCCTGTGCACTCCCCTTTTTTAGACACCTAAATGAAATTATATAGTCTATTTCAATCTGTGACAATATACTTATTCGACAATATATACTTTATTCTTTATCGCTCGGCAAGTTTGTTTAACAAAAAAATTTATAATTGTCATATTAATCAAATATTATTACCATTAATATCATCAAACTTGGTCGTATTTCTTAATTAAAATGGAGGAGAATTGACATGAACAACCTTCAAGCTCGAATTGAAGAACAAATTGATAACATTAGTAAATTTACAGCAACAACAGATCAAGGAACAACGAGGCTCACTTATAGTAAAGAAGACAAGCAAGCACGGGAATATATCAAAAATAAAATGATGGAATATGGTTTACAAGTTCGTGAAGATGGCTTTGGAAACATTTTCGGCAAATTAGAAGGGACTATAAAGGATGCTCCAAGTATTCTGATTGGTTCCCATTTTGATTCTGTACCAAATGGTGGTTCTTTTGATGGCCCTGCGGGAGTAGTAGCAGGTCTAGAAGTCGTGGCATTATTTAATGAAAATAACCTTAAACCAAAATATCCATTGGAAGTTATAGCTCTTATTGAAGAAGAAGGTTCAAGATTTGGAGGAGGATTGATGGGTTCAAGAGCAATGACTGGTTTACTTAGTGAAGAAGATTTTAAAAACCTCATAGATCATAACGGTGTCTCCACCTTAGAAGCGATGAAAGAAATCGGTCTCGATTCTTCACTTTCAAAAAAGAGAGATCCAGAAACAATTAAGGCATATCTAGAATTGCACATTGAACAAGGACCTATTTTAGAAGCTAAAAAAATACCAATCGGTGTAGTAGAAACCATTGTCGGTCTAACTCAATTTGAAATTACAGTGGATGGCCGAGCAGGGCATGCTGGTACAACACCAATGGATCATCGTTCAGATGCTTTAGTGACTGCAGCACAGATCATTGCTGAAATTCCTTCCCTGGCTAAGGAAGAAGGCGAAGGTACAGTTGCTACTACAGGAAAACTAAATGTTTTTCCGAATGGTTCCAATGTCATTCCGAGTAAGACTGTCTTCACAGTAGATATCCGTTCTGGAAAAGAAAAACATATCCAGAATGTAATTCGTAAGTTAAACCAATTGGTAAATTTCCACAATAAGGAGGGGATAAAAATCACGGTTAGCCAGCAATTATATATGGAACCAAAAGCAATGAATCGAGATATCATCTCCCTGCTAAAGAAAAGTAGCAGTACTTTAGATATACCTTATTGTTCTATTAATAGTGGAGCTGGTCATGACGCAATGGTTTTAGCTGAAGTAACAGATGTCGGTATGCTTTTCGTCCCAAGTAAAGGAGGAGTTAGTCATACCCCGGAAGAATGGTCTGACTCACTAGATATTGCCAAAGCCGTTGAAATTTTATTTGAAACTGTCAAGAAATTAACGGAAGTTGAGGAATATGATTAATGAAGCAACTAGGTATAGAGAAGAAGTTAACAGCCATTCACCTTAAATAATAACGTTCGTGACAATAAACTTATTCGATAATGTTTACTTTCTTCATAATTGCTTGGCAAGTTTGTCCACAACCTTGCATACAGTGATATAAGAAGGGAGGTTTTGCTTATGTTACCGAATAAGTTTATTTGTTATGCATTGGGGTATGTATTTATTATATCTGGCCTAATAAAACTAATTGATCCATCCAGAAGAGGGATGTTCCACGAATTAGCACTTCCTTTTCCGGAAACGCTTTTCTTTGTCGTCGCTATGGTTGAATTTCTAGCAGGCATGTTATTAGTCGGCCGGATGTACCTTCATCTAGCTATCCCACCACTTATATTCATCATGATTGGCGCACTTTTCTTTGCAAAAGTTCCGATCCTCTGGACAGAAGGATTATTATCTTTCTTATTTGCATCTCGTTTGGACATTGTTTTATTGGTTTTACTAGTAATGCTTTGGCAACATGTAGGCAAATGGAAAAAAATATAGATTTTACGCACATGCATTTGTGGAAAACATCTGTGTAAGTGTTAAAATCTGTTTATATCCTCTAAATCACTTTAAGTTATCCACATTTTTATTCACATATGCACAAATGTTCGTAGTTATTTTGTGTCCGAACATATTTTCTACACCAAATATAGATTTCCACTTAAAAGTTATCCCCGATTTGTGAATAAGTTTAAATTTCTGTGGATAAATAAGTTGAATTCGTTTATATCAAGGTTTTTATCCATCTCAAAAAACAAAAGAATTTTTCCTTTCTATGTCGTAGAATAATCTTATCCTATTTTGAAAGGAAGTCATCCGTTTGAAAATTTATAGTTTTAATCAACAATATGGTCAGTTTATCACCCATTTTGATTCTATTTTTACTATGACTAGAATCCTCCAGACCAATCACGAGACGAGAATTGGTTGCATGCATTTAGATAACAATGGTATCATTGGCTATCATCAAGCATCGGTAGACCAACTGCTTCTTGTTGTCAACGGAGATGGATGGGTTCGAACTTCAGATACAGATCAAACACTTATTCAATCTGGACAAGCTATTTTCTGGAAAAAAGGAGAATGGCATGAAACAACAACCACTAATGGATTAACCGCTATCGTTATTGAAAGTTCTTCACTAAATCCCGACCAATTTTTGACACAACTAGCAGTGAAATGAATTTATCCACATATTATCCACAGAAAAAGGCGCCTCCTGATGGACAACTTATTGAAGATTCTCTGGAAAGATCATATTTCCATTGCTTCAAATAGTTCCCACGGGTAAGCGCCTATTTTACATTATTTATGTTTCAAATTAATTGTTTTATATCCCTAACGGAGCGAAATCCTCACATAGAAGAAGTTTCACTACATCATTGACTTCCCAAAGTAATGGTCGTGTTCATTTGACGACCATCTCGATAAAATGTTAGATCTACTTCATCGCCAATTTCTTTTTCTTGATATAATATTTTTCTCAAGTCAATCATGTTATGAATTGGCTCTCCATCCATTTCGACGATGACATCTAATTCTTGTAAGCCTGCTTTATCTGCAGGAGACAATCGTTCCACTGTCCATACATATACTCCACCGGTAACTTCATGAGGTAGATTTAATGAATTTCTCCACTCATATTGCGGAAGTTCATCTAAGGAATAGATTTCTACTCCTAAATATGGACGTGTTACTTCTCCTGTTTCTTCAAGCTCTTCAATGACAGGAAGCGCGCTATCAATAGGAATGGCAAAACCTATGCCTTCCACAGCGTCTTCATTTATTTTCATTGAGTTAATCCCAATTAATTGCCCATTAATATTTATAAGTGCTCCTCCACTATTACCAGGATTAATTGCAGCATCTGTTTGAATGACTTCTGCTTGCCAATCTGCACGTCCATCCATATCAAAATCCATTGGAATGGTACGCTCCTTCCCACTTATAACACCCTGTGTTACTGTACTAGAAAGGTATAAACCAAGTGGGTTTCCAATAGCAATTGCTGGCTCACCAACTTTTATCGTAGATGATGTACCCATTTCAATTACTGTATCTACTCCCGCTCCATCCATTCTCAATACTGCTAAATCCGTAAATATGTCGCTTCCGATAATCTCTGCTTCAATATGTGTTTCATCATGCATAACCACTTCAACCGTGTCTGCTCCTTCGATCACATGATGATTGGTAACAACGTAAGCTGTATCCCCTTCAAGCTTGTATATGACACCTGAACCGGTTCCTGCTTCAACGCCTTCTTCCTGAGACCAAAAATCATTGCCACGCTGAAAATTTGTTATACCTACCACTGCTGGAGTTACTTCACTAACTACATCAGTCAATTGTGTGGATACATCTACTTGTAAAGGTTGAACATTCGGTGAAGGCTCTACATCTGGACTATTTTCTTCCGTAGAAGTCGCTTGATCAGTATCTCGACCATCTTCGTGATTTAAAAAGAGGTCTGGGACAATAACTAATATCACTATCCCACCAAGTACAATACCTGTTAATAATGGAATAAACCAGGTGCTTTTTCGTTTCTTTTTTTTGTAAGATTGGTCATAATATCCCATATATCGATCTCCTTATCGGTTTCTATACCTAAGTATTCCCTAAAGATCGTAAAACATAAACCTTTTTAATCCCAATTCACTACCTTATCCAACTTCATAAAGTGGTGTTGCAAGTCTTGGGTCTGTATGATGCAAATCCACCTGAATTCCTCGTTCATCTAACACTTGTTTAACCGACATTTGAGCAAGATCTTTCATGTTATTATCCATACTTAAATGAGCTAAATAAATTCGTTTCGTACGATTCGATATGATATCGGTTAGTGCAAGACCACAATCTTCATTTGATACGTGACCTGAATCTCCAAGAATTCGTCTTTTAACACTCCACGGATACGGCCCCATGCGAAGCATACCTACATCATGATTTGCTTCAAATATATATGCATCGGCATCTTCCACAGTTTTTTTAATTCGCTCCGATACATACCCTAAATCTGTAACAAGCGCTACTTTTTTCCCATCATGCCGGAATGTATAAAACATCGGTTCCGCAGCATCATGGGATACACCAAACGACTCCACCTCCAAATCTCCGAAACTGCGAACAGACTCCAAATCAAAGGTAAATTTCTGATCAAGTGGAATTTTACCTATCGATTGATCCATCGCATGCCATGTTTTTTCATTTGCATAGATTGGTAGTTGGTATTTACGTGCTATAATTCCTAATCCCTTAATATGATCACTATGCTCGTGTGTCACAAGAATGCCATCTAATTGTTTCGGATCTACCTGAATGCTTTGAAACAACTCGTCTATCTTTTTACCACTTAATCCTGCATCAACGAGCATCTTTTGTTGCTCTGTTTCTATATAAAACGCGTTCCCTGTACTGCCTGAAGCTAGTACACTAAAACGTAGGGTCATTCATCTTCACTCCCGATTTCTTCCAGCTTTCCTTCCATCAGTTGTATGATGTTTTCTCTAATTTCGTTTTCTTCATCTAATCGTCTTGCTTGTACTAAAATATTTTCGTTAATGGTATCTGTAAAAAATTGCGTGTAGTACCCTGGATAAATGATCCCTTCGAAACCATTAACAAAATAATCGACCGTGTCATCGATTGTTACTTTCCAAGTTGGTGCAAAGACAATTTCTCCACCATCTTCAGGTTCAATACGAGAGTAATACCCAATGGCAATATCGCTGACTTCCTGATCTTGTCTGAGGTAACCATTATTACTCCGCAACAAATAGCTAATAGCTGTTTTCGGAGACACAATAGATCTATCTCCCTGTTTATTTGAATCCCCAAGCATGGTCTGCGTATAATGTGTGATCTCGTTATCATCATTTAAATAAAAGAGTAGTATAGCTTGTTGGTTAAGGAATACTGGTGCCCCTTCTTTTGTTTGAAAGAAAGCGATAATATTTAAGTCTTTATTCCATGTACCATAAGTATACTGACCAGCCTGAATGACGTAAGGAGCAATGATACTTTGAAGCATTTCTCTTTCCGTACCTTCTTTTGGCATCTCAATAGGCTCTTCAAATTGTGCAAAGAGAAGTGTATTATCTATACTTGTAGTCGCTTCTAATCCATCTATATTATTTAATTCTTCTACTTCACTTGATTTAAATAGACGCTTAGCCACAGATAAATAACTTAAATCAGGCACTTCTCTATTTATAATAGCATTATTAATTTGAATATTCTCTGATTCCAATTGTTCATCTACCGTCTGATCATCGTTGCTTAAAGATGGTAGATCATACTGGTCTTGACGTTGAACGAATTGAAAAAGCAAATAAACATTTAAGACAAGGAAACTGAGAATAAAAAGTGTTTTAATGTGAGACCATTGCATCCTCAATCCCCTCCTCTAGCCGCATCACCAGGCTCATACGGTACGGCCGACCAACTATTATTTACTTTCATAAACCACTCTGGTTCCATTGATACATAGTCCCCGTTATCATCTGTTTCCACTTGAATCTTATAACCTACTTTTAAATCTTTAATGTTATCCATATTAATTTTTGAATTCGCTAAATCTTCTATTATATCTTCTCCACTACGCATTTCTTTTTTTGTTTTGGTAATAATATCAGTCGTATCGAGATAAATAGCCGGACGTTTATACTCTAATAAGTGTTGATTACTATGCTTTTGTTTTATCGTTGAGATGTCTGGTGAGGAACCTTGAAATACAGGATATCCCTCATAATACATTTGATACGTAATTGTTTCATTATCAATGTTCATTAACCGGAAGTCCTCGGTAAAACCAGAATGTCCATTAATATTCTGTATACTACCTTCAATTAAATTCAATTCCGACATTGGTTCCGATTGTTCTAAATATAAATATATATATTCCATTACATTGCGTTCAATCGTCAATTGTCGCACATCCGTCGCATATAAGTAGCCATTCCCCGGAGTCGCAGATCCTCTTATACCAGAAGTATTCTCAAATAACATTTCTTGAAGTACGGATTTGTCCATCTGTGTAAAAAAGATCGACAATGGTTGCATCGCTGGTACTTCTCTTGGAATATAAATATCGTTTTCTGAGCCCTCTACTAACGTCATCGCTTGATAATCTTCTGATTGCAATCTATGCATCTCATCCCATACCTCTTGATATCTCGATGTACTCGTTACTTCCGCTTTCACCTTTTCACGTCCATCAATGGAAATAAATTCGAATTCTAATGACTTCGAATTCGGTTCAAAGGTAATATAAAATCGATCTATAGAAAATGTAGGATATGGTGTTGCCTCATCTTCAAATTGCAAAATACGATCAAATAATAAGAATGGAACTTCTTGTGGAAAAATAACTTCGATTTCATAGTTAGATGCTGTTCTTTCTTCTTCTACTGGTAATCTTTCCATTTCTGTTAAGGGTAAATCCTGCAAACGATCATAGAATTGTTCCTTCAAACTAGGGTTAGCATGCGTATAATAATTTCCCTCTTGTTTAAATAAAATTTCAGATGGCATGACAATTTCATCTACAGACTTTTCTGCTCCACTTAAAGTTCCTTCTACGGATCGTTCATTCAAAGGATCATAGTCAGCTTGATAATTCCACATACCGAACGTCAGAATCATACTTGTCCCAATTAACACGACTAAAAGTAATGATTTAGCTGTCTCTAGTTTCATCTGACATCCCCCCGCTTCGAGCTCATCAGTGGTAATGTAAATAAAATTGTTGTTCCTTTACCTTCACTACTTTGAGCCCATATCTGACCATGATGTGCTTCAACCAATTCTTTTGTAATTGCTAGTCCTAAACCGGTACCTCCAAGTTTTCGGTTTCTTGCTTTATCCACACGATAAAACCTTTCAAATATTTTATCTAATTTATCGTAAGCAATTCCCATTCCTTGATCTTGTACACTTATTAATAAATAATGGCGTCTAATATCTAATTTAACTCTGATTTTTCCGCCATCTGGAGAATATTTAATTGCATTGGTTATGACATTATCCATTACTTGTGTAATCTTGTCCCGATCCATCCAAACATAGGCTTTCGTATTCGGTATTATTTTTTCCATATGAATGGATTCTGGAATATTCATTTCATAACGATCTAATACTTGGTATAGATAGCTTGTAAATTCTTCCCGTTGCTTATGCATTGGAAGTTCATCCGAATCCATCTTAGACAGTTGTAATAAATCATTAACCATACGAATCATTCGATTGGTTTCTGTTTGGGTCACATCTAAAAAGCGCGGTGCAATTTCTTTGTTTTCCCAAGCACCATCCGACAATGCTTCTAAGTAGCTCTTCATTGTGGTTAAAGGTGTTCTGAGCTCATGTGATACATTGGAAACAAAATCACGACGTTCTTGTTCCATTTTCTGTTGTTCGGTAACATCACTTATAACAGTAATAAATCCAGTAATCTCTTCTTCTTCATCGACCACTGTTGTAAAATTGGCGCGAATAAGGAATGGTGTATCCTCATTACTAAAATCAATGATCATGGAACCATTATTATGTAATTCACTTAGATCAATTTCATTTCCTTCTAAGTGTAAGACATCAATAACAGAATCTCCTATTAAATCTTCTGGATTCTCACCAATTAATTTAGCCGCTGCATCATTCATTAATGTAACAGAACCATCGTTATCTGTAGCAATGACACCATCCGACATATTGGCAAGTATCGAACTGAGCTTTCGCCTTTCTTCTTCAATGGTGGCATAAGAATGCTTCAGCCTACTATTGAGATCATTAAACGTCTCAGCTAGTTGCCCGATTTCATCTCTACCATATACATTTACCTTCTGTGTGAAATCTCCATTTGCCATGATTATAGCTTGTTCACGCATCTCCATGATTGGTTTTGTGATAGTACGTGCTACCAAAATCCCAATAATAGCCGAAATCGTAATTGCAAGAATGGAACCTTGGAGGAAGATATTATTTATATCCTCGATTTGGCCATATACTTCTTCTAAAGAAGACTTATAAAACACAGCCCCAACAGCCATGTCGTCATCACCCAAAATGGGCTTGACATATACATAGACCCTGCTATCTGTTTCATCATCATAAAACGTACCATCGTCCGTAGAATTAAAAAGTAAGGCATCACGCACCATTGAATTGTTCAACTTTTGACCAATTTGATTTTGGTCATCCAATACATTGGTACCCCTTACTCTACTCTGATTATCAACAACATTGATTGTTGTTGAAGCATTTCCTCTATTTATATCATTAATAATTCGTGTAATCTCTTCTTCTAAAGACTCTATGGTTCCACTTTCCTCAGATCGATCTCTAGCAAACGCTTGCTCTAAATTATGACTGAGCATTTCTACACGTTCGCTAGCCGATGTCTTGAAATTTCTTGTTAATTCATCATTTAAGCGATCCGTAAAGAAGGATCCTATCACTTGCACAGCTATAATCAAGAGTAATATATAAATAATTATAAATTTTAACTGTATCGATCGAAAGAATCCTACTTTATTCATATACAACTACTCCTGCTCAGGATTACGTAAATAATAACCCACACCTCTTCGGGTTACAATCCATAAAGGATTACTTGGGTTCTCTTCAATTTTTTCACGAAGGCGACGAACGGTTACATCTACTGTACGTACATCACCGAAATAATCATATCCCCATACGGTTTCTAATAGATGTTCTCTTGTCATTACTTGTCCTATATGACGCGCCAGATAGTGTAGAAGCTCAAACTCACGATGTGTAAGTTCAATTTCTTCTCCTTTTCGCGACACGACATATGCATCAGGGTGTACGATAAGATCCCCAATAACAATATCTTTCGTTGTTTTCACCGTTTCATCTGGTACTTGTTCACGACGTAAATTCGCCTTAACACGCGCAATAAGTTCTCGGTTGCTAAATGGCTTTGTTACATAGTCATCTGCACCAAGCTCCAGTCCTAAGACTTTATCGATTTCTGCATCTTTTGCTGTAAGCATGATTACAGGAATATTTTGTGTTTTCCTTACTTCTCTTAAAACTTCATTTCCGTCTTTCCCCGGAAGCATAATATCTAAAAGAATTAGGTTCGGTTTTTCACTTTCTGCTAATTCTATCGCTGTATCTCCATCATTTGCTACGACAACTTGGTAGCCCTCTTTTTCTAAGTTAAATTGTAATATATCTGCAATTGGCTGCTCATCATCTACTACTAGTATTTTTTGACTCATTTTAGCCACATCCTTTTCATCCAAAAGTTACACAAACTTTTCTTCTATTTTAACGCAAAATGACATTATTGTCTTGTACACTGAATAATAATTTGCCTTTTAAAAAATGACGCTCTTTTTTCTTACCAAGATCATCCATTAATTGTTCATATAATTTACTTATTTGTACTTTATTTTAAACTTCTACACCAGTTAACGTAACACAGTGTTTCACGTGTAACAACACAATAGTATAAACCAAAAGAAGCAAAAGCCAATCAAGTTTTATTGGCTTTTGCTTCTTTTATAACTTAGTTACAGCTTTTTTTTTATTTTATTATGGACGATACACACTACGTACAACATTTGTTTGAGAACGATCTGGGCCAACAGAGAAAATCGATAACGGAATCTCTGTTAATTGTGAAACTCTCTCTAAATAATGACGAGCATTCTCTGGTAGGTCGTCTAAGCTCTTCGCTCCTGTAATGTCTTCTTGCCAGCCTGGCATTTCTTCATACACTGGTTCACATTCTGCAAGTACTTTTAAGCTCGCTGGGAATTCTTTCATAATTTCCCCTTTATAACGATAGGCAACACAAATTTTCAATGTTTCAATACCAGTTAATACATCAATAGAGTTTAAGGATAAATCAGTTATACCACTTACTCGGCGAGCATGGCGAACAACAACACTATCAAACCAACCAACGCGGCGAGCGCGCCCCGTAGTAGTTCCATATTCACGTCCAACTTCACGAATTTGATTCCCGATTTCATCATGAAGCTCTGTTGGAAAAGGTCCGTCACCTACACGAGTTGTATATGCTTTGGATACGCCAACAACATGATTAATTTTCGTAGGTCCTACCCCAGATCCAATTGTTACTCCTCCCGCAATTGGGTTGGAGGAAGTAACAAACGGATACGTTCCTTGGTCAATATCTAGCATAACGCCTTGTGCACCTTCAAACAACACTCGTTTACCTTCATCAATGGCATCATTTAATACAACAGAAGTATCAGTAACATAAGGTGCCATCTTCTGGCCATACTCATAATATTCTTCTAAAATATCTTCTACTTGAATAGGATCCGCTTCATATACTTTTTCAAATAAACGATTCTTTTCTCTTAAATTCTGTTCCAGCTTTTCACGAAAAGCATCTTTATCCATTAAATCCGCTACACGAATTCCAACACGTGCGGCTTTGTCCATATACGCAGGGCCGATTCCTTTTTTCGTTGTTCCAATTTTATTTGCACCTTTTTCTTCTTCTTGAAGAATATCCAGTTTCAAATGATATGGAAGGATAACATGTGCACGATTGCTTATACGAAGATTATCAGTTGATACATTACGTTCATGAAGATATGCAACCTCTTCAACAAACGCCTTCGGATCAATTACCATTCCATTACCTAATACACAAATCTTATCATCAAAGAAAATACCAGATGGAATCAAATGTAATTTATACGTCACATCATCAAATTTAATTGTATGTCCAGCATTATTACCACCTTGATATCTTGCAACTACTTCTGCATTTTGAGAAAGAAAGTCTGTAATCTTACCTTTCCCTTCATCTCCCCATTGGGTACCCACAACAACTACTGAAGACATAGTGCACCTCCATAATGAATTTTAATAATATACTTACTTTTCATAGCAACCATAGCATCCGTAAAATTGATCATTATAATGAATTTACGAAAGTTACTTCACTACGATAAATTATTTGTCTTTTATTCTAACCATTAGTCATTCTATCAATACGAATCTAAATAGTCAATGTAAAATACGAACATTTTATCGTTATAATCAGTTAATGTACGGAACATCCTATATATTTTATAATTAAAAAAGGTTCCTATCACCGTATTGATAATAGAAACCTTTTAACTGATTCAAGAACAGAAATTATTTTATTTACTCTACATCTTTTGTCCATTCGTCAACTTTATCTTGGTTAGCTTCTACCCAATCAGCAGCTGCTTGTTTTGGATCTGCGCCTTCACTGATTTCAAGCATTACTTCTTCCATAGCAGCAGTGTCCCATTGGAAGTTATCAAGTACTGTGTATGCTTCTGGCATGTCTTCTTCTAGACCTTCACGAACCATCGTTTCAATCGTTTCAGCATCACCAAATACACCTTCTGGATCTTCCAGATACTTTAAGTCATATGCTTGGAATTTCCAATGCGGAGACCACCCTGTTACAATAATATCTTCTTCATTATTAATTGCACTACCTAGTTCAGTAGCCATAGCACCACTAGAAGAAGTTTGAACAGACCATCCATCTAGGTTATCATATGTTTCTACAGCGTCTTCTGATGCGGCAACAACACCTGCACCTGGCTCAATACCAGTGATCGTTTGCCCAGCTTCATCAGAAAGGTCTTCAATGGAGTTAACATCCATATATTCTGGAACAACTAATCCAATTTTTGCTCCCTCTAGGTTTACACCAAGACTTTCAACTTGATCACCGTAAGCTTCATACTGCTCAGCATGAGTGTTTGGTAACCATGCTGCTACCATTCCGTCAGCTTCCCCATTTGCTACAGCTTCCCACATAATTGCATTATCTAAAGCAGTTAATGTTACATCATAACCTAAATCTTCTAAAACTTTACCAATCACGTGTGTTGATGCTACTTCCGTATCCCATTCTACGTATGCTAGTTCAATTTCTTTACTATCTTCTCCAGCTGAATCTCCTTCACCATCTCCACTATCGTCACTTCCGCAACCTGCAGCAAATAATGATAATGCTAGTCCTGAAATTAGACCCGCACGTTTTAAGTTCCATGTAGCCATAAAATCGCTCCTTTTATTATTATAGATTAGTTTATATAGACTCTCCTCATGAAGTACATGAAGAGAGGTGACCCACAAAATTACTCTTTATCTTTGTTCATATTTTGCGTAATGCGATCAATAATAATTGCTAAGATAACAATTCCAATCCCTGCTACGAAACCAGGTCCTACAGATGCACGTTGTAGAGAAGAAAGTACTTGACTTCCTAACCCTGGTGCACCGATCATAGATGCAATTACAACCATGGATAGTGCTAACATTACTGTCTGATTAATCCCAGCCATAATTGTCGATTTCGCCATCGGTAACTCAACCTTAAATAGTTTTTGAGCTCCCGTACTACCAAATGAATCCGATGCTTCCACAAGATCCTTCGACACTTGACGAATACCTAAATTCGTAAAACGAACGGTAGGTGGCGTTGCAAATATAAGTGATGCAAACACACCAGGAACCATGCCAATACCGAAGAATGCTACTGCAGGAATTAAATATACGAATGCTGGCATCGTCTGCATAAAGTCTAGAATTGGCGTGAATATTGTGTTCGCAATCTTACTTTTCGACATGAGTATTCCAATTGGAACACCTACGATAACCGATAGTAAACTTGCTAATAATACAAGTGTTACGGTGGACATTAGCGCATCCCATAAACCTTGGTTATATACAAACCAAAGACCAACAATGGAGAATGCTGCTAAACCAAATTTCTTACCTGATACAAAAAATGCTATTACCGCAACAATGAGAATAAATAGTACTGGTGGAATTTCTACAAGTAAATCTCCAGATACATAATCCATAAAATCGCCAAAATACGTCTTTAATGGTTCAAAGACAAATGCAAATTTCTCTTGAATCCATTTTGTTGCATTTTCTGTCCATTGTGCTAATGGAATCTGCGGTACAACATCAAGCATGCTTTCATTACTCATCTGTATTCACCTCTCCATCTCCAGCAAGAGCGGCAAGCACAGCCCCACGAACGATAATACCTTCTAAACGATCATCCTCACTTACCACTGCTAATGGAATAGGCGAATCATAAATCATTGAGAAAATTTCCTGCATAGCAGTATCTGGACTTACTTTTAAGATATCTGTTTTTAGAATGTCTTCGATAGTATTGCTTTCTTGTTTTCTTGCTGCTGATGCATCATCTGCAGTTACATACCCTTTCAAGTGGCGTTTCCCGTCTACAACGAGAATGCTCGAAATACCTTCTTTTCGCATTCTTTCAAGGGCGGCACGCGGACCATGCTTCTCTATATTTATCGTTTCTGGGCGTTTCATAATATGATGTGCAGTTAGAATCTTCGAACGGTCTACATCTTCTACGAATTTTTCTACATAATCATTCGCAGGATTCATTAAAATTTCTTCTGGAGAACCAATTTGAACAATTGCACCATCTTTCATTAATGCAATTCTATCTCCTAAGCGTAATGCTTCATCTAAATCATGCGTGATAAAGATAATTGTTTTCTTCATTGATGATTGTAAATCGATTAATTCATCCTGCATCTCTTTACGAATTAACGGATCAAGTGCAGAAAAAGCTTCGTCCATAAGAAGTACTTTCGGATCATTGGCAAGTGCACGCGCCAGCCCAACACGTTGCTGCATACCACCAGATAATTGGCTTGGTTTTTGATGAATATAATCACCTAACCCTACTAATTTCAATGCTTCTTCAGCACGTTTATGCCGCTCATTTTTATCTATCTTTTGTACTTCTAAGCCAAATTCTGCATTTTGCAAGATTGTACGATGCGGGAATAATGCAAATTGCTGGAAAACCATTCCTAGTTTTTCTCGACGAACTTGGCGAAGTTCTTTCTTATCCATTTTTGCTAAGTCTTGCCCTTCGATAAGAATAGAACCCTCACTTGGCTCGATTAAACGATTCAATAAACGAACTAATGTGGACTTACCACTACCGGAAAGACCCATAATAACAAATATTTCTCCCTCTTCTACAGAGAAGCTTGCACGGTTTACACCAACCGTGTTGCCAGTTTTCTTAAGGATCTCTTCTTTGGTTAATCCTTGATCAAGCAGTTTTATAGACTGCTTTGTATTTTTTCCAAAAATTTTAGATAGATTTTTTGTTTCAACTACTGGCATTGTTTCACCTCTATTTCTTTTGATTTTTGGGTAGATTTGCATAATACTAAACGATCATATGTGTAATAAATAAAAATAAATGAATCTTTTGGACTCATTTATTTTTCGTTTCGGTGTGGTTAAACCGTCCCTTTATGAACGCACTTACGCTATTATATACAAAATATAATTTTCAAACAAATACAATAAAAGCTCGTCTTTCACACTATTGTTTTAAAATTAAATCTTTCTTTAACTTAATAAAGACAATCCATATTATATCGTCCATATACTCTTAAATACTTCACTTCATTTGAAATCTGAAACCTAATTTTGTCATCAAATTGTAATTTTGTTATATTCTATTAATTTATATCATTATTCCGTAATTTTTGAATTCGCCATTTATAGATTGCATATGGTGTAAAAGTCACCGAAAACCCGATAATTAAAATACTAAGAACACCAATAAGTAGATTTCTTACTATATTCCATTCAATAAATACCCATCCTAAAAATACAAAAAGTATGGCAATAAAGATACCAATACTATATTTTCCGAAATAAGAACTTTCGCTACGAAAACGCGTTTGTAATTTTTCTGAATTTCTTTCTAGTAGTGTTGTTCCAGCAGGAGCAAAAAATAAGTGCAAACTATTTGAAGTATCCACTAACTGCCATCCTGCATTGTAAAATACACGATAATATTGTTCTGTAGGATTTGGTTGGGAATCGAAATAATAACTAATTGATTTAGGCTCTACTTCTTCTAATATGTACATAAATCCACCCAACCATATTTTCTTTATTTGCCAGCCTTCTTCTGCTAATTCTTCAAATTTGTCGACACTTCTCTTCTCAGCAAAAATAAATGGATTACTTACTATAAATTTTAGACCCTTCATCATTTCTTTCCATTTGTTTATCATTTCAACAACCTCTCTATCAATCGTAGTTTTTTAAATATATGCCTTTATAGTTTCCTATACCCTATTATTATACTTTCTGGCTAGGATTTTTAAGATTTTAAGTTATTTTATAATGATTATGTATGATTGCGTAAAAAGCCCAGATACCATTCCTCGATACCTAGGCTTCCTTCTG
This sequence comes from Oceanobacillus sp. E9, assembly GCF_001741975.1. Classification (NCBI taxonomy): domain Bacteria; kingdom Bacillati; phylum Bacillota; class Bacilli; order Caryophanales; family Bacillaceae; genus Oceanobacillus; species Oceanobacillus sp. E9. The sequence continues at coordinate 633,852 of NZ_LSNA01000001.1, forward strand.
TTCATAACATAACAAACACTAGCAATTGCAAATATCCATTTCGAGTACTTATTATGGCCTTTGCTAATTACCAAGCATTTTAAATAATATTTGTTTTAGTTGCATTGCTTCTGTTTCGTTTAAATTAGTCTGTTCAATAAATTTTAATGGAATCTTTTCTGCTTGTTTTTCTGCTTGTTTTCCTTGCTTAGTTAAGACGACTTCTACAATACGTTCATCTTCTTTTGATCGGCTTCGTTGTATGAAGCCGTGTTCTTCCATTCGCTTCAGCATTGGAGTCAGTGTACCTGAATCCAAAAAAAGCCTTTCACCTAATGCTTTTACTGAGATCCGGTCTGTTTCCCATAGAACAAGTAAAACTATATATTGCGGGTAAGTAACGTTTAACTCTTCTAACAATGGACGGTAGCGTTTTGTCATTTCCCGAGTCGCAGCATATAGAGGAAAACATATTTGATTATCTAATTTTAATATATCTTTGGACATTATTATCACTCCTAAACTTATTATAACAAGTTCATATATAAAATTATATTAGTTGACGCAACACAATTTGATTTTGTACAATCTAATTGTGTAAAATTTAAATAAAAAGAGGAGTGTTTTATTATGGGATCAGCATTATATACGGCGTCTTCTACTGCTTCCGGTGGCCGTCAAGGATCAGTAAAGTCGTCTGATGGCACATTGGATTTAACTTTATCTTTACCAAAAGGGTTAGGTGGAAACGAGAAAGAAGGTACTACAAACCCGGAACAGCTCTTCTCTGCAGGCTATGCTGCCTGTTTTGACAGTGCATTGCAAATGGTTGCTGGACAAGTGAAGAAAAAAATTATTTCTGAGGTAACCGCAGAGGTAAGCATTGAAAAACAAGCTAGTGGCTTTGGCTTAAGCGTGAATCTAACAGCAAAAATGGAAGGCGTAACACAGGTGGAAGCGGAAGAATTAATGGAAAAAGCTCATAAAGCTTGCCCTTACTCCCGTGCCATTGAAGGAAATGTGGAAGTAAAGAAAAAAGCAATCGGAGAATAATGTATGTAAAACACACTCTAAATCTTTCAGAGCAAGTTAGGGTGTGTTTTTTTCACTCGTTATAATTACAAACTAATATACTTCAGGCTCCAAAGTTTCGCGCTTTAAAAGAAAAAAGAACTATAATCTTCAAATCATAGTTCCAGAATGCATTGATAATTACATCGCAGGAGGGATGTCTCCTTCCTGATATCGATGGTCTAAATCAACGAATTTATTATATTCTTTTACAAAAGCCAGTTCTACTGTTCCTGTTGGACCATTACGTTGTTTTGCTATAATTATTTCTATGATATTTTGTTTTTCTGTTTCTTGATCATAATAATCATCACGATAAAGGAATCCAACAATATCAGCATCCTGCTCAATACTTCCAGACTCACGAATATCCGACATCATCGGTCTTTTATCTTGTCGTGATTCTACACCACGAGATAACTGAGATAGTGCAATTAAAGGAACTTCTAATTCTCTTGCTAATGCTTTTAATGCACGTGAAATCTCAGACACTTCTTGTTGTCGATTTTCTTTTGAACTTCCGCTCCCTTGAATCAATTGCAAATAATCGATTAAGATCATGCCAAGTCCATGCTCTTGCTTAAGACGACGACATTTAGAACGAATTTCATTTACACGAACTCCTGGTGTATCATCAATATAAATTCCGGCATTGGATAATGAACCCATTGCCATCGTTAACTTTCCCCAATCATCTGCTTGTAGTTGTCCATTTCTTAGACGCTGTGCATCAATATTTCCTTCTGCACAAAGCATACGTTGGACTAATTGGTCAGCTCCCATCTCAAGACTGAAGATGGCCACATTTTGATCTGTCTTTACTGCTACATTTTGTGCAACGTTCAATGCAAATGCCGTCTTACCAACCGACGGACGAGCCGCAATTATAATTAAATCATTGCGTTGGAACCCAGAAGTAATTCGGTCTAGATCCTGAAATCCTGTTGGTACTCCCGTTACATCTCCATGTTGTTGATGTAATTGTTCAATATTATCGTATACATCAATTAAAACATCTTTGATATTTTTAAAAGCTCCAGAGTTTTTTCTCCCAGAGACTTCCAGAATACTTTTCTCTGCATCATTTAATACATCTTCTACTTCGTCCTCTTTTTCAAATGAAGAGGTAACGATATCCGTCGCTTTACGAATTAAACGGCGTAACGTAGACTTCTCTTCCACAATCTTGCTATAGTATTCTATATTCGCAGCTGTTGGTACACTTTCTGCTAACTGCGTTAAATACGTAACACCACCGGCTTCTTCCAATTGCTTCCGATCGTTCAAAAAAGTTGTCACTGTCACAACATCAATCGGTTCCCCTTTATCGGACAAGCTCATCATTGCAGCGAATATTCGTTGATGACTCGCCCTATAAAAGTCTTCTGCAATCAAAGTCTCTGATGCGGTTACGTAGGCTTGTGGCTCTAAAAAAATCGCACCAAGCACCGATTGCTCTGCTTCAATATTATGTGGCGGCGTACGGTCATTCCACGATGCACTCATCGCATTCTCCTCCTAATAACAATTAACAAAATCCCTAAATAGCGAGACCTATCAAGGTGTTCGGGTCCATTATAACTAAGCTTATACCAAAGATTTTACGGGCGTTAATGCACACTTCACCATGATTATATATCTAAAGATAGCGAAGAAATCGGCGCCTAGCATGCCGATTTCTCTTCTCATTTCATCTTATTTATTTCTCTGCTACATGAACTTTAATGGACCCTGAAACCTCTGGGTGAAGTTTAACTGGTACGGTTGTATATCCTAATGAACGAATCGGTTCATCCAATTCAATTTTTCGTTTATCGATTTTATGACCAAATTGTTTCTGCAGTGCCTCTGATATTTGTTTACTGGTAATAGAACCAAACAAACGTCCATTATCACCTGATTTTGCTTCTAGTTCCACTGCAATCTCAGCAAGCTTATCTTTTAAGTTAATCGCATTTTCTTTTTCCTGCTGCTCTAGCTGGTCCGCCTTTTGTTTTTTCGCTTCTAAAGCTTTCATGTTTCCAGCTGTTGCTTCTTCCGCTAAGTTATTTTTTAACAAGTAGTTACGCGCATAACCATCTGGTACATTTTTTACGTCGCCTTTTTTTGCTTTTCCTTTAACATCTTTTAAGAAGATTACTTTCATTCTGATGCTCTCCCCTCTTCGTATTCATCTATAATTTCTATTAAATCTGCTGCAGCCTCTTCAATCGTCGTATCATCTATTTGCGTAGCAGCATTCGTTAAATGACCGCCACCGTTCATTTTTTCCATAACTACTTGTACATTGACATCACCAAGTGATCTTGCACTTATTCCTATTTTACCATCAAACCGTTCGGAAATAACAAATGATGCGCTTATCCCTGTCATGGTTAGTAATGTATCTGCTGTTTGTGCAATTAATACGGGACTATACGAGATTCCTTCTGGAGCTTTGGCAATCGCAATATGTCCATGAATTATTTCAGAACGCTCGATAATTTGACTTCGCTCAATATATAATTCTAGATCTTCTTTTAGAAAACGTTGTACTAAGACCGTGTCCGCACCCTGTGCGCGTAAATAAGATGCCGCATCAAAGGTTCTTGAACCCGTTCGCAACGTAAAACTTTTCGTATCAACGATAATACCAGCGAGTAATGCCGTTGCTTCTAGCATTTTCAATTTCGTTCCTTTTGGCTGATATTCAAGCAGTTCTGTTACTAACTCTGCTGTCGATGATGCATATGGTTCCATATATACTAATGTCGGATTATCAATAAACTCTTCTGCTCTACGATGATGATCTATCACAATTTTATACTCGGTTTTATTTAATAAACTTTCGAAACCGACCATACTTGGTTTATGCGTATCTACAATCACCAGCAAGCTTCGTTGTGTTATTCTTTCCTCTGCTTCTTCGAGGTCAATAAAGTTATCCCACAGACCTTCGTCAGAGCGTATCGTTTCCATCATCCGATTGACACTTGTTTCCATATCATTTTCATCAAAAACAATATAACCAGGAACTCCATTCGTTTTGGCAATGTTCATGACACCGATTGCCGCTCCGATTGAATCCATATCAGGAGATTTATGTCCCATAATCATTACATTATCACTGGCTTTTACAAGTTCTTTTAAAGCATGGGAGATAACTCTCGCTCGAACTCGGGTACGTTTTTCCATTGGATTGGTTTTACCACCATAGAAACGTACTTTTCCTTGTTCATCTTTAATTGCCACTTGGTCACCACCACGACCTAATGCTAAATCCAAACTAGATTGAGCAACTTCTCCAAGTTCAGGTAGTGTCATATTCCCTACACCAATCCCTACACTTAATGTAACAGGGTTATTTTCGACACCTTCCATCTCTCGGACTTCATCCAATATATCAAACTTTACTTTTTCTAACTGTTGTAATATTTTCTTCGTTCCTACCGCTAGAAAACGTTCTTGAGAAGTTCGTTTTAAATATAGCCCATAGTGACTGGACCAGTTATTTAAAATAGTTGTTACTTGAGAGTTTAATTTACTCTTCGCAGTGTCATCCATGTTTTGTGTGATTTCTTCATAATTATCTAAGAAAATAATTGCAAGCACTGTCTGTTCATTATGATATCGTTGTTTTAATGCTTCTTGATCGGTGCGATCCATAAAATAAAGGAGCTTTTCCTCTTTTTTTATGACCGTTAAAAAAGTATATCCTGCAAGTTCAACCCAAACTTCTTCTTTATTTTCCTTAATCATCGGTATGAGATCCTCAGATAACAGATGTAAAGATCTGCCTACAAGCGTTTCTCTGTCTTCACTGAATTGGTTCATATACGGATTAGACCATTCAATTTGAAATTCATCATTAAATAGTATAATTCCAAATGGCATTTCCAATAAAGCTTCCTCACCTACTTTTTTTACACGATGAGAAATCGTTGATATATATTCTTCTGCTTCATCCAGAAGAATTTGTTCGGTTCGAATACTGTAATAAAAAGAAGCAGCCAAAACGATGGTCATAATAAGACCGATTATCCATTGGAAATACCAGAGTGCCACAAGCAAAATAATAGATATTCCATATACAACCCATACATGTTTGCTTAGTGCTGGCTTATTGTGTAAATCTGGCATAGCTTTCAGCTCCTTCAAAACCTACAAGTGTCTGTTGGGTTACTTCTTCTGCAAACGATCTCTTAAGTTAAATCCTACATCAATTATACCTAAGATTCTTATGAAATAAAGAAGAAATTGTGGGAATATAAACGTAAAAATCACAATTAAAACCGGAATGGCTTTTGACATCTTTTTGGCATGTGCATAGAAGAAGATAAATGAAATCCCTTGTATTGCTAATAACATTCCAACAATAAAAAATAGGTTTTGTAAACCAACATACAATGTGGTACCTGGATCCTGGTTAAATAAAGATACAACAAACGCTAAAAAGTAGACCCAAATTATCGAACTTGGAAATCTTATATCACGTATTGGGGGAAAACGAAGCTTCTGCTTATCTTTTCGATTAATAATTTTATAACTTATCCATTGGACAACCAATGCAAGAATTGCTGCTGCAGCTACTAAAAAGGATGGGAGTAATTCTTTCATCATTTGTATTTGTGTTTCTGCAACTTCCTGAATTTGTTCTGATTGTTCCGCAAGACCCATCTCTTCGATAAATGCAGTACTTGTTTCAACAGAGTCTTCTACAACTGTTTCAAATTGATTTACTAAATTTACATCCAAAAATAATTGTGTGAATCCGAATGTAAATAAAATACCTATGATGAAACCGAATATTCCTCTAGCCAACGTATCATAAGGAGTAACACCTTTATACATTGCATTACCAATCATTATTCCACCAAGCCCCATCATCAAGACCAGTGGTATAGCGATAATTGTCATGATAAGCAAGGATATCAATAACGCCAATGCCAACATCACAAAACCTGACTTCAGCCCATACTTTTTTGTGAATAGAACAAAAGGTATTGGTAGTAAAAATATTGATATAATAGGCAAAAACAAGAAAGAGGCTAATATGATTGTAAATATAAATAGCATCAATGCCCCATCTTTTATTTGTTTAGATTGATTCATTTCATGCACCTCGTTCTAACTATAGTGTTATGTCTAAATGGCATATTATATAATGATAACATGATTTTCTCTTGAAGGCTTGTCGAATCTTGTTATCAATATATTTCCCGGGAAATAAATAATCTCTCTTTATTCACTACAATTATTGACATTTTTTGTCACAAACTTGCTAATAATTTCTACTTTTTATTCCCTTTTTAGATCATTCATCTATTATAATGAAATAAAACAGACTTTGATATAAGGATGGCTTATATGATTTTCCTTGAAATATTAAAACACAGTATAAAATTACCGCAAAAAAAGGCCCTATTTCAATTAAATCGAATTGGAATGGATATGATCATAATATATTTAATTATCATGTTAGCGATTGTATCGATACCGGAATGGATAAATCGTTTAAACCAGTCTAATGGAATCGGCGCAGATATGAATATCATATTTCAGTTTATCTATTTCTTTATGTTCTATTATTTAATTATGACCGTTTTTGTGTTTATTGCTATATCTATCATTGCATATGTAGGAAAAGGAATCTCTCATCTTATGAAACGTAAATTAACTTATGGGTTACTTTGGAAAATGAGTGCTTGTACTGTTACAATCCCGTTTTTATTATTTACGTTTATTTCATTTATTTGGCAGGTAAATGATTCTTTTCTCTTTTTCACATTTTTATTTAGTTTAGGGTTATTGTTTATTATGATTCAGCATTACCCAAAAAGAAGAAAGTCATAATTAGTACCGAAATTACTTCATATCAACAGCTTGAAACCGAGCTTGATTTCCACACTAAAAAAGGAATGAATCCCTTTATGATTTTCATTCCTTCGCTTATTATTGACGTTGATATACGGTTAGCCTACGTTCGGAAGGTTTATTTTTTCTTTCATCCCAATAAATCTGATATTCAAAAGAATCCTTCGCCAGTATATGTCGAATACGAACTTTTATATCTGGGTGAATCAATATTTCATCCAAGCGATCAATTGGGTGCCATAGGCATCTCCCTTCTGTCCCAGCTTCCATTAACTCTCCAGAAAAGTCATTCGAGAAATAATCCAAATAAACAAACTGCTCAAGTTTTTGTTCGTTAATATACCCGGATATACTTACTAGCTCCAATTGGTCTAGCTTTAATCCCGTCTCCTCATAAACTTCTCGCTTTGCAGATTCTTCAAATGTCTCTGGAAACTCCACTTTTCCTCCTGGTGGAACATATCCATCAAAATCTCCCTTATTCCTCTCCAATAATAAGATATTATTATGCGAATCAACGATAACTACTAAATTCCAGAAATGATAATTGATATTCATCTTCATTGCACCGTCCCTTTATCGTCTAATCTAATTTTCGTAAAAACGGATTATAATTGAACAGAATACACACATACTACCTTATCTTTCAGAATGATTTCTTTTTCTACCTTCATCATTAGTTTCTTCGCTACGTTACGAGATGCAGTATTCTCATGCTGTATTAATGAAATAACACGATCAACCTTCATATTTTTCCGTGCAAATGCGAACAATGCTTGCGCAGCTTCCGTGGCATATCCTTTTCCCCAATGGTTTTTAGCAATCCAATATCCTATCTCAATTTCGCTTTTTCCTTCTACAGTTTGTGGAACAAGCCCTGCATGTCCTACCCGCTCATTTTGTTTATTTATAAGAACATGTAGGCCAATACCATTCCCATATTTATATGTATCATAAATCCATTGGAGAAAAGCGTTGGAAGCTTTATCGTCTTTTATGCTACCATCTCCAATAAAACGAACCACTTCTGGATCCTGTAATAAAGATTGGAGAAAAGGAAAATCGTCATCACAATAAGGACGAAATGTTAAACGAGTGGTATGTAGCATTATTATTCACATCCAAAACATAATTATCGTCTTTAATATACCATTTCCATACGAATATGAATAGAATATTTAGCCAATTCTATATATTAACTTTATATAAAGATGCTTTTATCTTTTTTTTTCAAGTAAACTATCAATAACAATACTATTTAAGTTAAAAAGAGGTGTTGTAAATGCAAGTTAACCAGACTTTATTTCATGAAACACAGCGATTTCGGCAAATTTGGATATGGATATTAATATTAATTATTGCCCTGGATATGTGGTATGAGTTTATACAACAAATCATATTCGGTAAAACAGTAGGAAGTAACCCTGCACCGGACGTAGTTACTATCGTTTTTTGGGCGCTCTTTGGTATTATCTTTCCCGTATTTATGTTAGGACTTTTAAAGTTGAGAACCAAAGTTTATAGCGACGGTATTTATATTCGCTTTTTTCCTTTACATCTCCGGTATAGAAAGTTCCTTTTCAAAGATATACAGCATTACGAAAGTATTTCCTACAGTCCGATCAAGCGATTTGGAGGATGGGGCATTCGATTTAATACAGATGGCGAGACCGCTTATAATGTGATTGGCAAGAAGGGAATAGAATTGAAACTAAAACATGAAACCGTAGTCATCGGAACCCAAAAACCCGAAGAATTCAAAAGAGTGCTAGACTCCTTAATAAGTTAAGATTAAGTATTTGAAAATAAAAATCCGAACTACTTAAGTAGTTCGGAAAAATTATAAGCCATTATGCAATATCTTGTGTTACCCTATCTTTTGACTTTGTAAATGTCAAAACTCCATCAATTAATAGACAAATAAACGCAGCCCAATGTAGCATCATTCCTAGACCTGGAATAAAACCTACTGTGCTAGCTACGATACCTACAACTGGCCCCCATATCGGTTTATTAGCATTCTTTGAAAATATTAATGTAATAATATGATAAACTAACATAAATAATAGCGGTGTCCAATAAAGAGCTAATATTATAGATCCACCTAAAGCAGGAATCCCTAAAATAAATTCGAAACCAGAACCAACAATTTTCAATACACCTGACAATAACATCCTCTCACCTCACATCCATTTATTTCAAATTCATAAGTATATATTACCATAAAATTACTATTCTACAACAAAAAAATAAGAAATTTTTACCATGTTAATTCCCTACAAAAAAGAAAAATGAACACCTCTTTAAAAAAGTGCTCATTTTTCCATATTACTATCAACGAATTTCTACTCGTTTCTTTTGTTTATGCGATAAGTCAGCAGCCTGGTTGATTACGGTTAATTGTAAAAAATCATCCTTGGTAATGGTTGGCGTACTATTCTTTTGGATAGCATCAGCCCACTGTTTCATTGGAGATGCTATTTGTTTTGGTGCTTCTAGTTCCAACCATTTATCGTCCTGGTATTGCTTACGTTTGATTTTTACTTTTCCGTCCTCTGCTAACAATGTTCCTTCCGTTCCATACAACTGTAACTGAAAAGGACTCCCATGAGATAAAAAACTAGTCTCGATTATCCCGAGTGCTCCTGACTCATATTCTACTGTCACGACCGCAGAATCATCCACCTCATACTGATCACTTATCGACTGTAAATGGGCGTATACCGATATGGACTTGCCCATAAGACGGTTGGTTAAATAAATAGGGTGCGCCCCTAAATCTACTAAAGCACCTCCACCAGCTCTTTGTTTATCATAAAATCGGTCAGGCAACCACCCAAATTCTTCTCCATCTGGGATTACTGCACCATCATGTGCCAATCGACAGCGAATCATCGTTACATTCCCAAGCCATCCTTTTTCTACTGCTTCCTCTGCACATAGAAACTCTTTTTCTGTTAGCCTCGGTAACGAAACCATCAACTGAACATTGTATTTCAATTTCGCCTTCCATATTTCCTCACTTTCCTTTACAGATAATGCAAGTACTTTCTCTGTAAAAATATGTTTGTTATGTTGGCAAGCTTTCAATAATATTTCCGTGTGTAAGTTGGTAGAAGTTGTAACAATAATTGCATCAATATCATCGTCTTTCATTACTTTATCGATATTTTCTTCAAACGGGACATCTAACTCTTTTGCCCATTGCTCTCCCCGTTCTACATTATCATCCCATACCTTTTTAATTTGAATGTCAGGGTTTTCTAAAGCTTCTTTTGCATAGTCATCCGCATGCACATGCCATCGACTTAATAACGCAACCTGTATAATAATTCTTCAACTCCTCTAATCAAAATATACAGCTTTTCCCGTTTTCGCAGATTGATAAATTGCTTCTAAAATCTGAGTAACAACTAGTGCCTCTTTTGGCAGTACTGTTGCCTCTTCTTCATTGATAATTGATTCAATCCACATTCTTGCTTCTAGTTCAGCATCGCTTTCCGTATCACCATCATAAAAAGCGACGCCACCCGGTCCAAGGTTCACTTTTTTCGTGTATAGTTCACCTAAGTCCTCACCGTGGAGTCGCAAACCCTCTTTCATATCAGCTCCACCTTCTGTACCGCTAAGCGAACACTTTGCCTCATCGACGTCCAACGAATTCAGGGCCCAGCTTGATTCTAAGATAATCGTGGCACCATTTTTCATTGTAATAAAACCAAATGCCGCATCTTCTACTGTAAATTCATTTGGATTCCATGGTCCCCACGGATTTGCTGCGTCTTTTTTCTTTCCCAATTGGTGATGTGTTGTTCCCATAACAGATTTTGGTTCATAATTATCCATCATCCAAAGCGTAAGGTCCAGAGCATGTGTACCGATATCGATTAATGGTCCACCACCTTGCTTTTCTTCATCTAAAAACACACCCCACGTTGGTACAGCACGCCTGCGAATGGCGTGTGCTTTCGCAAAATAGATGTCACCAAGATCTCCACGCTGGCAGATTTTTTTCAAATATTGACTATCCGGACGAAAACGATTGTTATAGCCAATTGTTAACTTCTTATTATATTTTTTAGCTGCATCTACCATTGCCTGTGCTTCTTCTACTGTTTTGGCCATCGGTTTTTCACACATTACATGCTTACCTCCACGCAGTGCTGCAATGCTGATCTCCGCATGCGAATTATTCGGCGTACACACATGGACTACCTCTACAGGAGATTTCTCAATTAGCTGAATGTAGTCTTCATAAGTTACAGCATCTTCCGCTCCATATTCTTTTGCTGCACGCTCTGCTTTTCCCTTATCAATATCACAAAAAGCAACTATATTTACATGTTCTAGCTTTGTTAAGCTTGGTAAATGCTTACCAAACGCAATACCACCACAACCAATAATCCCTACTTGAATGGGTCTTGTCATGTTACATTCCTCTCCTTCTGTGTTTTATTCTTTTACAGATCCTGACGTTAATCCCGATACAATTCGCCGTTGGAAGATTAATACAAGTACTACAATGGGAATCGTTACAATCACCGTCGCAGCTGAAATATCTCCCCATGGAATTGAAAATTCACTTTGATACATGGAAATTCCAACGGGTACTGTCCGCCACTGGTCATCACTATTAATCGTTAAGGCAAATAGATATTCATTCCACGCAGCAATAAATACGAGAATTCCCGTCGTAAATATACCAGGTGTTGCAAGAGGTAAAATAATTTTTCGAAAGGTCTGAAATGGACTGGCACCGTCTAACTTTGCTGATTCCTCCAATTCATATGGTATCTTCTTAAAGAAAGTAGAAAGAATCCAAATAGCTAGCGGTAAACTAATCGTAATATATGGAATAATTAATCCTAAGTAACTATTTCTTAACCCGAGGTTTGTCACTAAATTAAACATCGGTGATATAATCGCAATTTGGGGAAACATCGATGCTGCTAAAACTAGCCCTAAAATTAATCCTTTTCCTTTGATTGGCAGTCTTGTAACGGCATACGCCGTAAATGCTGCAAAAGTTAGTGACAATACCGTCGTTAACATCGAGACGACAAAACTATTTAACATATATCTTAATAACGGACGATTCGTTAATGCAGCTTCATAAGATGATAACGTTGGATTACTCGTAAACCATTTAAAAGAAGAAAAAATTTCATTAACTGGTTTTATCGATGTTAAGAAAACCCAAATAAATGGGAACATCACTAAAAACACAAAAACTACTAAGAAAATATAAAAACCAACTGTACCTCGTTTTTTCATGCTACTCTCCTCCTTACTTCGTTCTACCTGCAAACAAGTCGGATCCTATTAATTTGACATAAATGAAACTAATAATCGCTACACACAGGAAAACGATGACAGATAACACAGATCCTTCTCCAAAATTTTGTTGTGCGAACAAAGTTTTATACGCGTAAACCGATATAGATTCGGTAGCATTTGCCGGTCCACCGCCAGTTAATACATAGATTAAATCAAACACTCGAAAAGCATCTAACGTTCTAAATAATAAAGCTACAAGAATAGAAGATTTTAATAATGGTAATGTAATCTTCCAAAACTGTTGAAATTTATTTGCTCCGTCTACATCCGATGCTTCATACAACGATTGGGGTATCGTTTGTAATCCCGCTAGGATAAGCAAAGCCATATACGGCGTTGTTTTCCATACATCTGCGAGGATAATCGAGAACATTCCACCATCTGATGTGGATAGTAGCCATGATGCGTCCGGAATGATATGTAGTGCTTCTAAATAATGGGCAACAATTCCAGATTGTCCATCAAAGAGAAATCCCCACATCATTGCTGCTACTGCTGTTGGAATCGCCCATGGAATTAATACGGAAGCTCGTATAATCCCTCTGCCTTTAAATGCCCGATTAATTAACAAGGCAATACAGACGCCAATCACTAGCTCTAACGCTACTGTAATCACTGTAAAAAATGTTGTATTCCATAAAGCTCCCCACATTCTGCTATCCTGGAGATACTTGCCATAATTTTTAAATCCAATAAAGTTGGACTGTAAAATTGTTTCGCTGGTGGCTCCTGTTAAATCTGCAGTTTGTTCAATACTTTGGCTTAAGTTTTCGTCTGCTGTTACTTCTGCGATTTCCATCAGTGATGCTTGATAATGTAACAATTCCTCTCGATAACGATTTGAAAAATCATTGTCAATCTTCTGATATTTAAGTTCAGAGTCCGTCGCAGGCTGATAACTCATCAATAATTCATCGACTTTTTCTACTTTTTGTTTTGTTTCTTCGTCTGCCAACAGCTGCTCATGTTGATGGCTAATACCTTCTTTCATTTCCTCAATCTTAGCTGTTGCATCACTATCTACCTTCGTTGCCAAATCATCTAATTGGCTATTTAAGTAATAATGGTTATCTACATATCTTTCTAAGTCTATATTGGCACTAAGCATTAATTCGGAGCGATTGGGATCATTTAATCGATAATCGAACAAACTATTCCAAAACGACTGTGCAACTGGCCAAAGAACAACAATACAAACGAGGATTAAAGACGGCAATACCATTGCATATCCTAATTGTTTCTCATTAAGCTGGAAGCCACGTTTATTTTTCTTCATGTTGTACCTCCTTTACTTACTATCTATAAAGGCAAGATGAGAGAATCCCCATCTTGCCTTATTAACTTTCGTTTTATTCATTCATTGCAGCTTCCATTTTGGTTTGCATATTTGTTGCAGCATCTTGCGCTGATTGATCTCCAGTTAACACTTTTGAGATTTCAATTTGCATAATATCAGAGATTTCTGGATAGATTGGTGTTACTGGACGTGGAACAGCTGTTTGTAACACTTCTCTAAACTCAGGGTTAGCAAATAACGAACTTACTGCTTGCACCTCTTCATCATCATAAAGTGCTTCGATTGTTGGTGCACGACCCCCTTCAACTGCAGATATCTTTTGTCCTTCTGGTCCAGAAATAAATTTAACAAATTCCCATGCTTCTTCTGGATGCTCTGAGTATCGGTTAATCATCGTCATCCAGCCGCCAAGTGCAGAAGCACTACCTGCATCTCCTGCTGGCATAGTTGTCATTTCTACATTGCCTACGATGGATGAACGTTCTTCATCATTGGAAGAAGACATCAAATATGGCCAGTTTCGAGCAAATACAGACTTTCCTTCAATCCATGCATTTTCTGTTTCAATTTCCATAAAGTTAAGTATATTGGACGGTACAAAATCAGAGCCAACGACCTCTTTCATTTTTTCTAAAGCTTTCACTGTCTCTGGACTATCAACGACAACTTCATTATTCTCATTAACCACTTCTCCACCATATGAAGCGATAAATTCTATTGCATTTGTAATTAGTCCTTCGTATTGTGCAGATTGCATTAAGTATCCAAATTCTGTACCTTCTTCTCCTTTTAGTTCCTCTGCTTGAACAATTAAATCATCCCATGTTTCTGGAGGAGTGTCCACAATGTCTGTACGGTAGTAAAGTACCCCAGCGTCCGTATATTGCGGCATTGCCCATTGCTTTCCATCAAATTTTCCAGCCTGTACGGTGCCTGGAAAATAATCTTCCAAGTTAATTCCATCTTTTTCAATAAAACGATCTAACTCTAACGCATAATTTGCTTGTGCAAATTCCGCTGGCCAGATAACATCGGCATTAAACACATCTATTTCTGTACTTTGTGAACTGAATGCGGTTACATATTGATCGTGGGATTGACCTGTATCAGATGGCATCTCACGTTGTTCAACTTTAATATTTGGGAATTTCTCTTCAAATGCTTTAATAACAGCTTCACTAGCAGGTGTAGTATCGACTCCTCTTGCATAAACAATCGTTACCTGTTCTTCTTCACCATTTGCTTCTTCGCTGTTATTTGAATCGTTTTCATCTGTTGGTTCATCTGAGGACGAATTAATACATGCTACAAGAACTAGCATCAAACCAAGTAATAACAAGATTCCAAGCATACGTTTAGTTAATTTCAACTTAAATCCCCCTTTGTTTTAACGATTCCATTGTACAAAAAGTTTGTACAATGAAATCGTTTACATTTTAGTTTATTATAACGTTTCTCTTGAAGTTGTCAACATGATTTTTTAATTTTAAGATTATTTCCTTAAGAAAGCACCTTCTGAGTTAATTATCTGTCCTGTGATCCATGCAGCGTCTTCACTAGCCAGAAATGCGATTAACTTCGCTGCATCCATCGGTTGACCCACTCGTCCAAATAAAAATTTTGATTCCAATTCTTTTTTTAATTCTCCGTTCATCCACCCTGTATCGGTAGGGCCTGGATTTACCGCGTTAACTGTTATACCCAGGTGGGCAACTTCTGCTGAGAGTGACAATGTAAATGCTGATATGGCTCCTTTTGTAGCTACGTATGCAAGTTCATCGATCATTGGACCTTGAAATTGACCCGATGTAAGGTTAATAATTCTTCCTTGCTTATGTCCCTCCATCTCTAATTGACGTGCAAATGCTACGCTTAACATCATCGTTTGACGCATATTGACTTGATAGTGCTTGTCAATAATCTCTGATGTAAGTTTTCTATATCCATCTCGAGTAGAATGTGCCGCATTATTGACTAGAATAGACGGTGTTCCGATTTTACTGGTTACTGTGTTCAATATATTCTTATAAGCATATATTTCAAACAAGTTAACCTCCATAGACTCACATACTACACCTTTATTTCTAATTTCTTTTTGAAACACATAAGCCCAATTGTCTTTCGATTGATAGTGAGTAAAAAAGATAGAACAACCTTGTTCCGCCAACTTTCTGCATGCCGCAGCCCCAATACCATTTCCATGACTTACACCTGTAACAACAGCTATTTGTCCTGTAATAGTCATCTCCTCCTATGTAGACTCTCGAATAATTAATTCATGCTCTAATAAACGACTTTCTACTTTTTCTCCACGAATTTTTGCTATAATCATCTCTGCAGATATACTTCCCATTCGGTACATCGGTTGTGCTATTGTCGTTAATGTTGGATATGTCATATTGGAAAAACTAATCTTATCAAAGCCTATAATTGCAATTTCATCTGGAACGGAGAGACCCGCCTCGTGTATTTCCTTTAGTGCACCTATCGCAAAGACATCTGATACTGCAAAAACAGCATCTGGCTTTTCTTGTTGTTCCAAAAGCATTCGCATCGCTTGTTGACCATTTTCAAAGCTTAACCCTTTTATATTATACATATAACTCGGATTAACAGAACGACCATATTCTCTGAAAGCTCTTTCATATCCTGCCCGACGTTCTCTGGCATATAAAAATTTTTCCTCTGAGTTAATAAGGGCGATTCGTTGTCTACCAATCTTTATTAAATGCTTTACTGCTTGATAAGCAGCTAATTCATTATTTATAGATACATAGGAAATTAACCCATCCTTATCAAACTCACTACACTGTACAATCGGATGTTGATCTGCTAATTGTAATACATTATTTCGATTAATCGTAGGGTCCATTAAAATAATCCCATCTGCCATTCTGTTTCGAACAAGATTAAAATAAATCGCTTCTCGTTGCGGATTAGAGTCAGTCTCGCATAGCATTATATTATATCCTTCTTTAATCGCTGTATCTTCAATACCATTAATAATCTCAGTGTAAAATGGGTTGGCGATGCTAGGAATAAGAACTAATAATAAACGACTTTCTGAATTACGTAAGTTTCTACCTAATACGCTAGGCTCATAATTCAACGCTATTATCGCTTGTTCCACTTTTGATCGAGTAACTTCTCTCACTTGATGACGATTATTAAGAACACGAGAAACAGTTGCTACAGAAACACCTGCTTTTTTTGCTACTTCTAGAATCGTTGCCAAAGAATCCCCCCTTATAATGTAATCGATTACAAAAATTTTACTTTTTTCACCTATATTTGTCAATTCAATTTTAGAATGCTTAGATTTCTATTCATACTAATTGCACTCATTTATTCAACATAAAATGAAAAGGCTGATTTAAATCTACATTAGCCTTTTCACAACTTACTACTCCTGCATCTTCCCGTTTTGAAAAATATCAAAGTGCTGCCAGATATCTTCTAATACATTAAGGTGGGAATGTATATCTTCTTGCTTTTCTTTACCCACAAACATAATTAAAGCATTAATTAAGCTTAATGGTGCAACAAAGGAATCAATCAGGGAAGGCATTTGGCTAGAAGCCGTAAGCGGAATATCAGCATAAGGTACTAAGGGTGAGAGCAAATTATCAGTAATCGCAATCGTTTTTGCGTCTTTCTTCTTGGCAAAGGAGAACATTTGAACCGTGCTCTTCGTATATCGAGAAAAACTTATTCCAATAACGACATCCTTTTTATTTAATTGATGTAGTTTTTCAGAAGAAATCTCTAATGATTGTAGTAACTCGACATTTTCTAATATCATTTCAAGATAATATTGGAGAAACACACCAAGAGCTGCAGCGCTGCGGTTTGCGATTATGTATATTTTTCTTGCACTTACTAAGCTTTCTACCGCTTGATGAAATGCTTGTTCATCCAAAGTCTCCATCGTTGTATGGATGTTTGCCATATCATCTTGAAAGACCTCATATACGCCCATAGGTTCTTGATTATATACTTCTTGAGAGATTTTAAGTCTTTCCGATGTTGTAAGCTGTTCTTTGACCGAGTTCTGCAATAACTTGTGCATCTCTGGATATCCTGAGTAGCCAAGTAAAGTTGCAAATCGGACAACTGTCGCATCACTTACGCCTGCTTTTTTAGCCAATTTACTAACCGTTAGAAAAGGAACAGTAGATTGATTTTCTAGAATATAAGTAGCTATTTTCACTTGGGATTTACTCATTTCATCTATTTTTCCTGCAATTTGTTGGTACACATTCGTCATAAACATACTCCTTTTCAATCGTTTCTATATTTTATTTTAACGTATTAAAGCCCTGAACAAAATAGAATTTGATCTAGGGCTTCTGGACGCTTCAACAGTCTATTTATTTAATACTCTCCTAATCGACTCTTTATGTGCTTTTACTGTACGTTCAATATCTTCTTCCGTATGCACAATAGACATGGAATAACGATTTAAGGGCTTTGTGTAAATTCCTAATTCCAATAGCTTATAATCAATTTCTTTTCTCAATTGCAAATTGGCTTTTTCAAGATCACGATAGTTTTTTATTGGACCTTCTGCTATAACAATATTAAAAATACTGCCTTCACCAATTGTCTGCATGATAATTCCATGCTCCTTATAAGCTCTCTCAAGCTGTTCACGTAAAGCATAGGTTATCGCAAACAATTCATCCATTGTTCCTTCCTTTTCCAATTCATTTATCGTTGCCAAACCAGCAGCCACTATCAATGGGTGACCATTATATGTTCCGCTATGATAAAGCGGCTCCTGTTTATTGGAATTGTCCATACCAGCGGTTAATATATCACGTCCGTCTCTAGCTGAAGTAATCATCATAATCTCTTTTTTTCCTCCAACAGCACCCACAGGAAATCCTCCACCAAGAACTTTACCGAGTGCTGTAATATCAGGAGTAATTCCATAAATTTCTTGAGCTCCTCCGAGCGATAATCGAAATCCAGTTTTCACTTCATCGAAAATAAGTAATATACCAAGTTCTGCTGTTATCTTACGTAGTCCATCCATAAATTCCTGATCAGCAGGAATAAATCCACTTTGTATTGGCTCTAAAATAGTACATGCCAATTCATCCGCATGTGCTCGTAAAATCTTCTCCGTTGATTCTAAATCGTTGAATGGTAAAACAATCGTATTTTCTAAATAATAATCTGGAAGTCCCCTTGATTCACCTATTGCTCTTGGTTCTGTTTGATCACCGGCTAGTTCCATATCAGGATTTACACTAACCAACACTTGGTCATACCCACCATGATAATGACCTTCAAACTTTGCAATTTTTGATTTTCCGGTAAAAGCGACTGCTGTGCGAATGGCAAGTAAGGTTGCTTCCAAACCAGAATTTGTATAGCGTACCATTTCAATGCTCGGATATAACTCTATCAATTTCTCTGCCATTGTCGTTTCCAGTTTATGGGGTGTACCAAAAATAGTAGTACCGTACTCTATCATTTGTTTTGTTACAGCCTCAAAAACTTGCTTATGGCCATGCCCTAATATGAGGGCTCCATAGCATAATAAGTAATCTATATACTCATTACCATCTACATCGTATAATTTACTGCCTTTTCCCTTTTCCATTATGAGTGGATGTGGGTCGAAATATTTAATATTGGCAGTAACCCCTCCTGGAATTACTTCTGAAGCTTTTGAAAAATACTCCGCTGATTTTCTCGTTGATTCAGACAATGGTGTCATCATTAATAGCTCCCTTTTAAAGAAATTATTATTTCATTATAATACATAATATGAAATAATAATTTCAAAGTCAATGGTTTTTTGTAAAAGGGTAAGCAATACTAATAAAATCTGTATTAAGCATAGTTATTCGTTCCCTTCAATAATAAATAATAGATCATAAAAAGACAGCACTACAAGGTACATACCTCATAGTGCTGTCTTTATAAAATCATTCTGCAACGTACGGCAATAAAGCCATTATACGAGCACGTTTGATTGCGATTGTTAATTTACGTTGATATTTTGCAGAAGTTCCAGTCACACGACGAGGAAGAATTTTTCCACGCTCAGAGATGAAACGTCTTAATAGATCAACATCTTTGTAATCGATGTGCGTAATTCCGTTCGCTGTGAAGTAACACACCTTACGACGTTTTGCACGTCCGCGACGAGCTGCCATATTAATACACTCCTTCACTTAAAGATTTAATTTTAAAAAGTTTATCCTCTTTGAACAAACATTATATTAAAACGGTAAATCATCATCAGAAATATCAATTGGTTCACCATTATTTTTAAATGGATCATCTTGATCTTGGTTCTGATTAGATGCATATTGATTTTGATTTTGATTTTGATATTGGTTCTGATTTCTGTTTTGCTGATAACCTCCAGATGAATCCTGTCCACCTTGAGAACCCTTTGTTTCTAGGAATTGAACACTATCTGCTACTACTTCAGTAACATAGACGGTTTTCCCATCTTGGCCTTCAAAATTTCTCGTTTGAATACGGCCGTCAACACCAATCATACTTCCTTTTTTCATATAATTGGCTAGATTTTCAGCTGGACGTCGCCAAATCACACAATTGATAAAGTCTGCTTCGCGATTTCCTTGCTGATTCGAGAAAGGTCTGTTTACAGCAATGTTGAAATTGGCAACTGCAACCCCATTTGGTGTATAGCGTAAATCAGGATCCTTCGTTAACCTGCCTACCAGTACGACACGATTTAACATCAGAACCACTCCTTATTATTGTTCATCTTGAATAGCCATATGACGAATAATGTCTTCGCTGAACTTCGCTAAGCGGTCAAATTCATTAATTGCTTCTTCACCACTTCTAAAGTTAAGAATTACATAGTATCCATCACGGTAATCGTTGATTTCGTATGCAAGACGACGCTTGCCTTTTTCGTCAACTTTATCAATTTCCGCGCCATTATCAGTTAGAATTGTGTTGAAACGCTCGATTAAAGCAGTTTGCGCTTCCTCTTCTATGTCTGGGCGGATGATATACATGATTTCGTATTTTCTCATCCGTTACACCTCCTTTTGGTCTTAGCGGCCCTCATTATCGGAAAGTATGCTTACTATCCTCATAAGAGCAAGGAATAATCAAATTCTAATTACCCACAATGTAGTATTATATCAAATGTTGTATTCCTTGACAAGTGTTCGAAAAACTAATTTACGCTATTTTAAATGGGAATTTCTTGGTTTATCAACTATTATACATTGAATCGGAAATGAATAACATCTCCATCTTGTACGATGTACTCTTTTCCTTCTAGTCTTACTTTTCCTCTTTCTCGTGCTGTTGCCATATTTTCAGCATCAACAAGATCTGTATAAGATACGGTTTCTGCACGAATAAACCCTCTTTCAAAGTCCGTATGAATAATTCCTGCTGCTTGTGGGGCCTTTATGCCTTTACGGAATGTCCACGCACGTACTTCTTGTTCTCCAGCTGTAAAATACGTAGCTAGTCCAAGTAAATTATACGATGCTTTAATAAGTTGATCTAGGCCAGATTCTGCGATTCCTAAATCCTCTAGGAACTCTTCTTTTTCCTCAGGCTCTAATTCCGAAATTTCTTCTTCAATACGAGCACAAACAATGATTACTTCTGCATTTTCACCTGCAGCATGCGCTTTTACTTTTTGTACATATTCATTTCCATCTGGATCAGAGACTTCATCTTCACTCACATTTGCAACATATAATGTTGGTTTACTAGTTAGTAAATGCAAGCCTTTCACAATTTTCCATTGCTCTTCTGAAAACTCTAATGCACGAACAGGCTTATCATTTTCTAATCCTTCTTTCACTATAGCTAATACTGCTTGTTCTGCTACAGCGTCTTTATCTTTTTGTCGAGCTAGCTTCTCTACACGCTGATATCGCTTATTAACAGTATCTAAATCTGCTAGAATTAACTCTAAATTAATAATTTCGATATCATCAATCGGATCCACCTTACCAGAAACATGCGTAATATTCTCATCTTCAAAGCAACGAACAACCTGACAGATTGCATCTACTTGACGAATGTGAGATAAGAACTGGTTTCCAAGGCCTTCACCTTTACTAGCGCCTTTAACAATTCCTGCTATATCTGTAAATTCAAATGCAGTAGGTACTGTTTTCTTTGGATTTACAAGTTCGGTTAATTTATTTAATCGTTCGTCAGGTACTTCCACGATTCCTACATTTGGATCAATCGTTGCAAATGGGTAATTTGCAGCTTCTGCTCCAGCTTGTGTAATCGCATTAAAAAGTGTTGATTTTCCAACATTCGGAAGACCTACGATTCCTGCTGTTAATGCCATACTTCTTTTTCCACTCCTTAAGGATTCCATTCATATGAAGGCTTTCATTAATCCAATTATAGATATTAGACATAAAAAAAACAAGCAAGTAAAAAACAAAAACAGGCATGAATCCACGCCCGTTTTTGCTTTACCCTAATACATTTTTAAAAAACATTTCTCTATATACACCTATTATACTATTTAACTACAGTTTTAGTCAATTTTATCTAATTATTTATCCCTGGTTATTTCCTTTTTCTAGTACTTTCTTCATTTTTTTAGTGAAATCCCTTCTAGGAATCATCACACTATGTTGGCATCCTAAACATTTAATTCGAATATCCATCCCCATTCGAATAATTTTCCAACGATTTTCTCCACAAGGATGTGCTTTTTTCATTTGGACAACATCATTTAGGCCGAATTCTTTCTCCATCATGCGTATCTCCTTTTTTTCTTACCATTATAGCAATTCGTTACGCATTATTCATCATCACGTGCTTTAGAACGTTCTAGTTCACTTCGTACTTCACCTTTAGATACTTCTCGTCCTTGTACACCGCGAATTTGATCTCGATCGATTGTTAAACGCTCTTTTTCTTCTTTTGAATACATAATGATTCTAGATGCTGGCAACTCTATACCAGACTTAAATAATTTATCTTGAAGTTCTTTACGAATATTACGTTCAGCTGCCCACTGGAATCCAGGAGATGTATCTGCAATAATTCGAATAACATAATGCGAAACATCCAAGCTTTGAACACCAATAATTTGGGGAACTTCTAGTAGAAATTCATATTTATTTGGTAGTTCTGCAGCAACTTCTTCAATTACTTTTTCTGCTTCATAAACATCACTTTCATAAGGAATATTCACATCAACAATAGCTAATCCATTATGAATAGAATAATTGGTTACTTGCGTCACATTCCCATTAGGAACCACATTTAATTCCCCAGTCCAGCTAAGTATTTTTGTCGTACGTAATCCAATTTCTTCTACAGTACCTTCGACTCCAGACACTGCTACATAGTCTCCTACAGAGAATTGATCTTCAAAAATAATGAAAAATCCAGAGATAATATCTCGAACAAGGTTTTGAGCGCCAAAACCAATAGCTAAACCTGCTACCCCTGCACCAGCAAGTAATGGTCCAATTTCAAAGTTAAATACACCTAAAATCATTACAATCGCTAAGAAATAAACGACATATGCAACGACATTTTTAATTAGTTTTTTTAATGTGTTTTCTCTTCGTTCCGTAATTCGAATAGGACCAGATTGTCGTTGAACAAAGAATTTATCTACAAATTTTCTCGTAACTTTTACAATCAATAAAGCTAGTAAAATAATTACTACAATTTGTAAAGCACCTTGAAATATTCCCACCCATAAATCTGGATTACTTAAGTAATTCCAAAGTCTTTCCCATTGTCGATTCAAAAAATCCATTGCTACCTAACTCCTTCTCCCGTTGTCTATGTTCTTTTATGTCTATTTACTATTCCCCACACAGGATAAAGTAATAGTCTTGCCAATACATAGAGATTTAATATGGCATAAATAGGATATAAAACACTAATAAGGTTTGAAAATCCAAAAGTAGTAAGTGGTATCATAATAATTAATGTTACCAAAACAATCAAGTACATTGGCTTTTGGATATAGTACTGTACCCTTGTAGCAATTCCTAAAACACCCGATGCAGCTGTTGTAAATATAGCAAACCATAACAGAATGGACATAATGATTACCATACTTAATGGATAATGTTTTAGAATGGCAAACAAAGGGATTTCATATAATATAATTTCATCTGCTATTTGAATTAAGCTATTGTTATAGATATAAGATACCGCCCCTAAAGCCAGTCCACTTCCAATGCAAGATATTATGATTTCTTTTTGACTCGTTACTTTATTACCAATAGCTCCCAATACAGCAATGAGCGGTAAGATATTCAAAGCTGTAAATGGAAAGGCAGCCATCCAGTTCCTCTGTTCCTCCCAATGGGAAAGTAAGTGGAGATCTTGGTCAACTGTAAATTTCAATAATACTAAAAGCAACCCTCCTATTAATATCGGTAAAATAAATTGATTGATCGTTAATAATCCATTAATTCCTTTTCTAAATAACAAAACAAGAATGACTACAATTAACACTATACCCCAACTATAATGTAGATTAAACGCTTGACCTGTAGCACCGCTCCCAGCGATCATAATCATCGTAGTTGTAAATAAGTACAGCATGATTAATAAATCGAATGCTTTTGTTAATTTCTCTCCTACTATCTCTTTTAAAACCGGTAAATAGTTTGTTGATTGCAAACGATAACTAATTTGCATAATAACAATACAACAAATCGAAAAAAATATAGCAAACAGTACAATAGCTAGTCCACTTTCATGGCCAAAAAATTGCCAAAGCTCTCTCCCTGAAGCATAACCTGCTCCTATCGTTGTTCCTAAAATGAGTGTTATCCACTTTAGGCATGATCTCCACATATAGTTTCCTCCAATTCATAATTTACACGTATAGTTCGAACAAAAAAGCCGTATACTATACCAATATGATTTTGGAGGATAAGCTATGAATCTAAAACAACGATTTGGCCAAGAATCTTCATTATTAAGGTTACATTATAAAGAAAATAATTTACCTTCATTGATGTGCCAACATATTATGAATTGGTTTCCATATCAGCCTCGTGAGTATGTAGCTGTTTGTATCGGAACAGATCGTTCTACCGGAGATGCATTAGGTCCATTAACTGGTATGTATTTTCAAACATATAAACCAAGGCATATACGAGTTTATGGTACAATTCATGAGCCTGTACACGCAGTAAATTTAGAAGAGTCGTTGGAACGAATTTATAAGCTACACAATAACCCGTTTATTATCGCTATAGATGCTTGTCTCGGCCGTAGTACATCAATTGGACACATTATCACTGAAAAGAAGTCCTTACAGCCAGGAACAGCCTTAAATAAAACATTACCAGCTGTAGGGGATATAAGTATTACGGGAGTAGTAAATGTCAGTGGATTTATGGAACATTCTATTTTACAAAACACAAGATTATCTGTGGTGATGGACATGGCAAAACAAGTATCTGGCATCTTAGAAGATATTGATGATCAATTAACTTACGTTCGGATTCCTACTGTCATTCAAGCACGTAAAGAAAAATCAAACCCAGAAATAATATAGAAAGTAAAACTAGCATGCAATGGAGGGCTCGTTCATCCCCACTGCATGCCAGTGCAACAGAATCGAATTTTTATGAGTAGGATAAAAAAGAGCTTTCAGCAGCATAAATTTACTTAATACGCTATTAAAAATAAATACAATTCTCTCGAGCTCTTTCTATCTAAAGAAATTGCACGATACTATAAATAATAATAACTGTCCCAATTGAAGGGAGGAGGTTTCCAATTCTAATCTTTGTTATATTTAATAGATTTAATCCAATTGCTACGATTAATAATCCCCCTACTGCTGTCAGTTCAATAATTAATCCATCTAGGAACACAGGTGATACCCAATTTTCAATTTGTGTTGCAAATAAAGCGATTAAACCTTGGTATACGACAACTGGGATAACCGATAAAATGACTCCAAAACCTAAAGTAGTCGTTAACACAAGCGATGTGAATCCATCAATGACACCCTTCGTCATCAATACTTCATGATCACCACGAATTCCACTATCTAATGCACCGATAATCGCCATTGCTCCAATACAGAATATTAAAGAAGCCGTAACAAAACCTTGAGCTATACTCGTTTCTTCACTCTTTGTTGATACTCTATTGCCAACCCATTCACCTAGTTGATTCAAGCGCTCTTCTAACCCTATAGCTTCACCTATTAAAGCTCCAGTTAGCAAGCTTAGTAATACGATTATAATCTGATCTGTTTCAAATGCCATCTGTAAACCTATAAGGAAAACTACTAAGCCTATTCCATTCATCACAGTTTCTTTATACTTTTCGGGGATTTTCGTAAAAAATAAGCCAAGAATACTTCCAATTACAATTAATATTCCATTTACTACTGTACCAAGTAAGACCATATATTCTTCTCCTATTTATCATTGATGTTTATAACATTGTTTCACGTGAAACATTTTGTCTAATTATGTAACAATTTTTGATAGCTTATAAGTATTTGTAATGCATGTAGAAAAATAGACGATTCCAGTAGGGACAGCTCCTTCTAAAAAGTAAACTTGGATAAGTGTACTTTCTTTTCCAAGTTAGCTGAGGAAGTCCCCGCGGAAAGCGCCTATTATATCAAATTACGATATTACAATTACTTTTATTTATCAAGGTACTCAATAATACGATTTAAATCATCGTCATTGTAGAATTCTATTTCTATTTTCCCTTTTCGTTTCCCTTTATGGATATGTACAGCAGTTCCTAATACATCTCTTAATGCAGATTCACGCTCTTGAATGAATATATCTCTTTTTGGCTTTTCTTTTGGTTTTGCTGGTTTTTCATTCATCTCTACGATTGCTTTTTCAACTTGTCGTACATTCCATTTTTCTTTACGAATTCGTTGTACTAGTGGAAGTAAATATTCCTTCTTTTTTAATCCTAATAAAGCTCGTCCATGACCCATCGATAGTTCTCCATTATTAATATAGGCAACTACTTGGTCTGGTAGAGATAATAAGCGCACCATGTTTGCTATATGAGAGCGACTTTTGCCTAATCGTTTGGATAATTCATCCTGGGTTAACTTTAATTCTTCAATAAGATTAGCATATGCTTGTGCTTCTTCGATTGGAGTAAGGTCTTCACGCTGTAAATTCTCTAACAACGCAATTTCCATCATTTTATCATCATCTAACTGTTTCACGACCGCTGGTATTGTTTTTAACCCAGCTTCTTTTGCAGCACGGAAGCGTCTTTCGCCAACAACAATTTCATAACCTTTTATACTTTTTCGTACTGTAATTGGTTGTATAATTCCATATTCTTTTATAGAATTTTTTAATTCCTCGATTGAATCCGTATGAAATGTTTTTCTTGGTTGATATGGATTTGGTCGACAGGACTGAATATCAATATCTTGTACTTCATCGCCGCTATGCTGTATTAATGCGTCTAATCCTTTACCTAACCCTCTCGCCATTAGCCATCACTTCCTTCGCTAGATCAAGATAAACCTCTGCTCCTCTAGATTTAGGATCATAAGAGATTATTGGTAATCCATGACTCGGTGCTTCTCCTAAACGGACATTTCTAGGAATAATTGTTTGATAGACTTTATCCTGAAAGTATTTTTTCACTTCTTCAATTACTTGAATACCAAGGTTTGTACGTGCATCAAGCATCGTTAATAAGACACCCTCGATCATTAATTGTTGATTAAGATGCTTTTGTACAAGTCTTATTGTATTTAATAACTGGCTTAGACCTTCTAATGCATAATACTCACACTGTACAGGAATTATCACTGTATCCGAAGCAGTTAACGCATTAATCGTTAACAGTCCTAAAGAAGGAGGGCAATCAATAATAACAAAATCATATTGATCCTTCACTGCTTCTAAAGCTGTTTTCAAGCGAATCTCCCTAGAGATTATTGGTACTAACTCTATTTCAGCCCCTGCAAGCTGAATTGTCGCAGGAATAATATCTAATTGCTCCATCTCTGAATGAACAATTACTTCTTCCGCTGTAGCATCTTCTACGAGAATATTATAAATACATTGACTAACATCTGCTTTGTTTACACCGACACCACTTGTCGCATTCCCTTGTGGGTCTGTATCAACTAGTAATACTTTATTTCCTAAAGATGCCAGACAAGCACTTAAATTCACAGATGAAGTTGTTTTCCCTACGCCACCTTTTTGATTTGCGATGGAAATTATTTTACCCATGTTGACACCTACCTAACTATATAAACTATATTACCACTAATTAAAGAACTGCGACTATTAAATCTACGAATTTAGCGAAATTGTAATATCAATAGCAAAGAAATACCCATCTTATTAACGTAGATGGGTTGCATAGTGCTGCTATAAAAATAATAAATTCTATTGATTTTTTTTCGGTATTTTTATCGTTATTTGATAGTAATCATCTAACTCTTTTTCATCTGATTCTACTTCTACACCTGTATCAGAAACCATATTAAGTGATTGACGAATCGTATTCATCGCGATTCGTATGTCTTTGTTTACACCTTTAAACTTCGGTTTTGGTTTTTTCTTGTCATTTGGTTCGTTCATTTGTACGATTCGATCTTCTGTTTGTTTTACATTTAAACCTTTTTCTAATATTTCATGTAAAACAGCTATTTGTTGATCTTCTTGTTTTAGCTTAATTAGTGCTCGGGCATGTCTTTCTGATATTGCTTTATCTAATAAGGCTGTTTGTACTTCTTCAGGAAGTTTTAATAACCTTAGTTTATTGGCAACCGTCGATTGATTCTTCCCTAGTCTTTGTGCAAGTGCTTCTTGTGTTAATGAATGTAATTCTAATAATTTAGCATAAGCAACTGCCTCTTCAATTACAGTTAGTTCTTCTCGTTGTAGATTCTCTATGAGTGCTACAGAAGCAGTTTCCGTATCTGTCATATCTCGAATAATCGCAGATACGTGCTCCCAACCTAAATGTTGAACTGCACGCCATCTTCTCTCTCCTGCAATTAATTCATATGAATCTTCTTCCTCTAACTTTCGAACAACAATAGGTTGAATCATCCCGTGTGTATGGATGGTTTGTGCAAGTTCTTTAATTTTTTCTTCCTGAAAGATTGTACGTGGTTGATAACGATTTGGATGAATGTTATCTACATTTATTTGAATGACCTCATCAGCAGAATATTCTACCTGATTTTCTACTTCATCCGTATCGATATTCTCCTTTTCACTCTTTCCAAATATACGATTAAAAGGATGCACCAATTCTTGACACCACCTTCAAAATTTAACAAACTATAAATCTTCAATATAATATCTATGTAAAAATGTTTCACGTGAAACATTTTATGAATTTTTAGATTACAGTACGTTTTTCACTTATCTTAGCTAAACCTATTTTACCATATCTATCGATGAAAAAGTATATAATAGAATACAACAAATGATAATTAAATATTAGTTATTTGTCTTATTCTATTGGCTCTTTGTTTGGTAAGCCTGCTTTTCGTGGATATTTTTTCGGTGTTTGACGTTTTTTTGAAATTATTATAATCGATCTTTCACTTTCTTCTATTGGTAAAGAGAACGTATGGATTTCTTCTACTTCCCCACCTAATAATTCAATAGCAGGTTTTCCAACTTCTAATTCATCTTTTGCTTGCGCACCCTTCATCGCAATGAATACACCATTCTTTTTAACAAGTGGTAAACAAAGCTCACTTAATACAGACATGCGCGCTACCGCACGAGCTGTTACTATATCAAAACTTTCACGAAACGTTTTATTTTTTCCGAAATTTTCAGCTCTGTCATGATAAAATGCAACATTTGATAATTCTAATTTTGTTGCTAAATGGTTTAGAAATGTAATTCTTTTTTTCAAGGAATCCACGATGGTAACTTTTAATTGAGGAAAGACAATTTTTAAAGGAATACTTGGAAATCCCGCTCCTGCCCCAATATCACAAATAGAAATTTCTTGATTAAAATCATGATAAAATGCAGCTGTAACGCAATCATAAAAATGCTTAACATACACTTCTTCTTGATCAGTAATTGCAGTCAAATTTACTTTTTGATTCCATTCTACTAGTTCTTGGAAATAAATGGAAAATTGTTCTATTTGTTTTTCAGATAAATTTATTCCCTTTTCTTTTAATGCTTGTACAAATTGTTCTGGTTTCATGAGATCCTCCCTTAATTACTTTTATAAGGAAAAAGCGACGCATACTTGTGACGCGCCGCTATATAATCAATCATTTGCTACTTTCGCAATACTTCCTTGTTCAATATACACAAGTAATATTGATATATCAGCAGGATTTACTCCAGATATACGTGATGCTTGTCCAACAGAGAGTGGACGTACTTTTTTCAGTTTTTCCACTGCTTCTGTAGCTATTCCATTAATTACATCATAATCAATATGCTCAGGTATCTTCTTATCTTCCATTTTAAGCATTCGCTCTACTTGTTCTTTTGCTTTTTTAATATATCCTTCATATTTGATTTGAATAGCGACCTGTTCTTTCACTTCTTCTGAGAGTTCCAAATTACTTTCTATCATTTGATCAACGATATCATAAGAGAGTTCTGGACGCTTCATTAAATCATACGCTTTTATTGCTTCCTTTAAGCGGGATGCTCCAGCATTTTCCATGATTTGTTGAATATCTTCCGTTGGTTTAATGATAATTTTGTTTAATCGTTTCTTTTCTTCTTCAATTTGCTGTTTTTTATTGGTAAATCGTTGATAACGTTCCTCGGTAATCAGACCATAATCATACCCGATTTCTGTGAGGCGCAAGTCAGCATTATCATGTCGTAATAATAAACGATATTCCGCTCGAGAAGTTAGCAGGCGATAAGGCTCATTAGTCCCTTTCGTAACTAAATCATCGATCATAACACCGATATAAGCTTGTGAACGATCCAAAATAATAGGTTCTTTATTTAATGACTTCGCTGCAGCGTTCATTCCTGCCATTAATCCTTGTCCAGCGGCTTCTTCATATCCAGAAGTACCATTAATTTGACCAGCTGTAAACAATCCTGGCAAACGTTTCGTTTCTAAAGTCGGCCATAGTTGAGTTGGTACTACTGCATCATATTCAATGGCATAACCGGCACGCATAATTTCTGCTTTTTCCAATCCAGGAATGGATTTAATCATTTTATGCTGGATACTTTCTGGTAATGAAGTAGATAGTCCTTGAACGTACACTTCCTCGGTATCTCTTCCTTCTGGTTCTAAGAAAATTTGGTGACGTGGTTTATCATTAAAACGCACGATCTTATCTTCAATAGAAGGACAATAACGAGGACCCGTTCCACGTTTCATCCCAGAATACATCGAAGATAACCCTAAATTATCATTAATCACTTGGTGGGTAAATTCATTCGTATACGTTAACCAACAAGGGATTTGATCCGTTATTTGCTCCGTAGTCTCATAAGAAAATGATTTCGGATTGTCGTCTCCTGGCTGTATCTCTGTTTTTGAATAATCGATGGTATGACTATTAACTCTTGGTGGCGTACCAGTTTTAAAACGAGTTAACTCAAATCCATGTTTTTCGAGATCCTCGGATAATTTAATCGAAACGCGTTGGTTATTTGGACCACTTTCATATTCGAGATCCCCCATTAATACTTTTCCTCGCATAAATGTACCAGTCGTAACAATAACAGAATCTGCATAGTAAGCTGCATGTGTTTCTGTAATAACACCTTTACAGATCCCATCCTCGACGATTAATTCATTTACCATACCTTGGCGTATAGTAAGATTTTCCTCATTTTCCATTAAATGCTTCATTTCTTTCATATAAATCGGCTTATCCGCTTGTGCACGCAATGCTTGCACTGCTGGACCTTTACCTGTATTCAACATACGCATTTGAATATAACTTTTATCAATTACTTTACCCATAATTCCACCAAGCGCATCAATTTCACGAACAACGATCCCTTTGGCAGGACCACCAATAGATGGATTACATGGCATAAAAGCAATCATATCTAAATTAAGTGTCAACATTAACGTCTTTGCTCCCATACGAGCAGCAGCATATGCTGATTCTACTCCTGCATGGCCAGCACCAACAACGATGACATCATAATTACCTGCATTATAGGTCATGTTTTCTCTTCCTTTCCATAAAATTTATTTTCCTAAACAAAATTGCGAGAATAACTGATCAATTAGGCTATCACTAGCAGTATCACCGATGATTTCTCCCATGAACTCCCATGATCTTGTCACATCAATTTGAACGATATCCATCGGCATTCCTAATTCAATACCTTCCATCGCATCTTCCAAAGCTTGTTTCGCTTGTTTTAGTAGCTGTATATGACGGACATTGGACACATACGTCATATCACCATTATCTATATCCCCGGTAAAGAACGTATCTGCAATGGCTTTTTCAAGCTCATCTACTCCTTGTTCTTCTAGTAAAGCAGTAGTAACAACTGGTCTTTCTTTTGCAAATTCACGCACTTTATCTAAATCCAATTGTTGCTGTAAATCTGTTTTATTGATAATCACAATATATTCTAATCCATCTACCGCTTCAAATAATTTCATATCGTCCTCAGATAATGGTTCATTATAATTAAGCACAAATAAAATTAAATCCGATTCTTTCAACACTTGTCTCGAACGATCGACACCAATTCTCTCTACGATATCCTCAGTCTCTCTTATTCCTGCAGTATCCACTAAACGTAATGGAACTCCGCGCACATTGACATATTCTTCAATTATATCACGTGTCGTTCCTGGTATTTCTGTTACGATTGCTTTATTTTCTTGCACAAGCGTATTCATTAAAGATGATTTCCCTACGTTTGGACGACCAATAATTGCAGTAGACAAACCTTCGCGTAAGATTTTCCCTTGTTGTGCTATTTGTAAAAGTTTATCTAATTCATCCCGAACTTCCTTTGATTTTTCCTTCATCATTGCATGCGACATTTCTTCTACATCGTCATATTCAGGATAATCAATATTTACTTCTACATGAGCAACCGTTTCTAACAATTCTTGGCGCAACTTCTGAATTAATTTTGATAAACGTCCATCCATCTGTTTTAATGCAACAGACATTGCTTTATCTGTTTTTGCACGAATTAAATCCATCACTGCTTCTGCTTGAGATAAATCAATTCTTCCGTGTAAAAACGCACGTTTCGTAAATTCACCTGGTTCCGCTAAACGCACACCTTTTGCTAAAATAATTTCCAACACACGATTAACAGCAACCATACCACCGTGACAATTGATTTCTACCACATCTTCACGTGTAAATGTCTTTGGTGCACGCATAACAGAAACCATGACTTCTTCTGCAACCTCGTTCGTACTAGGGTCAATTATTTTTCCATATTGGATCGTATGTGAAGGAGCCTCTTGTAGATTCTTACCTTCAAATATTTGTGAAGTAATTGCAATTGCTTCTGGCCCACTTAAACGAACGATTGCAATAGCGCCCTCCCCAACAGGAGTCGATATCGCCGTTATTGTATCTGTATCCAACATTTTTGTCACCTCCACACATTGTCGACTACCTTACTACGATGAATAATCTCCGTATAAACTCTCTTCAATCCTTGGGAGCAAACGGCACGTACACACCATAATAAGTCTCGCTA
This sequence comes from Oceanobacillus sp. E9, assembly GCF_001741975.1. Classification (NCBI taxonomy): domain Bacteria; kingdom Bacillati; phylum Bacillota; class Bacilli; order Caryophanales; family Bacillaceae; genus Oceanobacillus; species Oceanobacillus sp. E9. Next base: position 667,029 of record NZ_LSNA01000001.1, read on the forward strand.
AACCATCAATAAGAGATAAACATTCCCATTGATAATAGTCTTACTATATCTATTAAAATCACATCATTATATTTGTTGTCACTAACAAACTAGAATAACACAATTACATAAAAAAATAAACTTATCCACATCAATAATTTGTTACCTTTTCGTGCCAAAGTTATACACATGTGGATAAATAACCGGGATTAACTTTTTTTTACCAATTAAAAACACCCTTTATTATAAAGGATGTTTTTAAAGTTTCTATTTCTTTCTCGGTAATTTTTCATGTTTCTGTTGTTGATCGTCAATTGTACCTTCCATATACGTATCCGATACTTGTTCATGCGATGTTGCCATTCCTTGAGATAGTTGATCATCTTTATAATAATCGGAATACTGATACGTTTTATCAGCGACGCTTTTAGATCGTTCCGTTTTTTTATCTGACACCATTTATTCACCCTCTCTTTATACGAGATAGGTTTAATATGTGTGAAAAGCGTAGGTATTACACTATATTTTTTCATTCAAAAAACCGGTCAATTAATCCAAATATAATATCTAGATTACTGGCCGGTTTTTATAACAAATTTTTTATGCTATCATGATGGTTTAATTACAATATGTCGATGGGGTTCCACACCATCTGAATACGTCGAAATATCTTTTTGGTCTTGTAAAATACTATGAATGATTTTACGTTCAAATGCTGGCATTGGCTCTAAAACAACCGTTTTTTTAGTTCTTAAAGCTTTATCCGCCATACGAGAAGCTAATGTTTCCAATGTTTCTTTTCGTCTACCTCGATAGCCTTCCGCATCAAGCGTTACCGTATAGTAAGTATCACTTTGTCTGTTAATCGCCAAATGGACTAAATATTGAAGGGAGTTCAATGTCTGTCCTCGTTTACCGATTAATACTGCGATTTGATCACCATTCATAGTATAAGTGACGTGATTTCCATCAACAGTGGTATCTAAATCGATAGAGAGATTCATGTTGCTAGTTACTTCTTTTATAAATTTTTCCGTCTCTTGCACGGGATCTTTCGCTATACAAACCTTAACAACTGCGCGTTTAGATCCAAAGATGCCTAGTACACCTTTTTTTCCTTCATCAATGACATCAATTTCTACTTGATCTCTAGTTGCATTCAATTGAGCTAATGCAGATTGAATTGCTTCTTCAACTGATTGACCGCTAGCAGTTACTTCTCTCACTATCTTTCCCCTCCATTATTTTTTAGCCATCATTGGCTTATTAATAAGAAGCGTTTGGAATACCATAAATACGTTACCTGTAACCCAGTATAATGCCAACGCTGCTGGGAAGAAGAATGCCATTACACCAATCATAATCGGCATTACGTATAGCATAATCTGCATTTGTAATTTCATTTGCGGATTACTATTCATCGATGAATTTGTTGACATCATCATTTTCTGTTGTAAGAACGTAAATAATGCAGTTAATATAGGTAAAATATAATCTGGTGATCCTAATTGGAACCATAAGAAACTATGTGTACTAATTTCCGGTGTACGCATAATCGCATGGTACATGGCAACAAATATAGGCATCTGTACCAAGATTGGTAAACACCCTGCTAATGGATTAACTCCATTTTTTTGGAATAATTCCATTGTTTCTTGTTGTAACTTCTGCTGCGTATTTGCATCTTTAGAAGTATACTTCTTTTGAATTTCTTGAAGTTTTGGTTGAATTTCTTGCATCGCCTTAGAACTCTTAATTTGTTTTACATTTAATGGCATAAGTAATAAACGAACAAATATAGTAACGATAATAATAGCAAGTCCATAACCTTCATTAAATATCCCTGCTACTGCCGTAATTAACCAAGAAACTGGATATACAAAAATTGTATTCCAAATACCATCACTATCAGGTGTTATCGGTTCATTAATTTCCGTACAACCTGAAAGTAACATCGTTAGTGCTATTAAAGCAACTATAATTCCAAATTTTTTACGCAACGTTTTTCCTCCTTAACGCTTTCCTTGCTTACTTGTTATTCTAGCTTAATTGTATACATTATTCTATCTTAAACTTGTTTTACTTCTTGTATTTTTAAGTAATCCTTCTTTATATAAAAGATGAGATAAGCTTTTTTTGATTTCTCCACAATTCATGTTTTTAGTTGGATTTCTAGCAATTATAACTATGTCAAAGGCTGGTTTGATATCCGGTTCTAGTTCATGAAATGATTGACGTAAACAACGTTTTATTCTATTTCTCACTACGGCATTGCCAATTTTTTTTCCTACAGAAAGACCTACTCGAAAATGGCTTTGATCATCTATTTTCCGATAATATATTACCAATTGCCGATTCGCGAAAGAATGACCTTTTTTAAATGTATATTGAAATTCTTCATTTTGTTTTATACGATATTGTTTTTTCAACGTCATCACCTTTTACCCACATTAAACCGCCTAAGCTTGTACTTATTTATTAGTATGTATCCATTTATATGCTTTGTAACCCCTAAAATCTATCTATAACAGAAAAAAAACCACTGATTTTTCAGTGGCTTATGCAGATAATACTTTACGTCCTTTGCGACGACGACGAGCTAGTACATTACGTCCATTTTTAGTGCTCATACGTGCGCGAAAGCCGTGAACTTTTTTGCGTTTACGATTATTTGGTTGAAATGTTCTTTTCATGTCTATGCACCTCCTAGGAGAATTCAATTCATATTTAAACTCTTTCATCTTATAACTAATCAATTTAGACAGTCCTTGACATTATACGAAAAAAACAAACTACTTGTCAACCACTATTTAAATCCTCTTTTATCCACAGCTCTTGTTTGCTATTTTTTTCTTAGAATTAATTATCCACACAAGAAATTTACAAGTTAATCACAAAATATAGTGCTGTTTATAACTTTTGACCACAAGCGATTGAATATGTGGATAACCATGTAAAACCCATTGATTTTCTGCTCTTTATTTGGTATTATATTTATGTTTTAACCTGTGGAAACAGAAATCAACCTTTTGACTTATACACACAATGTGGATAATTTGTGGATATTTATCCAACCCTCGTTAATAATGTTTTCAACAGAGGTGTGGATAACGTTTATAATTCTTTTAAAGCTTATTATGCTCTTATATTGTTATCCACAGTAATTTATTTTACAAATTAAGTTGGTCATCTATGTTTTGATACATAGATAAAAGATATTAATGCCTTTCCATCTTTTTAGATTGAGAGAGGCTTTTTCTGTCATGATTAAATTAGGAAAGGAGTGAGCATTACTTTGGAAAATATTGAAGAATTATGGAGCGCTACATTAAAAAAAATTGAAGAAAAATTGAGTAAACCTAGTTTTGATACGTGGCTTAAAAATACCAAAGCAGAAGCATTAGAAAAAGATACCCTTATTATTTCTGCACCTAATGAATTTGCAAGAGATTGGCTAGAAAACCAATATACGAACCTAATTTCGCAAATGTTGCTTGAAGTAACTGGGTCTGAATTAAATACAAAATTTATCATTCCAGATTCATTAGAGGAAATTGAAGAACAAAAACCCATGCCAAAACCAAAACAGTCTGCAGATGCAGGTGATTCACCAAAATCGATGCTTAATTCTAAATATACATTTGATACATTTGTTATTGGCGCTGGTAATCGTTTCGCTCACGCTGCTTCGTTAGCTGTAGCTGAAGCTCCTGCAAAAGCATATAATCCTTTATTTATTTATGGAGGAGTTGGCTTAGGTAAAACACATTTAATGCACGCTATTGGTCATTATGTTCGAGATCATAATCCAAATGCTAAGGTCGTTTACTTAACATCAGAAAAATTTACAAATGAGTTTATTAACGCAATTATGGATAATAAATCCAATCATTTTCGTAATAAATATAGAAATATTGATGTTTTATTAATTGATGATATTCAATTTATTGCTGGGAAAGAATCTACACAAGAAGAATTTTTCCATACATTTAATGCATTGCACGGTGAAAGTAAACAAATTATTATCTCTAGTGATCGACCACCAAAAGAAATTCCAACTTTAGAAGATCGATTGCGTTCACGTTTTGAGTGGGGATTAATTACCGATATTACTCCTCCAGACTTAGAGACACGGATCGCAATTCTCAATAAGAAAGCAAAAGCAGAAGGGCTCGATATACCAAATGAAGTGATGCTCTACATTGCAAATCAAATTAATACAAATATTCGCGAACTAGAAGGTGCATTAATTAGAGTGGTAGCTTATTCATCATTGGTTAATCAAGATATCGATGCTTCGTTAGCAGCGGATGCTTTAAAAGATATTATTCCTAGTAGTAAACCAAAAGAAATTACCATACCAGCTATTCAAGAAATAGTTGCAGAACGCTATCACATTCGTTTGGAAGATTTCGCAGCGAAAAAACGGACAAAGTCTATCGCATTTCCTAGGCAGATAGCTATGTATTTATCGAGAGAATTAACCGATGCTTCCTTGCCTAAAATCGGAGAAGAATTTGGCGGTCGTGATCATACTACTGTCATTCATGCTCATGAAAAAATATCGAAAATGCTAGAACAAGATACAGAATTAGATAGAGATATAGAAGAATTAAAAGAAAAGCTTAAATCATTATAGAGATATCCCCATGTGTATACTGTGTAAAATGCGTCACACTCATGCACAGTTTATCCACATGTGGAAAACCTTTTGTAAAATACAAAAATAGTAGTTATCCACATAATCACAAGCCCTATTATTATTATTACTGTATTTTATAAATAAAAATAATAAATATAACTTCCAAATTAGGAGGGAAATGAAATGAGATTTACAATTCAACGAGATAAGTTAATTAATGGTGTATCAAATGTAATGAAGGCCATTTCTGCAAGAACGGTAATTCCAATTTTGACAGGTATGAAAATTGAAGTAAAAAATCATGGAGTTACTTTAACTGGAAGTGATTCTGATATTTCAATTGAATATTATATTCCAACCGAAGAAGAAGGTATTATTCATGTTGAGAATATCGAAGAAGGAACAGTTATACTCCAAGCAAAATACTTTCCTGATATTGTTAGAAAACTACCAGAAAGTACCGTTGATATTGTAGTAGATGACCAATTAAATGTACGAATTACTTCTGGAAAAGCAGAATTTAATCTAAATGGACAAAGCGCAGAAGAATATCCACAGTTACCAAAAGTTCAAACAGAAAATAGCTTTGAATTACCAATTGATCTTTTAAAAAGCATGATTAAACAAACCGTATTTGCGGTATCCACAATGGAAACTCGTCCCATTTTAACGGGTGTAAATATGAAACTTGTGGATAATTTACTTTCGTTCACGGCAACAGATAGTCATCGTTTAGCTAGAAGAGAAATTCCAGTTTCCAATGCACCTATGGAAGTATCACAAATTGTTGTACCTGGAAAAAGTCTAAATGAACTAAATAAAATTCTCGCTGATTCGGAAGAGACCGTAGAAATTAGTGTGACAAATAATCAAATTTTATTCCGAACCAAGCACTTAAACTTCCTTTCAAGACTGCTTGATGGAAATTATCCTGAGACTTCTAGACTGATTCCTGAACAGAGTAAGACAAAAATTCAAGTAAAAACTAAAGAATTGTTAGGTACAATTGATCGTGCTTCATTATTGGCAAAAGAAGAAAGAAATAATGTGGTAAAATTTAACGCACCAGGTAATTCAATGATCGAGATCTCCAGTAATTCACCAGAAGTTGGAAACGTTGTTGAAGAGATTACAGCTGATCAAATGGAAGGTGAAGAGGTTAAAATTTCATTTAGCTCTAAATATATGATTGATGCATTAAAAGCAATCGAATATGATGAAGTCCAAATTGAGTTTACTGGCGCAATGCGTCCATTTATCATACGACCAGTAGGAGATGACTCTATCTTACAACTCATCTTACCTGTAAGAACTTATTAATCAATCTAATAATATGGGAAGAAGCTCTTTCAACATAAGGGCTTCTTTTCATTTTAGGTAGAGGTACTGGAAAAGCTTAATAAAAAGTAGATTAAAGAAGTAATTTCTTCTGTTCAGTTTACTAAATTATGATGGGAGTAGAATTAAAAAAGCAAAATTAAGCCATTTTAAGGCGTTTTTGTATATTTTGAGAGGTAAACTTCCTTTTCGAGCAAATCTTTAGTAGAATAGATATATAAGACTTTTAAAGTATATACGGTTTTAAAATACAAAAAGAATTTGGTGATAAACATGCACGAACAAATACAAATAGACACGGAGTATATTACTTTAGGACAATTAATTAAGCTTTTAAATTTCTTGGAATCTGGAGGGATGGTTAAGACTTTCCTTCAAGAAGAAGGTGCCTTAGTAAATGGACATCTCGAACAAAGACGAGGAAGAAAGCTATATCCAAAGGATGTCGTAGAAATTCAGGGCATTGGTTCATATATCGTGATTAAAGAGGACTAAGCATGCATATTGAAAAATTAGAACTAACGAATTATCGGAATTATGACCAACTGGAGATAGCATTTGATGATCAAATTAATGTGATTATCGGTGAGAATGCTCAAGGTAAAACCAATTTAATGGAAGCTATTTATGTTCTATCATTTGCACGCAGTCACCGTACTCCTAGAGAAAAAGAATTAATTCAATGGGATAAAGATTATGCTAAAATAGAAGGTAGAATTACAAAAAGAAATCAATCTGTACCGTTGCAAATCTCCATAACTTCCAAAGGAAAAAAAGCAAAGGTCAATCACCTTGAGCAACATCGTTTAAGCGACTATATTGGATCGGTCAATGTCGTGATGTTTGCTCCAGAAGATCTGACAATTGTCAAAGGTGCTCCCCAAATTCGACGACGCTTTATGGACATGGAACTTGGTCAAATACAGCCAACCTATATTTATCATTTAGCCCAGTATCAAAAAGTATTGAAACAACGAAACCATTTATTAAAACAATTACAACGAAAACCAAATTCCGATACGACCATGTTAGAAGTATTAACCGATCAATTGATTGAACATGCTTCTATTTTATTGGAACGACGTTTTATTTACTTAGAATTGTTAAGAAAATGGGCAGAACCGATTCATAGAGGAATAAGTCGAGAATTAGAGCAACTCGAAATTCAATATAGTCCAACAATTGAAGTATCAGAAGAGGCAAATAAGGAAAAAATAGGTAATATATATCAAATGAAGTTTTCTGATGTAAAGCAAAAGGAGATAGAGCGTGGAACCACTTTAGTTGGCCCACATCGAGATGATTTGATTTTTTATGTGAATGGAAAAGATGTTCAAACTTACGGTTCACAAGGTCAGCAGCGCACAACTGCTTTATCGATTAAATTGGCGGAAATAGAGCTGATTTATCAAGAGGTTGGGGAATATCCTATCTTGCTATTAGATGATGTTCTAAGTGAATTAGATGATTATCGCCAATCGCATTTACTTAATACCATTCAAGGTAAAGTACAAACATTTGTATCAACGACAAGTGTGGAAGGTATTCATCATGAGACATTACAACAAGCAGAGCTATTTCGAGTTACCAATGGTGTAGTTAATTAAATTAGCAGAAATAAATTAAAAGGAAGTGACGATTTATGTTTATCCATATTGGAAACGGAAATGTCATTCGAACAAAGGAGATCGTAGCCATTATTGATTGCAATCTACTTTCGTCATCTTCCATTGTTGATGAAATGATTGAGGCTTGGGAAAAAATTAAAAAAGTCTCTGGCCCAAGAAAAAATGCTAAATCGATTATGCTAACGGAAGATCATGTGTATTTTAGCTCATTGTCCGTTTCAACGTTAAAAAAACGTTCAAGTATGATATCCACGATTAACAAACTGGATGATTATTCAGATGAACTATCCATTTAATCGTTTTAAATATAGATTGAAAAGAAGCTTCCGAATAGAAGGACACCGACAAAGATCGGTCTCCTATTTAAGTGTATTTCAACAGAAATGAGTGTGAGAAGATGTCTATGGAAGATAAAATTACGGAAAACCAAGAATATGGTGCAGATCAGATACAAGTTCTTGAAGGATTAGAAGCAGTAAGAAAAAGACCTGGTATGTATATCGGCTCAACTAGTGAAAAAGGGCTCCATCATTTAGTTTGGGAAATCGTCGATAATAGTATTGATGAAGCATTGGCAGGCTATTGTGACCATATTGAAGTAGTGGTTGAAGAAGATAATAGTATTACAGTAAAGGATAATGGACGTGGTATTCCAGTTGATATCCAACAAAAAACTGGAAGACCGGCACTTGAAGTAATTATGACTGTACTACATGCTGGTGGTAAATTCGGTGGAGGCGGTTATAAGGTTTCTGGCGGATTACACGGCGTAGGGGCATCAGTTGTAAATGCACTTTCTAGTGAATTAGAAGTATACGTACATCGTGATGGGAAAGTTCATTTTCTATCTTTCAAAAAAGGTGTTCCTGATGGAGAAATTGAAGTGATTGGAGATACCGATATTACTGGTACTGTAACTCACTTTAGACCAGATTCAGAAATCTTCACAGAAACAACAGAATATAACTTTGATACATTGGAGCAACGTCTTCGTGAGCTTGCATTTTTAAATAAAGGATTAAAAATCTCGATTGAAGATAAACGTACGGACAAAGAACAAGTGACGTATCACTATGAGGGCGGAATAAGTTCTTATGTTGAATTTATTAATAAAAATAAAGAAGTTCTTCATGAGCCTTTCTTTGCAGAAGGAGAAGACCAAGGGATTTCTGTAGAGGTAGCTATTCAATACAATGATGGATTTGCAAGCAGTTTATATTCATTTGCGAACAATATCCATACGTATGAAGGTGGATCACATGAAGTCGGTTTCCGTAGTGGTTTGACACGTATCATAAATGATTATGCGAAGAAAAACGGTTTAATCAAGGATGGAGATTCGAACTTATCTGGAGACGATGTTCGTGAAGGAATGACAACGATCGTTTCTATTAAGCATCCAGATCCGCAATTTGAAGGACAAACAAAGACAAAACTTGGAAATAGTGAAGTTCGTGCGATTACAGATGGAGTCTTTTCTGAAACATTTTCTAAATTTTTATATGAAAATCCTTCTATAGCAAAAATCATTGTAGAAAAAGGATTGATGGCGTCACGGGCACGTCTTGCAGCAAAAAAAGCAAGAGAACTTACACGTCGTAAAAGTAACTTAGAAATATCGAATTTACCTGGTAAGTTAGCTGACTGTTCCTCACGAGATGCCTCTATAAGTGAACTATATATTGTAGAGGGGGACTCAGCCGGAGGTTCCGCAAAATCAGGAAGGGATCGTCATTTCCAAGCAATCCTCCCATTGAGAGGTAAAATTTTAAACGTTGAAAAAGCACGTTTGGATCGTATTTTATCTAATAATGAAGTACGTGCCATGATAACAGCTTTAGGAAGTGGTGTTGGTGAAGAATTCGATATTTCCAAAGCACGTTATCACAAAATCGTTATCATGACAGATGCGGATGTAGATGGCGCACATATTCGAACATTATTATTAACTTTCTTCTACCGATATATGCGTCCACTTATTGAACACGGCTATATTTATATCGCCCAACCACCACTTTATCAAATAAAGCAAGGAAAAACGGTGAATTATGCGTATAATGATAAAGAATTGGATCGGATATTAGACGAAATTCCAAAAGCACCAAAACCAAATATCCAACGTTATAAAGGTCTAGGAGAAATGAACGCAGATCAATTATGGGATACAACGATGGATCCAGATACTCGTACACTCCTGCAAGTAGAGTTAAGCGATGCGATTGATGCTGACCAAGTATTCGATATGTTAATGGGTGACAAAGTAGAGCCACGTCGAATCTTTATCGAAGAAAATGCACAGTATGTGAAGAACTTAGATATTTAACCTTAGTATTTTCTTGTTTTAATATAAAGGATTAAATAGATAACGGAAGATCGATTGAAGGAAATCACTAAGTTGCACTTAGTGATTGGGAGGTATTGAAAGAATGGCAGATATAAATCGTCCGAGAGTATCGGAAATAAATATAAGTAATGAAATGCGTACATCATTCCTTGATTATGCGATGAGTGTAATTGTATCTCGTGCATTACCAGATGTACGTGATGGAATGAAACCAGTTCATCGTCGTATTCTTTATGCGATGAATGACTTAGGTATGCATTCAGATAAAGCATATAAAAAGTCAGCTCGTATTGTCGGTGAAGTTATTGGTAAGTATCACCCACATGGTGATTCCGCTGTATATGAAACGATGGTACGTATGGCTCAAGATTTTAGTTATCGATATATGTTAGTAGATGGTCACGGAAACTTCGGTTCTGTCGATGGTGACTCAGCAGCGGCAATGCGTTATACCGAAGCTCGTATGTCTAAAATTTCCATGGAATTACTTCGTGATATTAATAAAGACACGATCGATTATCAAGATAACTATGACGGTACAGAAAGAGAGCCTGTTGTATTTCCAGCACGTTTTCCTAATTTACTAGTAAATGGTACATCTGGAATTGCAGTTGGTATGGCGACGAATATCCCACCTCATCATTTAGGTGAAACAATTGATGCTGTATTAGCCGTTAGTCAAAATCCTGACATTACTATAGACGAAATAATGGAAAATCATCTTCCAGGACCTGATTTTCCAACAGCGGCACAAATATTAGGACGAAGCGGTATTCGAAAAGCATATGAGACTGGTAAAGGATCGATTACTATTCGTGCGAAATTGAATATTGAACAAGGTAAAAATGATAAAGAAACAATTATTGTCACTGAGTTACCTTACCAGGTTAACAAAGCAAAGCTAATCGAAAAAATAGCAGAATTAGTACGTGATAAGAAAGTGGAAGGTATCACCGATCTGCGTGATGAATCTGATCGTAATGGAATGCGTATTGTCATTGAATTAAGACGTGATGCAAATGCGAATGTTGTACTTAATAATTTATATAAGCATACGTCCCTACAAACTACCTTCGGCATCAATATGCTAGCACTTGTAGATGGACAACCAAGAGTTCTTAATATAAAGCAATGTCTTAGCTACTACTTAGAGCATCAAAAAGTCATCATAAAACGTCGTACGCAATTTGAATTAAATAAAGCGGAAGCACGTGCACATATTCTAGAAGGTCTACGCATAGCACTTGATCACTTGGATGAAGTAATCGAATTAATCCGTAGTTCAAAGACAGCGGATATTGCCCGCGAAGGCTTAATGGAAAGATTTAAGTTAAGTGAGAAACAAGCACAAGCTATCTTAGATATGCGTCTTCAACGTTTAACTGGATTAGAACGAGAAAAAATTGAAGATGAATATAAAGAGCTTAAGGCTTTGATTGAAGAATTAAAAGCAATTTTAGCGGATGAAGAAAAAGTATTAGAAATCATTCGTGAAGAATTAATGGAGATCAAAGAAAAATATAAAGAAGATCGAAGAACAGAAATAGTAGCAGGTGGAGCAGGATTCTTTGAAGATGAAGATCTTATTCCAGAAGAAAATATCGTAATAACGTTAACTCATCAAGGTTATATCAAGCGATTACCTGCATCTACGTACCGCACACAAAAACGTGGTGGACGCGGAATACAAGGAATGGGTACCAATGAGGATGATTTTGTAGAACATCTAGTATCTACTTCTACACATGATACGATCCTCTTCTTTACCAACAAAGGGAAGGTATATAAAGCGAAAGGATATGAAATTCCGGAGTTCAGCCGAACTGCAAAAGGAATACCGATTATCAACCTCCTTCAAGTTGAAAAAGGAGAATGGGTAAATGCTGTAATATCAGTTAATCAATTTGATGAAGAAGCATACTTATTCTTTACAACAAAACATGGAATTGCGAAGCGTACAACACTTGAGAAATTCCGTAATATCCGTAAAGGTGGATTAATTGCTGTTAACCTTAGGGAAGATGATGAACTCATTTCTGTTCGTCTGACTGATGGCCAAAAAGAAATAATGATAGCAACGAAGAATGGTTATCTTATTCGTTTTGAAGAAACACAAATTCGGTCTATGGGACGAACTGCTGCTGGTGTAAAAGGAATTTCCTTACGTGGCGATGATGTCGTTGTTTCCATGGAAATTATAGAACCAGGATCTAAAATTCTTCATGTTACCAACAAAGGATTCGGTAAACAAACCGATGAAGCAGAATACCGTCGTATTAATCGTGGAGGTAAAGGGGTATTTACTTGTAAAATAGATGAAAAGACGGGATATGTTGTTGCTGTGAAAGCAGTAAATGGCGACGAAGACTTAATGTTAATTACTATTGCCGGTGTATTAATCCGAATACAAGTGCAGGACATTTCACAAACGGGTAGAAATACAAAAGGGGTTCACTTAATTCGATTGCAGGATGGTGAAGAAGTAGCTACGGTTACTCGTATAGAAAAAGATGAAGAAGAAGTCGAGGATATTGAAGTAGTAGAAGGAGAAACAACGGATTCATCAACAGAGTCAAACGAAGATAACGAATAGTTAATGAAGTGCTGTCTCTTATGTTAATAGAGGCAGCACTTCCATATTATCTATCTTAGGGGGAAATGTTATATGAAAGTGAAGACTTCACATCTCATGCCTGGATATGTATTACAAAAAGATATTATCGGTAAATCCAATCGGCCAATTGCATTAAAAGGGACAGAACTCACAGAACATCAAATCCAAATGATTCGTAAATTTCTAATCGATACTGTCGAAATTGATGAGCCGTTATCTGGTAATAAACCGAGTAAGAAAGTAAAAGAACAAACAGAAGAAAAGAAAGCAGTAGATAATATTCGTTCTGCTTCTATACAGGATAAGGAAAATGGATATAAATACTTTCTCAAAGTGTATAAAAATGTTGTAAATGTCTTTAAAGAACAATTTTTACAATGGCAACAATCTATGCCTATTTCTATACCAGATTTACGAAATGCTATTATTCCCTTGCTAGAGGAATTAGAGAACATAGATGCCAATGTGATTTTCTCTCTGCATCATTATGCACGTTCTGACGAATACATTTTTCATCATAGTGTAGCAACTTCATTGATATCGGCGTTCATCGCGAAGGAAATGGGCTATCGACGAGGGGAATGGATTCAAGTTGGGTTGGCTGGAGTTCTTTGTGATTGTGGAATGGCGAAAATGGATACAGATGTAATTCAAAAACAAGGATCTTTAACATCCGAAGAATTCAAAAATATCAAAAAACACCCACAAACAAGTTATGCCATGATCAAAGATCTTCCTTCTTTAACAAGTGGAGTACAACTCGCTGTTTTACAACATCACGAACGGGGCAATGGAGAAGGATATCCTTTAGGCATGACGTTAAATAAAGTACACCCTTATGCTCGGATTATAGCAGTTGCGGATTCTTATCATGCAATGGCAACCACGACCTGTTATCGTAAGGCAAGGAATCTCGTGAATGTAATAGAGGAATTACATATTAGCACGATTCGTTTATATGATCCAGACGTAGTGAACACATTTCTGAATATCTTCTCTAACTGGTTAGAACATTCAAAAGTAGTACTAAATAACGGAATTACTGGAGAAATTGTATTTGTAAATAAACAAGAACCAACACGTCCGATTGTAAAAAGTAATGACAGCGATGATATATTCTCGTTAGAACAGCTTCCGGAATTATATATAGATAAGATAATTGGCTAAAATGATGAGCCTATTCTATTTTATTGGTATCTCTTATAGTATTCAAAAAGAGATTAATTACTTCTCGTTACATGCAGAATAAATAGAATGGAGCTCTTTCTCTATTAAATAAGGAATTTTCCTTCTCGTAATTTCTAAAAAATGATCAATCATTGGATAAGCACTATCTGCTTTTGATACCATTAATTCGCCCCACCACTCTGTCTCATAACGACAAAGCATACTCAAATTATACAAAATTAAATAATGTACGATTATTTCCGAGTATGGAAAGTAAATATCCCGTGATGCAGGAAAATATAATCGTTGATTATCCATATGAACAAAAAATGGACCATTAGCTTGCATTATTCCTTCTCGTAAATCGATTCTAAACAAAGTAGTTTGTTCACTAACCCTCTTAATAGGTGGAAGGAAAGGTTGAATACGCTGTACAAATGCATTTCGTGTCAAATGAAAACGATCTAATATCGATGTAGGAAATAATAATTGGTCACTATTAATTTCCCCTATATCAATTAATGTTTTCCGTTGTTGATAGTTCCATAACACATGTAATTCAGGAATGTTAGCTAATAATAATCGCATGGTTGCTTTCTCCAAAGGAAAAGGGTTGAAGTGATACATATGTTTTGCAAAATATGGGAAAAGTCCTTGTTGTTGAATCTTGACTTCATCATCAAAAAACTGATAATCCTTTCGTTTTCGCTTTCTTGAAGTTACTCCATGGGCAAGTAATGCAGTACTTTCAGGATAATCCGCACGCTTGGTTAATAACCATCCTTTTAAGAGATGGACCATGCCATAAAAATAAAGAACCGGTCTTACAATTGGACTGCTTTCTTCTCCACTTTTATAAAACTGTATGCCGTGTTGAATATAGTGCATAAACGTTGTGCCATTTTGATAGCTTTTTTTCGTTTGTCCATCGATATTTTGATAACATTTATGTAAAAATGACTGTGCATTTTCTTGAGCACTTAAATGTGTAAACAACTGATTTGTTTCCATCATTATCCAACCTCATAACTATCATAATATTTTGAATTACAGTTCTTCTTTTTTACAAATTTATCTTCTTGAAAAAGCGAAAAATATAGAGTAATGTAAATAAAAATAGCTTTGTTAGTACTTTTAGTTTGAGCGAGATTACTGGCATTATTCATGCCTAGAAAATGATATTACCGCTATTAGCTATAATTGCAAAAGCGGTTAAAATATGGGAATTCAAATATAAAAGGAGGAAGTAAAAATGAGAGAAGACAAGTTTGCAAAAGAAGGATTAACCTTTGATGATGTATTATTAATGCCTGCAAAATCGGAAGTATTGCCAAATCAAGTGGATTTAAGTGTTGAATTGACTTCTACGCTTAAATTAAAATCTCCATTCATTAGTGCTGGTATGGATACAGTTACAGAAGCTGAAATGGCGATTGCAATGGCACGTCAAGGTGGATTTGGTGTTATTCATAAAAATATGTCGATTGAAGATCAAGCGGAACAGGTAGATAAAGTAAAACGTTCTGAGAGTGGTGTCATTACGAATCCATTCTTTTTAACTCCAGAGCATCAAGTTTATGATGCAGAGCATTTAATGGGTAAGTTTCGTATTTCTGGTGTTCCAATTGTAAACAATATTGAAGAACAAAAACTTGTCGGTATTTTAACGAATCGTGATCTTCGTTTTATACAAGATTATTCGATCTCTATTTCAGAAGTAATGACAAGTGAAAATCTTGTAACTGCTCCTGTAGGAACAACCTTAGAAGAAGCAGAAAAGTTACTTCAGAAATATAAAATTGAAAAACTTCCACTGGTAGATAATCAAGATATATTAAAAGGACTTATTACAATTAAAGATATTGAGAAAGTCATTGAATTCCCAAATTCAGCAAAAGATGCTCAAGGAAGATTAATCGTAGGAGCAGCTGTAGGTGTAACTGGCGATGCGATGAAACGCATTGAAAAACTAGTTAGTGTTGGAGTCGATGCAATTGTTATTGATACAGCTCATGGACACTCACAAGGAGTACTTGACCAATTAAGAAATATTCGTCAAGCATACCCAGATCTTCAAATCATAGCTGGTAATGTAGCTACATCAGAGGGGACAAAAGCATTAATCGAAGCAGGTGTATCGGTAGTTAAAGTAGGAATTGGACCCGGATCTATTTGTACCACTCGTGTTGTAGCTGGAGTAGGGGTACCACAAATTACTGCAGTTCATGATTGTGCTGTAGCTGCTGCAGAGTATGGTGTTCCGGTTATCGCGGATGGAGGAATTAAATACTCTGGCGATATTGTAAAAGCACTAGCAGCTGGTGCACATGCAGTTATGATTGGAAGTATGTTCGCAGGTGTATCAGAAAGCCCGGGAGAAACAGAAATCTTCCAAGGACGTCAATATAAAGTATATCGTGGAATGGGCTCGGTTGGAGCCATGGAAGCTGGTTCAAAAGATCGTTATTTCCAGAGTGAATCGGAAAGCAAAAAACTTGTACCAGAAGGAATTGAAGGCCGTGTAGCTTACAAAGGACCATTGAGTGACACATTCCATCAGCTTGTTGGTGGTTTACGTTCTGGAATGGGATATTGTGGTACAAAAACAATAGAGGATCTTCGTAATGATGGTAAATTTATCCGTATAACAAATGCTGGATTACGTGAAAGTCATCCACATGATGTACAAATCACGAAAGAAGCACCAAACTATTCGTTATAAAGTGAAACTTCATGAATAACTACTTGGTAAAGTGAATATCATCATTTTTTAATAAAAATGTAAATAAATTTTTCCTTTGCCATACAATTGCCATATTCCTAGATTAAAATAGATGGGGGGACAATCCTCATCTATTTTTTTTATGTCTGCTATGTTAAAATATGAAAGGTGCTAAGCAGAATACATAGTATTATGTAATATAGCGATACTTATGATGGAGGTACAAGAAATTGAGAAATAAATTAAACAAAGTTTTACTGTTAGCGGTAGCAAGCATCCTCGTATTTACATCCATGTTGACAGCCACAACAACTGTCCAAGCAAATGAATTAGACCTAGTATCTGAATCAGCAATACTCGTGGATGGTGAAACAGGCAAGGTCCTGTATGCAAAAAATCCTGATGTTGCGTTACCTCCTGCTAGCATGACAAAAATGATGACAGAATATCTTGTTTGGGAAGCAATTGAAAATGGCAATATCACGTGGGATACAACAACAGAAATTAGTGATTATCCATATAGTATATCCGCAAATAATTCTTTTTCTGGTGTTGGATTAAAACAACAACAGGAATATACAGTAAAAGAATTATATGAAGCGATGGCGATTAACTCCGATAATGCAACAACAATTGCATTAGCAGAATTAATTGCTGGTTCTGAATCTGAGTTTGTTAAAATGATGAATGAAAAAGGTGAAGAAATGGGTTTACAAGAATTTAAGTTTGTAAACTCTACTGGATTAGATAATGAAGATTTAGGTGATAATTATCCGGAGGGAACAAACCCAAACGATACGAATCTATTATCTGCACGTTCAGCAGCTCTATTAGCCTATCATTTAGTTAATGACTATGAAGAAGCATTAGAAATTTCTAGCATTCCGCAAACCACGTTTGGCGGACAAACCATCAATAACTGGAACTACATGCTTCCGCATGAAGGAGAAAACCTAGCATCGTATTATTATGAAGGTGTCGATGGGTTAAAGACAGGCTTTACGGACTTAGCTGGTTATAGTTTTACAGGAACAGCGGAACGTAATGGACAACGATTAATTACCGTAGTAATGAAAACTGGAAGTGAAACCGAACGATTTGAAGAGACAGCGAAGTTATTAGACTATGGTTTCTCTAATTTTGAAAATACAGAGCTATTTTCAGCAGGATATCAAGAAGAAGGAAATGAAACGGTACCGGTAGCAAAAGGTAAAGAAGACCAGGTGTCGATATCACTTCAAGATAGCGTGAGTGTACCAATTAAAGCAGACGAAAAAGATTTATATCATTTAGAATATAACATAGATCAAGATCGATTGAATGAAGATGGTGAATTAATTGCTCCCATTGAAGCAAATGAAGCAATTGGAACAGCGAAGGTTGTCTATGATGGTGAAACCGAAGATTATGGATATATAAGTGATGCAGGTTCGAATACAGGAGAATTCACACTTGTAACGAATGAAGCAGTTGAAAAATCAAATTGGTTTATGCTAACGCTACAAGCAATTGGAGACTTCTTTGTAAATATATTTACAAGTGCAGTGGATTGGATTAAAGGCTTATTTAGCTAATCCTTTCTATTTTGAACGATACTAACTAGGCAATCTTATTAACTTTTGTATAAGGTCTTGCAATGTTGGTAAAAATTGATTATGATATACCTTAATAAATGAGATGTAATGATAGGAAGTAGTAGTGATAGTTTGATCTTTAGAGAGTCAATGGTTGGTGTAAATTGACGTTCAACTATAATGAATCCATCCTTGAACATGCTTATGAAGGAATTAATTCTGTAAGTAAGCACGGCAGACACCGTTAAAAGTTATTAGAGCCGGAAGGTATACATATGCCTTCAATCAGGGTGGCAACGCGGGAAATAACACTCTCGTCCCTTTTTCACAGGGACGGGAGTTTTTTATTTGGATATTTATATTTTTTCCCTGTATTACTATCAATACCGATTTGATATATAAAAGGAGGAATTGGAACATGTTAGATATGAAATATCTACGACAAAATTTTGAAGATGTACAGCGACGTTTAAAGCATCGTGGAGAAGATTTAGCGGATTTAGATAAATTTGGTGAATTAGACACGAAACGTCGTCAATTAATTGCAGAAACTGAGAAGTTAAAGGCAAAAAGAAACGAAGCTACCAAGAAAATATCTGAACTTAAAAGAGAGAAAAAAGATGCAGAACCTGCAATTAAAGAGATGCGAGAAGTTGGCCAAGAAATTGCTGCATTAGATAAACAATTGAAGGATATTGAAGAAAAGCTAGAACAAATTATGCTGTCGATTCCAAATCTACCTCATGAGAGCGTTCCAGTTGGTGAAGATGAAGAAGATAATATTGAAGCAAGAAAATGGGGAGAGGTGCCTAATTTTGCATTTGAAGCACAACCTCATTGGGATGTTGCGACAAATCTAGACATTTTAGATTTTGAGCGTGCTGGAAAAGTAACAGGAAGTCGTTTTGTTTTTTATAAAGGCTTAGGAGCAAGATTAGAGCGAGCATTATGGAACTTTATGATGGATTTACATGCAGATGAGCATGGCTATCAAGAAATGCTTCCACCGTATATTGTAAATCGAACAAGTATGACTGGAACAGGACAGCTTCCTAAATTTGAAGAGGATGCGTTTAAATTAGAAGAATGGGATTATTTTATGGTTCCGACAGCAGAAGTACCAGTGACTAACTATCATCGTGAAGAAATTCTTGGAATGGATGATCTCCCTAAAAAATACGTAGCATTTAGTGCCAGCTTTCGTTCTGAGGCAGGATCTGCGGGAAGAGATACACGCGGATTAATTCGCCAGCATCAGTTTAATAAAGTAGAACTGGTTAATTTCGTAAAACCAGAGGATTCTTACGAAGTATTAGAAAGATTAACAGGAGAAGCGGAAAAAGTCTTACAACTGCTAAAGCTTCCTTATCGTGTAATGAGCATGTGCACTGGAGATTTAGGATTTACTGCAGCGAAGAAATACGATATTGAAGTATGGATTCCAAGTCAGGAAACATACCGAGAAATTTCTTCTTGCTCTAATTTTGAGGATTTTCAAGCCCGTCGTGCAGGTATTCGTTTCCGACGTGAAGTAAATGGAAAACCGGAATTTGTGCATACGTTGAATGGTTCTGGTTTAGCGATTGGACGCACAGTAGCAGCAATCTTAGAAAATTATCAGCAAGAAGATGGCACTGTCGTCGTACCTGAAGTTTTACGTCCTTATATGGGTGGAAAAGAAATTATTGGATAAACTAAAATTATCTATCTTTCCTGATCTTTGGTTAGCTTCATAGATCAGGTGAAGATAGATTAATTTAGGATTTTTTACAGGTTTTATCAATTTTTTTTAATAATTTGTTGACAATGCTCGAAAAAGCATGTTATATTATTTCTTGTGTTCAGGGAGGTATACCCAAGTCCGGCTGAAGGGATCGGTCTTGAAAACCGAGAGGCGGGTCAAACCGCGCGGGGGTTCGAATCCCTCTACCTCCTCCATTTTAAATTAGCGCATAAATATTGGAGATAAAAAACCCGTTGCATTTGGCAGCGGGTTTTTCTTATTGATGTATTATAAGCGTATCTTGACAAAATGATGGGAAAGCCTTATAGTACAAATCAATCTAGGTAAACAAGTACGTGGAACGGACGAGTAATACAGTATAAAAATTGTGTAGAGAATGGAATCCATTGGCTGGAAGATTCCTACAATTACCTGTGTGAACCTACCCGGGAGTATGTTAGTGTAATGCTAACCGCAGTGAACTGCGATATCAATGGAGCTGGGTAATGAAATACCAATAAAGGTGGTACCGCGGATAACTGATTCCGTCCTTTGACAAAGGATGTGTAATCAGTTTTTTTATTTATCTGCTCGTAAACGAATACATGGGTCAGTTAATGTATCTATGTGTATTCGATGCTCCACATATATTTTATACTTATCTCAACTCTATGATAAAAGAACATATCTTTTTAAGGAGGATATTAACATGAATCAAAAGATTGCATTTATGGGGGCAGGATCGCTTGCAGAAGCGATTATATCTGGAATTACAAAAGCTAAGATTGTCCCAAATGAAAATATACTCGTAACCAATAAAAGTGACAAAAACCGATTAAAACGAATGGAAGAGGGTTATGCCATTCAAGGAAATACAAATAAAAAAGAAGTAATCACACAAGCAGATATCATCATTTTGGCGATGAAACCAAAAGACGCTGCTACATCATTATCTTTTATGAAAGAATATATTCGTTCAAATCAAATGGTGATTTCTGTAATTGCAGGACTTACAACGGAAAGAATGGAATCGATCTTAGAAAAAGAAATTCCAGTTATTCGTACCATGCCTAATACCTCTGCATTAATCGGTCATTCAGCAACAGCGATTGCTAAAGGGACGTATGTTACTAATGAACAATTAGCGATCGCTGAACAATTATTTCAAACAGTTGGTATGACTACAATTATTGAAGAAGAAGATATGCATACAGTTACAGCTATTGCTGGTAGCGGACCGGCTTTCTTTTATTATATGGTGGAAGCGATGGAACAAGCAGCTACAGAAGCAGGATTAGATTCAGAATTAGCTTCCCAACTATTAGCTCAAACCGTCATTGGTGCAGGAAAAATGTTAGAATTATCTGGGGACCCAAAAACCCTACGAAAAAATATTACAAGTCCTGGCGGAACAACTGAAGCAGGTGTCAAGCAGCTAATGAGTGAAGATTTTGCAGCCATCGTACAATCCTGTGTTCAGCGAGCACGAGAACGTTCCATGGAACTTGCTGCGAAGTCATGAAGGGAGAAACGTCATGCAAACACCATCTTGTAAATATTGTGAAGCACAGTGGAGCTATGGTGAAACGTTTAAAAATATCTTTAAACCTCGTATGATATGTTCACATTGTGGGGAAGAAAATTATTACCAATCCAATAGTAAAAATAGTTGGATTACGCTATTTGGAATACCGATTGTTTTAATTGTTGCTTTATTATTAGATTTGTCGACAAGTTTAATTATACTTATTTCCATAATATTAGTGATTGTGCACATCGCGCTTTTCCCGTATCGGACACAATTAAAGAAGAAAGAAAAGAAATAACAAAAAACGTGTAGAAAATAGAATCTTCTACACGTTTTTATTACTAGTTCGTGATAATCTCACCTTTTTTATATTTTCTAGAAAGTTGAATGGAACGTCCTATTTTTTCTAAAATTAACGCTAGGGAATCATTTTCTTTCATTAGATCATAATCAGAGATATTAATGCGTAATACCGGACAAGCATTGAAATTATCTATCCAGTCACTATAACGGCGATACATTTCTTCCCAATACTCAATTGGAGTGTTTTTCTCCATATCACGTCCACGACTTTTTATTCGCGATACAACTTCATCAAAAGATCCTTCTAGATAAATGAGTAAATCCGGATGAGGAAAATACGGCGTCATTACCATTGCATCAAATAAACTTTTGTACGTCTCGTAATCAGTTGGATTCATGGTTCCATTATCGTAATGCATTTTAGCGAAAATCCCTGTATCTTCGTAAATAGAGCGGTCTTGAATAAATCCACCACCGTATTCAAAAATCTTTTTCTGTTCTTTAAAGCGTTCTGCTAAGAAATAGATTTGCAAGTGAAAGCTCCAACGTTCAAAGTCATTGTAGAAATCACTTAAATAGGGATTGGAATCCACTTTTTCAAAAGAAGTTTTAAATTGTAATGCCTCTGCTAATGCATTGGTCATGGTTGATTTTCCAACTCCAACTGTTCCTGCAATGGTAATAATACTGTCATTAGGAATTTGATATTTTTCTCGTAAATTCATTTTGTTACTCCCTTTTTTGGTTAGTTAGACGGTAATGCATCACAATGTTCGTGAATAAGGCTTTTGACATCACCAATGATTTTTTCTAAATGATCTTGATATTGAACAAAATCCATTTGGTCTCCATCAATACGCAATACAGGAATATGAGGGTGAGTACGTTCAAATTCCAACATAAATGCCTCGTAATCAGCAGATAGCTGTCGCAAGTATTCTGGATCAATTTGTTGCTCAACTTCACGTCCACGCATACGAATTCGTTTAAGAATCGTATCTAAATCTGCATGAATATAAATAAGTATATTTGGTGTTGGCATGTCTTCTGTTAATATTTGATAGATCTTTTCATATTTCTCTAATTTATCTTGTTGTAACGTACGTTTCGCAAAGATCATATTTTTCGTTATATGGTAATCAGCTATTACTGATTGCTTTTGTTGTAAATAATCACGATTAATATCTTCAAGTTGTTTGAATCGATTGCATAAAAAGAACATTTCTGTTTGGAAACTCCATTCATTGATGTTCTCGTAAAATTTACCTAGAAATGGATTTTCTTCTACAATTTCTTTTAGTAAATGAAATTCAAAGTGGTCCGATAGTTTTTTTGCTAAGGATGTTTTTCCAATACCAATCGGTCCTTCGATGGCGATAAAAGGTACATCTGTCATTGGTTCCCCTCCTATTTCCCACAGACATAAAACACGCTACTTATTCTACCATAAATCGACATTATCTACTACAGAACAACAAATAGTATTCATTTCTTGACAGAAAGGTAATGGACGATTAAAATTCTTCCATTAAGGAGTGATTGCTTATTTCACGCGAACAACAAGAAAAACCAAATTCTATATTACATAATCCCACTGGGAAAACGCGGATTGGATTAGCATTATTATTAGGATTACTGGCTTTTTTAGGCCCGCTTAATATTGATATGTATTTGCCAAGCTTTCCGGGGATTTCTGCAGATTTCGGCGTAAGTGCTACACTTGTCCAGTTTAGTTTGACTGCATGCTTAATAGGGCTAGCAGTTGGTCAATTAGTAGTTGGACCTATTAGTGATGCTCAAGGTAGGAAGAAACCATTATTAATTTCGACTTTCTTATTTGCATTATCTTCGCTTCTATGTGCTTTTGCACCCAATATTACAACGCTAATTATTGCGCGTTTCTTGCAAGGTTTAACTGCATCTGCAGGAGTAGTCTTATCTCGTGCTGTTGTACGTGATGTGTTTACAGGAAAACAACTGACGAAGTTTTTTGCACTTTTAATGGTAATTAATGCAATTGCACCAATGATTGCACCAATGATTGGTGGAGGGATATTAGCTATTCCGTCAACAAATTGGCAATCTATCTTTTATTTTCTCGCTATGATTGGAATTTTTATTGTGCTAATCGTTGCCATAAAATTAAAGGAAACCTTGCCTCTTGAAAAACGTATTCCAAGTTCGATTGGATCTTCTGTGAAAACAATGGGAAGTTTACTCAAGGATCGTTCATTTATCGGCTATGCATTAGTGGTTGGATTTGTGCATGGGGGAAGTTTCGCTTATGTATCCGGTACACCATTTGTTTACCAAGAAATCTATGGTGTATCACCACAGGTATTCAGTGTCTTATTTGGAATTAATGGACTTGCTATTATTACCGGAAGCTTTATCATTGGACGTTTTAGTGACATTATTTCAGAGAAAAAACTGCTACAAACAGCAGTTACAATTGCATTAACTGCGACTTCCCTTCTTTTACTAATGACAATAATTAAAGGTCCGTTAGCGTCACTAGTGATTTTAATCTTTATATACATGATTACTATGGGGATGACGATCACAAGCACATTTACTTTAGGAATGGCCAAACAGGGGCATCGTGCAGGAAGTGCTAGTGCCGTATTAGGCATGCTTCCAATGTTACTTGGAGCATTATTTTCTCCTCTTGCTGGTATTAATGAAGCATCTGCTGTTCCAATGGGGACGATATTGTTTACAACATCTCTTATCGGTTTCATTGCTTTCTATACATTGGTTAAAAAGGATCAAAATGAAAAGAAACAAGAAAAAGGTTAGAAAAAAGCTATATATTCAGTGATTTGTTAGCTTTTCAAATAGAAAAGTATTTAGTATAATAGCTTCTGTTATTACCTTTTTGCCCTCGTAGCTCAGGGGATAGAGCATCGGTTTCCTAAACCGTGTGTCGCAGGTTCGAATCCTGCCGAGGGCGTTGGTTTTATGTTCTAGCTTTTCTTAATCCAGTAATAAATTCATAATCAAGTATTTTGTATGATCTGAATGTTGATTCTTATTGCAGACGGACACTTTCTGCAGGAGTTGTCGTCTTCCATTACAATCAAAGCCAAATGTTTCTTATAATCTGAACTCTTTCAGAGGCGAATGATCTTATTAAAGAATTATATAAAAAAGTAAAAGAAAATGAATAAATTATATACTAAAAAGAGGAGTTTACTAATATAATATTTCAGAATAATCAAATATTAAATAAGATGGAATTAATTTTAATTTTCCATGTTGATTAAGGAGGAAAAGCTTAAAATCCAATCTACAACCACCTTTTTAAAGTTGTAAATTGGATTTATAAGCCGAAATGTAAGCTACACATTTCATGCAACAATTGCTACTTTAAATGTTTCAGCGCTATTTTTAGTTCATCAATCTGTTCGTTAATTTGCGTAATTTGCTCTCTTGTTAGATAATTTAACGACGATTTTAAATTTTTAAGGTAAAACAAGTCTCTAAGTAGCAGTGTTATTTCAGTGGAGTTCAATTTCATAATATCGCTCCTTGAAATGCGATTCATGTACTCTTTTTCCTTTTTATAAAGAAACTCAAACTATCAATTTACTAAAGCAAAAATAATGTTTTCATTAATTCAGTTTATTATAGAGAGAATTTAATGTAGCTTTCAATGATTGGTACCATAGGTTTAGTAAGTAAATACAAATTACCAATTTTTGTAACTGTTTTCATACTTATACAGATGAATGAATAAGTATATAAATCTTAATTTTAAAGGGTCTCATCGGAATTTTTAATGAAATTCAATGAAAGATAAGAAGGAGGTGTTTTAGTAACATAAGAAAAGATTAGTCTGTCCAAAATCTATTGTTTTATGATAGAATATTGTTTACCGGTTGGTAAACCGCGTGTAGTGGGGATTATAATCCCCACCGGGCACAGGATGTATTTTATTAATTCACCTATCTTAAGACACCAATTCAAAAAACTCCTTCCACAAATTAACATCATATCGTTTATTATCCCAATGCCCATTCATAATTACTAAGTATAGAGAGGATATCACACATATAAGAAAGAATTTTCAGAATAGAAAGGATGGAATTACACCATGAGTTTAACTAAAAAGATATTAATTGCGCTCATTGCAGGTGCTGTTGTTGGAGGAATTTTAACATTTACACCTGATTCATTTTTTGGACCAGTAGATAAGTATTTTCTAAATCCAATTGGTCAAATATTCTTAAATTTAATTATGATGCTTGTTGTACCGCTAGTATTCGTATCTATTACTCTAGGAACAGCTGGATTAGGTGAACCAGCTAAACTAGGTAAAATTGGTGTAACTACTGTTGGGTTTTTCTTATGTACTACTGCACTTGCAATTACAATAGGATTAGGTTTAGGTTATATCATACAACCAGGAGAAGCAGGAATGTTCGATACCGAAAATGCGAACTATGAGCCAAGTGAAGCTCCTCCGATAATGGATACATTAATAAACATCATTCCAGAAAATCCAATCGCAGCAATGTCATCAGGAGAAATGTTACAAATAATTGCTTTTGCAATATTTATTGGTATTGCTTTAGCTTACCTTGGAGATAAAACTCAAGGGATTTATAATTTATTTGAACAAGCAAATGAAATATTGAATTGGTTAGTTATGGTAGTAATGAAATTCGCCCCTTATGGAGCTTTTGCTTTGATCGCATCGGCCATAGGTGGTGCTGGGATAGACGCAGTAGGATCTATGCTAAGCTATATGTTAACGGTTATACTTGGATTATTTGTTCATGGTCTATTAGTATATGGTTTGGTCATTTGGTTCTTAGGAAAACAGAATCCATTTACCTTTTATAAAGGATTTTTCCCGGCAATGTCTGTTGCGTTTAGTACATCAAGTTCCAATGCAACATTACCACTTTCCATGAAGACAGCACAGGAAAATCTCGGGGTAAAGAAAGAAATTAGTAGTTTTGTTCAGCCTCTAGGAGCAACCATAAATATGGATGGTACTGCAATAATGCAGGCCGTTGCGACCGTGTTTATCTCGCAAGTATATAGTATACCATTAGGATTTTCAGAACTACTAATGGTAGTGTTAGTTGCAACATTAGCTAGTGTTGGAACAGCAGGAGTACCAGGTGTAGGAATGATTATGTTAGCAATGGTATTAAATCAAATTGGTTTACCTGCAGAGGGTATTGCATTAATTATTGGTATTGACCGTATTTTAGATATGCTACGTACATCATTAAACATTACTGGTGATGCAACAATAGCGTATGTAATTTCTGAAAGAGAAAAACGTAAAGAAGCAGCTAGCGTGAAATAGTAAAACAAATTTGCAGGAAGAAAACCATTCGCTATAAGAGTGGCTTTCTTCCTGTTTTTTTGCAAAATGCGGACAAGGGACTTTAAAAAAGTCACAAAATGTTCTAAAATAGATAACAGTTACCAAAATGTTTTAATAATTTCGTGTAATTAAAATTGTAATCGTTTGCAAAATCATAGTGAGGTGATTAAATGGATATGCAAGTAGTACCTGCACGTGAAGGTAATCATAATTTAAAGGATTATGAAGCTTTTAGAAAGAATTTTTCATGGGAGGAAGTCAAGAAAAATTTCTCTTGGTATGAAACAGGAAAGGTGAATATGGCCTATGAAGCAGTAGATAAGCATGCAGCTAATCCAAACAAAAAAGATCAAGCAGCCTTATTATACTCTGCTCCCAATCATGAAGAGAAAGTAACGTTTGAACAACTTCGACTAAAGAGTAATCAATTTGCAAATGTACTAAAGAAATATAACATTGAAAAAGGCGATCGTGTCTTTTTGTTTATGCCGAGGAGTCCAGAATTCTATGCAGCATTTTTTGGAATTCTAAAAATCGGAGCTATTGCCGGTCCATTATTTGAAGCG
Organism: Oceanobacillus sp. E9; assembly: GCF_001741975.1. Lineage (NCBI taxonomy): Bacteria > Bacillati > Bacillota > Bacilli > Caryophanales > Bacillaceae > Oceanobacillus > Oceanobacillus sp. E9. The sequence goes on from NZ_LSNA01000001.1 coordinate 694,501, forward strand.
TTTATGGAACAGGCAGTAGGAGATCGGTTGGAAGACAGCGAGGCTCGAGTGTTAATTACAACGCCAGAATTATTATATCGTGTACCACAGGATAAGCTCCCGAATTTAGAAAAAATTGTACTTGTAGGTGATAATTCAGAAACAGATGATAAATATATTCATTATGATGAAGAGATGAAAGACGCATCTGAAGAATTTGATATTGTCTGGGTTGATTTAGAGGATGGAATGTTATTGCATTACACATCTGGTTCAACAGGAAAACCAAAAGGAATCCTTCATGTGCACAATGCCATGATTCAGCATTATGCTACTGCAGAATGGGTCCTTGATTTAAAAGAAGATGATATTTATTGGTGTACCGCAGATCCAGGTTGGGTAACTGGTACGAGTTATGGAATCTTTGCCCCGTGGCTTCACGGAGTAACCAATGTTATTCGCGGTGGACGGTTTACACCAGATGATTGGTATCAAACATTACAAGATTATAAAGTATCGGTCTGGTATACGGCACCAACTGCATTACGAATGTTGGTAAGTTATGGAGAAGACACGGTGAAAAAATATGATCTATCTTCTGTTCGGCACATCCTTAGTGTTGGAGAGCCATTGAATCCAGAAGTAATTACATGGGGGTTAAAAGCTTTTGATCTGCGAATTCATGATACATGGTGGATGACAGAGACAGGTGCGCAATTAATTGTGAACATCCCTTCTCTTGAGATTAGACCAGGATCCATGGGAAAACCAATACCTGGCGTAGAAGCTTCAATCGTTGATAATGAAGGAAATGAAATTCCACCAAACCAAATGGGGAACCTTGCTATTAAGGAAGGCTGGCCATCGATGATGCGGGAAGTGTGGAATAATAAAGGTAAGTATGATAGCTATTTCGTAAATGGCTGGTATGTGTCGGGTGATAGTGCATACCGTGATGAAGATGGGTATTTTTGGTTCCAAGGTCGTCTGGATGATGTCATTAATACATCAGGCGAAAGAGTCGGCCCATTTGAAGTAGAAAGTAAATTAATAGAACATCCAGCGGTTTCAGAAGCAGGTGTTATCGGAAAACCGCACCCTGAACGCGGTGAAATTATTAAGGCATTTATTACTTTAAATGCAGGGTATGAAGATAGTGAAGAATTATTAGAGGATATTCGTCAATTTGTCAAAACAGGCTTAAGTGCACATGCAGCTCCTCGAGAAATTGAGGTGAAGGATAGTATTCCAAAAACGAGAAGTGGGAAAATTATGCGTAGACTTCTAAAATCTTGGGAACTTGGTTTGCCTACAGGAGATACATCTACTTTAGAAAAATAATAATAGGGTATTAGAAGTGGCTGGGATGACCTCCCAGCCTTTGTCGTGCATTTTTACGACTTAAGAAAGGGTTTTGTTCAAAGTTAATGATGTTTAGCAAAAATGTAACTGGGGAACAAAATATTATATAAGTCATTAAAGGAGTGGATAAATAATGAAAAAACGTATAGCAACTGTAATTACGGATATGTTTGAAGATGTGGAATACACCGACCCTGTCCAATCCTTTAAAGAGGCAGGACATGAAGTGATTACGATTGAAAAAGAAAAAGGAAATTCAGTTAAAGGAAAATCAAATGATACCAACGTAACAATAGATGAAGGTATTGATAATGTGAATCCAGAAAACTTTGATGCATTATTTATACCTGGTGGTTTTTCTCCCGATATGCTTCGTGGAGATGATCGGTTCGTAACTTTTGCTAAGCATTTTATGGACGAGAAAAAACCAGTAATGGCGATTTGCCATGGACCACAGCTCTTAATTACTGCTAGATCGTTAGAAGGAAGAGGGGCGACTGGCTATAAATCTATTCAAGTAGACATGGAATATGCAGGTGCAAAAGTGAAAGACGAAGAAGTAGTAGTTTGCCAAAATCAATTGGTAACTAGTCGTCAACCTGATGATATCCCTGCATTTAATCGAGAATCATTAAAAGTTCTCGAAGGATAAATAATCAATGTATAGGAAAGCCTCAAGGAATTATGAAAAATCCTTGAGGCTTTTTTTGGACATAAGTAAGCACAAATATTTGGACTTTATATTTATTTATAATCAGGTGCCTAAGCTTTGTTCTTTCTTATTCTAGTTTGGTGATGGTGAATTGATCGTTTAGTAACAACCAGTTTTGTGGGAAGGCTAAGCCGAGTTTCCAATAAGCAATCCCAAGCAAGTTGAATTCACGAATTAAATCGAATTTACCTTGAATCGAACGAGCATCCTCAAACCAAACTTCATGATTTGCTCCAGCACTATCTGTATATGTGAAAAAAGGTGCTTGGGCTACAGGATCAAATTGAATAGCAGCATTATTTTCGATAGCAATTTGTATTGCTTGTTGTGGACTGACTGCTTGAGCTGGACCACCACCTTCTACAAAAGGAAGCGTCCAATCGTATCCATATAGATTTTGCCCCATCAATATTTTTTCCGGTGGGATAACGGAAACAGCATATTCAATTACATCACGGACCGAATTTAATGGGGAAACTGCCATTGGAGGCCCGTAGCTGTATCCCCATTCATATGTCATAAGAACAACAAAATCTACTATTTCTCCATGGGCCGCATAATCATGTGCTTCATACCACTGTCCAGTCTGAGTACCACTTGTTTTAGGAGCAAGCGCAGTGGAGACAAGTAACCCTTCCTGCGATAAACGTTCTTTTGCAGTCCGAAGAAATTGATTATAAGCTTCGCGATCATCTCCAGGCAGAAATTCAAGGTCAAAATGCACGTCTCTAAATCCTTGTTGAAGTGCTGTATTGATAATTTCTGTTAACAATGTATTTTGTACGGCACTTACGGTAACGATAATATGCCCCAGTTCATCACTGAACGCGCCCTCTTCTAAATTGGTTATAACCATGGCCATTGCTGTATTATTTGCATTTGCCGTTTGAAATAAATTACCAGCCGGAGGAGCCTTCAATGTTCCATCTCGGTTTACTTGATAACTAAATAGTGCAAGGTAGGTTAAATAAGGAGATCTATTTTCTGCTGCTGTTTCTAGAGTTGAAGATACTGTATCCCCGAAAGGTTCTACATAAGCATAAGAAGTGATAGGGCGTTTTTCAATCGGTGGTATATAAATCCGCATGCCAGACGATAATGTCTGATTTATAGATAATCCATTAATCCGTGCAATTTCCTGTACTGTAAAACCAAATTGATTAGCAATAGAAGTTAACGTATCACCAGGTTGAACAAAATAAAATTGACCAACAATTGGAATAACAAGTGCTTGCCCAATAGCAAGTGCATCAGGAGAAGTTAAATCATTTGCTTCTATAATATCAGCGACGGAGGATTCATATGTATTAGCAAGTTGGTATACACTATCTCCTTGTTGCACAACGTGAATTTGCAAAGGAACTACCTCCTTACATAGAGTCTCTAACTATCTATATGAGGAGGTTGGAGGCATTATGCTAAACTGGAGATATATCTGCATCCATAACTGATTCCATTAAATATAAAGCGTAGTTATTGTTTTCTTTTTGTTCAGAAGCCATACAATTTTTGGGAATAGACATTTTTATTTTATACATGTAAGCATCTTTTGCACTAAACAAAATACAAATATCTCCTGCTATTCCAGCAAGAATAATATGGTTTCTCTCCAATTCTATAAGTAAGGAATGAAGAGGAGTTTGAAAAAAAGCGGAATGCTGTGGTTTAATCAAAAAGTAATCATTGTCATCGGGTTTAACCTGTTCGATAATTTCTCTACTTTTTTCATTCGAACAATAATCGATTACCTTGCTAAAATCAGCTTGCCACAAGCCATAATGATCATTAACATAGATAATAGGTAAATTGTTTTCTTTGGCAAAGGAGCGTAGTTTTATAATATTCGGTATGATTTGTTTCGTATTGTAAAGCAGGTCGTCTCCACCATCAAATTGAAAATCATTGATTAAATCGACAAAGACTACTGCAGTATTTGTAGGTGAAAAATCCATAATGCCCCTCCTTTGATATTCTAGTGTTATTATTACCGTTCAAATCTAAATTAAAACTCTAAATAAAGTGATGTGATACAGTGAAAGACGAAATAACAGTGAGCCAAGATGAATTATTTATGGCAGCTGCAATAAGAGAAGCAAGACGAGCGTGGGTTCTGAATGAAGTTCCAATTGGAGCAGTAATTGTTCATGATGGAGAAATTATTGGCAAAGGCTTTAATCTTCGTGAATCGATGCAAGCCACCCTCACACATGCTGAACTATTAGCCATGCAAGAAGCAAATAATGAAATTGGTAGTTGGCGATTAGAAGATTGTACGTTGTATGTCACATTGGAGCCTTGTCCGATGTGTGCAGGTGCGATTGTTCAATCAAGAATGAAACGGGTAGTTTATGGAGCACCTGATACGAAAGCAGGATGTGCAGGGACATTAATGAACTTGTTAAATGAACCTCAATTTAATCACCAAGTTGAGGTAACATCTGGAATTTTAGAGCAACAATGTAGTACGATTTTAAAAGAATTTTTCAAAGAACTAAGAGAAAAAAAGTCTAAAAATACTTCGGCAGATGACTAGAACGGTTTGCTCATCCTAACAGTTAGTAGTACGGAGCTTCAAGACGATGAGTCTATAACCAAAAAGGATAATTCTGCTCGTAAAGATTCGATTCTGTTCATCTAATATTCGGTGATGCAGAACTAACACCGCCATAGAATGAAGTATCACTTTATCATTGCAATTTTATGTCGCTGACTTTATAATAGAAAATACGTGCTAAGCGGGGAGGTAGCGGTGCCCTGTACTCGCAATCCGCTATAGCGAGGCCGAATTCCCACTCGAGGTGGGACGACTTTATGGTCTGACTTAAGGGATTGGTGTTGACGCCCGGGTCCTGCGCAACAGGAACCCACGAATCCTGTCAGGTCCGGAAGGAAGCAGCAGTAAGTGGTTATTCTTGTGTGCCGCAGGGAAGCCTAGGCTGAGCCATGAACTTAAGTAGCGCATAGGGTCGTTTCATCGAAAGTGGGTGCACGTATACATATACGTGATAACTTAAATAATTTATAGCATTATGAATAAATTAATAATTTTAGGCTGATTAATTATATCAGCCTTTTTAATTTTTAATGAAGGGGTGCTTTAATGTTTAAGCAAAAAAGAAAAAAGGTAGTAGGATTTTTCAGTAGTCTATTTTTAGTGTTCTTATTAGCGGCTTGTGGTTCGGATGATGCAAGCAATGATAGTGCTGAAGAAGAAAGTGATAGTGCAGTAGTGGAGCACTCTATCACTGGTATTGAACCGGGTGCAGGAATCACGGTAACAACAGAAACAGCGATGGAAGAGTATGATCAGTTATCCGGATGGGAACTGGAGCAATCCTCAACAGCAGCAATGATTGTGGAATTGGAAAAAGCAATTGAAAATGAAGAACCAATTGTTGTAACGGGATGGAATCCACATTGGATGTTTGCAAAATTTGATAACCTTAAGTACTTAGAAGATCCACAAAATATTTATGGTGTTACAGAAGAAATTCGTAGCTTAGCAAGAGAAGGATTTGAAGACGAAAATCCAAATGCATATAAATTAATTGACCAGTTCAACTGGAGCGTAGAAGATATGGAAAGTATCATGTACGAATCATCGGAGACTGGTCAAGATATAGCAGAAGTATCGAAACAATGGGTAGAAGATAATCCTGATAAGGTAGATGCTTGGACAGCAGGTGTGGAAGATGGAAATGGAGAAACAGTTGAATTAGTTTCTACTCCATGGGATTCCGAGCGTGCTTCTTCCAATGTAGTAGCAGAGGTACTGCGCTCCAAAGGGTTTGAAGTAAAAATTACCGATGTTGATGTTGCAGTAGTGTTTGAAGCTCTCGCAAATGGTGATGCTGACGCAACATTAGCAGCATGGATGCCAAATACACATAAAGACTTTTATGAAAGCATAGAAGGACAATTTGTAGATATGGGAGCAAATCTTGAAGGTGCTAAAATTGGACTTGTCGTACCGGATTACATGGATATTGACTCCATTGAAGATCTAGAAGCAAAATAAATATTAGTATTTTTTACCCGAGCAAATTCATATAGAAAATATATGGATTTGTTCTTTTTTTGTGGCATAGGAAACTATAAAATTTGTGTGCTGTGGATAACTAAATAACTGAACCAGCCACGTTCAGCGCTCGATAAAGCAGATAAATTGCATTACGTACAACGGGCTCGTAAGATGTAATATAATTACTATCTTGGAAAGAGGTGTTTACATGACTCAACTAGATAAGCAATACAAAGTAAAAGGATTATCATTAAAAAATAGAATTGTAATGGCTCCGATGTGCCAATATTCTGTAAATGAAAAGGATGGAGTACCAAATGATTGGCATTTTGTTCATTATGTATCACGGGCAGTGGGTGGCGCAGGACTAATTATTGTAGAGATGACAGATGTTGATCCTGATGGTCGTATTACAGATTATGATTTAGGGCTATGGTCAGACGATCATGTTCCAGCATATCGTCGTATTGTTGATGAAGTACATCGCCACGATGCAAAGATTGGAATTCAAATCGCACATGCGGGTCGTAAAGCAGAAGATGCGGAGCCGCCTGTAGCACCATCTGCAATCCCTGTAACGTCTGAAAGTAAAGTACCTCGTGCGTTGACTACAGAAGAAGTAAAACAAACAGTCAAACAGTTTCAAGATGCTGCAAAGCGTGCAGTAGAAGCGGGATTTGATACGATTGAAATACATGGTGCGCATGGGTATTTAATTCATCAATTTCACTCCCCATTGATTAACAAACGAAATGACCAATATGGGGAAGATCTATCTTTATTTGGTGTAGAAATAATTCAAGCAATAAAAGAAGTGATTCCAGAAGATATGCCACTTCTCATGCGTATTTCAGCGATGGAGTACATGGATGATGGATATGATTTAAATCATTCTATAGAAATTGCTAAAAAATATCAAGAAGCGGGTGTGGATGTTTTCCATATTTCTAGTGGTGGAGAGGGAACTCCAGGAAAACGTAAACCTGCCAATCATCCAGGCTACCAACTTCGATTTGCTCGTACATTTAGACAAGAATTAAATGTACCTATTATTGCAGTTGGAGTATTAGAGAATCCAAAAGTTGCGGAAGCGGCACTTGGTAATGAAGATGCAGATTTAATTGCCATTGGACGTGGAATGTTAAAAGATCCCTATTGGGCAATGCACGCGATTGAAGAAATTACAGGAATAGTGGTTCCGCCTAAACAATATGAACGGGCATTTCCACGAAAAAAATAATTGCTACAGAAAATGCTAATAACGAATGGGATAGGCTATGTTAGTGAATATTATGCTAATATAGCTTTTTCGTTATGTAGAGATAGAAAAATGTACGTTACTAAACGGGTGTTCTGTGCTTTTCTTAATCTCCAAGGTTCACATAAGACCCTTTCATCGGGTATAATGAAAATTAGATTAATAAGGGGAATGTAAACTATGAGTTATCAAGCATTATACCGTGTATGGCGGCCACGAACATTTGAAGATGTAGTAGGACAAACACATATTACTCGAACATTACAAAATGCGATTGAACAGGATAAATTTTCGCATGCTTATTTGTTCTCTGGTCCACGTGGAACAGGGAAAACAAGTGCTGCAAAAATATTTGCACAAACCATCAATTGTGAGCATGCCCCTGTGAAAGAACCTTGTAATGAATGTGCAGCATGTAGAGGCATTCAAGATGGATCAGTATCGGATGTTATTGAAATTGACGCTGCTTCCAATACAAGTGTAGATGATATTCGAGATATTCGTGATAAAGTGAAGTATGCACCAAGTACGGTGCCGTATAAAGTGTACATTATTGATGAGGTACACATGATATCGGTAAATGCATTTAATGCTTTGCTGAAAACATTAGAAGAACCACCAAAGCATGTTGTGTTTATTCTTGCAACAACTGAACCACATAAAATCCCCTTAACGATTATATCTCGCTGTCAACGTTTTGACTTTAAACCAATATCCAATCAATCGATTGTTGGAAGAATGCAAACGATTATGCAAGCCGAAAATATACAAGTGACGGATGAGGCTTTAGAATCTGTTGCGCTTGCTGCAGAAGGTGGAATGCGTGATGCCTTAAGTATACTGGATCAAGCCATTTCTTATAGTAAAGAGCAAGTCACCTTAGAAGATGTTTTAGCAGTTACAGGTGGCGTCTCGCAAATCGTTCTTCATAAAGTGGTTTCTGCGATGGAGGAAAATAATGTCCAAGATGTATTAGTAGCATTAGATGAGATGATTCGTACTGGTAAAGACCCAGGGAAATTTGTACAGGATTTAATTTATTTTATGCGAGATCTTTTATTATATAGAAGCTCTGCATCTTTAGCAGATATGCTAGAAAGAGCAGTAGCTGATGATTCATTTAAACAACTGTCAGAACGTGTAACCAATCAATGGATTCAGCGCTCGATTATTGAATTGAATCAATGCCAACAAGAAATGAAATGGTCCAATAGCCCGAAAGTTTTTATCGAGATTGCCTTACTCACTATCACTAATTATGGACAAGAACATGCTGTAGAAGTTGGGAATCATGCAACATCTGCCTCTGAATCGGAAGTTGTATTACAATTACAAAGTAAGATGCAACAAATGGAAAAAGATATAATGACATTAAAAGAAAATCCACCTGCATCTAATACACCTATTAAACAAACGCCAACCGAGCGAAGAAGACCAAATACCCGGTCATCGAAAAATAGTTATAAGATTCCATATGACCGAATTCGTGATACACTAGGGAGAGCAGAGAAGAGTGAATTAAAAAATGTACACGCGCACTGGGCTAATTTCTTAAGTAAGTTAAAAACTACAAATGCACCAGCGCATGCCACGATACAAGATAGTAAACCAGCTGCTGCTTCAAATGATACATTGATTGTTGCATTCAAATATGAAATTCATTGTTCTTTATTTTTAGATCACCGAGAAATGGCAGAGTCATTACTTGGGGGTATGGATAAACAACGTACTATTATCCCAATTCCAGAAGAAGCATGGAATGAAGTACGTAATGATTATATTCAAAATCAAGATAAGCCAAAAGAAGAATCTGAAGATCAACAATCAAATCCTGTAGTTGATGAAGCAAGAAAGCTGTTTGGTGATGACCTGTTAGAGATACATGATTAATAATTATAGTTAACTACTTAAAGGAGGTATTTTCCATGAAGGGAAATATGAACAATATGATGAAGCAAATGCAAAAAATGCAAAAGAAAATGATGCAAGCGCAGGATGAGCTACATGAGATGACATTTGAAGCTACTGCTGGCGGTGGAATGGTAACTGTAAAAGCAAACGGCAAAAAAGAAATTATCGATGTAGAAATTAAAGAAGAAGTGGTAGATCCAGATGATATCGATATGTTACAAGATCTTATTTTAGCAGCGACAAATGAAGTGCTTAATCAAATTGATGAAAAAACGAATGATACAATGGGTCAATTTACTAAAGGCTTAAATATGCCAGGAATGTTTTAAACAAGGTATACAAAGACAAGGCGTCTGGCTAATGCGAGACGCCTTATTTTAGCAGTTAAGAAAGTACAAATCTTTCTTTCTGTGTAGTTTGCAGCAGGTATTGGTTTTTACCAAGGAGTTCAACCATAAAATAGCACTTATGGTTGTGTAGGAGGAAACATCATGTATTATCCAGAACCTATCACTAAATTAATAGATAGCTTCTCCAAGTTGCCAGGAATCGGCCCAAAAACAGCCGCTCGTTTGGCTTTCTTTGTGTTGAATATGAAAGAAGATGACGTTTTAAATTTTGCTAATGCACTAGTTAGTGCAAAACGAGAGTTATCTCATTGTACGGTATGTGGACATATAACGGATCAAGATCCATGTGCGATTTGTACGGATACGAGCCGTGATGGATCAATTATTTGTGTTGTTCAAGATCCAAAAGATGTTATTGCAATGGAAAAGATGAAAGAATTTCATGGGAAATACCACGTGCTTCATGGAGCTATCTCACCTATGGATGGAATCGGACCAGAGGATATTAATGTTCCTGACTTAATTAATCGCTTAAAAGATGAGGAAGTAGAGGAACTTATACTTGCAACCAATCCTAATATTGAAGGAGAAGCAACGGCAATGTATATTTCACGATTAGTAAAACCATCTGGAATCCGAACGACGAGGATAGCCCACGGACTGCCAGTAGGTGGAGATTTAGAATATGCGGATGAAGTAACATTATCAAAAGCTTTAGAGGGTAGAAGAGACGTTTAATAATGCAGGAATGTAGGGGTTAGGTGAAGGGTTATGGGGAAAAAACTTAGAAAAAGAGATGTAGATCAAGAATTATTAAATTCTCTGTACCATGTAGATCATGAATGGAAACAACTTCAGAACATTGTAAGGCAAAGTATTGAACCAACACAAAGTGGTCAGCATGAAGAAAAGTTAGCGAAAGCTAAATATATGTTTCTTATTCGAGAAGCACGTATACGTAAAGTAAGTGCGGTACGTGTATAGTTTTATAAAGTGTAAGGAAAGTATAGAAGTTGTAAGATAACCATACTGCTGAATAAGTAGTGTACGATAATGTGAAACTTCATCTATTGGAGCTTTAGCTCGTTCTACATGCGGGATGTACGGCGAGTCTGTAAAAGTCTCTATGCTGTTCAGGTTTTTCTTAGAAAATATAGTTCTATCAACCAACCTTTCTTCATACGTTTACAGTAAGAGATATGGAGAAGAGGTTGATGCGAGATGAGTTCGACCATATTTATAAGCATTATTGTTGGATTAATAATTATTCTATTACTCGTTGGAGCGCCTGTGAAACCAATGAAGTATATTGGACAGGCTACTATTAAGCTAGGGATTGGAATGTTGTTCTTATTTTTTATTAATGTGTTTGGTGGAGCAATTGGCCTCCATATTCCGATTAATGTATTTACCGTGTTTGTATCAGGATTCTTAGGCGTGTTTGGTATAGGCTCACTTGCTGCCATTCATCTCTTTGTATTGTAGGAGCTTTCAAAGATTTTGGGTATACTTTCCGTTAGATTAGGAGATACTAGCTTTTAACGGAGGTGGAGAAATGGAGCATACAAACGTCTTTGAGTTAGAGTGTTGTGGGATATGTGAAGAAAGAAAAAAAGAAGGGATTCACTTATACACGATGTTCATTTGCACGGAATGTGAGTACAACATGATCCATACAGAACCTAGAGAAGAAAAATATAATTATTATTTACGTAAATTAAAAAATATGAATCAACCAAAATTATATTCATAGTTCAAAAATTTAAATTATGAAATAGTGAAAAGTCTTTGCTTACAAAGGCTTTTTTTGTTCGGGAAAAAGTACTAGTCTACCCGTTTTTGACAGGGCTTTGTGTTTTTCTTATTGTATATGGTAGAGGAAATAAGGGAGATGAACAAGTTGGATCAATCTTGTATGCCATTAATAGATCATTTAAAAAATTTCAGTTCAAAAAAACCGGTATCATTCCATGTTCCAGGGCATAAGCATGGGTACATTTTTCCTGAAGCAGCTAAAGAATTATTTGATTCTGTATTACCTGTAGATGTAACTGAAATAGCTGGAATGGATGACTTGCATGCACCTAGTAAAATCATTGCAGAAGCAGAAGAATTAGCAAAAGATTATTTCAAGTCTGACCATACATTTTTTTTAGTTGGTGGATCCACTGTAGGAAATTTAGCAATGATCATGACTGCTTGTAATCCAGGAGATGAGGTAATTGTTCAACGAAATTGCCATAAGTCGATAATAAATGGTTTAGAACTTGCAGGTGCAAAACCAATCTTTATAGCTCCAGAGTGGAGAGTTGATCTACAACGTTATGCCGCACCATCCTACGATACAGTAAAACAAGCAATATTGAGGTTTCCGAATGCAAAGGCTCTTATTCTCACGTATCCAGACTATTTTGGAATGGTTTTTGACATTCAATCTATGATTGAATTCGCACATTTCAATCGTATTCCAGTATTCGTTGATGAAGCACATGGTGTTCATTTTTCAACGTCAGAAAAACTTCCACAATCGGCGTTGCAGTTAGGAGCAGATGTTGTCGTACAATCCGCACATAAGATGGCTCCAGCTATGACAATGGCCGCGTATTTACATATAGGCACTTCACGTGTAGAGAAAAATCAGGTCGCTTATTATTTGCAGATGTTACAGTCGAGTAGTCCATCTTATCCTATTATGGCTTCTTTAGATGCAGCTCGATTTTATTTAGCAGTATTATCGAAAGAAAAAATACAAGGCGTCTTAAATAGTGTGGAAGAGGTAAGAAACATATTCTCTCAAGCATCTTTTTGGGAATGGATACCTAGTGACGATCCGTTAAAATTAACGTTCCACGTGAAACATGGATATAAAATAAATGAGATAGAAACGATGTTCGAGAATCATGGAATTTATCCAGAGTTAACGACAGAAAATCAATTCTTATTCATACATGGTCTAGCACCTTTTGTACAACAAGACTATTTGAAAAAAACAATACAATTGGTAGAGGAACAATTAAAAAAATCAATGAAACATGCTACAATAGAAGGGACAAAGCTTTTTACCAATCCTATAGAGGAACTAGCATTGTCATACCAAGAAATGAAACACATTACATCACTTCTTGTCCCATTTGCTCAAAGTGAAGGTGAAATTGCAGCAGAAGCAGTAATCCCATATCCCCCTGGTATTCCAGTCATACTCAAAGGCGAGAGAATTACGGAGGCGCATATTACAAAGATTCAGCTTTTGATTCAACAAGGAGTAACCATTCAGCAACGGGAAGAAGGAATACGTATATATAGGAAGGCATGAAGGAGACACATATATGGCTGGTTTGTTTATTACATTTGAAGGTGGAGAAGGTGCTGGAAAAACAACGGTTATCCAACATATCTTCCAGAAATTAATTGCTCAAGGGATTGATGTTATTCAAACAAGAGAACCCGGAGGAATAAAAATATCGGAGAAGATTCGAAGTATTATACATGATCCAGAACATCTGGAAATGGAAGAAAGAACGGAAGCTTTATTATATGCAGCCGCTAGAAGACAGCATTTAGTAGAGAAAGTGTTCCCTGCTTTGGAACAAGGAAAAGTAGTGCTCTGTGATCGCTTTGTGGATAGCAGTTTAGCATACCAAGGTTATGCTAGAGGGTTAGGGATCGATGAAGTTTATGCGATAAATCACTTTGTGATTCAAGATTGTATGCCAGATTTAACACTTTTTTTCGATATTGAACCAAAAAAGGGTTTAGAACGTATAGCGACGAATAAAAATAGAGAAAGAAATCGATTAGATCTAGAAAATATTCAGTTTCATGAAGCAGTTTATGAAGGGTATCAAAAAGTGATTGCACGCTTTCCGGAGCGGATAAAGACGGTGCAAGCGGAGCAATCATTAGAGAAAGTGGAACAGGATACCATAGAGATAATCAGTTCTTTTTTAAATGAAAAAGAAAAGGGTGGTAACAATGAAATTAATTATTACGGTGATTCAAGATAAGGATTCAAACCGTCTCGTTAATGCATTAGGAGAACATAATTTTAAGACAACAAAACTAGCAACCACGGGTGGATTTTTAAAAGAAGGAAATACGACGTTAATGATTGGTTGTAATGATGAAGATGTTGATCGTGCATTAGAAATAATTAAAGATAATTGTTCACACCGCGAACAGATGGTAGCACCAATTTCACCAATGGGCGGAAATGCTGACTCCTATATTCCAAAGCCTGTAAAAGTAGAAGTTGGCGGAGCAACGGTATTTATCGTACCAATTGAGTCTTTTTATAAATTTTAATAAATTATGGATGAAAGGGGACTGAACACATGAAAATTACGAATGAAATGCAAACAAAGACGGAACCAAAATTTCATCGGTCTTCAAAGGTGGAGGATCCTTCTTTTCAACGAATGGTTCAGTCCCAAACAAAGCATTTGAATCAGCAAGAATTTCATCAGCTTGTACAACAATTGAGCAAGCAAGGAAGCAAACTTGCTCAGTATCGTTCTTTCAGAGAACTAGTGAAATTTAAAAGGATGGTTAAAAGTTTTTTAGATAAAGCAGTGGCACAAGGTTACAAGCTTGAGAAATCACATAGCTTTGGACTGCAAGGAAGTCGACATCTTTCGATAGTAAAAGAAGTGGATGAGAAACTAATTCAATTAGCAGAAGATATAATGGATGAAGAAAAGAAGACAGTAGATATATTAGGTCTAATTGGTGAGATCAAAGGTCTATTGATTAATATATATACATGAATAACACGATCCCTATTTAAAGCGGGAATCAATTAGGATGGATGAATGATGGTAACTTGGGAGGAAATCACAGACCTTCAGCCGATTGCTAGTCGAACGATCATCAATAGTATAAATAAAGGAAGAGTATCCCATGCTTACCTCCTACAAGGCGAACGAGGAACCGGGAAGCGTGATATTGCGCTATTATTAGCAAAATACTTATTCTGTTTGCATCGTGAAGGAGCGAATCCTTGTCATACATGTAATAACTGTAAACGGATAGATTCGGGAAATCATCCTGATGTACATTGGATTGAACCAGATGGACAATCGATAAAAATTGAACAGGTACGTAATTTGCAAAAGGAATTCACGTATTCAGGGATGGAATCGAATCAAAAAGTATATGTCATTCAAGATGCCGATACATTAACGATAAATGCGGCAAATCGTTTGCTCAAATTTTTAGAAGAACCTAGTAAACAAACGACTGCTATTATGATGACTGAAAATGGACACTCGATTCTACCAACTATCCGTTCAAGATGCCAAATCATAGAATTACAGCCGTTACCTCCTGATGTACTGAATCAAAGATTGCAAGCTGAAGGGGTTCAACAATTTGAAGCGAATCTTTTAAGTGCTCTGACGAATAATACAAAAGAAGCATTATCATTACACCAAGATGAGTGGTTTGCAGGTGCAAGAAAGATAGTGGTACAATTAATAGAAATGTATGTTCAAAAGCCAGAGGATGTTTATTTATTTATTCACCAACAATGGATCCCTCATTTTAAAGAACGTACAGAGCAACAAATGGGATTGGATTTATTATTATTAGGATTTCAAGATATCCTTCATCAACATATAAAAGAAGTCTCTACAACAGTCTTGTTACCGCAAGATGATGCGAAAATGGAACGGGCAATGATGTCTTTTTCTAAAGAACAATTATTATTTACATTGCAGCTGATTTTAACAGCGAAACGTAAATTAAAGCAAAATGTCCAACCGACGTTAGTAATGGAACAATTAGCACTTCAAATACAGAGGTGAAAAAATGCTAGAAGTTATAGGGGTAAGATTTAAGAAAGCGGGAAAAATCTATTACTTCGATCCAGACGAAGATAATATAGAGTTAGATAGTTACGTCATTGTTGAAACGGTTCGAGGAATTGAATTTGGTAAAGTAGTGATCACGAATAAGCAGGTAGATGAAGAAGATGTTGTATTACCACTTAAGAAGGTTATTCGTGTAGCGGATGATAAAGACAAACGAACCGTCGTTGAAAATCAAGAACAGGCTCAAAAAGCCTTTGATATATGTACAGAGAAAATTGAGCACCATGATCTAGATATGAATTTAGTAGAAGTAGAATATACATTTGATAGAAACAAAATCATCTTTTACTTCACTGCTGATGGTCGTGTTGACTTTCGTAATCTAGTAAAGGATTTAGCGTCCATGTTTAAAACACGTATTGAATTGCGACAAATTGGAGTACGTGATGAAGCAAAAATGCTTGGTGGTATAGGTCCTTGTGGTCGAATGTTATGCTGCTCTACGTTTTTAGGTGACTTTGAACCAGTATCGATAAAAATGGCGAAAGATCAAAATCTCTCATTGAATCCAGCAAAAATATCTGGTCTATGCGGTAGATTAATGTGTTGTTTAAAATATGAAAATGACGATTATGAAACAGCAAAAAAAGAATTACCTGATATTGGCAAGTCTATGAAAACGCCATATGGAGAAGGTAAAGTAGTAGGACTTAATATCTTAGAGCGCATGATACAAATTGAGTTGCCTGAAAAAGAACGCGTGGTAGAATATACATTAGATGAATTAATCGAAGAAGGAATAGTTGCGCAAGCCACAGAATGATGAGGTGAGTGGGCGTGGGAAACAGAGAAATATTTGATCAGGTTTCCGACATGGAAAAGCAAATTGGAGAGCTTTATGAACAATTGGGTGATTTAAAAGGTAAGTTAAGTGATTTACTGGAAGAAAATCATCGTTTAGCACATGAAAATCACCATTTGCGCCATCATCTAGAAGAGTACCGACAAGATGGAGATACTGATTCAAAACAACCATTGAATGAAACAAAAAAGAAACCTCATGCACTTCCCGGTGAAGGGTATGATAATTTAGCCAGATTATATGAAGAAGGATTTCATATTTGTAACCTTGAATTTGGGAGTCCACGCAGAAATGAAGACTGCATCTTTTGTTTAGATTTCTTTGACAAAACGAAATAATATTATCTTGTAAGAATGATAGGTCCTTTCTTAATAAGATTTTACATGGGCTGTCTCTAGCTTAGTGATTTAATTTGTAGCAACGGGATGTTACCGCATATACGGGGAAAAATTAATGAAGTGACTTAAAAATAAGGTTATACTACTTATGAAGGAGCTTTTGATTCTCTGTATATTACGGGTACGGTTGCAAAGATTAGTCAACTAATTTGGAGATAGCCTTTCTTCATTTTAATAAAATCGAACAAGACAGGATAAAGAGGGATCACTATGGTAGAACTTTATGATGATGAACGAACAGATTATTTATTAGCAAACAATGAGATGAAGATAATACAAAGTCCAACCGCATTCGCATTTTCTTTAGATGCTGTATTACTTGCTGATTTTGCATCGATTCCTAAAAAAAGAGGTACCATATTAGATTTATGTACGGGAAATGGTGTTATTCCTTTATTGTTATCACGCAAAACAACAGCAGAGATCACAGGAGTGGAGATACAAGAACGTATCTATCATATGGCTGAGCGGAATGTGCAATTAAATCAATTACAAGCACAATTGCATATGATTCATGGAGATTTAAAAGATATGCAAGCAGTACTTGGACAGAGCAGTTTCGATGTGGTTACTTGTAATCCACCATATTTTAAAACCCCTTCCAAATCAGAACATAATATAAATGAACACTTAACAATTGCCCGACACGAAGTGTATTGTACTTTAGAGGACGTGATACGCGCATGTAAATTACATGTGCGTCCGGGAGGAAAAGTAGCGATGGTGCATCGTCCAGGTAGGTTAGTTGATATTATGGAGCTGTTTAGAAAGTATAATGTTGAACCAAAACGAATCCAGTTTGTTTATCCGAAGCAAGGGAAAGAGGCAAATATGCTATTGATCGAAGGTATTCGAGATGGAAAAGCAGACATAAAAATCTTACCGCCTCTATACATCTATGAAAAGGATGGAACCTATACGAAACAGGCGGAGGAAATTATTTATGGATGAACAACATTATGTTTATATATTACGTTGTCGTGATCAATCTCTTTATACGGGGTATACGAATAATCTAGAGCATCGTTTACAAATGCATGAAACGGGCAAAGGTGCTAAGTATACACGAGGTAGAGGTCCATTTGAAGTATTGTATGTAAAGCAATTTCTCAATAAGTCAGAAGCAATGCAAGAAGAATATCGCATTAAACAATTACCCCGCTTTGAAAAGCTGAAGCTAATTGAATTCCAAGTACAGGAGTGATGACACGTGAATATACAAAAAAGCTTTGAGAATGAGGATGCCGCTTTGTATGTAGTACCAACACCAATTGGAAATCTTGAAGATATAACGTATCGTGCCATTCGTATGTTAAAAGAAGCATCGGTAATTGCTGCAGAAGATACTCGTAATACGAAGAAGCTTCTGCATTACTTTGAGATAGAGACACCTTTAATTAGTTATCACGAACATAATCATCAAAGTCGTGTGAATCAGCTGATGGAGCGAATAAAAGATGGAGAAATGGTCGCATTAGTCAGTGATGCTGGTATGCCTGCAATATCCGATCCGGGTGTTGAACTTGTACAAGCAGCAATAGCAGAGGAATTAAAAGTAATTGTTCTTCCAGGGGCAAACGCAGCTCTATCTGCATTAGTAGGTTCAGGATTAACGACACAACCCTTCACTTTTTATGGTTTTTTACCCCGGAAGAAAAAAGAGAAAAAACAAATACTAGAGGATTTACAAAAAACAGAAGGTACAATCGTTTTTTATGAATCTCCATATCGGGTTAAGGATACAGTAGAAGTGATCCAAGAGACATATGGAAATAGAAATATGGCATTAGGTAGAGAACTAACCAAACGCTTTGAAGAGTATGTTCGAGGGACAGCAGAAGAAATTTTTTCATGGTGTATGAAAAATGAAATGCGTGGAGAATTTGTTGTCATGGTGGAAGGTCGAAATATGTCGGATGAAGCCGATATTCGACAAGAATCGACATGGTGGGAGTCAATGACTTTACATGAACATGTCACTTATTATATAAGTACGTCAGGTTTTAACAGTAAAGAAGCGATAAAGCAAACTGCAGTAGATCGAGGAATTCCTAAACGAGAAGTTTATCAGGCTTATCATATCCAAACATAAAGAAAGCTGACAATTCAATAGAGTTGTCAGCTTTCTTTATACAACGTAAATAAGATTTAGCACCGAATATGGCTTATTTGAAACGGGACTGTATTTCTTCCAACAGAATTTGAGCACCTGCTGGACTGAGGACTAAATTACCATTTGCAATAGACAAATTTTCATCGGAAACTTCTCCAGTAATTTGACAAGTCATATTAGGTTTGTATTTCTTGAGAACAATTTTATCATTATCTACATAGATCTCCATTGTGTCTTTTTCGTGGATGTCCAATGTGCGACGTAATTCAATGGGTATTACTACACGGCCCAATTCATCGACTTTACGTACAATTCCAGTTGATTTCATTGTTTGACTCCCCCATACTCGAAAAAATACGGATATTAACTCTCCTCAAACAAGTATTTATCCGAATTTTCCTTATTGATGATACTACATAAAAAAATCGCCATGGTTCGACACCTATATTAAAATCAGAATACCAACAAATTGCTCACTTGTCAATCAAATTTTACTAAAAGTGGAAAAATTTGATTAGTTCTTTGGTCACCGTTTATTTCGTCACAATAATGGCAACGGTATAGAAGAAGCAAAGAGCGGTAAATGTACACGATTTGGCAAATTACGTTATAATAGCTACAATAGAATCTATATATAATAAGGAAGAGATTTAGGAGGCACACGAATGGCAAGAGAAAATGCATTTTATATAACGACGCCAATATACTATCCTAGTGGAAAGTTACATATTGGAAATGCGTATACTACAATCGCATGTGATGTAATGGCACGATATAAACGCATGCGTGGATTTGACGTTTTTTATTTAACAGGTAGTGATGAGCATGGACAAAAAATAGAACAAAAAGCGAAAGAGATGAATATTTCTCCAAAAGCCTATGTAGATGATATGGCTGAAGGGATGAAAAAATTATGGAATACGTTAGAAATTAGTAATGATAAATTTATTCGTACAACAGAAGAACAACATAAAAAAGTAGTCGCGGACATATTTGAACGATTCTTAGAACAAGGTGATATTTACTTAGATGAGTATGAAGGATGGTATTCGGTTCCTGATGAGACATTCTATACTGAAACACAGTTAGAGGATGTTGAAAGAGATGCCGATGGAAATGTTATCGGCGGTAAGTCTCCAGATAGTGGACATCCAGTAGAATTAATTAAAGAGGAATCTTATTTCTTCCGGATGAGTAAATATGCGGATCGCTTGTTAAAATTCTATGAGGACAATCCAGGATTTATCCAACCAGAATCTCGAAAAAATGAAATGATTAATAACTTTATTAAACCGGGTTTAGAGGATCTAGCAGTTTCTCGTACAACATTTAGCTGGGGGGTACAGGTTCCAAGCAATCCAAAACACGTTGTATATGTATGGATTGATGCACTTACCAACTATATTACAGCTTTAGGATATGGTACAGATGATACTTCCCTTTATGACAAATTTTGGCCAGCGGATGTGCATATGGTTGGAAAAGAGATCGTACGATTCCACACTATTTATTGGCCGATTATGTTAATGGCTCTAGACTTACCTCTACCAAAAAAAGTCTTTGCCCATGGCTGGCTTTTAATGAAAGATGGAAAAATGTCGAAATCAAAAGGGAACGTCGTTTATCCAGAAATGCTTGTCGAACGTTATGGTTTAGACGCGTTTCGTTACTACCTCATGCGTGAAGTTGCTTTTGGTAGCGATGGAGTTTTTACACCGGAAGATTTTATTTCTCGAGTAAATTACGATTTAGCAAATGATCTTGGAAACTTATTAAATCGCACAGTGGCGATGATTAACAAGTATTTTGATGGAAAGGTGCCTGAATTTAAAGGTGAAGTAACGAGTGTTGATGGTGAATTACAAACAATTGCAAATAACGCCGTCGAAGAATATGAAAAACAAATGGAAGGCATGCAATTTAGTGATGCATTAAAACAAGTTTGGATCTTAATTTCGAGAGCGAACAAATATATTGATGAAACAGAGCCTTGGATATTAGCAAAAGATGAAGGTCGTAGAAATGAGTTAGCAAGTGTAATGGTTCATTTAGCAGAAAGTTTACATGCGGCTGCACTTATGTTACAACCGTTCTTAACTCATGCACCGAAGAAAATTGCAGAACAACTTGGTCTAGGAGAAGAATATGGATTAGATTGGAATACAATTGGTTTCGGCAATTTCCCAAAAAATACAACCGTTGTTAAGAAAGGTACACCAATCTTTCCTCGTCTTGATTTGGATGAAGAAGCTGCGTATATTCGTGAACAAATGGCTAATGGCGCAAAAGGTACTACTTCAGAAGATGAGGCTGGCGACTGGGATCCTAATGAGACTGACCTTATATCTGAAAAAGAAAAACAGATTAAATATGATGTATTTGATAAGGTTGAGCTGAAAGTGGCTGAAGTTAAAGATTGTAGTAAAGTAGAAGGCGCAGATAAGCTATTAAAATTCCGATTAGACGCTGGAGATAAAGGAGATCGACAAATACTTTCTGGTATAGCTGAATACTACTCAGACCCGGAGCAATTAATCGGGAAAAAAGTTGTCATCGTCGCTAATTTGAAGCCACGTAAAATGCGTGGAGAAATTAGTCAAGGTATGATATTATCAGCGGAATACGACGGCAAACTACAAATTGTCGAAGCACCAAGTGAAGCCCCTAATGGTTCGTCAATTTCTTAAGTGTAAAAGAACTAAAGTAAAAAGTAAAAACTAACAGGTAATTCATACCGAGCTATAATTGGGTGACAGTTCTTGGATATCCGAATTATAGCTCGATTTTTATTCAACAAAAAGAAAAGGATGAACAGGTATGTTATTTGATACTCATGTACATTTAAATGCGAAACAATTTGAAGACGATCGTGAAAAAACTATTCAACGAGCGTATGATGCCGGCGTGAAGAATATGGTGGTTGTCGGGTTTGATCGAGAGACAATACCATTAGCAATAGAGATTGCAGAAAGCTATCCGGCTATTTATGCTGCAGTAGGTTGGCACCCTGTAGATGCTATTGATATGACTGAAGAAGATCTTAAATGGATTGAACAATTAAGTTTCCATCCAAAAGTGGTTGCCATTGGAGAAATGGGGCTTGACTATCATTGGGATAAATCACCAAGGGATATTCAAAAAGAAGTATTCCGTAAGCAAATAGCACTTGCAAAAAAAGTAAACATGCCGATAATTATTCATAATCGAGAAGCAACGGAAGATATTATAAAAATTTTACAAGAAGAAAATGCAAAAGAGATTGGCGGAATTATGCATTGTTACAATGATTCGGTCAAATATGTACAAGATTGTTTGGACATGAATTTCTATATTTCTTTAGGTGGACCTGTAACCTTTAAGAACGCACCGCTTCCAAAAGAAGTTGCAAAAGAAGTTCCTTTAGACCGTTTATTAATTGAAACAGATGCGCCGTTTCTAGCTCCTCATCCAAATCGAGGAAAAAGAAATGAGCCTGCTTATGTTCGATTAGTCGCCGAACAAATTGCTTCTTTAAGAGATATGAGTGTAGAAGAAATTGGTGAAATTACTACTAGGAATGCAAGACAATTTTTTAATATTAACGAATAAAAATTACTCTTTATTGTCATAATCGAACTAAAAAATGGAAAAAATCAAGGGGATAAACGGACTGTTTATCCCCTTTTTTTACAATTTGATAACAAGCTTTAGGACTAGGTGCATCATAGCATTTCGTCCAATATCCCTAGATTATTGATGAATTACCAGGATAAATGTAATTGGTTTGTAAACGAACCGTAAACGGAATAGCTTTGACTTTGCATATACCTGTTAATATAATCAATTGGAAGTGAGGGGGGCTTTTATGATGAAGCTAATTTCAAGGTTATCAAGGTCGAAACAGAAATTGATAACATCAGGTATTGGTGTTTTTGTATTAATTCTTTTTTCGAGTTTTGTAATGTACGAAGCGACAAAAGCGGAAGTAGTATTTGCTGAAAACGGAGAAGAACAAACAATCAACACACACAAAGATACTGTTGGAGAGCTTCTGACCGAATTAGGAGTTGATGTTGGCAAACATGATCTCTTATCGCATCAATTGGATGCCTTGATTCAATCAGGAATGACAATTGATTATGTAGCTGCTAAAGATATAACCATTGCTATTGATGGCAAAGAAAAAGATTACAGTACAACTGCCGAAACGATTGCAGCATTTTTTGAGGAAAATAATCTAATGTTTACAGAAGACGATCAATTATCTCATAAAACTTCAAGTAAGATAGAAGATGGACTACACATAGATGTTATAACAGCCTTTGAGGTAGAGATTCAGAATGGAAATGACAACACAACTGTCATGACAACTGGCGGAACAGTTAAAGAAATTATAGAAAAGGCTGGGGTATCTTATGATCAAGACAGCAAAGATAAAATAACTCCTGGTTTAGATGAAGAAGTTGAAAAAGGAGACAAAATAGAAGTAGTTCGAGTAACAGAGGAAGAAAAAGTAGTCGAAGAAACAATTGATTATGAAACACAAACAAAAGAGGATAGCTCCTTGCCAAAGGGAGAAGAAAAAGTAATTACTGAGGGTGAAAATGGTCAAGTCACAAAAACATACATGGTTACGATGGAGAACGGGGATGAAGTAGACAGAGAACTTATTGACGAAGTTGTAAAAGACAGTGTAGCAAAAGTAATTGCAGTTGGAACAAAAGAACCTAAAGCTCAGCAAGCATCCAGCAATCATACCAATCAATCATCTAAGAATGCGAGTTCGGGTTCAAATGGAAAAACTTTAACAATGAAAGCTAGTGCTTTTACAGCTAGTTGTAGTGGTTGTTCTGGTGTTACTGCTACCGGCATTAATTTAAGTAGTAATCCCAATATGAAAATTATCGCAGTAGACCCTAACGTCATTCCACTTGGTACGAAAGTACATGTAGAAGGATATGGTGAAGCTGTTGCTGGAGATACGGGCGGCAATATTGTCGGCAATCGTATCGATGTGCATGTGCCATCTAGTTCTGATGCGTATGCATGGGGTGTACGCACTGTGAAAGTGACAATTTTAGATTAGCATATTTTTATATGACGAAGGATAAAATGCTCTTATCATGCTATTATGGTAAGAGCATTATTTTTGTATGTTCGGAGGAAAGGTTATGAGAGTGAAGGAAATAATTGTGGTAGAAGGCAGGGATGATACAGCTCGAATCCAATTAGCAGTCGATGCGGATACAATTGAAACGAATGGTTCAGCGATAAACAAACAAACATTGGAAAAAATTCGTCATGCTAAAGAAAAACGTGGAGTAATTATATTTACGGATCCTGATTACCCGGGCGAACGTATTCGTAATATTATTAATGAACATATCCCAGGATGTAAACATGCTTTTTTACCAAAAGAAGAAGCCAAAAATAATAAATCTGACCGTGCGAGTTTAGGAATTGAACATGCCAGTGTAGAAGCAATACAAAAAGCGTTGGAACATGTATATGAATTAGAGGAAATGAAAACAAGTGATATTAATAAGGCGGACCTTATTGATTATGGACTAATTGGTGGAAAAAAGGCAAGTGTACGCCGTGAAAGGTTAGGGAAACGATTGAAAATCGGACACACTAACGGTAAGCAATTATTAAAGCGACTCACACAGTTCCAAATTAGTAAAAAACAGTTAGATGAAGCTATGGAATTAATAGATCAGGAGGTTCAACATGACGACCAAATACATCGCAACTCCTTCTAGAACGAAGGAAATTTTAGGTAAATATCATTTCACATTTAAAAAAAGTTTAGGACAGAACTTTTTAGTGGATGTTTCGGTTTTACAAAATATCATCCGCCATGCAGGTATTACAAAAGATACTGCTGCAATTGAAATTGGTCCAGGAATTGGAGCATTGACGGAGCAGTTGGCAATACATGCGGATAAAGTTGTTGCATTTGAAATTGACCAACGACTATTGCCTATATTAGAAGATACATTGGGTGAATATTCGAATGTATTTGTGATCCACCAAGATATTTTAAAGGCGGATGTGACACAAGTTATTGCAGAACATTTTCAAGAAGGTCAAGAAGTTCATGTCGTGGCAAATTTACCGTATTACATTACGACTCCTATTTTAATGAAATTAATTCGTGACCGGTTACCAGTAACAAGTTTAACAGTCATGATTCAAAAAGAAGTAGCAGATCGAATGTCTGGCAAACCGAATTCGAAAAGCTATGGTTCCTTAAGTCTTGCAGTACAATATTATAGCGAGGCAAAAGTAGTAATGAATGTACCAAAGCAAGTATTTATGCCACAACCGAATGTCGATTCAAGTATATTGCAACTAACTATCCGGCAACAGCCTCCTGTAGATGTTACCGATGAAGATTTCTTTTTTGAAATTATCCAAGCAAGCTTTGCACAGCGCCGTAAAACATTAAAAAATAATCTCTCCCGCTTTTTTAAAGGAGTTCATGATAAAGAGAAAATTGAACACATATTACAAGAAGCAGGGGTTGATGGGATTCGAAGAGGCGAGTCACTGACCATGGACGAATTCGCACAAGTAGCAAATTCGTTTTATCAATACCAAGAACTTAAATAATGTGTATAGTAGGTTGGTATGCAAAAGGCACAATAGCCTGCTTTTTCTCATATGGTATAGGAGACATATCGTGTGAGGTGTACTGATGGTTATTGCAAATGGAGAGCTGGTGACACGAAAGTCATATGAACATGATTTATTATTTCGTGTAATAGAGATTAAAAAAGATATCGCTGTTTTGCATGGAGAGGATATGCGATTAGCTGCAGACGCCCCTCTTAATGATTTAACAAAAGTAGATCAGCGAGAGAAAAAGAGAAGAAAAGAACAGGAAAAAGAAAAGCAAGAAACATCGTATAGATTATTTAGGCAAGATTATCAGTTAATGAAGGAAAAACGAAATTATGAGGCAACCGAAGGGTATTCGAATGCAGCCAATTATTTTCAATTACCTGCGAAAGTATTGCATATGGATGGAGATGCAAACTATTTACGAAAATGTATACAATTATATCAACGAATAGGATTACAAGTTCACGGGGTGCATTTAACAGAAGTGCAAATGCCAGAAGAAATTAATGATCTATTGGAACGTATTCAACCAGATATACTTGTTATTACAGGTCATGATGCATATTCAAAAAACAAGGGATTAAAGAATGATTTGCGTGCATATCGGCATTCAAAGTATTTCGTGGAAACAGTAAGGGAAGCAAGAAGAGTGGTCCCTAACCTTGATCAGTTAATTATTTTTGCGGGCGCATGTCAGTCACATTTTGAATCCATTATTCGCGCTGGTGCCAATTTTGCTAGCTCCCCTTCGAGAGTAAATATCCATGCGTTAGATCCTGTTTATATTGTTGCCAAAATAGCATATACACCTTTTATGGAGAGTGTATCGGTTTGGGAAGCACTTAGAAACACGTTAACAGGAGAAAGAGGATTAGGTGGTATCGAAACGAAAGGTTTATTACGAACGGGTATGCCTTTTGTAGAGGATAGTAATGAAGAGGAAATGTAAAGAGTCTTCCAGAAAAGAGAGGGCTCTTTTTTTATTTATAGACAGTTATTAGCTATCTAAAATGATTATCAGTTTGCTTTTCTTAACAAAATATACATATTTAATGAATATCTACACATAATAACATAAATAGACAAAAATTATTGTTGACAGCAAAAACAATATGCTGATATAATATAAAGTTTTGTTTGACTTTTGGACAGGGGTATGTTAAAATTATCCTATGTGAGGTGGAGTGTAGTGGCAAAGACATTAATAGAAATTAAGCAAGGTCTTGAGTGTCAGGTAGGTCAACGATTAACACTCAAAGCAAATGGTGGACGGAGAAAGACGATTGAACGGTGTGGAATACTGGCAGAGACATACCCATCCGTTTTTATCGTAGAGCTTGATCAAGACGAAAATGCATTCGAACGTGTTTCCTATAGCTATGCAGACATACTAACAGAGACGGTAGAGTTGAATTTTCTAAAAGAAGTTCAACAATAACTTAGAAACAGTAGACAAGTCTTCGTCTACTGTTTTTTTAGTAAGTATAAAATTTTTGATTTCATATGTTTTTGCTTCAGGAAATGAATAATACATATTCTTATTTATCCCGCATGTAGATGAGGCAAAGCAAAAGAGGTATCTGAAGGAAACCACAGGACGTAAGTCTCCACTTTATGCATTTTAATTACTACCTCGCTTGGATAATTCTAACTCGTCTATCTTATATAAAGTTACATAAACTATAGTTGCCGGATAGTAAAAGCTTATTTAGAGGGGGAACTTTTTCATGGGAAGACGTGGAATTATGTCAACGCAAATGAAAGAGGAAATAGCTAAGGAGTTAGGGTTTTACGATACGGTAAAGCAAGAAGGTTGGGGAGGCATTAAATCAAGGGATGCCGGAAATATGGTGAAGCGAGCAATAGAGATCGCTGAGCAACAGATGAGAGGCAAATCCTAAATTTAGGGATTTGTCTTTTTTTTAATTCGTCTTTTGAGAATTTACTTAAGGAAGTATTTATACCTCGATTTAATATTTATTCGCCTCAATATCTCGAATATGGTACAATAATCTATATTTTTAAGCCCGTGTATAAAGAAAGAAAGGTAGGTGATCTGGTGATTGTCATGGAGAAAGCACCTGCAAAGATTAATCTGTCTTTAGATGTTTTGCATAAACGAGATGATGGTTATCATGATGTTGAAATGGTGATGACAACCATTGATTTATCTGACCGAATCGAATTACAACAACTTCCTAAGGATGAGATTCAAGTTGCGTTGGAAAGCAGATATGTTCCCAGTGATGAACGAAATTTAGCTTACCAGGCAGCTAAATTATTTAAAAACACATATCAAATTCCATACGGAGTTCGTATCCATATTGAAAAAAACATTCCTGTATCTGCAGGTCTTGCTGGAGGGAGTACAGATGCTGCAGCTGTTTTACGAGGATTAAATCGCTTATTTCACGTAAATGCGCCTTTGAAAGATTTAGCAACATTAGGTTCAAACCTGGGGGCGGATGTAGCTTTTTGTGTATACGGAAAGACAGCAATCGCAAAAGGGTTCGGAGATCAAATTGAGTTGCTTCCATCACCACCACACTGTTGGGTAATTACTGCAAGACCAGATATAGGAGTATCCACTAGAACGATTTTTGAACGGATTAATCTACAAAACCTTCATCATCCTGATACCAAAAAAGTTTTAGAGGCACTACAACAAAGAGATTTTTATCAAATTTGTATGAGTTTAGGAAACGCTTTGGAAGATATAACATTTGCGATTCATCCGGAGGTTTTCCGAATTAAGAATGCAATGCTACAAGCTGGTGCAGATGGAGCGATAATGAGTGGTAGCGGACCAACTGTATTTGGTCTAGTGCAACATTTCAGTAAAGCACAACGGATTTATAATAGTATGCGTGGTTTTTGTGAGGATGTACAATTGGTACGGATTTTAGGGTGAGTATTGTTTAAAGTCGTATATTAATGATATATTATATTTAAAACATTCGGATTTGGAGGTGTAACAACGTGAAAAGAAGTAATCGATTAGTAGTTTTGACAGATTATTTCCTGGAAAATCCAAGAAAGCACATTAAACTAACTCATTTTGTAGAGCTTTGTAATACAACGAAGTCCTCGATTAGTGAAGATTTAGATATCATTCATGACGTATTTCAGCAGCAAGGAATGGGATATTTACAACGAACCACTGGAGCTGGTGGTGGAGTACATTATATACCAGAATTTACTTCTGAAAAAAGTGAAGCATTTATAACGGAACTGCAACGTCAACTAGAAGACCCAGTCCGTATTTTGCCAGGTGGATATCTTTATATGAGTGATATATTAGGAGATCCAAAAATGGTTCGTGAAATTGGAAGAGTGTTTGCTTCTCGTTTTTCCAATTTAGAAATAGATGCAATTGTAACGGTAGCAACCAAAGGAATTCCCTTAGCGTATGCTGTTGCCTCATTTTTAAGTGTGCCAGTAGTGATCGCCAGAAGAGATCCAAAAGTTACGGAAGGATCATCTGTTAGTATTAATTACGTATCTGGTTCATCTCGTAAGATACAAACAATGGTATTACCTAAGCGTAGTTTAAAAGAAGGATCGAATGTCTGTATCATTGATGATTTTATGATGGCAGGAGGAACAATTGCTGGGATAAAGAGTTTACTGGAAGAATTTAATGCAACAGTAAAAGCAATTGGTGTATTAGCAGAAGCTGAAGATGAGGAAGAAAGAATTGTTAATGACTATACTTCTTTAATAAAAATTTCGCATGTAGATCTACAAAATAATACAATTACGATATTACCAGGTAACTATAACAATTAGATGTATAATTTATTAGGTCTTTTTATCCGTGATTTTTCATCTATTACCTTTTTCTTATATTATTATTAAAATATTTCATTTTTTTTGCAATTTAAAGCAGGAATTTTATTTGTTTTGTTGAATTAGTTAAGAAGTAAGATCAAAGAGAAAAGGTGGTGAAACATCATGGAAGTGACTGACGTTAGATTACGCCGCGTAAATACAGAAGGAAGAATGCGAGCGATTGCATCAATCACGTTAGACCAAGAGTTTGTTGTCCATGATATACGCGTAATCGACGGTAATAATGGACTATTTGTGGCTATGCCATCAAAACGAACTCCAGATGGTGAATTTAGGGACATAGCACACCCTATTAACTCCGGAACCCGTTCTAAAATCCAAGAAGCTGTATTAGCGGAATATCAAAAGGCGGGCGAAGATGAAGTAAACTACGAAGAAGCAGGTGCTTCATAATTAAATATGATTGTGATAGGAGAAGGATTTAATCTTAAAGCAGGTTATCCTTCTTTTTTGTTGTTATCAAAAAAGTTCCCCGAAATTTTCTATCCTATAAGGGAATTGTACTGAAACGATATATTTTTGCGATAATTGGACTTTAGTCCTTTGTAGCTTGCTTTTTAGCTAGATGCTGTGACACTCCATAATATTCTATTGTTTCCAACTAATTCCTTTAATGTATCAATGTTTTCACTTTTATTGAAAAGATGGGCCAATTACGATATATTTTTAAGTGGATATTTAGAGATAATGGAGGTTTCCTAATGGCGAATCGATTTGCTGTAATATTAGCAGCGGGGCAAGGGACTAGGATGAAATCAAAGCTACATAAAATGCTTCATCCAGTTGCTGGCAGACCAATGGTGCAACATGTCGTTGATCAGCTGCAACAGGTTAACTTAAATAAAATTGTTACTATTGTTGGATTTGGAGCAGAAAAGGTGAAGGCACAACTTGGCTCTTCAAGTGAATTTGCATATCAAAAGGAACAGCTAGGTACCGGCCATGCTGTTTTACAGGCAGAGGATCTATTGAAAGATGAAAAGGGTGTAACAGTTGTTGCTTGTGGAGATACACCTCTTATTCGTGATGAAACGTTCGAAGCACTGATTCAATATCATGAGCAAACAGGAGCTAAAGCAAGTGTTCTTACAACCAAAGTAGAAAACCCAATGGGATACGGTCGTGTCGTTAGAAATGATCAAGACGAGGTTGAGAGAATCGTTGAACATAAAGATGCCAATGAAGGTGAAAGATTAATTCAGGAAATTAATACGGGGACGTATTGTTTTGACAATCAAGCCTTATTTGCTGCTTTAAAAGAGGTTTCCAATGATAATGCACAAGGCGAATATTACTTACCTGATGTAATTAAGATATTGCGCCATCAAGGGGATACGGTTAGTGCGTTCTTGACTCCTGATTTTGATGAGACAATTGGAATAAATGATTTTATAGCACTTGCAGAAGCTGAAAAAATAATGAAAAAGCGCATTAATGAAGAACATATGCGCAATGGTGTCAGTATTATTGATCCTGAACAAACTTATATTGAACCGGATGTACAAATTGAATCAGATGTTATTCTCCATCCTGGAACAGTATTAAAGGGTGAAACAATTATTCGTACTGGGGCAGAAATCGGCCCGCATACTGAACTTGAGGATTGTGAAGTTGGAGAGGAAACTGTCATAAGACATAGTGTTGCTACAAGTAGTAAAATAGGGAATAGAGTAAATATTGGTCCATTTGCCCATATTAGACCAGCGTCACACGTGGGTAACGATACAAAGGTTGGAAATTTCGTAGAGATTAAGAAAACAACCCTAGGAGACCATAGTAAAGTATCTCATTTAAGCTATATTGGTGATGCTGACGTTGGAGAACGTGTTAATGTTGGCTGCGGAACCATTACAGTAAATTATGACGGTACGAATAAGTATTTAACTACAATTGAAGATGATGCATTTATTGGTTGTAATTCGAATCTAATTGCACCTGTAACGGTTGGAAAAGGTTCTTACGTAGCTGCCGGATCTACTATTACAAAAAATGTACCCGAAAATGCATTATCGATAGCAAGAGCAAGACAAACGAATAAGGAAGAATATGCATCTAAATTCAAAAAATAGATTAACAATTTTATGGAGGTAATCAAAAAATGACATCCAGTTATAAAGATTCGTCGTTAAAAGTTTTTTCATTAAATTCAAACCCTGAGTTAGCAAATGAAATTGCTACACATATAGGAACAAATTTAGGAAAATGTACGGTTTCAAAATTCAGTGATGGAGAAGTACAAATAAACCTTGAGGAAAGTGTTCGTGGCTGTGATGTATATGTAGTACAATCTACTTGTGCCCCTGTTAATCAGCATATTATGGAATTGTTAATTATGATTGATGCATTAAAGCGAGCTTCTGCAAAATCCATTAATATCGTAATGCCATACTATGGTTATGCACGACAAGATCGTAAAGCTCGTTCTAGAGAACCTATTGCGGCTAAATTAGTAGCTGATTTAATTGAAAAAGCAGGTGCAAATCGTGTGATTACATTAGATTTACATGCACCACAAATTCAAGGATTTTTTGATATACCTATTGATCACTTACAAGGTGTTCCAATTCTTTCGAGCTATTTTGAACAGAAAAATCTGGATGACGTTATTGTTGTCTCTCCAGACCATGGAGGAGTTACAAGAGCAAGAAAAATGGCAGACCGCTTAAAAGCACCAATTGGAATAATTGATAAACGTCGACCAAAACCAAATGTTGCGGAAATCATGAATATCATCGGGAATATTGAAGGGAAAACAGCGATATTAATTGATGATATTATTGACACTGCTGGTACCATTACGCTTGCAGCGAATGCCCTCATTGAGAACGGTGCAAAAGAAGTATATGCATGTTGTACACATCCTGTTTTATCTGGACCTGCGATCGAGCGCATCGATAACTCTAAAATTAAGGAACTAGTGATTACTGATAGTATTCCATTACCTGATGAAAAATTTAGTGCAAAAATTACAGCTTTATCGGTAGCTCCATTAATTGGTGAAGCGATTATTCGCGTTCATGAAATGCAATCCGTAAGTATCCTTTTTGATTAATGTTTAGTACGATCTGATTTCGGGTATTAATGATATTGACCGTTTTTTACAACCAAGATGAAGCATAAGTATTTAACAAAAAGAAAATATAAGTTATAACGAATGTTTTTAATAAACTTGGAGGGTGATTTTAATGGCAGTAAAATTAAACGCAACGAAAAGAGAAGATCTTACAAAATCAGCAACAAAACAAATTAGGTTAAGCGGAAGAGTACCAGCGGTTGTTTACGGTAAAGCAAAAGACCCTAAAAATGTTTCAGTTGATAGTGTTGAATTAGTAAAAACGGTTCGAGATGAAGGTCGAAATGCAATTATATCTCTACAAGTAGAGAATAATAGTGTTGATGTTATGCTTCATGACTACCAAATTGATCCGATTAAAGATGAATTACTACATGCAGACTTCTATATTGTGAATATGTCCGAAGAAATGGATGTAAATGTAGCGGTTCGTCTTGATGGGGAATCCAAAGGTGAAAAAGAGGGTGGCGTATTACAACAGCCATTCTATGAAATATTAGTTCGTGCAAAACCGAATGAAATTCCAGAAGAAATTGTTATCGATGTATCTGATTTGGATGTTGGTGATAGTATAATGGTATCTGATATTAAAGTAGTAGGTAACTATGAAATATTAGAAGATCCAGATACTTCTGTTGTTTCAATTACACCACCGACAACTGAAGAAGATCTAGAAACAGACGATGTAGATGAAAATGCAGAGCCGGAATTAGTAGGTGCTGAGAAAGACTC
The DNA here is from genome assembly GCF_001741975.1 of Oceanobacillus sp. E9. Classification (NCBI taxonomy): domain Bacteria; kingdom Bacillati; phylum Bacillota; class Bacilli; order Caryophanales; family Bacillaceae; genus Oceanobacillus; species Oceanobacillus sp. E9. Next base: position 727,537 of record NZ_LSNA01000001.1, read on the forward strand.
TACAGACGAAGAATAAGAAGATAAGTATTAAATAAAAATGTAATAATAATATAATGCAACTGAAAAATCCCCTTCTTTGTTAGGATAGAGTTATGCTTCTTGACAAGAAGGGTTGTTGTATTTGTATATGATAATAAAAGTACGAGTTCAAAAAGAAAAAACGACTAAGGTTAGGTAAGCTTACAGCTGTGATCGTATCCTCAGAGAATTTTGTACATTGAAGGTCTTATTTTTAGATTTTTAAACATCGACTAAAAAGGAAGAATATAAATGAAACTTATTGTTGGTCTAGGGAACCCTGGAAGAAAATATAAAAAAACGAGGCATAATATTGGCTTTTTTGTCATTGATGAATTATTACATCGTTATAAATGGAAGCTAAATAATTCAAAGTTTGAAGGGGATTACTCCATAGAATATATCGATGGAGAGAAAGTCATCCTATTACAACCTCAAACATTTATGAATCTCTCTGGTAAATCAATTGGTCCGTTAATGGACTATTTTGATATAGATATAGATGATGTATTAGTTATTTATGATGATTTAGATCTACCTACTGGAAAAATTAGACTTCGTCAAAAAGGTGGTCATGGTGGACATAATGGTGTACGCTCTACGATTGATCATTTAGGCACAAAAGATTTCAAGAGAGTTCGTTTAGGTATTGGACGACCAATGAATGCCACTCCAGTGATTGATTATGTGTTAGGTAAATTTCCAAAACAAGAGACTTCTGCAGTGACAGAGAGCGTGGAAAAAGCGGCTGATGCAATAGAGGCCTGGATAAAAGGCAAACCATTTTTAGAAGTCATGAATGATTTTAACCAGTAGAGCATAGCTTATCATATATTAAGTATATTCTAATTCAACCCGGTTAAACTGTTAGTAACAGATTGTTTAACTGGGGTGGTAAAATGACAATTTATTATGATTGTAGGCATTGTGGTCAACGAATTGGAAAACTAGATCAAAAGGAAATTGATGTATCTTTACTTGGATTTGATCAATTAACAAATAAAGATTTAACCGATATGATATATTATGATCAAGACGGTAATATGCGGGTGAAATCAATTTGTGAAAATTGTCAACGTACACTGGAACAGCATCCAAACTACCATGAATTAGATTTCTTTTTACAATAAGATATAAAGCAAATATTTTTAAGGGCCTTTGGTATAAACCAAGGCATTTTTGCGCTTTTACATACAGTTATAAGAGGGGACAAACGATGAAAGCTATTCATACATTTTTAAAATCAAAAGAAGATATTCATTCCATAGTTGAAGGAGTAACTAGTGGAATGAAAGAACAGATGATAGCAGGGTTAAGTGGTTCTGCTAGAAGTTTAGTAATTTCTGCTATTCATGAATCGATTTATCGACCTGTGTTAATTGTGACCCATCAGTTAGCTCAAGCACAGCAACTATATGATGATTTCGTTGAGCTAGTAGATGATGAACGTGTCTACCTTTATCCAGTCAATGAATTGATTGCTTCAGAAATTGCGATTGCAAGTCCGGAATTACGTGCACAGCGAATAGAGGCATTGACAGAATGGACACGCCATAAGTCAGGAATTTTGATTGCACCAGTAGCTGCCTTGAAGCGTATCCTTCCACCACAAAATTATTGGGATAATTATCAACTTCTATTTAAATTAGGTCATGATATTAAGATAGATCACTATATGAGTTCACTAGTAGACATGGGATATGAGCATGCCTCTATGGTTACCTCGCCGGGAGAATTCAGTAAACGTGGTGGAATTATTGATATTTATCCGATTACGGAAAAACACCCAATCCGTATTGAACTTTTTGATGAAGAAGTCGACTCCATTCGATACTTCGATGCAGAGTCTCAGCGTTCGCTGGATAGACTTGATGAAGTTAGTATCGGTCCAGCAAGTGAATTGTTATTAACGGATGAGGATTTATTAAAGACTTCCGAACAATTAGAAGAAGCATTAGCTACAACATTAAGAAAAATGAATAAACCAGAAGCAAAAGAACAATTGGTAGAGGTCATCGAACATGATATTTCGCGTTTTAAACAGTTAGAGCGTTTTCAAGAAATGTATAAATATATTGGATATCTGTACACAAATCCAGCTAGTTTATTAGATTATCTACCTAATAACGGTCTCGTTTTCTTTGATGAGATGAGTAGAATCGGTGAAACAGCAATAAATCTAGACCATGAGGAAGCAGAATGGTATGCCAGCCTATTAGAAGGAAATAAGATGGTGCAAAATAGTCGATTTTCATTTGGTTGGGATGAAGTCATGGAGGGCATGAATCAACAACGTATTTATATGTCTGTATTTATGCGTCATATTCCAAATACCAATCCTGAGAATGTTATTAATCTATCTTCTCGAACGATGCAGGAGTTTCATGGTCAGATGCATTTATTTAAAAATGAATTACAACGGTGGGATAAAGGTGATTACTCCGTCATAATACTTGCCGCAGATGAACAAAGAGCAGAAAAGGTTCATTCTATACTAGATGATTATGATATTGAGACACAAATAAGTAAGAAAGATCCGGTATTACCAGTTAAAATGCCTACTATTATTGTTGGAAATATCCAGTCTGGAACGGAATTTCCTATGCATAAGCTAGCGGTTGTTACGGAACAAGAGTTGTTTAAGAAGCGAATGAAGCATAAACGAAAACAACCAAAAGTATCGAATGCCGAGCGCATTAAAAGTTATCAGGAACTAAAAATAGGAGATTATGTTGTTCATGCCAATCACGGTGTGGGTAAGTATTTAGGTATAGAAACTTTAGAAGTAAGCAACTTGCATAAAGACTATATGTTAATCAAATATTCTGGTGATGATAAGTTATTTGTACCGATTGATCAGATTGATCTTGTTCAGAAATTTGTTGGATCAGAAGCAAAAGAACCAAAATTATACAAGCTCGGTGGATCAGAATGGACGAAAGTAAAACGAAAAGTACAATCGTCTGTTGAGGATATTGCTGATGATCTAATTAAACTATATGCGGAAAGGGAAGCGAAGCAAGGCTATGCTTTCTCGCCAGACTCTGAATTACAACATGAATTCGAAGCATCGTTCCCTTATCAGGAGACGGAAGATCAGTTACGTTGTATTCAAGAAATTAAAGAAGATATGGAAAAAGAACGTCCTATGGATCGATTGCTTTGTGGAGATGTTGGCTATGGAAAAACCGAAGTGGCAATTCGTGCTGCGTTCAAAGCAGTATCTGATGGGAAACAAGTGGCGATACTAGTGCCAACAACGATTTTAGCACAGCAGCACTATGAAACGATTCGAGAACGTTTTCAAGATTATCCTATCAATATAGGGTTATTGAGTCGTTTTCGTACCAAAAAACAACAAACAGAAACAACTAAAGGACTAAAGAGTGGAAATGTTGATGTAGTTGTCGGCACCCATAGAATTTTATCCAAAGACGTAGAGTATAAAGACTTAGGATTATTAATTGTGGATGAAGAGCAACGATTTGGTGTGAAGCATAAAGAAAAGATAAAACAATTGAAAACAAATGTAGACGTTCTTACATTAACTGCGACACCAATCCCGCGGACATTGCATATGTCGATGCTAGGGGTGCGGGATTTATCTGTTATTGAAACACCGCCAGAGAATCGTTTCCCTATTCAGACGTATGTAACGGAGTATAATCCTATTTTCATGAGAGAAGCGATCGAACGAGAAATGGGAAGAGGCGGCCAAGTCTTCTTCTTATACAATCGTGTGGAGAATATAGATAAGGTAGCTCGTGATTTAGGTATGCTTGTTCCAGATGCAAAAATTGCGGTTGCTCATGGACAAATGAACGAGTCTGAATTAGAGAATGTTATATTTAGTTTTCTAGAGGGAGAATTTGATATTCTCGTTAGTACGACCATCATTGAAACAGGGGTAGACATACCGAATGTAAATACGTTAATCGTCAATCATGCCGATTACATGGGATTAAGTCAGCTCTATCAATTACGTGGTCGAGTAGGAAGGTCGAATCGTGTAGCATATGCATACTTTACGTATCAAAAAGATAAAGTACTTACAGAAGTCGCGGAAAAGCGCCTGCAAGCAATTAAGGAATTTACAGAGCTTGGATCTGGTTTTAAAATTGCAATGCGTGATTTATCCATACGTGGCACCGGGAATTTATTAGGGTCACAACAACATGGATTTATTGATTCTGTTGGTTTTGATATGTATTCTCAAATGCTGAAAGATGCAATAGATGCACGAAAAGCAGGAAAAGAACTTGAAGAAATCAAACCATTTGAACCAGAACTCTCATTGAAATTAGATGCTTACATTCCAGATGAGTATCTAGAGGATGAAAAACAAAAAATTGAAATCTATAAACAGTTTCAAACACTGGATAGTGAAGAAGCGATTGGTGATCTAAAAGATGAATTAATTGATCGGTTTGGTGATTATCCGCAGGAAGTAGAACATTTATTTACCGTAAGTGAAATGAAAATGTATGCGAAAATACAGCGTGTAGAGTCAATTTTAGAGACACCTAAAAAGATAGAAATGCTTGTCGATGAATCACGTAGCCAAGAAATCGATGGATCAAAGCTATTTGCTTTAGCAAATGAGTATGGGAGAGATATTGGACTTGGCACAGATAATAAAAAGTTAAAAATTGGAATTAAGTGGAGTAAAGATTCAAAATTTAAGCGATATGATACGGTTACAAGCTTTATAAAACAGCTAGATAAAACAAATCGATAAAAATTTTATTTGGAATGTATAGTTATTACTGGATGATTTATACTAAAACCACAGCTGGTGATTGTTTCGTGTTTTTCCAAAAATTAATTATGAGGAAATACATGTGGACCAGAATCATCATTTAGAAAGCGAGGCTACTTAGAATGAAAGCAACAGGAATTGTACGTCGAATTGATGATCTGGGGAGAGTTGTGGTTCCTAAAGAGATCAGAAGAACCTTACGTATACGAGAAGGGGATCCACTAGAGATTTTTGTTGACCGAGAAGGGGAGGTTATTCTAAAAAAATATTCCCCAATCAATGAATTAGGACATTTTGCTAAAGAATATGCAGAAGCATTATTTCAATCTCTTCAGACTCCGGTAATGATTACTGATCGCGATGATGTTATTGCAGTTGCTGGGGAATCCAAAAAAGAATACTTGAATAAACCGATAAGCAATGTAATAGCAGATACTATTGAAGGTCGTTCACAAGTATTTGAGGTAGATTCGAAATCAATTGAAATTATTGATGGACAAGAACAACAATTGCAATCGTATTGTATTCATCCCGTCATTGCGAATGGAGATCCTATCGGCTGTGTAATGATTTTTTCAAAAGAAGAAAAGCTAAGCAAAATAGAGCAAAAAGCAGCAGAGACGGCATCAACATTTTTAGCAAAACAAATGGAATAGACATAAGTACCTCAGGAATTTTCCCCTGAGGTTTTCTTATGCCCTGTGATATATTCACAACCTTTATATCATCTAAGCCGATTATGAAATATGTTATAATTAGAGAAATTCATTGAAGTAAAGGAAATACATTATGAAAGAGAATGATACCAATAGATTGGTAAAAGGAGCATTATGGTTAAGTATTGCCGGATTGCTTAGTAAAATACTTAGCGCTGGTTACCGTATTCCCTTACAGAATCTAACAGGGGATATGGGCTTTTATATATATCAGCAAATTTATCCACTACTAGGTATAGCAACGATGCTTGCATTGTATGGATTTCCATCCGCTATTTCAGCAGTGACTTCCAGAGAACTTTCACAAGAAAAACGATTAACATGGAATTCCTTCTATGCACCGATATTAGCCATATTATGTATATTTCATTTCTTGCTAGCAGCTGTAATATGGATTAGTGCACCATTATTGGCAGAAACAATAAATGAAGCTTCACTTATATGGTCCTATCGGTTAACCGCAATTGTATTTTTATTTATTCCTGTTGTTGCTCTTTTTCGAGGAGTACTTCAAGGAATGTATCAAATGATACCAACTGCTGTATCACAAATTGGAGAGCAATTAGTAAGAGTGGGTATTATCATTAGTGCAGCGTGTTTGGTTGCTTTTTCGTCCTATTCCATCGATTGGATAGGAATGGCGGCAGTATATGCGACATTTTTTGGAATTTGTATGGCTACAATAATTTTATTGGTTTTCTATGTTAAGGAGAGAAATCAACTACAATCTTTCCCGAAAAATAGTGACAATAGCTTTTCTATTAAACCTTTTATATCAACTGTGCTAATTCTTGGAATTGTTGCTGCAATGAATCATATGACGCTATTGTTTATTCAATTAGCAGATGCTATCACCTTCGTACCACAGCTATTAGAGTTTGGTTGGGGAAATATAGAGGCCAAAGAGTTAAAGGGTGTATTCGATCGGGGACAGCCACTGATACAGCTTGTCACCGTCTTAGGCTCATCGATTGCATTAACGATTCTCCCGATGATTAGTGAAAAAAAATTAAAAACGGAAAAATTACATGTATATACATATGTACGAACGGCATTTCTAACTGGTTTTTACATTGTAATTGGAGCTGTTATTGGATTACTATTATTATTGCCTGAAATAAATCGGCTTCTATTTCAAAATGAACAGGGGAGCATAGAACTACGTGTTCTTATGTTATCGGTTGTCTTTGCTACATTGGCCATTATAGGATCAACCGTTTTACAAGGGTTTGGGTATATTAAACGTACTGCACTATTTATTGCAATTACCTTTTTTATTAAATGGATAGGGAACCAGTTATTGATTCCAAATCTAGGAATGATGGGGGCTGCTATTGCGACGGTATGCAGTCTGTTATGTTTGTTTTTATTAATTATGATGGAAATACGACGTAAACTACCAGAATTACACATCTCTCGCTCTATACAATGGAAAAGTATATTTGTTGCAGCGGGTATCCTTACTTTTTATGTGTGTATTTGGAAGCTTTTTATTCCAGAAATATGGTTGGGTTCTCGATTGTTTTTATTAATATATTTGATGGCTGTTTGCTTTAGTGGTGGTATCATATACTTTATATTTATTTTACGTATGCAAGGATTTACGAAACATCAATTACAATTATTACCCAAATCGACATTATTACTACGGTTAGCGGAAAAGAGGAATAAATTATGAGCAAAATAGAAATCATTGGACTGGGCGCTGGGAATTTGGATCAGTTACCTTTTGGTATGTATAAAAAGCTCATTCAAGCTTCAGGTCCTGTCCTAACAAGAACAATTGAACATCCGGTTATAACCGAATTACAAACAGAAGAAGTGAAGTTTGTTTCTTTTGATCATTTATATGAAGAAGAAGAAACATTTTCAATTGTTTATGAACGGATTGTAACGGAATTAATTCACCAGGCAAAAAAAGACAATGAAACCATTCTTTATGCGGTTCCGGGACATCCGATGTTGGCAGAAAAAACAACGCAGCTTTTATTAGCACAGACGGAGGTAGAAGTAAGTATTTTAGGTGGACAGAGCTATTTGGATGATTTATTTACTGCAATGAAGATTGATCCGATAGATGGATTTCAATTTGTGGACGGGACGGATTTACACCGCGATCAATTAAACTTAAAAAACCATCTGTTTATTTGCCAAGTGTACGACGCATTTATCGCCTCTGAAGTAAAATTAACGTTATTAGAAGACTTGCCTGCTGATTTTGAAGTATATATCGTAGAAGCGGCAGGAAGCATAAATGAGCAGATAGTGAAAGTAACACTAGAAGAGTTAGATCAAAAAATGTGGACGAGTAATCTAATCTCAGTTTATGTCCCTCCGGTCCCAGATGAATTACTTCGTCATACATTTAATCATTTCCGTCAAGTTATGAAGACACTACGAGGTCCAAATGGTTGTCCATGGGATAAGAAACAAACACACGAATCCTTACGTTATCATACTATTGAAGAGGTGTATGAGTTAATCGATGCCATTGATGCAGAAGATGACGATAATATTATGGAGGAGCTTGGAGATTTATTGATGCACGTGTTGCTCCATAGTCAAATCGGAGAGGACAATGGTTACTTCTCTATCGAGGATGTTATACTGTCGATTACCAATAAGATGATTCATCGTCATCCTCACGTGTTTTCCAATCAAAATGTACAAGATGCCAATGAAGTAGAGAAGAACTGGGAAGAATTGAAAAAGGAAGAAAAAGGCCATCAACGAGCATTACTTTTAGATGGTATTCCAAACCACCTACCTTCTCTATCAACGGCATATAAAATACAGAAAACAGCAGCGAAAGTTGGATTTGAGTGGGAAGACGTCGGGGGAGTTTGGGACAAACTTTATGAGGAAATTGAAGAAGTGAAAGAAGCAGTTCGAGAAAAGAATTTAGACGAAGTGGAAGATGAAATAGGGGATGTCCTATTTGTTATGGCGAATCTAGCTAGATATTACAACGTACATCCAGAGATCGCGTTAAATCGTGCCAACAATAAATTCAAATATCGTTTTGGTTATATTGAAGACAAATTATTAGAGAATAATCGTACATTCGAAAACACTTCTCTTGAGCAAATGGATGATTACTGGAATGAAGCGAAAAAGGTGAAAAAAGAGGAGGAAAATAAATGAGACTAGACAAATTTTTGAAAATATCTCGCGTAATTAAACGGAGAACTCTAGCAAAAGAAGTTGCTGAGCAAGGTAGAATCTCAGTAAATGGCAACACAGCAAAAGCTTCTACAAAACTATCCGAAGGGGACGAGTTAGCAATACGTTTCGGACAAAAGATAGTTCACGTACGTGTGAATTCATTACGTGAAATTGTACGAAAAGAAGAAGCAGAGACATTATATACAATTATAAAAGAAGAAAAGATTGATGATAAATAGAGTTCTATACTTGTCCCTCCAATCATAGAGTAATAATGATAAGGAGGGTATTTAATATGAACTACTATGAACCGAAAGAAACAATAAATCGTGTCCAGACTGAACATTCCGTCAAGATAAATAATCGAAAAGACCTCGAGATTACCGGTGTAAAGGAAGTCGATAGCTTTGATAATGAGGAGTTTCTGCTAGAGACGGTTATGGGCTACTTAATCGTGCGTGGCCAGAACTTACAACTAAAAAACTTGGATGTAACGGAAGGTGTTGTAACGATTAAAGGGAAAATTTATGAACTTTCCTATGTGGATGAACAGCAACAGGAGAAAGCTAAAGGTTTCTTTAGCAAGTTGTTCCGATGACACTTAGTGTGCAGTTTATCACGATGATATCCATGGTTTTAAGTGGATTTTATTTGGGTATTATACAACAGACATTTCGAAGATTAACGACATATTGGCGAGATAATGCTTTTCTAACTTATTTTTTGGAGATAGGCTTCTGGCTGACGCAGGCAGGGGTCATCTTTTATGTACTTTACCGTGTAAACGCTGGAGAAGTACGATTGTATGTGTTGCTTGCTTGTTTACTTGGCTTTTCTATATATCAAGTGTTTGCGAAAAAACCATATATTCGAATTTTAGAAGTTATTATTCGTATTGTCAGCTCCATATATCATTTTATTCGCCGTTTATTGGATAAACTGCTGCTAACACCTTTTAAGTGGATAATTACCCTTATTTATCGTATGATAAAAACAATCTTTGGTTGGACAATTACTCTACTCTTGTTTATATTAAATGTGATTTTAGCACCATTTATTTGGATTGGAAAAGGAATCTATAAAATAATTCCAGATTCTTTTAAAAAATTTTTAAAGAAAATAGAAGGATTTTATAGTAAAATAAAGAATATATGCTATAGGTGGTTACAGTTATTTCGAAGGAGGTAATAGCTTTGGCGAACAGAAAGAAAAATGTAACTAGATTAGATTCCAATTATATGCAGCAACACGATGTGTACATAGAAAGACAAAAACGAAAAAAACAACGTTTGGTTCGTCGTCTGGTATTATTTGGTGTAGTCATTGCTATTGCATTTGGAAGTATGACTGCTTATCATGTTAATCAACGTGCTACACAATCGGACAAGTTGGAAGAGTACCAGCAATTAGAAGAAGAACTTGTCCAATTAAAAAATCAGGAATCCAATTTGGAAAAAGAAATTAAGTTATTACAGGATGAAGATTATGTGCTAGATATTGCACGGACTAATTATTTCTTCTCTAAAGAGGGAGAAAAAATCTTTAAGTTACCTGATGAGGATCCGTCTTATTGACACTTTTCGTTCTGATTAATATACTATATGAGAAGTACATTTAATCTTTTAAGGAGGAGCATTTTTTTTATGTCAATCGAAGTAGGCAGCAAGCTGCAAGGGAAAGTAACTGGAATCACTAATTTTGGAGCCTTTGTTGAGTTAGAAAAAGGAAAAACTGGGTTAGTTCATATTAGTGAGGTTGCTGACAACTATGTAAAAGATATTAATGAACATTTAACTGTTGGTGATGAAGTGAAAGTTAAAGTTATTAATGTCGAAAAAGATGGCAAGATTGGTCTATCTATAAAAAAGGCGAAGGATCGTCCTGTTCGCCAACAAAAGAATACCAAAGAGCGTACAGAGAATTTTGAATCGAAAATGAGTCGTTTCTTAAAAGACTCAGAGGATCGTTTAGCCTCTTTGAAGAAGCACACCGAATCTAAACGCGGGGGTCGAGGTGCTAGAAGAGGATAGCAGTTGCTGTCTATGATAATGCTCTAATATAAATGAAAGCAGACACATCCATTGGATGCAGTCTGCTTTTTTGGTTTTTAAAGATAGTCATATATAAAAAAGCTCGTCCTGCTATTATGCAAAACGAGCTTCTTGTTTATGATAGCGGCGGAGGGGATCGAACCCACGACCTCACGGGTATGAACCGTACGCTCTCGCCAGCTGAGCTACACCGCCATTTAAACCAACAAAAAATATCATACAACAGTAAAGGACATGTGTCAATAGAAAATAAAAGATTATAGAAATAAGTACATCTATATGATAACGTGGCTGTCCTAATTCAGTTAGAGTACTTACTTCTTTTACTTTGCATGTAATGAGGTTGGGACAAAAATTACACAAATCCGAATGAATGGCCATTATATTTCTCACGTTTATTCTATCTATTATTCGTCTTTTGACTAAAATCTTTGTTAAGTCCCACCCTCTAAATTTAACGATGAGACTAAACCAAGAAAACTGTTTGTTCAACTAGCACAGGGGAGAGAAAGAAAATTTTCAACTAAATGAAGCTTCTCTTTCATAAATTATCTTCCAACTGAATTTGTTCCACTCGCTACGCTTCTAAACGGGCGCTTGCGCTTTTGTTCTGTAGACACAGTTTCTTCAGATTCTTCAGGCGGATATCTTCTCTTTATAAAGAAAGAAAGTATAAATCCTAAAATAGCAAAAATTGTAGCAATCATAAATGAGTCATTAATTCCTTCAATAGTTGCTAAGTTCTCGATCACTTGTAAATGTTCTTCTGATACAACTGTTTGCGTCATTTCGTCCATATGCTTAACCGTTTGGCTACTCATTACAGTTACTAAAAATGCAGTACCAATCGCACCGGACATTTGCCGTAACGTGTTAGCCATTGCGGTTCCATGTGAATATAAACGCTGTGGTAACTGATTTAACCCTGCTGTCATAATTGGCATCATAATCATTGAGATACCTACCATTCGGAGACTATAGACGAACATTAAATAATAATACCCGGTCTCATTCGATAAATCAGAAAATAGAAAAGTAGTTATGGCAGTTATACCTAGACCAGTAATCGCTAACGGCCGAGCGCCAATCCGATCAAATAATTTACCGGTAATCGGAGACATGATTGCTGAAATCAACGCCCCAGGTAATAACATTAATCCCGATGCCAACGGAGAAAACCCTCGTAAGTTTTGTAAATAAATAGGCACCAGAATCATCGCTGCAAACATTGACATGGTTATAACAACACTAATGACGGTTGTTAGCGAAAACATACTATATTTAAACACTCGAAATTCGAGTATAGGAGTCTTTAGTTTCAATTGCATTCGAATAAAGAACACCATTACAATTGCTCCTATAATTAATGGGGCAATGACTTCTACATGCTTCCAGCCCATTTCCCCCGCCAAGCTAAACCCAAGGAGTAATCCACCAAATGCGACGGTAGACATTAATATCGAAACATAATTTACCTTTGGGTTTGATTGCTTCGTTACATTCCGTAAAAAGAAAAATGCCAAGATGATGTCGATAATGGCAATTGGGAGAACGATAAAGAATAATATGCGCCAAGAATAATTTTGAACCACAAGTCCCGATAATGTTGGACCAATAGCAGGTGCAAACATCATAGCAAGTCCGATATATCCCATCGCAGATCCACGTTTATTGACAGGGAAAAGACTTAAAATTACATTCATTAGCAAAGGCATCATTATTCCTGCTCCAGCCGCTTGAATGACGCGACCGAATAATAGTGAAGGATAACCAAAGGCTAAACCACAAACGAGTGTACCTAAGGAAAATAGTGACATTGCTGTTAGGAATAATTGTCTTGTGGTAAACTTCTCCATTAAAAAAGCTGTAATTGGAATGAGAATTCCATTCACAAGCATAAAGATAGTCGTTAATGATTGTGCCTGATTGGCAGACATATTCATATCCACAATCATGACAGGTAATGCAACATTTAATAATGTTTGATTAAGAATAGCGATGAATGCACCGATTACCATGACAAAAATAATTGGTATCTTTGGTAAGTTGGTTGCATCTAGATACATAGATCTATCCTTCATGTTGATCACTCCTCTCCACCGCCAATTTTTCTTTTATCAATTGATGGAGGCGAAATAAACTTTCTGTATCTTCGTCACTAACTTCAGATAACTTATGAAGTCTTGCATGGAAGAGTTTTTTACCTTCTGCTTCTTTCTTTTTACCTTCTTCCGTTAAATTAAGATTAATGGCACGTCTATCCGATGTGGATTGTTCTCGTTTAATAAAAGAGGCCTTTACTAATCTGTCAACGGTGCTGCTGACGGTACTCTTATTAATATTCATTTTTTCCGCAAGTTGTTGAAGACTTATGTTAGGTTGCTCGGATATATATTTCATCGTCTGAAGCTGTACGACAGTTATACCCAGATCATTGGCATGATGCCACATTTGTTTATAAAAAAATCGATTCACTTCTCGAAAGGAGTGAATGATTTTAGTAATTTTTTCTTCATCATTCATTTCTTAAAACTCCTTAGACTACAGAAATGTTCATGTGCGAACTATTTTGGTCACTGATAAATACTATAGGGTAGATTTAAATGGATTGCAAGAGAAATATTTCGTATTACGAACCTTTTTCTGCCTCTAATTTAAATTAACGTACTTCTTCCTTTTTAATTTCTACAAACGATACGACTTTCGGCAAATTACTTCATATATAAGCATGTTTTCAAATACGTCTATGATGAAAACTATGAATGGAGGTAGAATAGCGATACGGTGATGTTTTTGTGAAGAAATTATTTAAAATTCATACGGGAGACATAGGACGATATCCACACATTGCCATCATGGATTGTGTTGAAAGATGCTTCTTATATGGAAAACCGTCGAACGATTTTTGGTTGGGCCTATGTAATTTTGACAAAAAAAGAAGGCATCATGTGGTTTACTAGTTTGAAAGATAGGAGTGGATAACATGATAGGATCAATTCCAAGGGCGGAATCGGGAACGATAGGTTTTGAGAAGTCGGGGAAAAAAGGAAAGATACGTCAAAAGATACAATCGAAGGCGAAACGATTGTTAATAGACAAAGGATGGATCTTTTATTTAACAGGGTTTTTACTTGGACGAGCAGTAATTCTATCCGCTGTATCACCATTTGCGGTAGCTTTTATTGCCACAATATGGCTTGTCCATCGAGATAAAAGTCTAAAATCGATGATTGCAGTGTTTCTTGGAGCACTAAGTTATCATTTTGAGCATGCGATGTTCATCGCGTTAGCATTTTTAGTATTTATTTTAATAGGATCGCTAACGAAGAATATGAAGAATCAACAATTGGTTTTACCTGTAGTCGTATTTCTGTCTACAATACTTTCTCGAATCTTCTTCTACTCATTAAGTAACACGGTAACCTCCTATGAATGGGCCCTTTTAGCGATAGAGGGAGTATTAGGAGCAGTTCTTGTTATTATCTTTATGCAAAGCATTCCTCTTTTATCACCAAAACGATATAAACCAGCATTAAAAAATGAGGAGATTGTATGCTTAATTATATTAATTGCCTCCGTTTTAACAGGGTTTATTGGATGGCAAATTTATGGAGCTTCAGTAGAACAAATATTTTCGCGATACTTTGTATTAATTTTTTCATTTATTGGTGGAGCTGCAATTGGATCTACAGTAGGAGTTGTTGCAGGATTAATATTATCTCTCGCAAATGTTGCCAATCTCTATCAAATGAGTTTACTGGCTTTTTCAGGATTGCTAGGAGGATTGCTAAAGGAAGGAAAAAAACTAGGAACGGCAATTGGTTTGTTAGTGGGTACTTGCTTGATAGGAATTTACGGGAATTCTGTGGCATTAGTTCCTTCTTTAATGGAGTCTTGCATAGCTATCGGCTTGTTTTTATTAACACCAGCTAGCTGGTTTAATCATATAGCCAGATATATTCCAGGAACAGAAGCATATACGAATGAACAAGAACAATATTTACAAAAAGTAAGGAATGTTACCGCGAAACGTGTGGAGCAGTTTTCAGATGTATTTCGTGCGTTATCAAAAAGTTTTTCAGTTACAGACCCTACGGTTAATGATGAACAACAGGAAGCTCGTCGCGATACGGATTACTTTTTAAGTCAGGTTACAGAGAAAACTTGTCAAGGATGCTTTATGAAGGATCGTTGCTGGCAAAAGGAATTCGATCAAACCTATTCTTTAATGGAAGAAATGAAAGAAGATGTTACGTCTGGTAAAGATCCTAACCGAAAAGTGATGCGGAAATTTGAGAATCATTGCGTTAAATCCCGGAAGGTTGTAGATGCAATGAAAGAAGAAATGAGCTTCTATGAAGCAAATCATAAACTACGGCAGCAAGTCACAGAAAGTAAGCGGCTTGTAGCAGACCAGCTGCAAGGGGTATCAGATGTGATGGAGGATTTTGCTAAAGAGATTGTAAAAGAAAGGCAACATCATGAACTCCAAGAAGCACAAGTTATCGCTGCTTTAAAGCATATAGGAATAGAATTAACACGATTAGATATTTATCAATTGGAAAAAGGGGATGTCGATATTGAATTAACAGCAAGTTTCGGAGAATATCGCGGAGAAGGAGAGAAATTAATTGCTCCGATATTATCTGATATACTTCATGAAATTATTGTTGTTAAGCAAGAAGATATCTCTCCGTTCCCACATGGATACAGTCATTTTACGTTTGGTTCAGCAAAAGAATTTGCCATTGAAACAGGTGCGGCAAATGCTGCAAAAGGAGGCGGTTTAGTTTCGGGAGATAGCTTTACAACGATTGAGTTAGGGGCTGGTAAATTTGCGATGGCAATAAGTGACGGTATGGGCAATGGCAAGCGGGCACGAGAAGAAAGTATGGAAACACTTCGATTACTTCAGCAAATTCTGCAATCTGGCATTAAGGAAAAAGTAGCGATTAAATCGATAAATTCTATTTTATCGCTTCGAACGACAGAAGAAATGTTTGCTACATTAGATTTAGCAGTGATTGACCTACATGATGCATACGCGCAATTTGTAAAGATTGGCTCTACACCGAGTTTTATTCGGCGTGGCGCTAATATGTTTAAAATAGAAGCGAGTAATTTACCGATTGGTATTATTAAAGAGTTTGATGTAGAAATTGTGAAAGAGCAATTACTTCCCGATGATTTATTAATTATGATGAGTGATGGAATATTTGATGGGCCACAACATGTAGAAAATATCGATATTTGGTTAAAGCGAAAAATTAAAGAGATGGACACAGATGATCCACAAGAAATTGCGGACTTGTTATTGGAAGAAGTAATTAGAACAAGATCAGGAGAAATTATAGATGATATGACCGTGCTTGTTGCGAAAGTGAAGAAAAACACCCCGCAATGGACAAGCATACCAATCTATGAAAGCAATGTTTTATAAAGTGAGTCAATATCATAATTGTTATAAAAAACGAATAATTGTCAGATTTAAATGAAGGACGGCTTCTCCTGCGGAAAGAGGCCGTTTGCAACGGAAATCCAATAGTGCAACAGTCTTATACAGGCTGTTACCGCCTATTAAACATATATACTGTTTGAATTTGGTTTGCCAATGAATTGTTCACCGAAGTAAACCGATGTAAATTGTGCAAGGATAGTTAATCTCCCTTACCACGAATAAATGTATAGTTTTTGATGTACTTGGCGAAGATGGTAGTGGAAAAAGAGGGAGGTAAAGGTCATTGAAAAGCGGTACACTTAAACAAATTTTATTATTAACAGATGGTTGCTCGAATAAAGGTGAAGATCCATCGGCAGTAGCAGCTTTAGCTAGTCAGCAGGGAATCACGGTAAATGTTATTGGTATTCTAGATGATGATCAATCAGAAAGCCCGGACGGTCTTCAAGAGGTAGAAGATATTGCACTTTCTGGAGGTGGTGTCAGTCAAATTGTCTATAGCGAAAATCTATCGCAAACCGTGCAGATGGTAACACGCCAAGCAATGACACAGACATTACAAGGATTTGTTAATAAAGAACTTCGCCAAATATTAGGTGATCAACAATCCATGGAAGATTTAGATCCTGAGAAACGTGGAGAAATTATGGAGGTTGTAGAAGACCTTGGTGAAACAAGTGATTTAGAGGTAGTAGTTTTAGTAGATACAAGTGCAAGTATGCGA
Organism: Oceanobacillus sp. E9; assembly: GCF_001741975.1. Lineage (NCBI taxonomy): Bacteria > Bacillati > Bacillota > Bacilli > Caryophanales > Bacillaceae > Oceanobacillus > Oceanobacillus sp. E9. The sequence goes on from NZ_LSNA01000001.1 coordinate 744,428, forward strand.
GATAAATTACAGACAGTAAAAGAGGCATTAATGGATCTCTCCATTAGTTTAAATTCACGGGTTGGTAGAAACCGATTTTGTATATACAGTTTTCCTGGAAAACGAAAAGATATTGATCTAATCCTAGATTGGTCACCAAAGCTAGATTCAATATCAAGTGTATTCCCAAAGTTATCCAGTGGAGGTATTACTCCAACCGGTCCTGCTATTCGTGCAGCAATGTATCAGTTTAGTAAGAAAAACTTACTAAGGAGTTTGAAGCGTGAAGATGAATACGGCATCGAAGAATCCGGATATTAATTTACGTCCACAACAACAAATAAGAGGCAAGTGGCATCACAAAAACTATACCGTTATTCGCAAACTTGGGGCAGGAGCAATCGGAAGCGTATATCTATGTGACTATCTTGGGAAACCAGTAGCTTTGAAAATAAGTGAAAAAGGTTCTTCGATGACAGTAGAAGTTAATGTATTAAAGTCATTGGAAAAGGTCCAGGGATATCGCCTTGGACCTTCTTTATTGGACGTTGATGATTGGATGTCGACTAGTGGGAGACTCTACTCATTCTATGTAATGGAATATATCAGAGGAGAATCTCTAAGTAGCTTTGTCCGTGCGAAAGGAAAAGCCTGGATTGGTGTATTTATGTTACAGTTGCTAGAGGACTTAGAGAAGTTACATGAGTCAGGCTGGGTGTTTGGTGACTTGAAAACGGATAATTTAATGGTATCATCGACGCCTCCCCGTGTACGTTGGGTAGATGTCGGTGGTACGACAAAGGTAGGAAGATCAATAAAAGAATATACCGAGTTTTATGATCGTGGATATTGGGGTATGGGTACTAGAAAAGCAGAACCAAGTTATGATCTTTTTGCATTAACGATGGTATTTTTAAATATATATTATCCACGGCGATTTGATCGGGTAAAAGATTCTTCTGAAAAATTGTTAATGAAAAAACTCGATCAAGTGAGTGATTTAACTCTATATCGCCCCCTACTGCAAAAGGCACTTCGAGGTAAATATACGACAAGCACTGCTATGAAAAAAGATCTTATGTCGTTAATGCAACAGAAACAAAAACGAAAGCACTATCACCAACGAAGTAAAAAACCATCAAACTATTTACTTATTGAGTCAATTAGTATAGGTTGTATTGCGACTGTCTATTATTTGCTGTCTCTACTTTTATAGTAAAAAGAGGTATGATAGGATATAGACGATATTTTAGTGAAGCGGTGGGTTAAAATCGATGAAACAATCTATTCTTTCCTTTATTCAAAAACATCAATTACTACAAGAAGGCTCAAAAATTATTGTTGGGGTATCGGGTGGTTCTGATTCAATGGCACTACTGCATTTTTTAAAAGATTTGCAAGAGAAATGGAGTTTGGAGGTTATTGCGTTAACCATTGACCATCAATTACGTGGTGAAGATTCAACAGCCGATCAGAAATTTGTAAAACAATGGTGTCTACAATCAGATTTAAAGTGTATTGCTCATCAAGTGGATGTTGGTGAATATCAGCGTCAATACCAAGTTAGTGAAGAGCTTGCCGCACGTAGATTAAGATATGATATTTATGCTGCGGAGATGAAGAAACAAGGTGCTGACTATATTGCACTAGGACATCATGGAGATGATCAAGTAGAAACCTTATTCATGCGGTTAACACGTGTGGCTACTTCAAATGCTTTTGAAGGTATTCCAGTAAAGCGTTCCTTTGCAAATGGTCAACTTATTCGTCCTTTTCTCTGTGTAAACAAACAAATGATTTTACACTATGTTAAAGAAAATGAAATTCCTTTTCGTGAAGACCAAACAAATAAAGATAATAGATTTACAAGGAATTACTATCGTAATGAGATTATCCCGCTTCTTAAAAAGAATAATGAGCGCTTATTTGTAACAGCACAACGATTGAGTGAAACGTTAGGGGAAGATGAGAAATACTTGGCCGAACAAGCAAGAAAAATGGTGGAAGAGGTAATCGAACGGGATACAAATTCCACTAAAATTAGTTTCGTTAATCAAGCATTTATAGAACGTCCCCACGCTTTACAAAGACGTGCCTATCATCTAATATTAAACTATCTGTATGATACATTACCTAAGGATTTATCTCATATTCATGAAGAGAAATTTTTTGCATTAATAGAACGACAAGAGGGTAATACTTATATAGATTTCCCTTTATCATTACGTGTAGAAAATTCCTATGGCAAAATTCATCTATATTTTTCAAATCAACTTCCTCGTCAATTTGCATTTCACTTACCATTGCAAGTCCCTGATCGAGTGGAATTGCCAGATGGTGCTCAGATTACTTCTGAGTTGGTTGATGCTAAAACAGACAAAATAAGCCGCAATAATATTATTATTCCAATTGATTCTGTAGCATTGCCATTACATATACGAACGCGAAAACCAGGTGATCGAATGACGTGGGATGGCTTAAAAGGTACGAAAAAATTAAAAGATATTTGGATTGACGCAAAAATCCCAGCAAATGAGAGGGATAAGTGGCCTATCGTTACGGATGATAATGATAAGATTATCTGGTTAATAGGACTTAGAAAAGCGTTTGGTTCTAATCAATTTTGCCAGGGTGGAGAACAGATAAAACTTAGCTATCATAAAGGGACTATTTAGGAGGATGAATCATGCTTCAAGACAATATTCATGGTGATATTCAAGACATTTTAATAACAGAAGAACAAATTCAGGAGAAATGCAAAGAACTAGGAGCAACACTTTCTGAAGAGTATGATGGTAAGTTCCCGCTTGCTATTGGCGTTTTAAAAGGTGCTATGCCTTTTATGTCAGATATTCTTCGCTACGCAGAGATCCATTTAGAAATGGATTTTATGGACGTTTCTAGTTATGATGGCGGGACGACTTCAACCGGTGAAGTAAAAATCTTAAAAGATTTAAACACGAAAGTCGAAGGTCGAGATTTAATAATAGTGGAGGATATAATAGATAGTGGCTTAACGTTAAGTTACTTAGTAGATCTATTTAAATACCGTAAAGCAAATTCCATAAAAATCGTGACATTATTAGATAAACCGTCCGGAAGAAACGCAGCGATAAAAGCCGATATGGTAGGATTTGAAGTACCTGATGAATTTGTAGTTGGATATGGCCTAGATTACGCTGAAAAATATCGGAATTTACCATATATCGGTATACTTAAACCCGAAGTATATGGTGGATAATAATTTTAATTAATTAAAACAGGTTGGGTAAAATAGATAAGATATAGTAATTCTTTAATATGGCTAATAAATAATTGGAAAAAATTAACCTAAAAAGGTTATATCATTTGTATTAAAACTTTTTCGTATGATACGATGAACTATAGTTTTTCCCCATCTGGGAGGAGGTAGGCAATGAGTCAGGTATTTCGTAATGTCTTATTTTGGTTGCTCATATTCTTTGTAATTGTTGGAGTTGTTTCAGCAATCAACAATCAAGGCGAAGAAAGAGAACAATATGATGTACAGCAATTTATAAGTGCTTTAAATAATGGTGAAATCGAAGAACTCGTATTTCAGCCATCACATGGCATTATTCGTCTAACAGGGACATTAACTGATGGAGAGACAGAATTTGTCGCTCAAGTTCCTGATAATAATGACCTCGTGTCACAAATTACTAATACAGCTAGAGAACAAAGCCAATTAACCGTTATGGAAGAAGAACAGCCAAGTCCATGGCTTACATTCCTAACTGGAATTATTCCGTTCTTATTAATCGGTTTATTCTTCTTATTTATACTTAGCCAAGCACAAGGAGGCGGCGGTGGCGGCCGTGTAATGAACTTCGGTAAGAGTAAAGCAAAAATGTACTCTGAAGATAAGAAAAAGGTTCGCTTTAAGGATGTAGCTGGTGCCGATGAAGAAAAACAAGAGCTTGTTGAAGTAGTTGAGTTCTTAAAAGATCCACGTAAATTTTCACAAGTTGGTGCGCGCATACCTAAAGGTGTACTTCTAGTAGGACCACCTGGTACAGGTAAAACGTTACTTGCACGTGCGGTTGCTGGAGAAGCTGGAACACCTTTCTTCTCTATTAGTGGTTCGGACTTTGTGGAAATGTTTGTTGGGGTAGGTGCTTCTCGTGTACGTGACCTATTTGAAAATGCGAAAAAGAATGCTCCATGTATTATTTTTATCGATGAAATTGATGCTGTAGGGCGTCAACGTGGTGCAGGCCTTGGTGGTGGTCACGATGAACGCGAACAAACCCTTAACCAATTACTTGTTGAAATGGACGGATTTGGAGCAAATGAAGGTATTATCATTATTGCAGCTACAAACCGTGCAGATATTTTAGACCCTGCATTATTACGTCCAGGACGTTTTGACAGACAAATTATGGTTGATCGACCTGATGTGAAAGGCCGTGAAGCTGTACTAGGTGTACATGCGCAAAACAAACCACTAGATGCAAATGTAGATTTAAAAACAATCGCAATGCGTACTCCTGGTTTCTCTGGTGCAGATTTAGAGAACTTACTTAACGAAGCTGCTTTAATTGCAGCTCGTGATGATCGTAAGAAAGTCAATCAGTTAGATATTGATGAGGCAATCGATCGAGTTATTGCTGGGCCAGCGAAGAAGAGCCGAGTTATTTCTAAAAAAGAGAGAAATATTGTTGCATATCATGAGAGTGGTCATACGGTTATAGGTATGGTGCTTGATGATGCGGATGTCGTGCATAAAGTGACCATTGTTCCACGTGGTCAAGCCGGTGGTTATGCTGTAATGCTACCTCGTGAAGATCGGTATTTCATGACAAAACCAGAGCTCTTTGACAAGATTACTGGGTTACTCGGTGGACGAGTAGCAGAAGAAATTATCTTTGGAGAAGTAAGTACAGGAGCCTCTAATGACTTCCAGCGTGCTACAAATATTGCTCATAAGATGATTACAGAATATGGTATGAGTGACAAAATCGGACCATTGCAATTTAGCAGTGGCGGTGGAGGAAACGTCTTCTTAGGACGTGATATCCAAAATGAACAGACTTATTCTGATGCAATCGCACATGAAATTGATAAAGAAATGCAGGAGTTTATTAATTACTGCTATGATCGTGCGAAAACAATTCTTACAGAGAACAAAGATAAGTTAGAATTGATTGCAAAGACCTTATTAGAGGTTGAAACTTTAGACGCAAAACAAATTAAATCTTTATTTGAAGAAGGAATATTACCAGAACCAGATGAGGAATCAGATGAGTTGAAGGTAAATATTAATTCGAAAGAAGATGAAGATAAAAAAGGTATTTCCTATGAAGAAGCAAAACAAAAGCTTGAGGAAGAAGAAAAATCGGAACGAGAATCATTAGATCCCGAAAAAAATTCCAGTGATGAAGCGCAGGATGATTCTTCAGAAGATCAAAATCCTAAAAATTAATTGATGAGAAGTAGCCTATAAAAGGGCTGCTTCTTTTTTATGTGCATATGAACGTTTGACAACGAAGCTTTGAGCTTTTCTTATATTTCCTAAAGTATGTTATATTAAAGAACAGATAAGATTAGGAAGGTAGGCCTGACAGATGCTATTTGTACTTGATGTAGGAAATACCAATACAGTCTTAGGGGTATTTGACCAAGGTGAATTAACCCATCATTGGAGAATTAAAACAGATCGCTACAAAACAGAAGATGAATTTGGAATGCTAATTCATTCTCTTTTTCAACATAAAGAATTAACATTTGAAGATATTAAGGGTGTCATCATATCTTCGGTTGTTCCACCTATTTTATTTGCTTTAGAGAAAATGAGTAGAGATTATTTTCATATAGATGCCATTGTAATTGGAAAAACTTCATATCAAACTTTTTTAAAAATGAATTATCCAAACCCTCAAGAAATTGGTGCAGATAGAATTGTTAATGCTGTAGCAGCTACGGAAGAATATGGTGCACCATTAATTATTATTGATTTTGGAACAGCAACTACGTATTGTTATATCGATGAGGATATTGCATATGCCGGTGGAATTATTACACCTGGAATTAATATTTCAATGGAAGCCTTATATAGTAAAGCTTCGAAATTACCAAAAATTGAAATTCAAAAACCGGAAACTGTGATTGGTTCTACGACGGTAGACGCCATGACTTCTGGAGTGTTTTATGGATATATTGGACAAGTAGATGGATTGGTAGAGAGAATCAAAAACGAAAAAGGCACAAATCCTACTGTTATTGCTACAGGGGGACTTGCTAAATTAATTGCACATGAATCAGCAACCATTGATATCGTAGAGCCATATTTGACATTAAAAGGATTACATTTGATTTATCAAAAAAATAATTAGTAAAGTAGAAGGAGAGATATTCCCAATGAACGATTACTTAATAAAAGCGACAGCAAATAATGGGAAAATTAGAGCGTATGCTGTTCAGTCCACAAATACGGTGGAAGAAGCGAGAAGAAGACAAGATACATTTGCAACTGCATCTGCAGCTCTTGGTAGAACCATAACAATTACATCAATGATGGGGGCTATGTTAAAAGGTGATGACTCTATCACAACGAAAGTAATGGGGAATGGTCCACTTGGGGCAATTGTTGCTGATGTTGATGCTGATGGGCATGTTCGCGGATATGTTAAGAATCCACATGTAGATTTTGAATTAAATGAAAAGGGAAAACTGGATGTAGCGCGAGCTGTTGGTACAGAAGGAAACATTAGCGTTATTAAAGATTTAGGATTAAAGGATTTTTTTACAGGAGAAACACCGATCGTTTCTGGTGAGATTAGTGAAGACTTTACGTATTACTATGCTACCTCTGAACAAATACCATCAGCCGTTGGTGCAGGGGTTTTAGTAAATCCAGATCATACTATTTTAGCTGCCGGAGGCTTTATTGTTCAAGTAATGCCAGGTGCTGAAGAGGAAGTAATTAATGAATTAGAAGATCAAATTCAAGCTCTCCCAGCGATATCTTCGTTAATTCGTGAAGGAAAAACCCCAGAAGAAATACTTACCCAACTATTTGGAGAAAAACAACTAAACATTCATGAAAAAATGCCAATTGAATTTCGTTGTAAATGCTCAAAAGATCGTCTTGCACAAGCGATTGTTGGTTTAGGAAATGATGAAATCCAGGCTATGATTGAAGAAGATCATGGTGCGGAGGCTACTTGTCATTTTTGTAATGAAAAGTATCATTTTACAGAGGAAGAATTAGAAAACCTTAAACAGTAGAGAGAAGAAAGGAAGTTACACCTAAATGTCTAAAAAATTGTTGCTCGGGATCGTTGTGGTGCTACTGATTACGAATATTGCAACTCTACTGTTTGTAGGAGATGGCAATGATTCAGAAGTAGTGTCGGACGGCGAGGGAGAGAAAGAGATCAATCGTAATGAAGCAGTCGCAACAGTAGCGGATGAAGAAATATCCTATGATGAATGGATGACAGACTTAAGAAATATGCAAGGACAAAAATATTTAAAGCAAATGATTGATAAAGAAGTAGTTAACACTTTAGCAGAGCAAGAAGGTATTGAAGTAAGTGAAAAAATCATCGACAGGGAAGTTTCGTTCTTATATACCATGCAAGGAATATTAACGGAAGAAGATGCTGCAGTAGAGGAAGAGAGATGGAGAGAAGAAATCAAATACCGTTATCAATTGGAACAGTTGTTAACCAGAGACATTGAAATTCCAGAAGATGAAATAAAATCATATTATGATACATATGGTAATCAATATGATTTTTCATCTTCTGTTAAGCTTTCGCATATTTTAGTAGAAGATATGGAAACAGCTGAGCAAGTGTACCAAGAATTAGAAGATGGTGCTTCTTTTAAATTATTAGCTAGAGAATATAGTATTGATGATGAAACGAGACAAAATGGTGGCTATATGGGTGCTATTTACACATCAAGTCAGTTCTTATTGGATAGTTATGAAACACAAGCTGCGAATATGGAAAATCATACTTATAGTGAACCTTTTCAAGCAGAGAATGGTGTAGCAATCATGTACTTGCACCGTAAACTTCCCGCAATTGAATTTACTTACGAAGAAGTACAACCATATGTGCATAGTGAAATTGCAATGCATGAAGAAGGACTGACGTTAGAAGCAGACCAATTATGGGAAGAAGTGGATATTGAGTGGATTTACGAAAATAAATAATCTGAAATTATCAGACAAATTAGTTGACATTTTAGGATAAAGGAACTACATTAGATGTAAATCTTATAAAAATACTTGGAATTAGAGGAGGAAGTCAGATGAAGGTCTCTGATAATATTACAGGTTTAATCGGTGGGACACCAATTGTTAAATTACACAATGTTACAGATTATGATAGCGCAGATGTATACGTAAAGTTAGAGTTTATGAATCCTGGTAGTTCTGTGAAAGATCGTATTGCTATTGCGATGGTTGAAGCAGCTGAACAAGGTGGTAAACTAAAAGAAGGCGACACGATTATTGAACCAACTAGTGGAAATACTGGTATTGGTCTGGCGATGGTAGCAGCAGCTAAAGGATACCGTGCTGTTCTAGTAATGCCAGATACGATGAGTCAGGAACGTAGAAACCTCCTTCGTGCTTATGGTGCTGAACTAGTCCTAACTCCTGGAGCTGAGGGAATGAAAGGTGCAATTGGCAAAGCGGTAGAATTACAAAAAGAGAATGGTTATTTTATGCCGCAACAATTTAGCAATCCTGCTAATCCAGATATACATGAAAAAACAACTGGTAAAGAAATTGTGGAACAGATGAAAGATGGTCTAGATGGGTTTGTATCCGGAATTGGTACTGGTGGAACAATTACAGGGGCAGGTAAAGTACTAAAAAATCATTTTGATAATGTTAAGTTATACGCTGTGGAGCCAGCTGACTCTCCAGTACTTTCAGGTGGAACTCCAGGGCCACATAAAATACAAGGAATCGGTGCAGGATTTAAACCTGATGTGTTAGATACTGCAATTTATGATGAAGTTTTAACAATTTCTAACGAGGAAGCATATGAAGCAGCTAGGAAAGTTGCAACTACCAACGGAATATTGGGAGGTATTTCCTCAGGTGCGGCGGTTGCTGCAGCAGTTAAGGTAGCGAAAAAGTTAGGTAAAGGCAAGAAAGTGCTTGCTATTTTACCAGATAATGGTGAGCGTTACTTATCAACACCGTTATATCAATTTGATGAACAGTAAATAAGTAAGGAGGGCTGGCCAATATAGGTCGGCTCTTTTTTAATTTGCGTGGATTATGGGACTTAAAGGTAGTACTTCCGTTCTGCAAGTAGTTATTGTAGGATGATAGAATAGATTATGTAAGAAAAGAGGTAGAAGATAAGTTGAATATTCGAACGAAGAAACGTACTTTAAATGTATCTGAACGAACACATTTAATGGGAATACTAAATGTAACTCCGGATTCCTTTTCAGATGGAGGAAGTTATTCAACTGTAGATAAAGCTGTGAACCAAGCTTTGGAATTAGAAAAACAGGGCGCAGATATTATCGATATAGGAGGAGAATCAACACGACCAGGTTACACTCCAATATCTGCTAAAGAAGAGCTAGATCGAATTGTTCCAGTTATACGTATCCTTAAAGACAAATTAAGCATTCCAATATCGGTAGATACCTTTAAAGCAGAGACGGCTCAAAAAGCTTTAGAGGCAGGAGCAGATATTATTAATGATATATGGGGAGCGAAAAAAGATCCGGAAATGGCAAAGGTTGTAGCTAAATATAATGCTCCGATTATTTTAATGCATAATCGTAATGAAGAAAATTATAGAGACTTTATGGAAGATGTAAAATCCGATTTATTGGAAAGTATCCAAATAGCAAAAAATGCAGGGATTACCGATGACAACATCATTCTTGACCCTGGTGTAGGATTTGCTAAAAGCATGGAACAGAATATGGAAGTAGTACGAGAGCTACATCAATTAGTCGACCTAGGCTATCCTGTACTATTAGCAACTTCACGAAAAAGATTTATTGGACATGTATTAGATGTTCCTGCAGATGAACGTGATGTTGGTACGGCTGCTACCACGGTCATCGGAGTGCAACAAGGAGCTCATATAGTACGAGTGCATAATGTACATATCAATGCGGAAGCTGCCCAGATCGCAGATGCTATCTATGAAAAAGGAGTATCTAAAAATGGATAAAATTATTATAAAACAAATGCAGTTTTATGGTTACCATGGACTTTTTCCAGAAGAAAATAAACTAGGTCAGCGGTTTAATGTAGATCTCGAATTACATGTACCGTTAGATAAGGCGGGGAACTCCGATGATATGAATGAGTCCATTCATTATGGACAGGCTTATGAAACAGTGAAAAAAGTCGTCGAGGGTCAATCATATAATTTAATTGAAGCGGTAGCTGAGGAAATCTCTAAAGAGCTTTTCGCGTCCTTTTCATTATTGAATGCTTGCTTAGTAAAAGTAGTAAAACCAGACCCACCCATTCCAGGGCATTATCAATCTGTCGCTGTAGAAATTTATAGGGAGAGGATAAAATGAATGAAGCTTATGTAGCCTTAGGAACTAATATTGAACCACGTGAAAATTTTATTAAAGAAGCACTACAATGTTTGGATGATTATACAAACATAACCATTCAGAAGAAGTCTTCAATATATGAGACGGCTCCTGTAGGTTACACAGCTCAATCTCAATTTTTAAATATGGTGGTGCAAGTAATAACGAGTTTATCAGCAAATGAACTATTAGATGTATGTCAAAAGATAGAACAGAGGTTAGGAAGAGAGAGAACGATTCGATTTGGTCCTAGAACAATCGACCTTGACATTTTGACGTATAATCAAGAAAATAGTACAGTAGAAAGATTGATGTTGCCGCATCCTAGAATGCATGAACGCGCATTTGTCTTAATACCACTTCAAGAAATCGCACCGGGATATATGATCCCTGTAAAAAACAAAACAGTGGATTCTTATGTCAATGAACTTCCTGAGACAGATAAAAAGGATGTAAAAAAATGGATAAAAAGCGAATCGGAAGAAGAATAAAAGCTTTTCGAAAGCTAAAAGGATACACACAAATACAATTTGCTAAAGAGATGGAGATATCCACTTCAAAACTAGGAAATATTGAACGAGGTACAAAACAGCCTTCCGATCAACTATTAGATGAGATTGCTGAAAAGTTATCCATTTCCAGAGAAGAGCTCATACTAAAGAGCATTGCAACTGATACTGAGGACAAGTAGATATTCTAAACGATACGTCTTTAATACTTGTTATAGTAGAATTAATTATTTTTTAGCGAGTGAATTTCAAAAATACTAAGCTCCATAAAAAAACGAATAATAGTTATATATGAATGTTCGTTATGAACGCATGCGAAATTAACTCGGGTAATTGATGCATAAATTTAAGCATTAAGATTTATATCTGGAGGTTAACTGCCTACAGATGGGTTTGTATTAAAATCTTGTTAGGTGAATCATCATTGTGGATACGCTATACTTATTTTATGAAGAATTGGAGTGATAGAAGTGTCAGAAGAATTGAATGAACATATGCAGGTGCGAAGAGATAAATTAACGGAGCACTTGGAAAAAGGGTTGGACCCATTTGGGGGCAAATTTGAACGAAGCCACCTGGCAACCGGTCTTATTGATAAGTATAATCCTTATTCAAAAGAAGAGTTAGAGGAAATTACAGATGAAGTTACCATTGCTGGACGGTTAATGACAAAGCGTGGAAAAGGAAAAGCTGGATTTGCTCATATTCAAGATTTAAGTGGCCAAATTCAATTATATGTGCGTAAAGATATGATTGGTGACGATGCTTATGAAGTATTTAAGTCTACAGATTTAGGGGATATTGTTGGCGTAACCGGTATTATGTTTAAAACAAAGGTAGGAGAAATTTCTGTTAAGGCAAAACAATTTCAATTATTAACGAAATCTTTAAGACCTTTACCAGAAAAGTATCATGGATTGAAGGATATCGAACAGCGTTATCGTCAACGTTATCTTGACCTAATTACAAATCCAGATAGCAGAGAAACTTTTGTATTTCGTAGTAAGATCATTCAATCGATGAGAGAGTATTTAAACGGACAAGGATTTTTAGAAGTTGAAACTCCTATGATGCATAGTATCCCTGGTGGAGCTTCTGCCCGTCCATTTATTACACATCATAATGCTTTAGATATTGAACTATACATGCGAATAGCTATTGAATTACATTTAAAACGATTAATGGTTGGTGGTCTGGAGAAAGTCTATGAAATAGGACGTGTATTCCGTAATGAAGGTGTGTCTACAAGACATAATCCAGAGTTCACTATGATTGAGCTATATGAAGCGTATGCTGATTATCAGGATATTATGGAACTTACAGAGAATCTTGTAGCTCACATCGCAAAAGATGTCCATGGTTCCACAACTATTACTTACGGTGAAAACGAAATTAATTTAGAGCCAAAATGGACAAGATTGCATATGGTAGATGCTGTTAAAGATGTTACAGGTGTGGATTTTTGGAAAGAGATATCAGATGAGGAAGCACGTACACTTGCTAAAGAGCACGGTGTACAAGTAACTGATTCAATGAGTTATGGTCATGTTGTAAATGAATTTTTTGAACAAAAGGTAGAAGAGACTCTTATTCAACCGACATTTATACACGGACATCCAGTGGAAATTTCTCCACTAGCAAAGAAGAATAAAGAAGACGAGCGATTCACCGATCGTTTTGAGTTGTTCATTGTCGGGAGAGAACATGCGAACGCATTTAGTGAATTAAATGATCCAATTGATCAACGTGCTCGTTTTGAGGCTCAAGTAAAAGAAAGAGCTGAAGGAAACGATGAAGCGCATTATATGGATGAGGACTTCTTGGAAGCACTTGAATATGGTATGCCACCAACTGGGGGACTTGGTATAGGTGTCGACCGTTTGGTGATGTTATTAACGAACTCTCCATCTATTCGTGACGTATTACTTTTCCCACAAATGCGCACAAAATAACTCGGAAGTGTAAAAACCTTTATCAAAACGTTGTTATGATAAGGGTTTTTCTTGTTTAAAATAGGATTATATTGGGAATATATAAGTATGTATTTGTTATGGCGGAATAGCCTAAATTATAGAAATATTAATCAATCCATAATTTCTTTTAAAAAGTGCTTGATTTCGTTTTGGAATCATGATAAATTAAATATCGTTGCGTTAACAAAGCGCATCAGCAAAGCACATCGAAATGAACTTGAGTAAAAAAGTTAAAATAAGTTGTTGACATCAACAATTAGATGTGTTAAATTAATAAAGTCGCCAATTTGAGTTAGCGACACAGAAATTGCTCTTTGAAAA
>NZ_LSNA01000002.1:0-14662 GCF_001741975.1 Oceanobacillus sp. E9
TAAGGACAGGCACTACATGTTTTAATTCTTCGTTCTGGTCTTTTAATACTCTGCGCTTACGTAAAACGTCCTGCATCTGCTTATATGCTTTAAAGCCTTCACGTGCATTCAAATCAACCAATTCCATGTAGTGCATTAAATCTAGTCGTTCTTGCTCCAATCGCTCAATCTGATCTAGATTATCTCCGTATAATTTTGGTAATTCTCTGATTGCTTCACGAACATGATTTATGGATTGTTCAATGTCCATTCCCTCACTCCTTACCAATTTTTAAAGAGTTCATAATATGTTTTTTGCCAATATTGGGATAACTTAGGATTGAATTTGTTTGTTGTTCCTTGCCTTCTACGTTCATGAATTTTGAATTTTATTATCATCATTTACCCTTTAACACGTCTAACCAATGGTTTACCTCTACATCATCAGTTATCTTTCGAATTTTATTAACAACGAATGTACGTTTTACCTGTTCAGCAATTAAATATTTATAACCATCCACTTGCTCTTGTTCTGCCATTTCCAACCAATCATATTTATCTAGTGGATTTAGTGGCTGACCATATTTCAAGATGCCTTTATCTTCTTGAATATTAGCTGTTTTTGAAAATTGTTCCTTTGTTCGTTCCAAGTGTTCAAATTTCATTTTGTATACCTCCTGTGACGATTTCTATAGCTTCTTCTGGTGATCTAGCTACTCCTGCAATTACAGGATATTTACTCATTTCATTTAGAAAGTGTTTCTGGTCGTTTCGTAATATTCCATTTTCATTTTTGACTTCAATAAAAACCATTTTCCCATCCGATTTGCGAAACCCGGATAAATCAGAATAACCTTTCGGTAAACCAGTATCAAAAAATCTTCCGTCAGCCATTCGAACTCGTCCAACATTATTTCTAAAAATCACTGCATATGGATTTAATGCTAAACGAATGGAATTTTGAATATCTATTTCTTTCATACAAACCCTCCCTAATACATAAACGTTGATATACCAAAGTTTCGCATGGTGTAATAAATAACTTTTGGGACAGTACGGGACAGTTTGGGTTGTTTTTATAAAACCTTTTATATTTTTATATTTTTATTTTTATATTTCTTTTTATTATTTTTACTATCCCAACTATCCCAAAAAGAAAATAAATATAATATAAAGAGTTGATATAATAGGATTTTAGTTACGGGAGGGTTTTATAGAAAACTATCCCTAACCTATCCCGTAACCATCCCATTAATTTAAAAGTCACATTTTTTCATAGGTAAATAGTCTTCATTTCTGAAAATTTAGTGATTAAAAGTGTTTTACTCGGAATTAATTTAAATTCAATCTAAAAGGCTTGTTTTCATCCGAGTGTTTTAATTTAATTCCTGCATAATATATCCCACTACTTTTAATCTTTTGGAATTTATTAGCCATTTCTTTACCAAATTTAGTGCTACTCATTAAATATTGGTGATTGTCTTTCGCCCAACTATTATATATGTGATATAAGTCAGATGACTTCTCTCTCTCGCCAGATTTGCGGTAGCAACATTCTTCGATAAACAGTTCAATAGTGTCCATTTCTGTTCTGTATTCTTTTCTTTGGTCTTTAATAATCTGTGGTTCAGATAATCCAATTCTTTTCCACTCTTGATAACCTTCTACCGCCCAGTTTAATATTGCTTTCAATTCTCTTCGGAGTTTGTATTTCAATTGCTTGTCCACTTTATTTTCTGGAATTTGAACAGTAAATGGAATGATAGCCATTCTTCGCCATATACCATCGTCAGTCCCTCTAATAATTGGTTTATGGTTTGTAGCCATCCACAGTTTGAACTCTGGGTAATAATCGAACTCATCACCATATAAGAAACGAGCAGTTACTTTATCTCCACCAGTGATCTGTTTTACTAACCCTTCGTCAAATCGCATACCGTCATTTGGTTCTGTGGTGGTTACTAATCTAGCACCTTGAAGTCTAGCAATATCACTATTTGCTGCACCGGCCTGTGGTTTAACCATAATTGTTTGTGGTTGGATATTCGTTGTGTAGTTACCCATCATTTCAGTTATAATATCCAAGAACACTGATTTACCGTTACGTCCATTACCGTATAAAATAAACATCATCTGTTCTTCTGTGGACCCAGAGAGGGAATATCCCACTGCTCTTTGTAGGTAATCAATTAATTGTTGATCGCCATCAAATATCTGATGTAGAAAGTCAACCCACAAAGGACAATCAATTTTATCTGTAAATTCTATTGATGATATTTTAGTAAACAATTTACTCCTATCATGATCGTGAAGCTTGCCTGTTTCTAAATTGAGATAACCATTCTGTACATTGAACAAGTGTTTATCTTTATCGAATTCATCCGGCTGTATAGGCAGTAAATGTTGGCTTTCTTTCAACATGTTTGTTTTGCCATTACTACCTCTTGAATACTTGATATGCTTAGTGAGGTTTTTTCTAGCTTCTTCCTCGTCCACATCATCAGAAACAAATACTGGCTCTTGTTTCATTCTAATTAGTATCTCATCTACTAAACTTTTAACTTTTCCTTCTTGATCTAATTGCCACGTTTTATCATTGTAGTAATACCAATTTTTACGAATGTAGCTATACCGTACGGAATCTTTATATAGGTTAGTAAATCTTTCTGCATTTCCAGTGTCATCGTAAGAGTAGTATTTTTTTTCAATCTTTTTAGTGTCAAACTCCGCAACATATAAATTAAAATCATCGTTAGAAGCTTGAGGACTAAACACGTTCGTACATTCTGAAATGGCTTTGTTTAAAGTGATTTCTCCGTATGTTGAATTACTTTGCTTTCTATCCCATTTATCACGATAAAGTGAGGAACTTCGGAAAATATCATCCATTTTGTTATAGTCGCATGCTGTCCAAAACGCTAAATCATTTGAGAAAGCCATGTCAGCTTCGGACTGCGAATTATAAAATTGTTCCCATCCACCATCTAGGAATAGTTTAAAACGCATGCCATTTTTGCTATTGCTAGCTACTTTGATAATTTCATCTACGGATAACACATTTCCTTCGCTATGTGAATAATCTTTTGTTGCTGCCACTTCGTGAGTAGCAATATATTTATGATGAAGATAATTAACTTTTCCCATTTCATCTTCAATGATGTGGTTGTACCCACCAATATGATTACCTGTCATGGTGAAGAATCGACCGGAATCATACATTTCTATATTGCCTTTTCTTCTACCACCATCTGGCAAATCACCCTTAGCGATGATATGAATACCATTACCACTTGGAGATACTTCCGCATAACTTTCCATGATGTCAATAAATTCAGATACAATATTGTTGTCGTGATCTTCGTTTCTGTATCTTTCAATATCCGATTGAATATCATCAATATCTATTCCGTAATATGGTGGTTTGAAGAAAAAACCTAAGCCATCACAACTAAATTTATTGATTGCACCAAGAGCAGTGTCAAAACTGCTCCAAGTGCTTTCATCATTACTTTTTCCATGCCCTCCTGTATTTGCGTTTACAGGAATCTTGGTAGTTTTACCATTCCGTTCTTGTAACTTGAATACACACCATTGATCTAGTTCTTTTAGTTCATATGGGATTTTGCTATACAATGGGAATCACTTCCTTTCAACGTACTTCCATTTAAAACCTCTATGCTTTTGTATTTTCCCATTGCAACATAAAGAAATATTGCAACTGTTAAACCCATAAGAATCTGCTTCCCTGGTACTATTAAAATAAATAATCTCTTTGGTTTTCGAATTTACTCCCATCACTCTCTTATTGAAGCTGAGACGTGAATTGTCTGGAGAGGAACAAAATTCTAAGTTTCCAATCGAGTTGTCTTTCTTATTTTCATTTTTATGGTGTACCGTAGCTAGTTTTCCAGGATTATTTAAGAACGCTTCCGCAACAATCCGATGAACCTTTTTGATTTTCCTTTTCTTGTTCTTGTATAAAGAAACTGTAAAGTACCCGTACGCATCTTCTTGAAGCTTCATGGTTTTGCTTTTTATTTTTCTGAATCCTCTTTTATGAGGTATAAGTCTACCTAAGCTCCGTATCCTTCCCTTGTTAGATACTTGATATAGACCCTCATATCCAACAACATCCTTCCAGACTTCATACATAGCTGTCACTCCTAAAATGGTAGGTCAGAATCATTAATTTGCGGTGCGCTATTCATTGGGTTACCGCTATTATTATCTTTCTGTTTAAATTGATGTTGTACATTTGGGAACTTAGTAGGACTCCATTTTTTAACGTTTAAGTTTTCGTATGTTTTACCGTTGTATTCTGATGTTTCGTTCTGTACAAAAACTTGCACCGGCTTACCTCTGTAATCATTTAGCAGTTCATCAAAAGTATTATATGTTTTACCTGGTTCAAGCCCTGCAGCTTTTCCAATCGTGTTAAACATAAGCATGTTATATGTTCCAGTAGCTTTCGCTTTAAACACACGTTCCCAAATTTTTTGGTTTTTAAATGGTTGGTCCAGATCGTTTCGAATAACCATTGTAAAATTAGTAAACTCTGCTCCGCCTTGTGTTGCATCTTCTGCAGCACTTTCAATAACAACTTCATATACACCATCATCAATTTTTTGGAAACCTTCAAAAGTATTGTTAAAATCTAAGTTAAATCCTGACATTATTAATCATCCTTTTCTGTTTGTTTTTATTTTTTAATGATCTTCTTGTATTTGCAGATTGTTCTTTATAAGTTGCCCATTTGCAATTGCTAGGTTCATAATTTCCATCGTTGTTAATTCTTTCTATGGTTAAACCTGGTCTATAACCGTTTTTAACTGCCCATTCATAGAAAGGTTCGAACGAATCATTCCATTCTTTACATACGCTTATACCTCTACCACCATAGTTGTGATAGTTATTTGTGTTTGGATTCCTGCACCTCATTCTCATTGAGTTCCAAACATAGTAAAGCCTTGTCTTTGTTTGTCCATGAGTTTCTTTAAATTCAAGCCCTTTCAAGTTCTCTTTTTCGAGACACCCACATGATTTTGTAGCACCGGATGTTATGTGGTCTCTCCTAATAACTTTTTCGTTACCACAACTGCACTTACACAAGTAGAAACTTCGACTTCCCCAAGCGTATCGCTTTCGATGATCTAGCTTAATTACCTCTAATCTTCCATAAAGTTGACCTTCAATCATCGAACAAACCCCCTTGATTTCGCTTGGTAATAACTCCATCCTGGCTTGTAACCCAATGCTTTTCCAAGTTCCGCTAATTCTGCAAAACTATTGCATTCTTCTGGTTTCTTGAAATTCAATTTAATAGCTTGTTTATCTTCTTCTTTGACTTCTTCCAACTCTGCTGTCTCTTCAATTTCATAATCTTTACGTTCTTTAACTTCTGGAACATGTCCACACAAGGGACACGCTTTTTCTTCGGGTGAATATACCGCAAAACAACTATCACATTGTTTTATTTTTACTTCGGTTTCTTGTTGCTTTTTTGATGATTTTTTACCTTCTAAGCTCCAAGCGCGTTCCATATCCGGCAGACCATGCCTTCTGACATTATCCACGTGATCAATAATGATCGATGTTTTATTCGGTTTATATCTCATTCCTCTCATACTCTGCTGAATAAAGAGGGAGAGTGATTGAGTGGGTCTAAGCATTATCACTGTGGAACAGTCTGGAACATTAAACCCCTCTCCCACTAAATCAACGTTACAAAGAATGCTTATTTCTTTATTGCGGAATTTCTTGATAATTTCTTCACGCTCATCTTTTGGTGTTTTTCCATCTAGGTGAATCGCATTGATACCATTTTTATTAAACTGTTCAGCAGTCAATTGGCTAGCTTTAATACTGTGACAATATGCAATTGCTTGTTCGCCATCTGCTAGTTCTTTATAGTGTTTAACTACATCCCCATAAATTGTGTTATCGTCTAAAGCATTATCAATGGATGTACTAGAAAACTCTCGTAAACTATTTAATTTCAATTTGGTTATATCTATCAACTTAGGCGCATAGTATTTGTAAGGAGATAGATAATTGTGTTCAATTAGCCATTTAGCATCCACTTCTTCAATAAGGATGTCGTTTACATCACCTAAACCAGACCCGTTAAGTCGAATAGGTGTAGCTGTAAATCCAAGTCTCAATACATCATGAAAATGATCGTATATTTTTCGATATGAAGCTGCCATACCATGATGGTTTTCATCAGTAATGATTAAGTCTGGTTTAATGGTACGATCTAACCTTTTCACGATGGTTTGAACCATTCCAAACTGGACAAGCTTCATATCAACATTATTCAATTCAAATGTTTCTTGTATCTGTTCAATCAATTCTTTTCGATGAACCAAGAACAATACACGATTACCTTTTAATGTGGTCATTCTAGCTACGTCACTTATGATTACCGATTTTCCTGCTCCGGTTAACCACAGGGAGCAACCACGCATGGTGATATATATCCCTGTGTATATGAATCCCTCGCTTTATCAACCAATCTTTGTTGGTAGTTGTGTAATTCAAATGACATTAGTTTTCTTCAACTCCTTTATGAAATTTCCGAAATTACTTATATCCATAGTTGGAGTTTCTATTGCTCTTTCCAACGTCCACCCTCTACGTAACCTCTCAGTAAAAGTGTTATAGTTCATATTTAATTTTTCCGCCCATTGTGCAGCAGTCATACTTACATCTTTATACGTGATAATGTTATTTTGAGTAGTATTATTACTTTGAACTTTATAAGTGACCCACCTACAATTACATGGTTCATAATCTTTATTGCCATTTATGCGATCTAATGTAAGCTCATCTGTATATCCGTTTTTCATCGCCCAATCATGAAACGTTATGAAACTCTCAGACCATTCATCACATACTTTTATCCCTTTACCACCATAAAGATGATACTTTGAAGCGTTAGGATTATTACATCTGCTTTTCATGTTTTGCCATGTTCTATAAATTCTTGATTCGTGCATTCCATGGCGTTCTCTTGTTTTAGTCATTTACAGCACCGCCATACATCACCAGTTCTTCTTGCAAACAAAACTTTCTATCATCCAATTGATTCTTAGCAAATACCGAATTACTAGGTTGAAGGATAAACCCTCTTTTCTCAGTTTCTTCGTTGTATGCTAACTTTCCAACTACATCACATAACCCCATAAAATTTGTTAATATCTTCGGACTAATCTGTGGGTATGATCTGTTGAATGTCTGACCCTCTGTCGTTGTCCATTCGTCTGTTGTCTCCCAAGCAGTAATTATGATTCTTTTACCAAATGTTTTTAAAAATCGAATCGAATCAATAAGAAAGAATTGTACTTGTTGGTAATGTCTCATTTCTGGGACACGATCATTTTTGCCTTCTCTACCTAAATTACCAAGCATACATCGTTCCATTTCTGAAACATTGTCTAACACAATATTTTCATATGAGGACAAATCCATTTTTGCTAAATCCTTAGTCATTTCTCCCCAAGCTTTCCACGTATTTTGATTATCGATATAAGCAATATCAATATCTTTTTCACCCTTCAACACTCTTGTTGTCCTATCCATATCTAAAACTAACGACTTACCAGGAATGAATTTGACAGTTGATGTTTTTCCCATTCCTGGAGGACTATATATTAAATATGTTTCATCTTTTGAGTTAAGTTCTGAAGCACTTGTAATATCGATTGCCACACAAACACCTCTTATCTAATCCGTAAACTTTTCCCTTGCACTAACTCAACACCAGGCATATCATGACCAATACTTTTTAGTTCTTCTTTCAGTGCCTTTTTATCCAATTTAGGTTCTTGTTCAATAAAGAATCGTTTAGGTAATACTGTTTCATCAAGAACTTTTAATGAAGGCGGGTTATTCTGCATAGCGAAAGTAAATATTCCAGTTTTAACTTTATCCTTACCGGTTAATGTAAGCTGATCTTCCACATACATTTTTAATCGTTTCTGATTAGCTTCAATTGCTTTTCGTTTATCGGATAATCGTTTTTCTTCTGCTTTTAGCATTTCTGCCTCGCCATCTAAATTACGAATAACTTTACCGATGTTTTCTAGCTTGTCCTCAATTGCTAGATCAATAGATTCTAAAGTATCTCTCAACCCTTCCCCGCCATCATCAATTAGCGACTGAACCTGCAAAAAATCCTGTGTTAAATCATATAAACTACTCAACAAAATCACTCTCCTTATGTCCTGCATTTCTCATATCACGTTCTTGTTCAGTTAATCCGTATGGGTTGGATGCAACTGGCTCTTTTTTAATCAGTGTAAAAAACACGCAATCCCTATATTCGAAATTATGTCGTTCGGAATGTTCGTTATAATCCTCTACAACGAAAACCTCATGTCCTTCCGATATTTCCATAAATTTTTTATTGCTTAAATGAATTTCTTTCCCAAAACGATTATCGTCAGTGAAACTAATAAATCCTTCATCCCATGCTTGAGTTACAACTTCTAAAACTTCTAAAGACCTGTCTAAATTCATGTACAAGTTCCTTCCTTTGTGATAAAATCACATTAATAATTTTGTTTTCTAGAGTAGTCAGTTGCCGCTGACTGCTTTTTTTCATGCAATTACTAGATAGATTAATAGAGTTATTACAAGTGAACCAATCAATGCATCTCTCAATAGTTGACACCTCCTTTAAAGAAAAGTGCCTTCAAGATTTTTTTCTTTTTCTGGTTGTTCTTGTTGTTCCAAGTAATTCTTAAATTCGTTTGGTATCTCTATTTCAAACTCCATCATTTCACTTGGTTGTTTTTGGTTTACATATGGTGCAGTGGCGAATCCTACAGTAGCTAGTAATATGATTGTTCCTGCTGTTAATCCTCCTAGCCATTTAGTTGCTTTTTTGCTTAGATTAATATTCAATTTGAGTCCTCCTTTTCACATCTCCTGTATGGTAAAATTTACTTATAAGGAGGTGTATTATTATGGATATGGTTTTACAAATTTGCGTGTCTGATGGTTCTGAAATTGTTATAGATGGTTTCGACGACATTTCTTTTTCTAATGAATATCCTAATCATGTTGTAGAGCATAATGGGTATTCTTGGCAGCGTGATTTTTATAACGATCTTATGAACTATTTAAATGAATTTAATTTTATTACTATTACCAGAAAAGACCCTAAAGACGATTTATATTTTCATAACCATGCTTTCGCTTTTCAAAATCAACATACAACTGTTAATCAACCATTAACTTTAAAAACAAATAATGTTATAACTATCATCGATTTATACAAGTAGTAATTATTGGGTGGACGAGCTAGTCCGCCTTTTTATTTGAACTAATGTGAAAACTTCTATCTAAAAATACATCTTTTGTTTCATCAAGTATTTCCATAGCTTCTTTAGCACTTATGTTTCTTTCTACTAACATTCCAATGATTTGAGAAACTATTTTTTGGTTTTCCATTTAATCCCTCTCCTTTTTAATGACTAAAATAAGTACAACCTAAGAAAAACAAATATCCTAATATTCCACATACAACATAATAATTGCCACTTTCACCTATACGCTTAAACATAAGTTTTACTTCCAACATAAGTCCAAGCCTGTTCATCAACTTCACGATCTATTTTCTTTCTGTTTAGTGACATTAATGTTTCTAGTGAGTGATTCATTTCAGCAAGTACATCATTCTTGGTACTGAACTCTGCATTTTCAGCCATGTTTACTGCTTTCATGGTGGAGTTAAATAAATTTTCTACTGTATCTAATACTGTTGAATAATCTTCAATTAGATAGTGTTCTTTTAGCATTCAACTCACCTCGCTTTCTGGATCTAACCATTGTTCGATAGTTTCAATATCAAAAATAATTTTTGAACCAACCCTCTTATGTGGGATCTTATTTTCTTTCACCAACTTGTAAATAAAAGATTTAGAGAGTTTGTTCCCTGTGTTTTCCAAGTATTCAACTAGACCTTTTACATCAGTTCGCTTCATTTTCTAACACCTCGATATCAGTATTTCTGATATTTTGTTTTAAAAAAATATCACTCACTTTCAAGTTGAAATGTTTTGCAATGTGATACATCTCTCTTGGACGAAAATCTGTAACACCTTTTTCTCGCCGGGAATAAGAATCACCTGATATGCCTGCTATTTCACCCATCTGTTTGAAGTTTAACCCGTTGTCCATTCGCAACTTGACCAAATTCCAATGCATTAATCTACCTCCCTTTCCATTTCTTGCTTTTCATATTATATCAGTTTTTCTGATAAGTCAACAAGAAAAATCATAAATACTGATTATTTTTGTTGATTATAGGTTAATACTGATATATAATGAATCTCAGGAAATACAATTAATTAGTAAATTTTTCCTGTGAATCGCGATAGTAAAAGAAGAAGAATATTGGAGGAATCATAGCAATGAACATTAACCAATACGTAGGAAGTCAAATTAGAAAACACAGAAAAAGAATTAAAATGAGTCAATTAGAGTTAGGAAAGAAATTAGGAGTTAACCAAAACACTATTTCTGGTTATGAAAAGGGCGAATGGGAGGTTAGTTATGATAGCTTATTTTAATTGGCAGAGATATTTGATATAAGTATAGATGATCTATTCCCACAAACTAAGACAGAAGAAAATGTAATACAAAAAGCATTGGAGATTACAGGAGATAAAGAATTATCTACTGATGAAATGCTTTTTATCAAAAAATTATATGAAAAAGCCCTCGAGCATGAGGGCGAAGATAGAAAGCGATTATTTGAAAACATTGATCTCGCTGTGAATATCTTTGAGAATCAGAAAAAGTAAACTATCCGTATCTGATGGAACATCTTTAACGTTATACAATTTAACCAGTTTAACAATTTTTCTAATTTCTTCTTCTGTCATTACATCGCCGCCTTTTAAGATTAGTTAAATTTTATATGAGGATGGTGTCAATTGGCTTATAAAGTCGGTAGATGCCTACTTCAACAAATTCTGCAAAGAAACCAAATGACCCAACAACAGCTCGCTGACAGGTTAGGTGTAACCCATCAGCAGATAAATAAATACATTCACAACAGACAGAACATGTCCTTGCAAGTCGCTAAAAATATATCTGTAATTCTCGACTGTGCAATAGATGATTTATATGAATGGGTTGAAGTAGGCCGTAAAGAGTAGATGTATTTAATCTACTCACCGATAAAATACAGCCAATCGACTTCATATATAACTATTTATACCATATATTTCTAGGTAAATCATAGCGATTTTTTAAAATTAAGATATGTCTGACGAGAAGTTTATGGTATTATAATATCATAAACAGAACATATGTTCTAGTATTATTTGTAATAATTTTGCATTAAAGGAGGAAAATCATGGGAACAGTAAGAGAAATCTCGAAAGGTAAGTTTAAGCTTACAGCAGAATTAGGGTATGTTGGAAATAAAAGAAAAAGAAAAAATAAAACTGTATCAGCTAAAAATAAAACAGAAGCAAAAAAAATACTTACTCAATTTGAAGCTGAATTAATGGCGAAGCATCATATAGATGATTCTAAATTAAGTATTAAGAATTTCTATGACCAGTGGTTAGAAAAGTTCGCTAGAGATCATTATGGAATTAGAACATTAGTAGAAACAAAGTCAATTATTGAAAATAGGTTTTTACCAGAGTTCGGGGATATGAAATTAGTAGATGTAAGAAAAATCCACCTTATAGATTTCTTTGATGATTTAAAGAAAAACGGAAAAAGATTAGATGGTAAAGAAGGCGGATTATCACCAAGCTCCATTAAAAACATTTACAAAGCGATTAACTCTTTGTTTAAAGTCGCTGTTCAATGGGATTTGATTGAAAAAAACCCTAGTGAAAATATGTCTTTGCCAAAAGTAAGCCATAAAAAATCAGAAGTATTTACATTAAATGAGACAAATAAATTGTTTGAATTGCTGTCTAAAGAAGATCCAATGTGGCAATTAATTGTTCAAGTAGCAGCAGTATTAGGAGCAAGAGAGGGAGAAATAGTCGCTCTTGAGGATAAACATTTAGACACTGCGAATAACGCTATCACAATTGAACAGGCTTTTGTTAATGTTACTGGCGAAGGCGTTAAATTGAAATCAACTAAATCTGATAGGACAAGAAAAGTTTCAATTCCAGAAGGTTTAATGGACGAGTTGAAAAAATTGAGGAGTATTAAATATAGTCATAAATTAGAAGTTGGCGATCTGTGGAAGTATCCAGACAATGTATTCTTATTTTCGGATGAATTTGGACAACCTAGGAGACCTGATTCTATTTCTCAAAGATGGTATAGGTTAACAAGAAGTGACAAGTATGAAAAGTCTGGACTGAAAAAGATAAGATTCCACGATCTTAGGCATACATCTGCTACGTTGCTAATCAGTAAAGGTGTCCACGCTAAAATTATCCAAGAGCGGTTAGGTCACAGTCGTATAGCAACCACGATGGATATATACGGTCATGTATTGCAAGAGGCAGAACAATCTGCGGCACAGCATTTTAATGAGTTATATAAGAAAGGTTAAAATGGTCTCCTATTGGTCTCTTTTATCAGCCCCTACCATTACCCGGCCAAACAAAAAACCCTCATAAACATTGTGTTTACAAGGGTTAACCTAACGTCCCAGGCAGGATTCGAACCTGCGACCCACAGCTTAGAAGGCTGTTTATTTTATAATTTATAATTCCATGAAATGCTACAAAGTGCTTTATAATGGCGTTTTGTAGCATTTCATTATTTTATAATGTTTTACATTTTTCTTGTTTATTTTCGATTTTTGTAAAATTAGTCTCCTATTGGTCTCCTATAATAATCCCCTCTCTTAATTATTCCACCGGATATAACAATACCGGTATAGTTGCTTCAATTTCTAAACCTTCAGAACCATAAAACGTAAATTCGCTAATACTGTGTCCGTCATTACTAGTACCGAAGATTTCATTTATTATACTTCCACTTTCTCCTCTCACAAAAACATTACCTGTATTACCTTCTTGTGCTTCCAGTTTATATCGACCTTCATCTAAATCAATCCCAAAGTAATAAAACCCCGGATTCAATTTAATTGGCTCATCGATAGCTTTGAGAATGTCCCCTTCTAACTTGCTTAACTCACTTTCCGCAGTTTCAATATCTGCGTTAAGTTTTTCTAAAGTTGATTCAGCTTCACTTAATTCTGATTCAGCAGTTTCTTTGTTTTCTGCTAGTTTAGATAGTTTACTAAACTCTGATTCGCGGTTTTGAAATTCTGTTTCTATTTCAGATAGATCACTTTTTTTATCTCCAATTTTCCCGTCAAGTTCTTCTAATTCCTCTTTTGCACCTGCTACCATTGTTTGTAAATCTTCTAGGTTTTTCGCCTCTCCGTCAACCTCTGCTTGAGCTTCTTTAGTACATCCTGCTAATAATAAAACTAATATAGAAATAATAACTAAACTAATTCTTTTCAACTAATACCCCTCCATATCTTTTTACCTACATGTTACCATATATTTCATATTTGATGGACGACTTTTTACAAAGTTCTTTTAATTTTTTCTTTCTAATCTCTGATAATGTGTACCATATCAATGTTGGTCTGTGGTTGTATTGTTGGTGGATAATGTATGATAAGTCTTTGTATTTTTTAATCTTTTCTATATTTGTTGCCATAGTTTGCTGATTATCAATTTCTATAAAGTAAAACTCACCATTTCGTTTAAATGTTGCATCTGGTATTAGTTTATTATCTCCCCAGGTTACGGGACGTTCTTTCTTCCAATCTTTAGGCATTCCTAATTTAATATAAAGATCATTTCTCATTAATGCATGAGTAACTTCTTTCTTGTTTAAATTACCTTGTGTTGACCCGATTAATTGTTTACCCTTATTGGACAGATAGTATATTTTCTTTTCTAGTCGTGCAGCTAAAAGTAATTTATCCTTTTCCATTCTAGCAAGTATGCGTTGTGCATTACGATTGCCACCAAGATTATTTATGATCTGTAATTGTTCCCTTGTGGCATACGTCAATTTATCCAAACTCAACAGTATCTGTTCGTCTCTCTGCTGTCTTTGTAGTTGAGCTAACATATTGCTTAAACCTCCCTTTTATTTCATCATCACTTACATATGGCACTTGTATTAATTGTTTATCAGAAGTACGATAAATGGCTCTACCTCTAATATTTATATCCTGTGCGCCTTGTTCATCTATTGCTACACGACTAGCAACTTCTGTGGGTACTCGAAAACTTATTTTACAGTCCGCATTTTGTTTTATTTGACGTGGTAAAGTATCAGCGGTCGGATATTGAGTGGCAAAAACTAAACGATAACCTAACGCACCAGAAACCCTTGCTATATTGGATAATGCATACTGACAATAATCTAGTTTCTTTCTTTCTTCTTTATCCATATATTTATGCGGTACAAGTTCAGCTCCTTCATCCACAATAATAAATTTCCTGCGTTTGATATTGGTATTTAATACATTGTTATATCCTTTTTGCTTGAAATGAGCCATATCTAACTCAATATCTACAGCTAAGTCCTTTAATAAGTCATAGGCTTGTAATGGACTACTCGCCACCTTTTTGACTTGCTTGTAATTATGCTGACTAAATTCCAATCCTCCTTTAAGATCAATAATGTAAAACTCCACATCATCAGGATTAGAATAAATCAA
>NZ_LSNA01000003.1:0-1715 GCF_001741975.1 Oceanobacillus sp. E9
TGGTGAATGGTATAGCAGACGAGATCACTTGGTTAAAACTTGATGAAACTTATTATAAGGTAGGTTTCCAATTAGGAGATCGTCATGATGATATTATTAAAATTAAGCAACAATTAAATGCGATTGGATTTGGTGGTATCTCTGAGACTAATTACTTCGGAGAATGGATGGAAACGCGCGTTCAACAATTCCAGCGATATTACGGACTTTCAGTGACTGGTCAAGCTGATCAACAAACACAGCAAAAGATATCCAGTGTGTACAATAGTCCCTTTCAGAATGGTAAACGCCATGATGGAACCGTAGAATTAAAAGAGAAATTAAATCATATTGGTTTTGGTTATATTACGGTATCTACATTATTTGGTAGTTTTACTGAAACTCAAGTGAGAAAGTTCCAAGATTATTATGGTTTACGTGTAAATGGAATAGCAGATGAAGTAACCATTGATAAAATCAACGAAATATATAGTAGTCCATTACAAAAAGGTAAATCCGATTCTAGAGTAATTGAGATAAAAGAAATGCTTAATGCGTTAGGTTATGATGGTATCGCTATAAGTGAATATTTTGGGAGTTGGACAGAAACAAGATTAAAGCAGTTCCAGTCAGATTACAATCTTCCAGTAAGTGGAATAGCAGATCCAAAAACGATTCAGAAATTAGATGATAGTCTAATAAGAGTATTTCTAGATCCAGGTCATGGAGGACATGATCCAGGTGGACAAGGTTATGGTATTAATGAAAAAGATGTTGTGTTAGATATTGCCCTTCAGACGGAACAATTCTTATCAACGAAATATAAGGGTGTTCTTGTAAATATGTCAAGAACAGATGACACATTTATAGAATTAACGGAAAGGGCTAATATGGCAAACCGTTGGGGAGCAGATTATTTTGTTAGTTTCCACACTAACGCTTTTAATGGTTCAGCTAACGGATTTGAAACATACATCCATAATGGAAATGTATCAAATGAAACAAAACAAAGACAAACTGATATTCATTCCTATATAATTAATAATATTAATGTAAATGATAGAGGGGAAAAGACAGCAAACTTTAATGTGTTAAGAAATACAAATATGTCTTCTATTCTATTAGAATATATGTTTATCGATAATTTTGTTGAGAATACGCTTTTAAAAGACCCAAGTTATCGTACATATCTAGCTCAAATAACTGCAGATGCTATCGCAAGCTCTTATAATTTAAAAAGAAGATAATAGGTTATAAAAAAACTACCATTTTAGGTAGTTTTTTTATAACCTATTAAATTTTAATAATATTTACCGATATTAGATTAGTAGTATTCTATAAAATTGAGGAGGTGAAACTAAAGTGAGGAAATACTTTAAGTTGTTTTTAATTGGTGTTATTGTCTTATTCCACTTTAGTCCTGCAATTATCCATGCTGATGAAGCAAATAAGGAAAATAAGGAACAGAAAACCGAGGTTTTTGAAGATGATAATTTAGAAGAAGGACAAGTTGAATTTCCTAAAGGAAATGAGTTAAAACATGAAGAATCAGATAAAGAAGTCTCTACTGAACCAATTGAAGAACAGGTAAAGAAGAAAGAAGTAAATACAGCTCCAACAGATAATGAATCATCAGATAATCTAAGAAAGCAAGATGAAGAGAAAACTGAAGAAGTGAAGGTAGAAGCTTTTGCAGCGACAGTCTCCCTTCCATATGAAAAAGGAGATCGCCATGA
>NZ_LSNA01000004.1:0-1279 GCF_001741975.1 Oceanobacillus sp. E9
TTATAATAAGTTTCATCAAGTTTTAACCAAGTGATCTCGTCTGCTATACCATTCACCACAAGCCCGTGATCCTGTTGGAATTTTCTCACTTGAGTTTCTGTAAAACTTCCATATAATGTGGATACTGTAATATGGCCATATCCTAGGCGATTCAGTTTTTCTTTTAATTCTACTGTATCTTCATGACGTTCTCCTTCTTGGAAAGGACTATTAAAAACTTCCTCAAGTTTATCTTGGGTAGAACCATCTATTTTTCCTGATACGGTTAGGTGATAGTATTCTTGGAATTGTTTGACACGGGTTTCTGTCCAACTTCCAAAGTAGTTAGTCTCGGATATACCATCAAATCCGACTCTATTTAACTTCTGCTTGATAGAGATAAGCGCATTATGTCGATCTCCATACTCAAATACATCCGTAGATGCCAACTCCTCTAGCTTCCTTAACGTTGGTTCATCCGCTATTCCATTTACTCGCAATCCATGGTCACGTTGGAACTGCTTCACTTGACTTTCCATGTAATCTCCAAATAATGTCGTTACAGTAATATAGCCATATCCGATACTATTGAGCTGTTCTTTGATCGCTTTTGTATCTTCATGACGTTTGCCATTCTGGAAGGGGCTATTGTAAACACTATTTAGTTTCTCTTGTGTTGCTGGACCTATTTTCCCGTCAACACTCAAACCATAGTATTCTTGAAATTGTTTAACACGAGTCTCTGTCCAACTTCCAAAGTAATTGGTCTCGGATATACCATCAAATCCAATCGCATTTAACTTTTGCTTGATAGAGATAAGTGCATTATGACGGTCTCCTAGTTCAAACACATCCGTAGATGCGAGTTCTTCTAGCTTCGCTAGAGTGCGTTCATCTGCTATTCCATTTACGCGAAGGCCATGATCGCCTTGGAATTTCTTCACTTGGCTCTCCATGTAATCTCCAAATAATGTCGTTACACTAATATAGCCATATCCAATACTATTCAACTGTTCTTTGATTATTTTTGTATCTTCATGACGTTTACCAAGTTGGAAGGGACTGTTATACACACTATCTAACTTATTGATCGTTTCCTGGTCCACTTTTCCTGTCACAGAAAGTTGATAGTATTCTTGGAATTGCCTCACACGAGTCTCTGTCCAATCACCGAAGTAATCCGTCTCAGATATACCATCAAATCCTATGTGATTTAATTTTTCTTTGATTTCTACAAGATCTTCATGGCGATCTCCTTTTTCATATGGAAGGGAGACTGTCGCTGCAAAAGCTTCTACCT
>NZ_LSNA01000005.1:0-671198 GCF_001741975.1 Oceanobacillus sp. E9
AGCGCCGATGGTAGTTGGGGCTTTGCCCCTGCAAGAGTAGGACGCCGCCAGGCAACGATAAAAAGACGGATTAGCT
Organism: Oceanobacillus sp. E9; assembly: GCF_001741975.1. Lineage (NCBI taxonomy): Bacteria > Bacillati > Bacillota > Bacilli > Caryophanales > Bacillaceae > Oceanobacillus > Oceanobacillus sp. E9. The sequence continues at coordinate 77 of NZ_LSNA01000005.1, forward strand.
ATTAAGCTAATCCGTCTTTTTATCGGCAAAATTTAAACTAAACTAACATACATAAATATTATTTTCGAGAATACTCATGTGAGAAAATATATCGCTTTGATCATACGTGACATCCACTAATCTATCTATCATAGAAACAACATGTTATCTTGTTATTTGTGACTAAATATCATCTATTTGCGCTCTATAGTGAATGTCGTAAAATAAAATCATCCTCCTGCTCATAAAACTTCTATTACTACCTTCTATAATATATCAAGATATCTTAATTATAAAATTGATTTAAATAAGTAAAAGTATTATTTTTTCATTCTCTATGGATGGCAATGTTTTTCTTATATATTTCCTAGGTTAGTAGCCTTATCTATCTAAATTAACCTATAATTTCTTTTTTATTATAATTAGTTTTTAATGTTAATTTTACTCTTAATCCAACACTTATTTTAGTGTGAATAAAAACTGCCTTTCCCTACGTGAAAAGCAGTTTTAGTAAGTTATCTTAGTGAATAATCTAATTAAGCATCATCATTTGTTATTTTCCACTTATTATTTATCGAATCTGCAATACTGGTAATTGCTCCATCTCCTGTCACATTACAAGCAGTTCCTAAACTATCTTGAGCAAGATATAATGCAATCATTAAAGAAACCATTGTTGGTCCAAAGCCTAGCATAGTATCTAATAATCCAATAGCCGCCATTACAGCACCACCTGGAACGCCAGGTGCAGCGATCATTGTTACTCCTAATACAAGTAAAAATGGCAATATAGAACCAATTGTAGCGACTGATCCTTGTAAGAACATTACAGCTAAAGCACAACTAGTTATAGTAATGGTACTTCCTGATAAATGGATGTTTGCTAAAAGGGGTACAGTAAAATCAGCAACATTACCTTTTACATGTAATTTTTTTGTGTGCTGTAATGTTACCGGAATGGTAGCAGCAGAAGACTGTGTACCTAAAGCTGTAAAATAAGCCGGTATCATCCTTTTAAGCATACTAAATGGATTTTGTCGACTTAACGTTCCAGCAATAGTATATTGAAATATCAGGTAAATAATATGTAAAACAATAATCATTGCAAAAACAACTGAAAAAACACTTAAAATGGATGCTACTTGACCTGCATAAGTCATATTTGTAAAGATTCCAAAAATATGAATTGGTAACAATGGAATAATAACTTTTTGTATAACTAGTTCAATGATAGACCTAAAATCAGTCATTACTCTTAACAATGAATCGTTTTTAATTGCTGCAGCTCCTATACCTAGTACAAAGGCTAATATAAGTGCAGTTACCACTTCTAAGGGTGGTGTTAGTTCAAAAGATAAGAAGCCAGTTTCTAAAGCGCTGCTTGGGTCATCAAACATTTTTAGACTGTGTCCACTTAATATTGTTGGATACAAGGACTTAGTAAATAAAAATGCTATAATTCCTGCAATTATTGTAGAAATATAAGCTATAAGTGCAGTAATGCTAAGAAGTTTTCCTGCACCTTTCCCCATATACCCTATACCTGGTGCAATAAAACCAATGATAATAAGAGGTATAATGAATGTTAAAAAGCCACCAAAAATGTCATTAAAAGTAGCAAATAATCGTACCAGCCATTCATTGGCAAATGTTCCAAAAACTATACCAAGAACTATGGCCAGGATGATTCGGATAAGTAGTCCAAATTGTTTCATGATGGTTTCTCTCTCCTTAATTGTATGATGTAATTATTCTAACAATTATACACATAATTATTTCTATATGCTAGTATATAAAAAGGAAAAGAGGAGTATATATTGTACTCCTCCGTACCCGTGTTTGACTTAACTCATTCCAAACGGTCCCATTTGTCCACTATTACCATTATTGCCTCCACTATCTGATAAAAAAGGCGCGAATTTTTGAACGGTTTGTCCAATGTTTTGATTGTTTTTTGTCATGGTGTAGTAAGTTGCAGCTCCCATACCTACAGACGCAATAATTGGTAACCATTTACTTTGATTATTCAAGAGTAAATCACCCTTTCTATAAAATATCAGACATTTATAGAATGAACGTATAACAGTTATTTCATAAGCGGTATCAATTGGAAGTGATGGATGCTTTTGCAGCATTCATTCCAGCTAATCGGCCAGTTACAAGAGCAGAAGTAATGTTATAACCACCTGTATATCCATGTATATCAAGAATTTCACCACAAAAGAATAATCTGTCCATTACTTTCGATTGCATTTGATTTGGTATAATTTCCTTAATTGAAACACCACCGCCTGTTACAAAAGCTTTCTCTATTGGTAAAGAACCGTTTACTTCGAAAGTGAAATGTTTAATATCATAAACAAGATCATTGATAATTTCATTGGAGATATTTGCACATTTTTGCTCGTCTGTTACATCATATTTAACTAATAAATATTCCATGAATCTTTCTGGAACTATTCCTTTTACACTATTTTTAAATGCCTTTTTTGGATGAGTTTTTATTTGATTTTTCATCCATTGTAAAATTTCTTTTTCTGGTTTATCGGGGATAACGTCTAAATGCATCGTTACGGAATCTCTTCCTCGCATTAGCTCTTTTACAACAAATTGTGAACATCGAAGAACGGCGGGACCGGATACTCCGAAATGAGTAAAAATCATATCCATTTTATGCGTAATTATTGCTTTTCCTCGTTTATTCCATACACTTAGATTAACATCTCTCAAGGAAAGTCCCTGTAATCTTTTTTCTTTAATAAATGATTCTTTTGAGGTTAAGGCAACTTCAGTGGGGTATAATTTGGTTATTGTATGACCGGCAGCTTTTGCCCACTCATATCCATCCCCAGTGGAACCAGTATGCGGTACTGCCTTCCCACCAGAAGCGATTACGATAGCAGTTGTTTGAATGTTTGTATGATTATCTAATTGAATAGTATGCTGTGTATCTCCATAGGAAATGGAATGTACCTTTGTACTCATTTGAATCGTTACATTTAAACGTTTTAATTCATTTATTAACGTGTTAACAACATCCATCGCTTTATTAGAAGCAGGGAACATTCTGCCATGATCTTCTTCTTTTAATGCTACACCCAAATTCTCGAAAAAATCAATAATGTCATAGTTGTTAAATATGGAAAAGGCGCTATAAAGAAATTTTCCATTACCTGGAATGTGTCGTATAACTTCTTCTTGAGGTAATCGATTAGTTACATTGCATCTACCTCCGCCAGATATAGCAAGTTTTTTACCAAGTTTTTTTCCTTTTTCAATAAGAAGTGTTTTTGCTCCATGCTCTGCAGCTGATAAAGCTGCCATTAAACCAGATGGACCACCACCAATTACAGTTACATCATATTTCAATTATCTTCATTCCTTTCTATAGTATCGTACCATTTTCCAGAGTCAAAGAACAAATACCAGTATAATTGTCAAAAAATCCCCTTAAGTGAAGAATCTTATATAAGAAAGGTATTTAAAAGTATGATAAAATTGATAAGTATTGAAATACATAGAAATGAAATATCTAACGAGTGAATCGTAATTGTGGGTGAACTATTAAAATGTCAAAAATGGTACGTGGAACGATGCTTCTATCGGGAGCATCGTTTTTATCCAAGTTTTTAGGAATGATTTTTGTAATTCCATTTTATGCAATTGTCGGTGATGCTGGTGGGACGTTATTTGCCTACGCCTACACACCTTATAGTATATTTATTAGTCTCTCTACTGTAGGCATTCCACTTGCAGTGTCAAAATTTGTATCAAAATATAATTCATTAGGTGATTATGAAACCGGGATGCGAATGTTTAAGGCCGGAAGTACATTAATGCTATTTACTGGCCTTGTAGCATTTATTGTTATGTTCTCAACAGCTGACTGGATAGCTAGTTTACAAATTAGAGGGGATAATTCAGCTATTACCTCTGATGATGTTGCTTACGTTATACGTATGGTTAGTTTCGCTTTAATCATAATTCCAGCAATGAGTATTGTACGTGGTTTTTTCCAAGGTCATCAATCCATGGGACCGACAGCTGTATCGCAAGTCATTGAACAAATTGTTCGCATCTTATTTATATTAGGTGGTTCATACGTAATCGTCTTCGTATTGGGGGGGTCTAAAACAACAGCAGTAGGCTTCTCTGCTTTTGCTGCATTATTAGGAGCACTGGCCTCATGTGTAATATTGTTTTTATATTGGAAAAAAAGAAAATCACATTTACAAAAACAAATCGATGCACAACGTTATACGTATGATTTAAAAACAAAAGATTTATTTAAAGAACTTTTTCGGTATGCAGGTCCATTTGTATTAGTCGGATTAGCTATACCGTTATATCAGTTAGTCGATCAATTTACATTTGAACCAGCGATGAATGCAAGTGGTAGAGAAGATGAATGGATACTGGCCTCTTCCGTAATCATGAACTATGGCCATAAAATAATAATTATTCCAATGACAATTGCAACAGGTTTGTCATTAGCAATGTTACCGTCCCTTACAGAGGCCTTTACTAAAAATAAACGAGAAACGTACACAAAGCTTTTAAATCAAGCATTACAAGTAATTCTAGTATTAGTTGTACCTGCTTCAGCAGGGATAGCAATGTTATCTGGTGAAATTTATGGTTCATTATTTACAATGGATGATTTAGGTGCAAGAGCGGAATTAATGGCTTGGTATGCGCCAGTAGCATTATTGTTTGGATTTATAACAGTAACTGCTGGAATGTTACAAGGGATTGATCAGCAAAACTATGCGGTTATTAGTTTACTTACTGGATTATTAGTAAAAATACTATTAAATAATCAATTTATTCACTTGTTTGGCGGAAAAGGTGCTATTCTTGGAACTGCATTAGCCGCTTTAATTGCAGTTATCATGAATTTATGGAGATTGAAAACGACAATCGATTTTTCGTTTAAACAAACGATAAAACGGACGATGCTCATTACGATATTTACTGCAGTTATGTGTGTGGTAATCTTGATGTTAAAATTAGTTCTTGGTATTTTCTTACCGTTCCAAGAGGAGAGATGGGCTGCGATTGTAATGCTTATCTTTGGAGTGACAGTAGGCGGAGGAGTATATCTACTATTAGCTTATAAATCAACGTTATTAGAGCATGTATTTGATGGAAAAATACCGCTTATTGGCCGATTTATGAATAGATAGGAGGGAAATCATGCGGTTGGATAAATTACTCGCTAACATGGGAGTCGGTTCTCGTAAGGAAGTGAAGCAATTACTAAAGGCGAAGCGAATAACAGTAAATGAAGCCATTGTCAAAGACAATGGAATGCATGTAGACCCGGAGCATGATCAAGTATGCGTTGATGAAGAATTAATTACTTATCAAAAACATATTTATCTTATGATGCATAAGCCACCTGGTGTAGTATCTGCGACTTCTGATAAACGAGATCGGACAGTAATTGACTTATTATCAGCAGATGAGAAGAAGTTTGATCCGTTCCCTGTAGGTAGACTAGACAAAGATACAGAAGGACTACTATTAATTACGAACGATGGAGAACTTGCTCATCGGTTAACTTCACCAAAAAAACATGTCGAGAAGGTATATATTGCTTATATAAGTGGTGAATTTCCGGAAAATATCATGGAACAATTTCAAGAAGGATTAACATTAGATGATGGGTATCAAACGAAACCAGCTAAATTGGAAATAGTAAATAAACAATCAAATAAAGTTAAGGTAACGATAACAGAAGGGAAGTACCATCAAATTAAGCGAATGTTTATTACTGTTGGTTGTAAAGTAACCTATTTAAAAAGGATTCAGATGGGAAACCTACAATTAGATGAAAGTTTGCCAATTGGTAACTTTCGCCCATTAACGGAAGATGAATTACAGTATTGTAAATCATTAAAGTAGTAAATAAGTAAAGAGGAGGTGGAAATATTGGCCCATTATTTTATTGGTATAGATTTACCTAATCATGTCAAACAAAGTTTAAATGATGTTCAACGGAAATTTCCAACCTCCTTTTCGTATAGACAATGGACACATAAATCTGACCTTCATATAACACTAACATTTCTAGGTGAATTAGACGATAAACAATTAACTTATATAGAATATTATCTAAATAAATTAAAAAAGAGGCCATTTTTTTTAACGATGGATCAATTAGGGATATTTGGTAATCATGAGAAGCCGAGAGTATTATGGGCAGGCCTTAAACACTCTCATGATTTACATGAAATTTATCGACAGATTAGTAGTATGTTAACACAAATGGAATTCTCCATAGATACTCGCCCATATCGACCGCATATCACTTTAGCTAAGAAATGGAATGATCCATCTAATTATTTAGATAGTAAACAATTTGAAATGATGCAAAAAAATGTACAATCTATAGCAACGAGTTTTGAAGTAGATACTATCCATTTATTTAAAATCTTTCCACAGCAAATGCCAAAATACCAAAAATATAGGAGTTTTCCATTACGTGGTTAAGGGGATGTAAACATGGCGCAATTAATCAAATTACAAGATTATATATCACGTTATGAGTGGGACACTTATCGTTATCCTACGCAATATATACGTCAAAAAAAAGATCAATGGGAAAGGCTTTATCAAATATGGCAGCAACCAGAGATGGATAGGGAAAAAGTAGATGAACCTGTAGAGACATCAAAAGAAGGAATACTCCAAAGGTGGAAAAAACGTATAAGAAGAAAAGATATCTATGTAGAGTCAATTGAATCAGAAAATCATGGAAAGGAAGATGCGTATGAGTCTTTACCATCTTCTGAAAAAGATCTTAAGCATTATTTTTTGGATCAATTGTTTGATATACAAATGAAATGGGCAACTTCTACGGTCTCAAGAGTATCAGTAGTAGAATCAAAATTCTATCATGATGAACTTCTTCGTTTTTTATTACAACGTTTCCCTGATACATACTTCGTCATGTACATGCCTGTATTTGAAATAAAACAAGCTCCAGTAGAATCAGATATACTTTTAATTAGTCCTTTAGATGTTGAAATAATACATTTTCTTGAAGTAGAGAAAGAAGCTGTAATTATGGCTGGCGAAGAACGTACATGGACTGTGACTAGAGGAGAAGATAATGAACGAGTTATTAACCCATTAATTTCTTTAAAAAGGTCAGAGAAATGGATTCAAGGCATCCTGCAGCTACACAATATAGACATTCCGGTTAAGAAAACGGTAATTTCTCGAACCAACCGTATTTTATATGCAACAGCACCATATCAAACAAAGGTGGTAGATCGGGTAGCTTTTGAAGGATGGCTAAATGAAAAAAGAAACCTTTCATCTCCATTGAAAAAAACACAACTACATGTAGCTGAGTGTTTATTAAAACAATCAATTTCTAATTCAATTCGACGTCCTGAATGGGAAGCAGAGAACACGGAAAGCTAATGTTTATATTTATTGTGAATCCGACAGCTGGAGAGGGAAGAGCAAAGTATATTTTTTCACAGATACAACAAATGGAACAATATCGTACGCTGTTAGAAAAAAAGGTATATTTTACAGATTACCCAACTCATGCAGAGATAATAGTGAGAGAAATTTTACATGAATATAATAAGAAGCTAAAAGGATTATTTATTGTTGGTGGAGACGGAACTATGCATGAAGTAATAAATGGTTTAGATAATGTAAATAATCATATCCCCATTTCATTCATTCCCAGCGGTTCAGGAAATGATTTTGCTAAGGGAATTAATTTGAAAAAACACGCTTTAAAAGTCGATGCTTTCAATCAACCAATTGATTATTGGTTTTGTGTATATAAAACCAATAATTGCATTCGAAAAATGGTCAATAGTCTAGGTTTTGGATTCGATGCTGAAATTACCGAGAATGCAAATAGTGCAAGATCAAAAAAGTATTTTAACTCATTAGGGATAGGAAAAATGGTTTACTTAGCTTCTCTTGTAAAAGTTCTGCGCACATATAAGCCTAAAAATATGCAGGTTTCTATCGATGGAATAACAAGAAAGTTAAATAATTGTTGGATGGTATCTATTGGTAACCATCCATATTATGGTGGAGGTTTAAAGATATTACCTCATGCAAAGAATAATCGAAATAAAATGTATGGTATAATCATTCACACAATACCTAAATGGAAAGTACTTCTATTATTTATATCGGTAATTTTTGGGTGGCATCGTTATTTTAAGGAAGTTGAGTTATTCGAAGCTGATACGGTCGAGGTATTATCAGATAAATATATTTGCTATCAAGTAGATGGACAAACAGATTATACTGTTAATTGTAAAATAAAAAAAGATAAAAATCCAATCTCAGTTATAATAAATAAAAAGCAATAATTGTATTTTATATGAAATCTAGATACAATGTATAATTGAACGCTAAATTTGAAAGATGTGAAGAAGTTATGATTAAGTGGCTTGAGCAAGCTCTAGGCACAGGGTGGAATATTACTCCAGCAGGAGGTCTTACTGGGGATGCTTTTATAGCGGAAAAGAACGGGAGACGTTTATTTTTAAAACGTAATTCTTCACCGTTTCTTGCTGTATTATCTGCTGAAGGAATTGTTCCTAAATTAATTTGGACGAAACGTATGGAAAATGGTGATGTCATTACCGCACAAGAATGGTTAGAAGGTCGTTCACTAAATGTTTATGAAATGCAACAACAAAACGTGGCTGATTTATTAAATAAAATACATCACTCTACAGAGCTTTTGCATATGCTGCTAAGAATGGGAAAGAAACCAGTTACTTCAGATGAAAGTTTAAAATCAATAAAATATAAACTTGATAAACAAGGGATGATCGATAGTTACAGTGAAGTAATAGAGGCTATCCATTATTTAGAGAAATTGTTACCGGAAACTCGCGACCAGCAGCTCGCAGTATGTCATTGTGATATAAATCATAATAACCTTATACTAACAAGTGAAGAAAATATCTTTTTAGTTGATTGGGATAATGCCATGATTGCTGATCCAGCAACAGATATTGGTATGCTTTTAAAATGGTATTTACCAAAAGAAGACTGGGTTCCATGGTTAAAACAATATGGCATAGAACCAAGCCAGAATTTATTTACTCGCATGTATTGGTATTTATTACATGATTCCCTCCATTTTTTAAGTTGGCATAATACAAGAAATGAACCGGAAAAGGTTCGCCAACGTCTATGGGATTTACAGGAATTAAATGATCAAATAAGAAGTTTATTTTAAGTTAGTTTGTTCAATTGCATTTATCCAATGTTTTATATTATTTTTATTTGAACTTACATGATCCGGCAGACTTTGTGCTTCTTCGCCTTGTCTGCCATAATTATATATTTCAGGCAGAATAGTAAGAAGTTGTTCATCCGTGATTTGCTCTCGGTCAAGTATGGATTGGACAAGCCTTCCAATCTGTTGACACTCACTTACTGAAGCACAGCATTCTCCGTGTTGTTCGTCAAGTATGTCTGATAGTAACGCTAATTGATTGGATATATTTAATGTCATATTTATCACCTCTTAAGTAGTTTTTTCTGAATAAAGTTTTCTATACAAAATGAAATAAAGTGAGGGAATACAGCATGAGGCAAAGAAATAAGCCGTGGGCAGACGAGTATTTACAAGAAAAAAATCATATTGTTATTAATGACCCAAAGAGCAATAAGGGAAATTGGAATCAGCTTTTTAATAATAATAATCCAATTCATGTAGAAATTGGGTCGGGAAAAGGACAATTTATACTGGGAATGGCAAAGCAGCATCCAGATATTAATTTTATTGGAATAGAATTAGCAAAAAGTATTATTGTTTCTGCTGTTCAGAAGATAGATAAAGAAAGCTTAGCTAATGTATTTATGTTAAATGAAAATGCGATAGATGTGCGTGAAATGTTTGCTGATGATGAAATCTCAATGATTTACTTGAATTTTTCAGATCCATGGCCGAAAAACCGACATGAAAAGCGACGCTTAACATATGAACGCTTTTTAAATCAATATCAAGATATTTTGTGTACTAATGGAGAAGTAATATTAAAGACAGATAACCGAGGATTATTTGAGTATTCTGTAGTAAGTTTTTCACAATATGGGATGAACATAAAGGAATTGAATGTTGATTTACATGCTATAGAAGACGAAACAAATGTTATGACAGAATATGAAGAAAAATTTTCTGCAAAAGGACAACCGATTTATCGTTGTAAAGCAGTGTTTGAAAAATAATCCTTGACTTTTTCTCGAATTTTGTCATAATTAGAAAGAAATATAGTCACCTTTAAATCAGTCCTGTGAGGCTGGTAAGGTTGTGCGGAAAAGAAAATTATAGTGGAAGCAAACATAGCATACATATATGCGTTGATGTTTCCTTGTACTCTCACTGCACCTTGCCATCTTTTACAGGCGGGGTGTTTTTTTATATAAGGGGAGTGTGAGGACAATGAAAGATAGAGAAATACAAGTAGATGAACGTTTACCTTTATTACAAAGCTTGCCTTTAAGTTTACAGCATCTATTTGCGATGTTTGGATCTACGGTTTTAGTACCTATTTTGTTTGGTGTTGATCCTGCAACGATTTTACTAATGAATGGTATCGGAACATTATTATATATTTTTATAACAAAAGGAAAAATTCCTGCTTATTTAGGATCAAGTTTTGCATTTATATCTCCAGTAACAATGGTAATAACTGAAGGTGGAGGATATGGTGCTGCTTTAGGAGGATTCTTTGTAGTAGGTTTAGTTTTAGTCATTATTGGATTAATAGTTCGTTATGCTGGAACTAGTTGGATAGATGTTATATTTCCTCCAGCAGCAATGGGAGCAATCGTAGCTGTTATTGGATTAGAGTTGGTGCCGACAGCTGCTGATATGGCTGGTTTATTACCGCAAGCAGATGTGCCAAGAGATACTACCGCGATTTTGGTATCTTTAATAACTTTAAGTGCGACGATTATTTATTGGGTGACAATGCGTGGATTTTTGAAAATAATTCCTATCTTATTAGGAATTATAACTGGTTATGCTGTAGCTACAATGTTTGGTATTGTAGATTTCGGTGCGGTTGGAGAAGCGTCATGGATACAAATGCCAACTTACTATCAAATTGAATTTAATTGGTCAGATATATTAATCATCTTACCTGCAGCGCTTGTATTAGTACCAGAGCATATTGGTCATTTAGTAGTTACGGGTAATATTGTGAAAAAAGATTTAGTAAAAGAACCGGGTTTAGATCGTTCTTTATTTGGAAATGGATTTTCAACAATGATTTCTAGTTTTCTAGGGTCAACGCCCAATACCACCTATGGTGAAAACATCGGAGTATTAGCTATAAGTAAAGTATATTCTACGTGGGTAATTGGAGGAGCTGCAATAATTGCTGTATTACTATCGTTCTGTGGTAAATTAGCCGCACTTATTTCTTCTATACCTACACCAGTAATGGGAGGAATTTCATTACTATTATTTGGAATTATTGCTGTCAGCGGGTTACGTATGTTAGTAGAACAGCAAATTGACTATAATAAATCTCAGAATTTAATTTTAACATGTGTAGTCCTTGCTATTGGAGTAAGTGGTGCTTCCATCAATATAGGGTCGGTAGAATTAAAAGGTATGGGTCTAGCTACAATTGTAGCAATTGTTATAAGTTTATTCTTTAAATTACTCGATGTATTAAAATTATCGAATGAGTAATCCTGGAGTTTCTAAAGCTTTTAAATAAAGATAAGAAATAAAAAACCTGATGATCAAATCATCAGGTTTTTCTATTGCACCTTTGTCGTCTTTAATGGTACACTAATATAGTTACATCATATTGATTGATTTTATATATACTATTCCTAATTATATTATAAAGTCAATTAAATGATTTGTCAACAAAAATAATACATTTAAATTAGGGGGATATTTATGAGTTCTTCCAAAAATAGTGATCAGGTTTTTGAGTATCAACGTTTAAAACGTATTCTTCAAATAATTGAAGAAAGGGAAAATGTAATTAAACAGCAATCTTCAAAAATAAAAGAGGAAGTTGTAGAATTTAGAAAAAACTTTTGGGATGATATTACCATTAATTTAGAAGAATTAGATGATGTTATTGAAACGCAAGAAAGTATTAAACAACAATCTAATGTTTTAGCACAGAAAGAGAGACATTATGGTAAGAACTATCAGCAGATAAAACAGTTGCAACGATTAAAAAATCAACCTTATTTTGGGAGAGTAGATTTCAAAGAAGAAGCCTACAATGAAGAAAATCAAATATATATTGGTACTTCGTCTTTAATGGATGAAGAGGGATTAGACTTTTACATCTATGATTGGAGAGCACCGATTTCAAGCATTTATTATGATTATGCACCTGGACCAGTTCAGTATGAAACAGATGAAGAACTAGTAAAGGGAGAAATGACTTTAAAACGACAATTTGTTATCAGGCAAGGAAAAATGAAAGGTATTTTTGATACAGCTGTAACTATAGTAGATGAATTGCTACAGGAGAGCTTGAGTCAATCAGCAAATGCTTCAATGAAGTCTATTGTTGCAACTATTCAACAAGAGCAAAACAGGATTATTCGTCATCAAGGTAGTAAAATATTAGTAGTACAAGGAGCAGCAGGAAGTGGAAAGACGGCGGCTGCTTTACAAAGAATTGCCTATTTATTATATCATCATCGTTCGAGTTTACAAGCAAATCAAGTTCTACTGCTTTCACCAAATGATATATTCACAAGTTATATTTCTAACGTTCTCCCAGAATTAGGTGAAGAGCCAGTGAATCAACAAACATTTTATGATTTTCTTGTAAAAGGTATTGAAAGTAATCTTATTGTCGAAACCCCTTTTGAACAAATGGAACAGCTATTAATAAGAGAAGATAAACAACAAAAAGAAAACACAGTAAAATACTTTACAAGCATTCAATTTATGAAAGATATACAATCGTATTTATCATTTCTAAATTATAATGGTTTACAGTTTCGACATATTCGTTTTCGAAATGAACTTCTTATCTCTAACGAAGAAATTAATGCGTATTTTCATGAGCTTCCTAAAGCGATGCGCTTATCAAATAAAATTGAAAAAATCCAGCTATGGTTATTACAAAAAATAAAAGTACTTCAAGAAAAAGAAATTGCAGCAAATTGGGTACAAGATCAAATGGAATTATTAAAAAAAGAAGATTATATGAAAGCTTATCATGAGGCAGAAGCAGAGGAAGAAGAAAGTTCTATTCAAGATGAAGAGTTAATTTTGCGTAAAAGAATAGTGCGCAAAGCATTTGCACCATTAATACAAAATATAAAACTAAATCGTTTTGTACACACATTACGAATGTATAGAGAATTATTTAACCAATGGGCACCTGTTGACAGAAAGAGTGAATGGAAAACATATTCGAAGTATGTATTAAATGATCTTCATCAGAATAAATTACCTTGGGAGCATGCAGTAGCATACCGATTTTTTAAAGGAGAAATAATTGGTCATGATGCTGATCAACCAACAAGATTGATTGTTATTGATGAAGCACAAGATTATACACCATTTCAATTTGCTTATTTGCAGCATGTATATCCATATGGAAGAATGACACTTCTAGGTGATATTAATCAATCCATCTATTCTTATACGACCACTGATAATCCAATTCAGGAAAAAGCAGATTCAAAAGATATTGAGCGGATTGTATTAACTAAAAGTTATCGATCTACTAAGCCGATTACAGATTTTACTACTTTTTTTGCACCAAGTAATGAAGGTATAAGTGCTTTTGATCGTCAGGGACCACTACCAACTGTGATTCAACTGCCCGCACAATCTAATTATAAGAATGCGCTTTGGGAAATAATTGAAGGTAAGAAAAAAGAGGGACATGAAACAATTGCTGTGATATGTAAATCAATGCGGGAATGTGAAAAATATAAAGAATTACTGGAGGATGACGAAGAAATTAATCTTATCCGTTCAAATACTAAAACATATCAAAAAGGTGTAGTTTTCGTGCCAGTATATTTGGCTAAAGGTATTGAATTTGATGCTGTCATTGTTCCAGATGCATCTGAACATAACTACAACACGGAAAATGAGAGGTATTTATTATATACAGCATGTACTCGAGCAATGCATGATTTAACACTTGTTTTTATGGATAAACCGAGTCCATTTATTAAGGAAATCCCAAAAGAAAAATACTCATTTAGAACAATATTAGAAAGAAATTAGAGTGGGATAAAAGTATTTACTCAAAAAGTCGAATGAATGGTGTTAAAAATCCGCTTCAGAAATATACTACGCTTATCTAGAGACAGCTGGTGAGCCTCAGGATGCTTATACATCGAGGTCTCACCTATGCCTCACTTCCACAGGATAAGGAAGACCTCGACAGCATTATATCGCACGCAGAAAATCGGTTTTTGATATTTAAGGAGTTTCCGTATATTTCTTACGCTATTTTAGCAATCATCCGTTTTTTTATCAAAACTTTTTTATGTTACAACTTGATTTTTTACAACTTATATTTAGCCTTGTACTCCGGGATGATGACGTTTTCGCTTATTTACCCACACACGATCTTTATTCGTGTTATCTGGAAAGGACTCTCCTGCCTGTAACTCTATAATTTGTGGATCATTTACATTACTTCCAGTTTCACCGATTTCCATATAAACACCATTATTTGGAGCTTTTTCACCAGCTCGAAATTCAGACCTTTCTCCCATTAGTATCCACTCCTTTTTATTTAAGATAAACTTATTATGCAAAGAAATATCTATAATCATGAATGGGAATATTATCCCGCGCGTAGCGGGAAGTGGAAACTTACGTGTAATCATTAACTTCGAATAGGTCGATTAATTCGATTTCAGGATTCTTATCCTTAAACCAGTTCAGCGCAAATTCATTTCGGAATAGAACAAGTGGTTGATTGTTACGATCACGAACTAATAAATTTCCACTGTCAAATAACTTTCGATCAACTTGTTCCTCTTTTAACCAACGGGGAAGACGTTCACCAATAGATTCCAGCATAACTTCTGCGTTATATTCATGTTGCATTCGGTAAGTAAACACTTGATACTGCAATTCTCCTACAGCACCTAATATAAAAGCATCAGTCATTTGATCACGAAATAACTGAATAGCGCCTTCTTGAACTAACTGCTCTATTCCTTTACGGAACTGTTTTGATTTTAACACATTTTTTGCAGTAACTTTTTTAAATAATTCCGGTGGAAATTGTGGCAATTCATCGTATTCATACGTGTTTTTTCCAACTAAAAGCGTATCTCCGATTTGATAGGCATTTGGATCATATACGCCAATAATATCTCCAGCATATGCTTCGTCAACTGTATCTCTAGAGGAAGCGACCATTTGTTGGGATTGAGCAAGTTTTAATTCTTTGCCCGTTCGTGCTAAACGAACAGTCATACCGCGATCAAATTTACCAGAGCAAACTCGTAAGAAAGCAATTCGATCACGATGGGCAGGGTTCATGTTTGCTTGAATTTTAAAGATAAACCCTGAAAAATCTTCATTGTCTGGCTCAATTGGTCCCAACGTAGTTTTTCGTGATGTTGGACTTGGTGCAAGATGAATGAACGTATCAAAAAATACTTGTACTCCAAATGGAGATAAAGCACTACCGAAGAATACAGGTGTTAATTCTCCCCGTAATATAGCTTCTTCGGAGTATTCATTCCCTGCTTCCGTTACTAGTTCTAATTCTTGTTGTGCATCTTTAAAGGTCGGGTTTTCTATAAGGTCTTTATGGTTGGATAGTTCATTATTTGGAATATACGTTTCCGTATCGCCAGGGTGATGCTGAACAAACTGATCTCCATGTCTATCGAAAATTCCTAAGAAACCTTTTCCCATACCTGCTGGCCAATTCATTGGATAGGTGTCAATTTCTAAGACTTCTTCAAGTTCTTCTAAAAGAGCAAGGGGTTCCTTTCCTTCGCGATCCAATTTGTTCATAAATGTGAAGATTGGAATACCTCTCATTCGACAAACTTTAAATAATTTAATGGTTTGAGCTTCGATACCTTTTGTAGAGTCAATAATCATAACCACACTATCGACTGCTGTTAATGTACGATACGTATCTTCACTAAAATCTTCATGACCAGGTGTATCGAGAATATTGATATGCAAGTCGTCATAAGTGAAATTCATTACACTAGATGTAACAGAAATCCCACGTTGTTTTTCGATTTCCATCCAATCGGACGTTGCAAATTTACCAGATTTCTTTCCTTTTACCGTACCCGCTGAGCGTATCAAATTTCCGTATAGCAAAAGTTTTTCTGTCATGGTGGTTTTCCCAGCATCTGGGTGGGATATAATTGCAAACGTCTTTCGTTTTGATACTTCATTATTTATCGACATATTGCCTTAACCTTCTTTCATTTCTATATACAAATAGATGTTCTTACTCAGATGTTTTATAATAAATAAAGACACCTCCATACTATACTATAGAATTTTATATTTTACGATGGGTAGTAAAGCTAAGAAAGTTGTGATTAATTATGTATTCCTTAACCAAACAGAAAGTACGAGAGTTGTGTGGAGATGTTTCATTTAAATATGGTGAGCGATTATGGAATGGAAATCGCGTCCAAATGGTGAATAATCATAATGAAACAACTGCTACGGTTACAAGTACGGAAGATTTCCATGTGCAAATAATCTGGGATGATGGAGAAATAAAAGAAACGAAATGTAGTTGTCCATCGTTAACTTCTTTCACAAAAGATTGTCAACATATTGCCGCCGTGTTAATCGGTATTTGTGATACAAATACAAAGAGTATTAATCGTACGGATGAAATTATGCGTGGATTTTTAGAGAAAAACGATAAGGATAATCAAGAGTATACGCATCAAGGTTATTTTGAAAATAGACAAGAATTACAACCAACATTTCGATGTCATATATTAACAAATAGTAAAAATCCAATTATGTCAATATCTATAGACATTAATCACTATGAAATTAAACAGTTATCTGATTTTTTATTAGCAGTTCAACAAGGTAACTCGTATAAGATATCGAATGACATTATCTATTCTCCATCAAATAATTACTTTAATACTAAAGATGAAGCAATAATACGTCATTTAATACAATTAAATCAGGAGATTACTTTAACTAACACTTTTAAAAATGCTGATAAAAATAAGCTTGTCATTCCTCCATCTATTTGGAATAAACTGGAGTCTTTTTTCCAAGCTTCCGTTAATACGGAATTAATTATAGAACAATCAAATTGGATTTTACCTAGCTTTTCTATCGTTGATTATTTACCTCCCTTGCATTTTCAAATTGAAAAGTCAGCTAACTTATTTCAGATTACTTGGGAGGAGTTCCAGTCATATATATGTTTACCTTCTTATCGACTTTTTGTTACACAGCAAGCTGTCCATATTTTGACAGAACAAGAAGTAACTACGATTGACTTATGTGATCGATTATGGGGAGAAAATGAAGAAAGTAGTTTGTTCATTTCATTAGAACAAGCAGAGCAACTCATACCCCTCTTAACAAAAATAGGTGAATTAGATGATTTAACTGGCATGATTGCTCAAAGTAAAAAGCCATTAACCGTAAAGATATTTTTAGATCGAATACGTAATCGATTATTGGCAGGAGTAGAATTTCATTACGGTGGTGTCATGTTTCAACCATTTGAACCATCTCCCGTGTCGTTATATCGACAAGAAGAAAAAGAAGAGGAGATTATTCATTTTTTACAAGATAAAGGATTTGCACATATGGATGGTGGCTATGTGCTTCAAAATGAAAAGTTAGAATATGAATTTCTGTATCACCATTTACCTAATTTACAGAAGCAAGCAACGGTTTTCGCTACTACTGCAGTTAGAAATAGATTAAGTAAAAAACATTTTCAACCAATAATACGAGTGCGACATAAAAGCAATCGTACAAATTGGTTAGAATTTACGTTTCAAATGAAAGGTTTTGTAGATCAAGAAGTACGTGGAGTTTTGGATGCATTAGAAGAAAAACGGCCATATTATCGATTGAAAGATGGTTCTTTACTTTCGCTTGAAACAAAGGAGATTGAAGAGTTACAATCCTTTTTAATTGATTCTCCAATGTCATCCACTGAGATATTAGAAGGTTTGGAAAAACCTTTAAATGAAGGATTTACGATCGCTAATAGGTTAGAAGAACGAGGAATACTTGAAGTGGAAGACTCGTTTAAACAGATGTTGTTGCAAATTCAACAGCCAGATGAACAAGCTTATTTCATTCCAAATCCTATTTCATCTCTTTTAAAAGAATATCAACAAGAAGGAGTTCGGTGGATGAGAGCAGTAGCAGACATGGGATTTGGTGGTGTTCTTGCAGATGAAATGGGGCTAGGAAAAACCATTCAAAGTATTGCATACTGTCTTTCCATTCAAAAAGAGTGGAAAAATATGAAACAGCCTATTCTTATTGTTTGTCCAACTTCTGTCTGTTATCAATGGAAACAAGAATGGATGACATTTGCCCCTCATTGTTCTACTGTTGTGTTGGATGGTACGAAAGCAGAAAGAAAGCAAAAGAAATTGGAGTTACGTAATTGTGATGTTTGGATAATTTCATATGGGATGTTACGTAATGAAATAGATTGGATACAAAACCAAGTAGATCGTTTTCATACAATAATTTTTGATGAGGCACAAGCGTTTAAAAATCCTGCAACGCAAACTTTTCGAACTGTAAAAAAACTTCGTGCTAAACATCGTTTTGCTTTAACAGGCACCCCTTTAGAAAATAAAATGGAAGATATTTGGTCTATTTTCCATGTTGTATTTCCAGAGCTACTAGGTAATATAAAAGATTTTAGCTGGCTTACACATGATCAAGTTATTCGTCGTATTCAACCATTTATGCTTAGACGTGAAAAGAAAGATGTCATGCAAGAACTTCCAACAAAAGTAGAACATATAGAGCGTATTCCTTTAACAGAGAAACAAAAGCAGTTATATGTATCTTACTTAGCGAAACTTCGACATCCTTCTTTTAAGCACTTAGATAAGGAAACCATACGAAAAAATCGAATAAAAATTTTAGCTGGGATTACACGATTAAGACAAATATGTTGTCATCCATTATTATTTGTTAGAGAATATAATAACAATTCAGCAAAGTTAGAAAGACTCAAGCAATTAATTAAAGATGCTAGTCGAGCAAATAAAAGACTACTCATTTTTTCACAATTTACTAGTATGCTGCAAATAATTGGTAAAGAGTTAAGAAATAAGGATATTTCATATTATTATATTGATGGAGAGACTCCTGCAGAAGAAAGAGTGGAGATATGTCGTGCTTTCAACCAAGGTAAAAAAGAAGTTTGTCTTATCTCTTTAAAAGCTGGTGGAACTGGTTTGAATTTGGTCGGAGCTGATACGGTAATCTTATATGATGTTTGGTGGAATCCAGCTGTGGAGGAACAAGCTATAGATCGTGCACATCGAATTGGACAACAAAAAGAAGTCACTGTTATACGTCTACTTTCTGAAGGAACAATTGAAGAAAAAATGTATGAATTACAGCGTAAGAAACGGGAATTAATGAATTATTTGGTTTCTGGAAAATCTACAATTAACTATCAGCTTTCAGATGAAGATATACAGGACTTATTGTTTAACGAAACAAAAGATTAGGTAGGTGAGTAGATGAAACGTAATATAAATGATAATACGCTTGAAATAGTAGTTGGAGATATAACCAAGGAAGCAACGAATGTTATTGTAAATGCAGCAAACGGTAGTTTATTAGGTGGCGGGGGTGTTGATGGTGCTATCCACCAAGCCGCAGGACCTAAACTAGTAAAAGCATGTCAAGAGGTAAGAAATCATGAACTTAATGGGGAAGAACTACCTACGGGTGAAGTTATTATTACTTCAGGATTTCAATTGTCCGCTCGTTTTATCATCCATACGGTAGGACCTATTTGGAATCAGACCCCTGATTTACAAGAAGAATTATTGGCTAACTGTTATCGTAATGCTTTGGAATTAGTAAAAGTAAACAAATTATCTAGTATTTCTTTTCCTTCGATTTCAACAGGGGTGTATGGTTACCCTATTCATGAGGCGGCAACTATCGCTTTACAAACAATTATTCAATTCCTACAAGAAAATCATATAGGACTTGTGAAAATCGTACTATTTAGTGATAAGGACTATAACATTTACCAAGAAAAATTTCAGCATTTAGTGGAAAAAATCTAAGCATTGAAACCGAACTAATATTTAGTTCGGTTTTTATTTGTTTTATTTTAAGGTTGACGTTTCTTGAACTTAATGATAATTCTTAAATATAGAAATAATTGAATGAGAGGGGTATTTGATGACAATTACATCTACAAATATTATTGAAGAGACTAATTATTATGGTGCTCATAATTATCACCCACTTCCAATAGTTGTTTCTGAAGCAAATGGCGTATGGGTAAAAGACCCTGAAGGAAATACGTACATGGATATGTTAAGTGCATATTCAGCAGTAAATCAAGGACACCGTCATCCGAAGATTATTGAAGCACTTAAAAATCAAGCAGATAGAGTAACATTGACTTCCCGTGCTTTTCATAATGAATTACTAGGTCCTTGGACAAAACGTATTGCGAAATTAACGAAGAAAGATAAAGTTCTGCCAATGAATACAGGTGTGGAGGCTGTTGAAACCGCGATAAAAGCAGCACGCCGTTGGGCATATCAAGTGAAAGGAGTTACAGAGAACCAGGCGGAGATAATTGCTGCCAATGGTAATTTCCACGGGCGTACCTTAAATGCAATATCTTTATCAAATGATCCAGATGCTACAAAAAATTACGGTCCATTTGTACCTGGGATTAATAAAGTAAATTATGGAGATATAAATGCAATTGAAAAGGCAATTACAAAGAATACTGCAGCAATCATTCTTGAGCCTATTCAAGGAGAAGCGGGAATTATTTTACCTCCAGAAGGATATTTGGAACAAGTAAGAAAACTTTGCACAGAGAAAAATGTATTGTTTATAGCAGATGAAGTTCAAACTGGTTTTGCACGGACAGGGAAAATGTTTGCATGTGAATGGGAAGGCGTAGAACCAGATATCTATGTCATGGGGAAAGCATTAGGTGGTGGTGTTTTACCGGTATCAGCGATTGCTGCTAATAAAGCAATTATGGATGTATTTACACCTGGCTCTCATGGATCTACTTTTGGGGGGAATCCATTAGCGTGTGCTGTATCGATGGCCGCAATCGATGTCATTGAAGAAGAAAATTTAGTTACTAAGTCATTAGAATCAGGTAAATATTTTGCAGATAAGTTGCGTGCAATTAATTTTGAGGGAATTAAAGAAGTCCGTGCAAGAGGATTATTCATTGGTATGGAATTTGACCAGCCAGTACGTGCTATTTGTGAGAACTTGAAAGATAAAGGAATCCTATGTAAGGAAACACATGTAAATACGATACGATTTGCACCACCATTAGTTATTACTAAGAAAGAAATAGACTGGGCATTACAACGAATAGAAGAAGTAGTAACTAATTAATATAGGGATAGGGTAGGGCGCAGGGGCATAACCATTGTATTGGTCAAAAAATTGACTGAAGCTAGAATAAGGGTAGAGGAACTAGTGAAACTCCGGTATTATTGACTGTCTCCTGAAAAGCGGAGTGTATTTTTGGTGTTGGAGCGGGACTTCAAACCTATTCATTCTATTTGTTTTTCGGGTAAACACTTATGTCCCAGCCCTTTCCCTTCAATTAAAATAGAAAGGAAATCATCATGAATATATTATTGATGCTGCGAGGTCCATTTATAGAAGCAAATCCAGATTTTATAGAGAAGATAAAAATGTTAGGTAACATTACTATTTTATATACGGATAATGGTATTGATAAAGAGAAACTAAAGCAGGAAGTGAAAGAAATTGAAGTTATAGTAGTAGCTGTTGTTCCTATTGATAAAGAAATTATCGATGCAGCACCAAAATTGAAATATATTATGAAGTTTGGAGCTGGTTACGATAACATTGATTTTAGATATGCAAGAGAAAAAGGTATTCCAGTTACAAATACTCCTGGTCAAAATGCAGATGCTGTTGCAGATCATGCATTTGGATTAATGTTAGCCACCGCGCGTCAAATTTCTTCGAAGAACGAAGAATTAAGAAATGGTCATTGGGAATTGTCTATGGGAATGGAAATATTTCAAAAGAAATTAGGTATTATCGGTTTTGGTGCAATTGGTCAAGCAATCGCACAAAGAGCAACAGGGTTTCAAATGGATGTTTTAGCTTATGGTACTTATCAAAATCAAACGATAGCAGATCGTCTGAATGTAAAATTCGTAGATCTTTACACCCTGTTGAGTGAAAGTGATATTGTAGTCGTATCAACTACACTTCGTAAGGAAAATTATCAGTTAATTAACGCAAAAACACTTAATGAAATGAAAGAAGATGCCTTGTTTATTAATGTATCAAGAGGGCCGTTAGTAGATGAAGATGCTTTGTATGAAGCACTTAAAAATGGCAACATAAAAGGTGCAGGATTAGATGTGTTTGTAGAGGAACCATCGAACCACCCTTTGTTGACATTACCGAATACAACTGTAACACCTCATATTGGTGCTGCTACAAATGAGGCAATAAAACGTACAGGAAATGTTGCTTTAGAGAATTTACAACGCTTTAAAGACGATATTCCTCTGTTACATGTGGTTAATTAAGGAGAGTACAATTCAAGTAGAACGAATAATAACCGGACTTTAAATCTCTGATTTTTAGTTCGGTTATTTTGTTTGGAGACTTTTATCCTTCATGTAATAGGAAATGATTTCCTTAAATCTTCGTATATGTACGATTTTGTTCCATTCATTCAGCGGGGATAGAGAAAAACCCCACTGAATGAATTTTCATTTTATCTAGGTGGTCTGTTTTGTTTATATTTATGATCATCTTTCATTTCATTTAATTCCTCTTTTGACTTATTCTTCTTCTTTTTTCCTTTAGCCATTTTAATTACCTCCTTTATTTTTTTATTTTCTGCTATTTCTTTGTGCTATATTCATATCATAATTTCGCCGTATATGGTAAAAGATATTGACAAGTCGATGTTTAGAAAGGAAGAAATTTATGTCTGAAGAAAACAAAAATCGAGAAAAAGACAAAGGGAAACAAAGAAACGTAAGAAAGTATAATACATCTCCAAAACAAGATGTAGAAATAGCAGAAGAAACCGAATTTCTTAACGTAAATGGCAAGAAAAATAAGCGTTTTCGTCCTAATGGATAAGATAAAGAAAGGAGAAAACTTATATGAATAACCCTTATTTTCCTGGTGATATAGTATATATGATTATAAGAAATCCTCATGCTCAGGATGTAGCTCAAGTTCAGCAGGCTGCCGTAGTACAACATCCGGATAATCCATCGGAACTTGCATTATTTGTTCATGAGACGTATTACCCTATTACGGATGAATATGCTATTTTTACTTCAGAAGAAGCAGCAGAAAATGCTTTTAGGGAAGCATTTGTATCTGATGATGAAGAGGGGCAATTTTATGGTTAAACCTTTTGTCCCTCAATTGATATATGTGGAACCAAAAGCAATGGAATATAGCTTAGGTCAATCACTAGTAAGTAAGTTTGAAAATATGGGGGTTGAAATTAGGGAAACAACTTCTCATAATCAAATTCGAAATTTACCGGGTGATAATGATTTTCAAAAATATCGTAACGCGAAGTCTACTTTAGTTATCGGAATTAGAAAAACATTGAAATTTGATACATCCAAACCTTCTGCTGAATATGCAATTCCTTTTGCTACTGGTTGCATGGGGCATTGTCATTATTGTTATTTGCAAACAACAATGGGTAGTAAGCCATATATTCGTACGTATGTAAATATAGATGAAATTTTTGATGCTGCAGAAGGATATATGCAAGAAAGAGCTCCTTTGGATACAAGATTTGAAGCATCATGTACTTCTGATATTGTAGGTGTGGATCATCTTACACATACGTTAAAACATGCTATCGAATATTTTGGGAAAAGCGAGTACGGTAAGCTACGTTTTGTTACGAAATTTGCACACGTAGATCATTTACTTGATGCTGACCATAAGGGTAGAACAAGATTTCGTTTTAGTATTAATAATAACCATATTATCAAATATTTTGAGCCTGGTACGTCCCGATTAAATGAGAGGATAGAAGCTGCTGTTAAGGTTGCTGAAGCGGGGTATCCTTTAGGTTTTATTATAGCTCCTATTTACTTACATGATGGTTGGAAAGAAGGATATAAAGAGATGTTCGAGAAACTTGATGATGCTCTCCCACCATTTGCAAGAAAAAATCTAACATTTGAGATGATTCAACATCGTTTTACAAAGCCAGCAAAACGTGTAATAGAGAAAAATTATCCGATGACTAAATTGGAATTAGATGAATCAAAAAGAAAAACCAAATGGGGAAGATATGGTATTTATAAATATGTATATCAAGATCAAGAACAACAGGATATAAAAAAGACACTAGGTGGATGGATAAATGATTATTTTCCAACTAGCAAAATCGAATATTTTACTTAATTGAGATGGTGCCTCTTTTTTCTTGATTAATCAGTTTTGTACTTCTTCGTGAATTTAATTCCAGAAGTTCTATAAGTCCTATGGCAATTCGTTGATCGTACTTGGTACTTGCTATATCTCCTTATATTGGTATGCTCTTTTTTCTGAAAGGATAGCTATAAAGAAGTATGAAATTATAAAAACAACAAATGCTAATGGATAAGGAGGTGATTGTAAGATGAGAACATTGCATGCGATCGCTCTAACCTTATTAGTAATTGGAGGAATCAACTGGGGATTAATTGGATTTTTTCAGTTTGATTTAGTTGCTGCGATCTTTGGAGGCCAAACTTCATTATTATCGCGAATTATTTATGGTCTAGTGGGTATTAGTGCTGTTTATTATGTTGCGACTTTATTTACTGGAGAAGAAGTTGAGGACAATACTGTAAATAATGGAAGAGTGAATTACGGAACAGAATTTGCAGAGGAAAATGATTTCGAAAACGATATAGATGATGATTTAGAAGATCGATAAAAATGGAAACTCGAGGGTATACACTTTCCCTTGAGTTTTCTCGTTAGAAAAATTCTGAAAAATCATGGATATTTTATATACCCCATGCTACACTGTGAGTAATTATAAACAAGGCATAGGTAGTTAAGTGACGAACATATACTTTAGAAGTAATTATTCTGGAGGGATAATATGAAATCACTATATGGATCGGATATAGTTCGAAATATGCCGGCTTACTTATTTGCACATATTCAAAAGAAAAAGCAAAACCTGATTGAACAGGGAAATGATGTTATCGATTTAGGTATCGGAGCACCTGATTTACCACCACCCTCTTATATAATTGAAGAACTATGTAAACATACAAAAGATCAACAACTACATCGCTATTCTTCATATCAAGGGATTCCAGAATTAAGAAAAGCAGTTGCTCATTTTTATCAAAAAAAATACAAAGTTACACTTGATCCAGAAAAAGAAGTTCTCATCTTAATTGGAAGTAAAGAAGGGATTGTCCATTTAATACAATCTGTTGTGAATCCAGGAGATAAAGTGATTCTGCCAGATCCAGGATACCCTGTTTATAAAATGGGTGTACATCTAGTACAAGGAAAAGTAGTTTATTTACCTTTAGATAATAACAACGAATATAAACCGAACTGGAAAATGATAAGCGAACAAGATAAAGAAGAAGCGAAGTTATTGTTTTTAAATTATCCAAATAATCCAACAGGTGCAACAGCTCAAAAGGAGACGTTTGTGAAAGCAGTCGAAATGGCAAATAAATATGATATCTGTATTGCACATGATGCAGCCTATGATCATGTGACATTTGCTAACTATAAATCTTCAAGTCTACTTCAAGTAGAAGGTGCGAAAAAGATAGGGGTAGAATTAGGATCATTATCTAAGAATTTCAATATGACTGGTTGGAGAATTGGATATATTGTTGGAAATTCGAGTGTCATTCATTCGTTAGCGACATTAAAAAGTAATATAGATACTAGTCAATTTATACCAATTCAACTTGCTGCAAAAAAGGCATTAGAACAAAGTGAAGATGAGATTCGCACAATACATCAAACAATGGAACAACGTATGTTAAAAACATGGCAACTTTTAAAAAATGCTGGCTTTCAAGTAGAGAAAACCAAAGGAACGATTTTTCTATGGGTGAAAGTTCCGGAAGGCTATACCTCAAGTTCATTTTCAGAACAAGTTCTAGATCAAGCACATGTAATTGTAACTCCTGGTTCAGCGTTTGGTAAACAAGGTGAAGGATACTTTCGAATTGCACTAACAGTGCCAGAAGAAAGGCTGATTGAAGCAGTTCAACGTATTGATTCTTGGATAAATGGAGGAAAGTAATATGAGTCATAATCGAATTCATTTAAATGCAGCAGAAGCTATTGTAAAAGGGTTACGAAGAGAAGAAGTAAAACATATTTTTTGTGTTCCAGGTGAAAGTTATCTTCCTGTATTAAATGCTCTATATGATGAGCAAGATATACAAGTAATTTCAGGTCGTCATGAAGGTGGTATTGCTTTAATGGCAGAAGGATATGCAAAAGCTACAAAAAAGCCTGGGATAGTTATGGCAACGAGGGGAGTGGGAGCAAGTAACTTATCCATAGGTGTACATACCGCGTATCAAGACTCTACTCCAATGGTTGTGCTACTAGGGCAAGTAAGTACTAAGTTTAGAGGCAGAGAAGGCTTTCAAGAAGTAGATTTAGAGAGTTTCTTTCGTCCGATTTCCAAATGGGCGGTGGAAATTACAGATGTACAGCGCATACCTGAAATACTTGCTAAAGCTTTTCGCATTGCTAAAACCGGAAGGCCCGGACCAGTAGTAATATCTTTACCTGAAGATATCCTTTATGAAGAAGGAGAATTCATATTTAGAGCACCTGTTAGTATTCCACGTCCGTCACCTTCGATAAAAGAAATATCCATGTTTCAGCATTTTTTACAAATTGCCAAAAAACCTTTAATTATTGCTGGAGGGGGAATTCGTTTTTCGGGTGCTGAAGATGCGCTTCTTGAATTTGCTGAAGCATTTCAGATACCTGTGATGACAGCCTTCAGGAGGCATGATGCATTTCCAAATAATAATAACTTATATCTTGGACATTTAGGGTTAGGTATTACAGCAGAAATACGTGAAGCTGTAGATGAAGCAGATGTTATCTTTGCTTTAGGTACAAGATTATCGGAAATTACTACCCAGGATTATTCGATTATCACAAATGATAAACGGCTAGTGCATATTGATATATCTTTTGAAACGATAGGAAATGTGTACCCACCAGATTTAGGTATTGTAGCGGATATAAAAGAAGCTCTACTGGCGTTAAGAACGATTAAAATTGAAGAGGTAAAGGGTTCAGGGGAATTTATTTGGAAAGAATGGGTAGAGAACAGGCGTACCAAGCAAATAGAATCGATAAAAAAATTAAATCAAAAACAAGATATTCAAAGTAAAATAATCGGTTATATACAGCAGCAATTAAGTCATGAATATATTATTACAAATGATGCAGGTAATTTTGCAGGATGGCTACATACGTATTTCCAATTTAACCATAAAAACACTTATATTGGCCCTACATCAGGAGCAATGGGGTATGGCGTACCTTCTGCAATTGGAGCTGCAATTGCAATTCCAAATAAAACGGTTATATCCCTGTCCGGAGATGGTGGATTCATGATGACTGCACAAGAGTTAGAAACTGCAGTGAGATATAAAATTGGTATGCTAAGTCTTATATTTAATAACCAGATGTATGGAACAATTCGAATGCATCAAGAAATACACTATCCAAAAAAAGTAATAGCAACAGACCTTGGAAATATATCATTTAAATCGTATATTCAAAGTTTAGGAGGAAAAGGATATCAAGTTACTAGCTTTCAAGAATTTGAACATGTATTTCCAATAGCACTTGAACATGCAAAAGTCTCACCAGTTGTCATTGAGATTCTTACCGATCGTGAACAAATAAGTGTAAATAAAAGAATAAAAGATTTTCATAAATGAATTAGTTTACGATGATCCAACTAATAGTAATAATTGGTAATCAAGAATACAATCCTTGTTATTCTTGAATTTTTTTTGATGTTTTATTCATAGGATTGAAATTTTATTAACGAAAATATATTGATATTTATCGGTTAAAAGATATAATGGTGATATGGAAACGATTACATCGGAGATTATGGGGGATATATATGATAACACTTTTCACAGCTATTATTTTATTAATTATTGCATATTTTACGTATGGAAAATTTATAGAAAAGTTATTTGGACCATCAGATAAGAGGCAAACTCCAGCTATATCACAGAATGATGGAGTAGATTATCTTCCAATGAATAAACAGAAAAATGCTTTAATTCAATTATTAAACATTGCGGGTACAGGACCAATTTTCGGGCCTATTATGGGTGCGTTATTTGGACCAGTTGCATTTTTATGGATTGTCATTGGATCGATTTTTGCAGGAGCGGTGCATGACTATTTAACAGGGATGATATCTATACGAAATCGTGGTGCACACATACCACAGCTTGCAGGAAAGTTTTTGGGAAGCTTTTCGAGACATATTGTTAATGCTTTTTCTCTTCTTTTATTAATCTTAGTTGGAACCGTTTTCTTAACTACTCCAGCTTCATTGATCGATATTTTACTAGATGGGAAAGTTGCATTTATATATATTTTAGGAGCTATTTTACTCTATTATTTTCTTTCAACAATTCTACCAATTGATAAAATTATAGGTCGAATTTATCCATTTTTTGGAGCAATCTTATTAATTGGAACTGTGTTAATAGGTGTAGCACTAGTATTCTCTGATTATAAGATACCAGAACTTACGATTCAAAATATACATCCAGATAACTTACCAATATTCCCTATTTTATTCTTTACGATTACTTGTGGAGCTTTATCTGGATTCCACGCAACACAATCGCCGATTATATCTAGAACAACCCAAAAAGAATCACAGGGAAGATATATTTTTTATGGGATGATGATTGCAGAAGGAATTATTGCAATGATTTGGGCAGTAGCAGCAATGAGTATTTTTGATGGACAAACATTAAGTCAAGTGATCGCAGACGGGACAGCTTCAGCAGCAGTGAGTGAAATTGCTATTACTTTATTAGGAGCTGTTGCGGGTACAATTGCGGTAATTGGTGTGATTATTTTACCTATTACTTCAGGTGACACTGCCTTCCGTGCAGCGAGGTCTATTATTGCAGATTACTTAAATATTAACCAAAAGAAAGCTGCTGACCGTTTAATGATCGCAATTCCATTATTCGGGATAGCATACTTCTTAACAACAATTGATTTTAATCTGTTATGGAGATATTTCTCTTGGGCAAACCAAGCAACAGCAATGCTTGCATTATGGATTGCTACGATGTATTTGTATGTGAAAGGTAAGAACTTTGTCGTATCTATGGTACCAGCCATTTTTATGACTTATATGGTTCTGGTATATATTCTTAATGCGAAGATTGGATTCCAGTTAGATTTAAATATATCTTTCATTATTGGACTTGTATTGACAGTAATATTAACCATTCTATTCTTTATAAAAGCAAAAAATAATGTAAAAAATGACCTTCAAGTGGATATGGAGTAAATGAATATAAAAGTCATAGAATTTTCTATGACTTTTTTGCTTCTTTTTTATATAGTTTGCCGTCTATTAAAGTAAGTAGATGTCGTTAAAGGGGGAATGAAATGATGAATCAAGAAAGAAAAAGAATGTTTTATATTGATGCAACAGCATTACAAAACTATTTAGATATAGAAGTAATGACCAATACCGAATTTGACTTTAAGCGCGTGGATAGATTATATGGAGTAGACAATCACGAGCTGAATTATGATTGGATTGAAAAGTTAGGACTTGGAGTAGTAAGAACGAGTTATTTTAATGATTATTTTATTTATAATGCTACTTATGACAATTTGATCAATGAGTCAACTAGAATTGGTTTGTATTATCAGTTAACACATCCAGAATACGATGATAAAGAATTAGATCGTTGGATTTTTGGTGATAAAGATGGCATCAACTATCTTTTGGAGTTAGTTGGAGAGCATGGTTTATTAGTTGTAAGTAAGTTAAAAGAAATATACAGGCAAAAAAAAGGGAATGTCATCAAGTTTCCAATCCAAAAGAAATAAATTGGATCCTTATTTAGTGCGAGTATTACTGCCTGATGCGGAATAAAAATTTTTACTAAAAAAGGGTAACCTCTTCGAGTCAGAGGTCACCCTTTTTTATATATCTTCAACGGATTCGATAAATCTTTGTCTTTCTTCGGGAGTAGGGAGTTTACATTGTTGTTTTTTACCAAACCATTTAAATCGATTGTTGGCGAACCAATCATAAGCTTTGTTTCGAATAGAGTTTGGAACAATAGTTAATCCGTATAATAATTTCCACGGTAATGGTAATTTTCTACAAATATCTAGTACCGCATTAGACTTTATTTTCACATCGTTATTTTCTTTTACGAGTACCATACTGTCTGTATCATTAGGGATGTTATATTTTTCTCGTAAATATTTACCTGCTTCACTTTGTAGAGAGGCAAAGGAAAACATTCCTTCTTGATCTCGCTTTAGAATAAATTGAACACTTGAATCACAAACATTACATTCACCATCAAAAAGGATTATATGCAAAGTGAGCCTCCTAAAGTTTAATCTATTTCATCAATAAAGATGTTTTTATTTTACATTATACATATTCCCCTTTATACATTCGTTAAACAGTTTTTATTTTACAAGTCGATAAATACGCTTAATTGTCTCCATATGAAGAGCTTCATGATAAAAACTGAATAACAATGTTTCGGAAAAAGTGTCAAATCGCATTTTTGAACTATTGATAAAAGGAGTAGGCAAAGTCTCTTCTAGGTGATAAGGTGCATAGTTGTTGATTCTATCAATTTGAAGGGTTAGTTCTTTAACTATTTCATTAAAACTAGGTGGTGTTCCCTTCCATTCATTCGGACTAGTACCAGGTTTAAAATATTCGATAAAGGTTGTAGGGATCTCTAGCTTTTCATTCATTACTCCAAATATAAGCTTCTCTTGAACTACTATAATATGGCCAAAATTCCATCTAATATTATTTCGATATGTTTCTGGGATATGATCAGCTAATTCTTCAGGAATTTTTTCTAGAGAATTTAAAGTGATCCCGCGTACTTGTTTCATATGATTTGAAATGTGTTCATACAATTTGATCGCCTCCATTTATATAATATTCAATAATTTTATTATAAAACCCTTCATTTATAATAATAAATAAATAGTATTTCTATGAAAAGATATTTTGAAATATAGTATCTATCCTTATATAGTAAGAAAAGATTCCATCTATCAAAAGTGATAGGTGAAATCTTATTGGTTAAAACAGTTAATATTATTATACCTTGATCATGAGTCTAATTTAAGTGTTTTTTAGATTGATTGCTTGTTCTAATACTTTATCACCTTGAACCAAACCGTAAGCCATTTGGTCAATAACAGCAACTTTAACTCCTTTTGGTTCAACTAACTCACGAATCTTCTTTTCTAAATAACGAACTTGAGGACCAATTAATACAACATCTAGATCTGTTAAATGATTTTTTAATTGTGTTTCAGGAATTGCGTCAATTTCCACTTCTAATTTATTTTCCTTTGCTGCGATTTCCATTTTTTTAACAAGCATGGATGTGGACATGCCAGCAGAACATACGAGACGAATCTTCATGTTATCTCTCCTCCAACTTTTTTATTTGTTTTTGCATTGCAATCATTTCGATTGCTAAATCTTTTACAGTTAAAGCATTCATTAAATGATCCTGTGCATGGATAAGGATTATGGAGAATTCTGGAATGGTCCCATTTGCTTCATCTTGTAATAGAGATGTTTGTATATGATGAGCTTCTGTAAATTCTTTATCAGCAGTTTCTAGCTTTAATTCTGCTTCGTTAAATTCTCCGTTTCTAGCAAGCTGTAATGCTTCCATTGCTTCAGACCTAGCGTTTCCTGCATGTAATATAATTTGAAATGAAAGCACTTGTAATTCTTCCTGTTGTATGATCATTATTTTTGACCTCCTATCTTTTCTCTCATCGAACGTACACCCGCCATAATAAATGGAATATATAATAGTACGGCTATGGTTAAGTTAAAGAGCTGTAAAATGATTCCACGTACATTTCCTCCAGTGACAAGGTATCCACTTAATATAGGGGGAGTTGTCCAAGGAAGTATAGCGACGGTTTTTGGTACAAGGCCTAATGACAAAGCAAAATAAGAGATTATTGTTAAGGTGACAGGTACAAGGATAAAAGGAATTAAAAAGATTGGGTTTAATACAATTGGTAACCCAAAAATTACTGGTTCGTTGATATTAAATAAACCGGCAGGTGCTGATAATTTTGCTACTTCTCGATATGGATGATTTTTTTCATGTCTGATAACAATAAATACAGCAATCAGCAAAGCAATTGTCGTTCCAGATCCACCCATAAAAACAAATGTATCTAAAAATGGTTTTGTTACTACATTTGGCACATCAAATGCGGACATACCTTTTTGGAATAAGTCTGCATTTCGTTCAATCAGAGGCAAATATACTGGTTCGATTACTGATCCGATAATGTTTGTACCATGTAGCCCAAAAAACCATAATAAATGATTTAAGAAGGCAACAATGATTGCTGCAGGTAATGTATTTCCGAGTCCTTGGAGAGGCTCTTGTATTACATTGAATATTACTTCAAATATACTAATTCCAGAGAATACACTAACGAAAGCATGGAATAGACCAACAAGAACAAGAATAATTATCGCTGGTATTAAAGCAGAAAATGATCTGGAAACTCCTTCAGGAACTCCTTCTGGCATTTTGATGGTAATATTCTTATTAATGAGAAATCTGAAAAACTCTGTTACTAGCATGGAGAGAATAATAGCAACAAATAGTCCTTGTGCTCCAAGCCAAGCAAAATTCAATCCACCATCAGCAGTCGTCGGGACAAGCA
The DNA here is from genome assembly GCF_001741975.1 of Oceanobacillus sp. E9. Lineage (NCBI taxonomy): Bacteria > Bacillati > Bacillota > Bacilli > Caryophanales > Bacillaceae > Oceanobacillus > Oceanobacillus sp. E9. Next base: position 33,252 of record NZ_LSNA01000005.1, read on the forward strand.
TAATAAAAGCTGCAGCGGAAATTAAACCTGAAGATAAACCATCTATTTCGTAGGACTTAGCTAAATTATATGCGATAGAAAATGATATAAGTAGTCCTAATACAGCGAATGTACCATTCCATATACTTCCACCAACTACTTGCCATTTACCTTCACCAAAAATACTATTTAACATTTCAACTAGACTAAAATTCCCGAAATCTGGAAAGTTATTGATTAACACAGCTAATGACCCAATAATAATTAAAGGCATAATAGAAACGAAACCATCACGTATTGCAACTAAATGACGTTGTGACCCAATACGACCAGCGATTTCAATAAATTTCTGCATAAATTTGTTATTCATGCTTTGTTCCTCCTATAGTTTAAATTGTGGTAGAAAAGATTTGTGAGCTTCTAAAAGTTCATCAAGTAACACTTTTGCTTTCTTTTCGTCTTGAATTAATGGATTCATAACAAACGCATTGTAAGCATCCTCATATTTTCCCGATAATGCAGCTTGAATTGTGAGTTCTTCCATTGCTTTCATATTTTGGATCATGCCTTTTACAGGAGCTGGAATCTTTCCAATGGAAATTGGTTTTGGACCACCTTTTGTTATCACACAATTAGCTTCAATTACTGCATCATTCGGTAAATCAGTAATCGTACCATGATTATGTGTATTTACTGTCTGTATATCATTCTTATTATTGTATATGGAGTCCATTAAACTACATGCAACTTTGCTATAAAATGCTCCACCTCTTTTTTCAAGTTCTTTTGGTTTAATATTTAATTCCGGTTGTTGATATAAATCAAATAAGGATTCTTCTAATTGTTGTACTACCTCCGCTCGTGTACCATTTTCTTTATATGCATGCAAATCCTTTTGGAGTACTGTTTCTGTTTGGAAATAATATTGATGATATGGATTAGGTAATAGTTTTGTAGATTGAATGAATGTCCTTGACCAATTTAACGGCATTATATTTGCTGGTGTATAATTGGCTTCCCGGTTGATTAGTCGATCGAATATTTCTTCCGTACGATTTTCTCCGTCTACAAGTATCTTCTTACCAAAAATAAAATGATTTAGTCCAATAAATTCAATTTGCACCTCTTCAGGTTTTGCATTTAATAGTTCGGCAGTGGAATGTTGTGTATTAAAAGGAATATTACAAACTCCTATAACTTTTTCATGTCGAGAATAATTTAGAAGTGCTTCTGTAACTATTCCTGCTGGATTTGTAAAGTTAATAATCCAAGCATCTGGGCATATTTCTTGTACATCTTTTGCGATTTCCATCAACACAGGTATTGTACGAAAAGCTTTCATTATGCCACCTGCACCATTTGTTTCCTGTCCAATAAAACCATGCTTTAGCGGAATACGTTCATCTATTGCACGTGCTTTAAGACCACCAACTCGAATTTGAGTAGCAATAAAATTTGCATTGACTAATGCTTCTTTACGATTCAATGTCCATGAAAGTTTAATATTCGCATTCGCTTGATGAATCATTCTTTTTCCAAGATAACCAATAGTTTCTAGTTTATGTTTCCCTGGTTCAATATCAACTAGAACAATTTCATTTACAGGAAAAGTATCCTGACGTTGAATAATTCCTTCAATAATCTCCGGAGTATAACTTGAACCACCACCGATAATAACGAGTTTTAATGCCATAATTTAATGCTCCTTCACTAAATGTAATCGCTTTTATTTAAAATGTTTAGATAACTCACCTAAAATGTATCATACAAATTTTGTATTGTCCATACAATTTTATTTAGTTGTTATAACATAAATTATTGTCAATCAGTTTCAAATCTTGTAAACTAAATAAAAACAGTGAAAAAGGAGTACGGTAATGGAGAAAAACCAATCTTTACACGCTTATATTAAGCAGGAGTTATTACAACGAATTAAGACAAATCAATACAAAAGTGGAGAAAAAATTCCACCAGAGCTAGATCTTTGCAAAGATTTTAATGTAAGCCGTACCACTGTTCGTACAGCATTAAACCAACTTACACTAGAAGGCTACCTAGTTAGACAACAAGGAAGTGGAACATTTGTAGCTGATGAAAAAGTGAAACAGACACTGACACAGACCGTCAAGCGTTATAGTGATCAGTTAGCAATTCAAGGGAAAGTATCAGAAATTGAAGTAATAGATATTTCTGTAATTGCAGCTGATGAAATGATTGTTTCATATCTAGATGTATATATGAAAGACCCTATACAGCGGATTGAACGTGTTCGTAAAGCAAATGGCCAGCCCACGCAGTATGAAATAGCGTTTATACCTTGGTCCATTGCACCAGGAATTACCAATACACATGTTGAAACTTCTTTATATAAGTCGTTAAACGACATGTTCAATGTATTCATTGCTAAAACTTATGAAAATATGGAAATAACCCTTGCAGATGATCAAATTTGTAAATATCTAGAATGTGAGCCAGGACTACCATGTTTTTACATAGAAACGATTGCAGAAGATCAACTGGGGAAAAAAATAGAATTTTCAAAGTCGTTTTTCCGAGGAGATAAGACTAACTTTACAATAGAACGAAAATATCCAGAATTAGAATAATTGATGGAGGGGTATCAATGAGGGTAGAGATTAATGCGGATGATTATGGACTAACGAGAGGTGTAACGGATGGAATTATAAAAGCCCATAGAGAAGGATGTGTTACATCAACGACACTCATGATGAATGGATTATCAGTAGAATACGCTGTTGAACAGGCAAAGAAAAATCACGAGTTAAAAGTAGGATTACATCTCGTTTTAACATGGGGGAAACCCATCTTAAATAATAACACTTCTTTGATACAATCAAATGGTAATTTTAAGTATACAAGTAGTTATCGAAATATGGCTCCTCCTTTACTAGAAGATGTTGAAAAGGAATGGCGAGCTCAATTAGAAGCATTTAGGAAAACGGGTTTAACACTTAATCATATAGATAGCCATCATCACATTCACGCTTGGCCACCATTAGTAGGTGTTATTTTAAAATTAGCTAAGGAATATGAAGTTCCTGTACGGTATGCGGATTCGTTGAAGGATTATCCGGATATATGTTGGACTGAAAAATTATGGACTGAATTTTATCAAGATGGTGTTACAGATAATCTGTTTGAACAATTAAAAAAAGAAAATGTTCTTTCTGTAGAAGTGATGACTCATCCTGGATTTGTAGATGAAGATTTAATAGAAAATAGTTCCTATTTGTATACCCGTGAAAAGGAAGTCGAACTTCTTTGTGAAATGAGAGTTCCAGAATGGGTACAGTTAAAGTGAAATTTTATCTTAGAAGACAATTTTAAAGGCAATATATTTTATTTATTAGTTATAATAACCAGGTTGAGACTAGAGTAGTAAAGATAAGTTCAGATTAATACAATTGGGAAATATACTTTACTTTCATGGTTAGCATATTACAGCTCACCGCTGTCTCACCCTCGGCCTTCTTGCCCTAGAAATTTTAAAAATCTCCTTCACGATAATTAATCTCATTTGACTTTTTGGTAGTTTTATTTTTTCTTAGGTTATAATGCTTTAACATCAATGGTTTGAATGAAATCTACAAATGCACGAACAACATTCATTTGCAATGCATCTTCGGGGTAATACATCCAAGTCTGCCTTTTAATGAGTTCCCTATCTTCATTTATGATTGGTTTAACAATTAATTCTGGGTTATTTCTAACTACTAAATTAGCAACCACTGCATAGCCTAAACCATGTACAACCATTTCTTTACAAGTTTCCACTTGATTAACATGGATAGTAATATTGGGGCTTTGAGTATAATGGTGATGCCACCAATTATCAACCATCAGTCGCATATGATCGTCCGTATAATAATCAATCCTTGGAAGCTCAGGAAGTTGTTCCCAAGAAAACTCCCAAGGTGATGCGATGCAAATTTCTTCTTCATACAATAATTGTTTTCTCTCTTTCCATGGATAATTTCCTTTTATAAAACTAATATGTACATCATGATTTAATAACAATCGATGCATTTCGCTACTCCATCCAGTTACTACTTGGCACTCAACATCAGGATATTCTTGTTTAAATAATTGAAGCAGTTTGGGCATTTTATTAGATGCAAAAAAGTTTGAAACTCCTACACGTAATGTTCCTGTAACTTGATTTTTCATATTGTCTAGTGTTTCTTCAATCTTTCTCTGCTCCTTTAACATTTGCTGAGCATGATGTGCCAATTGCTCACCTTCAGGAGTAAAAGCAATTCCCCTACGTTTTCTCATAATAATTTGTATACCATAATAGGTTTCTAATTTTTTCATTCGTGAAGTCAGGGTGGGTTGTGTTAAAAATAATTGATGGGCAGCCTGTGTAATATTCTCTGTCTCATATAAAGTGGATAACATTTCCCAATCCTGTAAATGCATTGATAATCCTCCTATAACATGTGATATAGATTTTTTTTATGTTTATTTATTAATATTATATATTTTTCTAATTTTCAATTCAATATTATAATTAAGGTATATAAGGTTGAAGGATGTTTTTTTCGATCGTTTGACTACGCTTTCAAAATTTAAAATGAGGAGGAATAAAATTGAAGACAGAAGAAAAATTTATTCCAGGTTTGGATGGTGTGATTGCTTCGGAAACAGCGATTTCTTTTTTAGACGTTGATAAGGAAAAAATTATCATCAATGGGCATGACCTTATCGAATTATCATTAAAACAGGATTATATAGATATTCTTCATTTGCTTTTGGAAGGGGGTCTACCTAAAAGAGCAGAAAAAACAAATACAGAGAAATTGTTGAAAGATCATTATGAAGTTCCTCAATCAGTATTGGAGATCTTAAAACTATTACCAAAGGGAACACATCCAATGGATGGAATGCGGACAGCTTTATCTGTGCTTGCAGGATACGATAAGAATATCGAGGATCGTTCAGCTAGTACAAATAAGGATCGTGCTTATCGGTTACTTGGACAATTGCCAACAATAACAGTAAATAGTTATCGAATTATAAATAATCAAGAAGTGATGCAACCAGCGATAGAACTATCATATAGTGCAAACTTTTTATACATGATTACAGGAAAAGAACCGTCAGATTTAGAAGTGGAAATTTTTGACCGTTTGCTACTGCTATATAGTGAACATGAAATGCCGAATTCTACCTTTACTGCTAGAGTAATATCTTCGACTAATTCTGATATGTATGGTGCATTAACTGGAGCTATCTCCTCGTTAAAAGGTAATCTACATGGTGGTGCAAATGAAGCAGTTATGTACATGCTTAATGAAGTGGAAACGGTGAATGAATTTGAACATTTATTATATAAAAAGTTAGAAAATAAAGAAAAAATTATGGGGTTTGGGCATCGTGTTTATATGAAAAAAATGGATCCTCGTGCACTTATCACCAAAGAAGCACTAAAGAAACTTTGTGAGAAAGATAATGACTATACGTTACTAGAGATGTGTGAAGCTGGAGAGAAAATAATGAAAAAAGAAAAAGGATTATATCCTAATTTAGATTATTACGCAGCTCCTGTTTATTGGAAATTAGGTATACCAATTTCACTCTATACACCAATCTTTTTTAGTGCACGTACAGCTGGACTCGCAGCTCATATCGTTGAGCAACACTCAAACAATCGTATATTCCGTCCAAGAGTAAAATATATCGGAAAAGATTATTAAAGGAAAAAGAGAGGGGATTTATTATATGACACAAGTAAAAACGATTAACCAAACAGATAAAATTATAGAAGAAATAGCTGATTATGTACTTCATACAGAAATTACGAGTGAAGAAGCTTATAGAACTGCACACCAAGTACTAATTGATACATTGGGTTGTGGGATTTTAGCGTTGAATTATCCAGAATGTACAAAATTATTAGGTCCGATTGTGCCAGGTACAGTTGTACCTAATGGTAGCAGAGTACCGGGTACTTCCTATGTGTTGGATCCAGTGCAAGGTGCCTTTAACATTGGTGCAATGATTCGCTGGTTAGATTACAATGACACTTGGCTTGCAGCTGAATGGGGACATCCCTCAGATAATTTAGGTGGAATCTTAGCTGTTGCTGATTATGTAAGTCAAGAAAGATTAAAAAAAGGTGAAGAGCCAATTAAAGTAAAAGAAATACTTGAAATGATGATTAAAGCACATGAAATTCAGGGTGTATTAGCTCTAGAGAATAGTTTGAATCGAGTTGGATTAGACCACGTTTTATATGTGAAAATTGCTACTACTGCAGTTGTGACAAAAATGCTAGGTGGAACGAAAGAAGAGATACAAAATGCATTATCTAATGCTTGGATTGATAATTCAAGTTTACGTACGTATCGTCATTTTCCAAACACAGGTTCAAGAAAATCCTGGGCTGCTGGAGATGCGACAAGTAGAGCAGTTCGATTAGCTTTAATGGCAATAAAAGGAGAAATGGGATATGCTACAGCTCTTACCGCAAAAGGTTGGGGATTCCAAGATGTTCTTTTTAAAGGAAAGGAGTTAAAGCTAAGTCGTTCTTTAGGAAGTTATGTTATGGAAAATGTCTTATTTAAAGTATCATATCCTGCAGAATTTCATGCGCAAACAGCAGCTGAGGCAGCAGTTCAATTACATCCAGAAATAATTGGGCGTCTTGATGAAATTAAAGAAATAACGATTACAACCCATGAATCTGCTATTAGAATAATTGATAAGACAGGACCGTTACACAATCCAGCTGATCGAGATCATTGCTTACAGTATATTGCTGCTATTGGGCTTTTGAAAGGAAATATCACTGCAGAAGATTATGAAGATGATGTGGCATCTGATCCGCGTATTGATGAATTACGTGAAAAAATGGTAACCGTGGAGAAAGAATCCTATACAACGGATTATTTAGATCCGGAGAAGCGTTCGATTGCTAATGCAATACAAGTACACTTTGTAGATGGAACTTCGACAGATGTTATTGATTGTGAATATCCATTAGGGCATCGTTTCCGCCGTGATGAAGCAGTTCCTAAGATTTTGGAGAAGTATGCGTATAATTTATCTACACAATATACGGATAAACAGAGTGAACGTATACAAAAATTTACTAATAATTTTGATGAGGTGCAACAAATGAATACGACGGATTTTATTGATTTATTTGTAAATTAAGGAGGACTTATAAATGGCTTGGATAGTAGACCAACCTATATCACAACAAGAATTAGCAAGTCAGTTCAGATCCCAAGTAAGCGAGAAAGGTATTTTACAAATTCCTGGTGCACATGACGCGATGGCTGGATTGGTTGCCAAAGAAGCCGGATTTCAATCTCTTTATCTTTCAGGAGCGGCTTATACAGCTAGTCGTGGCTTGCCGGACTTAGGTATTATTACTTCAACAGAGATAGCTGATAGAGCTAGAGACATTGTACGTGCTACTAATTTACCTATTCTTGTTGATATAGATACAGGTTTTGGTGGTGTATTGAATGTTGTCAGAACGTCACGTGAAATGGTAGAGGCAAATGTGGCTGCAGTACAGCTAGAGGATCAGAAATTGCCTAAAAAGTGTGGCCATTTAAATGGAAAACAGTTAGTAAGTACAGAAGAAATGGTTCAAAAAATTACAGCAATTAAAGAAGTGGCTCCAACTCTTGTGATTGTTGCTAGAACTGACGCCCGTGCAGTTGAAGGTTTAGAGAATGCTATTTCAAGAGCCCAAGCTTATGTAGAAGCAGGAGCGGATATTATATTTCCAGAGGCATTACAAAATGAAGAAGAATTTCGCCTTGCTTCAGAAAAGATAGATGCACCATTACTTGCTAACATGACGGAATTTGGGAAAACTCCTTATCTAACTGCAGAGGAATTTGAACAAATGGGCTTTGATATTGTCATATATCCCGTTACATCTTTACGAGTTGCAGCAAAAGCCTATGAAAAAATCTTTTCAATAATTCGTAAAGAGGGAAGTCAAAAGAATGGTTTGTCAGATATGCAAACAAGGAAAGAATTATACCAGACAATTTCCTATGAAGAGTTTGAAGATTTAGATGAAAGTATTGCTAAAACGGTTTTAGAAGATAAATAATAGTGTTTGTCATATGCACCTTAGAGTTTGGATCTTTGGGGTGCATATTTCTTTTTTTACATGTCATATTAATTACTTACTTTTTTTAGACTTATCACATGGTACTTCCACTATTGCACGCTAGTATAGAATTATTCAATATATACATTCTAATTAAGTAAAAGGTATAAGGTGGTGGAAACCATGTATGTTATTAGTCTAATGGGAGTTAGTAAGGTTATTGAAGCTCCTGTTCATCAAATAAAAAAATGGATTCAACTATTTGGTTCCTATATTCCGATGACGTTTATGGACCAAATCCTTTATTTTGAGATAGAAGCCGTTCATATATTGTCGTTTATAAAAGAAAAAATAGAAGAAGAATATGACTGGACTGAAATTGAAAGCTTACTAGAGCATACGGTTTTTGGTGAGTGAGAGGTTGGGACAAAAATATTCACGCAAAAGATAAATCCGAATGAATGGATTTAAAAAAACTCGCTTCAGAAATATATTCCGTTTTCTTTGGGTGGCTGGTGAGCCTCCGAAAGGGTCTCTCCGAGCCTTGCTCCCATAAGAGTATCCGAATATTCTAAGACTTATTCTAGCTATCATTCGTTTTTTGACCAATCCTTTTTGTTATGTCCTCATTCAGATTCTATATTCAAAAGGTTATTTACAGGTAGTTCTATGGTACCGTTACCTATATTTAGTTGGAGATATTCCTTTGTTACTTTTATATTTGATGTTTGACATGTAATGGTTTGTATTTCTCCATCATTATAGTAAGTAATTATGATATTGGAATTATTGACCGTAGCATACTGTAATTGCTGTTCCATATAATCAAATTGCTGATTATCGATAACAGGTTTAGAAATCTTTTGAGCTTCTTTTTTCTTCTTTCTAAGATATTCAACATGTTCTGGCAGCATCATAGCTGTCCATTTTATACTTCCGCGATCATTCATGTCATGCACCGTATCTCACTCGCCCAGATGATTTTCCGACAGACAATATCTGGTCAAGATGAAATAATCTGATTTCTTTTCGAAAATAACAAAATGCAAGTATCGAATCAGATTTTATCGTTACTACTTGAACAGTTCGTTGTGTTATGATATCTTGCTGATCAATATATACCATTATTACTTTTTCTTTTTGTTGTACAGAATGAAGAAGTAATGGGTACATCGAACGATCCCTCCTTTTACAAAATAGGAACAAATGTTCTGTATTTAAAGTATATCATGATTAGAAAAAAATATACATACGATTTTATTCGCTTTTTCGTTTTTGAACATGTAATATTTTAAAGTAGATGAATTTATTGTGTGGAAAGAAGGATGGTTGAATTGGCAAATACACATATTTTTACAAAAGGAGAAGAAATTGCGAACGCAATAACTCATGGTGTGGCAGCTTTATTAAGTGTAGCAGGGTTAGTTGTGTTGATTGTTTCATCAGTAATAAATGGGACAGTGTTACATGTTGTTACATTTACTATATTTGGTGCGACCATGGTAATCTTATATACTTCTTCAACATTTGTACATGCTTTACCAAAAGGAAAGGCAAAAGATATATTTGAGATACTTGATCATTCTTCCATCTATTTATTTATAGCTGGTACTTACACCCCTTTTACACTATTAGTTATTCAAGGCGCGATGGGGTGGAGTATCTTTGGTATTGTATGGGGAATCGCTTTAGTGGGTATTGTATTTAAAGTATATTTTGTAAAACGATTTCTGTTTACCTCTACGTTATTATATATAGCGATGGGCTGGTTAATTGTAATAGGATGGTCGCAAATAACAAATAACATAGAAAGTAGCGGGGTATATCTGCTCATTGCAGGTGGATTATGCTATACGTTAGGAACGGTTTTTTATATGTGGAGAGGATTTAAATTTCATCATATGATTTGGCACTTATTTGTTATTGCGGGTACACTTTTTCATTACTTTTGCGTACTATTCTTTTTACTTCCTTAAATTGAAATATAATATATTACTCGAATGTACTTCTTTTAAGAAGAAGTGCATTTTTTATTTGACTATGTCGAATTTTGTTATATTTAATAAAATTCAGTATATTCCGTTGACAGTTTACGAGTTATAGTATAATATGAATTCAAATTTATTAACTAGATATATATCCCTAGCTAAAAATATTCAAAAAAGGTTTGGGAATGGAGTGTGCGAATGAAAAAGGAATCAGTACTTGATGTTGCAAATTTAAAAACATATTTTTATTTAGAGAAAGAAAAAGTTGCAAAAGCAGTGGATGGAGTTTCGTTCCACGTATCCCCCGGTGAGACAGTGGCCATCGTAGGAGAATCGGGAAGTGGAAAAAGTATTACTGCATTATCAATAATGCAACTAATTAATAAGCCTGGGGAAATTATTGATGGAACTGTTAAATTACATAATGAAGAAATTCAAAATCTTACCTCTAAGCAAATAACGAAAATTAGAGGAAATGATATAGGTATGATTTTTCAAGAACCGATGACTTCTTTAAATCCAGTATACACAATTGGAAATCAAATTATCGAAATGTTAAGAAAACATAAAAAAATAAATAAACAAGAAGCAAGAATAAAAGCAATTCATTTATTAAAACTTGTAGGAATTCCGCGTGCAGAGCAAGTAATAGATGAATATCCACATCAATTGTCTGGTGGTATGCGTCAACGAGTTATGATTGCAATGGCGATATCCTGTGACCCTAAACTATTAATTGCTGATGAACCTACTACCGCCCTTGATGTAACCATACAGGCACAAATTTTAGATTTATTACAAGAGATGAAAGAAAAATTTCATATGGCAGTGCTATTAATTACACACGATATAGGTGTAGTATCAGAATATGCTGACCGAATTATCGTAATGTACGGAGGCCAAATTGTAGAAGAAGGAACAGTTTCAGAGTTACTACATCATACCAAACATCCCTATACGAAAGGGTTATTAGAAAGTTTGCCAGATATAAATCAAGATATCGAACGATTAGGGACGATAAAAGGCTCAGTACCACCTGCATATGATTTTCCGATTGGTTGTCGCTTTTCAACCAGATGTCCATACGTCATGGAAGAATGTAAACAAGCTATTCCAAAATTGACAAAGATGGAAGAAAATAATAACCACGCAGTACGTTGTTATCTCTATCAAGAAGAGGTGGTGAAGAAATGAAGCTGGCCGAATCAAATGTTTTAGTAGATGTGAAGGAAGTGAAGAAATATTTTCCTATAAAAGGTGGAGTTTTAAAACGAACTATTGGACATTTAAAAGCAGTTGATGATGTGTCATTTTCTATTTATGAAGGAGAGACGCTTGGAATTGTAGGAGAATCTGGTTCTGGTAAGTCGACGCTAGGACGGGTAATGCTACGTCTTCTAGATCCAACGGAAGGCAAAATCGAGTTTAATGGGATAGATATATCTCATTTAAGTAGAAGAAAATTAAGGGTTCATAGAAAAGATATGCAAATGGTATTTCAAGATCCATTTGCATCGTTAAATTCTAAAATGAGTATTTCAGAATTGATAGAAGAACCTTTAATTGTACAAACTAATTTGTCCAAAGAAGAGAGAATGAAAAAAGTAATCGACATTATTGAAAAAGTAGGACTTCGAGCAGAAGACCGCTTAAAATATCCTCATGAATTTTCTGGTGGACAAAGACAACGTATAAGTATTGCTCGAGCATTAATTACAAATCCGAAATTTGTGATTTGTGACGAGCCAGTTTCAGCATTAGATGTATCTATCCAAGCTCAGGTTCTTAATTTAATGAAAGATTTACAAGATGACTTAGGATTAACCTATTTATTTATTGCACATGATCTTAGTGTAGTAAAACATATTAGTGATCGAGTCGCAGTAATGTATTTAGGAAGAATTGTTGAAATTGCGGATAAGCATTCGCTATATAAAAACGCAATGCATCCATATACACAAGCTTTACTTTCTTCTATTCCTGTCGTTAAAGCAAATGATGAGGTAGCAACACTAGCAACACCAAAAGAGAGAATTAGATTAACTGGAGATTTACCGTCTCCAGCAGATCCTCCGAGCGGTTGTACATTCCGTACACGTTGTCCTTTTGCTTTTGAACAGTGTGGATTGGAAAAACCACCATTAATAGAAAAGGAAGAAGGTCATTACGTTGCCTGCCATTTGCATTCTTGAAAGAAGGTGGAGTACATAATTAGGAGGTGATGTCTCTGTTATCAAATGGTTAAGTTAGTAAATCTATTAAAGATACTTAAAGGGGGAAAATTAATGGGAAAATGGAAAAGAATACTGATGCTTGCTGTACTATTTCTATTTGTTTCTATATTTGCAGTAGCTTGCTCAGGTAATGATGAAGGTGAAGGTGATACTGAGGAACCTGCTTCTGCAGAAGAAGATACTGATGATGGAGGAGAAGAGGCTACTGGTGAACCGCAATCAGGCGGAACAATTACAGGTGCAATGGATACTGCACCAGCTGGGGTTTTTAATCCGATCTTCTATGAAGAAGCATATGAGGCAAATATCTTGGACTTTACGCATGAAGGTTTATTGAGTCAAGATAAAGAATTAGTGTTTGGACCTAACTTAGCTAAAGATTGGGAAATTAATGATGATAACACAGAAATCACGCTAAACTTAGAAGAAGGCGTTAAGTGGCATGATGGTGAAGAATTCACAGCAGATGATGTTGTCTTTACGTACAAATCGATTGCATCTCCTGGATATATCGAAGCAGGTGGTGTACGTACTGAATATGTAGAGAAACTAGTAGGCTATGAAGCATTTAATAGTGGAGAGACAGATGAATTTGAGGGTGTTGTTGCAGAAGATGATTACACGGTTACCTTTAAATTCGAAGAACCAAATGTAACTATTTTGAAGGATGTAGCATTTTCAATTATACCAGAACATATTTTTGCAGATGTACCAATTGAGGAAATGCCTTCTCATCCAGCCACTTTAAATGCTGGTGAAGTAATCGGAACTGGTCCATTTAAATTTACTGAAATGCTTGAACGAGAACAATATATCCTAGAAAAGCATGCCGATTATTGGGAGGGTGAACCATACCTAGATCAAATTGTATGGAGAATCGTAGATCAGTCGGTTATGCTTGGACTTTTAGAGAATGGAGAAATTGATTTTATCTCTGATCCAAATGGTGTTCCTGCAGCTGATTTTGAAGATGTAGATGGGATGGAACATGTAGAAGTTATTGAACAGACTGATTTTGGTTATCAATTAATGGGCTTTAAAATGAATCATAGAACAGACGCAGATGTTGAAAGTGGAACAATCGATCCAGCTAATTGGAAAGTAAATGAAGATGTGGGAGAAAAACTTGTTCGTCAAGCAATGGCATATGCAATTGATCGTCAAGCTATTGTTGATAATTTACTGCATGGGCATGGATCTGTTATTAACGCCCCAATTGCACAACAATTTTGGGCATATGATGAGGAGGCAACTACAGCATATGAATATAATCCAGAAAAAGCAGCAGAATTGCTTGATGAAGCTGGATACGTTGATACCAATGATGATGGATTCCGAGAGACTCCGGATGGAGAAGAATGGATTGTTAACATTAATTATCCGACCGGAAATGCGCTTCGTGAACAATCCGCTCCAATATTAGCGCAATTCTTAGAGGAGGCTGGAATTAAAATCGATCTACGTCAACCGAAGGAAATGACTGCATATGTAGAAGAATTAACGAATGATAATACGGATTGGGATATATATTTACTAGGTTGGAGTTTAGGAAGTGGGGACCCAGATCCATCTGGATTATGGAGAAGTGTAGATCCTTATAACTATGGTCGTTGGAATAACGAAGAATCGGATCAATTGATTGCTGATGCATTAACACCACCTGATGCTTTTGAACAAAGCTTTCGTGAGGAAAAGTATAGTGAATGGCAAGGTTTATTTTCAGATGAACTTCCAGCGCTATTACTTTACGCGCAAAATAAAATTTACGGCCATAATAAACGCCTAAATGGAATAGATCCAATGCCATATGGATTTATAAATGATCCACACCTATGGTGGGTTTCTGAGTAATAGTATATGTATAGGAGCGTGCGTTTGTGGCCGTATGCTCCTTTCTATTTTGCTCTTAAGGAACTAGAAGATTCGAGTTGAGTGATAGCGAGATATTCCAATTCAACATTTGCTCTTTTCTGTCGTTTCTTTATTTGCACTGTGTAGAGGTGGTAGAAAAATCGAATCCCATTACTAAAGAGCATAGTTCATACCAACAAGGACTTACATATATGTTCCTAGGAAAAAACATTAAGGTGGGAATGACATGACGAAATATATTATACGAAGAGTATTAGTATTTTTCCCGATGCTTTTAGCTCTAACTATTATTGTTTTTACGCTTGCTCAATTAGCTCCTGGAGACGCACTGACTGGACAGCAACTTGCAGATCCAAGAGTAGATCCTGAAGTGTACGAAAAGCAGAGAGAAGCACTCGGCTTAAATGACCCTATACCGGTTCGTTATGGTAGATGGATATCAGGTGTAGCTCAGGGAGATTTTGGTAACTCACTTGTGTTTAACGGTCGTTCTGTAATGGAATTAATTCAGGATAGGATAATGAATACAGTATACTTAGGTGTGTTTGCATTATTAATTACATTAGTTGTATCTATACCGATAGGCATTTATTCTGCTAGAAAACCATATTCATTGGTAGATTATGCTGCTACAGGGTTTGGATTTTTAGGACTAGCCATACCGAACTTCTTTTTTGGTTTAATGGCAATCTACTTTTTATCTATTAACTTAGGATGGTTCCCTGCTCAAGGGACACTATCATCTCCAGGAGCATCAGGATTCAGTGGTTTCGTTGATCGAATTCATCATATGATTCTTCCGGGAATAACACTAGGATTAGCTGGTACAGCAACATACATGAGATATATGCGATCTGAGGTACTGGGCGTTTTAGGTAGTGATTATATTCGCACTGCACGAGCAAAAGGAATGTCAGAGAGAAATGTTCTTTATAAACATACTCTACGAAATGCATTATTACCGATTGTGACTTTAATGGGATTTGAAATTGGAATTTTGCTTGGTGGTGCAGTAATTACGGAACAAGTCTTTCAATACCCAGGACTAGGAACTCTATTTCTTAGCTCTGTTACCAATCGTGATTATCCGGTTGTAATGGCAATTGCAATGATTTTGGGTGTTCTCGTCTTAGTTGGAAATTTAGTTGCTGATATCTTGTATAGTGTTATTGATCCTAGAATTCGTTATGATTGAGGTGAGTGAAAATGCAATCCATGCCGCAAGAACCAGTGCCTAATATTCCTGAAGAAGGTATATTATCCAAAAACCAAAAAAGTAAAAGTCCTTTTCAAATAGGATTAAGTAGATTTTTTAAAAACAAACTCGCTGTAATTAGTCTAATTATATTACTATTAATTATTTTAATCTGTATATTTGCTCCATTATTTACGGATCTTGATCCGGAAAAAACGAATCTTTTAAAAATCGAGCAAGGTCCGAGTGAAGAACATATTTTAGGAACGAATGGAGTTGGACAAGATAATTTTTCTCGTCTGTTATACGGAGGACGAATCTCTTTAGTCGTTGGGTTTAGTGCAATGTTCTTTACATTAGTAATTGGTGTTGTATTAGGTTCGCTAGCTGGTTACTATGGTGGTAAAGTCGATAGTGTTATTATGCGTGGAGCAGATATTATGTTAATGTTGCCATTTCTAGTATTAGTACTTACGATAATGGCGGTAATTGATAATGTAACAATTGGTTTATTTGTTACAACAATTGCTTTAACGTCATGGCCAAGTTTAACAAGGATTATTCGGGGGTCATATTTATCTTTACGTGAACAAGAATTTGTATTGAGTGCACATGCTATTGGAGCAAATGATTTTCGAATCATTTTTAAACATTTTATTCCGAATGCAATAGGACCAATTGTCGTAAATGCCACGCTTATGATGGCATCTTACATTATCATAGAATCCGGACTAAGTTTTATAGGGTTTGGAATCCCGCAACCAACACCAACCTGGGGGAATATGATATCCGAAGCGCAAAATATTAGGATTTTACGTAACCATCCGGAAGCTTGGATACCACCAGGACTTGCGATTTTTATTACCGTACTAACTATTAATTTTATTGGAGACGGTTTAAGAGATGCTTTTGATCCAAAAAGTAATCAACGTTAATACGTATACCGCAAGAAATCGATACCATGTACATTGATTTCTTGCGGTATTGTTTTGTTCATAAATTGATTTACTTTTTTTAGGTAATACGTAACAATAGAATGGAGACAGATATAAGGAGATAGAATGAAATGCTAAAAGATTTGAGTTATGATGAAGTAAGGAAAAAATGTGATGAAATAAGTGAAACTTATCAGATAAATGAAGAATTATTTTATGGTGTGATTGAAGATTGGGATGGAACTGAGAAGACAATAAATGATAAGTTACAAGGGGTATTCCAGAGTTTATTAAAAGTTGTATCAAATGAAATTACTACAATGGAAGACAAAGTGTCTTTGGAAGCGACATGCCAAATGGGATGTGCTTTCTGTTGTTATTTTCCAATTATTATAACGAAATTAGAATCAAAATTACTGCAGATGACTATCAATAATTTTGATTCTGAACGGAAAGAAAAGCTATATAATCACATTGAACAATACTTTATTAAATATAAGCATATACTTGAGCAGGTTCCTGATAATACGGATGAGGAAATTGGTGAGGTGAAGGAAGCTTATAAAAAATTACAACTTCCTTGTGTACTGCTGGATACGGAAACAAACCAATGTATGGCATACGAAGTACGTCCAATTCCGTGTAGAACATATATGAGTTATTCTGACCCACTATTATGTAAAGAAAATCTACTTCCAAAAGAAACCGTTAGTTTTGAATTTCTTTATGAACCATATATATCAGCATTAAATGAATTTCTTCAGTGGGCATACGAGGATGGGAATACAGGTAAGATAACATACCCAAATGATTTATATGAGACGGATTACTTGTTTAATTGGATGAGTAAATCATAAATTTAATAAAAACGGGTTAGACAAATAAAAAGATTAGTTCAAAATTGGTGCTTTTGATTAATGCTTTATTGTCTAACCTCTCTTTTGTGAGTGTAAACGTAAATACCTAGTTCATCTTATACTAAAAAAAGATTGCTTGGAATGCAATTGGAGTAAGACCGATAAATACGTTAAGATGCGGATCTGTAGTAGGGAATATACTCTCCGTATCCCATATACTCATATTCATTCCACTACCGAAATCTCCAGAAAAATCATCTGTTAAATCAGAAGTAACATCTTGACCACCCATATAAGCGTCAACTACTAATTCGAGATCCCAAATAGTCTCGTAGTTTTCGATAGAATCGCCCATACTCTTCAAGTACTCTTCTAATTCTTCAGATGAACTGAAATCATAAAACTCTAGTAGACCTTGAATATTTTCTTCAGTAATTTCCTCGTCCCAATCCGTTATTTCATCAGAATTCTCTACTCCTTGATCTAAAGCAAATGCTACATCTTCAATGAATAAAAACCAAGTTGAATCAAACACATCTTCATCTTCAAATAGTTGTCCTGTCTCTCTTAATTTTTCATTTAACTCTTCATGAGTAATATCATAGGTGTTATAAATTTCTTCTAACGTTTTTTCAGTTACGGGAATACCTAAGTAGTCGTTGTTAGGAAAATCATCAATGGAATAAAACTTACTATCTAAGTACTCAATATAATCTTCCTTATCCCAATCAATTTCTACGAGAAATGCTTCGAATTCTGGATCATCTGCTTCAATTGCAAATGCAACCGTTGGAATAATAGTGAAACTAAGAATCATAATAAATAGTGCAGTGAATAATTTGTTACGCATATGAAACCTCCTATAAGAATTAAAATACAAATTTAGTATAAATTGTTAATACAAAAATTGCTACGAATAACCTGCGAAATGCAGATAAATAAACCAAAAGTCCTGATGTCAAGTTTAAATATATTAGTTCATAAAATTGTAACTTACTTATTGACAACTTTTTGAACATGCAGCATAATGTAAACAAAGGGGATGAAGTTTCATGGATATCAATCAAAAATTACTGAAATATGTATCAATTATTTGTGGGACGCTAATTACAATAGGATCTCTACTATTTATTTATGGATATTTTGTAAGCGATTTAACCGCGGTGACTGCTATTGGTATAGGGTTGGTAATGGGCTCAACTTTCATCTTTATTATGGGTGTTTTCTTAGTAGCAACAGAGGAATCTTTTGTTAGCGAGAAAGAACAACGAACAAATTTATATTAAAGATAGGCATATAAAAAAGCCAAAGGCAAAAGTGCCTTTGGCTTTTTCGAATCTACATATATCCCCAAACCATTGCGAGTAATGATCCGAATACGGTGAGCAATGCAATCAATGCACCGTAATAAATACTTGTATATATTGTACCTTTATCTTCACTTTCTCCTGCGTGCATAAATACAATCAGTTGTACTCCAGCTTGAATGAATGCTGTAACAATAAGAATTGTTAAGCCCATTGCAAAGGACATGTCTAAAAAGTAGACGCTCAGCGCAATCACTGTGAGGAGCAGGGAAAAGATAAATCCGTTAACCTGCTTCATAGGGAATAATTCTTTCATGTTACATCATTCCTTTCAAGTACACAAAGCTAAAGATGAAGATCCACATTACATCAAGGAAATGCCAATATAATGAGAATATAAATGATTTATTCGCTGTTTGAGCAGTTAAGCCGTGCTTTACTAATTGAATAATAATCATTATTCCCCAGAATAGACCAAATGTAACGTGCGCTCCGTGTGTTGCTAGGGTAGTAAATAATGTTGCAGTGAAACCACTTGTTTGTAGTGTTGCGTTTAAGTGATAGAAATGAATAAACTCATAAATTTCAACACTGACAAACGCTGCACCAAGTGCAAGTGTAACAATCAGAAAACCGATCATTGCTTTAGTACGTTGGATTCGCATTGCATGTATTGCTAAACCAATTGTAAAACTACTCGTTAATAAGATCATTGTATTAATGATGACAGGTCCAATTTCGAAGATTTCTGCTGCGCCTGGACCGGAACCGACACGACCTTCATAAATAAAGTAGCTTGTAAACAGTGTAGCAAATAACATGATCTCTGCACCTAAGAATATCCAAAAACCAAGGATATTCATCTTATTTTGTTCGGTACTGTACTCAAGAGGTTGATTAGAATCTATTTTCATTTCTTGTCACCTCCAAATTTCTTTTCAGTCTCAATAATTTCTTCTTTATGGATATGGTGACCATCATCTTTTTCAAATGTACGGTATAGTAGACAGCCTAGTATTCCTATTGCTCCTACAATAGCTCCGGCCCACACATGGAATACAAAGAAGAAACCAAAGATAAAGAAGAAACCTGCTAATATAATGGACCAACCACTGTTATTTGGCATATGGATGTCACTAATTGGTTCTTTAAACAACTGATATCCGTTTTTCTTGTAATCCCAAAATGCTTCTTCTGAATCTACAGTTGGTGTAACAGCAAAATTATACTCTGGAACTGGATTATGCGTAGCCCATTCTAAAGAGCGAGCGTTCCATGGATCATCTCCAACATTTCTTGGTGCATGACGGAAACTATAGTAAATATTGAATACCAGAAGGATAAATCCTAGGGTTAATAATGCTACTCCACCAAACGATAGTAAGTTTAATGGACCGAAACCAGAAGCTTCCGAATAAGTGTACATACGTCTTGCTTGCCCGTCTAATCCTGTGATGTACATTGGGAAAAAGGATAGACAGAAACCGATAACGATATTCCAGAATGCCCATTTACCAATTCTTTCGTTTAGTAAGAAACCAAACATTTTTGGCCAGTAATAAATTAATCCTGCAATCATCGCAAATACTACACCAGGAATAATTACATTATGGAAGTGAGCAACTAAGAACATCGTATTGTGATATTGATAATCAGCACTTGCGATCGAGAGCATTACACCAGTTACTCCACCAATCGTGAATAAAGGAATAAATGCGATGGAATAAAGCATTGGTGTGGTAAATCGAATTTTACCTTTCCACATGGTCAGTAGCCAGTTAAATATCTTAATTCCGGTTGGAACTGCTATCGCCATCGTTGTAATGGAGAAGATACTATTTGTAAGTGCACCTTGACCCATTGTAAAGAAATGGTGAACCCAAACAACAAAGGATAATAGTGAGATAATAACCATGGAAGCTACCATCGATTTATAACCATATAAGTTTCTTTGAGAGAATGTCGAGATAATCTGACTGTAAATACCAAATGCCGGTAATATCAAAATATATACTTCTGGGTGTCCCCATATCCAGAATAGGTTTGCCCACATCATATCCATACCGCCATCAGATGTTGTAAAGAAATTCGTAAAGAACTGACGGTCAAGAGTACCCATTAATAGGGCAATTGTTAAAACAGGGAATGCAAATACAATAATTATATTTGTAATTAATGCAGACCAAGTGAACATTGGCATTTTCATCAATTTCATACCTGGTGCACGCATTTTTATAATCGTGACTACAAAGTTAATACCAGTCATCAGTGTACCGATACCAGATATCTGTAATGCCCAGTTGTAGTAGTTAACACCTACATGTTCACTAAACTCTGGTCCTGCTAGTGGATAATAATTTGTCCATCCAGCATCAGGTGATCCTCCGACTACGAAGGAAATATTGAATAACATTGCACCAGCAAAGTATAGCCAGAAACTTAGTGCGTTTAAGCGAGGGAATGCAACATCTCGCGCACCAATTTGCAATGGAATAACATAGTTCATTAAACCAATAATAAATGCCATGGCCATGAAGAAAATCATAACCACACCATGGGTAGTAAATATTTCATTATAGTGTTGTGCATCTAAGAAACTGTTATCAGGAACTGAAGTTTGTAGACGCATCATAACTCCATCAGCACCACCACGGAAAAGCATTAGAAGTGCTGAAATTATATACATAATTCCTATACGTTTATGGTCAACGGTAGTCAACCATTCGTTCCAAAGATATCCCCATTTCTTGAAGTAGGTAATACCTACAACAACTGCTATAGAAACAAGTGCAATGGCAACCAGGGATGCATAAAGCATCGGATCGTCATGCGGAGGAATGGCAAATCTTTCTAATATATTCATATTTATGAATCTCCTTTCGATGCTCTTGTTGCATGAATCTTATAAATTAGTGATGATGGTGTCCTTCGTCATTAGAATCGGATGGTCCGTGATTATGTGGACTGTTCTCACCTTCAGGAGCAGGTTTAAATTCTTGATGTGTTCCTGTGAATGTCATTTGACCGAGATGACCTGGTTCTAATATTTCTTCAAATTTTTCTTCAGTAAGAGGATCTGCTGTAGCATGAATTTCCTCTACCCAAGTGTCGAATTCGTCATGAGGCATAACTGTTACATTAAACATATTTTCCGCAAAACCTTCACCATTAAAGTTAGAGTTTCTTCCTACAAAATCGCCTGAATGATCAGCGACTACATTCAATGTATTTACCATGTCAGCCATCGCATATTTTTGTCCAGCTAGTTGAGGAACCCAGAAACTAGAGATTGTACTATGAGAATATAATCTAAATTCTACATTTCTATCCTGTGGTATAAATACATAGTTTACAGTTTCAATGTCTTGTTCTGGATAACTAAAATGCCATTTCCAGTTTGAAGATGAAGCATAAATAACTAAAGGTTCGTCATCTTTATACCCTTCTGGTACAGATTCTACTTGATACGTAGATATTACAGAAACAACTGCTAAGAATGCTACTATTAATACTGGAACACCAACAATAATTCCTTCTACAACAGGACTTCCTTCTATGTGTGGTGGCTCATAATCGTCACTTTGTTTTGAAGCTCTATACTTAAACAAAACAATTGCTAGCATTACCATCACAACAATTACAATTAATGCCATCGTTATAATTGAAATCCATATAACATTTGCGGTCGTTGCTGCTTGTGGCCCCTTAGGATCAAGTACGAGTAATGGTTCACAACCTGCTAAAAATAAGGCTGTTGCTGTTAATAACATTATATAGGCCCACTTTTTATTCATGTAGATACCCCTTTCATCGGTATGTTTATGGATAGTATTCTAAATCCTATCAAGTTAACATGTCAGTGACAATATTAATACTCGTAAACTAAAATAACAAGAGTTTGAGAAATGCTTCACAAAATGTTCATTAATATGTGGATTTTGTATGGTAACTAAAAAAAATGTAACAGAACACTTGACATGATTATGAGTTAAAAAGGAAGAGAGGTACTTGTTTGCTGTGATATAATAGTCTAAAGGGGGATTAGATATGGATCCGTTAGATGTAATGTTAGATATGGACCAATTACTTCCTTATTATAAAGCGATCGTCAGCGCAGATACGCAAATGATCATTGGATATGAAGTGATTGCTTATTTTCAAAATAAGCATGGGAAGTTACAACGTATGGATTGTTTTTTTGATGATGTATCCATTCCGGATGAATTTCGTATTGAAGTAAATACTTATCTTCAGCGTAAAGCTATAGAAAATAAGCTTGAAAAGCAAGATAAAAGTTTTCTATCTTTCTACTATGACGCTGATTTACTTGTACGAAACAACGGTGAAGCATTACTTGCAATACTTGAAGAATACCAATCAAAAGGATTAAAATTAAATGAAATTATATTAGAAGTGAAAGACACTGCATTTCCTAAAGATATGGATCAACTATCCAACCTAATAAAATATTTAAAAACATTAGGCGTAAAAGTTAGTATTCAACTGGAAAATCCAAATGGTATCCTTGACCAATTAGCTACATTACATCCAAATGTATTAAAAGTAGATACAAGTTTTCTAAAGGATGATTTACTACCTCATCTATACAAAGATGTCTATCATGCAATTTCCATGTTGTCACGCAAAATTGGTGCGTCTCTCCTGTTTAAAGGAATTAATAATTATAATCAATTTAATTATGCATGGAGAAGTGGGGGCCAATACTATCAAGGTAGGTACTTAATTCATCCTCAAAATGACTTTGTAGAAGTTGATAGCTGTAAATCAGTCATTCAAGTTAGTTTTAAGCAATTCGTTACATATGAACGAAAAAAGGGGAAAGCGCAACTGGAACTTCTAGAAAAAATACATGCTACGTTTACTAGTATTTTAACACAATCGACTTTAACAGATAACTATGACGAATTTATATTAAATGTAGGTAAGGCATGTAAAGAATTCGCATTTCGGGTTTATATTTGTAATGAGGAAGGTATTCAACTTTCTTCCAACGCAGAAAAAGATCAAGAAGATACGTGGAAACTGGTTAAAGAAGGTTTAAATAAAAACTGGAGTTGGCGACCTTATTTCTTTGAAAATGTAATGAGGATGAACTTAGAGAAGAAAGGTTTACTTTCTGATCTGTATACGGATATAGATAAGTCGGAATTAATCCGTACATATTCTTATCCGCTTACAGATGGACGGTATATATTTTTAGATATTCCTTATCGTTATTTATTTGAGCAAGAAGGATTATTATAAAGGGGAGCTAAAATTAGTGGGGGGCTATATTCCCCCCCCCCCGCTTAAATGTTGTTAGAGTAGGTCATTACATTACTTTCTGTTACATACAAAAAAAGAACTTATGCTAGGAGTGAAATAATGAAAATATTCCATACTGCAGATTGGCATTTGGGAAAGCTGGTTCAAGGAATTTATATGACAGAAGACCAAAATTATATACTAAATCAATTTGTTGCGGAAGTTGAAAAGGAACAACCGGATGTAGTAATTATTGCGGGAGACCTCTATGATCGAGCAGTTCCTCCAGTTGACGCAGTACACTTATTAGACAAGACATTAGATAAAATAATCCATGGACTTAATATTCCGGTATTAGCAATTGCTGGAAACCATGATAGTCCTGGAAGGCTACATTTTGGAAGTGGATTAATGAAAGAGAACGGTTACCATGTTACCGGTAAATTATCAACAGAATTAGAACCAGTCATTTTGAAAGATTCTTTTGGGGAAGTACATTTTCATTTTATTCCTTATACGGATCCTAGTACGGTGCGCACTATTTTTAAAAATGACGAGATCATTACACATGATGATGCTGCAAAATATATAATAAATAAAATTCGTGAAAATATGGCTCCTCATGCAAGGCATGTCGCTATTGGACATGCTTTTGTCACGCCATTTGGTGAAGAACGTGAGAATACAAGTGATTCGGAACGTCCGCTTTCCATAGGTGGAGCAGAATATGTAGATGCACATCATTTTAAAATATTTGACTATACAGCACTGGGACATCTCCATCAAGCGCATTATGTATTAGATGAAAAAATCCGTTATTCTGGATCTCCTTTGAAATATTCTATATCAGAAGAAAATCATAAAAAAGGCTTTCTTATTGTAGAGTTGGCTGAAAATGGGGAAGTCTGTGTTGAGAAAAGGCACTTATATCCACTTAGAGATATGCGTCGTGTGAAAATGACGATAGAGCAAATTTTTAATGAAAACCGAAGCGATGATTATGTGTTTGTTCAATTAATGGATCAGACTCCAGTATTATCGCCAATGGAAAAAGTCCGCTCTATCTATCCAAATGCAATGCATGTTGAACGAGCTCAAGTTTCACCAATTTCTTTGAAAGATGAAGATTCAATACCGAAGACAAAAATGAATGAAATGGAACTTTTCCATGCTTTTTATAAAGAAGTAAAAGGTGAAGGACCTTCAGAAGAGGCAATTGAAATTATTAAAACAATAATGGATGAATTAAATAAAGAAGAACATAAAGAAGTCAAGGCGAAGTGAATGGAGGTGTAAATATTGCGACCATTATATCTTAAATTAACTGCTTTTGGACCTTATAAAGATACAGAAATAATTGACTTTACCAAATTAGGTGACGTACAGCTTTTTTCTATATCAGGCAATACAGGAGCAGGAAAAACAACGATATTTGATGGAATTGCCTTTGCTTTATATGGTAGAGCTAGCGGATCCGATCGAGAAGATAACCGATTACTTCGAAGTGATTTTGCAGAGGATCACGTACACACATCCGTAGAATTGGTCTTTACGATTAAAGAGAAAATCTATCGAGTATTACGTCAGCCTGGTCACATAAAAAAAGGAAATAAAACAAAGACCGGTGAGAAGTATGAACTATTTGAAATAACGGATCTACAAGAAATTTCGATAGTAGACAGACAGATTGTGAGTGAGATAGATAAAAAGATTGAAGAGCTAATAGGTCTGACACAAGATCAATTTAAACAAATAGTCATGCTACCTCAAGGTGAATTTCGAAAACTATTAACCTCAGAAACGGAGAATAAAGAAGCAATATTAAGAAGGTTATTTAAAACAGAACATTATAAGTATATGAATGAAATATTGCGTCAGAAAAAAAGTACTTTTGAACAATCGTATAATCGAGTATCGGATCAGTTAGATCAAACAATGAAGCAAATTTCTTCTATTTTTCCACTCCGTGAGAATTCCAAATTACAAGATGTATTTCAAGCAGAGTATTATAATGTACAGCAGGTTCTAGAAGCGATGAATGATGAAAAAGTATATTATCAACACGAAATCGAAAAGAAAAACCAACAATACATTTCTAGCTATAAGAATCATGATACTGCACTGAAGGAATATTATGCGGCAAAGCATATAAATGAACAGTTTGATCAACTTCGAGTGAAAAAACTTCATAGTCAGGAGTTAATGAATAAGGAAGCAGATATACACCAATTGGAAAATCAATTAAAAGCAGCTGAACTAGCTCAGCGAATTGAGCCGTCAGAGCAATATGTATTAAACTACCAAAAACAACTACAAGAAAAGGAGATTCAGCTAAAAACACTGACTAAAAAAGAACAACAAGCTTCTGAACAACTAAAATTAGTCACCTCGCAATATAAAAAAGAAGAAGAAAAGAGCGAACAGCGAGAAAAAGTATCGATCTATATAAATCAACTGGAATCGTATCTTCCTATAGTTGAGCAGCTGGACTCTGAAAGAAATGAAATTAATTCTTTAAATAATCAGATTAATCAACAGGAGCATAAGATACGTGAGGACAGACAGTTACTTGATAGAAGAGAGAAGGAACAAGAAAGCTTAGCTGAAAAAATAAAGGAATTAACAAAACAAGTTGAGAAAGCTTCCGAGTTAAATAAGCGATTAACTGAATTAAGGCAAATTGGAAAGTTACTTCAAAGGTTGATTAGTTTACAAAAAGAAGAATCGAATATTCAATACAAGTATCAACAAACAAAAAAGGCTTATGAAAATAGTAAAAAACAATATCAAGAAATGGAACAAAATTGGATAAATAACCAAGCATTTGTATTGGCTTCACATTTACATGATGGAGTGGAATGCCCAGTTTGTGGAAGTACTGCACATCCTAAAAAAGCTTCTATGGAAAAACAACCGATTACGAAAGAAGCGTTAGAGTCCCTTCAGAATCAAATGGAAGAAAAAAATCATTCTTGGCAGGAACAACAAGTTGCGCTATCTTCAAATAAATCTTCTTTGAATGAAGTGTTTACTGAACTTAATGAATGGGGGGTATTACTGGACGAACCATCTAAAACTTTCAATGAAATTGTACAAGAAGGCAAACAATTAGCTGAAAAAGAAAAGGAAATTGAGCAGGCAAAAGAGAAACGAAACCAATACGAAGAAAGATTAGAGCAACAAAAACAAGAAGATAAAGAGAATAAAGAAGCATTTGAACATCTAAAGCAAAAATATCAAGATCTATTTGCTTTGATACAAACAAAGCAGGCTAGCCATACAGAGAAAAAGAGACAAGTGCCAGAAGAGTTTCATCAGTTATCGGAACTGAAAGCAAATTTACGTAATCAAAAACAACAAAAACAAGAAATGGATCAAGCATGGAAGGATATTCAACAACAATATCAGCAAATTACACAATGGCATTTGGAAATCCGTTCTGAGGTAAAGAATTATCAAAAACAAATAACAGAACTGAATAAACAAGTAGAAAAAGCCAACAAAACATTTGAACAAAAAGTGAGTGAAGCTGGTTTTACTTTAGGAACATACCATGAAGCGAAATTAGAAGAAAATATATATGTTGAGCATAAACAACAAGTTGAAATGTATAACCAGGAAAAGCAACAATTAGACAGTCAAATTAAAGAATTAGAAGCAACTTTAGCGAAAGAAGAAAAACAAGATCTTGGCTACTTAGAAGAAAGACTTAGGGATTTAAAACGTGATTTTGAACAAAATTTAAATCAATTAAATACACTTAAAAAGTATAACCAAGAAATTTATTCAATTAAAGATCGAATGGAAGTATTACACAATGAAGTTGCAGAAACAGAAAATAATTTAATGGTGATTACAGAGATTTATGATGTATTACGTGGACAAAATCAGAAGAAGGTTTCTTTTGAAAGGTATTTACAAATGGAATATCTAGAACAGATTATCGAAGCTGCTAATTATCGGTTAAAAGACTTATCTAATGGACAATTTTATTTAACTAGAAGTGATCGACAAGAATCTCATGGTCGACAAAGTGGACTTGCTTTAGATGTTTATGATACATATACTGGTCAAACAAGAGATGTTAAAACGTTGTCCGGCGGTGAAAAATTTAATGCCTCTCTTTGTCTAGCTTTAGGCATGTCTGATGTAATTCAAAGTTTTCAAGGTAATGTTATGATCCAAACAATGTTTATTGATGAAGGCTTTGGCTCATTGGATGAGGAATCATTAACGAAGGCAATAGATACGTTAGTACAACTACAAAAGTCTGGAAGATTAATCGGTGTAATATCGCACGTCCAAGAATTAAAAGACATATTACCTGCTACCATTGAAGTGAAAAAGACGAAAGAAGGGTATAGTCATACAAATTTAATTGTGAAATAAAAGATCGGATTTCCGATCTTTTTTCACATTTTGGGAAAAGACTAAGATGGAAATTAAATGATGATTGGTGGGGATAAAGTGAATATACGGTTAGCATATATGTATCGAGCTGGAAAAGAAATGGAGATAAATTTCCTGTCAGATGAAATGCGTATAGAAGATAGCGTTATAATTGCAGAGAAGTTAGAAAAAGAGCGGTCCGTTCAAAATTTATATGCAATAGACGACCTTGACCGAACTTGGACGATCAAAGAATTAAAACGTCTAGTAGCCCAAGTGGAAGAGGAGCCACATCATATTTTGGTTTATTTTGATGGGGGCTATGATAGAAATGATTTGATTGCAGGTGTTGGAGTAGTTATTTATTTTGAAAAGAACAATAAATACTTTCGACATAGAAAGAACGTAAAATTAGAGCAGTTAGATAACAATAATGAAGCGGAATATGCCGGATTATATCATAGTTTAGAGATACTCGAGGAAATGGGGGCTACAAATCAGTCGATTACTTTTAAAGGAGACTCTATGGTAGTTATTCATCAGTTGAATGAAGAGTGGCCTTGTTATGAAGAGAATCTTCAAAGATGGATAGAACGTATTGAAATTAAAGTAGAACAACTTGGAATTCAACCTGATTATCAAGTTATATCAAGAAAGAATAATAAGGAAGCTGATCATTTAGCGACACAAGCAATTCAAGGTATACAAATTGAAAGTACATTGGAAATTAACAAAAGAAAATAAGAGGATAGCTAACTTAGTTGATTTTTAGAGAAAGGTTATATTATCATTTAAGTATTAGATTTCGAGCATTTTATTAGAAATAGATGTATAAGACAAGTTGTAATAGTGAAGGAGAATGACATTGAAGATAGGAATAGATAAAATTGGTTTTTATGCTCCACATTTATATTTAGATATGAATGAACTAGCAAAAGAGCGTGGAGTTGAACCAGAAAAATTTACAATAGGTATTGGCCAAGAAAAAATGGCAGTGTCGCCCATTACACAAGATACAGTTACGTTAGCTGCGAATGCAGCGGCACAAATATTAGACGATACTGATAAACAAGATATTGATATGGTTATTTTTGGTACAGAATCAGGTATTGATCATTCCAAATCAGCTGCAGTAAATGTACATCAGTTATTGGGATTGCAACCACATGCACGAGCTATTGAATTGAAACAAGCTTGTTATGGTGCAACAGCAGGTATTCAGATGGCAAGAGGACATATAGCTTTAAACCCAAATCGAAAAGTATTAGTATTAGGATCGGATATTGCACGATATGGATTAAAGACTCCTGGAGAATCGACACAAGGAGCCGGTGCAGTTGCGCTATTAATTTCTGCTGAGCCAAGAATAATGGAAATTGAACAAGAAAGTACCTATTATACTGACGATATTATGGATTTCTGGAGACCTGTGTACTCGGATACAGCATTTGTTGATGGAAAGTACTCCAACGAACAGTATATTGCATTTTTTCAAAAAGTATGGAATTCATACAAAGAGCAAACAGACCGCAGCTTAGAAGATTTTGCAGCAATTTGTTTTCATTTACCTTATACGAAAATGGGATTGAAAGCTTTGCGTACAGTATTGGATGAGGTTGGGGAAGAAACTCAAACGCGTTTGAAGGACCAATATCAATTAAGTACCCAATATAATCGCAATATAGGAAATATCTATACAGGTTCACTTTATTTGAGTCTACTCTCATTATTGGAAAACAGTGAGGAATTAAAAGCTGGCGATAAAATTGGAATGTATAGTTATGGTTCTGGTGCTGTGGGAGAATTTTTCTCTGGTATATTACAAGAAGGTTTTGAAAAACAACTACACCATACAGAACATAATGCTATGTTTGAAAAACGCCAAAAAATATCTGTTTCCGAATATGAAAAAATCTTTGAACAACAAATCCCAACAGATGGTTCAGTCGCTGAATGGTCAACAAATGAAGACCCAGCTGAAATTTGTCTGACAGGAATGCAAAATCATCAACGCGTATATCAAGTGAAATAAATTTTTTAAGGCATTAAATAAAAAAATGAACGTAGAGGTCCAATTCTTTTATAAGATTTGGGCCTTTTTTGATAGATAACTGTTAAGGACAATACAAATAAACTTATATACTAATCCTAGATATGTCCAGAATAGGTATCCACCTAAAAATAGATTCCAGCTTACTAGTACATTATGTTTATATCTAATTTATTATCATTTATTGTCGAACGATTACATCGTATGGAAATAAGGGAAAAGGTATAATAGAGTACAGAAAATGAATAGAAATATATAGGAGGTTACAAGTATGGCAATAATGAAAGAATGGATTGAAGTGACAAATCCGGCAACAGGTGAAGTGATTGATCGTGTTGAGCGTGGAGGTAAAGTTGAAGCAAGAGAAGCTATTGATCAAGCATCTGAAGCTTTCAATGATTGGTCCAAACTTACGGCTTATGAACGAAGTGAGTTGTTAATGAAATGGAATACATTAATTACAGAACATCAAGAAGAGTTAGCTAAAATAATGACAATGGAACAGGGAAAGCCATTTAAAGAAGCTTTGGGAGAGGTACAATATGCGAATAATTTTGTATCTTGGTACGCTGAGGAAGGGAAGCGGCTTTATGGGGAGACGATACCTGCATCTAAAGCAGACAAACGTATTCTTGTACAGCGTCAGCCGGTAGGTGTTATAGCAGCGATTACTCCATGGAATTTCCCGGCTGCTATGATTACCCGAAAAGTTGCTCCTGCAATGGCTGTTGGTTGTACAGCTGTAGTTAAACCTGCCAGTGCAACCCCTAGAACAGCAATTCGATTAGCAGAGTTAGCGGAGGAAGCAGGAATTCCAAGAGGAGTTTTGCAAGTTGTAACTGGAAGTTCGGGTGAGATTAGTGATGCATGGATGGAAGATAGTAGAGTTAGAAAGATATCCTTTACTGGTTCTACAGAAGTAGGAAAAATATTAATGAGAAAATCAGCAGAAACAGTGAAAAAAGTATCCTTAGAGTTAGGTGGCCATGCACCTTTAATAGTTATGAAAGATGCTAACATTGAAAAGGCAGCAGCAGGCGCAACAGCATCAAAATTCCGAAATGCTGGTCAAACCTGTGTGTGTACGAATCGTATATACGTACACGAATCGATAAAAGATGAGTTTAACGAAGCGTTTGAACGGAAAGTAAGAGAGTTAAGAGTTGGTAATGGATTAGAAGAAGGTATAGATGTGGGACCGCTTATTGACCATGATGCGTTGGACAAAGTAGAAACACATATACAAGATGCAGTAAATAAAGGGGCTTCCATAGTATATGGAGGAGGTAAGGAGGGCAAGGGTAGTTTGTTTTATAAACCAACTATCTTATCCGATGTTACCGATGATATGTTGTGTATGACTGAAGAGACATTTGGTCCATTAGCTCCCGTTACAACTTTTACAACTGAAGAAGAAGCGGTCAAACGTGCAAACCACTCTCCATATGGACTAGCAGCATATCTATTTACAGAAAATCTGTCTACAGCAATTCGTATAAGTGAACAATTAGAATATGGTATTGTAGGTGTGAACGATGGGGTGCCATCCACTGCTCAAGCTCCATTTGGAGGTTTTAAAGAAAGTGGGATTGGAAGAGAAGGCGGTCATCATGGAATAGAAGAATATGTAGAGGTGAAATATATTTCTATCCAGCTATAGAGACTTCTCCATGCATTAGCTGTATTGCCTCGATATTTGTGGTGACAGACATCAAAGAAAAAGGTATACTACTGCTAGTGAGGTGCAAAAAACATGGAATTTAATATAGGACCGCGTATGGTTAAAACGGGCCTTGCCGTTGCGCTGACATTGCTTATCACAGGATTGTTTGATTTGCAATTTGAGATTATTGCCGCTATTGCTACGGTACTTGCAATGCAACCATCTATTATGCGGTCTTTTAACTACATTAAAGAAGTATTACTATCAAACACGGTAGGTGTTATCTTTGCAGTTATCGGCATTGTATTGTTAGGAAGTCATCCGATATCCGTTGGAGCGGTTGTGATTATTGCAATTGCAATTAACATTAAATTAGGTTTAAATAAAACGGTTAGTTTAACAGTTTTAACAATAGTCAGTATTATGCTGGCAAGTACGGGTGATCATGCAAATATGTTGTACATTGTAGAACGAGTTTCATTAGTAGCAGTCGGGGTAATATCCGCTTTTGTTATTAATGTCATCGTGAATCCACCAGATCATCAAAAAATATTGTTTAGTATGATTAAACGAGCGAGTGAAAAATCGAATTTTCTTCTTCGTGTTATCCCTAGTAAAACAATGAGTATTCCACAAGTAAGAGATGAGGAACGGGAAATAGAGAAGGAAATTAATAAAGCAAGAGATTATTTTGATATCATTACGGATGAAAGAAATCGCTTATTTATTCGTAAACGTATCGATTTTTTAAGAAACATTATAATTTATCAGCATATGATTCAAGTTTTAAGAAAGAAATTTACATTAATTATTGAATTAGAAAAGAATTTACATGAGATTGAAAAGATTGCTAGCGGAAAGTCACATCTAATAAAAAAATTAGTAAGTGAGATTAATAATTATAGTGAAAATGTATTTTTAATGTATGAAGATCGTATCGTATTGGATCGAGATTTACAAAAAGAAACAAAAAACGCAATGCGGGTAACGATTAATAACTTAATTGAGGCTCTTCAAGGTAGTGACTATGAAAAATGGCACTATGTCTTTCCTGTAGCTAATAGTATAATTGAACTGTTTTATGAACTGGATAAATTGGAGAGATTTGTACGACGGAAAGAACAAAAACAATATGGTCAGTAAACACATTGTGAAAATTAAAATATCATAATTAAGAATATCTCAGATAATTAAGAGGTTGTGACGAACGTGTTAACATGAAAATATTTCGAATGATTTGGGTTTGAAAAACCGCTTCAGAAATATACTTCGCTTATTAAAAACATTTTGTTTTGTCACGACCTCTTTTTGGTATATGTATAGGCAGAGTTCCTTAAAAAATAAGAGATAAAGTTATTCAGATAATGAACTTTTGGTGGTATAAAAGTTGTTTTTTTTGTATATAGTAAATAACGAGTTATATTGTAAAAATAAAGGAGAGCGAGAAAAATTTGACAAGATTTTTATCCCGTCATGAGTTAGAGAATTTATATTATCTTTTAGGTAAACATGAGCAAGCTTATCATCAACTAATAGAGTATATGGATGCATATCCAAATCAAGAACATAATCAAAAACTACAATCGGATTTAGAGTTGGCAAAGCAAATTCAACAACAGTTATTATCTAAATTAACGTAGTAATTATGAAGATAAAGGACAGGACCTCTAAGGTAACTTAGGGTCCTGTTTTTGTCGTTATTCTTTATTGCTATCATCATCATTATTATTAGATGGAGTTATTTCTTCACTCGTTTCAGTTTGAAAACGATGTGTGGGAAAGTATGCGATTTCTCCCATCTTTTTCTGACGAATGACATCATTCAACATATAACGATGAAAGTATATTTCGATTAAAGATAAAGCAATAGCAGATATAAGCGTAGCTATACCAATACTATTCATTTCACTGATTATGATTATACTCGCTAACCAAAGTACAGCCCAGTATAAGATAAAATCAGTTATGACAGCAGTTTGTGAACTTAGTTTTGGTAAAATGAACAAGTCGCCAATGTATGTGATAGTTGCAACAATCATACTTAGTAGAAAAATAGAGCTGAATAAATTACCATATATAAAACCAAGAACAATCCATAAAGTGAATAATGTAATTAAAAATTTCAAAAAAAGTGCTCCAATATATCTCATTGTTAGTTTTCCTTTCCGTAAATATCAGCAATTCCCCCGATAAATGAAGTTTCGCTATGGAATAGGATAACCAACTAGAAATATATCCATACCTTAAAATTACTATTGTTATTTATTGCTCATGTAACTGGAATCCCTTACTTCAAGACCAAAGAGGCCTAGCATAAGAGGATAATTGAACGTAGATGCCCGTTTCTTTTCAAGGTCCTTTGCGGTACTAGCATTTAGTGTGAAAAAACAAAATTCCCGTTGAATGAAATCTCCTTTGTTAGGAATTGACACTTTTCATTTCATTTTTGATATAATCTATAAATTCATCTGCTTTTTGCTTAGGTGCCTTAGTCAGTATACTGACAATAATAAATAATACGGTCGATACCAATAATCCCCATAGACCAGAAGCTAATCCTAATGGTTTTAACTGGAAAATCTCTAGAATACACACAAGTAATCCAGCAATAATGACACTCGATAGAACACCTGCAGCAGTGCCTCGTTTCCAAAAGAAACATCCTATAATTGCTGGAACTACTACGATAAGTCCTGCAGAAGATGCCACTGATAATACTGCGATGAGGTCTAATTGTAATTCTGCAAATAAAAATGCAAGAAGAGCAATAATAGGGATAATGATTTTTCCGACTTTTAATTGAGCTTGATCATTGCTATTTTTTGAAATGTTACCATAAACATCTTTTGCAAATAAAGACGACACTGTAAGTAATATAGAGTCAATGGTTGAAATAGCTGCTGCCATAATACCAATCATTACTATGACCGCTAATACAGAAGGGATAGCATCCGACGATAGTACAAATGGTGTTGCGAGATCCGCATTTTCCATTCCTGGGTTTAAAATAAAAGCAGTGAACCCCCACATAGTTGCAACAAGCGTATAAATAAATCCAAATAGCATAAAGCCAATTAACATTTGACGCATGCTTTTTAAGGATGAAGGCATAAATAATCGCTGACTAACTTGTGGATTGGAAATACTAAAGAAAAACCAAGGAATTGTTAATCCTAAAAATGTCCAAAAGTTAAAATATCCATTACCTGGAACAGTTAACATCTCTGGACTGTGAGTTTCTAATTGATTAAAGAACCCAGTGATACCACCCAATTTATTTACTAAGAACATAACTACTAGTGTAGAACCGATAATCATAAATAAAGATTGTAATGAGTCTGTCCAAGCAACAGAACGAATACCAGCAATATATGAGAAGATAATAGCTAAAAGTGTTGCAATAATGACTCCTGTGCTAAATGTGATTGCTTGATTCGAGACACCTTGTAATAAATATCCAATACCTGCTAATTGTACAGCGCTATAGGGGATTAGAAATAACCCATTAAAAATAGCAACCGTAATGGCTACACCTCTATGTTGATAGCGATCGCCGAGCATTTGTGATGGTGTTACATATCCGTATTTCTTTCCAACGAGCCAATAACGAGGACCGAAAAAAGCGACTAGAGAAACTCCCATTAAATAAATTAATTCAAATCCTAATGCCCCTACACCTCCACTGTAGGTTAAACCTGCTAGTCCGACTAACATAAAAGCACTATATGTAGTTGCACTATAACTTAGTGCCGAAACA
Source organism: Oceanobacillus sp. E9 (assembly GCF_001741975.1). Taxonomy (NCBI): domain Bacteria; kingdom Bacillati; phylum Bacillota; class Bacilli; order Caryophanales; family Bacillaceae; genus Oceanobacillus; species Oceanobacillus sp. E9. The sequence continues at coordinate 68,841 of NZ_LSNA01000005.1, forward strand.
AAACCGCCTAATTTTCTGTCTCCTAAAAAGTAAGAGGTCATATTGGATTGTTTCCCTTGTCGGGAGAGAAATGCAATAACTATAGCAATAATTATATAAATAACAATTCCCCACCAAATCATTGTCGTATTCATTTGTATTTACCCCAATTCTTTGTAAAAGTGATATTACAGAAAATAACGATTAATGTAAGTACAATCCAAATAAAAAAACTACCATACCATTTTTCAATATTAGTTAGTAACGTAAATGGTAAGAAAAATGCTAGTAACACGATAGAACCAATGATTATAGCCCATTTATTTTCCGTCATTTTGAAAATTCTCCTTTCAATTCATTTAACTTTTGTGAAATTATTCACAATTGAATGCGATTTCTTGCAATTGAACTCAAAAATAATCATAGCAGACCGTACACAAAATTGCCATATTTTTTAAATGATTAATATCAAGAAAAATGATAGCGTTTGCAATAAACGGTTGTATTATATAAACTAGATGGCAGGAGGGGAGCGATTGAAAGTGGAAACACTTGAAATAGGACGCGCTAAATTAACCTGGTTAAATGGAGGAGTAACACATTTAGATGGTGGAGCAATGTTTGGAGTTGTTCCAAAATCGCTATGGTCTAAAAAATATCCTGCTAATGAAAAGAATCAAATTGAGTTACGAACCGATCCGATTTTATTACAATTGGATGGAAAAAATATATTAATCGATTCTGGAATTGGAATAAACAAACTAACTGAAAAACAGAAACGAAATTTTGGGGTGAAGGAAGAATCGAGAGTTGAAAGTACCTTAGCTAGTTTAAATTTAACAGTTAATGATATAGCAATTATCTTAATGACACATTTGCATTATGATCATGCATGTGGATTGACGAAGCCTGTTAAAGAAGGATATGAGAGTGTATTCCCGCACGCAGACATATATGTGTCTCAAATAGAATGGGATGAAATGCGTCATCCAAATATTCGTTCGATAAATTCTTATTGGGAGATGAACTGGAAACCAATTACGGAACAAGTAATCCCTTTTGAAGAAGAGATTGAAATTCTACCTGGCTTATCGATGATACATACTGGTGGACATAGTGACGGTCATTCTATAATCCGATTTAAGGATGGGGATCATACATTTACACATATGGCGGATATTATGCCAACGAATGCACATCAAAATAAGTTATGGGTATTGGCGTATGATGATTATCCAATCAAATCTGTGCATCAAAAAGAAAAATGGATGAAAATTTGTTATAAAGAAAAATCTTGGATAACGTTTTATCATGATGCTCACTATAGAGCAATCAAATTCAATGAACATGGTGAAAAAATGGACCAAGTAGAAAGAAAATGGAATTCATACGATTAGGAGATAAAAATGCTGTCGAACTAAGTTCGGCAGCATTTTACATTAAATAGCTTCTTTCGTGTCTATAACGGCACCAGTTTCAATATCTACATAAAACTCATATTGTTTGTTATCGCCATCTATATTCCGGGTTACTCCCCCTCGGTAGACATCATATAACAAACCATTCTTTTCAATTTCTTCTGGCTTCATATAAATCCAGGAGCCACTAATTGGACCTTTACGTTTAAACATTTCCTTGGCTTGATTTAGTGCTTTCTCTGGTGTAATCTTTGTTTGTTTGCTAACTTGTTCTCTTGCTATATAACCGATTGCAACACCAACTGCTGCAGCAAGAAGTACGTTTTTTTTGCTCAAATTGTCCACCCCTACTTAGCTATATTTATTGAAGGATTTAGTTGTAAGTATACAGGAAACAAATTAAAAATGACAACGATTTGAATATGATTACTGGAAAGATTTTGACTTTTTCAGTTATACTACTATTTAGATGTTACATAGCATGAAAAAAGAAAGGGGAGTAAGAGAATGGAAAAAGAAACGTTATCGCTTTTTAAAACGTTAACAGAATTACAAGGTGCACCTGGTAATGAACATCCAATACGTGCATTTATGAAAGATGAACTGGGAAAATATTCGGATGAAGTCATACAAGATAATCTAGGTGGAACATTTGGTGTGAAGCATGGTGATGGACCTAGAGTTATGGTGGCAGGTCATATGGATGAAGTTGGTTTTATGGTTACGCAAATTACAGAAAATGGCATGTTGCGCTTTCAACCACTTGGAGGCTGGTGGAATCAAGTTATGCTTGCACAAAGAGTTCAGGTTATGACTGCAAACGGACCAGTTATAGGTGTTATTGGATCCATACCGCCACATTTACTTACAGAAGCACAACGTAGCAAACCAATGGAAATTAAAAATATGCTAATTGATATTGGGGCGGACGATAAAGAAGATGTAAACAAGATAGGTGTAAAGCCCGGAGACAGTATCGTTCCTATTACACCTTTTGAACCGATGGCCAATAACAAAAAGATTTTAGCAAAAGCTTGGGATAATCGTTATGGCTGTGGACTAGCCATTGAATTGTTAAAAGAATTACAAAATGAGGAACTACCAAATCAATTATATTCTGGAGCAACAGTGCAGGAAGAGGTTGGTCTAAGAGGTGCACAAGTAGCTGCAAATATGATTCAACCTGATGTGTTCTATGCATTAGATGCATCTCCAGCAAATGATGCTTCTGGTGATAAACAAGCATTTGGTCATTTAGGAAAAGGTGCATTACTTCGTATATTCGACCGTACAATGGTAACACATAAAGGAATGCGAGAATATGTCCTGGATACTGCAGAAAGCAATAACATCCCATATCAGTATTTTATTTCTCAAGGTGGGACGGATGCAGGTCGTGTTCATCTCGCCAATGATGGTGTTCCATCGGCAGTAGTCGGTATTTGTTCACGTTATATTCACACATCTGCTTCTATTATTCATGTGGATGATTATGCAGCCGCAAAAGAATTGCTCGTAAAATTAGTACGAGGTACAGATAAATCTTTTGTATCACAATTAAAAGAAATTTAAAGAGATGAGCAGTTGCCATTGGGTGACTGCTCTTTCATAGGAGATTATTAATATGCAAATTCAAGTAGGGTCAAAAAATCCAACAAAAATTCAAGCGGTAAAAGAAATGTTTCCAAATATAGATGTAAACGGAGTTCAAGCAGAATCAGGAGTGAGTGAACAACCTTTTTCTGATGAGGAAACTAGATTAGGAGCTATTACTAGAGCAAAACATTGTGCCATTAAGAATCCATATACAATTGGAATTGGTCTCGAAGGTGGAGTCATGTATATGGATAACGATTTGTACCTTTGCAATTGGGGAGCATTAGTTACTCCTGAAAATGATATCATTACAGCTAGCGGAGCGAGAATAAAAATACCTAAAGATATCGAAGAGGGTTTACTAAAAAATGTAGAACTTGGAACATTAATGGATACATATGCGGAAAGGAAGGATGTTAGCAAAAAAGAAGGAGCAATTGGTATTTTTACGAATCAACTGATTACAAGACAAGAGATGTTCCGTCATGTGGTCACTTTATTAAAAGGGCAATGGATGCTATTAAACAACTATAACAAATAATGAAAGGAAATATATTTGGGATGAACTGCCAGTGAATATCAGCTGAAGTTCAAGGGTCCTTATGTCATGCTCTTGTGATACCAACATTCAGTAAGAGGGACAAAGAACCTACCCACTGAATGTTGGTCCATTTTATTCATAAATATAAGCAATAACTTCTAAAGCTTGTTCAATCGTCTCGACGGTAACATTTGCTTTATTAGAAATTTCCTTTAAGGGATGAATTAAAGATTCTGGACGGACAATAATGGTTGGTTTTCCTAATGTTATTGCAGAGCTAGCGTCCATTGCAGTGTTCCATTGCTTATAAGATTCTCCGAATAAAGCAATGACAATATCAGACTTGGAAAGAAGAACTTGTGTACGGAGATTATTAATACTGGATGCTGCATCATCCCTATATAAATTACTAGGTTGTTTACCGATTATTGCTTCACCAATATCATCGGATCGATCATGGTGAGTCTGTGGAGATACAAAATGTAAAGGTAATTTCTTCGACTTTGCTATTTCTTTTACTTTTTCTCTCCAATTATCATGAATTTGTCCAGCTAAATAAACCGTTAATTCCATTTAAATTCCTCCTAATTTAATCTAATTCTCATAGTAAACGTTTTTCAATAATTTGAAAAGTAAGTCGCTATCACGATATGCTAAAATCTATGTTAAGTATGGTATAATCACGATAATTGAAACGAACTACAATGCAAGCTATGATAGGTGTAGAAAGGAAGTAGATGACATGAATATATTAGAAACGAACGATCAATTTGAATTATATAAACAAGAAGGTCCAGTTATTTTTATGTTTACTGCTGGATGGTGTCCAGATTGCAGAATAATAGAACCTATCTTACCGGAGATAGAACAACAATTTAATGATTATCAATTTGTAGAAATAAATCGTGATGACTTTATCGAATTATGTCAATCTCATGATGTCTATGGGATACCAAGCTTTCTAGCATTTGAAAAGGGGAAAGAACTTGGCAGATTTGTTAGTAAAGATAGAAAAACAAAAGAGGAAATTGAGCAATTTATTCGTAGCCTTAAAGAGTAGTAGGAGGAGGAATTTTGATGGCTAAAATGACAAGTATAAAAATGAAACGACTCCTCGAAGATCGTTTGAAAAATCCGGATTATCGTATCGTATATAAACGAGATGACGATGCTCTTCGTATCGAATGGAGAGATTCTGGACAAGGGATGACCGTTTCACTTCCTAATCTTATTACCAAATACAATAATCGTGGTGATATTGCCATTCAAGAAATGGAAGAACACATTATAGAAGCTCTAAAGATAATGAATGAAACGCATCATTTACAAGGAATGGAAAAACACATTTTTCCCGTATTACGCTCACCTTCTTTTCCAATAGAAACAAAAGCTGGGAAGAAACTAATTTATAAGGATCACACTGCTGAGACTAGAGTTTTTTACGCATTAGACTTAGGGAAATCATATCGTCTTATAGATGAAGAATTATTAATGGAAGAAGAGTGGACTGCGGAACGGATAGATGAAATTGCTAGCTTTAATGTGCGTTCACTATCTCATGATGTGAAGAAAGACCAAGTGGCTGATAATGATTTTTATTTCTTAGCAACTCAGGATGGTTATGATGCTAGTCGTATTCTAAACGAGGCATTTTTAGAAGAGATGAAGGCAAATGCTCAAGGTGAGTTAACAGTTGCTGTTCCTCATCAAGATGTATTAATTATTGCTGACATAAAAAATAAAATGGGTTATGATATTTTAGCGCAGATGACAATGAAATTTTTTGCTGAAGGACGAATTCCGATAACATCACTTTCATTTGTGTATGAAGATAGAAAGTTGGAACCAATCTTTATCTTAGCGAAAAACAAACCAGAAAATAAATAGGAGCTGAATAACTATGGATGTATTTTATAATCCAAATGGAATTGGTGATGTACTACTTATTCCAATAAAAGATGGTAATCGATATGAAATAGAATCAACTAATTACGATAATATAACAAGAATCACTTCTACTGATGGAGAATTGCTTGGATATAATATTTTTCAAGCTTCTCAAGTATTGGATTTGCCGAATGCAAATGGTGCTTTGCGTTTAAACGAAGATTTGTTAGAAAAAATCCGGGAACTTTTTATTGAAAAAGGAATCAAAGACCCCCTTGATTTTGATTTGAGTCCGAAATTTGTAGTAGGGTATGTGACTACCAAAGAACCTCATGAGAATGCTGATAAACTAAGTGTGTGTCAAGTTGATGTCGGTACAGAGAAATTACAAATTGTTTGTGGTGCACCAAATGTTGATGCAGAACAAAAAGTAGTAGTTGCAAAAGTCGGTGCTACGATGCCAAGTGGAATGAAAATTAAGGCATCAGAACTCCGAGGAGTACCTTCAAACGGAATGATATGCTCCCAAAAAGAATTAGGAATCCCTAATGCACCTCAAGAAAAAGGTATTTATGTATTGGATGATTCTTTTACAGTGGGAGAAGAATTTATATTGTCTTAACACATGCCCCCTAAGCAATTATTGCAGGGGGGTTTCTTGTGTAATCAGACAACCATTCTCCCACATCAAATGGATGATTCCAAATAGGTTAAAAAACTGATAAACTAAGCATGTACGATCTTTTAGAGAAATGAGTGAATATGAAATGTGGGAACAATGGAAAGAACGATTAAAAAACGTATTTACAAAAGAAGTTGAAGTAGAAGAGACGATTGAAGTTGAAGTAGATGATCCTGAGCCAAAGTCAGAAGTAAAGGCAAAAATGACTTATCAGTACCCATCTCGATCGTCATTTAAATTTCCTGTAATTCCCGATGAGACGGAAAAAAACCAAACGAAACACCAAACATATGAGCCTGCTTATAAGAAACGACAAACCCAACGTATAAGAAGGGAAAAAAAAGAAAAGCAAGACCAAGAACAAACGTATACTTATAGACAATCAAATAACAGTAAACAAAAAGAAGAACAAAAACCTAGTTATTTAAACGATGAATATAAAAAAACGGATAATATTGGAAGGAAGGTATACAAGAAAAATCCGGATATTCCTTTCCAACCTACAGATGTACCTTCTCCAATTTATGGTTATCAAAGAAGATATTCAACATCGATCGATGATATACCTGCTTTTCAACGAAAGAAGGAAGAGCAACTACATGATGAAACCGAAGTTGTTGAAGAGCGTAAAGAAAATACAGTTGAAAAACATTTGATAGAAGAGGCGCAAGAACAAGACCTCCAAACATCGTCGTTAGAAATAGATAGTGATGAAGATAAACAAGGGACATTAGTAAATTCTAAACCACCATTAGTTGAAATAGAGAGCTTTGCAAAAGACGAAGTAGCCTCTACGGAAGAACCAGCTGTTAAACAAAAAAAAGATAAACAAACAAATGATAAGAAGCTCAATCCAGTTGATGATAACCAAAGTAATCAAGCATACAGAAAACACTCTCAGAAGAAAATGACTCCATTTAATGTCATGATGACGCCAAGAGATAAAAAAAATGTACATGAACAGAAAAAGAGAGAGCAAGTTCACTCTCGATTATTGGAGTCTCAGCGTAAGAGAGAAGCAGCATTACAACAAGCTCAACAAAAATTGAATACTATTAATGAGTCAAAAAATGAACCCAATCAGGAGATGCCGACAAAAGATGAAAAAGCTCCTGTATCCATTCCATACCATTTATTAGATGATCCTATACGACTTACGGAAGATGATAGTGTTTGGTTAAACGAACAACGAGAACTGTTGGAAGAAACGTTAAAACATTTTCAGGTGAAGGCAAAAGTGGTTCGTGCAACTCAAGGCCCTTCAGTAACTCGTTTTGAAGTACAACCTGAAATGGGAGTAAAGGTAAGTAAAATAAAGAATTTAGCGGATGATTTAAAATTAAATATGTCGGCACAAGATATTCGTATTGAGGCACCGATACCAGGAAAGAACACGGTAGGAATCGAAATACCGAATCGACATGCTGAAATGGTAGGTTTACAATCAATCTTTGAAAGTACTTCATTCAAAGAAAGTAAATCACCACTTAGTATAGCACTTGGGTTAACCATAGAGGGAAATCCAAAGGTGACAAATATACAAAAAATGCCTCATGGTCTTATTGCTGGAGCCACTGGTTCCGGAAAAAGTGTTTGTATAAACACCATATTAATCAGTCTTATTTATAAAGCAAGTCATGAAGATGTGAAGTTTTTACTTATTGATCCAAAAATGGTGGAACTTGCCCCTTACAATGGTATTCCGCATCTAGTATCACCGGTTATTACAGATGTTAAAGCAGCTACACAAAGCTTAAAATGGGCTGTTAATGAAATGGAAGACCGATATGATCGTTTTGTTAAAGAAGGCGTTCGGGACATTGAAAGATATAATCAGAAAATGATAAAGCAAGGCAGAACTGACAAGAAGATGCCGTTTATCGTTATCGTTATTGACGAGTTAGCTGATTTAATGATGATGTCCCCACAAGATGTCGAAGATGCAATTAGTCGGATTGCACAAAAAGCGCGAGCTTGTGGTATTCATCTATTGTTAGCTACACAACGCCCTTCAGTTGATGTAATTACAGGCTTAATCAAAGCAAATATACCAACAAGAATTGCTTTTAGTGTATCCTCACAAGTTGATTCTAGAACAATCATAGATTTAAGTGGTGCAGAAAAGCTTCTTGGTAAGGGTGATATGTTATTTGTTGAAAATGGTGCTGGAAAAAGTGTCCGATTACAAGGACCTTTTGTATCCGATGACGAAATTGAACGAGTTGCAACGTACGCAAGATCAATTGCTGAGCCGAATTATTTATTTGAACAAGAAGAGCTCTTGGAACAAATTACTGTCGATGAAGAAGAAGATGAGCTTCTACAAGAAGCAATTTCATTTGTAATTGCTCAGAATGGTGCTAGCACTTCATTGTTGCAAAGACACTTTAAAATTGGCTATAACCGTGCAGCAAGATTAATAGACTCATTAGAAAGTCGAGGGATTATTTCTGGTCAGAATGGCAGTAAGCCAAGAGAAATACTGATTTCTAGAACACAGGCAGATGACATGTAAAAGAGGAATGCTAACATGATGAAATAAATTATAGTGTACTCCTGAAAGTAGTAGAGCTAGTGTGAAGAACATCTTACCTAGTATTTGTATACACTGAGGTAAAGAGTGCGAAAACTGTTTGAATAACGCAGTAAAACAAGGGTTAGTCAGATATATTGATTTATTGTTGTATCAAGTTTAAAAATCAATACACAGAGACGTAGAAAGATAAATGTATTAACCAGTATAAAAGGTGAAAATTGGAAAAATATATAGAATAAATATGTTTAAGTTTGAAAGCAATCAATTTTTTGCTATAATGTAGCGGTATGAAAAAGTACTAAACATCATAAGAATGAATGATTGTAAGAACATGTTGGAGGTTCGTTTATGACAACTTACCATTTTATAGGTATAAAAGGAACTGGAATGAGTGCTCTCGCACAAATTCTTCATGACTCTGGAGAAAAAGTGCAAGGATCTGATTTTGAGAAGCGTTTCTTTACTCAAGAAGCGTTAGAGCAAAAAGAAATTACTATTTTACCGTTTTCTAAAGAAAATATTAAAGAAGACTATACAATAATTGCAGGAAATGCATTCTCTGATGATCATATTGAAATTCAGAAAGCCAAAGAACTTGGCTGTAAATTTTATCGTTATCATGAGTTTTTAGGTGAATGGCTAAAACAATATACAAGTATCGCAGTCACTGGAGCGCACGGAAAAACTTCAACGACGGGATTGTTATCTCATGTTTTAAAATCTGCTTATCCTATCTCTTATTTAATTGGAGATGGAACCGGAAATGGTCATGTAGATAGCGAATATTTTGTTTTTGAAGCATGTGAATATCGCAGACACTTTCTAAAATACGAGCCTGATTATGCGATTATGACGAATATTGATTTTGATCATCCAGATTACTTTACGAGTTTAGATGATGTTGTTGATGCATTTCAGTCTATGGCAGATCGTGTTAAAAAGTGTATTGTGGCATGTGGTGATGATGAGCAGCTACAAGGAATTCATACAAAGGTACCTGTGATCTATTATGGATTTAATGATTCGAATGATTTTCAGGCACAAAACGTAGTAGAAACAGCAAATGGTACTGAATTTGACGTTTTTGTACGTAACACATACTACGATCACTTTATTATCCCGACATATGGCAATCATACTGTGTTGAATGCACTAGCTGTCATTGCTATTTGTCACTATGAAGGGATTCCGGTGGAACATATGAAACAATTGGATTCCTTTGAGGGAGTTAAACGTCGATTTACAGAAAAGAAAATTGGTTCACAAATTGTTATTGATGATTATGCACATCATCCGAAAGAAATTTCCGTTACAATCGAATCTGCAAGAAAAAAATATCCAAATAAGGATGTTGTGGCTATTTTTCAACCACATACATTTACCCGAACAAAAACATTCTTGAAAGAGTTTGCGGATAGTTTAAATGAGGCTGATAATGTATATTTATGTGAAATTTTTAAATCAGCACGAGAAGATTCTGGACAGTTAACCATTAATGATTTGCAGAAATTAGTTCCGAACAGTCAAATTTTATCATTAGAAGAAACTGAAGTTTTACAAGAATTTACAGATAGTGTATTGATCTTTATGGGTGCAGGAGATATTCAAAAATTCCAATCTGCTTACGAAGAAACAACTACAAGATCAACAAATTTTTAAAAAATACCATTTTAACCGGACCATCGAAAAATAGGGTTCGGTTTTTTCTATTTTTTGTTTTACGAAGTAACCGTGCATAATACTATTTGTACAAATTATGGGAAATACTATACAATAGACATACAGTTCAAATTAAAAATACATAGGTTTATAAAATTGAATTCAGGGAATAAAATGAACAAGATACTAATAAGCCCTTAAACATTTGAGCTGTATAACCTGAACAACCAACATAAAAGGAGCTGATTAGAAAAAATGGAAATCATACTATACATTGCCGCAGGGATTGCAGCTCTTGCTTTTGTAATACTGGTGGTTTATGTAATTATTACACTAAAAGCAACAAAACAAACACTAAATGATGTTTCAGGTACATTGCAAGGGCTAGAAAAGCAAATGCAGGGTGTAACATCTGAGGCTACACAATTATTAAATAAGACGAATCGACTTGCAGAAGATATGAATCAAAAGTCATCAAAATTAGATAGTCTATTTGAAAGTGCAAAAGGAATTGGAAATACGCTTCAAGATTTTAATCAGACATTAGCACATCTATCAAAAATTATTTCTAAACATTCGAAAGAAGATCAGGAAAAAGCAGCACAAGCAGTAAAATGGGGTGCATCGCTGTTTGAATTCTGGAATAATAGAAAGAATAAATCGAAATAATACTTAGGAGGTAATACAATATGGCTGATAATCAAATTAACACAAAGGACTTTCTAATTGGATCACTGATAGGTGGATTAGTTGGAGCATCTGCAGCATTACTTTTTGCTCCGAAGTCAGGAAAAGAACTACGTGGTGATATAAATGATGGTGCTGTACAAGTGAAGCATCGTGCAGATGAATGGAAAACAGTTGCACAAGAAAAAGGATCGGAATGGAAAGATAAAGCATACACAACATCAAAAGAATTTAAGAAGAAAGCAATGGATACAACTTCAGACCTTTCTAATTCAGTTGCATCAAAATCACAAGAATTCACAGGAAATGTGAAGGAGAAAGCTTCTGAGTTAAAAGATAATGCAGCTAAAAAAATAGAAGAAGTCAAAGAAGACGCATCAAACAAGAAAAAGGAAATTCAAGCAGATGCGGAAATTAAAAAAGCTGAGATGGAAGTAGAAGCAACAAAGAAAAAAGCAGAAGCAAAAGGTGCTGCTAAAAAAAACGCAGAAGAAATAAAAAAATAGATGCTACGTATCAAAAGACTTGGAGGTATTGACTTATCCCCAAGTCTTTTTGTGTGTTATTTAATTTCTAGACGATCTCCTGGCTGGATGATTTCATCAAATGAAGTGGGTCGATCATTTCGATAGAGTTTAAAACCAGGATCTAAATTATAAATATCTAATGAAATAAAACGGAATACATCCTGAAAAATAAATGGTTTTGGAACGTCTTCCATTAATTGAATTTGGTCTCCTTCATATAGCAAAGAATCCATCGACAGTTGCTCATTATTTCTATATATTAATGCAAGTGGCTGTCTTAGAACAACTGAACTATCATTAAACATAATTTTGCATGTTTGTTCCATCTCGGTATCTAAATGTCTTAAAAGATCAGATACAGTAGGAGATATAAACGATGAGATTTCCAATTTATCTTTGTTAGAAATAATATTTTCTTTTGAAACCTCTAGACCATTAATATGAATCGTTGTCGAAGCTTCTGGAATTGTATACTCCCGATTATTCACATATACGTAAAAGACATCTTTTGTTGGAATTGATTTTAATTCACTAAAATCTTGTACGGTTAGTTTATCTTTCCACTCAATATTATCTTGATCTTGAATGATATAGTCACGATTACGTATTGTCCCATTAACGAATATTTTTGTAGGGAGTGTTATAAGCTCACTTTCATAATAAAAATTTAGATTGGGAGGATCGACAATTTCATTTAATCGTAAACAAGGAGAATCACCTGATGCCCCTGTTTGTACTTCAATAATATCGCCATTTTTTATAAAATCATCTAAGGACGCACTTTCGGAATTAACATATATAAGAGGAGGTTGGCCAACAGATCCTGGAATGGTCATATCTCTTCCGTTTACATTTATGACAATACCTGCTCCTGGTTTTCCATATAATTTATTTGTATCGATCCCTGACTGAATAATACAGTCTCCAACAGTTAATTTTTTCATTTCAAACATACGAATACGTTTTTTATTCACGGTAACAGTTACATAATGAACTGGATTTTGACTTGCTGCAATTGCTATTCCAATAGGAGTTACAAAAGCGGGACCTTGTGGTGTTTGGTCATTCTTCCTTAAGTCCGCAATGGCCTCAATGCTTCTTATTGCTACACGGTTTTCAGGAAGGTCTAACTTGGCAGCAATATTCTTGCTGAGTTCAGGGGTTAAGCTTCCACCACCGACAAGCATGATAGCACGTGGTACTTTTTCATTTAACCTGAGAATTTCATCTGTAATTTGATCAGATAAACGATTAATAGAAGTTCGAATATCTTCAACGCATTGATTGTAAGTCACAACTGTCTTAAAACCCAATATATCTTCTATCTGTGCTTCACCTTCATTGACAATTTGCCGTTTCATTTGTTCGGCTTTTGGAAAATCTAATAAGTATTGGTCACTAATTGCTTCTGTTATCTCATCTCCAGCAACAGGGACCATACCATAGGCAATTACCGTTCCTTGATCTGTCAGAGCAATATCACTTGTACCAGCCCCAATATCAACTAATGCTACATTTAACCTGCGCATAGATTTGGGGATCAATACTTGAATGGCTGCAATCGGTTCTAATGTCAATGCTTCCATTTCTAATTCTGCACGTTGAAGTGCAGCAAGAAGAGATTCAACAACGATTTTTGGGAGAAATGTAGCAATGATCTGTACAGTAGCAGTTTCTCCTTGTTGATCAATAAATGAACCGATTTCCTCATTATCTAGTTGATATTTTAGTACAGAATATCCGACACAATAGTGTATTAATGTATCTTGTTTTTCTTCTTTTATTAGATTCCGTTGAGCTTCTTGAACAGCGAGAAGTTCAATATGTTTTATTTCTTCTTGCTCTGTAATTGGTTGATTATTTAGTGTAATAGTTGCTTTCGCTTTCGTTGTCTTTAACGACCGTCCAGCTGCTGCGACACATGCTTTATGTAACGTCAGATTATTTCTTTCTTCTAATAGTTGCTTTACTTGTTTAATTACTTCTGCTACAGCAACAACATGGTGTATTTGACCATCACGCATAGATCGTTCTGTATGTTCTATTTCAACATAATCCAAGACCTGATAGGTACTTTCTTCCATTTCTAATAAAATACCAGTAACGGAGCGTGTACCAATATCCAGAGCAAACATGGTATTAGGCATAGGTATAAAGCTCCCTTCTTTCTTGTAAACTATCGATATAATTATATCATTCTTAATTTATTATAAACTTAATGGTGACAAATGAAACAATTTTAGCTATAATTGTCTCTAATTATTCGAAAAGAATATAAATTGTATTTTCAAGGAGCGTGTCAAATGAGTAATGAAATGGAACAACTAAGACAGCAAATGGATGATATAAATCTAGAAATATTAGATTTAATCAATCAACGTGCAAGTGTTGTACAAGAAATAGGTAAATTAAAAACAAAACAGAGCATTATTCGCTTTGACCCAGTGCGCGAACGAGAAATGCTAGATTATATTAAAGAGAATAACAACGGGCCATTTCAAGATGCCACGTTAGAACATATATTTAAAGAAATATTTAAAGCAAGTTTAGAATTACAAGAAGATGACCATAGTAAAGCTTTATTAGTATCACGTAAGAAGAAGCCAGAAAATACTGTAGTTAATTTAAAAGGAAAAGAAGTTGGAAATGGTGAATTAAGTTATGTCTTTGGTCCTTGTGCCGTAGAAAGCTATGAGCAAGTTGCAGCGGTAGCACAATCTGTAAAAGATAAAGGCCTAAAATTACTTCGTGGAGGTGCATTTAAACCACGTACTTCTCCATATGATTTCCAAGGTCTAGGTGTAGAAGGGCTACAAATACTTAAAAAAGTAGCAGATGAATATGATTTAGCTGTAATTAGCGAAATTGTGAATCCTGCTCATATCGAAGAAGCAATAGAATATATAGATGTTATTCAAATTGGCGCTAGAAACATGCAAAACTTCGAATTGCTTAAAGCAGCAGGCGATTCGAAAAAACCTGTATTATTAAAGCGAGGACTTTCTGCTACTATCTCAGAATTTATTAATGCTGCAGAGTACATTATGTCTAGAGGCAATGGAGACATTATCCTTTGTGAACGCGGAATTCGAACGTACGAAAAAGCAACAAGAAATACATTGGATATATCAGCAGTACCAGTATTGAAAAAAGAAACACATTTACCAATAATGGTGGATGTTACGCATTCTACTGGTCGTAGAGATCTCTTGTTACCTACTGCAAAAGCAGCAATTGCCGTTGGTGCAGATGGTGTAATGGCAGAAGTACATCCTGATCCAGCAGTCGCATTATCTGATTCTGCTCAACAAATGGATATTCCTACTTTCGATCAATTCTATAAAGAAATTAAAGAAACAGAAAATCGATTAAGATAAAACGAATTACAAACCGATTGATGATGAAATGCTCCCCTTTACATTAGATAGTTTAAAGGGGAGCATTTTTTTTACATGTGTAAATCAGCATGTAGGGATCAGTACCACCTACTTCAATACAAATATGCTAATGCCTAAAAGAATAAGTAGTGGATAAATCGTTATAGATTGTCGATTATGTTCCACTGTATGAAGTTTCACTTTATGAATAAAATACAACAATAATTGATAAAAAAACTTGATTCACTAGTTAGAAACTGGTATTTTTGACAAGAATGAAAACAGTTATGAAAAATTTTCATTTTGTTTACATGAAAACTTTGTATTTTTTTTCATGGTAGAGTATCATATATAGAAAGAACAGTGGATATTGTCATTTTGTCAGTTTAGAAAGTATAGTCATTTCTTTACTGCATGATTGCAACTAAAGCTTTCACCATTAGAGTTTGGTGATAAGCGGAGTTCCTAATAGGAGGTATATATAATGAATGTAACTATTTACGATGTAGCAAGAGAAGCAAATGTCTCCATGGCTACGGTTTCTCGTGTGGTTAACGGAAACCCGAATGTGAAACCAACCACAAGAAAGAAAGTATTGGCTACAATTGAACAACTTGGTTATCGCCCAAATGCAGTAGCACGAGGCCTTGCGAGTAAAAAGACAACAACTGTTGGAGCGATTATTCCGGATATTTCCAATATCTTCTTCTCTGAACTGGCACGAGGGATTGAAGATATTGCTACTATGTATAAATATAATATAATTTTGAGTAGTTCTGATCAAAACAAAGATAAGGAATTAGAGTTAATTAATACTATGTTAGAAAAACAGGTTGATGGAATACTGTTTATGGGTGGTAATATTTCTGAAGAGCATATTCATCAATTTCAAACTTCTTCGGTTCCTGTCGTATTAGCTTCCACATACGATCCAACAGATACAATACCTTCCGTAAATATTGATTATGAACTTGCTGCATATGAAGCGACAAAGCAATTAATTCAAAAAGGAAATAAACAACCAGCATTAGTTGGAAGTAAAGCTGACACTAGTGTAAATAACTTGAAAACCAGTGGTTATTTAAGAGCATTAAAAGAAGCAAATATAGAAGTTAATGAAGATTATATTTATAAAGATGAGTACGCTTATCAAACTGGAATTAAAGCAGTAGAATATCTATTGGATTTAGATGATAAGCCTAATTCTGTGTTTGTTATGTATGATGAAATTGCTTTAGGTGTTATTCATGGAGCTCAGGATAAAGGACTCAATGTGCCGAATGATTTAGAAGTATTTGGATTTGATAACATTCGTTTATCAACAATGGTTCGACCTACGTTGACCACCATTGTACAGCCAACATATGATATTGGTGCTGTAGGAATGCGTTTATTAACTAAATATATGAACAAAGAGCAAGTTGATGAAAAAAATGTAGTATTACCACATAGAATCGAATTTAGAAACTCAACAATTCAATAAAAATACCGATAAAAGGTATAGATGAATAGAAGTTCAAAAGGTTATCATATAGATGGCATTTTGGACTTCTATTATTTCAGAAAAGCTATGGGAGAATGATTAGATGACAAAACGTGATTTATTAACTCCACTTGGTATTACACTAGGATTTGCAATGATAATGGTAGCAATTATGTCTAACAGTGGATCTGAAGGGATATCATCATTTGCAGATATTTCATCTATATTCATTGTGTTAGGTGGATTAACTGCTTCCATGCTAATTACTTTTAAAATGGAACAAATTCGATTAACAAAAAGAGTATTAAAAGAAGCATTTCTTAAAAGCCAACGGTCCACCCCTGAACTAATTCAATTATTTATCCAATTATCGGACCGTGCTAGAAGGGAAGGTATCCTTGCCTTAGAAAATGAATTGGATGAAGTGGAAGATCCATTTATTCGTAAAGGCATGATGTTAGCGGTAGATGGTGTAGAACCTGAAGTAATCACAGATATATTAAATGCAGAAATAATTGCTATGGAAGATCGACACTACAAAGGTCGTCAGTTAATTGAAAAAGCAGCAGAATATGCTCCTGCATGGGGGATGATCGGTACGCTTATTGGATTGGTTCTTATGTTGAATAAGTTAGCTGAACCTGCATCGTTAGGTCCAAGTATGGCTGTAGCATTATTGACTACATTGTATGGTACTGTCTTAGCCAATCTGTTTTTTACACCAATGGCTGGAAAACTTGAATCTAAAACAGAAGAAGAAGTATTTATAAGACAGATTATTATAGAAGGAGTAATCGGAGTCCAATCAGGGCAAAATCCACGCATTCTAGAAGAAAAACTAAGTGCTTTTCTAACTGAAGAGGATATGCAAACAGAGAAGAATAAAACCAATGAAAAGTCCTACGCGGGAGAAAAGCTAAATGAAGCGTAGATCAATAAGACAGAAGACGAAAAAAGGCGCACCAAAGTGGATGGTCACATATTCCGATATGATAACACTTATTCTAGTATTCTTTATATTATTATTTTCTATGTCGCAAATTGATCAAACCAAGTTCGATCAAGTAACAGAATCTTTTCAAAACCGTATGATTTTAGATTTCTTGCCTTCAGCTGTACCTTTAGATCATCCGACAGAAAATACAGGTGAAAAAAGTGATAATGGAACTTTAGATGAAATCGAACCAATATATCTTGCGAAAGATGAAGTAGAGGATCGTAATGATGAACTTGATGACCTAATGATGAGTGTTTCTCAATACTTAGAAGAGAATAACCTTAACGATGTTATTACAGCTAACAGAAATGACCGCGGAGTTGTTCTTGTATTACAAGAAAAAATACTATTTAAGTCTGGAGAAGCTGAAATATTAGAGGAGGCAGGACCTTTTTTAAATCATATTGGTTCCCTATTAAGTGACTTACCTAATCAAGTAAAAGTCGAAGGGCATACAGATTCTAGACCAATATCTAACTATCGTTATCCTTCTAATTGGGAATTATCTGGCGCAAGAGCAAGTAGCGTCGTTCGATATTTAATAGAGGCCAAATCTCTTCATATGGAAAGATTTTCAACAGTGGGGTATGCTGATACGGTTCCGTTAGAACCAAATACCAGTGAATCTAATATGAGCAAAAATCGCCGTGTAGAAATTATTATTTTAGATAATGAGTAAAAATATAGATAATAAACTAACAGCCTGCGGAGAAGGAACGAATTCCCCGCAGGTTATTAGTGTCACATTATTGGGAAGACACTTTTTATTTTGGCTTTGTAGACACATTAGTTAGATGTCTAATTTGTTTTGTATATTTTAATAGATTTTGTAGTAATTGATAGTTCTTCTTTGTAATTTCATTTTTTCTAGGAATGCTTGGTTGAATATCCTCAAGGTCTTGCCATAATTGAGGAAGTGTAACTGGTGACTGATCTTGCCATTTTTCTTTCCATGTTGCCGGTAAATTACCATAACTAGCTTCATTGTTTTTCATCACATTCCATATTTGTCCCCAAGCTCTTGGAATCACCCTCCACATATCGTATCCACCGCCACCAATTGCAATCCATTTACCGTCACAGTATTTATGTGCAAGTTCGTGGGCAATACGAGGAATTTCCTCATATATACGCATAGTTCCACATAAATGGGTGAGCGGATCAAGACAGTGAGCATCTACACCATTTTGAGTAACAATAATGTCTGGCTTGAAGAAAGCTGCAATCTCTTTGAATGCGGTTTCATAAAGCGTTAAAAATGATTCATCTTGTGTAAAGGCATCAATCGGCAAATTAAAGGTATATCCATGACCTTCTTTAATACCACGTTCGTTTATACCACCTGTGCCGGGGAACAAATATCTACCAGTTTCATGGATTGAAAAAGTACATACATTTGGATCATCATAAAAGGCAGATTGAACGCCGTCTCCATGATGAGCATCTGTATCCACATAAAGTACTTTTAAATTGGTATGTTCACGTATATATTTTATAGCTACTGCGCTATCATTATAAATACAAAATCCTGATGCGCGACTCCTGAAACCGTGATGTAGTCCTCCGCCAAGGTTCAACGCATGGGTATAATTATCATTTAATACAGCATCAACTGCTGCTAATGTGCCTCCTACTAAGTAGCTGGCTGCCTCATGCATTTGAAAAAAAGCAGGGGTGTCTTCCGTGCCAATACCATATTCTAGTGCTCTTTCTTCTGTGATTTCTCCGCTTCCAGCACGTTTTACTGCTTCGATATAATCAGGATGATGAAATAATAACAATTCTTCCTCAGTGGCCAATCGAGGAGTTATCAAATCACAATCACTTAATACTTGATGAGCCTCTAATAATTCTTTCGTTAAAAGCACCCTTTTTTGATTAAATGGATGCTGTTCATGAAAATGGTATTTTAAATATAGAGATGAATATACGAAACCTGAAGTACCAGTCATCGTTTAGGCTCCGCAATATTATTTGGCCACAGTAATGGATATCCAGCTTCTCGAAGGTCTTGTATGATAGGCATTGGATTTAATGTTTTTACCCGAAAAACTAAAATTTTATAATCTGGGTCTCTATATGGATAAATGAGAACGGATACAATATTGATTTTTCGCTTACCAAATATTGCGGCAACCTCCGGTAAAATCCCTGGCCTATCTGGAACTTTTACTTCAATGAGAGAGCTTTGGACATGAGTTCCCGTTAATTGAATTAATGTATATAGCATATCTTTTTCTGTTACTATTCCAATGAGCCTTTCATGACTTACGACAGGTAGACAAGCAATTTCTTTCTCATAAAAAATAGCTGCTATCTCTTCTACAAAATCTAATGGATGGATTGTCACCACTGGACTTGTCATAATTGATTGAATTTCATTGTTTAATACATCAACATCTGTTGTAGAATCAAAAAATGTAGATGGACTAGCATCGCGTACATCTCGATCAGAAACAATTCCAATAACTTGAAAATCATTGTTAACAATTGGTATATGTCGAATCTTATGCTGTTGTAATAATTGCAGGGCATCGTTAATTGTTGCTTTTGGAGTAAGCGTGATAACCTCCGTTTTCATTATTTCTTCAACTAGCATGTTAAAGACCCTCTCTCATATTTCTATATTTTGATCTTCCTAAAAAGCGTAGTACGTCAAACTGTTCAATTGACTTTTGGGTAACATTCTTACCGGTTCGCACCATTAAGCAGTTTGCTGGGTGAGAAATAATTTCTGGATCATCTGTAGGAGCTGGTAATAGTCCACCAGCAGCCATCATTTTTTCCATCACTTTACGATATTCCCAAATACTTAAGTTTGTACCTTCTAAATCCCAATGCCAATAATATTCTGTTGATATAATAATGTAATTTTCCATATAATTATCCATCATGGATACTTTTAATAAATTTGATGCTACTCTTGCACCACGGTATGCAGGGATAATTTCAATTGCTCCTAATTCAATGAGCACTTCCATATTAAATGTAGACCATCTTTCTAATGGATCAGGATGAAGATAAGTGACATACCCAATGATGGTATCTTCTGTTCTTGCAACAATAATTCTTCCTTCAGGGAACTCAGCAATATCCAATAAAGCTTCAAATTGTTTAGGAGCGGGACGAAAAGCTGTTAGTTCAGAATGAAATTCATATTTTTCTAGTTCTTTGCGCGGAATAGGTCCTTCAATCGTGATTTGACCAAGTTTCGTTGAATAGGAGATAGAATGGTGTTTCTTTGTATGTTCCATTAATTCACCACCTGTTGTAATACATAATATTTCAATTTCTATTATACAGGAAACGAAAACTTGTTTTTAGTATTTTTTGAAATTTATATAAAAAAATAGTACATTAAAGACATCAAATTATAAGGAGTATAACTATGAACCGATTAAATTTAGTAACATTAGGTGTTCGTGATATCGTGAAAAGCATTAATTTTTATAAGGAAGGATTAGGATTTGATGTGAAAATTTATGGGGATTCAGAAGATCCAGATGTTGTATTTTTTAACAATAATGGTTCAAAAATTTCCTTGTATCCAATTGATTTGTTAGCAAAGGATATTTATAAACAAAACCCACCATCATTAGAAAATAAAGCTTTTAGTGGAGTAACATTAGCATATAATGCAAAATCAAAACAAGAAGTTGACGAGATATTTATTTTGGCAAAAAAAGCCGAAGCAACAATTGTGAAATTACCAGAAAAAGTTGAATGGGGAGGATATAGCGGTTATTTTCAAGATCCAGATGGACATTTATGGGAAGTTGCTTACGGGGATATGTGGGAATTTGATGAGCAGGATATGCTGATTATTAAATAACCGAGTATCTAGTCGTTAATAAAAAACACCCACTAATTAGAGTTAACTTCTAGTTAGAGGGTGTTCATCTTATTCTTAACGAAAGGTTCTACTCTTCATCGGATTCAGATTCAGATTCTTCGTTATTACTTTCATCTGTTTCTTCATCAGAATTTTCATCTTCATTCTCTTCATTACGTTCAGACTCATCGTTCGTCTCATTATCAGGAGTTTCCTCTTCTTTATCTGATGTCTCACCAACAATAACCTCACTGGAATTATCGGATTCTTCACCGAAATAATCGACTGCGCGTACGATATATACACCGTTATCATTCCCAATGTCATAACTTGTTGAAGTGGTACTTCCGATTTTTTTGAAGTTTTCACCTGGTTCACTAGAGCGATACACTCGATAACCGACTACATCTTTACTAGAAGATGTGTTCCATGTTAAATTACTTCCCGATTTCTTTATGGAACTTGGACTTGCAGGAGCCTTACCATCGTCTTCGATGGATGAACCTACAGAACCACTTGGGGCAGCAATTTTTTCCCATTTTTCACTTTCTGTTCTTGGGTAAAGTTGACTAATGTCATTGAGATTATCATAGCCCTTACGTTTCAACCATTCAGGGTTGAACATTAATCCATCACCTTCCACAAATTCAGAAGGAGTATTTGGACCAGCTTTCACCGATTTTCCATCCACTACAACGTAGCTACCAGAAATTAAACTATCGTCTTTTTCCGATGGAACATATTTTTCATTGAATAAATCGGTTTTCACTAGCCCTGCTTGTTCACAAAGTTCTGATGGGAGCATACCTGAAATCGCGCAATAACTGCGTTCGACGATTCCTCCCGGACGTTCAAAACGATCAGTAGGTGTGACTAATTCTGGGTTTTCATTTGCAGCTGCATTAATCAGTTTTGCCCAGAGCTGCAAGTTTCTATGACTATAAGAAAGGGGGTGATTCTGTGCATTAATCGAATACGGAGTATCATATCCTATCCAAGTCCCCATTGTAATATTTGGATTGGTGCCCATGAACCAAGCATCTTTATACTCTTGGGAAGTTCCTGTTTTTCCAGCCCAATCGACAGTTGTATTATTTAACTGGGAATTCAGGTATCTTGCAGTACCATTTGAAACTACGCCTCGCATCATATCGAGTGTTAAATAATTTGTCTGCGGACTAAATATCTCCACAGGTTCGGATTCATGTTCATAGATTACTTCCCCGTCAGGATTAACAATTTTCTCAATCATATAGCCGTCTACAAATTTACCATTGTTACCTAGAGTACTATATGAATTCACAGTTTCTTCCACACTAATGCCATGATCCATAGCGCCCAAACTGAGTGAAGGATGATAATGGTCACCTTCTGTTAACGAAGTAACTCCCATTTTTTCCAAATAATTTGCAGCTGGATCTTCATTAATTATTCTCATATACGTATCAACTGCCGGAATGTTGTAGGAACTTTCCAGTGCTTTACGTGCGGATACCATACCATAACTTCCGCCACCATAGTTGGATACTTTGTAATTACCAAATGTTTTAGGATAGTCTGCAATTGGTGTTCCTGGTTGTACAACTCCTGCTTCCATTGCAGGACCGTAGACAAGAATTGGTTTACTTGTACTCCCAATCGATCGTACCGTATTAAATGCATAGTTGTTCGAATGGTCTTCATCATGACCTCTTCCACCGACAAATGACACAATGCGACCGCTACTATTTTCAATCATTACTGCACCGGTTTGTATTCGCTCTGTTACTTCATATGATTCGCCCTCATCATTAGTTTTTGTAAATGTACGATCGTAGCCATAATTTTCATAGTTACGGGCTACTTCCTGCATCGCATCATAGATTCCTTTATCAATAGTCGTGTGAATTTCATAACCATCCATACGCAT
Organism: Oceanobacillus sp. E9; assembly: GCF_001741975.1. Classification (NCBI taxonomy): domain Bacteria; kingdom Bacillati; phylum Bacillota; class Bacilli; order Caryophanales; family Bacillaceae; genus Oceanobacillus; species Oceanobacillus sp. E9. The sequence continues at coordinate 91,951 of NZ_LSNA01000005.1, forward strand.
CGCGCGTTCTGCTAACTCTTCATATTCTGCTTCTAGATTTTCATCTTCATCTATATCTTCTTTCGTAATGCCATCTTGCTCCATTAGAACATCTTTAATGATATCTTTTGCACGTTTTTCAACTTCGAATGTAAGATATGGATATTGATCAACAATAGATGGTTTTCCTTCGGTGAAATCTTGTGCAATATCATATTCTAACGCTTCGTTCAGTTCTTCATCTGTTATGTAATTCATATCATGCATACGATTTAGAACAGTTTTCATTCGATTTATTCCAGGTTGTAAGCCGTCCTCATCTTTTATTTCACCGCTCGTTAAAAATGGTGTATAAACAGAAGGGCTTTGTGGTAATCCGGCTAAATAAGCCGCTTGTGGAAGTGAAAGTTCATTTGCATCCACACCAAATATGCCTTGAGACGCTGTTTGAATCCCTGCGATATTACGACCAGAAGAGTTACGACCATACGGAATAATATTCAAATAAGCTTCCATAATTTCGTCTTTCTCGAAGAATTGTTCTAATCGCATAGCAAGTAATATTTCTTTTGCTTTTCTTTCAAACGAAACTTCATTTGTTAGTATTTGATTCTTGATTAATTGCTGTGTTAGTGTACTACCACCTGTTTGAATAGAAGAATTGGTCAATTCTTGTACCATTGCTCTTAGAATAGCTTTAGGTACAACACCCTCGTGTTCCATAAAATACTCATCCTCAGTAGCAATGACAGCATCAATTAAGATTGGAGACACTTCTTTCAATGTAGTATCTTCCCGATATAGATCAGAACGTATATCACCTGCATATACTTCTCCAGCAAAATAAATACTTGATGTTTCTGAATAATTATAAATATCCATTGCCATAGATTCTTTATCTCGAATAGGTTCATCTTTTACTAACGATGCGAAGTAACCTAAACCGATACCTCCAACTAAAAAGAATCCGATGAACATGATAACGCAAGTAAATAAGATAATATTCCAAACTACATCATATGTAATTCTAGAAGTTCGTTGGACGATACCTTCATGCCACCAACGCTTTAATGTATCCCAAAAACGTAGTAGTTTTTCTTTCATATTCATGTATAGACCTCCTAAATTCTCTAAACTATTATAGCATATGACAAATTTTTTAGGAGCGTAGATTATTAAATTGTTGCATTCCGGTTACGATTATGCTATGAATAGTATCATACAATAAAGTTAAATACGAAGAAGGATCGAAGTAGCTATGCAAATCACTATTAAAGAGAACTGACGGGTGGTGCAAGTCAGTATATATTTGCAAGTGAATTACAATCTGGAGTAATTCTCTTATTTAGAGATCGGTGGAAACATCGTTAACAATTCCAAGTGGCTGGTAATCCAGCAACAAGGGTGGTACCGCGAATTCAACTCGTCCCTTCCATTTCAGGAAGAGACGAGTTTTTTATTTGAAAAATATAAATTTTGGAGTGTGATTACATGGATATTTTACAAGATTTAGAAAGCAGAGGTTTGATTCATCAAACTACAGATCGTGAAGGATTAAAGAAACATTTACAAGATAATCAAGTAACATTATATTGTGGATTTGACCCAACGGCAGATAGTTTGCATATTGGACATTTAGTACCTTTAACGATGTTGAAACGATTCCAGCAAGCAGGTCATAAACCAATTGCCCTTGTTGGAGGCGGAACAGGGATGATTGGTGATCCTAGTGGTCGATCAAGTGAAAGGAGTTTAAACGCTCCAGAAGTGGTAAATGGATTCACTTCGAAACTTCAACAACAAATTGCTAAATTGGTTGATATGGAAAGTAACTCAAGCGAAAATGCGGTAGTAGCACGTAATAATCATGACTGGTTAGGTAATATGACAATAATTGATTTTCTACGTGATGCAGGGAAGCATTTTGGTATAAATTATATGTTAGCAAAAGAATCTGTATCAGCACGAATTGAACAAGGTATTACCTTTACAGAATTTAGTTACATGATTTTACAATCATTAGATTACTTAAAACTTTATGAAGAGGAAAACTGTACCTTACAGATTGGTGGAAGTGATCAGTGGGGGAATATTACTGCAGGTATGGAACTCATCCGCCGTTCACGTGAAAACCATGATGAGAATATTGAAGTATTCGGTTTGACAGTGCCACTAATAACAAAAGCAGACGGAACAAAATTTGGTAAAACAGCTGGAAATGCTATTTGGCTTGATGCAGCAAAAACTTCACCATACGAGTTTTATCAATTTTGGTATAATACGGATGATCGTGATGTTATTCGTTTTATACGTTACTTTACTTTCTTATCTGTAGAAGAAATTGCTGAACTTGAAAAAGAAGTAGAAACACAACCTGAAAAACGTGTTGCTCAAAAACGTTTAGCAGAAGAAATGACGAAAACCGTTCATGATGAAGCTGCATTAGAACAAGCGAAGCGTATTACAAATGCATTGTTCAATGGGGATATTAAACAGTTAAATGTTGGAGAAGTAGAACAAGCGTTTAAAGATGTACCAAATCATATTATTACACGTGAACCTATTGGTTTAATTGATTTACTCGTCGATTCGAAAATATCATCATCAAAACGACAAGCACGTGAAGATGTTAAAAATGGAGCGATTTACATTAATGGTGACCGCGTGCAGGAAATGGATTACCATGTGGATGAAAAGGACCATTTAGGAAGTAAATTCACTGTTATTCGTAGAGGGAAGAAAAAGTATTTTCTTCTTCAAGTACAATAATATTAAAGATTAAAGGATGGGACATAACAATATTACTCATGAGAGTATTTGTTTTGTCCTGTCTTTATTATTAATGTTCGGATTATAGAAAAAATCCATAAGGAAAAGAGATACTTAGTTATAGTCGTACCTGCTTAAATTTTTTACCTAGTAACTTATTATGAGATTGATTAGAGTGTTTATTTTATCTTTTTATGATTACGTTGATTATAATTAAGATATTTCAGAAAACTAATTGGATAGAGAGAATATCTATGATAAAATAATGCAAAAGTTCATTAATTGATATTTGAGGAGGGATTTATATAAATTTGTAAGCGGTTACTTTTAATGCTTGATTGAATTATATGAAGTTATAAAAAGGAGAAGATGTTATGACAGAATTAATTCATAAAACAGTAGGACAATTACTTCAAGACCGTGCTGATGAAATGCCAGGACAAGAGGCTGTTGTATATTCAGATCGTGGATTACGATACACATATAAAGAATTTAATCATCTATGTGAGAAGGTTGCAAGAGGGATAATGGCTTTGTCGATTGGAAAAGGGGAACACGTAGCTGTATGGGGTACAAATACTCCTGAATGGTTAACGCTTCAATATGCAACTGGAAAAATGGGTGCAGTTCTTGTTACGGTAAACACGAGCTACCGTGCAAATGAATTAGAATATTTACTTAAGCAATCTGATTCTACAACTCTATTTTTGATAGAAAATTATCGGGATCACTCTTATATTGATACTTTATATGAAATTTGTCCAGAATTACATGAATCAGAACCAGGTGAATTGAAATCTGAACGATTACCCCTTTTAAAGAACGTTGTAATTATGGGGGAAAAAAGGTATCCAGGAACTTTCCTTTGGAATGATATTATTGAGAAGGCAGTAGAAATTACACATGAGGAATTAGTTACCCAATCTCAAAACCTCGATCCAAATGATGTTATTAATATGCAATATACATCAGGAACAACAGGTTTTCCAAAAGGCGTGATGTTAACACATAGAAATCTCACAAATAACGGATATAATATAGCTTCCTGTATGAGATTGACTGCAGAAGATCGGTTATGTATACCTGTACCATTTTTTCATTGTTTTGGATGTGTTATTGGTACATTAGCAGCGGTTAGTGTAGGAGCAACTATGATACCTATCCAAGAATTTGAACCGGAGCAAGTTTTACAAACGGTAGAGAAGGAAAATGTTACAGCGCTTCATGGTGTGCCTACAATGTTCATTGCTGAATTAAATCATCCAAACTTTGAACAATATAATTTAAGTACACTACGAACAGGAGTAATGGCAGGCTCTAATTGTCCAGTGGAAGTAATGAAAAATGTAATGAATAAAATGAATATGACTGAGATAACCATTTGTTATGGACAAACAGAATCATCACCAGTAATTACACAAACAAGAACAAATGATCCTATCGAGCTGCGAGTAGAATCAGTTGGTAAGGCATTACCAAACATAGAAGTCAAAATCATAGATCCAGCTACAAATGAGGAAGTACCACGTTATACACAAGGGGAGCTCTGTACAAGAGGATATCACGTAATGAGAGGTTATTATAAAAACCTCGAAGCCACTCAACGAACAATAGATGAAGAAGGATGGCTACATACGGGTGACCTCGCAGTAATGGACGAAAATGGTTATTGTAAAATAACTGGAAGATTGAAAGATATGATTATTCGTGGTGGAGAAAATATTTATCCTCGTGAAATTGAAGAATTATTATATAAACATCCGAAAATACTAGATGCACAGGTTGTTGGTGTACCACATGAAAAATTTGGAGAAGAAGTTCATGCTTGGATTATCTTAAAGGAGGGTGTGGTTAGCTCATCTGATGAGATAAGAGAGTTTTGTAATGGGCAAATTTCGAAGTACAAAATTCCTAAACATATCTTTATTACAGATGAGTATCCAATGACTGCTTCAGGAAAGATTCAAAAATTTAAGTTACGTGAAAAATCGTTAAAGGAAGTTGAAAAAAACATATAAAAATAGCATTGTAAAATTACTAATTACATTTGAAAGTTAGTAGAGGTTGGGACAAAAAACATTTATTCATGAATGGTATTTCTTGCGCTTATTCTTATTATCATCCGTCATTTCATAAAATTTTTTGCTCTATTCCAACCTACTACTATATTTTTATATGCTAGACAAAGAAGCTGATTGCAAATACAACTGCAAATCCAACAAAACCAATGATAGTTTCCATTACTGTCCATGTTTGTAGTGTTTGCTTTTCTGTCATCCCGAAAAATCTGTTAACTAACCAGAATCCAGAATCATTCACATGTGAGAACACTGTAGCACCACTCGCTATGGATATTACAATTAACCCTAACATAGGTTCAGAGACTTCCATCAAATTAATAATCGGTGACATTAACCCAGCAGCAGTAATCATTGCAACTGTAGCTGAACCTTGGGCAATCCGTACAAATGTTGAAATAATAAACGCTGCTAATACTAATGGAAGGTTTGATGTCGCTAACATATTACCTAATACGTCACCTACACCACTATCAATTAAAGTTTGTTTAAAAACTCCACCTGCACCAGTAATAAGTATAATAATACCTGCAGGTTCTAATGATTTCGTAGCAATATTTTGTACTTCTTCTTTAGTGTATCCTCTTTTTGTACCCAAAATATAGAAGGTTAATAGGGTAGATATAGTTAACGCGATAAATGGATGTCCGATAAATGTAAGGAATGAATGTACAAACGTTCCTTCTTCTAATATTAACCCAAATACAGTGTTAATTAGTATTAAAAAGAGTGGAATTAATATTAATAGACATACAGTTTTAAAACTTGGTAATTCTCGGTTTGTTTTTTCTACCTCATTTTCAAGATATTCTTTATCTACAATATACTTGGGAACTTCTAAATGAATTTTTTTAGAAATATATTTACCAAATATTGGTCCTGCTATAATCATCGCTGGCAAACCTGCTATAGCACCAAATAAAATTACCCATCCTAAATCGGCGTTTATTATAGAAGCGACCGATATTGGTCCAGGAGTAGGTGGTATGAAACTATGAGTAACGGCTAGCCCTGCAAGTAAAGGTATACCAAAATATAATAATGATTTTTTAGTTTTTTGAGCTAAACTGTACACAATTGGTATTAAGATTACCAGAGCAACATCAAGAAAAACTGGAATTGCTACAATAAACCCTGTTAAACCAAGTGCCCATTGAACTTTTCCATCACCAAATTTATTAACTAAAGTTAATGCTAAACGTTCTGCTCCTCCAGAAACTCGAAGCATTTCACCGAACATAGCTCCTAGACCAACTACAACTGCAATGAAACCTAAGGTTCCTCCCATGCCTTCTTCCATGGTAGCTATAAGATCATTTAAGTCCATTCCCGATAAAACACCTATAAAGATACTAGAAATAAGTAATGCAACAAAAGCTTGGAGCTTTGACCGCATAACCAAGAACAGTAACAGGGCTATACCTAGTATCGTAACCAAAATCAACATAGTAGTATTTGACATAAGTAATCCTCCTTTGTAATCAAAATTTTAAATATTAAATACTACCATTCTGCAATTGAGCCGTCTTTGTGTCTCCAAATTGGATTACGCCAGTTCTCTGTATCATTTGCTTTCTCTATAACATATTCTTCATTTACTTCAATACCTAATCCAGGTCCATCTGGGATGGTGACATAGCCATTTTCGTAAGTGAAAACATCTTTATCAACAATATAGTCTAATAAATCGTTTCCTACGTTATAATGTATTCCTAGACTTTGCTCTTGAATAAACGCATTATGCGAGGAAGCGTCGACTTGTAAGCATGCTGCAAGAGCAATTGGCCCTAATGGACAATGTGGAGCTACTGCAACGTCATAAGCTTCTGCCATTGAAAAGATTTTTTTCGCTTCTGTAATTCCACCTGCATGAGATAGATCTGGTTGAATTATGTCTACATATCCATCTGATAAAAGCTTTTTGAAATCCCAGCGAGAGAACATTCTCTCACCTGTTGCAATTGGAGTAGTTACATGATTAGCAATATCTCTCAATGCTTCATTATTTTCTGGAAGTACGGGTTCCTCGATAAACATTGGTCTAAATTGCTCTAATTCTTTTGCTAAAATTTTTGCCATCGGCTTATGGACACGTCCGTGAAAATCAATCCCAATTCCAATATAAGGACCAACCGATTCTCTGACAGCAGCAATCCTTTCTATAACTGCATCAATCTTTTGATGGGAGTCAATATATTGTAGTTCTTCTGTCCCGTTCATTTTTATTGCTTGGAAACCTCTATCTACTACTTCTTTAGCAGCTGCTCCAACATCTGAAGGTCTGTCTCCCCCAATCCAAGAATATACTTTTATTGAATCTCTACAGGCTCCACCTAGTAACTGGTGGATAGGTGCATTGAAGAATTTTCCTTTAATATCCCATAATGCCTGGTCAATTCCAGCAATAGCACTCATTAAAATTGGGCCGCCTCGATAAAAACCGGAGCGGTACATTAGATTCCAATGATCTTCAATTCTTTGAGGATCTTTGCCAATCAAATTTTCCATAAGTTCTATAACTGCCGCTTTCACTGTAGATGCTCTACCTTCAATAACTGGTTCTCCCCAACCTACAATTCCTTCATCTGTTTCTATTTTTAAAAACAACCATCGAGGTGGTACCTGATATATTTTATAATCTGTTATTTTCATATGATCAACTCCAATTTATAACGTTTTCATTTTTGATGTAAATTGCTTTGCATTGTTTGTTACTTGATCTAAGAATTCATCTGTGACTTTTATCGTATTAGGTACTAAGGAACTGCCTAATCCTACTCCAATCGCACCTTTTTTAATGAATTCGTTTACATTTTCGACATTTACACCTCCTGTAGGAAGTAATTTTATATGTGGTAAAGGACCATGAATATCTTTAACATAATTTGGTCCTAATGAGGATGCTGGAAAAACTTTAACAATATCTGCTCCTGCCTCTACGGCGGTTAATATTTCAGTAGGAGTAAAAGCAGCGGGTATGCTAATCACGCCATATCTTTTAGTCGCTTTAATTGTTTCTACATCCAATGTTGGAGATATTATAAATTTTGCTCCAGCTTTTATTGCTAACACAGCCGATTCGGAGTCAAGTACGGTTCCTGCACCGATAAGAACATCCTTTTCTAAGTGTGAATGTAATGCACCTATTGTATCTAAAGCATTATCACTATTAAGAGTAACTTCGAGTAATCTAATTCCACCTTCATATAGAGCTTTTGCTATTTTAATAGTTTCATTAGTATTGTAACCACGTATAATAGCAATTAGCTTTTCTGTTTCGACTCGTTTTAAAATATCCATAGCAATATCCTCCTTCTTATCACTAAAATTAACGACTTACATCTTCGCTCGAAGATAGACTGGACAAACGTTCAAAGTGAGACCTATCTGGAAACCCTTCATAATCTCCTACATAAGTTGTAGCATATCCACCAGTGATACATGCGCGTTTTACTGCTTCATTAACACTTAATTCATCAATTAGCCCCGATAATAGACCAGCTGCAAATGCATCTCCAGCACCAACAGGATCTTTCACTTGTTTTACTGGAAAACTAGGGACATGATCACTTTGATCACTTGTACAATAATAGGCTCCTGTTTCACCGAGTTTGACAACAACTAACTCTGCACCTAACTCCATACATTTTTCACCTATTTCTTCTGGGTCATTACTATCGAATAAAAATTGACCTTCACTAATTCCTGGTAAGACAATATTGGACAACTTTAATATATCGAGTAATGTTTCCCTCGCTTCTATTTCTGACCAGAGTTTTTTACGAATATTTGGATCGAAGACAATTTTTACACCATTTTTTTTAGCCATGTTTATTGCTGTAAAAATAGTTTGTTTACAACTTTCACTAATCGCTGGAGTAATTCCAGTTATAAAAAGATAAGAAGCTAAAGAAATATAACTTTCGTCAAGTAGATTAGGATTCATTTGGCTAGCTGCTGAATGTTCGCGATAATAATAAACATGAACATCGGACTCGTTAATAATTTCTTTTAGAAATAATCCAGTTTGATGACTCGAATCAAATTCAATAAAAGTGGTATCTACACCTTCTCCTCGTAATTCTTTTAATACCATCGCGCCCAATTCATCGTCACCTAATCTACTTATAAAACCAGTACTATGGCCCAGTCTACTTAATCCGATTAATGTATTGGTTTCTGTACCAGCTACACGTGGTTCAAAGGAGGATGTCTGTCTAATAAGTCCATTCCTATTTGGGGTTAGTGATATCATTGTTTCTCCGATTCCAATAACATCCAATTTTCCGTACTCCTTTCTTTATACATATCCCATCCCATTAGAAATAAGTTGGGCTGTTTTTTTAAGATTTGTAATAGTAGATTCTTTTTGCTTTATCATTCTATCTTTTGGTCCTGCAACACTTATAGCTGCTAAAAGCTGTCTCTGACTATCGAATATTGGAGCAGCTAAACAGTACAAGCCATCTTCATTTTCTTCATCATCAACGCTATATCCTTGTTTTTGAAACAATTGCAGTTGATCTTCTAATTGAGTTCTATCAGTAATTGTATTTGCAGTGATTTTCTTTAAGGTAATGCGATTTAATAATTCATTTTTTTCCCTTTCAGGCATAAAAGATAAGAACGTCTTACCAAGTCCAGTACAATATATTGGCTTTTTATATCCAGGTTGTGCAGTCGTGCGTATTGATCTGTCAGCATCCATTTTTGCAATATATACTAGCTCATCTTTAGATAACATTGCCATAAACACAGTCTCTTTAACCGCTTTCATAAGATTGGTTAAATAAGGTTTTGCTACCGTATGTATATTTAATGATTCTAAAGCACTTGTTCCTAATGGTATTAACTTTTCACCTAAATAATATAGTTTCATACCATCTTGTCGAACGTATCCTTCGTTATGTAATGTTTTTAAAAGGTTAAACGTACTACTTTGTGGCAATTCTAACTTGTCGCCAATATTTTTAATTGATAACCCATCTGTATATCTTGCTAATAAGTCTAGAATGTCTAATGCGCGTTTGGCAGATTTTACAGACATACTATCACCTCCTTTAATTCATATATATGAATCTTCATCACATATGTAATTTTGTTGAATATACCATACTTTATTTAACTAGTAAAGAATATTTTTAATTAATATTAATTGGATACTTAATAAGCATATTGTATTCGAATTAGTTAAAACTATAATAAAATCTAGTTTGTTAAAGGAGTTAAAGATATGTTCAAAGATAAAGTTGTATTAATTACCGGAGGTGCCGGAGGGATAGGTTTAGAGGCGGCAAAAGCATATGCTCGTGAAGGAGCAAAATTGGCACTAGTAGATCTTAAAAATGAAGCATTAGAGAAGGCTGCTAATGAAATTGATACTCAAGAAATTCTATTGATTACAGCAAATGTTGGAAAAGAAGAAGATGTACAAAATTATGTGGGTAGAACAAAAGAAAAATATGGAATGATAGACATATTTATTAATAATGCAGGAATCAATGGTCAATTTAATAACATCACAGAACAAACAAAAGAGAATTTTAGTAATGTATTTGACGTTAATGTTATGGGTGTATTTTTTGGAATGAAGTATGTACTACAAGTAATGAAAGAACAAAAATCTGGTGTAGTTATTAACACTGCGTCTAATGGTGGATTATTAGGAGCTCCTGGTATGAGTGCATATGTTGCTTCTAAACATGCTGTAATTGGATTAAATAAAACAGCGGCACTAGAAATGGCGGAGTATGGTGTACGCGTCAATGCGGTTGCACCTTCAGGAGTTAACACAGAAATGATGCGAAGTATTGAGAAGAATGCAATGGGTGATAAGGCAGAAGAAGCTAGAGCTCAATTCGAAGCATCTGTACCGATGAATCGTTATGCGACAGCTGAGGAGATAGCGAACCTTATGTTATTCTTATCTTCAGATAAAGCTTCATTTATTAGTGGTTCCTATTATCGAATCGATGGTGGTCAAGGGGCGACATCCGTATAAGTAAGATGAAAATATTAAGATTGACATAAACACTAATAATACTTATAATCATTGTTTGTACACCAAACATAATTTTGGTAGAGGTTCTTAGCTTCAACCCTCTATAAAAAACTAAGGACAAACAATGATTATTCAAGTCATGTTCCTTAGGGGCATGGCTTTTTTTATGGAAAAGGAGGTAATAATTATGGCAGGTAGAGATGAAAATGAACTTCAGGATGTTCAGTTATTAGGAAGTCAAGGAACTACATATAATTTTAATTATACACCGGAAGTGTTAGAGGTTTTTGAGAACAAACATCCACTACGTGACTACTTTGTTAAATTTAATTGTCCAGAATTCACTACGTTATGTCCAAAAACAAATCAGCCTGATTTTGGAACGATTTATATTAGTTATATTCCAGATATTAAAATGGTAGAGAGTAAATCATTGAAATTGTATTTGTTTAGTTTTAGGAATCACGGGGATTTCCATGAGGACTGTATAAATATTATTATGAATGATTTGATTGATCTAATGAATCCAAGATACATAGAGGTTCGAGGGAAATTTACTCCACGTGGTGGTATTTCTATTGATCCATATTGTAATTATGGTAGACCAGGAACAAAATTTGAGAAAATGGCGGACCAACGACTTATCCAACATGATATGTATCCAGAAAATATAGATAATCGATAGAGGGGAAAAGTAAGATCCTCTAACCTAATATAAAGGGGAAGAGGACAGGATGTATATTTATTTTAGTGCAATCTTTGTAGGTTTGTTATTGCTATCAAATATTCTTTCAGTAAAGTTATTTGAAATGGGAAGTTTTATACTTCCAAGTGCTGCTATCGTTTATGTTATTACATACTTAATGACAGATGTTATTGGTGAGGTTTATGGTAAGGCTGCAGCAAGAAAAACGGTGCTAGCTGGGTTTCTGACACAAATAATTGCTATGGTATTTATCTACATTTCTATACAATTACCACCGGCTCCAGATTTTCATGCACAAGCCGAATTTGAACAAATCTTAGGTGGAAGCTTTCGACTTATATTTGCTAGCTTAACTTCTTATGTAATAAGTCAAAATTTAAGTGTGTCTATATTTCATTGGTTTAAACATAAGCATGGTAAGAAAAAATTATGGTTACGAAATAATTTAGCAACAATGTCAAGTCAATTCATAGACACTGTATTATTTATTACGATTGCATTTTTGGGGATAGTACCCACAAACGTACTGCTAGGTATGATCGTTTCGCAATATATTTGGAAATGTCTAGTCGCATTATTGGATACTCCATTTGCTTATATTTTGGTTAAATGGACTAGAAAATACGAGGGCAACAGTCCAGACCATGTGATAAAGCCTTCTTAATTTACTTCAAGTCATGTATTCATAGCTTGTATTTTCATATACCTTAATTGATATTCATATAAAACAGAGAAGAGTAAAAAAGAGCCAATTCTTATGAATTGGCTCTTTTTTACTAATTTTGTGAATTTACTTAAGATATTTTGAATATCCTATAATAAATGTACGTACAAGAGATAAATAATTATTTCTTATACGAACGTTATTATTACTATCGCACAAAATAGATTGAATATGCTTTTTACATGAGTGTGGTATGTCTGTGTTTACTTATTTGTTTGCGATAGAAAAAAGAAAGGGGATCAAAATGAAAAGGTTTATATTTTTGATGTGTGCTTTTTTAGTTAGTGTCTTATTGGTCGGGTGTAGCGAAGATTCGAGTGGTGCAAGTGATTCAAAAACGGTTGGAATCGCAATGCCAACTAAGTCTTCGGAGAGATGGGTGTACGATGGGGACAATATGAAAGCAGAATTTGAAGAGTTAGGTTATGAAGTTGATCTTCAATATGCCGAAGACGTAGTAGAGAATCAAGTATCTCAGATTGAAAATATGATTACAAAAGGTGTAGATATTTTAGTAATCGCTTCCATTGATGGAGAAGCTATCACTGATGTATTAACACAGGCAGAAAACATGGATATCCCTGTTATTGCTTATGATCGATTAATTATGAATAGTGATCATGTTAGTTACTATGCAACATTTGATAACTTTCAAGTAGGAGTATTACAAGCTCAATATATAGAAGAATCTCTCGGTTTAGCAGATGGGAAAGGGCAGTTTAACATTGAATTATTTGCAGGTTCACCTGATGACAATAATGCATACTTTTTTTGGGATGGTGCATTGTCGATATTGCAACCGTATATAGACAATGGTCAATTAGTAGTTCAAAGTGGTCAGACAGATTTTGAACAAGGTGCTACTCTAAGATGGGATGGATCAAAGGCGCAAGAACGAATGGATAACTTATTGAGTGCTAATTATTCCAGTGAAAAAGTTGATGTAGTACTTTCGCCATTCGATGGAATTAGTAGAGGAGTTATTTCATCGTTAAAAGCAGTAGGGTATGGGAGTGGTGATAAACCAATGCCTATAGTTACTGGACAAGATGCTGAGTTAGCTTCCGTTAAATCAATCATTGCAGGAGAGCAGACACAAACTGTTTTCAAAGATACCAGAGAATTGGCAAAGAAAGCAGTTGAAATGGCAGATTCTGTTTTAAGTGATGAGGAGCCTGAAATTAATGATACAGAAACTTATGATAATGGCAATAAAGTAGTTCCATCTTATCTTCTCGAACCGATTTCTGTGGATATAGATAATTATGAACAGGAATTAATAGAGACTGAATATTATTCTGAAGATGAAGTAAGTAATTAATCTAAAAAGATGATTTAGCGTATCTTCATGCTAAATCATCTTTTTGTAAGGATGTGTGTACATGTTGGATAATTATATATTGGAAATGAGAGGTATTGAGAAAACTTTCCCAGGTGTGAAGGCGCTTAATAATGTAAATCTAAAGGTAGAGTCAGGAGAGATTCATGCATTAATTGGAGAAAATGGAGCCGGAAAGTCCACATTAATGAAGGTCCTAAGTGGTGTGCATCCATATGGAAGTTACGGAGGAGATATTGTATTTCAAAATACTAAATGTGAATTTAAAAATATTAACCAAAGCGAAGCATTAGGGATTGTTATTATACATCAAGAGCTTGCTTTAATTCCTGAGCTTTCTATTGCAGAGAATATATTTTTAGGAAATGAACGAAGTAACAAAGGAATCATTAATTGGAATGAGACTATATTAAAAACAAGGAAACTCCTATCTAAAGTTGGACTGAGAATCAATCCGGAAGAAAAAATTAAAAATATAGGAGTAGGTCAACAACAATTAGTAGAAATTGCAAAAGCGTTATCAAAGGAAGTTAAATTACTTATTTTAGACGAACCAACTGCGGCCTTAAATGAAGAAGATAGTGAGAATCTACTAAACTTACTACTAGATTTTAAAAGACAAGGTATGACTTCAATTATGATATCTCATAAATTAAAAGAGTTATTGAAAATATCGGATAGCATAACTGTTTTACGAGATGGAGAAACCATTCAATCCTATAAGCACAAGGAGCAAAAAGTTAGTCAAACACAAATTATAAAAGACATGGTAGGAAGAAACTTAGAAAATTTGTTTCCAGACCGCACTTACAACATTAAGGATGATGTTGTTTTCGAAATTAAAAATTGGTCGATCAATCACCCCATAGACGTTGATAAGCAAATTTTAAATAATGTGAACTTATATGTGAAACGAGGAGAAATTGTTGGGATCGCAGGTCTTATGGGTGCAGGGCGGACAGAATTAGCAATGAGTGTATTCGGTAAATCCTACGGAAGGAACATCACCGGTCAACTTTTCAAAGATGGAAAAGAAGTTGTTTTTAATAATGTTACTGAAGCTGTTAAAAGTGGTGTAGCTTATGTATCTGAGGACCGAAAAGAATATGGATTGATATTGATTGATAACGTGAAGAACAATGTAACGTTAGCTAATCTACAGGAGCTCGCTAATTACTCAGTAATTGATAATCAAAAGGAGATTATTGAAGCAGAAAAACTTAAATTACAAATTAATATTAAGACTCCTACAATTGAACAAAAAGTCTTCAATTTGAGTGGTGGAAATCAACAAAAAGTTGTATTAGGAAAATGGATGTTTGCTCAACCAGATATTCTTATACTTGACGAACCAACCAGAGGTATTGATGTCGGTGCAAAATTTGAAATCTATAAGTTAATTAATGCACTTGCAGAACAAGGAAAAAGCATCATCATGATTTCTTCAGAATTACCAGAGTTAATTGGCATGTGCGACCGAATATATACATTATGCAAAGGTGAAATCACAGGGAATCTATCAAGGCAAGAGGCAGATCAAGAAACCTTAATGACTTATATGACACAAAATTGGGGGTCCTAAAATGGATATAGTGAAAAATTTAATTACAAATAATATTCGTAAGTTTGGAATGGTAATTGCTTTAGTCGGTATCATTATTCTATTTCAAATCTTAACGAATGGTATATTACTTACACCACTAAATATTACTAATATTATTATGCAAAATAGTTATATTATTGTATTAGCAATAGGGATGATGTTAGTGATTATTTCAGGAGAGATAGATTTATCGGTTGGTTCTGTTGCAGCTTTTGTAGGTGCGATAGCGGGAGTATTGTTAGTAACCCTTGATTTACCAGTGATTGTAGGTATTGTACTGTGCTTGCTTATCGGAGCTTTAATCGGTGCTTGGCAAGGTTTTTGGGTATCCTATGTGAATATTCCTTCCTTTATTGTAACGTTAGCTGGTATGCTTATTTTTAGGGGATTAACGCTTATTGTACTTGATGGAAGAACGATTGCTCCTTTCCCGGAAAATTTCCAATCATTAAGTTCTTCCTTTATACCGAATATATTTGCTACTGAAACGCACTTCTTAACCATTATAATAGGAGGGATATTATCTCTTATTTATGTTTTAAATGAAGTTAGAATTAGAAGAGCAAATGTAAAATATAATTTTGAGACGCTATCCTTCCCGTTATTCGTAAGTAAAATCTTTTTTATCTTAATTATTTTAAATCTATTTACCTTTGTTTTGGCACAATATGCAGGTATTCCATATGTGCTCATCATTTTATTACTTCTCATTTTTGGATATACTTTTGTCATGAATAAGACTGTCATAGGTCGTCATATTTATGCACTGGGAGGGAATATCAATGCCGCACAATTATCTGGTGTAAAAACAAAGAAGATGAAATTTCTTGTATTTGTGAATATGGGGGTACTTGCTGCATTATCAGGGTTAATCTTTGCAGGAAGATTGAACGCTGCAACGCCACAAGCAGGAAATTTATTCGAATTAGATGCCATTGCTGCCGCTGTGATCGGGGGAGCTTCGTTTACTGGAGGCGTAGGAACTATTTTCGGTGCCGTAATTGGTGCTTTAGTAATGGGGGTATTGAATAATGGCATGTCATTGATGGGGATAGGAATAGATTGGCAACAAGCTATAAAAGGTATGGTACTATTAGGCGCTGTAGCATTTGACGTGTTGAATAAGAATAAATAATAGATGAACGAAGGGACTCGAACTAAAGGAGTCTTTTCGTTCAGGTTGTGTAAAATAATGTAGTTAAACAATTAATCAGTATATAATGAAAAATAGATTACTAGTTTGGAGTGATAAATATGCAAATTCATGTAGAAAATGTACATAAAGATTGGAAACAATTTACAATGGTCAACGATGATGCAATGGAAGTATCTATACTAAATTTTGGAGGGATTATTACACGAATCATTACACCAGATAAACATGGAGATAGAGAAAATATTGTTGCGCGATATAACAATTTTGATGATTATATCAAAAATCCACTTTACCTCGGAGCGATTATTGGTAGAGTAGCAGGAAGAATACAACATGCAAGTTTTTCTATAGAAGACAAAGCTATTCATTTACAAGCCAATGAAGGTGATCATGTTCTGCACGGTGGTTCAAGTGGATTTCATCAAATTTTATGGGATGTAACAACTATTGAAGAATCGGATTATGTAGGGATTAAATTATCTCATACAAGTAAAGAAAAAGAAGGTGATTTTCCAGGTAATGTAAACGTAACGGTTACCTATTATTTGAATAATCAAAATGAATTATCAATTGAGTATAAAGCGATTAGTGATAAACAGACTCCGATTACATTAACGAACCATTCTTATTTTAATTTAAGTGGAAATTTAAAACAAACAATACATGAACATGAAATAACATTAGATAGTGATCATTTTTTGGAGTTAGATGAAGAACTAATTCCAACAGGAAAGATAATGGATGTAGATATGACACCGTTTGATTTTCGAAGTGGACATCGTCTCGGAATTGGTTTAAATCAAGATTTTTACCAAAATAAAATTGTCGGAGCAGGCTATGATCACTATTTTCTATTTAATCATGAGAAAAGGCATGTTGTGAATATAGTTGAACCTAGAAGTGGTAGACAACTCTTTATTTCAACCAATCAACCGGGGATGGTCATGTATACGTCAAACTCGGTAGATTCTAGTCAGCGATTTTATGAAGGTGAGGCAAAGAAACACATTGCCGTATGTTTTGAAACTCAAGGAAGCCCTGCATCATTACACCATGACAACCTTGATACCATTATTTTAGAGGCGAATCAACCTTATCAAAAAACTACAACATTTCAGTTTGGGATATTTTAAGTCACTAATTAAGTGATAAAACTACTTTTAAACGCATAACGTATAGGATAAGAATTACTTTTCTTATATGAGACATCTCTATAGAGGTGTCTTTTTCTTTTTGCAATATGCACTATTATCTGAAGAAGGAGCGAATGCTTTCGTGTCGAAATGGACAAATAAAGATTGGAAATGGCTGACTGGAATTCTTATAGCCATTATTATTTTGGCTTTTTCACTATGGCTAGTCGATTTTACTGTTGGTTTTGGGATTATTTCTAGTTCAGTTTCCATTGCTTTAGCAATAGTAGCTATATACATGTCGTTGCAGCAAAGTAAAGACAATCAAAAGATGTTAACTTCGGTAATAAATATGAGAAATGAAGTAATTAACCATATTAAAGATGTTGCGGTAAAAGTAGATAATATTACAATGATTGATATTACCGATTTGGTAGATGTACATAAAAAGTTGAACAGTATCGGAAAGATGGAAAAGAGTAATGGTAATGAATTTGATAGTAAAGGGAAGATAAAGCAGTTATCAGATGATGAAAACGAAAGAATAAAGCTTTATAAACAGTTTTTAAATTTTAATACTCTCGGAGGGGGAGCGCATTGGAATAGATATCAACTTAATATAAGCCTAGCAGAAAATGTAGATCAACAACAAACAATGAAAATTATTAGTAATCTTATAGTTAACGGTTTAAAAGGGGAATATATTTTGTACAATAAGGTTAATGCAAATGTATATGAATTTGTATTTGTATCTGATTTACCAGATATAATACTAAAAAATAGCTGGATAGAAAATATAATAAATTATCAAGGTGTTAATGTTTTAGGATTTTTTCAGATTGATTAAGGACTGAGTGATAGTAGACCATAAATGATATGGGTGCTAACTAATTTTATACCCCCTATCTCTATAGTGAAAACATCTCAAAAACTTATTAGCAGAGAGTCGTTTAATATAAATTAAAGTAAAAGTGTTAGTCTGATAAGAGAACTTTATATAGATATATTTTAAGTAGAACAAAAGCCCTCACTAGTAGGGCTTTCTTTGTTATATTCTTTATTTTTTAGTGGGTTATCATAATAGAGAGGAGGATCTGATGGGAATTTAGGTGTTCTTCTCCAATAGACTGGCACATTTGAATTTTGTATTTGCCTTTTCCATCGTACCCCCTTAAAATGTTAAAACATAAATTTTCCTTCCTTTAGATTTCTGGTTATTTTTCTACTTTAGTGACTTTTTTTATCATCGACATATTGTCCGTAATCTGGAATAGCTAATTCATCAAAATTATTCACTAGCTCCTGTAACCCATTTGCAAGTTCTTCACCTTCTATAAAAGTACCATGGCCGGGTATAACTATGTTAGGCTTTAAAGAGTTAAGTTTTTTAACTGATTCCCGAGCAGTTAGCCAATCAGTTGTAAAGTATTTTGGTGGTCCGTTTATTTCTTTCTTTTGCGTTAATACATTATAAAAAGAATCTTGTTTAACCGTAATAAAAGCGTCCCCTGATATTAATACCCCATCTTTACTTCTATAAAGTGATACGTGCCCTGGAGAGTGCCCAGGTGTGTGAATCCATTTCCAATCAGTTAAATAAGGCACACTGTTATCTTCAGGTAAGGGATTAACTGCTGAACCTACGTCAATTGGTTCATTTGGGAATATAGGAGAGATTTTTGCTATAAAACCTCCTTCAACACTTGGGTCTGGCTTAGGGTAGCTTTTTTCTCCAGTTAGATAGGGTAGTTCAAGATGGTGTGCATATACAGGAACTTGCCATTGTTTTAATAAGTCAATCAATCCTCCAACATGGTCGAAATGACCATGAGTTAAAATAATTGCTTGAGGTTTTCTTCCAAAACGATGTTCAACAACTTTTTCGATCTCTGATGCCGATTCTGGCAACCCACTATCAATTAGGACCCAATTTTCTTCTGGTTTTCCAATGAAGCATATGTTTACAATTTGATCAGTGTAGTAATAGATATCAGGTTTAACTTCATTCCCAGTTCTACTCGAAATAGATGTCATAGGGATAAATTTTTTATCATTACTTTCGTGCATATTTTCATACATACTAAAATCCTCCTTGATACTAGCATTAAATAAAGTTAAAAATATATACGCTGGTTTACAGTTAGGGTATATTTGGAGGTGTACTCTTTGGGAGTAAAAACAAAAGCCTCCATGTGGGAGGCTTTTGTTTCCTTTAAGTAATCATATTGTTACGGTTTTCATCACTATTCGGCGTTCTATGTGCAGGTTTCAAAACAGGTTTTTACTAAAAGGCTTTTTTGCCCCCACAAGTGCCCCAATTTAATAATATTAAATACATTGTCTACAAACATGGAAACATACAAAAGCCCTAGAAACATTGATATATCAACGTTTCTAGGGCTTTTAATACTGTTTTTTATTAAGCGATTCACTTAACGAGAGTAGAACTCAACGATAAGTTGTTCGTTAATTTCAGCTGGAAGTTCAGAACGCTCAGGCAAGCGAGTGTAAGAACCTTCCATTTTGTCGGCGTCAAAGCTAGTATATTCAGGTACAAAACTATTAGCTTCTAAAGCTTCTTTTACAACATCAAGGTTTTTAGACTTTTCACGAAGTCCAATAACTTGACCAGGCTTAACAGCGTAAGATGGGATATCTACACGTCCGCCATCAACAGTTACATGACCGTGATTTACAAGCTGACGAGCTTGTCTGCGAGTACGTGCGAGTCCTAAACGATAAACTAAGTTATCAAGACGAGATTCAAGAAGAATCATGAAGTTCTCACCATGAATACCTTTCATTTTTCCAGCTCTATCGAATAGAGTGCGGAATTGACGTTCGTTCAATCCATACATGAAGCGTAATTTTTGCTTCTCTTGCATTTGCAAGCCATATTCTGATAGTTTTCTGCGTTGGTTTGGTCCATGTTGACCAGGAGCGTAAGGGCGTTTATCTAATTCCTTACCAGTTCCAGTTAATGAAATGCCAAGACGACGGGATTTTTTCCATACGGATCCAGTATATCGTGCCATAGGTCATTTCCTCCTTTATATGTTTTATTGCATAAAATAAAACGAGCGTGATCGTTTCGTTGTCCATTTTGTTTTCATGTACCATCGCTCCAGCAGCAGAGAGTTACACGATACACCTTCTTATCATTTCGACAAGTAAGGAACAAAATGGGTGCAAGCGTCGATGCACTTAGGCTACCTAATTATTTTACACAAATTACAGTATATAATTTTTATATACCCATGTCAACAGTCATAAAAAAAGTAATAATTTCTTTGGTGTAGGAAAAATTGACTAGTTGATGTATAATTATAGTAGAAAGGAATTGTTTTGTTGATGTTATTTTAAATAATCGTTAAGTTAGGGAGAAAAGGTGATTATTTTGCACGTTTCGAAGCAATCACGAGGTAAGTTTATAGAAAAACTATACCGTAATATGTCTGATTTTATTGAAAATAAGAATTTGAATTGGATACCTTCATTATTCGATACGATTGGAATGTATTTAGATTGTTCTAGTATTACTGTTTATGAATGGCATGAAGAAGAATCTTGTTACTATTTACATTACCATTCTAATAATGATAAAGTGCCGCATGTATTAATGTCTAGTCATTTTGAAGTTATTGATGATAAGTCAACTAAAATGATTAAAATAGATTCATTAACAAATCCATGGATTATAATTATACATGATATGACGAACTCTAACATGGACAGGTTAAAAATCGAGGTTGTAAATATAGAAGTCAACAAATATCTTACTACTTTTTCATCAATATTACATAATATGCATATGCCTTTATTCAATAATCTTCTTTTGGAATTAAATAATGAATTATCTGGTTCGATTCACACTTCGTTTGTATTTCAGAAAATAACAGATGTTATACAATCAACGTTTCATAGCATTAAAGTTTCGTATATGGTAACACAGGATTTTACGTTTCCTGATCATATAAATGTAAAAATTATGGAGTGGAATGATGAAACTCTTAGTAGAGAAGTGAAACAAACATTTATGAATGGTCAAATACAATTTAATAGTGATAATTCAATCATTTATTTGCCTATTACTGGTAAACAAGGTAACTATGGGGTCATAGAAATACAAAGTGATGTCATATTGAAAATGAATAGCAATGAAAAGTATTTTTTAACTCAAGTTGCAAAAGTATGTGGTAATGCTTTAGAAACAGCTTTTTTATTACAACATTCCAGAAATAAAATTGACCAATTAACAATGATAAATCAAACGAGCAATCATTTTAATTCTAAGTTAGACTTTCGTGAAATTATTAATACATTAAAGAGTCAGTTTGCTTCTTATGCTTCAGATTCAACCTTTGCTATCTTGCCGTTAGATGGCAAATATGCAGGAACAAGTGTAGGTAATGATTTGTATTTTGAAAAAGAAGAAGGAATCATGTTTCTTCATAATCTGAAAATCTATACAAAAAATTATGAAGAAACGTTCTTCAGTGGGAATTTTAAGGAAAATGAGCCCGACTCTAATTTTCAGTCAGTTATTGCCGTTCCCATGAAACATGAAAACAGTTTAATTGGAATTGTATTTATCGGGCATAAAGAAGAATATCAATATGATTATCATCAATATAAATTAATGGAAAGTATGATTCAACATTCAGTAGTAGCTATTGCAAACACATTGCAAAAAGAACAACTTACAAAAGCATTAGCAGTGGACCATTTAACAGGACTATATTCAAGACAGTATTTAGAAGAAACTGTAAATAATCATATGAAAGAGGGAAATAAAGGCTCGTTAATTCTATTTGATATTGATGATTTCAAACAAGTAAATGACTCGTATGGACATTTAATTGGAGATCAAGTGTTAATTCAAGTTGCACAAGTACTACAAGAAGTAGTTAAAGATAAGTATATAGCAGCAAGGTGGGGAGGCGAAGAGCTCGCTATATATGCGCAGGAGACTTCATTACAAGAAGCAATAAGGATTTCCAGAGAAGCTTGTGACATTGTTGAACAAACAACCAATCCACGTGTAACTCTTTCTTCTGGAGTGTCATTTTGGTCTAGCGAAGAAAATGACAGCGCAAATACGATATGGCAAAGATCAGACAAAGCTTTGTACGAGGCGAAGGAACGCGGAAAGAATAAAGTGGTGTATAAATAGAAGTTGTTATATGCTAAAATTTTTAATAGACTCAACTACATAAAATGTTATAGTTAATAAAAATCGAACGATTATCCGAATCATTTATGTTTACGGATAATCGTTCAACTTTTTAATGTTTAATATACTTAAAACTAACAAAATACATTAAATTTTACTGTAGGTGTTTTGTTAAATGTAGTACAAATTTTTCTAGAAAATATTGATCTTCTTCATCAAAACGATTGTTAATCGGGCTATCTATATCAAGTACTCCATAGATTTGATTATCAATAGTGATAGGCACTACGATTTCTGAATTGGTGGCACCGTCACAGGCAATGTGACCAGGAAAAGCATGCACATCATCAACTCGTTGTGTCTGCTGTTCTGAGACAGCTGTACCACATACTCCTTTTCCATAAGGAATGCGGATGCATGCTGGTAAGCCTTGAAAAGGTCCAAGAATGAGCTCGTTTTCTTCCCAAAGATAAAAGCCAACCCAATTTACTTCGGTTAAGAATTGGTTTAATAATGCAGAGGCATTTGATAATAATGCTACATTATTTTTTTCACCTTCAGATAATGCATCGAGTTGTTTGATTAGTAGCTCGTAATCTTTTGTTTTTTCACCAGAATAATTTTTATGTTCAAACATATATACCCCCCTAACATGGTTTTACAGCGGTTGACAAATGGTGACAGTCGTAGTTTTTTTGTCGAGAATTTATTGAAGGAATTTCATCATTAACTGTCGTAATTGATTAATAAGGAGCTGAATTATGATGAAAAATAACCTAACAAAACAAAAAGTTGTTGACGCCGCTTCGTCATTGTTCTTTCAAAAAGGTTTTCATGGAACCTCGGTTCGAGACATAGCAGACAAGGCTGCTGTCAATGTATCATTGATAAGCTATTACTTTAATGGAAAGCAAGGGCTTTTAGAATATGCTGTTACAGCATATTATGAAGCGTACTTACAAAGTGTAGAATCAGCACTAGAAGAAGTAGCACCATTGAGTCCCAAAGAACAGTTGCATCAATTAATTTTTACTATTATACATTATAAGCAATCCTATCATCAATTAACGTGCTTCATTCAACGAGAACTTTCTTTAGATTCGGTATTTGTTAGAGAAATGGCTGTTACTTATTTGGCAAAAGAGAACTATTATATACAGAAAACCTTTTATGATGCTCTTTCTAATAAGATGCATCCTGATGAAAAAACGTATCTATTAATGCAACTAAAAGGTATGTTAATTACACCATATATATTGCATAGTGAGTGGAAAGATCAAATTATTGGTGAATATTCTCATCAACAGTTTATAAAAAAATATGTGAGAACGATTCAAAAATGGTTGGATTTTGTACTGGATAATAAAAATGATAAAGATTTTATACATTCAGGTAATAAATCTTCGCAAAAATCGTGACGAATCCGCAATAAATTTGCATTTTTTTAGCCAAAAATGCAAATTACATGGTATCATAAAGGAAATATAGTTACGTATACTCAATTTTAATAAAAATGATAAAAATAGATTGTATTGATTTGTAGGTATTCTGGTTGGGAGGCATATTATGGTTTTCGTCATCAGCGTCATTTTAGCAATTATTGTAATATTAACCGTTGGACTTATTCTAAGAAAACGAATTTATGACAAAGTAGACCATCAAGAAAAGTGGAAAATGGATATTATGGCAAGGGATGTAGCACAACAAATTAGTAAAATAAAAAGCCTTAATTTGTCCGGAGAAACACAAGAAAAATTTGAACTTTGGAAAGGTCGATGGGAGCATATCATTACGAAAGAACTTCCAGACATTGAAGATCATTTATTTGATGCAGAAGACGCAGCGGATAAATTTAGAATGAGAAGAGCGAACAATATCCTATCTGAAGGAGACCAGAAACTCCAAAATATTGAAGTTCAAATAGAAGAAATACTTGAGGAATTGGATGAATTGTTAAGCTCTGAAAAAACTAGCAGAGAAGAGGTTGCCCAAATTGTTCCTACAATTAAGCTTCTTCGTAAATCACTTTCGCAATCGAGATATCAATATGGAAAAGCAGAGAAAATTTTTGATAAAAAGTTAGATGATTTTGATGCTCAGCTAGCTACATATGAAGAAAATGTTGAATCTGGAGATTATTTAGAGGCAAGTAGACTTATACAAATTTTAAAAGAAGAAATTATTGAGTTTGAAAACAAAATGGAGCAATTTCCAGAAATTTTAAGACGATGTAAGCAGGATTTACCATCTCAATTAGAACAAGTCTTGTCAGGTATTCAGGAGATGAAAGGTAACGGTTATCGCGTAAAACATTTTGGATTTGATAAAGAAATTATTACATACCAAGAACACCTTAAGAAATTACAACAGCAGTTGGAAGAAGGTGATATTACCGATGTTTCCTCTAAATTAGATGATATAGAAGAGCGTATTACCGAAATGTATGAATCTCTTGAAGGAGAGGCTATTGCTAAAAATTATTTAGAACAGCGTATTCCAGAGTATCAAAAATCCGTTAGTGAAATTGCCGCTACTTATGATGAGACAAAATTAGAAGTCGAAGAACTAAAGAAAGCTTATTTTGTAGAGAATAATGACATGGAACGATTCTTTACTGTTGGAAAAACTATTTCTACATTAAGAGAACAATTAAAAGAACTTCAAAAAGATATGGATGATGATCAAAAATCACATTCTGATTTACAAAATATAGTTGAAGATGGATTTAATAAAATTGTTCAATTAGAAGAACAGCATGAAGAATTTAAAAAATCAATTGAGAACCTAAGAAAAGATGAAATGGAAGCGAGAGAAAAGCTTATAGAGATGCGTAAACAGCTTTATGAGTTGAATAGGAAGCTGAAAAAGAGTAATATACCAGGTGTACCAGGATTTATTTGGACAAGATTTGAAACGGCTTCTGCTAAAAACAGTCAAGTAGTAGATGCTTTAGAAGATTATCCATTAGATATTGCAAAAGTACAACATGCATTATCTGAAGCAAAACAAGCAGTTGATCAGACACATGAGCAAATAGATATAATGCTTGACCAAGCTTATCTAACGGAACAAGTTATTCAGTATGCGAACCGTTATCGAAGTCAGCACACAGTTTTAAATGGTAAATTAAAAGAGGCAGAACGATTATTCCGTAATTATGAATATGAATTATCTTTAGAGCATGCTGCGAAAGCAGTAGAAGAAATTGAACCTGGAGCATTAAAGCGAATTGAAGAGAATCAACTAACCTTGAATAGATAGATATAATAAAGGCTGTCATTAAGAGACGAATTGTTTTCTTAAGTCAGCCTTACATTTTTGTAAAAGTAGGTGAATACGATGATTTATTTAGATAATAGTGCAACAACACAACCAAAAGAAGAAGTTATTCAAAGCTTTCAATTAGCTTCTTCCCAATTTTTTGCAAATCCTTCTTCTATTCACCCGCTAGGTGGAAGAGTTGAAAAACTATTATTTACTGCTAAGCAACAGGCAGCAGAAACATTAGGAGTCCGAAGGGAAGAAATCATCTTTACATCCGGTGGTACAGAAGGAAATAATACTGCTATCAAAGGGATAGCTTTAGAACATGAGCAAAGAGGAAGGCATATAATAACGACCGAAGCGGAACACCCATCAATTTATGATACGTGTATAAGTTTAAAAAAATTAGGTTTTCGAATTACCTTCCTACCAGTTGATGAGAATGGATTAGTTTCCGTGGAACAAGTAGAAAATGCAATTGAGTCCGACACCATATTAATTACAATGATGTACGTTAATAATGAAATTGGAACCATTCAGCCAATTGAAGCGATCGGAAATATGTTGAAACAATATCCAAAAGTATTTTTCCATGTAGATGCGGTTCAAGCGTTAGGAAAAGTACCATTGAAATTAAGTGATAGTGGTATTGATTTATGTACTTTTTCTGGTCACAAGATTCATGGGTTAAAAGGAACAGGAATGCTTTATGTGGAAAAAACAACTACGCTATTTCCATTGATGCATGGAGGGAATCAGGAATTTGGTGTACGTTCTGGTACAGAAAATGTTGCTGGTGCAGTTTCATTTGTGAAAGCACTTCGATTAGTGATGGAACAATTTAAACAAGAAAAAGAACATCTAATCCATTTAAATGAGGTGTTACGAGAAGGATTATCAAAATTGGAAGATATCGTTATTCATTCACCTTCACATGGAGCGCCACATATTGTTAATTTTTCTGTTCTAGGTGTAAAACCAGAAGTAATTATTCATACTTTAAGTGAAAAGGACATTTATATTTCTACTAAATCTGCTTGCTCCTCGAAAGAATTAGATGAAAGCAGAATTCTAATTGCTTGTGGAAAATCGCATGAAGAAGCAATTTCTGGTCTGCGTGTTAGTTTTTCATATAATAATACGGTAGCCGAAGTAGAACAATTTTTAAAAGAATTGCATACTGCAATTGAACAATACAAAGAAGCATTGGGGTAGATAGTAATGAATTACGATCATATATTAATACGCTATGGAGAAATGGCGTTAAAAGGAAAGAATATAAAACAATTCATCATAAAACTACAGGAGAACATTCATCAAAAAATTAAACATTTTGAGGGTGTGAAAGTAATACGCACACAGGGTAGGATGTTTGTTTTATTGAATGGAAATGAACCAGAACCAATTATAGAAAAACTTAAAAATGTATTCGGTATTCATAGTTTAAGTTTAGCAATTCGAGTAGAGAACAGTGAAGAGCAAATAAAAGAAGGAGCGCTGTATGCTTTAAAGAAAGAAGAGAAGGCAAAAACATTTAAAGTAACCGTAAAGCGTATTACAAAGGACTTTCCTATTCCTTCTCAACAGATGAACCAAATTTTAGGTGGACATTTATTAACAAATACGGATGGCATCACTGTAAATGTGCATGAACCTGATGTGGAAGTACGAGTAGAAATTCGTAAAGAAGCAACGTATATTACTTCAGGGTCAATCCGTTGTAGAGGCGGACTTCCAGTCGGTACATCAGGTAAATCATTATTATTGTTATCAGGTGGTATAGATAGTCCTGTAGCTGGATTTTTGGCAATGAAGCGCGGAGTTCAATTAGAAGCCATTCACTTCCATTCTCCACCATTCACAAGTGAACGAGCTAAACAAAAAGTACTCGATCTGACACAGACATTAACGAAATATGGAAAATCCATTAAAGTGCATATTGTTCCTTTTACGAAGTTACAACAAGAAATCTTTCGTGAGATGCCAAATGATTATGCGATGACCATTATGCGTAGAATGATGTTTCGTATAAGTGAGAGAATTTGTGAGCAAGAAGAGATTTTATCACTAACAAGTGGAGAAAATTTAGGACAAGTGGCAAGTCAGACAATGCAAAGTATGCACACGATAAATGAAGTGACAAATTACCCGATTATTCGTCCATTAATAGCAATGGATAAGCAAGAAGTTATAGAGATATCCCAAGAGATAGGAACGTATGAGACTTCCATACAACCTTATGAGGATTGTTGTACGATTTTTGTGCCGAAGTCTCCAAAAACAAAGCCAAAGCGGGAAAAAGTAAATTATTATGAGTCTCATCATGATTTTACTCCAACAATGGAAGAAACAATAAAAGGAATTGAGACAATTAAAATTACGGAAAAAACAGTAATGGATCAATCTTTTGAAGATCTTCTGTAAAAGTGATGACTTGTTCCTAAAAACAAGAAAAAACTACCAATAAATTAGATGCATGGTTTTCCTCTAATCAACACATTCTATGAGTACCAAGGAGGTGAACTAACATGGCAAACAATTCTTCAAACCAATTGGTAGTTCCAGGAGTGCAACAAGCACTTGATCAAATGAAATACGAAATCGCTCAGGAATTTGGTGTACAGTTAGGAGCTGACACTACTTCACGTGCTAACGGTTCTGTTGGTGGTGAAATCACAAAACGTCTTGTAACAATGGCTGAGCAACAATTCGGTGGAACAAAATAACTCATAAAAAATAATAATTGGCTAGCTACCCTTGTTGTTGACAAGGGTAGCTTTTTAATTATAAAAAGGTACGTTTTACTCGTTCCCAGTACGAGTTATTCTTTAATTTTACGGTTTTAATAATCGTATCATCCATAGTAACTTCAATATTTTGAATACGTTTGATTGGCGATGCCTCGTTATCTAGACTAATGATTGGATGATCGTTACCATCTTGTAAGATCTCGAGTTGTAGTTTACGGTCCTTATCTAATAGAAAGGATGAACCGAGGGTGCGGTATTGATTATTATTTAAAGATGCAACTTCTGAAACTTGAAAGCCATGAATTAATGGATCAATAACTGCCCCTCTTGCTGACTTGGAGTAACCGGTACTCCCTGTTGGAGTAGACACAATCATTCCATCCCCTCTAAACGTTTCAAAATGAAATCCATCGACGTATACATTAATTACTATCGTTTTTACAATTGTCGATCTAATGGATACTTCATTTAAACAATAAAAAGGCGTTTCACTATTAATTTGTGCTTTAATTGTAGGAAATCTTCTTACTTCAAGGTCTTCATGTAATACGGAATGGATCATATTATCAAAATTGTCGATATTAAAATCACAATATAACCCGGATTGACCTTCTCTCATAATTCCAGTATAGATACAATCTTGCCTGAACCCGGTTTTTCTAACGGCTTGTAGAAAGGTACCGTCACCGCCAATACTTACAATAATAGAGGCATCTTTGGAATCCTCTACAACCTTTAAACCATTTTCTGAAGATATTTTTTTGAGTGCTTTAATTTTGCCATCCATTTCTTCATCAGGATGATAGTAAAAGAAGATATTTTGTCTCTCTGCCATGATGAAACCTCCAAAACTTTTTTATACAACCTACTTTAAGTTTACCATGTTTATTTCAACATATCCCTATAAAAGGGTTTAAAATATAGTGAATTGCCTAAAAATAGTTTATATATGATAAAGAAGAAGGGATTTCAATGTGGGTAACAATAGGTATTATCATTTTTAGCTTTTTTCTACTTGTGCTAATAATAGCTCTCGTAAAATTATCTATACATATAACATTTCATCATTCAAAAGAGCAAAGTATTGTATATATTCAAGCTCTTATTTATAAATGGAAAATATATAAGAAAGAGCTGAAGTTAGAACAAAATGAAGATAAACAAATAAACTATTTAAATTTTCGTGAAGAAATTTTACGATTTATTCGATCGATACCCATTGTTTATCGAAATGTCACTCATTTTCTATCGATGATTGAACTCTCTTTCTTTGAATGGAAAACAAAAGGAGGGACTGGGGACGCTGTAACGACAGGAATATCGACAGGAGCAGCATGGGCAGTTAAAGGAATTATTATTGGATTCTTACGAGAACACATGAAGAAAGTTGATGACTTAATCGTAGATGTTACGCCAGATTATCAAAAGTCATTTATACAAACTGATATTCGTTGCATGATATCTATAAGATTAGGAAAAGCTATTTATGGAATTCTACAACTATCAAAGATACCGGATAAACAGAAGGAGGCTACTAATCATGGATGAACATCCAATTGAAGGCTTAATGACTACAGCGATGGAAAGTATACAGAAAATGGTAGAAGTAAATACAATCATTGGCGATCCTGTAAAAACACATGATGGAACGGTAATAATACCTGTTTCTAAAGTTGGTTTCGGATTTGCTGCTGGGGGAAGTGAATTCTCTCCTAGTCAAATATATTCGGATGAAAGTAGACAACAAGAAATGCCGTTCGGTGGGGGTAGTGGCGGAGGAGTGTCAATTACTCCTGTAGCTTTTCTTGTAATTGGAGAAAAAGGGATGGAAATGATCCATTTAGATCAACATACACATCTTTATGAGAAATTAATTGATGCTGCTCCGCAACTTGTAGAAAAAATGAAAAAGTTAATGAAAGATAATGAGGATGGAGAAGAATCCCATAAAGAAGAGAAGAAAGATAAAAAAGAAGAAAAGAAATCATCATCTTTCCATCATTACGATATTTAAAGTGAGTATATCTCCTAAATTGATGTCTAACATTGGACATGTTTTTTGTTAAGCTTCATAATAAATGTAGACACAATATAGTTGGGGGAGATAATTTATGTCAAATGTAACATTTAAAAACGATCCAGTAACATTACTTGGGGTAGAAAAGAAAGTTGGAGATAGTGCGCCAGATTTTACCGTTCTAGCAAATGATTTATCAGAGAAACACTTAAGTGATTATAAAGGAAACGTGAAAGTTATTAGTGTGGTTCCTTCAATTGATACGGGTGTATGTTCGGAACAGACACGTCGATTTAATGAGGAAGCTAGTAACTTTGATAATGTTCAAATACTTACAATCAGCATGGATCTTCCTTTTGCTCAAAAACGTTGGTGTGCAGCAAATGGAATAGATAAAGTTGATACGTTATCTGATCATCGTGCAGCTGATTTTGGTGAGAAATATGGCGTACTTATTAAAGAGTTACGTTTATTATCTAGAGCTGTATTTGTCGTTGATGAAAACGATAAGATAACTTATGTTGAATACTTATCAGAGGTTTCAAACCATCCTGATTATGAAGCTGTACTATCTCATTTAAACAAATAACTTTCGTTGTTAGCCGTCCCGAATATTTGGGATGGCTATTTTTAAGTGAAGTATTGTGTAGATCAATGAAAAATTTTCGTTTTATTTGTATATTTACTCAAATGAAGATATAGTAACAAACAAATTATTACTGAAATAGAGAAAATAGGTTTTAATCACTTAAAAGAGTGTATAAAAGGGAATAAATATAAACAAAGGTTTTTGTGCGAGATTTTTAATTCCTTTCTTATTTTTTTACATATGAGATAAGTGCTGATACAATATAAAAGTTGTCAGCATGGATAGGAGGGTATACCATGGAGCAAACGAACGTGGAACTTATTTTTAATTGGCTTGATAAAACAACTGAAAATGTACAACAGACTAAGAATGAAACATTTTTAGATAGTCTAGTAATCACATTAGAGATGTTGTTTGAAAAAGATGTGCCTGAAGGTTTTGATGATATTACCAAACATAAATTAAACCAATTATTATCAGAAATAAAGGTAAGTGATTTCCAACATGAAGAAATTCGAAAAGGAATATCCTTGGCAATATTAAAAGGGATGAAAGGATCTACGCAGCAGCAACATTTAATGACTCCTGATACTGTTAGTCTAATTGTAAGTTATTTAGCAAATAAATTGTTGTCTTCACACAAAGAAGTGGCATTATTTGATCCAGCTAGTGGTACGGGTAATTTACTAACAGCAGTGATGAATCAAATGAATAAAGATGTTGCTGCATACGCAGCTGAAGTTGATCCAACTTTAATTGGACTAGCTGTACTTAATGCAAACTTACAAGAAAAAGAAGTTGAATTCTTCCATCAAGATAGCTTACGCCCTTTTTTAATGGAACCTGTTGATATCGTTATATCGGATCTTCCGGTTGGATATTATCCTGACGATATATCCGCTAATGACTATGAATTAAAGGCGGATCAAGGACATTCTTATTCGCATCATCTGTTCATAGAGCAAAGCCTAACATATATGAAGGAAGGCGCTTATTTTGTTGGAGTTGTGCCTGAATTCTTGTTTGATAGTGATCAATCAGATAAACTTCATGCATTTTTACAAAAGCATGCACATATTGTTGGCGTTATTCGTTTACCAGAATCAGCCTTTAAATCCAAACAACAAGCAAAGAGTATTTTAATATTGCAGAAAAAAGGGGAAGCTACAAGTGATCCAAAACAGCCATTACTTGTTCAGATGCCTTCTTTCAAAAATGCTCATGCAATGGCGGACATCTTAAAGAAAATGGACCAATGGTTTGCATCCTATCCAAAAGGGATTAATAGTAAATAGGAGTGAGAGTAATGAGTAATGTGTTAGCAATTAATGCTGGTAGTTCTTCATTAAAGTTTCAACTTATTCAAATGCCAGATGAAGAAGTAATTGCAAAAGGATTAGTAGAACGGATTGGAATGCCTGACGCAATTTTTTCTGTCGAAGCAAACGGAGAGAAAGATAAGCAAGTTACAGATATTCCTGATCACAGTGTTGCTGTTAAAATGTTATTGGAGTCATTGACTTCTACAGGTGTAATTCAATCATTTAATGAAATAGACGCAGTAGGGCATCGTGTGGTACATGGTGGTGAATATTTCTCTGATTCTGTTTTAATTACTGATGAAGTTATTCAAAAAATAGAAGATATATCTGAACTAGCTCCATTGCACAACCCTGCAAACTTAACAGGAATTCATGCATTTAAGGAGATTTTACCTGAAATTCCGATGGTAGCTGTATTTGATACTGCTTTCCATCAAACAATGCCTGAAGCATCATATATGTACAGTCTTCCAAGAGAATATTATGAAGAATATGGGATTCGTAAATATGGTTTCCATGGTACTTCCCATAAATATGTCTCAGAACGTGCATCAGACTTATTAGGTGTACCTTTATCCAACCTACGTTTGATTTCTTGTCACATTGGTAATGGAGCAAGTGTAACTGCAATTAAAGATGGGGAGTCCATTGATACTTCTATGGGGTTCACACCATTAGCGGGCGTAACGATGGGGACTCGTTCAGGAAATATTGACCCAGCATTAATTCCATATATTATGGATAAGACTGGAAAAACAGCAGATGAAGTATTAAACGTACTGAACAAAGAAAGCGGAATGTTAGCATTATCTGGATTTTCTAGTGATTTACGTGATATTGAAGAAAAATCTGAATCAGATGCAAGAGCAGAATTAGCTCTAGATGTTTTTGCAGGTCGTATCCATAAGTACATTGGTTCTTATGCTGCAAAAATGAATGGACTCGATGCAATCATCTTCACTGCTGGAGTTGGTGAGAACAGTGTAACTATTCGGGAAAAAATCTTAACCGGACTTGAATTCATGGGAATTTACTGGGATCCGAAATTAAATGATGTACGTGGAAAAGAGCAATTTATTAACTATCCACACTCTCCAGTAAAAGTAATTATTATTCCAACAAATGAAGAGGCAATGATCGCAAAAGATACGGTGAGATTAA
This sequence comes from Oceanobacillus sp. E9, assembly GCF_001741975.1. NCBI lineage: Bacteria > Bacillati > Bacillota > Bacilli > Caryophanales > Bacillaceae > Oceanobacillus > Oceanobacillus sp. E9. The sequence goes on from NZ_LSNA01000005.1 coordinate 125,715, forward strand.
GCGGACTAAATGGATAATTAGTCAGTCATTAATAATCTGACTGAAGCGATAGTAATTCAGAAATTAAGTTAGACCTATTTCTTATCATCAGATAGGAAGTAGGTCTTTTTAGTTGTATCAATTTTATAATTTGTAATGAAAATCCACTTGAAAAGTTTTTCTATTCAAGTTAGGTAAAATCCGGTTCCTGTTAAAAAAAGCGAACGTATTATTCTCGAATAACCAATACATCACATGGCGCATACCTTGTTATGCTTTCAGAAACACTTCCAATAAGAAAACGTTCTACAGCATTCATCCCCGTTGCTCCACAAATAATTAAATCTGCATCAAATGTTTTGGATATTTCCTTAGCAATTTTTACTTTAGGGGATCCATATTCAATAACTCGTGCTAAATCTGTTATACCGGCTCCTTTTGCCGTTTCTACATATGAATTAAGCAATTCTTTTGCGTAGGTTTCGGCACGTTCAGATAAACTGCGATCATAAGCTTCTGCTGTAGCAAAAGTACGAGAGTCTACGACATGGGCGAGGATTAGTCTGGAGTTGTTACGTTTAGCAATGTCTAAAGATTTGTTAAATGCATTTTCTGCGGCTTTTGACCCATCTACAGCTACTACAATATTTTTATATTCCATCAATAATCTCCCCTTTCTTACTCTACTAATTATATACCCGATTTTAGATAACTCCAATCCTTAAAGGAATAAAATAACATTATGTTTTTTTAGGTATAGGTTAAGATAAAAACATGGAGGTGATAGAGAATGTCCAAAAAACAAGGGAAAAAGCAATCTTTGTATGAGGATAATGAAGGTGTCGCTGCTGTACAAAATCAATTAAATGAAAGTTATCAAAGTGGTGTCATAGACGATCAACTCCATAACAATCGTGGAATTAACACGTTTAATAACCGTAAAGCATAAATATGGACAAGAGGAGTAAACCTCCTCTTTACATAGAGCATACCTTATAAATAATGATATTTGTTCAAAATAGTTAGCTTGACGTTTAATTGAAACAATAGTGCGTTTCTTCGCAATATTTGTTACAATTTACTTATCAAAGCTCGTATATCAATTCGGAAAAGAGGTATATACATGAAAATTGGTATCCCTAAAGAGATTATGAACAATGAAAATCGAGTGGCGATTGCCCCTTCAGGTGTTATGTCATTAAAAGATGCAGGACATGAAATTTATGTAGAGACAGAAGCTGGACTGGGTTCTAATTTCACTGATGAACAATATATACAAGCTGGAGCGACAATTGTTCCGACGGCACAAGAAGCCTGGTCAAAAGAAATGATAATGAAAGTAAAAGAGCCTCTACATGAAGAATTTATTTATTTTAAAGAGGGACAAATTTTATTTACGTATCTTCATCTAGCTAATGAGCCGGAGGTAACGAAAGCGTTAATTGAAAAAAAAGTAATTGGGATTGCATACGAAACTGTACAATTACAAAATCGATCTCTGCCATTGTTAACACCAATGAGTGAAGTAGCAGGCCGTATGGCAACACAAGTAGGTGCACAATTTTTAGAAAAGCCTAGGGGTGGAAAAGGGATAATCTTATCGAGTATACCAGGTGTGAAAAGAGGGAAAGTGACGATCATAGGTGGTGGAGTAGTGGGTACGAATGCTGCCAAAATAGCAATTGGATTAGGAGCAGATGTGACAATCATTGATTTGAATCCTGAAAGGCTACGTCAATTAGATGATATATTTGGTAGTTCCATTAATACACTTATGTCCAATTCACTTAATATAGGAGAAGCAGTTAGAGAATCTGACCTGGTTATAGGTTCTGTACTAATCCCCGGTGCAAGAGCTCCTAAATTAGTAAGTGAAATGATGGTGAAAAGTATGGCTGAAGGATCAGTGATTGTTGATGTAGCTATAGATCAGGGAGGGAATTTTGAAACGAGTGATCGAATTACATCTCATGATGCACCAACTTATACTAAACACGGGGTTCTTCATTACACAGTTGCGAACATGCCAGGTGCAGTACCTCGTACATCAACAATTGGATTAACAAATGTAACAGTCCCTTATGCATTACAATTAGCAAATAAGGGTTATAAACGAGCTTGTTTAGAAAATCAAGCTTTGTTAAAAGGAATTAACACGTTGGAAGGATATGTGACTTATCAAGCCGTAGCAGATGCGCATCAATTAGAGTATCGTGATGTAATTAGTATTTTACAGTAATGAGAAAATGTTCACATTAAAAAAACCGACCTTTCATTCAAGATAACTTTTAGGTCGGTTTTTAACATAGTTGTTTAGTTCACTATTTGTAGGTTTTTCGGATACTTCGTTAATATTTTTGGTCCTTCTTCAGTCATATATATCATATCTTCAATTCGAACTCCACCAACATTAGGAACGTAAATACCGGGTTCAATTGTAAATGTCATGCCACTTTGCAAGGGTAAATTATTTTCTCCATGCATTGATGGATATTCATGTGTTTCGATTCCTATTCCGTGACCAATCCGATGTGTGAAGTATTTACCATAACCCGCATCAGTAATGGTTTTTCTTGCAGTTTGATCTATGGCACCGACAGATGATCCAATAGTTGAACGTTCGATTGCCGCTACTTCTGCTTTTAGTACTGTTTCATAGATGCTTTTTTGTTCTTCGGTCAGGTTACCAAAAGCAACAGTTCTGGTTATGTCAGAACAATACCCTTGATAAATAACTCCTAAATCAAAAAGAACAAATCCATTTTTTTCTAATTTAGATGTTGATGGATTGCCATGTGGAGAGGCCGTTTTAGCACCTGATAATGCCATTGTTTGAAATGACATTTCTCTAATACCTTGTTTTTTTAGGGAATATTCAATTGTAGCTACAAGATCTAATTCGGATACACCTTCTTGAATAGTTTCTACTCCAGTTTGTATTCCAAAATCAGCAAGTTCAGCAGCTGTTTTTAATAAAGAAAGCTCTTTTTCAGATTTAATTACACGTAACTGTGCAAGTAATTCTTTCGCATCTTGGAATTGAGCTTCCGGTAATATATTTTGAATTGCTTGGTAACGTTCCATTGTTATATGATCTTGTTCTAGCGCAACCGACTGAGGTTGATGACTTTGTTTGTTGAGATAATCTATAAGTAATTTCCAAGGATTTTCGTGATCATAATAGCTTAAAATTGTATACTTCCAGCCAGCATTTCTAGCATCACTTTCTTCCATCTTTGGTAATAAAAAGACAGGGTCAAAGTTTTCTGATAAATAGATTCCTACTATTCTTTCGTGGGGCTCTGTATAATAATTACTTAAATAATAGACATTTGCTTTTGATGTTATGAATGCACTATCTATAGATTGTTCTTTTAGCTTTTTTAAAAAATTTTCTAAACGTTCTTGCATTTAATTACCTCCTCATTTCGTATTTTGATATTATAACAGTATATTAGAATTTTTTAAAAGATGATGAAGTAATTTATTGTTTATGTAAAGTAATATTGGAGTTTTTCTGCAGTTACTTATACTAAATGAATTTTCACTTTATGTTTAAAAAAACAAATGAAGTGGGAAAAAGTAATGTAGAGATAATGATAAACTAGTTATTAAAAAAGGAGAGATATTAATGAAAGTATCTTATCATGGTCACTCAGTAGTAAAAGTCGAAACAGATAATCATAACATTATTATTGATCCGTTTATTAACGGAAATGAGGCTTGTGATTTAAATGCAAGCACTTTAAAAGTGGATGTAATACTATTAACACATGCACATAATGATCATGTAGGAGACACTTTTGAAATTGCTAAAAATAATGATGCTTTTATAGTTGCGCCAAATGAATTAGCTAACTACCTTAGTGCACAAGGGTTAAATGCTCATCCAATGCATATCGGAGGGTCAAAACAATTTGATTTTGGTACGGTTAAACTTACCCAAGCATTCCACGGTTCTTCTTATGAAGCAGAGGACGGATCAATTATATATGGTGGAATGCCTGCAGGAATCCTTCTCACTATCAATGGGAAGACAATTTATCATGTAGGAGACACAGCATTATTTACGGATTTAAAAATGTATGGAGAAATGAATGATATTGATATAGCATTTATTCCTATCGGGGATAATTTTACGATGGGTCCAGAAGATGCGATACATGCAGCTAATTGGATAAATGCAAGTATTTCCGTTCCAGTGCACTACAATACTTTTCCAGTAATAGAGCAAGATGCTAAAGCTTGGGCTAATCAAATTAAAACTGGAAAAGGCTACGCAATGAATATAGGAGAAGCAATCGATTTGTAGAGGACGAATTATAAGATCAGTAAACCGTATGAATCAATTAAAGTTGATTCATACGGTTTTTTCATAATAATATTACGAAAAATATGCTTTTTTTGGAAAAATAATAAGCAATTATACCCTATGAATTTGTAAATAAGTCTTTTGGCTGTGTTAGAAAAATGATAATATAGGTTATAAGAACTATACATTGCCAAATTTTACTAGAATTGAGGGTGGCGTTGTGGGAAAAAAAGGGGATATTAGCTTCGTTATTACCAATCATGTTATACGATATTCAGAAAAGCGTAGTAATTCAAAGGGTGTTGGAGATCATGTTGGGGAAGTGGAGCTCCCTTTGGGTATTATTGAAAAAGGGATTATTAAAGATAAAAAAAATCTTAAATTATTTATTACAGATTTAGTGCAGCGCTATAAATGGGAAGGAAAAAAAGTGACTTTTACACTTCCAAGTGAATTAGCACACCTCTATCAACTTTATCATTCAAAAGTTAAAGATCGAGAAAGCTTATTAATTGTGAACCAATGGTCTAAAGATATACATAATCATGGTCAACAAAGAGAAACATCAAACCTATTAATCTATTCATATTATCTTCACCACATTCAATCGTATACATCCTTATTAAATCAATCAAAAGTTCGAGCTATAAGAGCAGATGTCGCACCACAAGCAGTATATCGATTGTACCAAGAGAGAGTATCTTATATACCAAGTGATGTGTTAGTAGTATATTGGAACAAAGATGTACTAACTATGACTACGTATTATTTAGGGCAACCTGTCTATACAAAACATTGGCATATTGAAAGCACAACTTATTCACCCGGACTTTTTAAAAAATATTATATAGAGATGCTTTCTAATCAAGAAACAATCGCCTTTGGTCAAGTAGTTCTAAGTGGTGATGTTGCTTATTTATCTGAAATCTATACTGAAATAAAAGAAAACATTCGTTCTCCGATTTATGTATATGGAAATCAATTTGTTCCCACTAAATTTATGGATGTCATCGGTGTTGCAATGTGGTAGATCGTATTAATTGGTTATGAAACTCTTTTTTTCTTCATAGACTAATATGAAGAAAAGGAGGGATATCTATTGCGACAGTATGCTCTACTACGATTACTTTTAGCAGTTTTTTTCTTATATGTTGCCTGGCCATTAATACCTGAAGCCACGTCACAACTCGAATACTTTTTTTGGGGGTGTTGGCTAGCTTTCTTATTCCTTTTTATTGGGGCCAATCTTTCTACGCTTTTACAAATTACACAACCTCCTGTAATGGAACAGAAGGAAATTCTAAAGCGAAAACTTGGTAATAATTGAGTTTCCGTATTTTCAACTGTATAATAATAGTAAAGATGACTATATAGTACAGTTGAAAGAAGGTGAATGACCATGTCTACAAAACATGAGCAGATCATTCAACATATTATCGCTTTACCAGTGGGAAATAAAATATCTGTTCGCCAGATTGCAAAGGATCTTCATGTGAGCGACGGAACCGCCTATCGGGCAATTAAAGAGGCGGAAAACCAGGGATTAGTAAGTACAATTGAACGTGTTGGAACAATCCGAATAGAGCGGAAAAATAAAGAAAATTTCGATCAGCTTACATTTGCTGAAGTGGTTAATATCATTGATGGACAAGTCTTAGGTGGTAGAGATGGATTATATAAAACACTAAGTAAATTTGTAATTGGAGCCATGCAGCTTGATGCAATGATGCGCTATACACAGGCGGATTCCTTATTGATTGTTGGTAATAGAATAAAAGCACATGAACAAGCTTTACATGAAGGAGCAGCTGTATTAATCACAGGTGGTTTCGATACGGAAGACTATATAAAAAAACTTGCGGATGAAAAAGAACTTCCGATTATATCCACTAGTTACGATACATTTACTGTAGCTGCTATGATTAATCGCGCCATATACGATCAATTAATAAAAAAGGAGATAGTATTCGTTGGTGATATATCTACACCATTTGAAAGAGCATATTATTTAACTACAAATGACCGTATTGAACAATGGTACCAATTAAATGAAAAATCTTCGCATACTCGATTCCCGGTTCTTGATGATAAATTGCGAGTAGTGGGTATGGTTTCATCTAAGGACATTGTTGGAAAAACGAAGGAACATCGAATTGATCGAGTCATGAGTAAAAAGCCGCAAGTTGTCCAAGAAAAGACTTCTTTAGCTTCGGTAGGACATATGATGGTTTGGGAAGGAATAGAATTAGTTCCAGTAGTAGACCAGTCTCATCAATTAAAAGGCGTTGTATCTCGACAAGACGTTTTAAAAGCAATGCAACAGATTCAACGACAACCACAAGTTGGAGAAACAATTGATGATATTGTATCAAGTAATTTAATTGCTAATGAGGAAGATGAATTGTCTTTCACTACGAAAATAATTCCGCAAATGACGAATCAGTTAGGTACTTTATCGAATGGAGTATTTACTTCACTTATTGCAGAGGCTTGTAGTAGAATGCTTTTAAAAGTAAAAAAAGCAGATATTTCAATAGAGAATATCACTGTTTACTTTAGTAAACCTGTTCAAATTGAAAGTGATTTAACCATTAAACCTAAGATAATTGATGTAGGGAGACTTTATGCAAAAATTGATGTCGAAGTTTATAACTTAGACCAAATGGTGGGCAAAGGATTGATTATGGCACAACTAATCAATAGATAAAGGTAATTACACTTAAAAGCGATGGTTATATGATAAACAAAAACCGACTATAATAAGATTTTTATCTAGATTATAGTCGGTTTTTGTTTTTTATGCTTTCTTATTCATTTGGGTTAAGTCGGCGCCATTCACTCCGGTAATGTCTAGTTTCACCTATACCTCTTACTAATTGAAGAATCCCGAAAACAAGCAAAAGAATACCAATGAATAAACTTAATTGCGTTAAGTAATTTAAATATTGATTGATTGCGAATGCAGAAAGGAATATACCTAAACATATTCTCGCTTTGCCATTAAAGTATCTTTGTGTAATAGGTTCTTTTTCACGGATAATAGCTACTTTATAATAAATATAAAGGACTGCAGAGAGTACAATAAGAATTGGAAATATAACCATTTTTTAAATCGCTCCTAGCTCATGCTATAATATTAATTATCTATACCGTTAATATTGTAACGTTTTTCCAATCGGATAGCTAGAGTAAAGTAGATCGTATAGAGGAGGAAGTAGATTGACAAGAAAGCAAATTATTGAAACAATTAAACAATATAATCGAATAATAGTTCATCGACATGTGCGTCCAGATCCAGACGCGATTGGATCACAAGCAGGATTGAAACAACTCATAAAACATTCTTTTCCAAATAAAGAAGTATACATTGTAGGTGAAACCGAATCATCTTTAAGCTTTTTAGAAAATATGGATATTGTTGGTGATGAGATTTATGCGGGCAGTTTAGTTATTGTATGTGATACTGCTAATCAACCTCGTATAGATGATCAACGATACACCATAGGTGAAAAGCTTATAAAAATTGATCATCATCCAGAGGTAGATACATACGGAGATATTCAATGGGTGGATACTAATGCGAGTTCTGTTAGTGAAATGATTGTTGATTTAGCAATATATGGCGAAAGTGAAGGTCTACAACTTAATCAAGAGGCTGCACGACTTTTGTACGCGGGAATAGTAGGAGATACAGGAAGATTTAAGTTCCCAAGCACGACGAAAAGAACGTTTCAATTGGCAGCAGAGTTGGTAACATTTAATTTTGATCGATCACAAATTTATAATAGTTTATATAGCGTAGAAGATAAAATTTCTAGGTTGAGTGGTCACATATTACAAAACTTTAAGCTGTCCTCTTCTGGGTTATGTACCATTAAATTAACCACAGAATTATTAGAGCGATATAAAGTTAGTGTGGATGAATCTAGTCAGCTTGTGCAAGTAGTAGGAGACGTAAAGGGTATTAAAGCATGGGTATTCTTTATTGAAGAATCTGATCAAATACGTGCTCGATTACGTTCTAAAGGGCCAATAATAAATGAAATAGCTTCACAATTTAACGGCGGCGGGCATCCGTTAGCATCCGGAGCTACGGTATACAGCTGGGAAGAAGCAAAAGCGTTAGAATTGAAGCTTGAAAAGGCATGTGAAGAGTACATTATGTAAATTAAAAAAGAGACTAGAACTTATATATAAAGTTTCAGTCTCTTTTCTTTTTACTGGATTTAACTGGAATTTGATTTGTTATCGGAACAAACCAACAACCAGCATGATCATAGTCATATTGTACAGATAAATTTTCCTTTTTAATGGAATTTTTTAATAATCGAATTAATTCTTCTGTTTCTGCATAAGCAGTAATACCTTGACGAAGAAGTTGCATTTTTGTATCCCGAATTCTTCTTAAATGGATGGGTAACATAATTATAACTCCCTTCATTTAAGGATCTCTATATTATAAGTAATAAGTATATCTGAAATTATTTTAATTTACTATATATAGAAAGAAGTGTCACATAACGTTCATTATTGGACAGATTCGGGATATAAAACAATTTCTAATTCTGTATCTATAACAATTTTTTTTACAGAAAAGTGATAGGTAAGCTCCTCTAATTCAAATCCTTTATGTTCGATAGTTGAATACAGTAATCGATCTGCTTTTGATAAGGTTGCTAATTCCTCACCGATTAAATGATCAATTTCTTTACGAATCAAAGCTTTTAATTGATCTTGAATAAGTAAATCCATTTTTAGTCGTTCCGGTTCTTCGAAGATGATTTCAATACTTGATACGATTAAAGGTTGTTGAGACTCTTCGTCTCGTTCTTCTTTATCTTCAAGTAAAGCGTTGTTTTGTTTCTTTAGTTCATTGACCTCACTGGTTAATTCTATATTTTCTTTTAATAAATCTTCATACATTGTTCCATACATATATATGATCACGAGATAGCCAATAATAGAACCGAAGAATACACCTACAAAAAACAATCTCCAGGTGGGTTTTTTATGATACGGAGGGATATGCATTAGGGAATTTCTCCTTGTACAAACCAATTAATAATAATAATTCCTACTTTTACGCCACCCATCGCTGATAGGATTAAAAGAATTTGTTTAAAGAGGTCTAAAGGTGTTCCATCTAGTAATCCTTTTTCAAAATTTGCAATGGCATCAAATGTTCCTCCTATGGCAGCTACTATTGCCCAAATTCGTAATCTGTCCGCAATTCTGCTAATTGAAGTTAGAGCTGCATCCCCAGTAGCAAATTCACCAATACTACCGATAATGGATCCTCCAATAATGACTCCTAGCGCAATAAAAAAACAATGAATAAAGGCAGCAAAAAAACGTTCTTCCATATACATACACTCCTTATGCGGTGTATCCTTATACATATATATGAGATATTTGTACAGGTTATGCGAGATGAAACCAAACCGTATACATGTTCGTTCATTGCTTGTTATAATTAATTTGTTAAGAATCAAAAGGCGGGATTATATGTCATTTACACATTTATATATAAAATCGGGATATAGTTTAATGGAAAGTACAATAACTATTCCTAAATTGATAGATAAAGCTAAAAGAGAAAAATATGAGGCTTTAGCTCTAACGGATGTCGGTGTACTCTACGGGGTAATTTCTTTTTATCAAGCATGCATTGCTAATGGAATTAAGCCGATTATTGGTCTGACAGTAATGATCAAGGACGAACAATTAAATGAAACGGTTCCATGTATTCTTTTGGCGAAAGATAATGAGGGATACAAGCAACTAATTGCATTGAGTACAAACATAAATACGAATGGAAATGCAGAAGTAAAAAAATCGCTATTAAAAACCTACACGAATAATATTGTTGGCATATTACCAGCTACCTCATTTATGGAAAAATCTTCATCCGAGGAATTAATGACTTATATTTCTTCTTGGAGCAGTCTTTTTTCACGTGACGATTTTTATGTTGGGGTAGATCGACGTAGTTTAGATATAATTCAGTCATTACAATCACTTTCAATCCCTTTAACAGGTATACAAGAAGTTCGTTATCTTCATGAGAATGATGATATAGCTTATGATTGTCTTCAATCAATTCGTTATGGAGAAAAGTGGGACGGGACCAAAATAAATCCAAAAAATAAACAACTTCATTTTAGTACAAAAGAAGAAATGGAGTCATTATTTCAATATATTGCGCCGGAAGCTCTAGCAAACACAGAAAGAATAAAAGAAAAATGCAATTTGGAAATTGATATGAATGAGCGATACATCCCATCCTTTCCTGTGCCTAATTCACTCACTGCAGATGATTATTTAAAACAACTATGTAATAGCAAAATTGACGAACGTTACAAAGAACGTGATGATCAGATTATAAATCGATTAAACTATGAATTAGAAATTATACAATCGATGAATTATAGTGATTATTTTTTAATTGTTGCTGATTTTATTCAGTATGCAAAGGATAATCAAATTGCTGTTGGTCCAGGTCGTGGCTCATCTGCAGGATCTATAGTTGCCTATCTATTGGGAATAACCGAAGTAGATCCTTTAGAGTATAACCTACTATTTGAGCGATTCTTGAATCCAGAACGTTTATCCATGCCAGATATAGATGTTGACTTTTCAGATGTCCGCAGGGATGAAGTAATAGATTACGTTAGAGAGAAGTATGGACAAGACCATGTTGCGCAAATTATTACTTTTGGTACATTTGCAGCAAGATCTGTATTAAGAGAATTAATGAAAGCATTGGATATTCATGAAATGGATATGAATTACGTCATGAGGGAAATTCCATCGCAATCAAATCGGACACTTACAGAAATACTGCAAGAAAAAGAAGAGTTAAAAGCGTATGTGAAGCAATCACCTAAATTAAAGTTATTGTTTTCCATAGCTGTAAAAATAGAAGGAATTCCAAGAAATATTTCGACGCATGCAGCTGGGGTAGTCATAAGTAAGAAAAAATTAACCAATCATATTCCATTAACAACTGGAACCAATCAAACTTATTTAACACAATATGCAATGGGTGAACTAGAAACAATTGGTTTACTGAAAATGGACTTTCTAGGACTTCGTAATCTCTCCTTAATTGAAAAAGTGAATAAAGCCATTACTTATAGCAAACATCGTCCGTTACAGCTTGATGATATTCCGGAACAAGATGAAGCTACTTATCAATTATTGAGAAAAGGTCATACCAATGGGGTTTTTCAATTAGAATCGGATGGAATGAAGAAGGTTTTACAAGATTTAATGCCTTCTACTTTTGAAGATATTGTTGCAGTAAATGCATTGTATCGACCGGGTCCGATGGATTTTATCCCTGTCTATATTAGAAGAAAGAAGAATTTAGAACCAGTTAGCTTTCCACATCCTGATTTAAAGCCAATTCTTAGTAAGACGTATGGAGTGCTTGTATATCAAGAACAGATAATGCAAATTGCTAATACAATTGCTGGGTTTACATTAGGAGAAGCAGATATACTTCGTCGAGCTGTAAGTAAGAAGAAAGAGTCGGATATATATAAACAAAAACAAGTATTCATTACTGGTTGTATAAATAATGGGTATGACAAAGAAGTCGCAGATGAAATATTCAGTTGGATAGTGAGATTTGCAAATTACGGCTTCCCGCGTAGTCATGCTGTGGCGTATAGTAAAATTTCTTATCAATTAGCTTATTTGAAAGCACATTACCCTAGTGCTTTTTATGCTGAATTAATTAGTGGAGTTCGTAATCAACAAGAAAAAATTAATACTTATATCCAGGAATTCAAAAAACTTAATGGCAATATACTTCCGCCAGATATTAATAAAAGCTTTGGAAAGTATGTGGTAGAAAGAAATGATATTCGCATGGGACTAAGTGCCATTAAAGGTATTGGCATACAACCAATACAAGAGATTATTCAAGTTCGCAAGGAAGGTACTTTTAAAAACTTTTTTGATTTCTGTATGCGAGTTAATCTAAAAGTAGTTTCTAGAGCCATTATTGAAAATCTTGTGCTTGTAGGGGCATTCGATTCCATTTATAGTAATCGTGCTAGCTTACTTGCCTCCATAGATCAAGCGATCGAACAAAGGGAACTATTTAAAGAATTTTTGGATCAACCGAGTTTATTCCAAGATCAGTTAGAAATGGTGGAAAGTTATACAGAAATAGAAGATTTCACGAAAATAAAGAAATTGAGTGATGAAAAAGAACTTCTTGGGTTCTATGTCTCCAGTCACCCACTAAAAGAATATCGTAAACAGTTACGAAGAGCAGGAAAAATCACTCTATCTCATGCTATGAAATTAGTAAATACTAGAAAAGTTATACATGCAGTAGTAATTGTTGATACAGTGAAAGTTATTCGTACTAAACGCGGAGAAAGGATGGCCTTTCTAACGATAAGCGATGAAGAGTCTGAGATGGATGCTGTATTATTCCCTGATTTATTTAGACAGATAAGTAATAAGATTGAAGAAGGCATGTTATTACAAATATCTGGAATAGTGGAAGATAGAAAACAAAGACTGCAATTAGTTATTCAATCAGGATTTCCCTTTCAAGCAGGTGATATTGAAGTACATGAATCGATTGGGGAAGTTTTTATACGGACACATTCTAGTAAAAGAAATCAGGTTATAGAAAAACTGAGACAACTAGCTGAGTTTGAACCTGGGGCAGTATCGATAATTGTTTATGATAGAGATTTAAATCAGTCTTATCAGCTCTCAGAAAACTATTCTTTACGAGTTGATAGTAAAATTCAGAAACAATTAGAAAGCTTTTTTGGTAAAGAGAATGTAGTATTTAAATCATATTGATGACTTTACACAGTTATATCATTTGTTATAATATAGAGGTCACAAGTGGTCAGACCACTTGTGGTATCGCAATTTTATAATATGAATTACCGATAACGAAGTCTAAAAGGAGAGGTATTCTTATGGCAAACTTAAGAGATGAAGCTTTGCATTTACATAAAGTAAAGCAAGGTAAATTAGAAATAAATACAAAGGTTCCCGTAGAAGATGCAAAGGATTTAAGTTTAGCTTATTCTCCTGGTGTAGCAGAACCATGTAAAGAGATTTATGACCGAAAAGAAACAGTTTATGACTATACCATGAAAGGCAACATGGTTGCGGTAGTAAGCGATGGATCAGCGGTATTGGGATTAGGAAATATCGGACCAGAAGCAGCACTACCGGTAATGGAAGGAAAAGCAGTCTTATTTAAAGGTTTTGCTGGAGTTGACGCTTTCCCAATATGTCTAGATACTCACGATGTAGAACAGATAGTTCAAACAGTGAAATTATTAGAACCAAATTTCGGAGGAGTAAATTTAGAAGATATAGCAGCTCCAAATTGTTTTATTATTGAAGATAGATTAAAGAGTGAGACAAATATTCCTATTTTTCACGATGATCAGCATGGTACAGCTATTGTTACAGTAGCTGGATTAATTAATGCATTAAAACTGGTAGGAAAGAAATTTTCTGAAATTAAAGTTGTAGCAAATGGAGCCGGAGCGGCTGGTATTGCAATTATTCGTTTATTACAAAGCTTCGGCGTACGAGATATGATCATGTGCGACTCTAAAGGTGCAATATATGAAGGGCGTCCTTACGGAATGAATACGGTAAAAGACAGTGTTGCTAAGTATACCAACGCTAACAAAGTCGAAGGTAGTCTTTCAGATGTACTTGAAGGTGCAGACGTATTTATTGGTGTGTCTGTTGGTGGAGCTTTAACAAAAGATATGGTAAGAAGCATGAATGATGATGCAATTATTTTCGCAATGGCAAACCCAGACCCAGAAATTCTTCCAGAGGATGCAAAAGAAGCAGGAGCTAGAGTTATTGGGACAGGACGTTCAGATTTTGCCAACCAAGTAAACAATGTATTGGCTTTTCCTGGTATTTTCCGAGGAGCATTGGATGTTAGAGCGACTAGAATAAATGAAGAAATGAAAGTAGCGGCTGCTGAAGGGATAGCTACATTGATTTCCGATGATGAGTTACATGATGATTATGTTATCCCATCACCGTTTGATGAAAGAGTTGCACCATTGGTAGCTTCACATGTTGCAAAAGCTGCAATGAGTACTGGAGTTGCTAGAATGAATGTAGATCCCGAAGAAGTAGCAGAGAAGACAAGGAAGCTAACGCAACAGAAGAAATAAGGAGTGAATCCCCGCATGCCAATAACAAATAAACAAAAGGTTTATCAAAGCGTGATTAAGGAATTACAGCGCTATATAGAGATAAATCAATTAAATGCCGGGGACAAGCTTCCTTCTGAGAGAGAACTTTCAGATAAACTTAATGCTGGAAGATCTTCCATAAGAGAAGCTTTACGAGCATTAGAATTAATAGGATTAATAGAAACAAGGCATGGTGAAGGTACATTTCTTAATTCTTATCAATCCTTTCAAACAGTTGAATTACTATCTTCTTTCATCTTGACTCAAAATAATATAAAGCATGAAATACCTTGGACCAAGCAAATAATTGAAAAAGAAGCAACTAAACTTGCGATGGAACATCTTACTGAAATGGATATAGAAGAACTAGAGAAAATAGTTCAATTGTATAAAGAAGATGATAGATTACATCATTATTTCTTTTCCTTTTTGTTAAAAAAGACGAATAATTTATTGATGAATCGAATTTGGATGCTCTTAGAAGAGTTCTCATCTACTGTGCCAAAACAGTATTATATCGATGGATTCTATCCTCGATTGATTAAGGTTATTCGGGATAAAGACTACGGATCAATTGAATCCATTTTCACGAACCCTTCTTAAAATTAAGTATATACAAATTTTTTATTAATACTCGACGAGTTTCGATACTTTTTTCAGTTAATTATCTATATAGTGGTTTTAATACCGCATGTCCAGGTGTACAAAAGGGGGAATAGACTTGCTAATAAAAGATCTTTTCGGCAAGCGAAAAAAATATGCATCCATTCCAAGTGAAAAAGCAAAGATGGATGTACCTGAAGGTTTGATGCAAAAATGTTCAAACTGCAAAAAAATATACTATCGTAAAGAAATGGTAAAAGCTTTACAAGTATGCCCTAATTGTGGTTTTCATCATCCTATGACAGCATGGGACCGAATCGATAGTTTATTTGACAACGGAACATTTGAGGAATGGGATAAAGAGATTACATCAGCAAATCCATTAGATTTTCCTGAATATGAAAGTAAAATTGCGAAAGATCGTGAAAAAACATCTCTTACTGAAGGCGTGGTTACTGGTAAAGGAAATGTAAATGATGTCCAAATTGCTTTTGCAGTCATGGATTCTCACTTTCGAATGGGAAGTATGGGATCTGCGATAGGAGAGAAAATAACAAGAGCAATTGAAGCAGCAAGAGAAGAATCAATTCCATTTGTAATCTTTACTGCCTCTGGCGGTGCTCGTATGCAAGAAGGTGTTTTAAGTTTGATGCAAATGGCCAAAACATCTTTTGCGGTAAAACGATTTCGAGACAGCGGGGGACTAATGATCTCTGTAATGACACATCCAACTACTGGTGGTGTTTCTGCAAGTTTCGCTTCTATTGGAGATTATAATTTTGCGGAACCTGGTGCATTAATTGGTTTTGCAGGCAGAAGGATTATTGAACAGACTATTCGTGAGAAGTTACCGAATGATTTCCAAACTGCAGAGTTTCAATTACATCATGGGCAAGTAGATAAAGTAATCCATAGACAAGATATGAAGGATACACTAAGCAAGTTACTTAAAATGCATGTGGATGGGGGACAACCCAAATGACTCCAATACTTGATTTTGAAAAACCGATTGTAAATCTCAAAGAAAAAATAGTAGAATTAAAATCGTTCACTGAAAATAGCGAGATAGATTTAACTAAAGAGATTGAAACGCTAGAAGAAAGATTAACTAAACTTGAAGAAGATATTTATGGAAATTTAAAACCATGGAATAGAGTGCAGATGGCAAGGCACCCTAATCGTCCGACAACATTAGATTATATTGAACGGATTTTTACAGATTTTATTGAGTTTCACGGCGACCGTTTCTATGGAGAAGATGAAGCAATAATATCAGGTATTGGATATTATAAAGGTTTTCCAGTCACAGTAGTAGGACATCAGAGAGGGAAAGATACAAAAGAAAATATTCGAAGAAATTTTGGTATGCCACATCCTGAAGGATACCGTAAAGCATTACGACATATGCAACAAGCAGAGAAATTCAATCGACCTATTATAACGTTTATTGATACAAAAGGTGCTTACCCTGGTAAAGCTGCTGAAGAACGAGGACAAAGTGAAGCAATTGCAAAAAATCTGATGGAGATGGCGGGTTTACAGGTTCCTATAATATGTATCGTTATTGGTGAAGGTGGTAGTGGAGGAGCACTCGGTCTTGGTGTTGGAAATCATATTCATATGTTAGAGAACTCTACATATTCCGTGATTTCACCAGAAGGTGCTGCAGCGATTTTATGGAAGGATTCTACACAAGCCAAAAAAGCAGCTGAATCTATGAAGATTACTGCACAAGACTTAAAAGAATTAGGTATAATAGATCAGGTGATTTCTGAACCTAGAGGTGGAGCTCATCGGGATGTTGATTCGCAAGCAGATTTGATTGATAAGGTAATAAATGAATCTTTAGAAGAATTAATACAGCTTTCCTCAAATGAGTTAGTAAATAAGAGATGGGAAAAATTTAAACAAATGGGGACGTTTATGTCTTAATAAATAAAAGGCTGATAAAAATTTTTATATCAGCCTTTTATTTTTGCGAGAAATTTTGTAAAATGAGTAGGTTGTGGGGTTTATGATTGATATTTAGAGTTTTTTTCTTTATCTTTAAATATATAGTTAGTACTTTGGCATTTAATGATTATTTAATTGGGGTGAACAATTCATGAAAAGAATAGGAGTATTAACAAGTGGCGGTGATTCTCCTGGTATGAACGCTGCTATTCGAGCTGTTGTTCGTAAGGCGATCTATCATGATCTAGAAGTATACGGCATTAAAAATGGCTATCAAGGATTAATGGATGGTAATATTGAAAGAATGACATTGGGATCTGTTGGTGATATTATTCATCGCGGAGGAACCATACTCTTTTCTGCCAGAAGTGAGGAATTTAAAACCGATGAGGGTCAATTTCGAGCAATCGAGCAACTTAAAAAGCATGATATAGATGGATTAGTTGTTATTGGGGGCGATGGAAGCTTCCAAGGTGCAAAAAAATTAACTGAAAAAGGTTTTCCATGTATAGGTGTTCCAGGAACGATTGATAATGATATTGCAGGTACAGATTATACAATTGGTTTTGATACATCATTAAATACAATTATTGATGCTGTTGATAAAGTACGAGATACAGCCACATCACATGAAAGAACTTATATCATAGAGGTAATGGGAAGAGATGCTGGTGACCTGGCGTTATGGGCTGGGTTAGCTGTTGGCGCAGAAAGTATACTAATACCAGAGGAAAAAGAAGAATTTTCCAGTATTGTTCAACGATTAAAAAATGGACATGACCGTGGTAAAAAACATAGTATTATCTTACTAGCTGAAGGTGTTGGTAGTGGCTTTGAATTCGGGAAGCGAATTGAAGAAATAGCACAACTTGAAACTCGAGTAACTGTGTTAGGCCATATTCAACGTGGAGGTTCACCAACAGGACAGGATCGTGTTCTTGCAAGCAGGTTGGGAGCTAGAGCAGTAGAACTATTGATTGAAGATCAAGGTGGCAGAATGGTAGGAATCCAAAAAAACGTATTAGTGGATTATACATTTGATGAAGTGTTCAACGTTGAACATACAATTGATAAAGGAATGTATAAACTGTCTAAAGAATTATCAATCTAAGTATATGAATCAATTTCATCGTTGATAAGATCCATGTAACATTTGAAATGGAGTAAACTACAAGTAATATTTGGATCCAAATACAAGATAACTGTTGTTGAAATGGGTTCATATAAGTGAGTTAACCAGGAATTATGCAGCAATATCAAGGAGGATATATAATGAGAAACACAAAAATCGTATGTACAATTGGTCCTGCGTCAGAATCAATTGAAAAATTAGAGCAACTTATAGAAGCTGGAATGAATGTAGCTCGTCTAAACTTTTCTCATGGAGATTATGAAGAGCATGGTGCACGTATTGAAAATATCCGTAAAGCGGCTAAAAACAAAAATAAAACGGTAGCTATACTCTTAGATACCAAAGGACCAGAAATTCGCACAGGGAGCTTTAAAGAGGGTAGAGCAGATCTTATACAGGGTAAACCAGTGACCATCGCCATGGATGAAATAGAGGGTACGGCCGAGAAATTCTCTGTTACATACCAAGGACTTATTAATGATGTACATGAAGGTTCAAAAATTCTATTGGATGATGGACTTATTGAATTAGAAGTAAAATCAATTGATAAAACTAAAGGTGAAATTCAAACAATCGCACTGAACTCTGGAGAAATCAAAAACAAAAAAGGTGTTAATGTTCCTAACGTTTCTGTAAACCTTCCTGGCATAACAGAAAAGGATACTAATGACATTATATTTGGAATCGAACAAAGTGTTGATTTTATTGCTGCATCTTTCGTACGTCGAGCTTCAGATATTCTAGAAATTAAAGAAGTACTTGATCAACATCAAGCACAATATATTAAAATTATTCCTAAAATCGAGAACCAAGAAGGTGTCGATAATATCGATAGTATTCTTGAAGTAAGTGATGGATTAATGGTAGCTCGTGGAGATTTGGGAGTGGAAATACCAGCAGAAGATGTACCATTAGTACAGAAAAAATTAATCAAGCAATGTAATAATGCTGGAAAGCCAGTAATTACTGCTACACAAATGTTAGATTCTATGCAGCGTAATCCGCGTCCAACACGTGCAGAAGCATCAGACGTAGCTAATGCGATTTTTGATGGTACAGATGCAATTATGCTTTCTGGAGAGACAGCTGCTGGAACTTATCCAGTAGAGTCTGTACAAACAATGAGTAATATTGCATTAAAAGCTGAATCTGCGTTGGATCATAAGCAAATGTTAGAAGAGCGTTCACAATATGTGGATATGACCATAACGGAAGCAATTAGTCAATCAGTTACACATACAGCTTCCAATTTAGATGTTGATACAATTATCACACCAACTGAAAGCGGACATACTGCTAGAATGATTTCTAAGTATCGTCCAAAAGCTTCTATTTTAGCTGTTACATTTAACGAAGTAGTAAATCGTCAACTTTCCTTAGTTTGGGGAGTGCATGCTGTTTTAGGTAAACCAGCGACGTCTACAGATGAAATGCTAGAAATTGCTGTTGATAAAGGGTTAAATACAGGCATCTGCAGTAGAGGGAGCCGTGTCATTATAACAGCAGGTGTTCCTGTTGGAGAAAGCGGAACAACTAACTTGCTCAAAGTTCACGTGATTGGTGATGTGATTGCTAAAGGACAAGGAATTGGCAGAAAAAGTGCATATGGACATGCCGTATTTGCTAAATCGAATAAAGAAGCTTTAGAAAAAGTACAAGACGGTGATATTCTAGTCACATACGCTACAGACAAAGAAATGATGCCTGCAATTGAAAAAGCAGCAGCAATTATTACAGAAGAAGGTGGATTAACTTCTCATGCAGCTGTTGTTGGATTAAGTCTTGGTATTCCTGTTATTGTAGGGGTGGACAATATATTTGAAATCCTTCAAGATGGACAAGACATTACAGTTGATGGTAACCGTGGAGATATCTACGCTGGACATGCAGGTGTATTGTGATTTAAAATAAATAGTTGTAAAGGTTCCTGCCATTCTAAGGCTAGGAGCCTTTTTTCGATTCATTAAGATTTATCTGTTTAACAATTTTAGGATAATGCTATCACCAAATTTCTTTCTAGTTATTTCCCGTGATAAAATAAGGATGAAAGGATGATTACAAATGCAATTAAGATTTTTCTTGTTATTGTTAATAGTTATTCCGGCTCTTGAAATAGGAACGTTTATATGGTTAGGTAATTTAATAGGTCCATGGTGGGTTGCAGGATTAATTATTGCAACTGGGTTATTTGGATTTTATTTTGTACGACAGCAAGGAGCTGAAACATTTAGAAAAGCTCAACTACAAATGCAACAAGGATATGCACCTACAGAAGAATTAATGGATAGTATTGCTTTGTTTTTTGGAGCCATATTACTCATTTTACCTGGGTTTATTTTGGATGTAGTGGGACTAATTCTTGTATTACCTTGGACAAGGAACTTGATTAAACATCAATTAAAACGATTAATGACACGTATGATGGGGAAAGGAACCATTATTTATCGACGTTGGTAATTATCCCTTGATATATTTAAAAACCAGATGGAATACACCAGTTTCCATCAATCCTTTAAAAAGAACAAGTAAAATTGGGGAAAGAAATATGCCTATAAACCCGAGTACTTTTAGACCTATGAACATCCCGATAAGCATCACCAGTGGGTGAATACCAATCGACGAAGACAATACTTTTGGTTCAAGGATTTGTCGGAGTATAACAACAAATCCATAAAGTATTGATAGCCCGATTGTTAACGTATAATTACCTGTAATAAAACAAAACATTATCCAAGGAATAAAGATAATCCCAGTACCTACGTATGGGATTATGTCTGCAATGGCAGCAAACAAAACAATTGTTAGCGCATGTTCTACTTGCAGAATTAATAACCCGATAAGTATAATACATGCTGTCGTAAATACTAGTATTAATTGCGCACGAAAATAGCCGACCACCGCAAGTTTAAAATGGGAGGCTATTTTATTTTGAATGGATTGTATGTGAGTAGGAAAGGCCCCCTTGAAAAATGAGTGAATACGATCCATTTCATAACTAATCATGCAAGAAGCAATAAGTATAAAAACAATGTTAGTTACAGAACTAGGGATGGCAGCAATGAACATTGGAATATTACTTATTGCTGCTTGTAGAAATGAGGCACCTCCAGATGCAATTAAATCACTAATTGTGGCGATATAGTTTTTAACGGTCTCTTGATACCCTTGATCTAATGAATCAATATAAGAAAGAACTTTTTCATACATAGGTAAAATATGAGTATTGAACATACTCTCTAAATATAAAACAAATTGTTGATAATGATTTGGGATCTTATCAGCAAGAAAAATGGTACCTTGGTATAATTCTGTAATTGCTAAAAATAATGCACCTGTACAAATTGATAAAAAACAAGCAACAGTAATCACTATAGCTGGAATTTTAGGAAATTTCATTCTTTTTTCAAACCAAAGAACTATTGGTTGAAATAAGAGAGCAAGTATGTATGCAAAAAGAATGGGATATATGAACGGAAAGCTATAATATATAACAACTATGATAGTTAATATTGATCCGATAACGAGAATAGCTCTAAAAAACTTTTGAAATACTTCAGTACTCATAGATAATTTCCCCCATTTTTTATCTTGCATGTAACTGACAGCAAACCATAGCATTATGAAGTTTCACTTTATAGCTTGTACTAGTTTATGAAACAAGAGTCAAAAAAAGAAGCAATATTAAGCATTGAAGGCTATAATGAAAGGAAAGCGACATAACGTCGTCTTAATTAGTAGATTTAAGTAAATATTAAAAAATTAAACGGTTTCATTTCACAATCAACGAATAATACTTTATAATGAGACTTGGGGTAGACAAAAATAGGCTCTTTTTGTCAGATTTATAGATTAAAATTGACATTCTTTGCTAATATGAGAAACAATGGTTAAGAAGGAATTAGCCTGTAATTGTCTTGTTTTATAATTCGCATTCTTAGTAATGCTTGAATATTTTTTAAAAAGGAGAGGGTTATTTTGACAGCATCGACAAAGGGGTTAGAAGGTATTGTCGCTACGCAGTCATCGATTAGTTCGATTATTGATGATCAGCTATCCTATGTAGGGTATAGAATTGATGATTTAGCTGAAAATTCAAGCTTTGAAGAGATTATTTTTCTACTTTGGAATCAAAAATTACCAAATAAGTCTGAATTGGATGAATTAAAAACTCAATTGGCTGAAAATATGGAAATACCTGATGCAATTATTGATCACTTACGTTCCTATGATTTAAGTACGGTTCACCCAATGGCTGCATTACGTACTGCAGTATCATTGCTTGGGCTTTATGATAATGAAGCTGATGTTATGGATGAAACAGCTAATAAACGAAAAGCGGTGCGTATTCAAGCGCAAATAGCAACGATCGTAACTTCTTTTTCTCGCATTCGTAAAGGTCAGGAACCGGTAAAACCAAAAAAAGACTTAAGCTATGCAGAAAACTTCTTATATATGCTTAATGGTAAAGAACCTGAAGATATCGAAATAGAAGCAATTAATAAAGCGTTAGTACTTCATGCTGATCATGAACTGAATGCATCTACTTTTACCGCGCGTGTATGTGTAGCAACATTATCTGATATTTATTCAGGTATTACTGCAGCAATTGGAGCATTAAAAGGACCGTTGCACGGTGGTGCGAATGAAAACGTAATGAAAATGTTAACTGAAATTGGTGATGAGGAAAACGCTATTCCTTATATTGAAGAAAAATTAGCTAATAAAGAAAAAATTATGGGTATGGGGCATCGTGTATACCGTACAGGAGATCCTCGTGCTAAATTTTTACGAGAGATGTCAAAAGAACTTACAAAATTAACAGGGCAACAAAAATGGTATAATATGTCAGTTAAAATAGAAGATTATATTAAAGAAAATAAAGGGCTTCCTGCAAATGTAGACTTTTACAGTGCATCAGTATATCATAGCCTAGGTCTTGATCATGATATATTCACACCTTTGTTTGCTGTAAGTCGTACTTCAGGTTGGATTGCTCATATTCTAGAACAATATGATAATAATCGCTTAATTCGTCCACGTGCAGAGTATACAGGTCCAGAATTACGTGACTATGTTTCTATTGAACAAAGAGGTTAATATAGATACACTAAAGAAGATACATTGCGAATAACATTTGGGAGGTATTGTAATGACACAGGGAGAAAAAATTGTAGTAGAAAACGGAAAAATGAATGTACCTGATACACCGATTATTCCATTTATTGAAGGAGATGGAACAGGACCGGATATTTGGGCTTCTGCTCAAAAAGTTATAGAAGCAGCAGTTGAAAAGGCTTATGATGGGAAGAAAAATATTGAGTGGCTGGAAGTATATGCTGGTCAAAAAGCATATGACAAAACTGGTGAATGGTTGCCAAAAGATACACTTGATAAAATTAATGAATATAAGATTGCTATAAAGGGCCCTTTAACTACACCGATTGGTGGAGGTATTCGTTCTCTTAATGTAGCATTACGTCAAGAGTTAGATCTATTTACATGTTTACGACCGGTACGTTACTTTGAAGGGGTTCCTTCCCCGGTTAAACGTCCAGAAGAAGTAGATATGGTTATTTTCCGTGAAAATACTGAGGATATCTATGCTGGAATAGAGTGGCAAAAAGGATCCGACGAAGTAAAAAAAGTAATTAACTTCCTAAAAGAAGAAATGGGAGTAAAAAATATTCGTTTCCCAGAAACGTCTGGAATAGGTGTGAAACCAGTTTCTGAAGAAGGTACGAAGCGATTAGTGCGTTCAGCGATTGACTATGCACTTAATGAAGGTCGTAAAAATGTTACTTTAGTACATAAAGGTAACATCATGAAATTTACAGAAGGTGCATTTAAAAATTGGGGTTACGAAGTAGCTGAGCAAGAATACGGTGATAAAGTATTTACTTGGGCAGAGTATGATCGTATTGTAGAAGCAGAAGGTAAGGAAGCTGCTAATAAAGCACAAGATGAAGCACTTGCTTCTGGTAAAATTCTTGTAAAAGATGCAATTGCTGACATTTTCTTACAACAAGTTCTTACTCGTCCAAAAGAGTTTGATGTTGTTGCAACAATGAATTTAAATGGTGACTATATTTCTGACGCACTTGCAGCACAAGTAGGTGGAATTGGAATTGCACCTGGAGCGAACATCAATTATGATACTGGACACGCAATTTTTGAAGCAACACATGGTACTGCACCTAAGTACGCAGGGTTGGATAAAGTAAATCCTTCTTCTGTTATTTTATCTGCTGTACTTATGTTAGAACATTTAGGTTGGAGAGAAGCTGCAGACTTAATTACTAAATCAATGGATAAGACGATTGGTTCAAAAGTAGTAACATATGACTTTGCTCGCCTAATGGACGGTGCTACAGAGGTAAAATGCTCTGAATTTGGACAAGAACTAATCAAAAATATGTAAAGCAAGAAATGAATAATTAAGTAGGAATAAGAATTAGAGATTCGGTTAGAATTCATTCTTATTCCTACGCTTTTCATTTGTGAAATTAGATTTTACGATAAAGGAGAAATTACGATGGGTTTAAAACGTAAAAAGATATCAGTAATCGGTTCGGGTTTTACTGGTGCAACAACTGCTTTAATGGTCGCGCAGAAAGAATTAGGCGATGTTGTATTAGTTGATATACCTGATATGGAAGATCCTACAAAAGGAAAAGCGCTAGATATGGCAGAAGCTGCTCCTGTTCAAGGGTTTGATGCAAAAATTACTGGTACATCTAATTATGCTGATACAGAAGGTTCTGATCTAGTAATTATTACTGCTGGTATTGCTCGTAAGCCAGGAATGAGTCGTGATGATCTAGTAAATACAAATGCTAATATTATGAAGTCGGTTACAAAAGAAGTTGTGCAATATTCGCCAAATACAACTATTGTTGTATTAACTAATCCAGTGGATGCGATGACATATACAGTATTTAAAGAGTCCGGATTACCAAAAGAACGTGTAATTGGTCAATCGGGAATTTTAGATACCGCACGTTTCCGTACATTTGTAGCAGAAGAACTTAATCTTTCCGTCAAAGATGTAACTGGTTTTGTACTAGGCGGTCATGGTGACGACATGGTCCCGCTAATTCGTTATTCTTATGCTGGTGGAATCCCGTTAGAAAAATTAATTTCTAAAGACCGTTTAGACGCAATTGTTCAGCGTACTCGCACAGGAGGCGGAGAAATTGTTAATCTATTAGGTAACGGTAGTGCTTATTATGCACCGGCAGCTTCCTTAACTGTGATGGCAGAAGCGATATTAAAAGATCAACGTCGTGTATTACCTACGATTGCATATCTTGAAGGTGAATATGGATATCAAGATATCTATTTAGGTGTTCCAACCATTATAGGTGGAGAAGGAATTGAAGAAGTTATTGAGTTAGATTTAACAAAAGAAGAAAAGGCACAACTTGATAAATCTGCTGATTCTGTAAAAAATGTATTAAATGTACTTCAATAAACAAGTATAAGAAAACTGCTCTATAAGTCTACAAATAGACATATAGAGCAGTTTTTGCTCCTTTTAACTATTTACTAACATACATCAATTTCAAAATAATATATGTTTTATAAAACCGAATGTTGTTCTGTTTGATTTTCAATGCAGACAGTAGCTTTTTAGCAGGCATAGCTTCAACATACTAGTTTATCAATATCAAATACTCTTGAACCATGTTAAGTTTTTTTAACATTTTGTGATTCGTTATGCGTTGCTGGATAATAATGATAATATAGAAGTATGAGTTGGTAATAATTTGGGTATGGATATGCTAGGGGGACTATTGATGAGCAAACGAATATTAATCGTAGATGATGAAGAGTCTATTGTAACTTTACTAAAATACAATATGGAAAATTCTGGTTTTGAGACTGATGTTGCTTATAATGGACAAGACGCGATTAATAAGGCAGAGTCAAGCATGTATGATTTAATCGTATTGGACTTAATGCTTCCTGAAATTGATGGTATGGAAGTTTGTCGCACATTACGGATGAACCAAGTAAATACACCAATTCTTATGTTGACCGCAAAAGATGAAGAATTTGATAAAGTACTTGGTCTAGAAATGGGGGCAGATGATTATCTAACGAAACCATTTAGCCCTAAAGAAGTAATTGCTAGGGTGAAAGCAATTTTACGACGATCGCAATTATCTAATAACACCGGGTTTCACGTATTGAAAATTGGGGAACTAAGTATATATCCAGAAAGATACGAAGCGGAAATGAGTAATAATATCATTACATTCACTCGGAAAGAATTTGAATTGTTGTATCATCTAGCAAAACATAAAGGAAAGGTGATATCAAGGGATCAATTATTGAGTAGTGTATGGGATTATGATTTTATAGGAGACACACGAATCGTAGATGTTCACATTAGCCATCTTCGAGATAAAATAGAACCTAATTCTAAAAAGCCAGTATATATCAAAACTGTACGTGGCTTGGGCTATAAAATGGAGGAGCCTGTTTAATGAAAGTAATTTTTTCTAGAACGTTACTTCCAAGTATGATTATAACTATATTGAGTTTATTATTAACTGGTTGGCTGATTGTTCAAGCTGAGTCTAATTGGATTATGGTTGTTGCTGTATTAATAGTTCAATTTATGATTATCTCGATACTATTTATACAATTTTATAATCGTTATACAAGACCTATTGGAAAAGCTACAAAAACAGTAGATCGGCTTATAGAAGGAAACTATAGTGCTCGATTTTATAATGGTAATAGTCCGGAAATGGAAGAACTAAGTGTAAAAATCAATACATTAGCTAGAAATATGAGCGAAATTGCAATACAAGAACAAATGCAATCAGAACAATTAACAACAATTGTAGATAATATGCAAAGTGGATTAGTTTTAATTGATGAAAAAGGCTATGTCCATGTTGTAAATCGAAAGTTTCTTCAAATGTTTGGTGAGGAAGAAAGTAATTATAGAGGACATCTTTATTATGACGTGTTTGAAAATGAAAACGTACATGAAACAGTCCAGAAAACTTTTTTATATGAAGAAGCTGTTAAGGAATCGTTTGTTCATCGAGTGGGATTAAACAAAATTTACGTAGAAGTTGTTGGTGCACCGATTTTTAATGAGAGAAATATGTTAAAGGGGGCAGTACTAGTACTATACGATATTACTGAACTAAAAAAATTAGAGAATATGCGTAAGGACTTTGTAGCGAATGTATCCCATGAGCTTCGTACACCAATTACGTCTATTCGTGGTTTTGCTGAAACTTTATTAGACAATGAAATAGAGGATCCTGCTACGAAAGAATTTATGGAAATTATTTATAAAGAAAGTCATCGATTACAATTGTTAATTGAAGATTTACTTGCTCTTTCTAGATTAGAAAGAGAAGATTTTCGGTTATTAATAGATAGTTATGATGTGAAAAAAATGGTGGAAGAAATATTGCCGACACTTCAACAAAAGGCAGAAAAGAAAAATCTAACCTTCAATCTAGAAATTCCAGATCAACTGACAATGCGAGCGGATAAAGATCGTATGAAACAAGTGTTAATTAATTTGGTTGATAACTCGATTCATTATACACCAAGCGAAGGAGATATCTGCTTAACTATTTCAGAGGAAAAGGATGCTATCCATTTTCAAGTAAAAGATAGTGGAATTGGTATGGATGAGAAATCACAAACTAGAGTCTTTGAGCGATTTTACCGAGTAGATAAAGCAAGAAGTAGAAATACAGGTGGAACCGGTCTAGGCTTGGCAATTGTAAAGCATATTGTAGAAGTTCATAAAGGAAAAATAGATGTAGAGAGTACCTTGAACGAAGGGACTACTATTCATATCTATATACCAAAGTAAACGAAAAAGAGTTGACGTTGTATTAGATCGTCAGCTCTTTTTGTATTCGTAAAGTAAAGAAAACATGAAACTTACGTATTTTTTCCTTTTCTTGAATGAGAATGCTAAAATAGAGCTAAGGATTTAGAATGAGAGGATGGTATATCGAATGTCAAATAAGTTAGTGCTCATTGATGGTAACAGTATTATCTATCGATCCTTTTTTGCGCTACCTTTGCTAAATAATGATAAAGGTATTTATACCAATGGAGTATATGGATTTACTACAATGCTATTGCGTATTCTAGAAGAAGAGAAACCAACACATATGTTAGTAGCTTTTGATGCGGGTAAGACAACATTTCGTCATTCAACATATAAAGAATACAAAGGTGGACGTCAAAAAACCCCACCTGAGCTTTCTGAACAATTTCCTGTTCTTAAAGAATTACTGGATGCTTTCTCTATTAAATATTATCAGCTTGACCAATATGAAGCTGACGATATTATCGGTACTTTATCTAAACAAGCAGATAAAAAAGATTGGGAAGTTACAGTAATTTCAGGAGATAAAGATTTATTGCAACTTGTTTCTGAACAAGTAACTGTAAGTGTTACGAAAAAAGGAATTAGTGATATTGAAAAATATACTCCATCCTACATGATGGAGAAAATGGAGATAACTCCAAACCAGATTATCCATTTAAAAGCCTTAATGGGTGATAGTTCAGATAATATTCCAGGCGTTCCTGGAGTAGGAGAAAAAACTGCTACAAAATTACTTAAACAATATGATAGTCTTGAAAATGTTTACGAGCACCTAGATGAAGTATCTGGAAAAAAATTAAAAGAGAACCTGACCAATCATCGCGAAGATGCCTTTATGAGTAAGGAATTAGTAACGATTAATCGTGATTCACCTATAGATGTGTCGCTTGAAAACATACCGTATAATGGATTTCAATCTACGACAGTAATTCAAATGTTTAAGGATCTTGGTTTTCAATCACTGTTATCTCGAGTTAGTGAAGATACAGGGAATGACTTCGAAGAACCTAAAAAAGAGATGGAGTCTATTAAGTTTGAAGTTGTGGAGAATGTAACGAAAGAAATATTTACGGATAGTGATGCGGTGTATATTGAAATGCTTGGTGAGAATTATCACCTTATTCCAATTGAAGGAGTAGCTGTTGTTAATAAGGAGAAGGCTTCTTTTATCCCGACAGATATTGCGCTAAAATCTGATATATTTAAAGCATGGGCAGAGAATCCACAAAAAAATAAAATTGTTTTTGATGCGAAAAGAACTAAAGTTGCCTTGCTTCGCAACAAAATAAATATGCAAGGAATTATTTTTGATTCCCTCCTAGCATCTTATCTATTAAATCCGTCTGAGAATAATCATGATATACCAGCAATTGCTAATCGAAAAGGTAGAACGGATGTTCAATTTGACGAAGAGGTATTTGGAAAAGGTGCAAAACAAAAAGTTCCTGAAGCTGAAGTTTTGAATGAGCATGTTGTTCGTAAAACACAATTATTATATGATCTCTATCCCGAAATGGAAGAAGAACTTGGTAATAATGAACAATATGATTTATTAAAAGAATTAGAAATGCCATTAGCACTTATCCTAGCTGAGGTAGAACACTATGGTGTTCAAGTAGATATTGATAAGTTAAAAGGGATGGGTGAAGATTTAAAAAAAAGACTAGATGCGCTTGAACAAGAAGTTTATAAACTAGCCGGAGAGACATTTAATCTAAACTCTCCTAAACAGCTGGGACCAATCTTGTTTGAAAAATTAGGATTACCTGTTATTAAAAAAACGAAGACAGGTTATTCTACTGCTGCAGATGTATTAGAACAACTTGAAAATGAACATGAAATTATACCAAAACTGTTATTGTATCGCCAATTAGGAAAACTACAGTCAACTTATATTGAGGGATTATTAAAGGTTGTGCGTAAAGATACAAGTCGAATTCATACAAGATTTAACCAAGCTTTAACCCAGACAGGTAGGCTGAGTTCGATTGAACCAAACTTACAAAATATACCTATTCGTCTCGAAGAAGGTAGAAAAATTAGACAAGCTTTCGTACCTTCTAAAGAAAAATGGATTATGTTTGCTGCTGATTATTCTCAAATTGAGCTTCGTGTTTTAGCACATATAGCAGGAGACGAAAAACTAATTAAAGCATTTAAAGAAGATACTGATATCCATACGCAGACTGCAATGGATGTGTTTCATGTAGAAGCAGACGAAGTAACATCAAATATGCGAAGGCAGGCGAAAGCAGTAAATTTTGGTATTGTTTACGGTATAAGTGACTATGGTTTATCACAAAACCTCGGAATTACTCGTAAGGAAGCGAAAAAATTTATAGAGAGGTATTTCAATAGTTATCCTGGTGTAAAAAGTTATATGGATGAAATTGTACAAGAAGCAAAGCATAAAGGGTTTGTATCAACAATTATGAAGCGGAGAAGATACTTGCCAGATATTACAAGTAGAAACTTTAATATGCGTAGTTTTGCGGAACGTACAGCAATGAATACCCCTATCCAAGGTAGTGCTGCAGATATTATAAAAAAAGCAATGATTGATCTTGACCATCGACTGAAAGAAGAAGATTTACAAGCAAAATTATTATTACAAGTACACGATGAGCTTATCTTAGAAGCACCAGAAAATGAAATAGACAAATTAAAGGAAATAGTGCCCGATGTAATGGAACGCACTGTGGAATTGGATGTTCCTTTAAAAGTTGACTATTCCTATGGAAAAAGCTGGTTTGATGCAAAGTAAGGAGAAGAAATAAATGCCTGAATTACCTGAAGTAGAAACTATAAAAGAAACATTGAAACTTTTTGTATGTAATAAAACAATCAAACATATTGATATTGAGTGGCCAAATATAATTAAATATCCAGACGATGTTGAGGAATTTAAAGCATTAGTTACAGATCAAACAATCCGCTCGGTGGGGAGAAAAGGAAAATTTCTTTTGTTCTATCTAGATGAACATGTAGTTATCTCCCATTTGCGAATGGAAGGGAAGTATAGTGTTCATTCACCAGGCGATCCAGTAAAAAAGCATACGCATGTAACGTTCTACTTTTCAAATGGAGAAGAATTACGTTATAACGATGTTCGGAAATTCGGGACAATGCATGTCTATCCAATTGGTGAAGAGTTTATGCATAAACCATTAAGTCAACTTGGTCCTGATCCATTCGATAATTCGTTTAATTTAGATTACTTTTATGAAAAATTAAAGCGTACTGATCGATATGTAAAAACAGCTTTGTTAGATCAATCAATCGTTACTGGACTAGGAAATATTTATGTGGATGAGACTTTGTTTCGAGCAAATATTCATCCCTTAAAACGCTGCAGTAAATTGACAAAACAGGAAGTGAAAAAGTTACAAATAAATGCAAAAGAAACATTACAAGATGCTATTAAAGCTGGAGGTACCACTATTCGTAGCTATGTAAATACCCAAGGGGATATGGGGATGTTTCAGCAAGATTTATTTGTTTATGGACAAGATTCCAAACCGTGTAGAGTTTGTGGAGCAGATATTATTAAAATGAAGGTTGGTGGAAGAGGAACCCACCTATGTCCAACTTGCCAACCGAATAAACAAGGTGTGAGAAAATGACAGTAGTTATCGGTTTAACAGGTGGAATAGCAAGCGGTAAAAGTACGGTCTCATCAATGTTTCAAGCAAAGAATTTTCCTGTAATTGATGCAGATTTAATTGCACGAGAAGTAGTTGAGCCAGGGGAAAGAGCATATGATCAAGTTGTAGAAGCATTTGGGAAAGAGATTATTAAAGATGATCATAAGATAAATCGTCCCAAATTAGGATCAATTATTTTTACAGATGAAGATAAAAGAAAGCAACTAAATGCGATAGTTCACCCAGCTGTACGAAGTCGGATGCTATCCATACGAGATGATTATATCAAGAAAGGCATGCCTTGTGTTGTGTTAGATATTCCTTTGCTATTTGAAAGTAACTTAACTCATCTCGTAGATAAAACATTAGTTGTTTATGTAGATGAAGATGTACAACTTTCACGATTGATGAAGAGAAATGGTTATAGTGAAAAAGAAGCTTCCGATCGGATAAAAGCACAAATGCCTCTAAAAGAAAAGGCTAATTTAGCAGATATCTTTATTGATAATAATCATTCAATAGAAGAGACGAAAGTACAGTTAGACCAAGTTTTACAAACATGGGGTATTGGTTAATTAATTCACCAGAGTAACTTGTGAGGATCAACGTTCACAAGTTACTCTGTTTTCTAATAGATAAAAAGTTATTTATATAGCTCGTTGGGCTATAATGATAACATAATATATAGAAGAAATGCCTCTTTTTCATTATTTTCAACACAATAATGATTATTTGTGTTATACTAATTTTGCATAATGGATTATGAGTATATCATAATTAGGGGGATTATTTCTTATGAATACAAAACGTATCGCAATTACTGGATTTGGACGAATAGGACGAATGATTTTTCGACAAGCAATACAAAATGATCAGTTTGAAGTAGTCGCTATCAATGCTGGTTACCCATCTGAGACATTAGCACATATGGTGAAATATGATAGTGTACATGGAATTTTTGACGGAGAAGTGAAAGCGCTTGAAGGTTATTTAGAAATAGATGGAAAAAAAGTAAAAATCGTTAACAATAGACAGCCTGAACTTCTTCCTTGGGAACAGTTGGACATTGATATTGTTATAGAAGCTACTGGGAAATTCAACTCAAAAGAAGAAGCGGGATTGCATATTAAAGCAGGAGCAAAAAAAGTAATTATCACTGCTCCAGGAAAGCAAGTAGATAAAACAATTGTTATGGGAGTAAATGAAGCTGAATATATTCCTAAAAGAGATGATGTAATTTCGAATGCTTCATGTACAACAAATTGTTTGGCACCGGTTGTAAAAGTTATTGATGATCATTTTACGATAAAAAATGGATTAATGACTACAGTCCATGCTTTTACGAATGATCAAAAGAATCTAGATAATCCACATAAAGATTTACGAAGGGCAAGAGGATGTACACAATCAATTATTCCAACTACAACAGGAGCTGCAAAGGCGCTCGGAGAAGTTTTGCCGCATTTAAATGGAAAATTACATGGGATGGCTTTAAGGGTACCTACGCCTAACGTATCTTTGGTTGATTTGGTAATCGATCTAGAAGAGAGTGTTACAGTCGAACAATTAAATCGATTATTTAAAGATGCATCAAAAGGATATATGAAAGGAGTATTGGAATACTCTGATGAACCTCTTGTATCAATTGATTATACAACAAGTGAATTCTCCGCTATTATTGATGGATTATCTACCATTGTAATGGAGGGAACCAAAATAAAAGTAATTGCTTGGTATGATAATGAATGGGGATATTCTAAACGTGTTCTTGATTTAGCTCTTTATGTGGGAGACCGTTTGGAAAAAGAAATGAAAGTATCGTCATAATCAAGATCTATTTATAAAACAAAGCATAGACTGAAGATATCTTGGAAGTTTAATTAAATGAATAGGAATGGACAATAGAAGGGTTAAGTTAATTTCTCCCTTGATATTGTCCTTTTTTATATTGCTTAAAAAATGCATACTAAACGAACTAACTCCTGTTCATAGAATAAGATTGAATCTAGTTTGAAAGTGTGTGTTGATTTAATGAATTCATTTTCTTCACTTAATCTGTGAACTAACTGCCTGTTGACACTCTAATCTGTTTATTGTTAAAATCTTAATTTGTTACTTTATATAATATCCCTACTTTATTTAACTAGAGCATTTGTTAAAAACATGTTAAAATAATAGAATAATAATTAGTTATACTAATTCTATGAACGTATGAGGTGTGTTTCTAAATGTCAATCGGCTATAAGATAAGGAAGTTTTTTAGTAATCATGTAGAAACAAAAGATCGTCATGAGGATAAAAAGTTGCAGACCCATTACTATAAAGCAAGCAAAGATTCCGTAATGAAAGTCATTGAAACCTATTTTCAATCGAAAGATACATATTCTATCAATGCTGTTTCTAAGGAGCATGGTGAGATAAGTGCAACAACCAAAAAAGGCAAGAGAGTCTTTGTAGTTGCAACTATTATTATGGTGCGCCCTTATCATACTGCTGTTGATTTTTCTGTGACTACAGAAAGTTTATTGCAAATAGATTTTGGACACAGTTCTAAAGTTATTCAAGAATTATATGAACATATGAATAAAGAACTTCAACTAATTACGGAACATTAAAGAATGGGGTTGAACAATGATGCGATGTTCCAATTGTGAAAATAAAAATACAAAAGTCTTGGACTCTCGACCGATAGAAGAAGGAAGAGCAATTAGGCGACGTAGAGAATGTGAACGGTGTGGCTTTCGGTTTACTACTTTTGAACGAATTGAAGAAGTTCCTTTAATTGTGGTTAAGAAAGATGGCGTGCGTCAAGAATTTTCGCGTGAAAAACTAACTCGTGGCCTTATTCGAGCGTGTGAAAAAAGACCAGTTGCTTTAGAAACCATAGAAAGTATAGCGTTGGAAGTGGAAAAGAAATTACGGAATGCAGGAAACCCAGAAGTTTCAAGTAACTCCATTGGTGAAATGGTAATGGAACTTTTATCCAAAGTAGATGAAGTTTCGTATGTACGTTTTGCATCTGTATATCGCCAATTTAAGGATATAACTGTATTTTTAGATGAATTAAAAGATATTATTAATACGGATAAATCGATGAAAGATAAATGAAAAAGTCGAAAGGGTGTGTGTTTACATGAACTTTATAGGGAAGATTCTTCCTATTGATGGGTATTATGTTATGAAAAAAGAACATTTACCTGTTGATTACGGCGTTTCACTTACTCAATTATATCAACCACTAATTGGTATTTATGCTGTTTCTTTGTATCACACTCTGTTGCACGATTCAAATATCCATGCTCATGTATCCCCACAAACACATCACACACTAATGAATTACCTTAATCTTTCATTGGATGAAATTTACCGATCTCGTTTGAAATTGGAAGGGATAGGTTTACTAAAAACATATAAATATAATGAAGATAATCGTGATTTTTATACATATGAATTGTTAAGTCCATATGCTCCAAATGATTTCTTTAAAGATGATATGTTGTCGCAATTACTATTACATCATATTGGAGATCAAAAGTATGATATGTTATTTTCTCATTATGTTCCTAATGAACGTGAATATGGAGAAGAAATCACGGTTGATTTTAGCGATGTCTTTCAAACAGTAACACCTACAGAAAAAGTAGCTAGAATTGAAAATTATAATAGTCAAAATAATTCTGTAAAACATGATGTTCCGATGGATTTTAGTTGGATAGAACAGATGTTAAACAAGCGAATGATACCCGCTAATCAAGTATTAACAACTGATACGAAGCGTCTGATTTACCAAATGAAAGTATTATATAATTTGGATAGTCATGAGATTGAACGTGCGTGTCAATATGCTATCAATGAATCATATCAATTTAATCAAAAAGAGTTCAAAGCAGCGTGCCATGATATTTTTCGTTCAAAAAATAATCAACAGTCCGTACGGCTATCTGAAAAAAACAACCTAGATAAGTCGTATGAAGTGACGAAACCCAAAACGAAAAAAGAACAGTTAATTTACGAATTAGAAAGAATATCACCGACTCAATTATTGAAAGATTTATCAAGAGGTAATGATGCTTCAGATCAAGATATTAAAGTAATAGAGTCTGTAATGACAAAACAAGATTTACCTGCACCAGTAATGAATGTACTTATTCATTATGTATTATTACAATCTAATATGAAACTTTCAAAAGCATATTTAGAAAAAATTGCTAGTCATTGGTCTCGGCTGAACCTTCAAACAGCAAGTGATGCAATGAATTTCGCTAGGCAGGAACAACAGAAAGCTCAATCTAAAGTTAAGAAGAATAACTATACGAGACAGCGCCAGACTGCAACTAAGGAAGTTATTCCTGATTGGTTTAAGGAACGGAAAAACAAATCACAGGTAACTTCTGAAAATCCAAACTCTTCGATGGAAGACCAAGAAAAAATAGCATCTAGGTTAAAACAATATTTAAATGAAAATTAATAAAGGTGTATAAGGGTGGTTAAGTGTGAAACCGATACAATCAGAATTGAAAGCATGGATGAAAAAAAACGAAAACTTCCAAACAAGTTATCAAAACATCCGAAAAGAAGTATTAGATGACCCATCCATAAAGCATTTTTTAACTAGCCACCCAGAGTTAACTAGTGAAATTATTGATAAACATTTAATAAAATTATATGAATATAAGTCTCAATCCAAGCAATGTGATCGATGCAAATCGCTTGGTGGATGTCAGAATATGATACAAGGATATTCTCCCGTTTTGGAGGCTGACAAAAATGAGATTCGGTTAAGTTATGAAAAATGCCACAAAAGATTGGAAGAAGAGCAAAATGAACAGCAGCAAAAGCTGATTCAAAGTCTTTATATGCCGAAAGAAATTCTTCAAGCAAGAATATCTGAGGTTATTCAAGATGAGCACCGATCAAATGCATTGGCGAAAGTTCTGGATTTTTTAGAAGCTTCAAAGCAAGAGTTACCCAAAAAAGGACTCTATCTATACGGATCGTTTGGAGTCGGAAAGACTTATCTATTAGGTGCAATTGCTAATGAACTTAAAAAACTCCAATACTCAATTTCATTAATATATATGCCGGAGTTTGTCCGTGAAATTAAGTCATCATTTAAAGATGATTCATTCAATGAAAAAATAGATTTTTTTAAAAAAGCTGATGTATTGATGTTGGATGATATGGGAGCTGAGATGCAATCTGCTTGGTTCCGTGATGAAGTATTAGGTTCAGTATTACAGTACCGTATGATGGAAGGATTACCAGTTTTTATTACATCTAATTATGACTTAGATCAACTAGAACAAGAATTATCTACAACAAGGAATGGAGTAGAACAAGTTAAAGCAGGAAGAATTATTGAGCGGATTAAACAAGTTACCACAGATGTGAAGTTGAATGGTCCGAATCGTCGTGGCTAATGAGTACCTTTTATTGAACTCTACTAAAGCAGTTCAAAAAAGGTATTTTTTAATACATTCATACCTTTTTTCGTAAAATCATTTGCTAGTTTGAGTAGTTTATTCATTTTTTTAAATGGTTGTCCATATAATGTAACAGTTCGGTTGTGGATGAGGGTGATATGTATTGGTGGAAGTATTTTTTGAATTAGACAAAGAAGTGGTAAGTTTTTGTGAATCTGTCTTTCGTAGAAATAGAAAGATGGAATTAAATTGGAAAACAAATGAAGATTGGGGAAATCATTTAACGATTGATGAAATATTACCTGCTGAAGATCTTCGTAAAACGATAAGTCAAGCGATGGCAGATGTAGTATTAACACATCGTTTAGGTAATATGATTCGAAAAATGATAAAAGAGTACTATTATACGGAACAAGAAGAAATCGAACGTATACATGATCTCACCAATTGGATTTTGACGGGGGAGGACGAGGATAGTAAGCATTTACGAAATAATAAAGATATTCATGGACTACTGACAAATTTGTTTGTAGAAAATATTGAAATTAATTCGGAAATTCATTTCGATTCATTAGTGAACTTTCGTTTATTACCTTTCCGGGATGAAATTAGAAGATGTGTCGGAGATGCAATTGATGAGTTTAGAAGAGAAGAAGATCATCAAGCATTTATTGATATGTTACGTGCCTACATACAAAAGAAAGATGTTGGTATGGAAATTATTCATATTATGCAAGGTGATACATTCCAGTTTTATTATGATAATGGGAAACAATTATCGCGGCTTGAGTTAAGAATGCTAATGCGTGAAGAACCATTATATGTTGTAGGATTACATGATAATGAATTTAATCTAGCTCCACTAATTGCTATGGGACCAAAGAAAATTAAAATTTATGGAGATGATCCATCAGAACCGAAAACATTAACGGTTATTAATGTCTTCCAAGAAAAGGTGGATTTTGAACCAACCCGCAATTTTCCTTTTTCTTACTATTTGAAAAATGATTAGACAGGCTTGATTTTCTGATATGAAAGGTCTATAATACGAATAAATGACTGTATATTTATTCGTGATGATAAGGACAAGATTATTTATATTTCATAATCTAGAGAAGGAATCCATTGGCTGAAAGATACCTTTATGAGATAAGTAATTACCACCTTGGAGCTTTGTTGGTGAATTTTTAGTAATCAGCAACGTATTTCTGCGTTAAAGATGTAATGAAGCTATCCAGATAGTTAGTAAGTTATGGATAGGAATTAGGGTGGAACCACGTCGTTACCAACGCTCGTCCCTTTGCATTAGTGCAAAGAGATGGGCGTTTTTTAATTTATTGAAAAAGGAGAATGAACATGGCAGATTTATCGATTATTTTTCCTGATGGTTCAGAGAAGCTATTTCCAGTTGGTACCACTGGTGAAGATATAGCAGCTTCCATATCACCAGGGTTAAAAAAAC
This sequence comes from Oceanobacillus sp. E9, assembly GCF_001741975.1. Lineage (NCBI taxonomy): Bacteria > Bacillati > Bacillota > Bacilli > Caryophanales > Bacillaceae > Oceanobacillus > Oceanobacillus sp. E9. The sequence goes on from NZ_LSNA01000005.1 coordinate 164,311, forward strand.
AAGCACTTGCAATCAAACTTGATGGTGAACTAGTCGACCTACGAAGAGAATTATCATCAGGTGGAAGCATAGAAATTATCACATATAAAAACAATGAGGGACTTGAAGTGTTACGCCATTCAAGTGCTCACTTATTAGCTCAGGCAATAAAGCGTTTATTTAACGATGTAAAACTTGGTGTTGGTCCTGTTATTGAAGAAGGATTTTACTATGATATTGATATGGAACACAAATTAACTCCTGAAGATTTACCTAAGATTGAAAAAGAGATGAAGCGTATAGTCGATGAAAACCTCGAAATTAAAAGGGTAGAAGTTTCTCGTCAACAAGCTCAAGAAATGTTCAAGGAAATTGGCGATGATTTAAAATTAGAACTTATCGACGCTATTCCGGAAAATGAACAGGTTACTATTTATAAACAAGGGGAGTTTTTTGATTTATGTCGTGGAATTCATGTACCTTCTACAAGTAAGATTAAAGCATTTAAGTTATTGAGTATTTCCGGTGCATATTGGCGTGGAGATAGTAATAATAAACAATTACAACGAATTTATGGTACTGCTTTTGAGAAAAAAGGACAATTAGAAGAACATTTGCAAATTCTAGAGGAACGTAAAGAAAGAGATCATCGTAAATTAGGAAAAGAATTAGGAATATTTACGGTCTCACAAAAAGTTGGACAAGGCTTACCACTTTGGTTACCGAAAGGAGCAACCATTCGCCGTAATGTAGAGCGTTATATCGTTGATTTAGAAGAAAGATTAGGATATAGCCATGTTTATACACCAGTACTAGGAAATGTTGAACTGTATAAAACAAGTGGACATTGGGACCACTATCAGGACGATATGTTTCCAACAATGGAGATGGATAACGAGGAACTGGTACTACGTCCAATGAACTGTCCTCACCACATGATGGTATTTAAAAACCAGCTTTGGAGTTATCGTAATTTACCAGTTCGAATCGCTGAACTAGGAACGATGCATCGACATGAAATGAGTGGTGCATTAGCTGGACTTCAACGTGTACGAGCAATGACATTAAATGACGCACATATATTTGCTCGACCTGATCAATTGAAAGAGGAATTTATTCGAGTAGTAGAATTAGTACAACATGTGTATAAAGATTTCGGTATTGATGATTACTATTTCCGGTTATCTTATCGTGATCCTGAAGATAAAGAGAAGTATGTTGATAAGGACGAGATGTGGGAAAAAGCACAATCAATGTTGAAAGAAACAATGGAAGATATGAATTTGGAATATGTAGAAGCAGAAGGAGAAGCTGCATTTTATGGTCCAAAATTAGATGTACAAGTCAAAACTGCTCTAGGTAAAGATGAAACTTTATCGACAGTTCAATTAGATTTCCATCTGCCAGAGCGATTTGACCTTACGTATATTGGGGAAGACGGTAATCAACATCGTCCAGTAGTTATTCACCGCGGAGTAGTATCAACAATGGAACGATTTGTTGCCTTCTTAATTGAAGAATATAAAGGTGCTTTTCCAACTTGGCTTGCACCGGTACAAGTGAAAATAATTCCAGTTTCATTACAAGCTCATTTAGATTATGCGAAGCGTATTGAAGAAAAGCTTCGGTACCAAGGAATTCGTGTAGAATTAGATGAACGTGATGAGAAAATTGGATATAAAATTCGAGAAGCACAGACACAAAAAGTTCCATTCGCTCTAGTATTAGGAGACAAAGAAATGGAAAGTAACAGTGTTAATTATCGTAGGTACGGAGAACAAGATACGGAGACATTGGAATTTGATAAATTCTTAAAGCTAATCAAAGAAGAAGTTGATAATAAGAAGATTAAATAAGAATTAGCAATGGGGAATATATTATTTATTATAAAAGCTGAACTGTAACGAAATGTTATTTATTTTCGTTGCAGTTTTGTTTTTTAATAAAATATATTAAAGGACAAAGTGCCCAACAATAGAGAATTAAAAGCAACTTTTGGCACTTATTTACAATAGAAGGAAGTAGTAAACTAAAAATTAATAAGAAAAAGATGTTTTCTCTCGCATTCAACAAGAAACGAACGTCTTCTAGAGCGGTAGAAATAGACACTAATCTAGAGGAGGTGAGTGGTAAGGGTATTGGATTAAAATTATAGGAGGAGAGAAAACATGAAACAAATAAAGACAAAGGGAGTTATTGTTGTATTTGTTATGTTGATTGCGATGTCTAGCCTCACTCTTACACCTTTTACCACCGCAGAAGCTTCTTTACAAAAAGAAAATCCATTTATACGAGCTTTTTGGGTACAAGCTTTTGAACCTGGCTTAAAAACTCCAGAAGAAATTGATGAACTAGTTGAAGATGTTGATGATGCTAATATGAATACAATTATTGCACAAGTGAGCAGAAGACATGATGCGTATTATTATAGTGATGTATTACCATTTACAGAAGATCCTTCAGTTCCAGAAGGATTCGATCCATTAGGTTACTTATTAACCAAGGCACATGAAAAAGGAATCGAAGTACATGCTTGGGTAGTTGTAGGTCCAATGTGGCATAGCGTATATGGTGGTGCTCCATCAGATCCAACACATATTTGGAATCTACATGGTCCGGACGCAGTAGAAGATAAATGGGTAACGGAAGATTATAATGGTACTGTTCCGTACTGGCAGCCTTATCTTGACCTTGGGCATCCTGACGCGAGAAATCATGTAGTTGAAATGGTAAATGATATTGCTCGGAATTACGAGGTTGATGGTGTTCATTTGGATTACATCCGTTACCCGGAAGACGGGAAGGGTTACAATGCTACTTCGTTAGCACGGTTTCATGAAGAGACAGGTCGATCTGATCGACCAACAGTAAATGATCAAGAATGGATCGCTTGGAAAGTAGAACAAATTGACTCATTAATCAAACGCGTATACACGGAGCTTATGACAGTTGATGCTGATGTAGAGTTAACTGCAGCAGTTTTATCATGGGGATTTCATAATCCGAGTAAAACGAATTGGTGGGATATGGATCCTGTTCAGCGAGCACATCAGAATTGGAAGGAATGGGTTCAGGAAGGTTATCTAGACTACGCTTATGTCATGAATTACGATAGTGATGCAGATCCACGCAGGGCCGTACGTTATGATCAATGGATTGAATGGCAAAAAGATTTACCGAGAAATCGAGGCATAATAATTGGGCCAGCACTCTATTTAAATACGATATCGGATAGTATGGATCAAATTCATCGTGCGTTAGCACCATCTGTCAATGGTAATATGGCAGAAGGGGTAAGTCCCTACGTATATAATATTTGGAGCAATGATGGACTTCCTCAATCTTCACTGATTAAATCGCTTTATTTGCCAACAGAACATAATGAAGGAAGGCCACCATTTGAAATACCGACAAAGTTGCCAGATCCTTCATGGCGTCAGGGAAATCATGGACATCTATTAGGCCAGCTTGCTACTGAACAATCTGCAAAAGAAGTTATACTCCGACGTGGCAAAAATGGAAAAATAATTAAAAAATTAGAAACAGATGCAAATGGTTATTTTGTGATTACTGATCTCTCACCAGGGAATTATTTTATCCACAATAAGAATAGTGAAGAACGAACAAAAGTACAAATTAAAAAGCAGCATGTAACGGAAATTCTTCTCAAAGATTAGAAGAAAGCCATGAGATAGAACGGCTTCGTTCTATCTCATGTAATTTATAAAAGTGATTGACAGTATTGCCATGACGTGATAATCTATGATAGTTGTATAAAAACTAGTGAGGCTGTATTGACGTCATAGACGAGATATGGTACACTATAAAAGTTAATAAAATGATCTAAGACAAGTAGAAGCACCCGCTTCTCACCTGATTGACACCGATTATGGTAGTTGACTGGTTCCAACCTTTTATTTAAGTGTATTTGGAGATGTGTGGGTGCAAGTATGTACCGACACTTTTTTAATTGCATAAAATAAGCTTGTCAAATAGATCAGTAACAATAATTTCGGAGGTGGCTGGCTATTAGCAAGGATATGAACGTCAATGAAAAGATTCGTGCTAGAGAAGTACGACTTATCGACTCAAACGGTGATCAGCTTGGAGTAAAATCGCGTCAGGAAGCATTGGATATTGCAACAACAAGAAATCTTGACTTAGTACTAGTAGCTCCAAATGCAAAACCGCCAGTATGTCGTATCATGGACTACGGTAAATATCGTTTCGAGCAACAGAAAAAAGAAAAAGAAGCTCGTAAAAAGCAAAAAGTCATTAATGTAAAAGAGGTTCGTTTCACACCAGGAATTGGTGACCATGATTTTGAGACAAAATTGAAAAACGCTCGCAAGTTCCTTGAAAAAGGCGATAAAGTAAAAGCTGCAGTGCGTTTCCGTGGTCGTGCGATTACCCATAAAGAACTTGGACGTGAAGTGTTAGACCGTTTCGCTGAGGAAGTAAAAGACCTTGGTACGATTGAAACAAAACCTAAAATGGAAGGCCGTAATATGTTTATGATGGTCGCTCCAATTAATGAAAAAAATTAATACGTAACAGTAGATAACTAGGAGGAATGAATTATGCCTAAAATGAAAACTCATAAAGGAACAGCAAAACGTTTTAAGAAAACGGGTTCTGGAAAAGTAAAAAGATCTCATGCATACACTAGTCACATGTTTGCAAACAAATCACAAAAACAAAAACGTAAATTACGTAAAAGTGCACTTGTTTCTTCTGGAGATTATAAGCGCATTAAAGATATGCTACCAAAATAGAAATGGAAATGAATTAGGAGGGATTTCTTATGCCACGTGTAAAAGGTGGAACAGTAACGCGTCAACGTCGTAAACGCGTATTAAAATTAGCAAAAGGTTACTATGGTTCTAAAAGAACTCTATTTAAAACAGCAAAACAGCAAGTAATTAAATCTGGTCAGTATGCTTATCGTGACCGCAGACAGAAAAAACGCGACTTCCGTAAATTATGGATTACACGTATTAACGCTGCTGCTCGTATGCATGATATTTCTTACAGCAAATTAATGCACGGATTAAAAGTTGCTGGAATTGATATTAACCGTAAAATGCTTTCTGACCTTGCAATTAGCGATGAAAAAGCATTTGGACAGTTAGTATCTCAAGCAAAAGATGCTTTAAAATAATAGTTTGATAAAGACCGGATCCAACTAGGATCGGTCTTTTTTTAAACGGACATATTGTGTTTTACTAATATAGTATAGGAAGGTAAGGTGTGCAATGGAAGAATGGGGTAGTATATTATATTATTTAGTGGCGGCGAATATTATTGGATTTGTAATGATGTACATAGATAAAAAGAAGGCTGTGCGTAGACATTATCGAATTCCAGAAAGGACGTTTTGGTTACTAGGAATCATAGGTGGAAGTGTTGGTATATATATAGGCATGCAATCATTTCGACATAAAACGAAACATCGATCGTTTACAATTGGAATGCCTGTCCTTATCGTTATTAATGTGATTAGTTTTAGCTGGATTCTACTTTTTATGTCATAAAGGCTCGTCTACTGTCATATAGATATATAGAACCTTGTATAATTAGAGGAACGGCAGAGGAGGTGGAGGATGGAATATATAGGAAATTATTTATTTTCTATTGTTGAAATGGGAGGAGTTCTCTCACCGCTTTTATTTATTATATTTCATTTATTTAGACCGCTATTATTTTTACCTGTTGTGTTTATATGTATTTCAGGCGGAGTATTGTTTGGTCCCGTAGCAGGTTCGATTTATTCAATTATAGGTATTACACTTTCAAGCCTACTGTTCTATGGTTTAATGGGATGGACGCCAAAGTCTGTTCAACGGTTGATTGGAGTTAAGCAAAAGCTGTTAGGTAAACATGCGAAATTGACTAAATCTCAGATTACTTTATTACGATTGGTTCCATTTATACATTTCCATCTGTTATCCCTATGTCTTATTGAAATAAGTAATGGGTTTAAAGATTATGCGCGATCATCATTGTTTTCAAGTATACCATTAGCAATGGTGTATACTTCAATCGGAGGCTGGATATCCAATTTGAATCCAATGTTCATCGGAATATTATTAGTTGCTTTATTACCGATGCTGTATTTATTGAGAAGAAAAGAAATCATTATCAAATGGCAAGAATTTTTCTCCGTACCTGACTCTCAACAACACACTTCATTAACCCGATCTCCTTCATAAACACACGTGAATCTACGTGTGTTTTTTGTTATAGTAAATATATACATATTAAGGTGGAAGTGGTGGGATGGAATTAGAATTAATACTGGATGTGATAAAGACTCGAATTACACAAATTTTGCATAAAAAACTAGAAGGAATTTATTTACATGGATCTATCGTATTAGGTGGATTTCAAAAAAATAAAAGTGATATTGATCTGATTATTATTATAAATCAACCCTTGTACTTACATGAAAAACATGGATTACTATCATACTTTTTATCACAATCAATGACTCCTTATCCGATTGAAGTTTCTGTTTTAGAAAAGAGTAGGTTGGAAAATTGGAGGCATCCCAGTACCTACGATTTCCATTATAGTGAATATTGGAGAGATTTTTATCAAAACACTCCAATTAGCAAAATAAACACACATCTAAAGGAAGTCCATACCGATTCAGATTTAGCTGCTCATTTGACTATTGTAGTCAATTCAGGACGGTGTTTATATGGAGAGGAAATAGGGCAACTGTTTACTACTATACCAAAAAAAGATTATCTTCTATCATTACAAGGAGAATTTAATGATTGTTTAAAATCAATAAGAGAAAAGCCGGTTTATTGTATTCTTAGTTTACTTCGTATTGAATACTATTTAGTTTTTGCTAAAATTATATCAAAACAAGAAGCAGCATTATGGGGAGTAAATGGGAATCACTCGCATTCAAAAAAGTTATTAAAAAAAATTAAATATGCATATGAAAATGAGAATAGAAATATTAAAATTTCATTGGAAGAGCTAGATGAGCTAAGAAAAGAATTTTACATTTTTTGTTCTCAATTTTCGAACGATTGAAGGAGGAATAAAAGATGGAGTTGCCACGCTGTTGGAATTGTAATCATCAATTTGTCTGGAAAGATTTATGTTTTCGTATTAAACCATGTCCATCATGTGGAGAATCACAGTATCTGACAAAAGGAAGTAGAAATAAAGCTTTGCTGTTCACTCCCATTTGTTCGATATTTATAGTGGCTATGTTAATACTCGATATAAATAATATTATTACTGCTTGTATAACAGGAGTATTACTATTAGCAATATATACCATTTGTCCACTTATTTATCAGTTTACAGACAGGGAACAACCATTTATATAACCCAAATGTTATTTATCCCCGCATGTAACGGGCAGTAATATCTCTACTTCAAGAAGATGAGTATTAGCCAATGAGGATTAACGAAGGACAAACTGCCCGTAATACAATACTTTTAGCTAAGAATTCTACTGACTCCACTAAGGTTTACTATTTTGATGATTGTAAAACCTTATTAATAGGGTGCTTCCAAGTGATCGCCGCATAGGGATAGTGAAAAATAATCTCTTCTTCTATAAAATATAAATCTTCTCTAGAAAGACCTTGAAGTTGATGTGGGTCTTTAACAGTAACATGTATATCCACTACTTCAAATTTATTATCCGTAGTACCTAAGTACTTTTCTCCTTCAAACAAACACCCCATATACGTGAGTTGAAAATTTTTTTTATCATTTTGTTCCTCATCTAATATATAAAATTGTTTATTTTTTTGAGCAAGCTTTAACTTGCGTTCCGGTTTACGTAAGTATTGTACAAGTGTATAAATAAGCAGTGCCATTGCTATTATTAGTAATATACGAAAGCTAATCACTAGCATGTAATCTACTCCTAGTTATTGTTTTTATAGTATACGTTTTAAACGAATGGAAGGTTTCACTATTATTATAATTTCATGATACAATAAATGAAAGTGAGAAGAAGGAGGGTTCAGTTTGGATTGGATATCATTATTTAATATGCAAAAACAACTAGATTCCTATATAGAAGAAAATCATGGCTTACTAAAAGCAGATTTATTCGATAAAAAGATCTTAGCATTATTAGTTGAGTTAGGAGAACTAGCTAATGAGACTAGATGCTTTAAGTTTTGGAGTAAAAAGCCAAGAAATAATCAAACTGTAATTTTAGAAGAATATGTAGATGTCATCCATTTTCTAATGTCAATTGGTATTAACAAAGGCTATGATAGCTTTGATAGTAAAACTAATCAACTTATAGATCGCTCTGAAGTAGATCAGTTTCAGATTGTTTATGAACAGACGATAATGTACAAAAATTCACCGACAAAAGCTAATTATGAGCAACTTTTCTCATCATGCATAGACCTTGGAAATTTATTAGGTTTTTCAGAAGAAGATATTCAACGTGCATATCTTGAAAAAAACGAGATAAATTATAAAAGGCAAGATCAAGGATATTAATCTGTTAAAAGGAGAAAACTACATATGGCTAAATTAGATGATACGTTAACAATGTTAAAAGAACTTACCGATGCTAAAGGAATCCCTGGCAATGAAAAAGAGGTTCGCGAAGTATTCGAGAAATATATCGCACCTTATTCTGATGATGTATCGATGGATAACTTAGGAAGCTCTATTGCTAAAAAAGTCGGCGATGTCAGTGGACCGAAAATTATGATTGCAGGGCATATGGATGAAATTGGTATGATGGTTACTCGTATCGATGACAATGGCTTTATTTATTTCCAAACTGTTGGAGGCTGGTGGAATCAAGTAATGCTAGCTCAACGAGTTACTATTATGGGTGACAAAGGTGATGTAACTGGAGTGATCGGATCAAAACCTCCTCATGTATTATCAGCTGAAGCAAGAAAAAAACCATATCAAATTAAGGATATGTTTATTGATGTTGGAGCTACTAATAAGGATGAGGTGGAATCATTTGGTATCAAACCAGGGCATTCTATTGTACCTTATTTTGAATTTACTCCAATGAAGAATGAAAAAATGTTGATGGCAAAAGCTTGGGATAATCGCATTGGGCTAGCGATTGCAATCGATGTCCTAAAACAATTAAAAGACGAAAAACATCCAAATACCGTGTATGGCGTGGGAACCATTCAAGAAGAGATCGGATTAAGAGGTGCCCGTACATCTGCTCATGCTATACAACCTGATATTGGTTTTGGCGTTGATGTTGGGATTGCTGGAGATACACCAGGAATTTCAAAGCATGATGCGGATAACAAGCTAGGAGAAGGTCCTCAAATTGTATTATATGATGCGTCAATGGTCTCTCATAAAGGATTACGTGATTTAGTAGTACAAACGGCAGAAGATAATCAAATCCCTTATCAATTTACATCGATGGCTGGTGGAGGAACAGACTCAGGATCTATTCATCTAACGGGAAATGGAGTACCGTCTTTATCGATAACTGTTGCAACACGATATATACATTCACACGCAGGAATATTGCATCGTGATGATTATGAGAATGCAGTTAAGTTAATTGTAGAAGTAGTTAAAAAACTTGATCAGAAGACTTTAGAAAATATTCGATTATCTTAATAATGTGAGTCAGGAAAACTTAGAGTGATGTAGCTCTAAGTTTTCTTTTTAATATCATAAGATGTTTGTATGAAATTCGAATGTTACTCAAGACGCGATTCTATGACCTTGAGTGAAAGTAATTATCGGTTTCCCGCCTTACCGAGATTTCTGAATCTCAAAGAAAAATTTGACCAATGTCGGAACCTCCCTTAAAAAACAGGGGAGCATCAATGTATATCTAAAGTTCGCACTCAATTTTTTCTCGAGATAATTGACAGATGTAATTTAAATTGATATATTATAATTAATTAAAGATAATTTAATTAAGAGTAAAAGAGGAGGATTTTTATGAATCCAATTAGAGGTATGCATCATGTAACTGCCATCACAAGTAGTGCAGAAAAAAACTATGAATTTTTCACGTATATTCTTGGTATGCGTTTAGTTAAAAAAACAGTAAATCAAGATGATATACAAACCTATCATTTATTTTTTGCAGATGATGAAGGGAATGCTGGTACGGATATGACATTTTTTGACTTTCCTGGTATACCAAAAGGGTCCCACGGTACAAATGAGATATACAAAACTTCATTTAGAGTTCCTAGCGATGACGCATTAGATTATTGGGTTAAGCGATTTAATCGTCTGGAGATCAATCATTCTGGAATTCAAGAACATTTTGGAGTACAGACATTGTCTTTCTCTGATTTTGATGACCAGCAATACCAGCTCGTATCCGATGAAACAAATAAAGGTGCAAAAGCAGGAATTGCATGGAAAGGTGGTCCGATACCTTTAGAATATGCAATTGTAGGTTTAGGTCCTATAGTAGTAAGAGTGGCACAATATGATTTCTTCAAGGAAATCTTAGAGAAAGTATTTCAGTATAAAGAAGTAATGAAAGAAGGATCAGAGTATCTTTTTGAAATTGGCCAAGGTGGTAACGGAGCGCAACTAATAGTTGAACATAATACGGATCTTCCAATGGCAAGACAAGGATACGGAACTGTGCACCATGCTGCTTTATGTGTTGATGAGCAAAGTGACATATATGAATGGGATAATCATATTAAATCATTTGGATTACAAACTTCAGGTTTCGTAGATCGCTTTTTCTTCCAGTCCTTATATACTCGAGTAGCTCCACAAATACTTTTTGAATTGGCTACTAAGGGACCAGGGTTTATGGGAGATGAGCCTTATGAAACACTTGGTGAAAAACTTTCGTTACCTCCATTCCTCGAATCAGAGCGAGACAAAATTGAAAGCATGGTTCGTCCTATAAATACAACTCGTAGTACTAAAACAATTGAAAAAGAATATGAATAAGTCTTTCATAAAAAGATAATCTCAGGTTTTGAGATTATCTTTTTTCTTCCCTCCTTTTTTTAATTGCATTCGATTATATGTATGAGGGAAGGAGGTGTTATATATGGCAGTAGTAGATTTAGTGGATTCAATGTTACAACTAACTTTCAATGAAGGAGTAGACCCGGAATCAGGTGAGCCAATTTTAGCGTATAAGCGTTTTAATCAAGTGAAGATGGAAGCAAATCATGAACAACTTTACAATGTTGCGACAGCATTTGCTGGATTACAGGAACATACGTTATACCAAGTAAGTCGACGAGATATATCGGACATTTATCAAAGTTAATCTAGAATTAAAATGAAAAGGGAGGGGAAAGTATGCGAAGGTTAGAGCTTAAATTTACGAATCAACTAGGCAGGGTTGTCACTTATTCACTTGATCAGCCAATTGAACCAGTTGATACAAATGCTATTAATGAGGCCATGGATACAATTATAAGTGAAAATGCTTTCACATCAAGTGGAGGAGACTTACTCGAGAAGCATAGCGCAAGAATAGTAGAACGTACAGTAGAAGATATTGAATTAGGTTAATAATATTCGGACCAGTAAAATGCTGGTCCTTTCCTTATTACAAGTGGAGGTGATAGTCATATGGATGCTTGGGTCTCTTTTTTTACCGATGTCGGTTTTCCAATTGCGGTTACGTTTTATCTTCTTCACCGTATTGAAGGAAAGCTTAATCAATTAATTGAAACGATCCATTCTCTTCCTGATAAGCTCCATTAATCAAAAAAAGCTGTCCAATCTCAAAAAAATGGACAGCTTATTGCTTGGTTAACGGATTCCATAAATAAATATAAATTACACTTGTGAAGATTGCATTACTTTTGATACATATGCTGTAGTTTCACGAAACGGAGGAATTCCTTGATATTTATCAACATTTCCTGGGCCAGCATTATAAGCAGCTAACGCTAATTGAATATTGCCGTTATAGCGTTGTAACATTTGACTAAGATATTTTGTTCCTGCGTTAATATTCTGAGCAGGATCATAAGCATTTGTAACACCTAGACCTGCTGCAGTTTGTGGCATTAATTGCATTAATCCTTGAGCACCTGCTGAACTAGTAGCATTTGGATTATAGTTAGATTCATGTTTAATTACCGCATGAATTAGTCTTTCGTCCACTCCATACTTTTGACTAGCGTTTGATATTAATTGTTGATAAGATGACACACTAGGGTTGTTCGTAGTTATAGATGAAATGTCTGTTGTATTTAAAGATGATTGCATATTATAAGGGATAGAAACCAAATTTGATCCAAAATCCAAACTTGTTCTTTTCTCTGCTTCGTTTATTTTTTCTAATAATAATTGTTGAAATGATACTCCTAAAGAATCAGTAGGATTACTTGTTTGTAGAGATGACATCACTTGATAAGGCATCATTTGCTGAAGACCATTTATATCCACTTCATCACATCCGTTTTTCTATTCTATTAATTCTATTTTAGCGGTTTATAGAAGAATAGGCAATATTAAATAGAAAATATTGCCTGTCCTCTAGATTTTAATAGATTCTCATAAAAACTATCTTTACCTATACATATTACCCAATCACATAGAGAAGTGATCTCATCCATATCATGAGAAGTGTAAATAATCGTTTTTTGATGTTCCTTTGATTGTTTATATAAATATTCTCCTATTTCTTTTTTTGATTTTAAGTCAATACCTACAGTAGGTTCATCTAATAATAACAAGTTTGGATCATGGATGAAGCTAATTGCCATATTCAATTTTCTTTTCATTCCACCAGATAATGTGTGTACAGGTTCTTTCCATTTAGAAAGTTTCATATCTAAACATAATTCTCTAAGGTCTGATTGGGAACGATTTACCCATGATAACTTTTCAAAAAACTTCATATTTTCTTCTACCGTAAAATCTTCCCAAATTGAGATTTCTTGGGGAACAAATCCAATTTCTCTACGAAGTTTCTTTATTTCCTTTTCATAGGATATATTATTCCAAGTGATTGTTCCTTTATCTGGTTTAGACAATGTAGAAAGAATACGCAATAAGGAAGACTTCCCTGCTCCATTTTCACCTACTAAGCCTACAATATCTCCTGGATTAATATCTACAGATAACTGATCGATAACTACATTTTTCTTATAGGACTTCCTTAAGTTCTGTACAGACAGCATGTTACTTTTCTCCTTTCATATACCAAAAAACAAGTGTGATAGCAGCTAATATAAATAGTGGATGCCATAATTCCTGCTCACTAAATGCATACATTGGATTTAGTGTATCAATCCACGGAATAATTTGCGTTAGACCTTCTATAGGGATGATAGTGCCACTAATAAGGAATACAACAAGAACAAAGCTGAAAGCAAAACTATAATAAATTAAATATTTTTGGAAACATATAGCTATTAGAAAAGCGATTAAAGTTATTAACACTCTATAACTTAAAAGCACAAAAGGTAAATTCCATTGCCATTGGTCTTGAAATAAGTAATAAAATCCAATTGCGGTTAATATATCAATGATATAAAGGAAGCATATATAAAATAGCAGATTAGATAACATATATTGCTTAAACGAATAACGTATAAATGCAAAACGTGATTGCATGGAAGTGTCTCGATCACGAATGACCCAATCAAATATGAGTAGAGTACTTAAAAGAGAAAATATACCCCAAATTTGCCAGGGCTTGATTAAGTAGTTTTGGGTATTACCTTCTCTATCGTCTTCTCCTTGAAATTGAAAAGAGGTATACACTAAATTTTCACTAATTTCTACTTCTTGTATCTTTTGAATAATTTCTGAAGTTGTTGGCAAATTATTCGTATTTAGATACTCTCCCAATTGTAAAATAGTTTGAGCTGCTTTTGCTTTTCCACTATCTTCTTGTACAAAAGAGCCAATCATTTCTCTTATTGGTACATATCCAAAAGAAAAGTTACTAGTATAGGAACTAATTAACCGATTTCTTTCTCCATTTAAAATAGCATCTTCATAACCTTTTTCAATTATAAAAGCACTATCAATTTCATGTGTTGCAACCATCCGTTTTGCTTCTGCTTCCGTAATATCCATGACTTCAACAAATGTAGAAGACTGTAAATCCTCTTTTAGTTGATGAGCCATCTCTGTATTTTCTTTTAGAACGATACCTACTGGAATTTTACTCTCATCTTGGATGACCTCAGTAGTTTCTATAATAATCCAAGTTAAAAGAAAAGGGAATAAAGTCCAAAATGCAATCGTTAACCATCGTTTTTTTAACTGCATGAGTCTTGTTTTCCACACCTGTATCATGTGCGTGCACGCTCCTTCCAACTGGATAAAGCAAGTAATAAAAATAGAAGCGCTCCACCTATTATTAATAATGGGGTATATTCGGCATGATATCGACCGTTCAAGGTAATCTGTTGAATCCAATCCATAGCTAAATAGCTTATTATATAAGGCATCACATCTTGAAGAAATGGTGGATAGTAAATAGTTGGAATAATAGCTCCACTCAATAAAATAATCAAAAGGATAAACGCAGATTGGATAAGCATTCTAAATTTCTTAGATGGAATAATTAATTCTAAGTTTGCAATGAGTAATAACAAAGAAAAAATAAACAGTGTTATGAGAAGTATTATTCGTAGAAGGTTCTCATTAACCAAGGTAATATCTAGTATGTATAAAGTTCCGTAAAAGGAAGGAATAATGAAAAGTAAAGAGACAAACAAAGAAATTATTATTTGCGCACTAATTTGCTGCAAAACAGTAACTCCATATAAACGCATTCTTTGATAAATATAGGCTGGGGTTTCTTTTGAGAAAGAATGATATATCATAAAAACCCATATGGTTATAACGACAAACCATATACCAATTCCAAAAAAATCTTTGGGGGAGGAGGTAGCCTGATTAGAAAGTTCATTCTCCTGTATTATTTGTTCTCTACTAATGGTATACAATAAAAACTCTTGAAATTGTTGGAAAACAAAATCGTTCCGTTCATCGTCATTCATTTCAAACTGTTTTGCATAGTAGTTCATCGTAAGAATATTTGCTTGAGATGAACGAATATGACGGATGACACTTTCCATTGTTTCATATATCATATAACTCTCAGCCGGTTGTTGTCGATTTCCTGTGATTGGAATATCGACGGTGGTTCCTTGATAAAGGTCTTTAATAAAATTCTTTGGAAAGGCTATGTACGTAGTTATTTTATTACCCTCTAATTCTTTTTTAGCTGCATTTTCTTCAAGTTTATTAATATGCAAAAACCGATTGAATAAAGATGAACCTTCTAAGAATTGGACCATTAACTGGGTTTCTTCAGATTCATCTAAATCTACTAATCCAACTTGAATAGGATCTTGTTCATCTTGAGAAATAAAGGTGTATAACATAAATCCGATTAAACTCACGATAAGAACAGGGAACATGAAAAGAAGAGGAAGTGTTAGACACTTCCTCTTTAAATGAACTATGTGATTTTTTAAAAATAGTCCTACATGTTTCGTAAACGTCATTGTAATGCACGCTCTTTTCTATCTAAAATTATCAATTATTAAAATTCAAAGTTCGACCCACCCATAAATTGCATGATCCATTGTTGAAATTGTTCTGCGAAATCTGTGCTAAAATATGTTGAAATTTCTTCAGAGGACATTGTTCCAATGTCTACGATATTAGAAGTATCCATTTCTGCTACATGATCAATAATAGATCCATCTATATTCATATCGAGTACGAGAACTTCAGGCATTTCTGTAGTTCCGAAAGTTAAAGTATTGTTAGAATTCATTTGATCTTCTTCATAAGTCGATTCACCAGACCAGACCATACTTCCTTCACCTGTATATGGCTCGCTAAATCCAAATGTTCGATCAAACGTACGAGTGTTTTCACTAACTGATTCTTCACCTTCATAGTATAATTTCATTTCAGCATCTGGAATTGAGATTTCCATACTGTCTTTGATAATACTATCTTTAGAACTTAAATCACCTGAAAGAACTACAGATGAGCTTTCATCTGCTGTAAATTCAAAGTCAAAGAAAATTTGATCATCGGTTAAGTGTTGTTGACCATTGATCCCTAATGTTACTAATTGTTCTCCTTCTGGAGCTAGAGCAATATTTAACTCACGTTGTACTACTTTATCATCGGCAACCCATAAAGCAGATTGAATACCATCTTTAAATTGGAAGGTTTCAATTTCTTTGATTGCATCTTCAAAGACAGCTTCATAGTCTTCGAGAATAAGATCAACTTCTTCTTCTAATTGTGCCATATCGGATCCAGCCACGTAAGAAAGATTAACTATTTGGTCGTGGACAAGTTCTTTTAACTTCTCATCGTCTTTCATTTTTTCAAATAGGCTAATCAGTACTTCTCTTGCTTGTTCTTCTGATAAATGCATTGTAACTTTTTCAGCACTTATTGATTCACCGTTTACTTCTACGTCTTCATTCGAGCTCTCAAATGCCTCGTCAGGAAGTAAATCATAAGTATACATCACATATTCTTCTTTAATGTATTCAAGGTCTTCTTCTTCTAATGCATAGATATTATCGAATAATATGCTATCTAAATTTAGAGTTTCATTTCCTGTAAAAGTATATGGATCAAGTTCATACATAAGACTTCCGTAATCTTCATCATTAAACTGAAGTGTTTCATTTAGGAAAGGTAATCCAGCTGTTACATTTCCTTCATTAATAGCTAATTCAATATCATTTAATTCTATTCCATTATAGTTCACACCTATATTTGTATAAAATTGACGAGCTTCCATATCTGTTTGCGTGTTGAACATAAGTCTGGAGTTATTAATCATTTCAATCCCTGGGTCTGTTTGCAAACCGTTTGAATTTGGTTCGTTAAATGTAACACCGATGTCTAGATTTTGTTCCATTGCCTCTTCTTCTGATTTCTCTAACCATGCTAATTCATCCGAATACCGATTTTCTACATATTCTTTTGCATGTTCTAACGAATTCTTCTCAGCAAGAAAATATGTAGCTTTTGGAGATGAACTATTAATAAAGAATGCAGCAGCTGTTCCTCCTAAGAGTACTATTACACCTACTATTAAGGCTATAATTCCTTTGGAGAGACCCTTCTTTGATTTGTTATTCGTATTTTCTTCCAAAACATTTACCCCTTTCTGTTACTGTTCTCTTAACAAGTTTATTACATTACTGAAAAACATATAATAAAAAATTGCTTCAATTTTTTATATCATTTAACAGATAGGTAGTCAAATATATCTAATAATCTTCTAAATAGATATATATATTAAAAGTTTCATATAAGTTTTAAATTCAAGAGATTATTATGGTCCTATATACTTATTTGTGTACGATATTATGTAAATAATTGAAGAAATAAAAGATTTGTTTTAAAGGAATTGTCGAATTGTTAGTTCTTTATTCTCATTTTTGATTTTATTTTCTTTTTACTCTTATAAGCAAATTGTATGTAATTAATGTGTAAATAATTTTCTTTATTTTAAATAATGAGAGGGGATAAGGAAAAAAGTCCTTGTTAAAATGAAATTTATTCATTAGAGATTTTGTTCTCGTTTGCTGAAAAGAAGAAGGAGATCAAGGTGAAAAATATTCAAAAGAATATGTCCCCGATCTCCTATGTCTAGATTACAGCTGCTTTACACCAGATTCTAAAGACTGTATCATTTCTTTTCGTTCTTGATCATCAGAGTGTTTCCATATTAGTTCAAATAGTACTCCTAGACCAGGAAGCATTTTTTCCTCACCATTTTGAATGGCATCCACAATTGTAGCTTCTAGTTGTTGCTCGTCATTATTGGAAATGTTGGAATAAATTGCTTTACGTAAATTTAAATCCATCAAACACACTCCTCTTGAAATAGTGGACTAAACATAGTTTGACCACAACGACAAAATATATGTATGATAAAGGTAGGAAAAAAACGAAGGATGTTTTGAATAATGATTACCTCTATAAAAAATGAAAAAGTGAAAAACTTGAAAAAATTGCATCGGAGAAAAGATCGGGAAAAAACCAATACATTCCTAATCGATGGTATCCATCTAATTCAAGAAGCCTTAAATAGTAAATGGATTATTCAAGAATTGATCATTGTTGAAGGATATGAAATACCAAACGAAGCTAAAGGTATTCCTGTAGAGTATGTAAGTGAAAATGTATTAAAAGAAATATCACAAACACAAACTCCTCAAGGAATCATCGCTGTGGTAGAAATGAATAAGTCCAATGTACAAGTAGATAACGAGTTGATTATTCTTCTTGATGCCATTCAAGACCCTGGAAATATGGGGACGATCATCCGAACTGCTGATGCAGCTGGTGTAGATGCAGTTGTATTAGGTGAAGGATGTGTGGATATATTTAATGATAAAGTTATCCGGGCTACGCAAGGGTCAATTTTTCACATACCAATTTATACTGCACCATTAGAACAAGAAATACATAAGTTACAATCACAAGGATTTTCTATTTTAGCAACTGCATTGCAAGATGCAGTGGACTATAGAGAAGTTAACAACCAAAATAAGGTGGGCTTAATTCTAGGTAATGAAGGATCGGGAATAGATCCTTCATTATTAAACATAGCAAATCAACGTATAAATATTCCTATCTATGGAAAAGCTGAATCATTAAATGTAGGTATTGCAGCTGGGATATTAATGTATCATTTAAAAAAATAACCTTGCATGCTTCGTACGTTTTTTCTATAATGGTTTTATTACTAAAAAATCAATACAAGCGATGAAGGAGCAAGCAAAACTCATTTTTAATCAATATAGGGAGGGAATGTCCAGACTGAAAGCATTCCTATTGATAAAGAGAATTGCATTTCACTCTGGAGCTAACACTTGGACCATAAATGAATGTAAAGGTGATTCGGAACCATCCGTTATCAGGGGAAAGTTGGATTATTTGATATAATGTATAATCAACAAGGGTGGTACCGCGATCTTAAAGCCTCGTCCCTTTCTGGGATAGGGGCTTTTTTATATGTAAATCGGTTTTTCGTATTGATGAAATAAAATAGGGAGGTATAAAGAATGAAAGAAGAATTACACACCATCCGTGATGAGGCCATTGCTTCTGTCGAAGAAGCAAATGATATGAAATCATTACAGGATCTAAAAGTAAAATATTTAGGAAAAAAAGGGTCGTTAACGAGTGTTTTAAGAGGAATGGGGAAATTATCAAAGGAAGAACGCCCTGTCGTTGGTGAAATAGCCAACCAAGTTCGCGAACAAATTACGGCAGCGCTTGATCAGAAAACAGAAAAAATTGAAGAAGAAGCGTTAAATGAGAAATTAGAGAAAGAAACGATTGACGTCACTTTACCGGGGAACCCGGTACACATAGGTGGTAAACATTTATTAACCAGTGTTGTTGAAGAAATAGAAGATTTATTTATAGGTATGGGATATGAAGTAAAGGAAGGTCCGGAAGTGGAAACAGATTACTTTAATTTTGAAGCATTAAACCTTCCTAAAGACCATCCAGCAAGAGATATGCAGGATACATTTTTTATTACAAATGAGTTGTTACTTCGCACACAAACTTCACCAGTCCAAGCACGTACTATGCAGGCATACAATGGAGAGAAGCCAATTAAAATGATATGCCCTGGTAAGGTTTATCGTCGAGATACTGACGATGCGACTCACTCTCATCAATTTAGACAAATTGAAGGATTAGTTATTGATAAAAATATTACACTAAGTGATTTAAAAGGAACGTTAGACATTTTTGCAAAGAATATGTTTGGAGAAGATCGAGAAATTCGATTGCGTCCATCATTCTTCCCATTTACAGAGCCATCCGTAGAAATGGACGTTTCATGTAAAGTGTGCAGTGGTCAAGGATGTTCTGTGTGTAAGCAGACTGGTTGGATTGAGATCTTGGGTGGTGGAATGGTACATCCCCGAGTTTTAGAGATGAGTGGCTATGATCCAAAAGTTTACAGCGGTTTTGCGTTTGGAATGGGGCAAGAGCGTATCGCAATGCTAAAATATGGCGTCAACGATATTCGTCATTTTTATACCAATGATATTCGATTCTTAAACCAATTTCACCAAGCATAAATCGGAAAGAGATAAAGGAGGAAGACCATGTTAGTATCTTATAATTGGCTAAAAAATTACGTTAACTTAGAAGCGGTTACACCCGAAGAGCTTGCAGCGAAGATTACAAAATCAGGAATTGAGGTAGAAGGGATCGAACACATCGCAGGAAAAAACGAAAATATAGTAGTTGGCTATGTGGAATCGTGTGAAAAACATCCTGATGCAGATAAATTAAATTTGACACAAGTAAATATTGGAGAAGAGACATTACAAATTGTATGTGGTGCGCCAAATGTAGCTAGAGGGCAAAAAGTTGCGGTAGCCAAACCAGGTGCAGTGCTACCAGGGAATATGAAAATAAAAAAAGTAAAACTTCGTGGTGTGGAATCAAATGGAATGATTTGCTCACTTCAAGAACTTGGATTAGAAGAGAAGTATATCCCTACAGATATTGCAGAAGGAATATTTGTATTCCCAGAAGAGGAAGATATCGAAGTTGGATCAAATGTTGATCAGTGGTTGAATTTAACAGACGCTGTTTTAGATTTAGACGTTTTAGCTAATCGTCCTGATGCACTTAGCATGTTGGGAGTAGCTTATGAAGTTGCAGCTGTTTTAAATCAACCAATTGAATTACCGAGTGGAAAAATCGATTATGTTGGTGAGAAAGTATCTGATCAGATTGATGTCAACATTGAAGCTAAAGATCTAAATCCGTATTATGGAGCATTTATCGTTAAAGATGTAAAAATTAAACCATCACCTTTATGGATGCGAAATTACCTAATGGCTTCAGGAATTCGACCTATTAATAATGTAGTTGATATTACGAACTATGTACTCTTAGAGTATGGTCAACCACTGCATGCATTTGATTTCGATCGTTTTGGTTCAAACAAAATTGTTATTCGAAGAGGAAACGATGGTGAAGTAATCCAAACATTGGATGAACAAGAAAGAAAACTAACCAAAGATAATCTTGTGATTACTAATGGTAGTGAGCCGGTTGCCTTAGCAGGAGTTATGGGAGGAGCAAATAGCGAGGTTACTGATAAGACGGTTAACGTATTATTAGAAGCTGCGTATTTCGAAGCTACTTCAGTACGACACACGGTTAGACAAACAGGTTTGCGAAGTGAATCAAGTACCCGTTTTGAAAAAGGTATTGATCCTAATCGAATTGTAGAAGCAGGGTTAAGAGCATGTCAACTCATGCAGAGATATGCAGGTGGAAAAGTATTACAAGGTTATGCAGAAGAAAATCATCTAGATGTAAAAGCAACAACAGACGTAAAAGTGCCACTTGACCAAGTAAATCAACGACTTGGTATGGAATTATCGGAAAAAGATGTACAGTCTGTCTTGAATAGATTAAAATTTAATTTTGATCAAGATGGTCATACATTTATTGTTCATGTACCAACTCGTCGTAGTGATATTAAAATTTTCGAAGATATGTTAGAGGAAATTATCCGTATTCATGGGTACGATTATCTACCATATACGATACCACAAGGTTGGGTGAAATCTGGTGGCCTAACAGAAAATCAACTACTGCAACGGAAAGTTAGGGAGTTCATGATGAGCAGCGGTGCAATGGAAACATTAACATATTCTTTAACTAATGAAAAAAATGCAAAGCGATTAGTCACTCCTAATATTGATATAGACAATAGTTATCCAATTTCATTAGCTATGCCAATGAGTGAGGATCATAAATATTTGCGTTTAAGTATTGTACCTGAATTGCTACGTACATTACAACATAACGTTGCCCGAAAGCAAACAGACTTAAATTATTTTGAAATTGGAAAAGTATTTATTTCAGAAGAACAAGAATTAACGCACCAACCAACAGAAAAATTACATTTAGCCGGGGCATATACAGGTTTATGGCATAATCATCCTTGGCAACAAGAGAAAAAGCCGGTTGATTTCTTTGTAGTTAAAGGGATTATTGAAAGTTTATCTAGCTATTTGCAAATAAATATTTCGTTTAAACAAATTCAAATGAAAGATATGCATCCAGGACGCTGTGCTGAACTTAACATTGATGGAGAAAAAATAGGCTATATGGGTCAACTACATCCAAAAACAGCGAATCTCTTCGACTTACCGGAGACTTATGTTTTTGAAATAGACTTAGACACTGTATTTGAAAAATATAACAATGTTCCATCCTTTACAGATATTCCGAGATATCCATCCGTATCTCGTGATATTGCGTTTATCCTTGATACTGAAGTATTCGCGGGTGAAGTACAACAGTATATACAAGAAATAGGAGCACCATTAGTGAAGGAAGTCTTCATATTTGATGTATATCAAGGGGAACATTTGGAAGAAGGAAAAAAATCTGTTGCATATCGATTAATATATCAAGATCCTGCAAAAACATTGCAAGATGACGAAGTGGATAGTTCTTATCAACAAATTGTAGAATCTGTAAATAAGAAATTTGGTTCTTACGTTCGGTCATAATGTAGAGATTTAATAAATTATTAGTTTTACTAAAAAGATAAATGATTTCTAAATCAATGTAAGAAACAAATCAAGATTAGTGGGTAAGGTCATCGATCGATGACTTACCCATTTTTGATTGTAGTGAAGTGAACAAAGTATACGATGGCTAACTTTAATAATGAGGAAGGTAATGGGGAGGAAGACTCCGTATTAAGCTCAAATAAATGAGTTGAATAATCGCTCAACATGATGGACGAAGTCTTATTGCTCATCCATGGAAAGAAGTATCAGTTTATAATTTTTGGAAGTGACCAATCAATCTCTTCTACATTATTCTTACGTAAAATTTGATTAGCAAGAGAAAAATGATTAGACTCAAAGAATCCGCGATAAGCCGATAATGGACTTGGGTGAGGAGCTTTTAAGATAATGTGTTTATTTGTGTCGATTAGCTCCCCTTTCTTCTGAGCTGCACCACCCCAAAGTAAAAATACAACCGGATGTTCTTTTTGATTGAGTGTTTGAATGACTTTGTCAGTAAACAATTCCCAACCTTGACCTCGATGAGAATGAGCTTTTCCTTCACGCACTGTTAATACATTGTTTAATAATAATACTCCTTGTTTAGCCCAATATGTAAGGTGACCATGGTTAGGCATACTTATGCCAAATTCATGGGTTAATTCCTTAAATATATTTTTTAAAGATGGCGGTATAGTTATCCCAGGCTGTACAGAAAAACTTAATCCATGTGCTTGGTTTGGACCATGATAGGGATCCTGACCCAATATGACTACTTTTACTTTATGAAAGGGAGTAAGATGTAGCGCGTTAAATATATCTTCCATTGCTGGATGGATCTTCTCTTCTGTATATTCTTTCTTCAAGAAACTCTTTAATCTTAGGTAGTAGTCTTTTTTAAATTCATCCTCTAACAAAAGGGACCAATCATTATGTAAAGGGTTTTTCATTTCGTATCATCCTTACAGTAGTTTTTGTGCTTTCTGGGTATTAGCAAAATGCGTTTTCGCATATTTATCAAGCGCTTCGAAACCTTTGGAACGCATAATTCTGGCTGCTGTTTGATCAACCTTTGCGGAAGCTCCTTTAGGTAGTTCAATTTTTGCATCTTCAGATAGTTCATCCATTGCTTTTACAAATCTTGATCTAGCCAATATGGAAGCAGCTGCTACACTAACAGAATGACTTTCCGCTTTCGTAATAAAAGTAGTGTTTGGATGAAGCGTTTTTTTCTCTGATTGTAAATACTTTTTGTAAACGGGCGGTTGGCAAAACTGGTCGATAACAATACCTTTTAAGGAATTCACATCAATTTTTTGTAATAATTTATCAATAGCATGATGATGGAGCATAGCTTTCATCTTTCCTTGTGTCCAACCTTTTGCCTGCAATTTATTATACTTTTCATTAGGGAGCAAAAGGAGCGTATAAGGAATTTGTAACTGGACAATTTCCTTTGCGATTTGTTTAATCTTTGTATCGTTCAAATGTTTTGAATCACGTACACCAATTTGTTTTAGTTTTACTTGCTGCTCTTTTGTTGCAAATAATGCCGCTACTGTAATTGGCCCAAAGTAATCACCTGTACCTGCTTCATCAGACCCGATATGATTGTCAGTAAATAATCCGGCATGTGGAGAATAAGATTGTTTTTGATCTAACGCTTGTTTCTTTTTATCTTTTACAGTAATGTCAGCCCACTTCATGGCTTCGGATTCAGGGGCAGAGCCTTGGAAGAGAACTTTCCCTGATTGATAAGCAGTTATTACTGCATTATTTGTTTTCGCACGAAAAATAGCTCCTTGTGGTGTAGATGTGAGCTGTGGAATATAATATTTCTTCATTTCTTGAATTTGTTCTTTTGTAGTTACAATTACTTGTTGACTCATTTTTTGACCTCTCTCCAATCCTTACATACATTAGACTATAGCAAATTGAGCGATACATTGAAATACTTCTTTTTATAACAACTTCATGTTACTATTATATGAGAATTATTGTCGCAGGAGGCAACATTATGAGTCAAGAAGATAAACAGCGAATTACAGTTGAAATATATAATCGTAAATACCATATCGTTGGAGAAGAATCTGAAAGACATGTAAAATTAGTAGCGAATCTTGTCGACCAAAAAATGAACGAGATTCATGAAGTGAATAAGCAATTGGATACTTCTAGTCTTGCAGTTTTAACTGCGATAAACACGATGAATGACTATTTAAAACTAAAAGAAGATTACGCCACGCTTTTAGGATCGATAAAGAAGAAAGAGGATTAAAAACATATGTTAGATATATTATTATTTTTACTTTTGATTTTTGGGTTTTTAATGGGATTGAAGCGAGGTTTTATCCTTCAATTACTTCATTTAACAGGTTTTATTGTTGCTTTTGTCTTGGCTGTAATGTATTACAAGCCCCTAGGTGAGCAACTAGCATTGTTTATCCCTTATCCAGAGTTGTCTAGTGACAGTTCATGGGCTAACTTTCTACAATCGTTACCACTTGAAGGCGCGTTTTATAATGCGATTGCGTTTGCGCTTATCTTTATTGCGGTGCGAGTAATTTTACAGATAATTGCTTCAATGTTAGATTTTGTAGCATCGATACCTATTATTAGTTCAGTTAATAAGTTATTAGGCGCAGTATTAGGGTTTCTTGAGATATACTTACTAACTTTTATTTTGCTATTTATTTTAGCATTGACACCACTTGGTGGAGTACAAGAGGCGATACAACAATCATCTATTGCCTTATTTATGATTGAAAAGACACCATACTTTTCAGAGAAAATAATGGACCTATGGTTTTCAATTGGAAATTAGAAAGAGCTAAATAGTAACTTAACGCACTGACTCATGTTGTTTGGGAGACTTAAACAGTACATCCTAGAAAATTGCGTGGGTCAGTTTTTTATAGCGTGAGTCAATTTGATAATTTCCAAGTATTATTTATAAAATATGTAAATATTAACGTTCGTACTACAAGAAATAATTGGCTTTGTTTGTAATGAAGACGGCGAATCCTACTAAAAACAACGAGTTAAATATCTACTCAGAAATGTGGTTCTATTTCAAGATAGCTGAAGCCTTGTCTTTAGAAAGCGCCGTCTCCAATGGAGATCAAACAGCTTAACATTTGGATTTCTACAAATTTCTTTTATGAAATTCATTAGCGTATTAAATTTAATAGGTTCGGTCATAGTAAAAAGTTCTAAATCAGAATACGAATACTATCTGGAAATAGCTAACCAGATTCGTTTATATAGCTATACGTTAGATAAGAAAATATATTCTGGTGGCAGTTCAGTATAGAAAATAAGACTTGAATGGGTGAAATAAATGAGTATAAATAAAAAAGATGTCATAAAATTATTAGAAAAAATAGCTGTGTATTTAGAATTAAAGGGAGAGAACCCATTTAAAATTTCTGCATATCGTAAGGCAGCGCAAGCATTAGAGACAGATGATCGAAGTCTAGGCGAAATGGATGATTTTACAAAGATAAAAGGCATAGGAAAAGGGACAAGTGTTGTTATTGAGCAGTTCATAAAAGACGGTTATTCAGAGACGTTAAACGAATTATCAAAACAAGTACCACCAGGTTTACTACCTTTATTGGATTTACCAGGTTTAGGTGGGAAAAAGTTGTCTAAGTTATATCAGGAATTACAGGTTGTAGATGCTAGTACTTTAAAAGAAGCTTGTCTTACTGGAAAAGTAGAAGCATTACAAGGGTTTGGTAAGAAAACCGCAGAGAAGATTGTTAAAGCTCTCGATGAAGTTGGTAAGCGACCAGACCGGTTACCAATTGCTACAATGTTACCTGTAGCGGAAAAGATAGAGGGATATTTAGAAGAAATGGATGGAATAATCCGTTTTTCGCAAGCCGGCAGTATTCGAAGGATGAAGGAAACAATTAAAGATTTAGATTTTATAATAGCTACAGATAAATTAGAGAGCGTACGAGCTGCTTTATTAGAATTACCACAAATTAAAGAAATCATTGCTAACGGAGATACAAAAGTATCTGTGACGATTGAAGATATTTATGATATCAATGTTGATTTTAGGTTAGTGAAGGATAACGAATTTCCAACTACTTTACATCATTTTACAGGGTCAAAAGATCATAATGTAGCAATGCGTCAGTTAGCAAAATCACGTGGTGAAAAAATAAGTGAATATGGTGTAGAAGTAGATGAAACTGGAGAAGTCATTACATTTGAAACAGAAACCGATTTTTTTAATCATTTTGGATTGGCCTATATTCCTCCAGAAGTTAGAGAAAATACTGGGGAAGTAGAGGCATTTCAACAAGAACAAAAATTGATTCAGAAGTCAGATATCCTTGGGGATCTCCATATGCATACTACTTGGAGTGATGGTGCTCAGTCTTTGGAAGAAATGGTAAATAAAGTTAGAGATAAAGGGTATCAGTTCATGGGGATAACTGATCATTCTAAGTATTTACGGGTAGCGAACGGGTTGGATGAGGACCGCTTGCGAAAACAACGTGAAGAAATCTCACATTTAAATGAAAAATATGATGATTTTCATATTTTTTCAGGAGTTGAAATGGATATTAAGCCGGATGGTGAATTAGATTTCTCTGATGAATTCTTGCTAGAAATGGATTATGTGATTGCAGCAATCCACTCTAGTTTTAATCAATCTGAAGAGAAGATTATGGAGAGATTGTGGGCGGCGCTAGAAAATCCATATGTCTCGATAATTGCACATCCTACAGGAAGATTACTTGGACGGCGTTCAGGTTATTCTGTAAATATGGATATGCTGATACAAAAAGCAAAAGAAACAAATACTGCATTAGAGATAAATGCAAACCCTAATCGTTTAGATTTATCTCACGAGTGGGCGAAAAGAGCTCAAGAAGCAGGTGTATTGTTAGCAATTAATACAGATGCACATAATTATCATATGTTAGATCATATGAAATACGGTGTAGGAACAGCGAGAAAAGGGTGGATAAGGCCATCAACTGTAATAAACACTTGGACAAAAGATGAGGTAGAACGTTACTTTAACCGAGGTAAGTAACTGCCCTGATGGGCTTAGCAAAAAGGGGTTTTTATAAAATGAATGAACGAGTTTTACGTGTACTAGATTTCCAATCAGTTACAGAAATGTTAAAAGGACAAGCAGAAACGGCTTTAGGTAAGGAAAGAGCTATAAGCACAAAACCTCTTTCTTCCTTAGATAAGATTAATAAATTACAAGATGAAACAGATGAAGCTGCAAAGATCATTAGGTTAAATCAAGCAATTCCATTAGGAGGAATAACGGATATAAGAGCTAGTGTAAAACGTAGTTCTATAGGTGGTATTCTTTCTACAGATGAATGTTTAGATGTTGCCAATACTTTATATGGAAGTAGAAATGTAAAAAATGCTATAGAAAATATGGAAGATCTAGAAATTCCTATTTTGACAGAATTAGTGAGTCAAATTACCCCCATACGTGAACTAGAACAGGCAATAAAAAGTTGTATCGATGACCATGGTCATATTATGGATGGGGCATCTAGTCAACTAAGAACGATTCGAAGTTCTATTCGTACGTTAGAGAGTCGGATTCGAGAAAAGCTAGAAAATTATACGAGAAGTAATAGTAAAATGCTCTCAGATGCAATTATAACAATAAGAAACGATCGTTACGTATTACCAGTTAAGCAAGAGTATCGTGGAGCTATTGGAGGAATTGTACATGATCAATCCTCTTCAGGTCAAACATTATTTATGGAACCAAAGGCAGTTGTTGACATCAACAATAGTCTTCATGAATCAAAGTCGAAAGAGCAATTAGAAATTGAACGAATTTTAAAAGACTTGAGTAATCAGATTGCCTCTTATGAACAGGATTTATTAGAAAATGTTAAAGTACTAACAAATATTGATTTTATCTATGCTCGCGGAAAATTAGCACAAGTAATGAAAGCATCACGTCCTAAAATGAATGATGAAGGGTATATGAAGATGCAACAGGCTAGGCATCCAATGATTCCTATAGATGAAGTTGTAGCAAACGATGTTGAATTTGGTAGAGAGTATACGTCAATTGTTATTACTGGACCTAATACAGGAGGGAAAACCGTAACACTTAAACTAGTTGGACTTTGTACATTGATGGCTCAATCAGGATTACAAGTTCCAGCACTAGATGGGTGTGAAATGCCAGTGTTTGATGAGGTGTTTGCTGATATTGGTGATGAGCAATCAATAGAACAGAACTTAAGTACTTTTTCTTCCCATATGACCAATATAGTCGATATTATGAAAAAAATTACCGCCCGATCACTTGTTTTATTTGATGAATTAGGTTCCGGTACAGACCCGCAAGAAGGTGCTGCATTGGCAATGGCTATATTAGATGAAGTAATTTCTAAGCAAGCACGTGTGATTGCTACAACACACTATCCTGAATTAAAAGCATATGGTTACAACCGTGAACAAGTAGTGAACGCATCTGTCGAGTTTAATGTAGAGACTTTAAAACCTACTTATCGATTATTAATTGGTGTACCAGGACGAAGTAATGCATTCGATATTTCGACTAGGCTTGGCCTAGAGGCAACAATTATTGAAAGGGCAAAAAGCTTAATAGGTGTGGATTCGAAGAGTGTGGAGAACATGATCGCTTCTCTAGAAAAGTCGCATCTAGAGGCAGAACAAGACTATGAACAAGCACATGATGTATTATTAGAATCAGAAAAACTTCGAAATGCCTTGGAACATGAATTTAATCTTTTTGAAAAGAAAAAAGAAAAATTATATAAGAAAGCAGAAGAAAAAGCAGAGAAAGCGATTCAGCAGGCAAGAGAAGAAGCAGAAACTATAGTTTCCGAGATGCGCCAGATGAAAGACTCTGCAGGTCTGAAAGAGCACGAGTGGATAGAAGCAAAAAAAATGCTTGAAGAAGCTAAACCAAACTTAACGAAGAATGGTAATCAAAAACAAGTGAATCCAAAACTAATTGAAGATAGACAACTTCAGCCTGGTGATGAAATTAAATTATTAACTGTCAATCAAATGGGTGAAGTGTTAGAAAGAGTTAGTGACAAGGAGTATTTAGTTCAAGTCGGCATTATGAAAGTTAAAGTGAAACGAAAAGACCTTGAATTGATACGAAAACCAAAGAAGAAACAAGTTGATCCTGTAGCGACAATAAAAGGCTCTAATTATCATGTCAGTACAGAATTGGATTTACGTGGAGAAAGATATGAAGATGCAATACTCCGCTTGGAAAAGTATGTGGATGATGTATTATTAGCAGGTTATCCAAAAGCCTCCATCATACACGGAAAAGGAACCGGAGCCTTACGAAAAGGGGTTCAAGAATTTGTAAAAAGACATCCACGGATAAAAGATGCAAGATCTGGTGAATCAGGTGAAGGTGGTAGTGGAGTAACTGTAATTCAATTAAGTTAATTTATTGAGAAGGGACAAAACGATCTTTTTACTGTTAGTTATCTAAAAAACCGCTGAAAGTTATCGTTTTGTCTCAATCTTATTATTAGGAAGGAAGAACCAAATTGGAAAACTTCTGGGAGCATATCATTGTTGTTACAACAGCAAGGTATAGTGTGTTTATTTTATGTACTTTACTGTTTTTAGCGATATTTGAATTAGTAACATCATACAAAAATTGGCAAGAAATAAAAAAAGGTAATGTGGCTGTTGCGATGGCAACCGGAGGAAAATTATTTGGTATAGCAACTGTTTTTCGATTCTCCATTGAACATAACGATAGTCTGCTGATATCAATTGGTTGGGGAATTTACGGCTTTGTTTTATTAATGATTGGCTATTTGATATTTGAATTTTTAACTCCTGCAATGAAGGTGGATGAAGAAATAGGTAAAGGGAATAAAGCTGTAGGATTAATATCAATGGTCATATCTGTAGGATTAGCTTATGTAATTGGAGCCAGTATTGTTGGATAGGAGGACAAACAGATGGTATTAGAGAGATTGGCAAAAATTTTGATCGCTGTTTCAATTGTGTTTCTAGTAGTAGGTATTTTTTACCTGATTTTATAAAAAAATATAAATAAAAATTCAAAAAATAGAAATTAATCGGTATAATGGTTATAGTATTAACTAAAGGAGGAATTAATATGGTCAAACAAGAGAAGGTTTGGCATAGTCGTTATCCTAAGGAAATACCAGTAACCATCGATTATGTCAAAAGGCCGCTTTATGATGATTTGGCAGAAAGCGCAAAAATGTACGGACAAAAGAAAGCGCTTCATTTTATGGGGAGAGACATAAGTTATCAATCATTGTATGATGAAGCAAAAAAAATGGCAAACTATCTTCAATCCATAGGTGTAAGAAAAGGAGATAAAGTAGCCATTATGCTTCCAAATACTCCACAAGCGGTAGTCAGCTACTATGGAATTTTAATGGCCGGAGCAGTAGTGGTACAAACAAACCCTTTATACACCGAAAGAGAACTGACGTATCAAGTGAATGATTCAGAGGCAACGGTAATTATTTGTTTAGACATTTTATTACCGAGAGTAAATCAGGTACGAAGTCATACTTCATTAGATCATGTAATTGTTACAGGTATTAAGGACTACCTCCCATTTCCAAAAAACCTGATTTATCCATTCATCCAAAAGAAAGAATATAATATGGTAGTGAAAGTAGAAGCAAGCAATGACACGCATGTTTGGCAAAAAATAATGGAACATTCAGTTGCTGATTATTTAGAATCAACTATTGATCCAGAAGAGGATATAGCATTATTACAATATACTGGCGGGACTACTGGTTATCCAAAGGGAGTTATGTTGACACATTATAATCTTACTTCGAATGTACAGATGTGTGAAACGTGGTTGTATAAAATAGTGAATTCAGATTCTGAAAAACAAAATGTTGTACTCGGTGTATTACCGTTTTTTCATGTATATGGAATGACTACGGTAATGAACTTTTCAATAAAAAAAGGTTCAAAAATTATTCTAATGCCTAAATTCAATGCTACAGATATATTAAAAGCAATTGATAAACAGAAACCTAATCTGTTTCCAGGAGCTCCAACGATTTATATTGGTATACTTAACCATCCAGATTTAGAAAAATATGATTTATCTTCTATAGAGGCTTGTATTAGTGGATCAGCACCACTTCCAATTGAAGTACAAGAAAAGTTTGAAGAAGTGACAGGTGGAAAATTAGTTGAAGGATATGGTTTAACTGAATCATCCCCCGTAACTCACTCAAATTTTATTTGGGAAGAGAGGATTAATGGAAGCATTGGCGTACCTTGGCCAGATACAGATGCAACCATTTTTAAAATGGATGGTGAATTAGAACCAGCTGACATTGGAGAGGTCGGAGAAATAGCAGTAAAAGGACCGCAAATTATGAAGGGATATTGGAAAAACGAAGAAGAAACAGCGAAAGTACTAAAAGATGGCTGGCTATTGACCGGTGATATGGGTTATATGGATGAAAAAGGCTATTTTTATGTAGTCGATCGAAAAAAAGACATGATTATTGCAAGTGGATATAATATTTATCCTAGAGAAGTGGAAGAAGTTCTTTATGAACATCCTTCTGTTCAGGAAGCAGTTGTTGCAGGTGTCCCTGACCCTTATAGAGGGGAAACAGTAAAAGCCTATGTTGTATTAAAAGATGGTGCTAATTTAACAGAAGAAGCGTTAAATGAATACTCCAGAAAACACTTAGCAGCATATAAAGTACCCCGTATATATGAATTCCGTGATGAATTACCAAAAACAGCAGTAGGAAAAATACTACGAAGAAAATTGATTGATGAAGAGAAAGAAAAACAAACAGAAGAAGAAGTTTCATCCGTTTAAATGATGAGCCTAGTGCTCTTTTTTCTTTAAAATATAGACAAGCTTTCTATTGACAGAATAATTCGAGGAATGTATATTTAAATTATGAATGATCATTCACTCAGTATAACGAAACACATCTTAAGGAGATAATCATGAATAATCAAAAACCAAAATATCATCAAATAATCGAAGCAGCAGTTAAAGTTATCGCTGAAAATGGCTATCATGGGTCACAAGTATCTAAGATAGCTCGTGAGGCAGGTGTCGCAGATGGAACGATCTACCTTTACTTTAAAAATAAAGAAGATATATTAGTATCTGTTTTTGAACAAAAAATGGGGCAATTTGTAGACAAAATAGCAGATGCCATTGAAGGAAAAAGCAATGTGCCTGACAAATTGTTGAAACTAATAGAAATGCATTTCAGCCAATTATCTGCAGACTACCATTTAGCGATTGTAACTCAGTTAGAATTAAGACAATCGAATTTATCTTTACGCCTACAGATTAATCAAGTATTAAAACCATATTTGACCATGATCGATCACATTGTCCAAGAAGGCGTGGACCAAGGTGAATTTCGTGAAGGTTTAAATATTCCACTTGTAAGGCAGATGATATTTGGGACCTTAGATGAAATTGTTACGAACTGGGTAATGAAGGAACAGAAATATGATTTGATTCGTATGGTGCCTGAGGTACACGCTATGATAATTGGTGCGTTAGTATATGAATCTTAATATGGAATGGATTAACTATAGGAGGTGCCAATATTGACGAAAATTGCTTTTGAATTAAAAGACCAAGTTGCCTGTCTGACTATTCAAAGTCCACCTGCCAATGCATTATCCGGGGCTTTATTGGAACAGCTTAATGAACGACTCAATCAAATAGAAGAAGAGGGGAAAGCGAAGGCAGTTGTTATATCTGGTGAAGGTAGATTTTTTTCTGCTGGTGCAGATATTAAAGAATTTACTGGATATCAACATGCATCTGAATATGAATCCCTTGCTACCGCTGGTCAAAAAGTTTTTGATCGTGTAGAACATTTTTCTATCCCTGTTATTGCTGCTATTCATGGAGCAGCACTTGGTGGGGGGCTTGAACTTGCAATGTCATGTCATATTCGGTTAGTAACTGAGAATACAAAGTTAGGATTACCGGAAATGAATTTGGGTATTATTCCTGGCTTTGCAGGTACACAACGATTACCACGACATATAGGAAATGCCCGAGCATATGAAATGATATTAACTGGTGAACCTATTAGTGGACAACAAGCAGCTGACTGGGGGCTAGCAAACCATGTAGTCACCGAGGAACAATTGCTTTCAAAAGCGATGGAACTAGCTAATAAAATTACAATGAAAAGCAAGCCAGGCATAAATGAAGTAATGCACTTAGTACCTTATGCAAATAAAGATCAATTCGCAAATGGTGTTACGGAAGAAGCAAAGTCATTTGGCAGATTATTTGGTTCTGATGATGCAAAAGAAGGCGTTACAGCATTTATTGAAAAACGTAGACCAAATTTCCAAGATAAATAGTAGATTCTTAGTTTAGGAGGAAGCTAGATGAATATATATGTACTTTTAAAGAAAACTTTTGACACAGAAGAAAAAATTACTGTCTCAGGCGGTAGAATTGAAGATGATAGTGCAGAATACATTATCAATCCTTATGATGAATATGCAGTTGAAGAAGCAATTGTACAACGTGATGAACATGGTGGAGAGGTTACTGTAGTAACGGTTGGTGATGAAGAATCAGAAAAACAACTACGTACTGCACTAGCAATGGGTGCCGATAAAGCTGTGTTGATAAATACAGAAGAAGATATTGAAGATGGAGATCAATATACTACCGCTAAAATATTAGAAGCATTTTTTGAAGGGAAAGAAGTAGACTTGATTCTTGCTGGAAATGTAGCCATTGATGAAGCAAGTGGACAGGTGGGGCCACGTTTAGCAGCACTATTAGACATTCCTTATGTTTCAACAATAACTAGCCTGAAAATTGATGGTGAGACAGTTTCTATTGAAAAAGATGTAGAAGGTGACGTTGAGATTGTTGAAACAAGTTTACCTCTGCTAGTTACATGTCAACAAGGATTAAATGAACCTCGTTATCCTTCGTTACCAGGGATAATGAAAGCGAAGAAAAAACCATTGGAAGAAATTGAAATGGATGACTTAGATTTGGATGAAGATGATGTGGAAGCAAAAACTAAAACAGTAGAAGTATATCTTCCCCCAGAAAAAGAAGCGGGCAAGATTTTAGAAGGAGAACCTGCTGATCAAGTGAAAGAACTAGTATCCTTATTGAAAAACGAGAAAAAAGTACTTTAGTGTTTGATTGCAGAAAGGGGCTTAAATAATGAGTGACAAAATTTTAGTAATTGGTGAATTAAGAGATGACGAGATACGTAATGTTTCATTTGAAGCGATTGCAGCAGCTAAAAAAATTGACGCTAATGCAGAAGTTGTAGGATTGCTTTTAGGTAGCGGAAATATCGAAACCCAAGGTCAATCATTAATTGCTTATGGTGCTGATCGTGTGATTGTAGTTTCTCATGATAATTTGAAAACGTATACATCAGAAGGCTACGGGCAAGCAGTTATGAAAGTGGTTAATGATGAATCACCAACAGGAATAGTAATGGGACACACTTCGATTGGTAAAGACTTAACACCAAAAATTGCAAGTAAATTAAACACTGGACTTGTATCAGATGTGGTAGATATAGAAGATGATGGTGTATTTGTACGCCCTATTTACTCTGGAAAGGCATTTGAAAAAAAAGTAATCACTGATGGAATTACTTTTATAACGATACGTCCCAATAATATACCTGCTCTTGACAAAGATGAATCGAGATCAGGTGAAGTTAGCTCTGTGGATGTGGATATTAGTGATTTACGAACTGTGATTAAGGATGTTATTAGAAAAGCATCTGAAGGAGTAGATTTATCTGAAGCAAATGTGATTGTAGCAGGTGGTAGAGGTGTGAAAAGTGCAGATGGCTTTAAACCGTTATATGAATTAGCGGAAATACTTGGAGGAGCAGTTGGTGCTTCACGAGGTGCATGTGACGCAGATTACTGTGATTACGCTCTTCAGATCGGCCAAACTGGTAAAGTAGTAACTCCTGATTTATATATTGCAGTAGGAATATCTGGAGCGATTCAACACTTAGCCGGTATGTCTAATTCGAAAGTGATTGTTGCTATAAACAAAGATCCAGAATCAAATATTTTTAATGTAGCGGATTATGGTATTGTTGGAGATCTATTTGAAGTAATTCCATTGTTGATTGAAGAAGTAAAAAAAGTTAAAGTAGCAATGTAACAAACAGAGACAATAGGGTTTGAATGACATAAATTAATCAAGCAAACCCTATTGTCTTAAATATTATTTATCTAAAAAGACAACAATTTCGGTAGAAAAAATCGTCTATAATGGAAATCATACATGGCAATATTCCATTTCCACTTACAGAATATAGGAAAATGAAATTAAGTTTTATTACATAAAATAAGCAAACTATTAGGAAGTATATGTCATGGGTGATATACTCATAATAAGCTTTAGATGAAGCTTGATGAAAATGTTTTTAAGGAGGTAACAAATAATGGCTATTAAGCATGTAACTGACCAAAACTTCACAGAAGAAACTTCAAAAGGTCTTGTATTGGCTGACTTTTGGGCACCGTGGTGTGGACCTTGTAAAATGATAGCACCAGTATTAGAAGAACTTGATGGTGAAATGGAAGAAAAAGTACAAATTGTTAAATTAGATGTAGATGAAAATCAAGAAACTGCAGGTAAATTTGGTGTTATGAGTATCCCGACATTACTATTATTTAAAGACGGCGATGTAGTGGATCAAGTCATTGGATTCCAGCCGAAAGAAGCTCTAGAAGATCTTATAAACAAACACGCATAAGTAAAAATTACTTGGTGTTGTAACTGAATACCTGTATAATTATAAGAAATAGAGAAAAATCCCTTGTCTGTCATTATTGCTGATAAGGGATTTTCTGATTAAAGAAAATGTAGAGTTCGATGATTAATGTACAGACAGGGCCCATGCTCACCCCATATGTATGGGGGGGTATGACTGTATAACTTAGGAGAATGAGGTTATATAAGGAGTTACATCTTAACTTAGCATTAAAATCTATCAAGCAATGTTTTATATTTTTCTTATCGATGAATAAAGGATTTGACGCTTATGAATGAAAATATAGAGAGAAAACTGTCTATATTACCACAACAACCTGGTTGTTATTTAATGAAAGATAAAAATGGAACTGTTATTTATGTTGGGAAATCGAAAAAATTAAGAAATCGAGTGCGGTCTTATTTTAGGGGTGCGAATGATCGGAAAACACAGCGATTAGTTCAAGAAATTCGCGATTTTGAATATATGGTTACCTCTTCAGAGATTGAAGCATTGATTTTGGAAATGAATCTAATTAAAAAATATGACCCTAGATACAATGTCATGTTAAAGGACGATAAATCGTACCCTTATTTAAAAATCACCTCAGAAAGGCATCCTCGTTTAATTGTTACTAGGCGATTAAAAAAAGATAAAGGCAAGTACTTTGGACCATATCCTAATGTAATTGCTGCAAGAGAAACAAAAAAACTACTAGATCGAATGTATCCTTTGCGAAAATGCAATAATCCATCAGGAAGACCATGCCTATATTATCATATGGGACAATGCAAAGCTTGTGCAGAACATCCACCTTCTATAAAAGAATATCAAGAAATTGTACAAGAGATCAGCTCTTTTTTACAGGGCGGTTTTAAGGATATAAGAAAAAATTTATCGGGTGAAATGCAAAAGGCAAGTGAAGAGTTGAATTTTGAACGTGCAAAAGAAATAAGGGATACTATACAACATATTGATGCTACTATGGAACAACAAAAAATGACGTTAAATGACCAAATGGATAGAGATATCTTTGGATACAGTTATGACAAAGGGTGGATGTGTGTCCAAGTTTTCTTCATACGACAGGGGAAATTAATTGAAAGAGATACAAGTGTTTTCCCGTTTTTTGATAGTCCTGAAGAAACAATAGTTAGCTTTATAGGAAGATTTTATTTACATGAAAATCATTTGAAACCAAAACAAGTATTAGTTCCGGTTGGTATCGACAATGAATTAATAGCTGAAGTGCTGGAGACACAAGTGCATACACCATTAAGAGGAAGAAAAAAAGAATTAGTACAATTGGCTTGTAAGAATGCAGAAATCTCCTTGAATGAGAAATTTCAACTAATTGAAAAAGACGAAGAACGAACAATTCAAGCAATAGAAGATTTGGGGGAACAATTAAGTATTGAGACTCCACATAGAATTGAAGCGTTTGATAATTCAAATATCCAAGGGACAGATCCAGTCTCTGCGATGATTGTTTTTGAAGATGGCAAGCCAAACAAAAAAGAATATCGTAAGTATAAAATTCGCGATGTTCAAGGCCCTGATGATTATGATACGATGCGAGAAGTTGTTCGAAGACGATATACGCGAGTATTGAAAGAAAACTTACCGTTACCAGATTTAATTATAGTTGATGGCGGTAAAGGTCAAATGTCTGCAGCGATTGAAGTGTTAGAAGATGAATTAGGTTTAGACATACCTTTAGCTGGACTAGCCAAAGATGACCGTCATAAAACAAGTGAATTGTTATATGGTATGCCACCTATAGTGGTTCCGCTTGAAAGACAATCTCAAGCCTTTTATCTTGTCCAACGAATTCAAGATGAAGTGCATCGGTTCGCAATTACATTTCATCGTCAATTAAGAGGGAAGAATTTATTTCAATCTGAATTGGATAAGATCCCAGGTGTTGGTGAAAAGAGAAAAAAACTTTTACTCTCACATTTTAAATCAGTTAAAGAAATTAAAAAAGCATCTATAGAAGACATGAGAAAACTTGGAGTTCCTAGTAATATAGCTGAATTAGTATTGAATCATTTAAATTCACCAGATGATGAAACATAAGTACTGGATATATGTCAAAACCACAAGAAATTTTAACGATTTCTTGTGGTTTTTTTAAAATTTTAGATATGTTGTTGGACCCATTTACTCTTCTGTTAAGTGAACGGCAAATTCAACTTGTTTAATACGCTTATTTATCGACTCCACACATTCACATTCTGTTCCTTCGATTTGTTGAATTGCCTCAGCCAAAAAACCAGCCTCCAAACGAAATTCAGTATCTATTTCTGAACTGAGTCGAAGCACTATTGAATCAGATAACAGTTGGAAAACTCTTTCTTTTCTTTTACTTTTTATGAGTTCTAGTGTACCCCAACCACTTTTCTCAAAGAATAATATAATGTCTTCTAAGGTATTTATATTAAACTTTCTAGCAATATTCTTTCCTAAAAAATATAGTAATATATCTTTTTCTTCCCCAAATAATTCTGGTAATCCAATATAACGCAGGATGTCATAACCCGCTCCTGGTGTATGTAAATTATCTAATTGAGGTACATCAAACGTTTGGTACTTTTTTGACATCCATTTCATCCTTTCTTTAACCGTATATATAACGATCGATAAACTGAGACTTATATTAGTAAAGGGAAAATCAGCCTTACCACTGATTGATTTGACCAATCACGATATAATCATCCCGTTTGTCTGATTCTTTTTTAGGGATGATAAATTACCATGATAAAAATAACTAATCTCATTATCTATATTATTTATACATTTATCAAGTATACTTGACAATTTTAGAGGTTATTTTAGTTATATTTTATTTTACTAGAATTTTCATGACGATTTCTTGACGGTAATCACAGTTAGAAGTACAATAAACATGTTACATTTTGTACTACTTAGATAAGGCACCGTTTTCTGACAATAAAGCGCTTTATTGTTTAGTAGTATACATAATTATTGAGTGATCAATTGACTAAGGGGGGTAAACATGGCAGAGCATCGTGAGTTTTTCTACAGAAGACTGCATTCGTTACTAGGGGTTGTTCCCATTGGGATCTTCTTAGTGCAGCATTTACTTATTAATCATTTTGCTGTGTATGGGGAAGAAAGTTTCAATACAGCTGCTGGGTTCATGAAGAACCTACCGTTTGTATTACTGTTAGAAATTTTTGTAATCTATTTACCAATTTTGTTTCATGCGATTTTAGGGGTTTATATTGTATTTGTCGCAAAACAGAATACACGTAGATATGGATTTTTTCGAAACTGGATGTTTAGATTTCAACGTATAACCGGAATCGTACTTGTAGTATTTATTGCATGGCACGTATTTGAAACAAGAGTTCAGATAGGTTTAGGAAATGCAGAACTTGATTATAGCCTGATGGAAGGTATTTTAACGAATCCATTCATGTTTTGGTTCTATGTAGTTGGTGTTATTGCTGCAGTATTCCATTTTGCAAATGGTCTGTGGAGTTTCCTTGTTACATGGGGAATTACACAAACTCCAAAATCACAACGTATCTCAACTTATGTGTGTTTGGGCGTATTTTTAGCAGTGAGCTATCTTGGAATTAGATCATTAATTACATTTGCTTATGGAATTTAATTGAAAGAGAAGGAGTGAGTGATTAATATGAGTAATCGTAAAGTAGCAGTGGTTGGTGGTGGCTTGGCAGGACTAATGGCTACAATTAAAGCCGCTGAAGCTGGCGTAAAAGTAGATTTATTTTCTATCGTACCTGTAAAACGCTCTCACTCTGTATGTGCGCAAGGTGGTATAAATGGTGCTGTTAATACGAAAGGGGAAGGGGATTCTCCTTGGCTTCACTTTGATGATACGGTTTATGGTGGCGATTTCTTAGCCAATCAACCACAGGTGAAAGCGATGTGTGATGCAGCACCTGGCATTATACATATGTTTGACCGCATGGGGGTTATGTTTAACCGAACTCCAGAAGGTTTACTAGATTTCCGTAGATTCGGTGGAACACAAATGCACCGTACAGCATATGCAGGAGCAACAACTGGACAACAACTACTTTATGCTTTAGATGAGCAAGTTCGTCGTTACGAAGTAGAAGGTTTAGTAACAAAATATGAAGGCTGGGAATTCCTCGAAGCTGTTATTGATGAAGAAGGCATTGGTCGAGGGATTGTTGCTCAAGACATTAAAACACATGAAATCAAAGCATTCCGATCTGATGCAACTATATTTGCTACAGGTGGTCCTGGGATAATCTTCGGTAAATCAACAAATTCCATGATTAACACGGGTTCTGCAGCTAGTAAACTATATCAGCAAGGTGCAAAATATGCGAATGGAGAGTTTATTCAAATTCATCCAACTGCCATCCCTGGTGATGATAAATTGCGTCTTATGAGTGAGTCTGCACGTGGTGAAGGTGGACGAATTTGGACATATAAAGATGGGGAGCCATGGTATTTTCTAGAGGAGAAGTATCCTGCATATGGAAACCTTGTTCCTCGTGATATTGCTACTCGAGAAATTTTTGATGTATGTGTGAATCAAAAGTTAGGTATTAATGGGGAAAATATGGTTTATCTTGACCTATCTCATAAAGATGCGAAAGAACTCGACATCAAACTTGGTGGGATTATCGAAATCTATGAAAAATTTGTTGGTGAAGATCCTCGTAAAGTACCAATGAAAATCTTCCCTGCAGTACACTATTCAATGGGCGGATTATGGATAGATGAAAATCAAATGACAAGCATCCCTGGTATTTTTGCGGCTGGGGAGTGTGATTATTCACAGCATGGTGGGAACCGTTTAGGGGCAAACTCACTATTGTCAGCAATTTACGGTGGTATGGTAGCGGGTCCAAAAGCAATTGATTACATTGATGGCTTAGATCAACATGTAGATGATTTACCTGATGAATTATACCAATCTCGTGAAAAAGCAGAACAAGAAAGCTTTGATGAACTCATGAACATGGAAGGTACGGAGAATGCTTATCAAATTCATAAAGAATTAGGCGAGTGGATGACGGATAATGTTACAGTAGTTCGTGAGAATGAAAAACTCTTAAAAACCGATGAAAAAATAAAAGAGTTGTTAGAGCGTTGGGATAACATTAATATAAATGACACATCTCGTTGGAGTAACCAAGGTGTTATGTTTACACGTCAACTTAAAAATATGCTACATCTAGCACGTGTAATCACCATTGGTGCATACAATCGAAATGAAAGTCGTGGAGCTCATTACAAACCAGAATTCCCAGAGCGTAATGATGAAGAATTTTTGAAAACCACCATAGCTAAATTCAATCCAGAATCGAATTCTCCTGAGTTTAGCTATGAAGAAGTAGATGTTTCTTTAATTGAACCGCGTAAGCGTGATTATACTAAAAAACACTAGGGGAGGAGTAATATAAATGGGTGAACAGAGTAAAGTTACTTTTATTATAACTAGACAAGACGGCCCTGATTCGACTCCTTATGAGGAAACGTTTGAGATTCCATATAGACAGAATATGAATGTTATTTCTGCGCTTATGGAAATCAGACAAAATCCTGTTAATAGTAAGGGAGAGAACACTACACCTGTAATGTGGGACATGAATTGCTTAGAGGAAGTTTGTGGAGCATGTTCTATGGTGATTAATGGGACGGCGAGACAATCTTGTGCTGCGTTGGTTGATCAATTAGAACAACCAATTCGTTTAGAACCAATGTCTACGTTTCCAGTAGTACGTGATTTAATTGTCGATCGAGAGCGTATGTTTGATGCATTAAAACAAGTAAAAGCTTGGATACCAATCGATGGTACACATGATTTAGGGCCTGGTCCTCGTATGCCAGAGAATAAACGTCAATGGGCATATGAATTGTCAAAATGTATGACATGTGGAGTATGTTTAGAAGCTTGTCCAAATGTTAACGATAGCTCAAACTTTATCGGACCTGCAGCAATTTCGCAAGCTCGTCTGTTTAACGCACATCCAACTGGTGAAATGAATGCAAGTGACCGATTAAATGGCTTAATGGAAGACGGAGGTATTGATGGATGTGGGAATTCACAAAACTGTGTTCAAGTATGTCCAAAAGGTATCCCTTTAACCACTTCTATTGCAGCAATGAACAGAGCGACAAATATTCAAGCATTCAAAAACTTCTTTGGAAGTGACCAAGCGTTATAAAAATTTGAAGATTAAAGACCCTAACCAATGAACAGGCTAGGGTCTTCATCATATAATATGGGAAAGTGGAGGAAGCTGCGATGAAATCTATTGAGTATATAGATGATTTCAGCTCTTGGGCAGAAGAGTTTGAATTCTTCATAACTGTAGATATTCGTTTTTCTGAGACGGATATGTATGGACATATGAATAATGTGTCTCCGTTTATTTATTTTGAAGAAGCAAGAATTGCATATTTACGTTCATTGGGACTTTTCAATGATTTTAGTAATAAAGAGGAAGGTATCATTGTTGCTGATCTCCAATGTAATTATTTAAAACAATTATTTTTTGGAGACCAAGTGAATGTTCATGTTAAAACTAAAGAAGTAGGTAATTCTTCTTTTGATGTGCATTATATGGTAACAAAAGGGGAGTTTGATGTAGTTCTTACAGCAAGAGGCAGGTTAGTTTATATAGATGCGAATCTTGGTAAGTCTAAACCGTTAACGGAGAATATGAAAGAAAAACTTTTAGGTAAACCTTTACTAAGGCACAAGTAAAACCGACTCCCTATTAAGGGTAGTCGGTTTTATTAGAGCTTTAATTCCCCCATGCGAAGAAGCTCAACTACGGCTTGTGACCGTCCCTTGACTCCCAATTTTTGCATAGCATTTGAAATATGGTTCCGGACAGTTTTTTCGGAAATAAACAACTCCTGTGCAATTTCTTTTGTTGTTTTATCCTGCACTAATAGTTCAAACACTTCTTTCTCGCGTTTGGTTAATAATTGCTTCGGTTTATACTCGTTGTCCTTCAAATGTTACCCCCTCCTTGCTCTATAGAGCTGCATGATGAAGGGAAATTATTTAGTCAATATAGCTTATGATTATAGTAAAAATTAGTGCGTATATTTGTGCGGAAATCAGTCAGTTACTCAAAAAAGTTTTCAAGAAGTTCATTTTGGTTTACTATAGTAACAAGCCTTACATAAAACAACTTCCATCAATTACATAAGATGAATATATTGGAAATTGATAGATGAACAGTAAGTAGGAGGATGAACGTTGAAAAAGAACGAATTAAGTGATTCAGTAAATCAAATGGAAAAGAGATTACGTTATATATCTGGAATGATCAAGCAAAATGGTCGTAAAATTTTAAACAATTATCCAATCACTTCTCCACAATTTATCGCTTTACAATGGTTGTTAGAAGAAGGAGATTTAACAATTGGGGAACTCTCAAATCGAATTAGTCATGCATTTAGTACAACAACAGATTTAGTGGATCGTATGGAAAAGAATGAATTGGTTGAGCGAGTACGCGATACAAATGATCGACGAGTTGTTCGCATTCACTTATTAGAAAAAGGCAAACATATTATTGAAGAAGTAATTGATAAACGACAGGCATATTTAGGAGAAGTCTTAACGAAATTCTCTGAAGAGGAAAAAAATCAGTTGAATCACTTGTTAGAGTTTCTATATAAAGAGATGAAAATAGTTAACGAAAAATAATCAAACGAAAGAGGAGACATCTTTGTGGACAAAGCGATTGGGGTAATTGATTCGGGCGTAGGTGGACTTACAGTTGTTCACGAACTTATGAGGCAGCTTCCAAAAGAGCAATTAATTTATTTAGGGGATACAGCTAGATGTCCTTATGGCCCGAGATCAAAAGAAGAGGTACAGCAATTCACTTGGGAAATGGTGGATTTCTTATTAACAAAGAATATAAAAATGTTGGTTGTTGCATGTAATACGGCCACTGCGTTTACATTAAAGGATTTAAAAGAACAATTAGATATACCAGTTATCGGTGTTATACAACCAGGTGCCCGCGCTGCGATAAAATCTACAACAAATAACCAGGTTGGAGTAATTGGAACAGAAGGAACGATAAGTAGTGGAGCTTACTCACAAGCATTGGCGAAAATTAAATCGAACATTCAAGTAAGTGGGTTAGCTTGTCCTCCATTTGTTCCAATGGTTGAACGAGGCGTGTTATCCGGTTCCGAAGCAAAAACAGTTGTAACAGAGGCTCTACGTCCATTCTCAAGCAACAAAAAAATGGACACATTAAT
The DNA here is from genome assembly GCF_001741975.1 of Oceanobacillus sp. E9. Lineage (NCBI taxonomy): Bacteria > Bacillati > Bacillota > Bacilli > Caryophanales > Bacillaceae > Oceanobacillus > Oceanobacillus sp. E9. The sequence goes on from NZ_LSNA01000005.1 coordinate 208,841, forward strand.
TTTAGGTTGTACACACTATCCATTACTTAAATCCACCATACAAGAGGTAATGGGAGAAGAAGTCACTGTTATTTCCTCCAGTGAAGAAACTGCACGAGAAACTAGTACACTTCTTGACGTTCACCAAATTATGAATCGAAGTGATCTAGTTCCACTTCATCAATTTTATACAACTGGTGATTTAGAGATTTTTATCGAAATTGCAAAAACAGTATTTCAAGAGTCTCACTTCCAAATGCTAACCATTAAACAAGCAAATATATCAACAAACAAAGTTTGGTAAATAATAGTAAGTTGTATTAATCTCGTACGTAAGTTCCAATCATCTGTTATGGAGGATTGGAACTTTTTTAATTTTTATCTTGCATATAACGGGTAATTCCTCACTCTAGACACTGGGGATTAGAAGAAAGATAAGTAGGGAATAAACTGCCCGCTTGATTCTATTCAACTAATAATCAGTGGGGGAAGAACAAAATCTTCCCTGAAAATAGATGAAAAGCTTGCTTCATTGTAATCGCATATAATTTCTGCTTTCACACTAATTAATATCATTTATAGGAAATTTATTCTATTATTGGTCTATTTTCTATATAGGCTCGTATATATAGTAGTACAAACCATCGTGGGAGGTATTTGCATGAAAAAGCGATTAATGCTATTAGCAGGGTCAATAAGTATTGTCACTATTTTATCTGGGTGTTTTGAAGGAGAACAATCACTTGATGAAATTGATCCACCTCAAAATGCACAGGAAGTAGATAATCTTGACAAAGTAGATGAGGAAGATGTTTCAGCTACACCTGAAGAGACGGCTGAGACAGTATCTAGAGACTTGTATCTCCTAGATGCAAATGGAATGGTTGCTTCTCAAACACTAGAACTTCCAGTCCCTGATACAAATGAAGTAGCAGCACAAGTATTAGAGCATCTTGTAAAAGGCGGTCCAGTAACACCTCTTCTTCCAAATGGCTTTCAAGCGGTGCTACCAGAAGGTACCGAAGTACTTGGAGTTAATTTACAAGAGGATGGAACAATTATTGTAGACTTATCAGAAGAATTTACCCAGTATGAAGAAAATCAAGAAGTACAAATACTCGAATCTGTTACGCATACGTTAACACAATTTGAAAATGTGCATAAAGTTAAGTTACGAGTAAATGGTCAAGACTTAAAGGAAATGCCAGTAAATGGCACCCCGATTAATTCTGGTTATTCAAGAGCAAATGGAATCAATATAATTAACAATGATACGTTGGATTATCTACAGAGTGAACCTGTGACAATGTATTATCCAGTCGAACAAGAAAATAATCGTTATTATGTGCCAGTAACGCAGTATATTGAAACTAATGAAGATGAAGCAATTGCTAATATTATAGAAGAATTGATTGATGGTCCTGGATACCAATCAACAGTTGTCAACGTATTTAATCCAGAGGCTGGGCTTGCTTCTGAACCAACATTAAGTAATGGTATTCTTGAGGTAGTATTTAATAAAGAAATATTAGCTGATAGTGAGCAAGGAATTATAGCTGATGAGGTTATGGAAACTATGGTTCGTACACTTACGGAACAGCCAAATATAGATGCAGTTGATGTAAAGGTGGAGAATGTAGAAAAAGTTGTAAATGAAAATGGAGAAGCATATACAGAACCAGTAACAAAACAATTATTCTCACCAAGTGAAGAATTATAATAATGTTTTAAATTATAACCTCTATTACTACATTTTAAGTAGTATAGAGGTTTTTAAATTTGTTAAGATATAAATAGTAGTTATAACAATCTTATGAGAACATATGGATAATGTTTCTTTTTGAAAAAATATGATAAGCTATTCAGTGTACAATTGAGGAGGAAGAATTAAAATGAGAAATGATCAGAGACAAGTAAATCAATTAAGAAATATAAACATAACAACTAATTATATATCGCATCCGGAAGGGTCCGTACTGATAGAAATGGGAAATACAAAAGTTATTTGTAACGCAAGTATTGAGGATCGTGTCCCTCCGTTTATGCGGGGTCAGGGTAAAGGATGGATAACTGCGGAATATGCCATGCTCCCTAGAGCTACTGCCCAGAGAAATATTCGTGAATCTTCAAAAGGAAAAGTAAGTGGAAGAACGATGGAAATTCAACGACTTATTGGTAGAGCATTACGATCAGTTGTTGATTTAGATCAAATTGGAGAGCGTACAGTTTGGATTGATTGTGATGTAATTCAAGCGGATGGAGGAACAAGAACAGCTTCTATTACAGGAGCATTTGTAGCAATGTCACTTGCATTCTCAAAATTAGTTGAAGCAAAAACATTAAAAAAAATGCCAATTCATGATTATTTAGCAGCTATTTCTGTAGGGGTGTTAATAAACGGAACAGAAATTCTAGACCTAAATTATGAAGAAGATTCGGAAGCAGCAGTCGATATGAATATTGTGATGACTGGTGCAGGAGAGTTTGTGGAAATTCAAGGTACAGGAGAAGAAGCGACCTTTACTCCTACCCAATTACAAAATATGCTAAAATTAGGTGAAGAAGGTATTCAGCAACTGGTGAAAATACAAAAAGAAATTTTAGCAGATAAATTAATTATAGATATGGAAAGATAATTGTAGGGAGTAATGTAATCATATGAAAAAAATAATTGTTGCTACTAAAAATAAGGGAAAGGCTAAAGAATTCAAGGAATTCTTTGCTAGCTTTGATATTCAAGCAATATCATTATTGGATTTACCTGAATCTATTCCAGATATTGAGGAAACAGGAACTACTTTTGAAGAAAATGCAGCTTTAAAAGCAGAACAAATTAGTGAACGTTTTAATACAGCTGTTATTGCTGATGATTCAGGATTAATAATTGATGCTTTAAATGGACGACCTGGTCTATTTTCCGCAAGATATGCTGGTGAACCCACTAATGATCAAGCGAATATAGACAAGGTTCTACAGGAAATGCAGGATGTTCCTGATCAAGATCGTCATGCTAGATTTATTTGTGTATTGGCTATAGCGCAACCCGGTGAAGAAACAACTTTTAATACAGGGTATTGTGAAGGGTACATTCATAGAAACCAAAAAGGCGATCATGGATTTGGATACGATCCTATCTTTATTCCTAAAGGATATGATGTGACAATGGCTGAATTAGATCCAGATAAAAAAAATCAAATTAGTCATCGTAAAAATGCGATTGATCAGCTTGAAAAATGGTTACATACATTATAAGTCACCAATTGGAGGGGTTACGATGACTCGTGTATTAATAACTAGTGACAGTCATGGTTTGACTGAGGAGCTAACAGAAATAATGGATCAACATGATGAAGTTGATTGGTATATTCACTGTGGCGATTCAGAATTAGATTTTGATGCAGAAGTGTTACATCCTTTTTATAAAGTTGGAGGGAATTGTGATTTCGATCCCCGATATCCAACTGAAGAAATAAAAGATATTGATGGAACTAGATTCTTTATTACACATGGACATCTCCATCAAGTGAAATCTGGACTTACCACACTTTCTTATGCAGCAGAAGAACATCAAGCTAAAGTTGTTTGCTTTGGACATACACATATTGCTGGTGCAGAAAAAATTGGAGAACAATTATTTATCAATCCAGGAAGTATTCGTATGCCGCGAAACCGCGTGGAGAAGACGTATGCTATATTAGGATGGTTAGATAATGAAACGGTTTCTGTTCAGTTTTATACAGTGGATGGACAAAAAATTAAAAATATGTCTTATTCAACAATACTATAAAAGTTTAGTCAGTAACTTTTTTTGTTACTGACTAAAACTTTTAAAAAAACTGTTGACAAATTGTTTACTCGGTCATATAATATTACTTGTCCGTTAAAAAAGACGGCATACATAATGATTGAGTAGAGATAGACTTTGCGGGTGTAGTTTAATGGTAAAACCTCAGCCTTCCAAGCTGATGACGAGGGTTCGATTCCCTTCACCCGCTCCAAATTTGTCCCAGTAGCTCAGCTGGATAGAGCAACAGCCTTCTAAGCTGTGGGTCGCAGGTTCGAATCCTGCCTGGGACGTTAGGTTAACCCTTGTAAACACAATGTTTATGAGGGTTTTTTATGTTGATTTATTGATCTTCCTAGTTTTATTCTATGGTTACGATAAAGGGATTCAGTTGGTAGCTAGAATCCTTTTTTTCATAGGTGGATAATATACTTCTATAAATTCTAAAGGCATATCATTTGGCAATTTAGTCATAAATTCATGATAAAGGTTGGTTTATTTAATAGTATGATGTATTCTAATCACAAATAGTTGGATTTATATTTTTGCAGAAATTGTTTAAAAGTTTGCTTTATATTTAGAAGATATTGTCACAGCGATGTAGTAGAATAACCGTATAGGAGGATAAATATGATAACTATAATTTACTTGTCGATAATAATTATTTTTGCTATCGTTATTGTATTTTTATTGAAGCGTACAAAGAATATGGAAAGGGAGCATGAATATAACATTGATGCGATAACGGAAGAAGTATCGGCAACAATGGAAACACAAACCTCTGAGTACGAGAATATGTTGCATAATGAACATCAACGTTTTGAGATCGAGCTCAATAAAGAAATAAATAGATTTAATAAAATTATAAGTGATAAAAATGATTATATAAATAGCTTGAAGGCATTTTCCATTAATAGCGGTGAAGTAGAAACTCATAACATTTTATTACATGTAAAGGATATGTTAGTCAAACAAAATCTAGTACAAAAAGAAGAAATGGTGATTCTCGGTAATCTTTTTGTTCCTTACAACAAAGGACTTGAATTAAAGACGAAACAAATTGATCATTTCATTTTGTTGCCTACAGGAATGTACATTATAGAAACGAAGAAATGGTCAGGTACAGTTTTACATGGAGTTTCTTATGGTCAAGATGAAACGCTAGATTTGTTAATTCATTCGATGTTCCCGTATGATGATCATAAAGAACATACGATTGTAATTAAAAATGATGGTGTACCTGAACCCTTGCAAGCAAATGTAAAAGTAATATCCTATGGAAATCCATCTAACCAAGTAATCGAGACAGCATTAAAACTGAAACACTTTTTAGAAGAAGCGAATCCGAAGTATAATTTTGTAGAACCGATTGTGTATTATAATTGTGCTTCTCAAAATCATACGGTTGTGAAAAATTATTCAAATAATGACCGGGTTAATATCTTTACAGATGAGAAAAGTCTCTATACTTTTTTCTTAGAAGAATTAACTACAAAAAATAGAAAGTATCAACATGAAGAACTTGCTGATATAACTAGCTATATTATAAATAAAAATAGTATGGGAAATGTAGATCAATAAGTGACTATTAAACAATGATGAAAAACGAAATCAACGAGCATCTATCAATGAGATAGGTGCTTATTTGCTAAATAGATATAATCTTATAGATAGGGAGTTCTATAATTATTCGACTTTTATGATTATTTTTATTTTTACACTTGCTGTTAAGTTATAGTGCTTTTGGTCGATATAAAGCTCATGATTGCACAATTACTTATAGCAGGAGGTAACACAACTTGAAGAAGAAAAAAGGAATCAAGAAATCAATTAGTTTAAGAAATAGATTAATAATAGCGTTTCTTATCATATTATTAATCCCTAGTATCGCAATCGGAGCAACTTCTTACCAAAGTGCAAAGAATAAGATTGAGGAAAGTATGTTAGACTCTGCCCAAAAGAGTGTAGAAATAATGAAACAAACCATTGATCAGTTTATGAATGACCAAATGGATAGTATCGAATACTTATCTACTGCAATTGATCCATCGGATATAGAAGATAATGCAGATGAAGCTACGGGCAGAATTCTAGAAAATATGCAAAATTCGAAAGATGTAGCTTTTGAACAAACATATGTAGGAACGGAGACGGGAGAGTTTATGAATTTTCCTACATCCTTTAAAAATCCACCAGATTATGATCCAAGAGAGCGACCTTGGTATCAACAAGCGATGGACAATCAAGGAGAAGTAATTGTAACAACTCCTTATGTATCAGCTTCTTCCAATCAAGTGGTGGTGACACTTGCGAAAGCTACTGCTAATAACGATGGTGTTGTGGCAGTAAACTTAGAGTTGGCTAGTTTGACAGATATAGTTAATTCAGTCACTATCGGTGAAGAAGGGTATTTGTTTCTATTAGATGAAGCGCAAAATTATATCAGTCATCCCAATTATGAGGCTGGTGCTGAAGCAACAGAAGATTTTTTCACCAAACTATATGACTCAGAAAATGGGAAGTTCAACTATCTTTTTGAAGGGGATCAAAAACAATTAGCATTTGCTACAAGTGAAATTACAGGTTGGAAAATAGCTGGGAGCATGTTTAATAGTGAAATAACGCATAATGTGAGCCCAATTTTAAATACGACAATCCTTGTTATTACGATTGCATTAGCTCTTGGAGGAGTATTAATTGTATTTATCATTCGCTCTATTTCTAAACCGATTTATCATCTTGTAAGTGCAAGTAACACGATAAGTCATGGAGACTTAAGCGATGAAGTACACTTACATCGAAATGATGAATTAGGCACACTTGCTCAATCGTTTAATAAAATGCGAGAAAACTTGAATGGAATTATACTTCAAGTTAGAGATAAATCAAATCATTTAGCATCTTCTGCAGAGCAATTAAATGCTAGTACAGAACAAAATACCTCAGCAACAGAACAAATTTCTTCATCCGTACAAGAAGTAGCTGAGGGGATGAATAGTCTAAATAACAATATAACGAAAAGTTCCAAATTAGCGAAGGAAATGACGGAGTCTATTTATACTATCGAATCGAGCTCGAATGAGGTTTCAAATACAGTTACCAATACCATTTCTGCTGTTAATGAAGGGAATAAAGCTCTGAATACGACAATTAGTCAAATGAAATTTATCAAAGAGAATACACATCAACTATCAAATAATATTCAAGATTTAGGTAATCAATCAGAAGAAATTAGCAAAATTATTGATGTTATTACAGATATTTCCGAGCAAACAAACTTGTTAGCTCTAAATGCAGCAATCGAAGCAGCCAGAGCAGGAGAGCATGGGAAAGGATTTGCTGTTGTAGCTGATGAAGTAAGAAAACTTGCCGAAAAGTCTTCCCAATCAGCTGAACAAATAAAGACAATGATTAGCGCAATTCAATCGGAAACTGCGAATACTGTGAGTTCAATGAAAGCTGCAACAACAGAAGTTGAAAAAGGTATTAATATCGCAAATAATGCAGATCAATCATTCTCGAATATTACTGGATACGTGGATTCCATTACGAATCAAATTACGAGTGTAACTACTGAAATTGAAGAAATTTCTACTGCGACGAAACAATTTACTTCTATATTTGAAGGAGTAGCATCCATTGGTGACACAGTATCAAATGAAGCAGAAAATGTTTCTGCATCTACACAAGAACAACTTGCATCTATGGAAGAAATAGCAAATTCAGCATCTGATTTAACATCTGTAGCTGAGGACTTACAACAGTTAGTAGAGAATTTTAAACTGTCTAGAAATTAAAGAACGTATCATTACACTGAAATGCGAGGATGAGGCTCCAGATTATATTATGGGCCACATCCTCGTTCGCAATTCTCGATTTTATTTTGAAGTAGTATAAGAAGATTGAAGATGAATAGGCTGCAGCTTTGAATATGTTTATTGAAATCGAGTTGTTACAGAGGATGAGAAAGAGCAGCGGGTTATAGATATTAAAGAAATTGTGGAATTAGATGAAATAACAAATTATAGATGGTGAATCCCAGGGTTTGGATTTAGAAAACCTCAATGGATGATTCAATAAAATTCATATAACTCTATAATCTATAAGCTTAAATTATCTTTGAGTAGAGCATAAAAAACGAAGACTTATATAAGTCTTCGTTTTTTATCGGATAAATTGTTTAAACTATGATTGTTTCTATCTGATGAGAATCTAATTTGCTATTAAATAACGGATCTATAGGTTGATCTGTTATTATTCGGTCTATCTGATCAAACTTTGCAAAAACAGCACTAGATGATTTCCCGATTTTTGTGGAATCAATAAGCGCAATTACTTTTGAAGCTCTCCGTATAATTTCTTTTTTTAATTGAACTTCATATAAATTAAAATCTTCTAAGCCATTTTCAAAAGATAGTGCATTTGCTGAAGTAAACATGATATCTATATTGACACTATCTAATATATCTATTCCTAGTGTACCTTCAATAGATGCTGATTTCTTTGTAACTACGCCACCAATTAAGATTGTAGTAATATCAGGGTTGTCTTTTAACTCAAAGGCGGTTTGAATTCCACTAGTTACTACAGTAACTCGTTTTGAAGATTGATTTAATAAACGAGCTAGTTCTAGTGCAGTGGAACTAGCATCTAATAATATACATTGTTTTTCTTCGATAAGTTCAAAAGCATTTTTACATATTTGTATTTTTTCTTCTTTGTTTCTCTTTTTCCTTGCACTAAAACTTGTTTCATTTTCATTTTCATCATTAATGACGGCACCACCATGTGTTCTTGTAAGTAAACCATCATTTTCCATTTTGTTTAGATCTGCCCTTAATGTAGCTTCAGATACCCCTATCTGTAATGCTATATCTTTCACAGTAATTCGTTTTTGTTCTTGTAATAGGTTAATAATTTTATTTCTTCTTTCACTAGCAAACATTTTCATGAAACTTCACCCTTAATAAGTAATCTAATTTCATATTAGGGTATTTTGTTCATTTAAGCAATAATGAAGTATATTTATTTTCGTTTTATTTTCGAATTATTTATTTATGATTAGATATGAATTGAAATAATAAAATACGAAATAAATTATTGACAATTCGAAAATGAATGATAATATGTAACTATAAATTGAAAACGATTTCAATAAGATGAAAAATTGAAATTTGTTTTAAATAAATGTTAAGGGAGATGAAAGCATGGAGAAATCGGTAGAAAATAAAGAGAGCACTAAGCAGCAAGAGATACCAACACATATGAAAGCTGTTGTAGCATATAGCCCTAAAAATTATAAATTTGAAGAAAGGGTAGAAACTCCAAAACTAGAAAACGATAAAGAAATAATTATAAAGTTAGAGGCTTGTGGAATTTGTGCAGGGGATATTAAAGCTTATGATGGTGCGCCTAGCTTTTGGGGAGATGAAACACAACCGGCATATATTAAAGCTCCAATGATTCCTGGTCATGAATTTATTGGTAAGATTGTGCAAAAAGGGAATGAAGTATCTGATTTTGAAATTGGTGATCGTGTAATTTCTGAGCAAATTGTACCTTGTTGGGAGTGCCGTTTCTGTAATCGAGGCCAATATTGGATGTGTGAAAAGCATGATTTATATGGATTTCAAAACAACGTAAATGGTGGAATGGCGGAATATATGAAATTTACAAAAGAAGCGATTAATTATAAAGTACCAGAGGATTTGCCGATTGAAGATGCTATTCTCATTGAACCATATGCTTGTAGTTTACATGCCGTACAACGGGCGCAAGTACAGCTAGGAGATTTTGTTGTTCTGTCTGGTGCGGGTACACTTGGTTTAGGAATGATTGGTGCTATAAAAAAATCAGGACCTGCTAAGTTAGTTGTATTAGATATGAAAGAAGACCGTCTAGAACTTGCCAAACAATTCGGAGCAGATATTGTTCTTAACCCTAGTAAGACAGATGTTGTTCAAGAAATTAAAGATATGACAGAAGGCTATGGATGTGACATCTATATAGAGGCTACTGGGCATCCAAAATCAGTGGAGCAAGGATTACATGCTATTCGTAAATTAGGTAGATTTATAGAATTTAGTGTGTTTGGAGAACCTGTAACGGTAGATTGGAGTATTATTAGCGATCGAAAAGAACTAGATTTACTCGGATCACATCTTGGGCCATATTGTTATCCGTTAGTTATTGATGGAATTGCAAATGGAGATTTCCCTACTAGTGGAGTAGTGACACATCAACTTCCTTTAGAAGAGTTTGAGAAGGGATTCGAATTAATGAAAAAGGGAGATAAGTCACTAAAAATAATATTGAAACCGTAAGAGGTTTCCACTATAAAGGGGGAGAAACTTGTGCGAAGTTTAGGGCAAAATCAGACTTTTTTGGATAAGATTGGTATTCCTTCCAATTTAGTATGGGGGTATTTTGGAGTATTAATCTTCATGATGGGTGATGGATTAGAGCTTGCTTGGATTAGTCCGTACCTTGTAGATCAAGGATTAACTGTCCAGCAAGCAGCAGTACTCACTACATCTTATGGTGTAACAATTGCAATTGCAGCGTGGTTATCTGGAGTACTAGTAGAGGCATTCGGTCCAAGGAAAACAATGACAATGGGATTAGTATTATATCTACTCGGACACGTTCTGTTTGTTGGATTTGCTATGCCAAATTTAGTCTATGAATTAATGATTCCAACATACGCACTACGTGGCTTTGGATATCCGTTATTTGCATATTCATTTCTTGTATGGGTTACTTATCGTACACCAAAACATCAACTTGGAACAGCAGTGGGATGGTTCTGGTTTGTGTTTACTGGAGGACTAAGCGTATTAGGTGCATATTATTCTAGCTTTATGATTAATTGGGTTGGGCACATTCCTACTATGTGGAGTGCGGTATTTTGGGTATTGTTAGGGGCTTACTTTGCTTTAATTGTTAACAAAGATAAGTTTGACCTAGAAGAGAAGGAAAGCAAAAGTAGTAAATTTAAAGAATTGTTAAATGGAATAACTATTTTAAAGCGAGAACCTAAAGTCGCTGTAGCGGGTATTGTCAGAATAATTAACCAAGCGTCGCAATATGCGTTTCCTTTGTTTTTACCGATTTACTTATCAGGTCAAGGAATTTCAACAACAGTCTGGTTGAACATTTGGGGAACTATCTTTATTTCCAACATTGCATTTAATTTAATATTTGGTTATGTTGGCGACAAATTTGGATGGAGAAACACAATTACTTGGATTGGTGCGGTTGGATGTGGTGTATTTACGTTAATGATGTTCTATGTACCACAAGTGTTTACTGGAAATGTATTCTTAATTGGAGCAATTGGAATGTTATGGGGCGCATGTTTAGCTGGTTTTGTTCCACTTTCAGCTTTAACCCCATCTTTAGTTGGAGACGGGGACAAAGGCGCTGCAATGTCTATTTTAAATCTTGGAGCAGGATTATGTGTATTCGTAGGACCGGCACTTGTTGCTCTATTTTATGATTTCATTGGTACACAAGGATTAATGTGGTTACTTGCGGGATTATATTTTGCAGCAGCTATTATGACAAGATTCTTGAGATTACCTGAAGAAGAAATAGCAAAAGGTTCAAAGGATGAAGCTGTCGTTTAATAATGAGTAAACTATACACTGATATTGCGTGAACTCGTCTAATATTAGTGTAAACGCTTTATTTTGAAATTAAGATTAATTGAATCATAATGTGAGGTGCATACAATAATGAAAAAACTCTTAAATAATCCAAATCATGTAGTAGAAGAAATGTTAGAAGGTTATGTTAAAGCACATCCAGATTATATAAAACAATCAAATCAAAATAAACGTGCTCTAGTAACTACTCGACAAACAAAAGAGAATAAGGTTGGTATTTTGATAGGTGGAGGTTCTGGACATGAGCCTGGATTCCTAGGATATGTTGGTGAAGGAATGGCAGATGGAGTAGCAGTTGGAAATATCTTTGCATCTCCCTCTCCTGATCCGATTCTTGAAGTAACAAAGGCTATTGACAAAGGAGCTGGTGTTGCCTATCTGCATGGGAATTACGCTGGAGATGTAATGAATTTTGGTATGGCTGCAGAGATGGCAGATTTAGAGGAAGATATTGAAGTAAAGATTGCATTAGGCTCGGATGATGTAGCCTCTGCTCCGAAAGAAGAAAAAAAGAAGCGTCGTGGGATTGCTGGTGAGTTCTTTATTTTCAAATCTGCTGGAGCAGCTGCGGATTTTGGTTATGACTTAGACGATGTAATTCGAATGGCAGAAAAAGCAAATGAAAATTCTCGATCAATGGGAGTTGGTCTATCACCATGTGCTTTACCACAAACAGGTGAACCAAGTTTTGAGTTAGGTGAAAATGAAATGGAAATAGGTCTTGGTCATCATGGGGAACCAGGAATTGAAAAAGGACCATTAGCTACTGCAGATGAAGTAGCAGAAAGACTTGTAACGGATATTTTAACTGATATGCCTCTGACAAACCAAGATGAAGTAGCTGTTTTAGTAAATGGATTAGGCTCCACTCCACGAATGGAATTATATATTATTTTTCGAAGAGTAGAACAAATACTATCAGAAAAAGGTATTCATATCTATCGTTCATATGTTGGTGACTATATTACTTCTTTAGAAATGGGTGGATGTTCCGTTACTTTAATGAAACTAGATGATGAATTAAAGAAAGGAATTGATCACCCTGTCAATTGTCCAATGTTTGTTCAGAAGTAGACCAACCGAAATAGGAGGATTAACATGGAATTTACATCAAGAGAATTTAAAATTTTTTTTCATAATATCGTGGATATAATTGAAGAAGAAAAAGATTATTTATGTGAATTGGATCGTAAAATTGGGGATGGAGATCATGGTGTTACAATGTCAATCGGCTGGCAAGCAGTGAAGGAAAAATTAATGAGTGACCTATCGGATGAAGAAGATATAGCTAAGATAAATCTAACTGTTGGCAAGACATTTTTGAATGCAGTTGGATCATCAGTTGGGCCGCTTTATGCCACAGGATTTATGAGAGGTGCAAAACAAGTAAAAAATAAAACGATATTAAATGAAGAAGATTTAATCAATTATTGGATTGCTTTTACTAAAGGGATTAAAGAAAGAGGGCAATCCGATATTGGTGATAAAACGATGGTAGATACACTCGCTCCATTCGCTAGAGAATTAGAGTCAAAGTATAATATAACTGAGGACTTTTATGCTTCGTTTGAAAGTGCAGTTATAGAAGCAAAAAAAGGAATGGAATCAACAAAGGATTTAATTTCTAAAAAAGGCCGTTCAAGTAGGCTAGGAGAAAGATCGATAGGTGCTCAAGATCCAGGAGCAACGTCTTCTTATCTTATTCTTCAAGCATTTTTATCCTTTATAAAAGAACAACAGTCACAAGCCAGTTAATATTAATTTTAAAAATAAATAAAAAAGGAGTCAGATCAGAAATTCTGATTCTTTTTTTTGATAAAAAACAATAAATACGAAACAAAATAAAAATAAACGAAAATAAACAATTGAAAATATTTGTATCATGAACTAAAATGAAAATATAAAGTGAAAAGTAGGAGGATACAACATGAAAATTGGAATTGGTAGTGATCATAATGGATTTGACCTAAAAGAAGCCATTAATCGATACTTATCTGGAACAGATCACGAAATAGTAGATTATGGTTGTTATTCTTGTAATGTTGTTGATTATCCGGATGTTGCATTTGAAGTTTCCAAAGCAATTAGTAATGAAGAAATTGATAGAGCAATTTTAATTTGTGGTACGGGTATCGGTGTTTGTATAGCTGCTAATAAATACCCTGGCATTCGTGCTGCTCTTGCTCACGATGTTTATTCTGCAGAAAGAGCGCAATTAAGTAATAATGCTCAAGTAATCACGCTGGGTGCTCAAATTATTGGTGAAGAAGTAGCTTTAAAAGTTGTAGAAGCATATTTAAGTGTAAACTGGCAAGAAGGATCAAAGCGAAAAGTCGATAAAATAACGGATAATGAGAATAAATTTTTAGCGAAACAAAATCAAGAAGTAGCTGCAGATACACATTGTAGCTAAATCCAAGGGGGATGTGCTCCATGCAGTCTTTACTATTTGATTTTTTAAGAGTTACTGAGTTAGCAGCGATTGCATCAAAACCATGGGTAGGAAGTGGTGATAAAATTTCTGCTGATGGAGCTGCAACGAAAGCGATGAGAGAACAATTAAACAAAATGAAAATGGATGGAACGGTTGTTATTGGAGAAGGGGAAATAGATGAGGCTCCAATGCTTTATATAGGGGAAAAGGTAGGTCTAGGTAATGCATTAGCTGTCGATATCGCTGTAGATCCAATAGAAGGCACAACACCAACAGTAAATGGCCAGCCAAATGCTATAACAGTAATTGCAGCTGCACCTGAAAGTACATTATTACATGCGCCTGACATGTATATGAAAAAAATTGTAGTAGGTCCTAAAGCAAAAGGGGTTATTGATATAGAAGCAACTCTGGAATTAAATATTTCTAGAGTTGCAGATGCAACAGGAAAAAAAATTGAGGATTTAAATATCCTTATTCAAGATCGAGCAAGACATCAAAAATATATTGATAAGATCAGAAATATTGGAGCCAACGTAAATTTATTTTCGGATGGCGACGTCATATATGCAGCAGCTACATGTATGGAAGAATTAGATATTGATATGTTTTATGGAATTGGAGGAGCCCCTGAAGGTGTGTTAGGAGCTGTAGCAAGTCGTTGTTTAGGAGGAGAAATGCAAGCAAAGTTAATGCCTCGAAATGAAGATGAAATTAAAAGATGTAATAAGATGGGGATATATGAAATGGAGGTACCGTTGAGTCATCAACAATTGGTCTCAACAGATGATTGTATATTTTCTGCTACAGGAATTACCTCTAATTTATTTTTAAAAGGAATTCAGAGAAAGAATGAGCATTATATAACACATTCAGTTCTTGCAGATGGTAAAACTAAACAGCTGCGTTATATTGAAAGTAATTATCCAATGATGCAACTTGTATAATTTACAAATTATAAAAAACAGCGATGAATCATTCATCGCTGTTTTTCTATTTCATGAAAATTAGACCGTATTTTTCCTGCATGTAATTAGCACTTTATCTATTCTATTGTGGTTTAAAGTGCTTTACTCGTTTTTCAAGAAATTTAATGCTGTTATCTGGGGTTAACAACATTATTTTTTTAAATATCGGATCGTTAAAAAATATATCTAATTGCTCAATAACTCCTTGACTTATTAATTTCTTCTGATTTAAATAACGATCTATTTTTCTTAATTTTTCCTGATCGTCTCCTTGTCTTGCTACTCCAATATGAAAACCATGCGGAGGTCGAAAAAAATGTTCCTCAATTTTCCCAAAACCAATACCTTTCTCGATAATTTTATATAGAAATTCTTCATCGTATCGTAACTCTTTTACCTCATTATATAATTTATTAGGATTATTCAAGTAATATTGAATAATTGGATTCATCTTTTTATAGTAGTCTTTTACTTTGAAAAAATGGAGCCCTGTAAGTCGTTTTGAGTTGGGACGAATTGCATTACTATAAGGAACGCCGATTTTCTTGGAATGCTTTTTATGAACGTCTAATAAAGTTGGCTTTTCTCGAATAATTAAAAAGTCGATATCTCCAATATAAACATACTTAAAGTCCTTGAATTCCTCATAAGGAATTAAGAAACGCAACATAGTTCCAATACTACCTACCATTTTTGATGGGTCTTCTAGATTAATATATTCGCCTAGATACCCTTCAACAACTTCGAAATTAGGTGAAACTTGATTTCGGATTAGTTCTAAGGCTGTATTTTCATTTGCTGAAAGAGGATCTTTAGAAAACACCTTCACATAGTAATCAGGATAGCTTTTTAAAATGCTATAAATATAATAGGGAGCATATCGGGTGTAGTTTCCAAAAACATAAACAGCTATACATATTTTTTCCATTAACGTTCACCACCTATATTGAATAATGTATATAACCAGTCTTCAATATTGTGTTCTATAGTCCAGTTGTTTTCTATATTTTTTCGAATTTCTTTTTTTAGGGTTTGATGAAGTTTTTGATTAGCTTTTAATTGATTAATTTTATTTATAAATTTTCTAGGGTCATCGGAGTTAAGAATTAATGTTTTTGCATTTGGCGATGCCCAGTCTTTAATGATGCCAATATTAGTTCCTAATACAGGTATTCCACAAGCGTAAGCTTCCATAGCAGGGTTTGGTAGACCTTCATTTACTCCAGTAACGAGTAATAAATCAATGGAATTATAAAATGTTGGCATATCTTCTCTATCGATTCGAGTTTCTTTTGTTGCTTCTTTAAATTGAACTGTAGAGTCATCTTTAAAATGATCTTTTATTGCTTTATATACCGTGTGGTAATTCTTCGATCTTTTATCGGCATTACCTACCCAACCAATCGTAAATGTCGATGTATCTGTTTTAGTTAATGGCATTGGCTTAAATTTGTCTGTTTCAACAAAAGCTTTAATATATTCTACATGTTTATCTGGACAGTATTTTTTAATTGTATTGGCTAGTTTCCTATTAACGGCACCAATCCTATCTATTTTATTAATTACTTGTTTGATGTACCGATAATTTGGCTTGATTTTCTCAGACCATTCACGAAAATCGTCTTGGTTTGTGGCTAGATAACTATATGAACCAGCAACAGAAGAATATACATGGACATTGTATTGAATTAGGCGTTCAGCTGTCCACAAACCTAAGGTTGATATAACTTCATATTCTTTGTTAATTACTTTAACGCCTTTTCCCTTTACTAAGTTTATAAAATCATGATAAGACATTATTTCTAAGTTCGGGTGATATTTCTGCAAAAGCAATGCTCTTTGTCCTTGTATCCACCATAGTCGATCATAGATTAGGATATGCTTTCCTTTTATTTGGCTGCCGATTATTGATTTATTTATCATTATGATTTCCTCCAGTAATTAAATAACATCTTATACATAGTATGAAATAGTAATTTAGAGGTGTTAGGAGAAGTGCGTAAAAAAGCTATAATTAGTTTTTCACCTTTATCACGCATGTAGATGGTAATAACTTCAGCGAATAAAAGTGCTTAAAGTTCACACTATATTATCTAAAAATTGAACAGCAATCTATATTTGTCAGAAAAGTATATTATAATTATAGGATTAGAGATTAATTAAATATAGGGAGGGAGAATATTGAATAGGGTAAATAGATTTTTAAATCAACAGTACAATAACACCACTCATTCCATAAGTGGAGGCAATCAACAAGAAGATATAAAAGATTGTGTCAAGGAAGCTTTAGGAAGTTTTCAAAATGAGAATAATGAATTTAACCCAAAGATAATGGAAAAAAGAAAAATGAAAAATTATAAATTGATATGTGTTGAAATTATGTCTATCTATCCGCTAAGAATTCCGTTTTATATACTTATCCCCAATAAGAAGAAACGAAAGCTTCCTGTTGTTCTAGCGCTTCATGGCCACGGCCATGGAATGAAAGAAGCTATTGGTCTAAACACGGATAATGTAGATAGTGACTTTACAGGTATTCATAATAAATTTGCTGCAAAAATAGTACAAATGGGTGTAATTGTTGTAGTACCAGGGATTATTGGTTTTGGGGACCGTAGACTGGAAGAGGATATGAACGCAGTACCACCATGTGAAAATTCATGTTTTAAAATTGCAAGTCAGCTATTGTTAATGGGAAAGACAATTGCAGGTTTGAGGGTTCATGAGTTAATACGGGTGTTAGACTATATTCAAACTATTAAAATGGTTGATCAAGAGAAAATAGGATGTTTCGGTTTTTCTGGCGGGGGATTAATTGCGGCATTTACTTCAATTCTTGATGAAAGGATAAAGGCAACCGTACTTAGTGGATATTTGAGTACTTTTAATGGAAGTATTATGCACAGAAGACATTGCCTTGATAATTATATACCAGGAATACTTAAAATTGGAGAGATGGATGAGTTAATTTCTTCAATTGCTCCAAGGCCACTTTTTATAGAATCAGGAAAGGAAGATCAGCTTTTCCCCTTGCATCAAGTAGAAATAGCTATGAAAAACCTATTAGAGATTTATAAGGGAAAAGGAGCAGAATCTGAGTTAGAATACCATTACTTTAATGGAGGTCATGAAATCAATGGGGAAAAATCCTTTTATTGGCTAATACAGAAACTCTTATACAATTAATTATCTTATACAGGGCAGACAGCTCCGATTTAGATATTCAAAATTAGATTAACATACAACTTCTAAATAATGGGTATATTACTTATGGGAATGAATTTCATAGTTACCAAGTCTATATTAGAAACCGAATACTTAATGGAATTTAAATATTATTGTGCGGATTATAGAAAAACATGATTTTGATTGTAATGAAACACGGTGATCTACAGGAAGAGCACTGAGCTTGAAAATCCACAATGAAAAGGTGGGCCTCTTTTCCTAGTTAGTTGCAGCCGTCTCTGCTAAAAAGCAGTCGGCTGCAATGGAAATTAAATAGCGTAATGTTCAGATTTTTTACCAAGTATCTTAATTATGAAATTGATGCATGGAGGTGTCTATATGAAAAAAGTTGTTTTAATAGGTGGTAGCGGAACAATTGGGACAATCTTACAAAAGGGGTTAAAACGGGAATTTGATGTTCATAGTCTTGATATTAACGTTGATGAAAATAATGATAACGCTAAGAAAACAGATGCCAAGAATTTTGCAGAACTTATCGATAACATACCAAGTGGAACAGATGTATTAGTAAATCTGTTATCCACTGGTAATGCTGGCAGTCTTGTTAATATTTCTGAGATGAATAATATGGTCGATGTCTACTTCAAAGCTTCTTATAATATTCTTAAGGCAGCAGTCGAATTAAATATTCCAAAGGTTGTTTTTGCAAGTAGTAATCATGTTACGGATTACTATGAGTCTGGGGGGAAATCAAAGTTGGGAAGAAAAATTAATGTAAACGATTATCCGTATTCAGAAGGATTGTATGGAGTACTTAAACTAGCTGTAGAAAATATAGGTTTTGCGTTTAGTAACCAATATCCTCTTTCGGTTATCAATTTGAGAATTGGAAGTGTAAAATTAAATGAGAAAAAAGAAATTTATAAAAATATAGAACGTAATCGTCATACATGGCTTTCAGAAGTAGATACAGTTACCTTGTTTAAAGATGCAATTATAAGTGATATTGAATATGGAACATTCTATGGTGTTTCTGATAATCCTGATAAACCATGGTGTAGCGATAATGCGAAAGAAAAACTAGGGTTTATTTCAAAAGTAAATTCAATTGATATAATTAACTGAACATAATGATCAGGATAGAAAGCGATCTGTGATAGGCACTTTCTATCCTGATTTTTTATGCTCCATTCTATATTTACCAGGAGTAATCCCTTCGATTTTTCTAAATGAGCGTATGAAGTTTTGGGAATTATTGTATTGCAACTTTATAGCAATATCTTTAACGGATAAATCTGTATCCAACAACCAATTTTTTGCTATGTTTAATCTATATTTCAATAAATATTCACTGAATGTGGTTTTCATCTCTTTTTGAAAGATACTACTAAGGTAATTAGGATTATAATGTAGCCTAGCTGCAATGGAATCCAAAGATATAGCTGTATCATATTCTTTTTGTATTATATGAATAATTTTATCCGAAATGGTTTTGTATTTGGATTCAGTACGTTCCTCCACTTTTTCGATAATAGGATAAATAAGATTTTCTTTAAACCATTTCTGTAAATCATCTGAGGTTCTTAGATTTTCCAGTTCATGAACTAAAGGTCTTTCATCTAGTTTTTTTAGTTCTACACCTAATAATTGTTTTAATTCTATTAAGTCATACAGAAATTTAATTATAAATATCTGATATTGGTTATGATTAAACTCCTTATCAAATAAGGTGTTAAATAAGGCTTTCAATCCTTTATCTGCTTTTTCACGATCAGCGACTTTAATGGAATCAAAAATGGAATTTTTATTCGTTGTTGGTAGTTGTCCACTGAAATTATGATTCCTGTCTAAATTTTCATAAAAAATAATCGATTCTTTACCTAATTTCAGTCTATATTTTAGTGATTCCATTCCTTGTTTATAAGCATCTTTTGTCGAGATTAATTCGGTGTATGGAAGGCTAATGCCGATACTAACAGGAAGATCAAATTCTTTGCGAATTTTAGATTGAATCATCTGTGCTAATTCATTTAAGTAGAAATGGTATTCTTCTTCAGACTCAATGTTCAATGTAAGTATTGTTACTTGTGTTCGGTTAATAACTACAGGTGTAAACCGTATCTCCTCTTCTAAGGTATCTTCAATCATAGCATTAATTGCAAATAGAATTACATCTTCTTCCTTTAATTGGTAGTTGGACTCATCTAACGAATCAATTTGCAATGTAAATAAGGAAAGCCTCGTCCACGATTGATAATAATTAAATGATTTTAATTTTGCCGGAATTTCCTCACGTTTCATCTTACCTTGTAATAACCGTATAATAAAGAATTGTCTTAGTTGGGTAATTTGATTTTGTAGTCGGGATTCTAATTCTACATTTTTATCAAGCATTTGTTCGATATTAAATCTTATTAAATCAAATTCATTTTTAGTTTTTGTACTAAATTTAGCGGAGGTAAAAGTTTTGGTAAAGAAGTCTTGCAAATGCCGAATCGGCTTATAAAATATACTAATACCGATAATTGCTACAATTAGGGATATGATCAATAAAATACTGCAAACTAACAATGTAAACCATCCGATAGAACTGGATTGCTTATTAAGATCACTTATTTTAACCAGTGATACGTATGTCCAATTATTATAACTAGATGTTCTATACGTTACTTTATAATCTATATCTTCAATTGTCGAATTGAATTGACCTTTACCTGTGTTCACATCTATAAGAGAATGGAAATCTTCATTTTCGTTTATGTTGGTGCCTACACTATCTGGATCACTATGTGCGATAATTTGATTAGACTCGTCCAATATAATGAACGTTTCCGATACTATTTGCTCGGCCATGATATTATTTAAAGTACAAGTGGGAATTAATGCACCAACCATTCCAGTTTTGTCTGATGTAAGAAATGGAAGTTTCTTAATTAGATTTATATAATAGTTACAATTATCACGAGCATCATGAGTTAGAACGATGTCATCGTATTCTTCCAAAATCCAGTAAGATGACTTTTGGTAAGTCATATATTTTTCGTGAATTTTATTATAATTATTATGTTCAAGGCGAAGAAGGCCATTGTTATTAATGAGCCATTCATGTTTCAAACTAACCATAATTACATCTTGAATACCTGTTTCTAAAGTCTGCAGTTGTCCCAATTCCTGTTTAATATTGTGGTATTTAATAAATTTTTCAGCATTTAAAGGGTCTCTCAGTATATCTTGTGTAGATGGAGAGCGGACAAAATGTGTAAGAGAGTTATCAACGCTTTTTAAAACTTGCTCGACGTTAGTTTGTATTTGATAAACACTTTGTTGTTTCTCTTCTGCTACATTAGCTTCGATAATTTCTGAAGATCGTAAATAAGAAAAAACGCCAACTAATATTACGGGAACAGTACTTAATACGATTAAAAATGTAATTAATTTATAATAATGCTTAATTGAATTTTTTTTCATGTACATCTACCCCAATTAGTGCATACTTTTTGAAGCTCTAAGTCGTACTGTTTTTTGCTTGCTGATTCTCCATGCTTCTTTTTTTATCAAGGTTATTAAAGGATAAATACGAAATTCCCATAATTACTAATCCTGTTGTACTAATTGAAAAAAAAGGTATAAGACCAGGAATACGCATAAATAGATAATATAATCCACTAATTACTATCATCATAGTAATTGTATAATGTAAATTAGTAAGTCCAATTAAGATTGCATACTTAATATATAGCCATCGCGATAAGTTGTAATTTACATATAAGGGAAATATGTAAAGAATTAGAACTAAATAAATAAATCCACATAAAAATAGTCCACTTAGCAATAACGGGTATATCGGATGTTCTGTAATCGAACCAAGAAATGATAGGTCGACAAGGAGAATGAGTCCAATTGTTACAATAATAATGGTAAATATATTCGATTTTAAAAATTCCTCTTTATAGGTACTCCAGAAAGTCTCAAATATTGGTATCTCGGTTTCTTTTTTTAACCACTTTCTAATAACTCTGAACATAGCAACGGTGGCAGGCGTGAAACCGATTACAATTAATCCCAATAACGTAAATAGCCCCCAGAGAATATTTAAATACGCCATTCGCATTATCCAAAGACATAACCAATAAAAATTGCCCCAAATGCCTCCAACTTCCATAAATCAACCCTCCCTCTATAATAAACATCTACTGTGTTTATTAATGATAGTAGCACAATAGATTTGCAATACAATAATCATATCAACACATCCATGATACCGCTTTCAAATAAATTGATTATTTTTTAACTAAAATCTAATAAAATGATTGATTAATGTTGTTAATTATATCTAAATTATAAAAATTCTGCAAATTGTGAGAAAGTGATTATGTACAACTTTAATTTTTTTAAATAACATTAAACTATCACAAATAAATTTTAGGGAGGTTTAGATTTATGAACAAAATAAGATTTTTATTTACTAGTTTTTTTCTTATTTTAATTTTTGTTTTAGCAGCATGTAATAACGAAAATGCATCAAGTGAGGGAAATAGTGATGATTTTGCTGAAGATGAAGTTTATTCGTTTTCCATTATGGCAAATCTTCATACGCCAGAAGTACCCGGAGATGTCATTTTGGATATTTTGGAAGAAAAAACAAACACGGATATCGAATTTCAGTGGGTACCAGATAATAACTATGAAGATAGGTTAAACACAGCATTTGCTACGAATACACTTCCAGAAGCAGTCTTTATGAAAAATCAATCAACATTTATGCAATTTAAAGATGCAATTAGAGATGATCAATTTTGGGAAGTAGGCCCCTATTTGGAAGAATTTGAAAATCTAAGTAATCTGAAAGAAGAAGTACTAGAAAATACTAAAGTTGATGGCAAAATCTATTCTTTATATCAAGGAAGACCATTATCAAGACAAGGAATTATTTACAGAAAAGATTGGGCTGACAATCTAGGTCTTTCGGCTCCAACAACGACTGACGAGTTTATGGAGATGGCACGAGCTTTTACTGAAGAGGATCCAGATGGTAATGGTAAAGATGATACATTTGGACTCACCGATCGAAGTGATTTGGTTTATGGAGCGTTTAAAACAGTAGCCTCTTGGTTTGGCACTCCCAATAATTGGGGTGAAAAAGATGGAGAGTTAGTCCCAGAGTTCATGTTTCCAGAATATAAACAAACGATGGATTTTTTTAAAGAAATGCATGAAAGCGGATACATTAACAAAGATTTTCCGGTGACAAGTAAAGTTGATCAGCAAGAATTTATTAAAAATGGATCTTCAGGTATATATGTTGGATCTATGGGTGATGTTGTAACACTATATAATGATGCTGCAGCTATTAATCCTGATGTAGTATACGATGTCCACAATCAAGTTCAAGGACCTAATGGTGAATATAATACATGGGCAATTCCTGGATACGGTAACTTAGTAATGTTTCCAAAAAGTACGGTTGAGTCTGAAGCAGAATTGAAAAGACTACTTGGATTTTTTGATGCATTAATGGATCCAGAACTAGCAAATACCATTTATTGGGGAGTGGAAGATGAACATTATTCTGTAAAAGAAGGTGGAGCCGTCCCAACTGAGGATCAGGCCTTATATGATAGAGAAGTAAAGCCTTATCAAGCGATTGAAATTGGAGAGGCAGAGACTAATGGTAGATATGAAGGATTTTTTGAATACGAGGCAAAGGCGAAATCAGAAGAATTGTTCAAGGATAATGAGAACTATTTAATTCATGATCCAACGATCACATTAGATTCTGAAACTAATATTCAAGATGGTGCTAGACTACTGCAAATCATGACAGATGCAACTTATCAATATATCCTTGGACAAATCGATGAAGAAGGATTTGATGCCGCTATAGAAAATTGGAAATCTCAAGGTGGAGAGGCGATCATTAAGGAATTTAATGCTTCTTATGCAGAACAGAACTAATCCAAGTACGAGTTTTTGACATTATAATTATTAAAGATTTAACGGCCTTTTCTTAATAATCAATAGGGAAGGGTCGTTATAATTTACAATTTAAAGAACGTTATTAAATCAACTTCTCTGTCCTGATTGTAACAGGCAGGAATACTCCAGTTTCAAAGATGATGAAGCTTAGACAAAGAGGAAAAGTGGGAAAAGAATGCCCTCTGATAAAGATCACTTTTGGTGATATCAGGAATAGGCTCGCGATTTCGTTCTTTGTATCATTTTACAAGGATGTTTATTGATATTAATGAGAATGTGCAGATGAATTAATTGCGACTTGATCATTTTTTAATCGTAGTTCTACTATGAGATACATAGATTCTTTTCCTTGTTTATTCTTTATTTTTAATAATAATTTACAAACAATAATCATTAACTAAGAAATTTATCTATTTCAATTTAATAAAAGAAGTTTCAATGAGTTGATAACATAATGATTATCGAAGATACAGTAGGATGAAATTAAGATTAATTAAAAGCAGATTTGTAAAAATAAAGGACTGTCAAGGAATATATTTTCTGGACACGCCTGTTAAAGAGAGGGAGTTGAGAATGGAAAGTGCCACAATTAAGAAAGGTCGAAAACATGAAATATTACGAAACATCAAGAAAAACAAATTGATTTATTTGATGATCCTTCCGGGAATTGTTTATTTTTTTATCTATAAATATTTACCGATGTCGGGATTAGTGATTTCCTTCCAAGATTACAAACCCTACTTAGGAATTAGTGGAAGTGACTGGGTAGGATTTGAGCATTTTGAACGTCTGTTTACTAGTCCAGATTTTTGGATGATTTTTAGAAATACACTCATACTATTTGCTTTACAAATTATTATTTTTTTTCCTATCCCAATTATCATTTCTTTAATGTTAAATGAAGTGAGACATTCCTTGTACAAGCGGGGGATACAAACACTTATATATATTCCTCATTTTATGTCCTGGGTTGTAATCGTTTCCATTAGTTATGTAATGCTAACGTTGGATGGGGGAATTATCAATTCATTAATTGAGTATTTTGGATTCGAAAAAATAAATTTTTTAATGAATGAAGAATGGTTTCGACCAATGTACATTCTTCAGGTGATTTGGAGGGAAGCTGGTTGGGGAACAATCATCTTTTTAGCAGCGATTACAGGTGTAGATCCGCAACTGTATGAAGCAGCAAAAATGGATGGTGCCAATCGATTGCGACAGATGTGGCATGTCACATTACCAGCAATCAGAAGTGTTATTATCATCATGCTAATCCTGAAGATTGGTGATGTGCTAGAACTTGGTTTTGAACATGTGTATTTATTATTAAATGCTTCGAATAGAGAAGTTGGAGAAATATTTGACACATATGTGTATACTGCTGGATTACAACAAGGACAGTTTAGTTACAGTACAGCTGTGGGTTTCTTTAAAGGGGTGGTCGGACTTATATTAGTAATTTTTGCAAATCGACTAGCAAAACGTTTTGGTGAAGAAGGAATCTATTAATATTTTTGAAAGGAGGAGTTCATATTGCGAGATAAAATATCAGTAGGCAGTAAGATCTTTGACGTTGTCAATTACACATTATTGGGGTTATTAGCACTAGTTATGGTTATTCCTTTTGTCCATGTAGTGGGTAGCTCGTTTGCAACGAGTGCGGAAATTGCAGAGACAAGTTTTCTATTATTTCCAACAGAATTTTCTTTGAATGCATACAAATATATCTTTTCCACTGACACTATTCTTCGAGCATTATTGATTTCTGTTACGGTAACAGTAGGAGGAACATTATGGAGTATGTTTTTATCGACACTAACAGCATATGGATTGTCAAGAAAAGATCTGGTCGGGAGAAGATTCTTTAATTTTTTGATCGTATTTACTATTTTGTTTAATGGAGGAATGATACCTACTTTTCTAGTGGTTGAACAAACGGGATTATTAAATTCTCTTTGGGCTTTAATTATCCCCGTTTCCATTAATGCATTTAACATGATTATTTTAAGAAGTTTCTTTATGAATCTTCCTGCTGGATTAGAAGAATCAGCAAAGATAGATGGAGCAAGTGATTTTGGGATTTTATTCCGAATTGTAATCCCATGTTCACTACCAGCCATTGCTACCATTTCATTATTTTATGCTGTAACTTATTGGAATACGTATATGCACGCTATTTTATATATTAGTGATTCTGCTAAATGGCCAGTTCAAGTGTTGTTAAGACAGATAGTAGTTCTAGCGAGCGGTATCAATTATGATGGTGCGACATATACAGATGTACCTCCACCAGAAGTGACCGTAAAAATGGCAACCATTGTTGTCGCTACAGTGCCAGTTCTACTTGTATATCCATTTTTGCAAAAGTATTTTGCAAAAGGAGCATTACTAGGTTCGGTAAAAGGTTAGAAGGACCTGAATAAATAATGGAATGAATGGAGGGTGGTGTTTATGTTTTGTAATATCACTGACTTTGGAGCAAAGGGAGATTCTATCACAGATAATACTGAATTCATTGCATCTGCAATCAAGAGATGTGCTGACAGTGGAGGAGGTACGGTCTATATTCCAGCAGGAACGTATTTGACGGGACCAATCCTTTTGGTTAGTCAATTAACAATTTATATTGAATCAGGAGCCAAACTGGTATTTAAAGATGATTTTTCAATTTATCCACCAGTTAAAACAAGATGGTCGGGGTATGAATGCTATGGATTTTCACCATTGTTATATGGTAATGGATTAACGAATGTGTCAATTTTAGGGGCAGGTCGTATAGATGGCCATGGTGGAGCTTGGTGGGAAGTACATCATTTATTAAGAAAAGGAGAAGAATATGATCACCCACAAACGAAGAAGATAGCTGAATTAAATACATTTTTAACTGAGCCTAAAAATACCAATCTTGTAGAATGGTCATCACAATTTCTTCGACCACCTTTACTTCAAATGTACGATTGTAATTCAGTAACTTTGGATGGTATTACATTAGAAAATTCACCGTTTTGGAATACACATTTCGTATATTGCAACAATGTTACTATTCACAATGTTAAATTCAAAAACCCTTCGGATACACCAAATGGGGATGGATTAGATATTGATTCTTGTTCAAATGTTCGAGTATCAGATTGTCACTTTGATGTGGGTGATGATTGTTTAGCATTTAAGTCTGGAATCAATGAAGATGGTAGGAGGATAGGCAAGCCGACTGAAAATGTGACAGTTACAAACTGCACGATGCAAAATGGACATGGTGGAATTGTAATGGGAAGTGAGAATTCTGGTGGTATTCGAAATATTGCAGTATCGAATTGTATGTTTATCGGTACTGATCGTGGCATCCGCATAAAAACGAATAGAGCCCGCGGAAGCTACATTCGTGATATTTTAATCAATAATATCTATATGGATAGTGTTCTCTGTCCATTGGCGATTAATTCATTCTATAGACATGGTGTGGATAAAAATGATTATTCATTGAATGATGCTACAGTTATGAAAGTAACAGATAAAACTCCGCGAATTGAGAATATTCATGTCAGTAATGTAACAGCGAGAGATTGTCGTTCAGCTGCAGGATTTATTTATGGACTTCCTGAGATGTATGTGAAAGATATTACTTTACGTCATATTTTATTTGAGATGACAACTAAT
This sequence comes from Oceanobacillus sp. E9, assembly GCF_001741975.1. Classification (NCBI taxonomy): domain Bacteria; kingdom Bacillati; phylum Bacillota; class Bacilli; order Caryophanales; family Bacillaceae; genus Oceanobacillus; species Oceanobacillus sp. E9. The sequence continues at coordinate 236,492 of NZ_LSNA01000005.1, forward strand.
CCAGATGAAAAAGGCGGGGAGCCAGATATGGTAAAAGAACCGTTATTCATGGCTGGAGAAGGCGTTTATTGTAAGTATGTCGATGGAATTGAATTTCATCGTGTCAGGATTGAAACAAGACAAGGACCTGCTCTTCACTTAGAAAACGTTATTAATGTAGAATTAGATCATTTAATTATGAAAAGCAAACACCGAAATACTCCTATAGTTACAGTCAAGGATGTAGCTAATGTATGGACTAATCAAGGTAGTAAGGAGGCGCATGAATTTGAAAACATTTAAAAATCCAATCATTCCTGGTTTTTACCCTGATCCTTCCATTTGTAGGGTAGACGAGGATTATTATTTAGTAACTTCAACATTTGAATACTTTCCAGGGGTTCCGATTTTCCACAGTAGAGATTTAGTGAATTGGAAACAGATTGGTCATGTATTAGATCGACCATCCCAACTGAATATTAATGGTATACCTTGTTCAAGAGGGATTTACGCACCTACCATTAGATATCATAATGGAATTTTCTACATGATTACAACCTTTGTTGAGAGTAGAAAAGGACTAAGAAGAGATTTTTATGTTACTGCAGAAGATCCATCCGGGCCTTGGAGTGATCCAAATTGGTTGGGTACAACACCTGGTATTGATCCTTCTTTATTTTTTGATGATGATGGAAAAGTTTACTATACCGCAAATCGTCAACCACCAGATGGACAAGAGTATCCGAAACATATGGAAATCTATCTGCAGGAATTAGATTTAGAAAGCAAGCAATTAATAGGTGATAAGTACAGCTTGTGGGATGGTGCGTTGAAAAATGCTCATGCACAAGAAGCGCCACATCTATATAAAGTGAATGGCTGGTACTATTTAATGATTGCAGAGGGTGGTACTGGGTTTACTCATGCGGTTACCATAGCAAGAAGTAAATCTGTATTTGGACCATATGAATCCGCAAAAACAAACCCAATATTGACACATCGACATTTAGGAAGAGAACATCTGATTAGTAATATCGGGCATGCTGACATTGTTGAAACACAAAAGGGAGATTGGTGGATGGTATGTCTTGGTTCGCGCCCTTATGGAGGGCATTATCGTAATTTAGGAAGAGAAACATTTCTTGTCTCTCTGATTTGGGAGAATGAATGGCCTGTTATCAATCCTGGAAAAGGGATCGTTGAAGTGGAATCGGCTTTTCCTGATTTAGAAGAAGAAATATGGCCGAAAGCTCCAGAGAGGGATGATTTTGATTCAACAACACTTTCATTACAATGGAATTTCATCCGAACACCATATGAACCATTCTGGTCTTTAAAAGAGCGCCCAGGCCACTTAAGATTAAGATTAAAATCAGAATCTATTATAGATCGAGTTAATCCAAGTTTCATCGGGAGACGACAACAACATAAAAGTTTTGTTGCTACTACATTACTGGAGTTTGTTCCAGAGAAAATTGGAGAAGTAGCTGGGATCGTTTTACTACAAAACAATAATTTTCAATTTCGGATGGAACTTATGCTAGATAATAATTCTAACACTATACAACTAGTAAGAAGAGATAATGGGGTAGATCAGGTGATTTCTCAACATCAAACCAGTGAGAGTAAATTATATTTAAAGGTAGAGGCAAAAGAGCAAGACTTTTATTTTTATTATGGAAAGTCACTCAATTATCTTCAACTACTTGCAACTCAAGATGGAAGAATATTAAGTACCGATATAGCTGGTGGATTTGTGGGGACCTATATAGGCATGTATGCCAGTAGCAATGGAAAGGTAAGTAATAATAAAGCAGATTTTGACTGGTTTGAGTATAGAGGAACTTTTCAACAATAAGTTATAGAAAAAGGAGGGTAATATGAATAAATTAATTGAGCTGAATGAGAAGACTGCAATGACATGGGCAGAAAAAGCATGCAGGAGCATTATGAATCAATTTCTTCCAAATCAATTACCACCGCAGAACAAGTGGCATTATCACCAGGGTGTATTTTTAAGTGGAATGGTAGAAGTATGGAGAGAAACTGATAATAAGGAATACTATGATTATGTTAAAGAATATGTTGATAAATTAATAGATAAAGAAGGTAATTTCTTATTTGCTAGAAGTGAATTGGATGCTGTACAACCGGGGTTATTGTTAATAGTATTGTATACTCATACTGATGATAATCGGTATAAAATTGCTGCTGGAAAACTGAGGAATTTACTGAAAACGATTAACAAGACTAGCCAAGGCGGTTTTTGGCACAAAGATAAGTATCCTTATCAAATGTGGCTTGATGGTTTGTATATGGCAGGTCCTTTCGCCATTCAATATAGTCAATTGTTTAATGAACCTGAGCTTATAGACTTGGTATTGTATCAAGAGCAATTAATGCGTGAACATACAAAGAATAATATAAATGGATTATACCATCATGGATGGGATGAAAAAGCCGAGCAATCATGGGCAACTTCTTCTGGTAGAGCACCTGAAGTTTGGGGAAGAGCGCTTGGTTGGTATGCTATGGTACTTACTTATTTTATAGAATTACTTCCAAAGTCACATCCAAAATATGGAGAATTAAAGCTAGTTCTAAAAGATTTATTCGATAGTTTAATCGAGTACCAAGATCAAGAATCTGGTATGTGGTATCAGGTAATTGATAAAGGTCATTTAGAAGATAATTGGTTAGAAAGTTCCTGTTCGTGTTTATTTGTTTATGCCATGGCTAAAGCAGTTAACAATGACTTCGTAGATGGAAAATATATAAAGAGTGCGAAAAAAGGGTATGAAGGTATTTTGAAGAAGTCTACTCAAATAGATTCAAATAATAATTTCGTCTTAACTGATATTTGTATCGGGACTTCTATCGGAGATTATGATTATTATGTAGGCAGAGAAACAATCAATAATGATTTACATGGTGTTGGAGCATTCATATTAGCGAGTATAGAGTTGCATAGATATTTTAAGCTATGAACCATATTTGGAAGGAAGAGGCAACGAAATGTACCGTTTAATAAAAATATTTCTGATTGTTTTGATAGTTATGTTGGTATTGGCTGGATGTGGAGAAAAAAAAGATACTCTAGAGATTTTGTTCTTCTCTCAGATTACTGAAGATATAGAAGATGACGTAATCAATGAACTTGAACAAATTTATCCAGAATCTACTAAGCAGTTTCAAAGTAAATTTTATGCATCTGTCTATGAAAGATTGATCGGTGAAATAGCAGCACATAATGGCGATATTTTAATTGTTGAAGCGGATATGCTTACACCAGGAACATTTGATTCAGAAGGTCTTGTTCCTTTTAAATTAACAGAAGACCGTAAGAATCAGATATCACAAGACTATAAACTAATCTATAAGAAGACAAATGAAGAACAAGTTTATGCTATGCCAATAAATAAGAAATCTGCTTTATTTGAAAATCTTGATATTGAGCTAGATACGGAGTTAGTTGCTTTGGTACCAATTTATAGTGAACATCAAGATTTAGCCGTACAAATAGGAATGGAATTTTCAGGATTTCGATAAGACTACTTTCCATTGGAGGGAACTATGAACCAAATAAATTTGTTTCTTGCAGGTGATTCAACAATGGCTACTTATGATGTAAAAAGAGCCCCACAAATGGGGTGGGGTCAAGTGTTGGATCAATATTTTAATGAACAGGTTAAAGTTTGGAATGAAGCAATGCCAGGCAGGAGTACAAAAACATTTATTCAAGAAGGTAGGCAAAAACGTATTTACCAACTAATAAGGCCAGGTGACTATTTATTTGTTCAATTTGGACATAACGATTCTAAAGTCGACAGTAATCGTTATACTGAACCATTTACGACCTATAAAGAAAATTTAGGGATATTTATCAGTAATGCTAGAGACAAGGGAGCTTTTCCAGTTTTATTAACTCCTGTTCAAAGGAGAAACTTTAGTATTAATGGGAAAATAGTCGATAAACACGGAAATTACCCGCTTGCAATGCGTGATCTTGCAATAGAATTAGCGGTACCTCTAATTGATATTACTAAAAGAAGTACCATTATGCTTGAAAATATCGGACCGGAATTATCTAAACATTTATATATGTGGATTAAACCGGGTGATTATAAATACTATCCTGATGGCAAGGAGGATAATACTCATTTTACTGAACTCGGCGCAAACAAGATCGCTCAGCTTGTAATAGAAGGAATAAAGGATTTACGGTTACCTATTGCAAAGTTTATCAAATAAAAGATATAAAATAATTTGAGGAGGATTTTAATATAAATTGAAAAGCGCTATGCGAATCATCTAGTGGAGATTAAGCGTTACGACTCTACTAAATTATGAGAGAAATTCTTAATGGAGAGGGTGTTTGAATTTGGAAAAGTTATCTTAACGTATACCCATGTGGATTGTATGATTTTTGGAGGAGTTACACTTATGGATGCATCGTTGAAACTCTTGCAAATAAGGCATCAATTTATATGAATTGGCATATTTTAGCTATTGATGGAGGTTGGTTAGCTCGATAATAAAATCACTCATAATTTAATAATTTTTTAGAAGAACAAACTGTCTGGTTCTGTTCAACAAACAAGTAGTGTGAGAAGAAGGCCCCCGTTGAAAGAAGATTAACCTATGGTAAGGAGGATGAATATGAGCAAGAATTATGCATTGGTTGGTACAGGAGGAAGAGCAGAGTTTTTTTATGGAGCAATAGCGAGAGATTTTAAAGAAACAGCAAAACTGGTTGCTTTTTGCGATATAAATACAACAAGAATGAACTATGCGAATCAATTACTTACAGAGAAGTATAATCATCCAGAAATACCATCATATAAATCAAATGATTTTGAGACAATGATCAAAAAAGAAAAACCCGATACAGTTATCGTGACTTCAATAGATAGGACTCATCATCATTATATAATCCAATCATTAGAACTCGGCTGCGATGTTATTACCGAAAAACCGATGACAACAGATGTAGAAAAGTGTAAGCAAATAATGGACACCATCCATCGTACAAAAAACCAAGTACGTGTTACTTTCAATTATCGTTATGCTCCACATAACACAAAAATTAAAGAGCTTATTTCTAGTGATGTTATTGGTGAAGTGTACTCGGTAAATTTTGAGTGGGCTCTAGATACACAACATGGTGCTGATTATTTTAGAAGATGGCACCGAGATAAAAGAAATAGTGGAGGGTTACTTGTCCATAAAGCAACTCATCATTTTGATTTAGTGAATTTTTGGTTAGGAACAACTCCAGAAACGGTATATGCATTAGGTGATTTACGTTTTTATGGTAGGGAAAATGCTGAAAGTCGAGGAATCACAAACTTTTATCAAAGAGCACATCAAAATGAACGAGCGATCAATGATCCTTTTGCAATTAAATTAGAGGCAAATAGTCATTTGAAAGCAATGTATTTAGAAGCGGAGTATGAAGATGGGTATCATCGTGATCAAAGTGTGTTTGGTGATGGAATCAGTATTGAAGACACACTAGGTGTACTAATTAAATATAAAAGTAAAGCGATTCTTAACTATTCTTTAAATGCCTATATGCCTTGGGAAGGATTTATTGTTGTATTTAATGGAAGTAAAGGGAGATTAGAAGTACAAGTGAGGGAACAATCATATATTAATTCAGGTGGATCAAAAACAGATGAAGGAAAAGTAAGGGAAAAATCTATTCGTGTTCTCCCAATGTTTGGCAAACCATATGATGTGGAGGTCAAAGAAGAAAAGGGTGGACATGGAGGAGGAGACCCTTTATTACTTAATGACTTATTTGGACAATCGAAAGAAGATAAATTTAATAGATCTGCAAGTCATACAGATGGAGCAACATCTATTCTTACTGGAATAGCCGGAAATATGTCTATAAATACCGGATTACCAGTTCGAGTTGATGATTTGTTAACATTATAGAAGAACGAAAAATCCCCGCTGAATGAATTTTTGCTTTTGAGAAGATGGAAATTAGTCGAGATAGATGTACGAAATATAATCGAATAAATAAAAAAGAATAACAAAAAGCAGATGAAATATGATTTAAAACGGTATCAGTTTAAATAATTAATTAAACTAGTTAGGTCCGTATTATTTCATCTGCTTTAATATATTTATTTGAATTGTAGCATCTTTATCTAGTGATTAATAATCATAAAATATATGCTTTCGGGTATTTCTATTCCATTTTTATTTGTTAAACCAATTTACCGTTTTTATCAGTCCATCATCAAAAGATGTTATTGGCTCGTATTTTATAATTTCTTTAGCGCGTTGTATATCAGCCAATGAATGTTTAACATCTCCCGCACGATCATTTGTGTAGGTAGCTGGGATGTTTTTTCCTAAAATTTTGTTAATGCGATCTACTAAATCATTTAATTGTATTTGTGATCCTGTACCGATATTAACTACTTCGCCTTGTAATTTTTTTGCAGTAGCAGCAAGTAGGTTAGCAGACACAATATTATCGATATAAGTGAAGTCTCTTGATTGTGTTCCATCACCAAATATAGTAGGTGATTGATTATGAATAATTGATTCTATAAACGCAGGTATGACTGCGGCATATTTTGAATGCGGATTTTGTCTTGGACCGAACACATTAAAATATCGTAAGGAAATCGTTTCTAATCCGTATATTTCATAGAAAACTTTACAGTATAGTTCACCTGTATATTTACTAACTGCATAAGGTGACATAGGATTAGCGGCCATACTTTCTTGTTTTGGTAGCTTTTTGTTATTGCCATAAGCAGAAGAAGAAGCTGCATATACAAATCGACTGACACCTTCTTCTACTGCAGCATTTAAAAGAGTAAGTGTACCGTTCACGTTTGCATAATTAGATAGTATTGGATTGTCGATTGATTTTGGAACGGAAGGAATAGCTCCTTGATGTAATATTATATCTACATCTTTAATTGCCTTTTTAACAATAGCTTTATTTGTAAAGTCTCCGTTAATTATCTCTACTTGATCACTAATATCTGCTATATTATCTTTATTTCCAGTACTAAAATTATCTAGTAATCTAACCGATTCTCTGTTTGCTACAAGCTTTCTTACTATATTTGATCCTACAAATCCTGCACCACCAGTAACTAAATATCTTGTCAATTTCATTCCCCCTTTTTAATTTGATAGCTAGATCTAGATATACTATGAAAGTTATAAAAATACGTATAGGGGGGATATAATTGATTTCACAAAATAGGCAAATATTTTCTTTATTTACCGGTGGATTATCGTTTTAAAATCATTTGTACAGATAAGATCTGTGCATGCATCCATTAGTTGTTTATCTGTAATTTTCCACGTGTGTTGATTATGAGATTCATTACGAAAAATAACATGATTAAATCTGTCTGTAGAATAAATTTTATATCCATTATAAATGCAGTCCTTTTGAAATTTAGCGTCGGAACCATACTTACATCTAATGAAAGACACTTTTGACAACACTTCTTTTTTAAATGTTAGAGTGGAATCTACTACACGATTTGTATATTGGTTTTCTTTATTAGAATGTAAGATGCCAAGAAAATTGCTCTTTTGAAAATATACATAAACCGAACTCTTTCCTATAATATCTACTTGTTTGTTGCTTTGATAAATAGACCAAATGGATTCTAAATAATTAGGGGCATAGTAGTCATCATCATCAAATTTTGCAATATAATCATAAGATGCTTGTTGAGATGCAAACATTTTACACTCGCTAGCTGTATTCCACTGAGGCATTTGAAAAACAGATACATTCGAATAATTCGCAGCTTTGGATAACCATGTGTCTATTTTAATGCTATCATTATTTAGAATGATAATTAATTCCTTGTTATCTAAAGATTGTGAAATATAGTTTTGGAAGATGTTTTCCATCATATGGTCTCGATTCGTACAAGTAATAATCGATATCATAAACTATCACCTATTTAGAGATATTTCCGTTGCCCAATAAAAATACTTTAGCATTTCCAGTTAATCCATCAGTTACATTTTTCGTATCATACACTTTTTTTGCGTGATCTAGTATTTCCTGAACAGGAATGGTGGAATGATCTACCAACAAGACAACAATGTCCATTTTTTTCAATAATTGAGGAGTTAACTCCGTACTATAATAAGTTTTTTGGTTGATTTGTACCGATCGAACAAAGGGATCAAAGTACTCCAAACTCTTGTAATTATTTAATAAAGCTTTCATAATTTCTAAAGGTGGAGATGTACGAACATCATTCGAATCTTTTTTATAAGATATTCCACAGATAAGAATATTTGCCTCACTAGTAGGTTTTTCTTCATTAACTATAGTGTTAATTTGATTGATTACATATTGACTAATATCCTTGTTTTTATTCTCTGCCAGAGATAGAAACTGGTTTTGAAATCCATGTTGTTGACCTATCCAAGATAAATACAGAGGATCTATAGGAATACAGTGTCCACCAATTCCAGGACCTGGGTAAAATGGTTGAAACCCATAAGGTTTTGAACTAGCAGCATCAATTGCTTCCCATAAATTTATATTTAGTTGGTCGCAAAGCATAGCCAATTCATTAATAAAGGATACATTAATAAAACGGTAACTATTCTCCAATAATTTACATAGTTCAGCTATTTCAACAGAAGAAGTTGGGATTATTTCATTAAATACATTTTGATAGAAATCGGATATCATTTGCAGACAATCCTCAGTTATACCGCCAACTACTTTAGGGATTTCTTCTACTTTCAATGTGTTATTCCCAGGATCAATCCTTTCGGGAGAATATCCTAGATAGAAATCTGTTCCTATCTGTAATTTACTTTTTTCTAATATAGGTAGGAGAATATCACGAGTAGTTCCTGGATAAGTGGAACTTTCTAAAATAACTAACTGATTAATTTGCAGTCTTGGATAGATTTCTTCACTTGCATTTTTTATATAACTAAGATCAGGAATTTGATTGTTCATTAATGGGGTTGGAACGCAGATTACGATAATATCTAGTTGACTTATGACATCATAATTTGAAGTGAATATAATATTATCAGATTGTAGCGCTTCATGTAGTTCTTTGTCTTTAACATCTGGGATGTAACTTTTTCCGTCCTGTAGTTGGTTAATTTTAGATTGATTAATATCAATTCCAGTAACTTGATATCCTTTGTTTAAGAATAATAAAGCTAGAGGAAGTCCGACATAACCCATGCCAATTACACCTACTTTTGATCTTACATAGGAATTGTTTGTTATATTGTTTGTTTTTTTCATAGTTGACCTCCTAATAAATATACATTCAATTAATCAGCTTCTGTATTTTATAGATTTTTAATTGTATTAGGAACGGCTGCTACCTATTGGTATTACTGGTTTCATCCATTATGTAAAAGGATAAAAGAAAAAATAGGGAAATAGTTTAGTAGAGATATAAGTTAACTTTTTAATTTTTGGAATGAGGAAAACCAATAATGATGATGAAGTCGAATCTTGTAAGAATTAATCACCTAATTAGAAGTTCTGTCTACTGGCAGGATTTAAATAAGAAATTCTAGAATGTATTACATACATCAAATGGTTTTATGTATTAATTTAATGAAGTTATGTAGCTATTTTTAATATGTTTAAGTTATAATTTATTAGGGTATATATAAATATTGTTAATTTGTATGTAGAGAGTGAGGTGAAGGAATGAGTTATAAGGAAGTAGATAATGTGGTTTTGTTTCCTTCTGTTAAAAAAACACTTGAGGATGAAAGTTTGAGAGCATTACAGGAAAAACGTTATGAAGAAGCTTTGGATAAGCTCAACCACTTAATAGAATATCATGCAAGTAGTCATGAGATATACATAGGAAAATTAATGTGTTTAATGGAGTTAGGAAATTATAAAGATGCACAAGATCTTTGTGAAGAGCTGACAGCAAATAAAGATGAGCATTATTATCATTACTTACATATTTATTTGACGATTTTGTTTCAAACTAGTCAATATGAAATACTTATGGAACAAGTGGAATATGAATTTGAACAAAATAATGTACCAGAACTCTTGCGGGAACCATTTCAACAATTATATGAAATGAGTCAAAGTATGAAGATAGATATTCAAAATGATTATTCTTCTATTCATATTGATGAGTTACATCAAGCAATTAATCAAGATCAACATAAAAAACAATGGCAACTTATTAAAAAAATAAGAGCATTAAAGGTAAGCCCTACATCTGATATGTATCCATTACTAGAAAATAGTCAAATACATCCTGTTGTGAAGACATCTATAATGCAATGGCTGGTTGATTGTAAAGTTAGTGAAACTATTTCAATACATAAGTTTGATGTGAGTTTAGATATTACACCTAATCAGATAAGTAAGATAGAAGATTTACATGAATATCAATTGGCTAAAAAAGAGCTTGAAATTAGGATGGTAAATAATCCATCTATGCAGCAGCTGATTGAACAGCTTATTTACCGTTATTTTTATGTGATCTATCCTTTTAAAACGTTGAATGAAGAATTGGATTTATTTATCTCCGCAGCAATTAACTTAGCAAAACGTTATCTTCAAATGGATATAGGTATTGAAGAAATAAGTGAAGATGTTAAGAAATGGATGGATTCTATTCAAATGTGTGACTCTTTATATTTAAGTATCATTGAAGAATAGCGTAAAATGCTTGAAACCATTAGCATTTATGTTATAATGAGATGGTTGTAAATAGCGATCATTCCATTAATGAAAAACAAAGAAATTTGTATTATAGATTTTGGAGGGAATTAATAATGACAGCAAATTGGGAAAAACAAGAAGGTAATAAAGGTGTACTAACTTTTGAAGTATCTGCTGAAGAATTTGAGCGGGCACTAAATCAAGCCTTCAAAAAAGTATCTAAAGACGTTCAAATTCCAGGATTTCGTAAAGGGAAAATTCCTCGTGGAATCTTTGAAAAACGTTTTGGTGTAGAAGCACTTTATCAAGACGCGGTGGATATTGTATTACCATCTGCTTATACAAAAGCAATAGATGAAACAGCTATCTTCCCTATCGCTCAACCTTCAGTGGATATAGAGCAAATTGAAAGAGGAAAAGAATTAGTCTTTACTGCTGAAGTTGAAGTGAAACCAGAAGTTAAACTTGGCGAATATAAAGGATTAGAAGTAGAAGAAGAATCTGTTGAAATTACAGATGAAGATGTAGAAAAAGAGATTGAAAATGTAAGAGAGCGTCATGCTGAATTAATTGTAAAAGAAGACGAAGCAATTGAAGATGGCGATACTGCTGTAATCGACTTTGAAGGTTTCCAAGACGGAGTTCCTTTTGAAGGTGGTAAAGGCGAAAATCATTCATTAGAAATTGGTTCTGGTCAGTTTATTCCAGGATTTGAGGAGCAACTTGTTGGTAAGAAAGCTGGAGATGAAACTGAAGTTACTGTTACATTCCCAGAAGAATATCATGCAGAAGATTTAGCTGGTAAAGAAGCTGTATTTAACGTGAAGATTAATGAAGTAAAAGCAAAAGAATTACCAGAACTTGATGATGAATTTGCAAAAGATGTTGATGAAGATGTCGAATCTTTAGATGAATTGAAAAAGAAAAAACGTGAAGAGTTAGAAACAAACAAAAAACAAGAAGTTGAAAATAAAAAACGTGAAGAACTCATTCAAAAAGCTTCAGATAATGTTGAAGTAGAAATTCCTGAAGCAATGGTAGATACAGAAGTAGATCAAATGGTCCGTGAATTTGAACAACAGCTTCAAATGCAAGGGATGACATTAGATATGTACGCGCAGTTCTCTGGTCAAGATAAAGATGCTTTAAAAGAACAAATGCGTGAAGATGCTGCAAAACGTGTGAAAACTAATTTAACACTAGAAGCTATTTCTGAAGCAGAAGATATTAAACCTTCTGATGAAGACATAAAAGCAGAACTTGAAAAAATGGCTTCAATGTATGGAGCTGAAGTTGATCAACTTGTACAAATGCTTGGTGGAAACACAGAAACATTGGAGAATGATTTGAAAATTAGAGCAGCAATTGACTTCTTAGCTGAAAACAGCAAGACTAAATAACAATGACAGTTGGATAGAAGACAAGGTGCGATTTTTGTCGCACCTTGTCTTTCATGTTTCTAGTAATTATATGGATAATTCGGTAATGATTAAACATATAGTGGAAGTGGAAATAATTATTTGTAAAATTGTTGACTTTTTATTAAAAAAATCCATAATGAAAGAACAGACTTATTTATCACTGACAAATGGGAGACACTAAAAGGTATATTGTTTTGTTTTTTATTTTGTATCTGATATGATGACTATAAAAGTTGATTGCTGAACGATTTCAGCACGTTTAGGGGTGAAAAGTAATGTTTAAATTCAATGAGGAAAAAGGACAACTAAAATGTTCCTTTTGTGGAAAAAGTCAAGAGCAAGTGCGTAAATTAGTTGCCGGACCAGGCGTATATATATGTGATGAATGTATAGATCTCTGTACTGAAATCGTAGAAGAAGAATTAGGTACAGAAGAAGAAATGGAAATGAACGACATTCCAAAGCCAAAAGAAATTTGCGATATACTTGATGATTATGTAATCGGTCAAGATAAAGCAAAAAAGAACCTTTCTGTTGCAGTATATAATCACTATAAACGCGTGAATTCTGGAAAAGGCAATGATGAGGTAGAAATTGCTAAAAGTAATATTGCAATGATCGGACCAACAGGTAGTGGTAAAACATTACTAGCTCAAACATTAGCTAGAATTATTAATGTTCCATTTGCGATGGCAGACGCAACTTCTTTAACAGAAGCTGGTTATGTTGGGGAAGATGTTGAAAATATTCTTCTAAAACTAATTCAAGCTGCTGACTATGATGTAGAAAAAGCGGAAAAAGGTATCATATATATAGATGAGATTGATAAAGTAGCTCGTAAATCTGAAAATCCATCTATTACACGTGATGTATCTGGTGAAGGTGTACAACAAGCATTACTAAAAATTCTTGAAGGTACAGTAGCTAGCGTTCCGCCACAAGGTGGTAGAAAGCATCCACACCAAGAATTCATTCAAATTGATACAACAAATATTTTATTCATCGTTGGTGGTGCATTTGATGGTATCGACCAAGTAATCAAACGTCGTTTAGGGAAGAAAGTTATTGGTTTCGGTGCAAATGAAAAACAAGAGGATTTAGACACTGGTCAATTACTTTCAAAAGTATTACCTGAAGATCTATTACGTTACGGTCTAATTCCAGAGTTTATCGGCCGTATTCCAGTTATTGGAAGCCTTACTCCATTAGACGAAAAAGCGTTAATTGAAATCTTAACTAAGCCCAAAAATGCGTTAGTAAAACAATATCAAAAATTATTTGAGATTGATCATGTGGATCTTGAATTTGAGGAAGAGGCACTTCAAGAAATTGCAAAGAAAGCAATTGAGCGAAAAACAGGAGCTAGAGGACTACGATCCATTATCGAAGGTATTATTGTTGATGTGATGTTTGACATTCCTTCAAGAGAAGACGTAGAGAAATGTATCATTACAAAAGAAACGGTTTCTGAGGATGATGGTAGTCCGAAACTTGTATTTCGAGACGGCACAGTAAAACTTGGGAATGAAAAACTACCAAAAGAAAGTGCTTAATACAAATTAGGACGGAGATGTAGCAGTTATGTTCAATCTGCCTTCTCCGTCTTTTTTTATCAAATACATATGAGAAGCGACTTTGAGACATTCTAACAATAAGCAAAATATCAATAATATTTAAGACAGCTTACATAATGCAGTTTATTTTTTGATACTTAGTGGAGGTACACAATATATGACAACTGAAATTAAACAGATCCCCCTCCTGCCATTACGAGGACTGTTAGTTTTTCCTTCTATGGTTCTACATCTTGATGTGGGACGTGATAAATCAATTGCCTCTATTGAAAGGGCTATGGTAGAAGAAGAATACATATTTTTGGCAGCCCAAAAAAAGGGGAATATTGACGATCCACAACCAGAGGATATATATACGGTTGGTACAGTAGCAAAAGTTAAGCAAATGTTAAAATTACCTAATGGAACGAATCGTGTATTAGTGGAAGGTATGTACCGAGGAGAAATAATACGTCACATTGATATTGATGATGAATATCGAGTAGAAGTTCAGAAATTAGATGAAACGAAAAGTGAAAAAAATGAAATAGAAGCTTTAATGAGAACCTTACTAGACTATTTTAAACAATACGTTAAAGTATCCCGTAAAATTACCGAAGATACATTTGATACTGTAGGTGACATTGAAGAACCAGGTCGACTTGCGGATATAATAACATCTCATATTTCTTTAAAAGTACAAGAAAAACAAAAGCTCTTAGAAACACTTAGTATAAATGAGCGAATCAAAAAATTATTGAAGATTATTTCAAATGAGAAGAAAGTATTAGATATAGAAAAGAAAATAGGGCAAAGAGTAAAATCTTCTATGGAAAAAACACAAAAAGAATACTACCTAAGAGAGCAATTAAAAGCAATTCAAAAAGAATTAGGTGAAAGAGATGGTAAGGCAACAGATTTAGATCAGTTGCATTCTAAGATTGAGAAATCGGACATGCCTGATCATATTCGTAATGTAGCTTTAAAAGAATTGGGAAGATATGAAAAAGTTCCTCAATCATCTGCAGAGAGCTCAGTTATTAGAAATTATATTGAATGGCTTGTAGCTTTACCATGGCAAAACAGAACGAAAGATACTATTAATATAAATAAAGCAGAGAAAGTATTAAATACAGATCATTATGGATTGGATAAGGTTAAAGAACGAATACTGGAATATTTAGCTGTCCAAAAATTAACAAACTCCATAAAAGGGCCAATCCTATGTTTAGTTGGACCACCTGGAGTTGGGAAAACCTCCTTAGCAAATTCAATTTCGAATTCCATCAATAGAAAGTTTGTAAGAGTATCCTTAGGTGGGGTTAGAGATGAAGCGGAAATTCGTGGGCATAGAAGAACTTATATTGGTGCAATGCCAGGTAGAATTATGCAAGGAATGAAAAAAGCAGAAACTATTAACCCTGTTTTTCTTCTTGATGAGATTGATAAAATGTCAAATGATTTTCGTGGGGATCCTTCTTCGGCTATGTTAGAAGTATTAGATCCCGAGCAAAATAATACGTTTAGTGATCACTTTATAGAAGAGACGTATGATTTATCTAATGTTCTTTTTATTGCTACTGCTAATAATGTATCGAGTATCCCTGAACCTTTACTTGATAGAATGGAATTAATCTCAATTGCGGGTTATACGGAAGTGGAAAAACTTCATATTGCAAAGCGACATTTAATTCCAAAGCAGTTAAAAGAAAATGGATTAACAAAAAGCAAATTACAAATGCGGGAATCGGCATTAATGAAACTCATTCGGAGATACACTCGTGAAGCAGGAGTGAGGGGATTAGAAAGACAAATAGCGACATTATGCAGAAAAGCAGCCAAAACACTAATATCGGATACAACGAAAGAGAGAATTATTATTACGGAACATACTATAGAGGATTATTTAGGTAAACCTTATTTCCGATATGGATTAATGGAACAAGAAGATCAAATTGGTGCAGCAACTGGTCTAGCTTATACTTCTGCTGGAGGAGATATACTTTCAATTGAAGTTAGTCATTATCCTGGAAAGGGAAAATTAACACTAACTGGACAATTAGGGGATGTAATGCAAGAATCTGCTCAAGCTGCATTTAGTTATGTACGTTCAAGAACAAGTCATTTTCATATTGAACCTGATTTTTATGAAAAATATGATATTCATATTCACGTTCCAGCTGGAGCCACGCCAAAAGATGGACCATCTGCTGGGATAACAATTGCAACTGCTCTAGTAAGCTCATTAACAGGTAGAGCGATTAAAAAAGAAGTTGGAATGACTGGTGAGATCACTTTACGCGGAAGGGTTCTGCCAATTGGAGGATTAAAAGAAAAAGCATTAAGTGCTCATCGTGCTGGATTAACAACTATTATAATTCCTGAAGAAAATGAAAAGGATATTGAGAACATTCCAGAAAGTGTGCGAAATGATTTAACATTTATACCAGTGAAACATTTAGACGAAGTATTAGAACAAGCGCTCGTGGAGGAATAAAAAATGAAAGTTAATCATGCGGAAATTGTTATTAGTGCGGTAAGTAAAAAGCAGTATCCTGAAGATCATTTACCGGAGATTGCTTTAGCTGGAAGATCTAATGTCGGTAAATCATCATTTATAAATCGGCTAATCAATCGAAAAAATCTTGCTAGAACGTCTTCAAAGCCAGGTAAAACACAGACACTTAATTTTTATCGTATCAATGAGTCATTTTATTTTGTAGACGTACCGGGTTATGGCTATGCCAAAGTATCAAAAAAGGAAAGAGAAAAATGGGGACGTATGATGGAAGAATACTTCCAAACGAGAGATACGTTGAAAGCAGTAGTACTTGTAACTGATTTACGGCATGATCCTACCCAGGATGATATTCAAATGTATGATTTTATTAAATACTATGATCTTCCTGTAATTATTATTGGTACAAAGTTAGATAAGATAACAAAAAACAAGCGTAAAAAACACATTAATAGATCGAAGCAAGTATTAGATATTGATGAAACGGATATATTTATTCCTTTCTCAGCTGAAATAGGAGAAGGTAAGGATGAAGCTTGGTCAGCTTTATCTCAATATCTAAGAGGTTAAATAGCATATGAAAAGTAGTGGATACAATTATTAATTGTATCCACTACTTTTTTAATGAATAGAATTGTCGCAGATGTAATTATGATATTATGGTTCTTGTTATCGTACAAATATTAAATCTCAGTTGTAATAAGGACAACATTTTGAAACAGCTCAAGAATGCACAGATAATATTCTGCAAGTAGATAGTAAAGCTGTTGTGTTAATTAGAGCTAGTCGTCTGGCAAGATTACTTTACACTGTTGCTTTATTTAGAGATGGAAAACAATGAATGAACAATTATAAAGAAGAAACAGTTGAAACCAAATACACATAATCTATCTCATTTTAGGAATAGAATAAAAAAGGATATTCAACGTTTCAATATCCTCATGAAAAACGAACAAAAGACTTCCTTAGCCTTAGTTCGGTATTATAAAAAAGTACCAACGAAAGACGGTAACTTTTTAGGTAAAAGGTAGTCTTAACATAGGTTTGGTTTAATTTTTTGGTTTCTTCAGCATATAAAAACCTAAAATAATCAGCAATATAGGCCAAAAACGATCTAATATGTTGGTTATTGGATTCATCCAATCAGTATAATATGATAATTGATCGGAAAAAATAAGGAGCAATCCAATAATCACAATGATAATACCGGATAATAATCCTTTTTTTGTTTTAGTATAACGTACGAGTAATGCTAATCCAATTATTAATGGGAATACTCCCCAATGATCGATCCAGAAATCATAATATTTTACACCATGAAGATGAATCCCGATCCCAAATAGTAATGTTCCAGCAAATAAGTTACTATATGTACGTGTCATGTAACTATGTATGAGGACACCAATACCGATAATCATCAGTAATGTTTGCCACGAATAAAAATCAGTAAAAAAAGGTAATTTTAGTTCTCTAAATAAAAAATATACCCCTATTGCTATACATAAATATGCAAATAAGGAATGTTGCTTTTTCATATTCTATTAGCCTCCAATATTGAGTTGATTCCTTGCTATCCCGGTGCTGTTGTGTTAAAGTACAGTCGAATTGATTCTTTCCAATATATATTAACATATTGTTTCAGATTCTGTTCACATTTTAAAGATTCACGATATAATTTTACATGTTATAATAAGTATTAGGTTATAATAATATTAAAAAAGTCCGATTTAAAGATTTTGGGGG
Source organism: Oceanobacillus sp. E9 (assembly GCF_001741975.1). NCBI lineage: Bacteria > Bacillati > Bacillota > Bacilli > Caryophanales > Bacillaceae > Oceanobacillus > Oceanobacillus sp. E9. The sequence continues at coordinate 254,387 of NZ_LSNA01000005.1, forward strand.
TAGTACTGTGCATATTCTAAAAGTTGGGTTTAATTACAAAACAACCCCTGTTGATATTAGGGAAAAATTTACATTCTCTGAAGAGTCATTGCAAGATGCGATGGTGAAATTGAAAAATCAAAAAAGCATATTAGAAGATGTAATTATCTCTACATGCAATCGTACGGAGATTTACGCGGTTGTAGATCAACTTCATACTGGCAGATATTATATAAAGCAGTTTTTATCTGATTGGTTTGGTATTGAAAAAGAAGAATTCTCTACTTATCTAAGAATTACAGAAGATGATGGAGCAATGGAGCATTTGTTTCGAGTATCTACTGGTTTAGATTCCATGGTACTAGGAGAAACGCAAATTCTTGGCCAAGTGAAACAAGCCTTCTTAAATTCACAACAAGTTAATACTACGGGGACCATCTTTAATGAGCTATTTAAACAAGCTATTACTTTTGGAAAGCGTGCGCATAAGGAAACGGCGATTGGAGAACACGCAGTTTCTATTAGTTATGCAGCAGTGGAATTAGCAAAGAAAATTTTTGGCGATTTGCAAGAAAAACATGTGGCTATTCTGGGCGCAGGAAAAATGGGAGAATTAGCAGCAAAAAACATCCAAGGTTCTGGTGCTACAAAAATTACTGTAGTAAATCGTACACTTGAAAATGCAGTAGAAATGGCTGAAAAGTTTAATGCAGATGTTGAGAGTATAGATCAACTTCCAATTATCCTTCAACAGGCTGATATTTTAATCAGTTCTACTGGTGCAGATTCAATTGTTGTTACAAAAGAGATGATGGAGAAAGTGCAAAAACAGCGAAAGGGTCGCGCACTTTTTCTTGTTGATATAGCAGTACCACGTGATATGGACCCTGCTATTTCTGATCTTGAAAATGTATTTTTATATGATATTGATAATTTACAGCATATTGTTGATGACAACCTTGAGACTAGAAAGCAGGCCGCTGAAAAAATTGAAATGTTAATTGAAGAAGAAATTGTTACGTTCAAGGAATGGTTAAAAACATTAGGAGTAATTCCTGTTATATCAGCATTAAGACAAAAAGCATTAACCATTCAATCAGAAACAATGCAAAGTATAGAACGTAAAATACCGAACCTTACTGATAGAGAAAGAAAGGTATTAAATAAGCATACGAAAAGTATTATTAATCAACTTTTAAAAGAACCTGTTACACAGGCGAAAGAGTTTGCAGGTAAAGACAACGCAGAAGAATCTTTACAATTATTTATAGATATATTCGGCATTGAAGACGAAGTTAAGGAAGAATTAGTTAAACAAGCAAAAAAAAATGAAACTTTAATGAAGATTGCTAAAGAAGAATCGTCTTCTTTTCCAATGATTGAAAAGATTACAACAGCCTGATCGAAAGAAAGGATACCGAGATGGTTGAAATGAAATGGCTATACGAATTATTGTTACTGCTATATAGCTTTAGTCTTATTGGATTTATGATTGATTTTATTCATACGAACCGGAAAGCGGTACGAATTGCTTTCTGGTTGCTTTCAATGGTTTGGGTTATTCAAACCGTTTTTTTCTTTTATCATGTTTTTGATGAGAAGGCGTTTCCGGTAGCTACAGTTATAGATGGTTTATATTTTTACTCATGGATATTGATTGGTTTATCTTTGGTGATTTATCTGTTATATTCTATTCGTTCTATTGTTCTATTTATTAACGGATTTGCTTATATACTAATGCTAATGTATATGACCGCTCATGCTGACACACAATTTCCAGGTGGAACAATTCAGTTTGCACAAGAAATGTTGATAGCTCATATAACATTGGCACTGATTTCATATAGTCTATTTACGATTGGATTCTTTCTATCGTGTATGTATTATATACAGTATGACCTACTTAAAAAAAAGCAGGGCTATCAGTGGATGTCTCGATTTGGTGATCTTCAAACACTAGATAAACTAACCTTTAAAATAAATCGTATTGGAGTACCCGTATTGTTAATTGCTATAATATTAGGGATTGTATGGGCTTATGTTTCTAATTGGCCATTCATATGGTTTGATATGAAAACAATCGGCTCCTTTGTCGTTTTAGTTATGTATATAATCTTTTTGTTTATGCGGGTTTTAGGCTATCGAGGAAAGGGCATAGCTTTGTATAATATTGTTTCGTTTTTGGTATTATTAATTAATTTTTTCCTATCCAGTACGTTATCAAACTTTCATTACTAGGAGGATCTTAGATGAGGAAAATTATTGTTGGCACAAGAAAAAGTAATCTTGCTTTAACTCAAACAGAATGGGTTATTGATCAGTTGAAAAAAGCTGGCGTAAAAAATGAATTTGAAATAAAGAAGATTGTTACAAAAGGAGATAGGATTCTAGATGTAACTTTATCTAAGGTTGGTGGTAAAGGTCTATTTGTTAAAGAAATAGAAAAAGCAATGTATGATAAAGAAATTGATTTTGCAGTACATAGTATGAAAGACATGCCAGCTGCAATACCAGAAGGACTTACAATATCATCCATTCCTAAACGTGAAGACCATCGTGATGCCTATCTTGCAAAAGACAATATTCTCTTGCAAGACCTTCCTGAAGGTGCCACTGTAGGTACAAGTAGTTTACGTCGTGGAGCACAGATTTTAGCAGAGCGTCCTGATTTAACTATAAAATGGATTAGAGGAAATATTGAAACTCGAATCCGTAAACTTCAAGAAGAAGATTATGATGCAATTATTCTTGCAGTTTCTGGATTGAAACGAGTAGGACTAAGTGAAGAATTAATTACAGAATACTTGGAACCAGAGGTGTGTGTTCCTGCGGTAGGACAAGGTGCACTAGCAATTGAAAGTAGAGAAGATGACAAAGAACTTACAAATATTGTTAAAAAAATTCACGATGCTTATACAGCGAAGACTGTAAGTGCAGAAAGAACGTTTCTTCATTTACTAGAAGGCGGATGCCAAGTTCCAATTGGAGGTTACGCGTATTTAGACGGGGATGAGATAGTGTTAACTGCCTTAGTAGGAACACCAGATGGAACAACAATCTTAAAAGAGACAGTTCGGGGTACAGAACCTACTGAAGTTGGTAAAGAAGCGGCAGAATTATTAATAAATCAAGGTGCAAAAGAAATCGTTGATCGGGTAAAAGAGGAGATGGATCAGTAATGAGTCACTCTCTTCGAGGAAAGAGTGTTTTGATTACTAGAGAAGAACAACAAGCAGAAGTTTTTGCTAAACAGATTGAAAGTTTCGGTGGTAAGCCAATGGTTGTTCCACTTTTGTCTATACAATATAAAAGTGATGTAAAAAGTCCGGTTTGGATGCAATTAAAAAAATATCGTTGGATTTTTTTTACTAGTTCAAATGGAGTTCACGGTTTTTTTCATTATCTACATCATTTGGGTATTAAATTTCCGTCCGATATAAAAGTTGGTATTGTAGGATCAAAAACGAAACTCGCTTTAAATGAATACGGATTGAAACCAGATTTTATTCCTTCTATATTTGATGCAGAAACAATGGCAAAAGAGTTTATAGAAAATGATCATAGAGAACAACCAATATTAATTGTCAGAGGAAATCTTTCCAGAGAGATTATTCCAAATGAATTTTCTTATCATAATATTTCCTTTGATACAATCGACGTTTATGAAACTACGTATCGTTATGAAGCAAAGCATGAATTAGAGAAGACAATTAAGAATGTAGACTTTGTTACACTAACAAGTCCTTCAACAGTAATGGCATTGATGGAGCTAGTTGAAGATATACCATCTTCATGTGATTATATTTGTATTGGAACAACTACAGAAGCGAAAGCAGAAAAATTAAAATTACCAAATCGTCATGTTCCTAGTGAATTTACTACGGATGCAATGATAGAAGTTATGATTGATTTGGTTGAGGAAAGGGTGTAACTTGATATGGAACAACTATTATCATTTAAACGGCATCGTCGTTTACGTTCATCTACGTCTATGCGTTCATTAGTACGAGAAACTCACTTAAGACCTACTGATTTTATTTATCCTATATTTGTTATTGAAGGTTCAAACATAAAAAATGAAATACCTTCAATGCCAGGAATTTATCAGTTATCCTTTGATCATTTATTAGAAGAAGTTAACGAAGCATATGAATTAGGTATACGTTCAATTATCTTGTTTGGTGTAGTATCTGATAAAGATGAGATAGGTTCGGAAGCATTTCATGATCATGGGATTATCCAAGAGGCTACACGTATGATTAAGAAAGATTTTCCAGATATATTAGTTGTAGCAGATACTTGTTTATGTGAGTACACTTCTCATGGTCACTGTGGCGTGATACAGAACCAAGATGTGGATAATGATGCTTCATTAGAATTATTAGCTAAAACCGCTGTCTCACAGGCTAAAGCTGGTGCGGATATTATTGCACCATCTAATATGATGGATGGATTTGTGGTCGTAATTCGTCAAGCTTTAGATGAAGCAGGGTTTAGTCATATTCCAATCATGTCGTATGCAGTTAAATATGCTTCTGCATTTTATGGTCCATTTAGAGACGCTGCTGATAGTACTCCTCAGTTTGGAGATCGTAAAACGTATCAAATGGATCCTGCAAATCGCTTAGAAGCTATTCGCGAGGCAAGTTCGGATGTAGAAGAAGGCGCTGATTTGTTAATAGTGAAGCCTGCGATGTCTTATCTTGATATTGTTCGTGAGGTTCGTAATAACTTTGATGTGCCAGTAGTAGCATACAATGTTAGTGGGGAATACTCCATGGTAAAAGCTGCTGCACAAAATGGATGGATTGATGAAAAAGCATTAGTAATGGAGAAACTTACATCAATGAAGCGAGCAGGATCTGATTTAATTATTTCGTATTTTGCTAAAGATGTTGCAAAATGGTTACAGGAATCAAATTAAGGAGGTATTATAATGTCACTCAATCACTCAATTGATGCGTATGAAGAAGCTGTTGATTTAATGCCAGGTGGGGTTAACTCACCAGTAAGAGCATTTAAATCTGTTGGTATGAACCCTGTTTTTATGAAAGAAGGAAAGGGTTCTAAAATAGTAGATATTGATAACAATGAATATATTGACTATGTTTTAAGCTGGGGACCACTAATTCTTGGTCACTCTGATGAGCGTGTAGTTAAAAAGCTTCAAGATATTACTGCTAAAGGAACAAGTTTTGGGGCGCCAACACTATTAGAGAATGATTTAGCTAAACTAGTAATTGATCGTGTTCCTTCAATTGAAATGGTTCGAATGGTCAACTCAGGTACAGAAGCAACGATGAGTGCTATTCGATTGGCTCGAGGATACAAGAGTAGAGATTTAATCATAAAGTTTGAAGGGAGTTATCATGGTCATGGAGACTCCCTGCTTATAAAAGCAGGATCAGGTGTGGCAACTCTTGGATTACCTGATAGCCCTGGAGTACCTGAAAATATTGCAAAGAATACTATTACTGTACCTTACAATGATACAGATAGTTTAAAATTAGCTTTTGAACATTATGGTGATCGTATTGCAGCGGTAATTATGGAGCCGGTATGTGGAAATATGGGAGTAGTTCCACCGAAAGATGGTTTCTTACAAGATGTTCGTGATATTACTGAAGAAAATGGTTCTTTATTAATTTTTGATGAAGTAATGACTGGATTTAGAGTTGGTTATCATAGTGCACAAGGTCATTATGAAGTGATACCTGATTTAACTTGTTTAGGAAAAGTAATCGGTGGTGGATTACCAGTTGGAGCTTATGGTGGTAAGCGCGAAATTATGGAACAGATTGCTCCTACAGGTCCTATATACCAAGCTGGTACACTATCAGGGAACCCATTAGCTATGACAGCAGGATATGAGACATTATCTGCTTTATCAAAAGAGTCCTATGAAGATATCAATAATAAAGTGGATAAGTTAGTGAAAGGTTTTAAAGAAGCTGCAGAGAAGTTTGATATCTCAATCCACATTAATCGAGCAGGTTCAATGGTTGGAGTATTTTTCACGGATGAAGAAGTAATTAACTTTGAGACAGCACAAACCTCAAATCTTGATTACTTTGCACAGTATTATCGTTCGATGGTTAATGAAGGCATTTTCTTGCCACCTTCTCAGTTTGAAGGGTTATTCCTCTCCACTGCTCATACTGATGAGGATATAGAAAAAACTATTAAAGCTATTCATAAAGCTTTTCAACAAATAGAAAAATAAAAATCCATATTAATTTACAAAGCAATGTATTATGAGGCGAGAACTTCATATTACATTGCTTTTTTTGCATATCCTTGTTGATGAACACATATAAATGATAAAGAAAAAGTGGCATAGGAAGCTATGTGAAGGGAGGAATAAGATTTGTCGACTGATTCCAATGCTTTTACATTTGAATTAGAAGAATCCTTGTTCTTTGAAAAAGGACAGGAAGTGGAGGAAATCAGAGGAATATCTTTGGAACCAGAGATATCTATTCATGCTTATGAAGACTATATTTTAATTCGTGGTGCGATTGAACTGCAGGGTGAATATCAAAAAGTTCCTTATACAGAAATAGAAGAAGAAACATTAGATTTTGATCAAATTCAATCCAAACGCTATGTAGAAAAAATTGAGGAAATAAACGGATTATATTTATTTTCTCACACTTTTCCAGTAGAAATTTCTGTTCCGCCATATCGAGTAGCAAATCTTGATGATGTGACAGTTCAAATTGAGTCATTTGACTATGAATTATTGGAAGAAGATCAATTAAAAGTATATGCTTCTATAGATATTGAAGGTATACAACAAGATAATAATTTAGAAGCAGAATCAGCCAGAGAAGACTCAGAAGAAGAGGATTCGTTTTCTTTTGAAATAGAACATCCAATCCAAGAAGATGCAACAGTAAATCTAGAGAGAACAGTGGAAAATAAAGATGAAAAGGAACATTCAAATGATGATGACCCTGATCGATGGAAGGTCAAGTCACAACCGCTATCAGAGTACTTTCAAAGTATCTCGGAAGTAGAAGCATCACCGGAAGAAGAAGAAGAAGAAGATGATGAGTATGTAGAAGAAACTGATTATGAAGTTAATGATGATCAGGAAGAGAAAGTTCTTGATATTCTCGATAATGAAGAGAGTCCGGAAGATGTAACCTATTTGTCTGATATATTCCGTAATGCAGAAGAAGAACAGTATACAAAAATGCGTCTTTGTATTGTTCAAGAGGATGATACAATAGAAACCATTGCACAGAGGTTTGCTATTAGTCCTTTACAATTAATCAAACATAATCAATTAGAGTCAGATTTTGAAGTGAATCAAGGTCAATTACTGTATATCCCTCCAAAATAAGGAGGTCCTGCGCAAACAAGTTTTGCGTAGGTATACATAAAAGTCAAGTGTATCGTAAGGGGGGATGATAGGTGGAGATACTAAAAGAAGTACTCGGACATTACAGCATTTATCCTTTAGAAATCGAAAAAGTTTCAAGTCGACTTTTTCGAGTACATGATGGAATGCGGGACTACGCTCTGAAGCGAAGCTATCTTAATGAAAATACCATCGAATCATGGGTTAGTATTTATCATGTTGCTAGCGAAAAAAATATCTCTGAAATCCTACCTGTTTATGTAACGAAAGACGGTTCACTTTATCAAAAACATGAACATTTTTATTATTATTTAACTCCATGGGTTGATATTCCTAGAAACATGGATATTAATTATCAGATCGAGAGTACAATGCAAACACTAGCCTTAATCCACAAAAAAACGAAGCAAACAGAACGCATTCAGATCGATAAAATTAAAAAGGACTTTGAAGGATTCCAATCATTTTGTAGAAATATTCCAGATAGTCTGAAAGAAAAAATTGTTCACTTTGAAAGCAGAAGATACATGTCACCTTTTGAATTAATTGCATGTTCTCAGTATAAAGGTGTCGTACACGTTTCTGAGTTACTTCAAAACAAAATGAATGCTATATTTGAACTGGAAGAAGAGAGTGTTTCTTGGTCAAAAAGTTTATGTCATGGAAAATTAGAACCATCACATTGCAGGGGTGGATATTTATTGAATTGGGAAGAAGCAAGTTTTGACCATCCTTCTAGTGATATTGCTAACTATTTTCAACATATTACTGGACATTATGACCAACCAATTGAAGAAATGCAGCAAGCTTTTAAGTTATATCGTAAAACGAATCATCTTACAGTAAAAGAAATGCATTTGTTAACTATAAATTTATTAAATCCCGCTCATTATATACGTGTTGTTCAAAATTATACAGAGCAAAGAACTAAAAAATCCATGTTGGAACAAACGAGAGAACTTCAACAACACTTTAGACGATTACAATTTGGTATGAAATGGGTCGATTTTATACAAGAAGAGTACGAAACGATAAATGTTGATACAAATTAAATCCATTCAAGATAAAAGGCAATTACTAATCCAATTAATAAACCAGTTAAAAGTATATCAAACGTAGTTGGAATCAGTAATGTTCGAACAAGTTGGAATACCATAATGGGTGTTACGGATACTTCAATAATAATAATACACTTTCGTGCCCAAGGCGGAAGTCGAAAACGGTAGAACCTTGCCATAACAAAAAACCTCCTAAAATTATATGAATTGTACCCACCTTTTGGTGGTCTAAAGTATACTATGTATAAATAAGCTTGTTTCGTGCCTATAATAAATAAGAGTTGACGCTACTAGAACTTCCATATAAAATAAAAATACGAATAAGCAAAATAAATGCGAAGATAGGGAGTAGTAAAGAATTAACACTTATAGAGAGGGAAATCTTGAGCTGGAAATTTCCTAAGTACATTGTTCTTGAAGTCGTCCTTGATGCAGTTTCTCTGAAAAAATCAGTAAGAGAGACCGGTATATTGACCGTTATCCAAACATGAGTGTACAAACAGTGACTGGTTTGTAAACAAAGGTGGTACCACGGAAATTATACCCTTTTCGTCCTTTTTTAAGGATGAAAAGGGTTTTTTTGCTTTATTAAAAGGAGGTTTCTAAATGGAACAGGACAAAGGGAACAAGCAATCACTTCCTCCAAAGTATAATCCTAAGGAAGTAGAACAAGGACGCTATCAATTTTGGTTAGATGGAAAGTTTTTTGAAGCAACTGGAGATCCTGATAAGGAGCCATATTCAATCGTTATTCCACCTCCAAATGTAACTGGGCGTTTACATTTAGGGCATGCATGGGATACGTCAATGCAAGATACGATTACACGAATGAAGCGTATGCAAGGATATGATGTATTATGGCTTCCTGGAATGGACCATGCTGGAATTGCCACTCAAGCAAAAGTTGAGGCAAGATTAAAAGAATCAGGCACGAATCGTTATGAATTAGGTCGTGAGAAATTTTTAGAAAAAGCATGGGAATGGAAAGAAGAATACGCTAGTTTTATTCGTTCACAATGGGAAAAACTTGGGCTAGGTCTAGATTACTCAAGAGAACGTTTTACATTAGATGAGGGATTGTCTGATGCGGTTCGAGAAGTGTTTGTTAAGTTATATGAGAAAGGGCTCATTTATCGTGGTGAATATATAATTAACTGGGATCCGTCCACGAAGACAGCTCTATCGGATATTGAAGTAATTTACGAAGAAGTTCAAGGAAAGTTTTATCATATGCGCTACCCAATTAAAGGTAGTGATGAAACTATTGAAATTGCTACAACACGCCCAGAAACGATGTTAGGAGATACAGCAGTTGCTGTTCATCCGAAAGATGAGCGGTATCAGCATCTAATCGGTAAGACAGTTATTTTGCCTATTGTCGGAAGAGAAATAGAAATTGTAGCAGACGATTATGTTGATATGGAACTTGGTTCTGGTGCAGTAAAAATAACACCTGCACATGATCCGAATGATTTTGAAATAGGTAACAGACATCAATTAGAACGTATTCTAGTGATGAATGAAGATGGATCTATGAATGAAAATGCTGGGAAATATCAAGGGTTAGATCGTTTTGAATGTCGTAAACAAATCGTAAATGATCTTCAGGAACAAGAAGTATTGTTCGAAATTGAAGAGCGTTCCCATCAGGTAGGCCATTCTGAACGTAGTGGAGCAGTAGTTGAACCTTATCTTTCAACACAGTGGTTTGTTAAAATGGATCCATTATCAAAATCAGCATTAGATATGCAAGCAGATGCCCATCAAAAAGTAAACTTTGTTCCGGATAGATTTGAACGGACTTATTTTAATTGGATGGATAATATTCGCGATTGGTGTATTTCTCGTCAATTATGGTGGGGACATCGAATTCCAGCTTGGTATCATAAAGAAACAAACGAAATATATGTAGGTAAAGAGGCACCGGCAGATATTGAAAATTGGGAACAAGACGAAGATGTGTTAGATACATGGTTCTCATCTGCGTTATGGCCATTTTCAACGATGGGATGGCCAAATGAAGATTCTGCTGATTTAAAACGTTACTTCCCTACGAATGTATTAGTAACAGGTTATGACATTATTTTCTTCTGGGTAGCGAGAATGATTTTCCAATCCAAAGAATTCATGGATGAAAAACCATTTGAAGATACGTTATTACACGGACTTATTCGTGATGCAGATGGGAGAAAAATGAGTAAGTCGCTTGGAAATGGAGTAGACCCGATGGATGTAATTGAGAAGTACGGAGCAGATTCGTTACGTTATTTCTTAATGACAGGGTCAACACCAGGGCAAGATTTACGTTTCCACTGGGAAAAAGTTGAGTCTACATGGAACTTTGCAAATAAAGTATGGAATGCATCACGTTTTTCTATCATGAACTTGGAAGGCTTCACTTATGAAGATATTGATTTAACGGGAAATCTATCTCTCCCAGATCGATGGATTCTAGCAAGATTGAATGAAACCATTGAACAAGTTACAAGAAACTCAAACAAGTATGAATTTGGCGAAGCTGGTCGACATTTATACAACTTTATTTGGGATGAATTTTGTGATTGGTATATAGAAATGGCAAAATTATCACTCTACGGAGAAGATGAAGACAAGAAAAAGACAACTCGTTCTGTTCTTGCTCACGTGCTTGATCAAACGATGCGTATGTTGCATCCGTTTATGCCTTTTATTACAGAAGAAATCTGGCAACAGTTGCCTCATGAGGGACCGTCGATTACAGTTAGTAAGTGGCCAGAGGTTAATGCTGAATTTGAGGATTCTCAAGCAGTACAAGAGATGCAACGCTTAGTATCCATTATTCGTTCGGTACGTAATAGTCGTGCAGAAGTAGATACTCCAATGTCGAAGCAAATTAAAATGCTTATAAAAACAGAAAATGAACTATTAACTACGGAGTTGGAGAAAAATAGAGATTATTTAGAGCGTTTTTGCAATCCGAGTGAATTGTCTATATCCACAGATATAGAAGCTCCCGATAAAGCAATGACCTCAGTAGTAACAGGAGCAGAAATATTCCTTCCGCTAGAAGGACTAATTGATTTTGAGAAAGAAATTAAACGATTAGAAAATGAGCTTATAAAATGGACGAAAGAAGTGGAACGAGTACAGAAAAAACTATCTAACCAAGGTTTTGTAAGTAAAGCACCAGAAGCCGTGGTAGAAGAAGAAAAACGAAAAGAGAAAGATTATTTAGATAAACAAGCAAAAGTGAAGACACGTTTATCTGAACTGAAATAGTAAGATATCGGCGCAAGCGCAGTACGTATATCGTTTAGTTATTTAGTTATCCACAGCACAGAAATTTATGCGATGAAAAAACAATGGAGAAGAGCATTTACGGATGTTCTTTTCCATTGTTATATATAAAGATATAGTGAAGCTGAAATGAGAAATTTACCAAAAAGACATTATTCTCGATAAAAAGAAAAACGTTAAATAGATGATTTAATATGTTTGATGTAAAGTTCGAGTAAATTTATATTGCTCACTTTACTCCACGTACGTGAACCAACAACATCTTCAATTTCATTGAATAGTATTTCTCCTTTTGTGGATAGAAGAAAATCAATTCCTACCATATCAAAATGAAATTCATCTATAATTTTCTGTATGAGCGCTCGTTGATGAGAAGTTAATGTATACATGGAGACAGTTCCTCCTAACGTATAATTAGCCCGGAAGTCGGTATTGCTTTCTCGTAATACAGCTCCTATAATCTGTTTTCCAATTACAAATACTCGTATATCTTTTCCAAACTGAATATCTTCAGTGGACTGAAGTATGATATCCGATTGACAGTTTAGTTTGTATGTATTCCACTCTTTCATATGATGAATTAGAGTAACTTGCTTCCCGCCTTTCCCATTTACTACTTTGCTAATGAATGGAAATTCAAGTGGTGGATTGTGTGGAAGAAGTCCGTTTGAATAATAATATGTATCTGGCATAGGAACTCCAGTTTGAATTATAGCATCATGCGTATAGCCTTTATGATTAAAAGTCTCTGAGATAGTTGATGAATTGAATACGCTGATTCCTTTTCTCTCTAAATGTCTGCTTAATAATGGATCCATATATCGGACAACAGCGAAATCCGGTTTGGATATATGTTTATTGTCATAATAAAGAATAGGTTGATTTCTATTAATTCCAATCGTTAATTGTTCACGAATAATTAATTGTAAGGAAAGACCTTGTTTTGTTGCCTCTAGTTGAAACCATTCAATATAGCTTGCATTTTTTATTGCATCTTTTTCTGAGTATATTAACCACCCTGCACTCATTTTATTTTCCTTTCGATATAGGTTATCATTTCATCCGCTATATTGACACCAGTACATTCTGTCAAATTTCTAATATGTGCATTGGCGTTAATTTCACATACCAAGTAAGAATCATCTGGACCAAATAATAAGTCTACTCCAGCAAAATCAGCATTAATAGCTCGTGCAGCAGCGATAGCAATATTAATAGACTTTGGATCAGGATTAAATGGCTTCATATTCCCACCATTGGTAATATTTGCTCTGAAATCTTGATTATTATTCCGCTCCATCGCTGCAATGACTTTATCTCCAACAACTTGTAATCGAATATCTCTTCCATGGCTACTGGAAATAAAAGTTTGAAATAAAAATGGCTTTCCTTGTAATTGATTCGTCAATTCTTTTAGTTCTTCAAAATCATGCACGAGGTAAACTTGTTCACCAAAAGAGCCGAACGCTTCTTTAACCACTAGCGGTATACCTAGTTTGTGAATAATTGACTGTAAATAATCATCAGAAAGTATCCCTGTTGTGTAGATTTTAGGAGCGATTATTGTATGTGGAATAGGTATTCCTGTATCAGAGAGTTTTTGGTACGTTTGTATCTTATCATCACTCATCTCAATCGTAGAAGAATTATTGAAAACAGGAATACCAAGTTGTTCTAGATATTTTGCCAAATAGATATCTTTATCAATAAAGAATACAAAATCAGGTAATGTATATGTTTGATTATGTAATCCAAGCGGTTGTTTATCGGACAAATCAAGTATAAGATTATTGTTTTTAATAATACTGATATCCATATGTTGTTTTTGTGCGGCCGCTTGTATCATTTTTGCATAGTCGATGAATTTATCAGTTATTAGATTACCATTGACAATAATCCATCCAGTCTTTTTCATTAAATGAATCATCCTTTCTGCTATAATTATTATATGATGGATTGGAAAGTAGGGAAAGCATGTTATTTCAACAAATAGAGCAATATTTTAATAATAGAGAAACGATTGGGGTTCAACCTGGATTAGACAGAGTGAACAAATTATTGAAGTATGTGAACTACCCAGATAAAAATCTTCCCATTATTCATATAGCTGGTACAAATGGAAAGGGATCAACGAGTCAATTTATTCAATCTGCACTCCTAGCTAATAATTATAAGGTTGGTTCTTTTACTTCTCCTAGCTTTTATGGAATAAGAGGATTTATTCAAATTAATCAACAACCGATATCGGAAAGTGTATTTTCGCATGCTTTTCAAAAAATGTTGCCTGCAATTGAAATGTTAGACAAAGAAGAGAACTCGCCGAGTAATTTTGAGATACTAACTGTATTAAGCTTTGTTTGTTTTGAAGATAATGTGGATATAGCAGTTGTAGAAGCAGGAATGGGAGGAATGTTGGATACTACCAATGTTATTTCACCGATACTTACGATAATCACTACTGTTTCTTATGATCATACTGCATTTTTAGGGGATACATTAGTAGAAATTGCTGAACAAAAAGCGGGAATAATTAAACCATTGATCCCAATGATAACTGGTGTCAGCGGGGCTGCATATGACATAATAGAGAAGAAAACAGAAGAAATGTATTCACCATTATTTGTTTTAGATAAAGATTTCACTTATGAATCTATCACAATGAATCGTTTTATATTTAATATCTCTAAGCAGCAATTTCATATAAATTTAGATATGAGTGGAAAACATCAACACTATAATGCTTCTATAGCCCTTTATGGATTACATTTACTTCGTGAGCAAGGCTGGCAGTTGACAGAAGAAAAAATAATTGAAGGTGTAGAACAAGCTAAATTACCTGGGAGATTAGAGAAAATCCATAATAATCCGTCAATAATTGTAGATGGGGCACATAATCTGGAAGGTATACATGCTTTGGTTGATGCGGTAAAACGACAATATTCCAAAAGCGATCATCATATATTATTTGCAGCTTTTAAGGATAAAGACGTAGAAAACATGATAAATTGTCTGAAAGAAAATCTATCTAACGTAAATGTGACAACATTTGATCATGTTCGTGCTCCATCTTTGGAGGAATTAGAACTTTTAGATACAAATCAACCACAATTATTAGTTTATGATTGGAAAAAATACATCGATACAGCTTTTGAACATAAGAATGAGTGTTATTATATCACTGGATCCTTACACTTTATATCATTAGTAAGACAATATGTAAAAGAACTGCAGCGAAATATGTTGAACGATTCTTAGTAAGAGTGTCAGATTTCGTCTTACTTTTTATATCTCCTGTGCTAGAGTGAGGGACATACTACTGGGCACAGGAGGAACATATTGTGGAGAAGAAGAAACCAATATTAGTAGAGAAAAATGGGAAAAAATGGACGTATAAGTTACCTACAGAGGAATTCTCAAGTTCACCAGAAGAGTCAGCTGCTGCCCAAGAAAAACATGAACAGGATAAGCTGCCAGTGTTAACCGCTTTAAAAAAATCTAAAAAAGGATTTCCCAATAAAAAAAATCAAAAGTCAATTCAGCTTAAGCCCTTATTAATGGCAGTTATATCTGCAGTAATTATCGGATCGGTTCTTGGGTTTACCTTAATTCGGATGTTTGTCCAAGTAGATTCTCCACCTTCAGCCAATGGGGGTGTTCCAACTGTTGGTGGGATAAATGATGCTGAAACTTCGATGACGGTTACTACAGAATCATATCAAATAGAACCATTGCAATCTTATATTATACAAGCAGGAATATTTTCTGAAGAGGCGAACGCAGTTGAATGGCAAGAGAAATATACCGACTTAGATATAAAAACAATAATTTGGCAAAGGGAAGATCAATATTTTCTTCTAGCAGGAGTTGCTCCGACAAAAGAATTGGGTCAATCTATATCAGAGTCTATAAGTCAACAAGGTAATGTGGATCTATACGTAAAAGAGTGGAGTACCACTGAAGGTGAAGTAGAGTTAACAAAAGAAGAAGTACAATGGATAGATTCATTTCATTCTTTTTGGCAGACGGAGTTAACAAATCAAATGAATGCAACAGATCCAATTACTAGTGATAAAATTCAACCATTAATAGAGAGTGTACCGAAAGAAACACATTCAATAAATAAATTGGTAGAAACTTTAAATGAAACAAGTGGAGAACCTGCTTCTCAGCAACTGTTAAGATTAATGCATGAGTACGAGATTCTACAAAAATAATATTGAGCTTGTGAGGAAAGATATAATTCTTCACAAGCTTTTTTGATGTGATTCAAATTAATATGGAATTATATAATTTATATTTTTAACTATATTTCTTTACAAGTTTATTTAAGATAAATACTCTTTATTGGTTAGAAATTCTAATGTGAAATACTATTTTTTATATTTGTTGTTACTCTCTACTACCGATATGCTATACAAAGAAAGGAGGGAGAGGATGAAAACGTCGGTACTAACAATGAAAAGTGTACCAAAAGAAGATCGACCTAGAGAGAGATTACTAAAACATGGAGCATCTCATTTATCGAATCAAGAAATACTATCCATTCTAATTGGTAGCGGAACAAAACAAGATTCAGTGAATGTATTATCAAATCGAATTTTAATGCATTTTGAGGGTATGAAATTATTAAGAGATGCGACTATTGAAGAACTTATAGCAATTAAAGGCATAGGTACAGCGAAAGGACTTATCATTCTTGCTGCTATCGAGTTAGGGAAAAGATTGAATGCCTATAAACCCGATGGTCCTTATGTTATACGTTCTCCGGAAGACGGTGCCAACTATGTTATGGAAGAAATGCGTTATTTAAGTCAAGAACATTTTGTAGTCTTATTCTTAAATACTAAAAATCAGATTATTCATTATCAGACAGTCTTTATAGGTAGTTTAAACGCTTCTATAGTACATCCTAGAGAGGTTTTCAAAGAAGCAGTTAAACGGTCTGCAGCTTCATTAATTGTAGCCCACAATCACCCGAGCGGTGTGCGCCTGCAAGGTGTTAGTATATAGTGATACCAGAAAGTATCTAGAACTCCTTACAATGTTCTATGATCAGCATCTTACCTTGAATGGGAAACTATTTAGGGGACAATAGCATGATGTGAAAAGGAGGAAAAAGTAATCATTTTATTCTTTTGTCCTTCAGATCAAGTGATGCATGGTAAAAGCTAAATTGCTTGAACCCAAGATGAAGGGATAGTGGGTGTGTAACTATTAATATTATAGTTGGGATATTATGAGACTAGAATTCACCGCTTTCTAACTCATTGTAAGGATTATCCTCCCATCTTCAGTAAGAAGAAACCATCGAAATGGGTACCTAAACATCACGTATCTATATATTGACATAATACAGGGATTGCCTAAGTGCATATTAATTTTATGGCATATGGTAACGGAGTCTTCATAGTACTCAATGTTAGCTTGTAATAAGTTTGGCAAGGGGAAGGAAGACAGGTTGAAATACGTCTAGACGAAAGGAGTCATGAATATGACGTTTCATCCATTTCCTCAATTGGACGTAATACAAAAAGCATCACAAAAGGGAAGGATATTATTCGATTGTTACCGGTTATTATATAAGGAAGACTTTTGGCAAATAGTGATTCGGCGTTTAAATCTTCTAAGTTACTTACAAAACTCAATTGTAAATAACATGATAAAAGAAATTATTTATGAATTAAGAATAGGAAAATTTCGGTTTTCGAATACCTCAAAATTAAATAACCACCTCCATACAAAGGATTCATTAGTCAAAGAGGCCGTAGTTGTAATATTAGAGTATATCTATCCAATGAAGGGCTTCGATCAATCCTCACTTCCAAAAACAGATCCTTCATTTTTCACCCTCCAAAAATTAATAACATGGGACAATATGAAGTGGTTCATAAAAATATCTTTTGATAAAATCATATATTCAGAACAATTTATTGAGTTTGTAATGACTATGATTAAAGGAAAGGTAAATGATCACAGATTTATTCAACTTGTGTTTTATGCATCAATGATGAGTCAACAAAAGCATTGTCACACATATACCTATCCCATGAGTAAATTAGCAAATCTTATAAAATATATTTTTCAGGAGTCTATTGTACAAAACATACAAGATATAATTAAAAGAAATAATGATTCTCCTATCAAATTAGTTTATAATAGAGCGGAGTTGCTTATTGGTATAAACGACACAAAACCTCATGCACTTAGTTTGCTTAGAGAAATTAATGATGAGCTTGTCCATGGGTATATTCATTTTTTCTGTAATATACAATTAAACTTATATCACATAGGAGATAATATTGATTTTCAAAAATATCAACTCTTACCTAAAGGTGCCTTCGGATCAAATCCTGATAAAAATCAGCGACTAAGGTTGATCGTTCCGAAGAAACAAATGAACCAATGGGTATCTCGAAATGAATATGGTGATTTGCAAGAATACATTTCTTTAGCTAGAAGAAAGCTTTTATATTTTTCTGATCAACGAATTTTAAGAATATATAATGAAGAACTTATCTCATTTGCCAATCATTATGTTTTTGCTGCAAATTTTAATGATATTGAAAAAATAGTTCATTTAGCAGAAAGCAGCTTTTTAAAAACTCTTGCTTTTAAATACAAGACTACATCGAAACAAATTGCCTTTTCTTTGAAACAAAAAAATCAACATGGAAGAGTCGGTCTTGTGTGTAAAAGTAATTTCCACATATTTATTAAAATGCATCATCTGAAGTTATATCGGAAGAAGATTCTTCAGATAATCTCAAACATGTAATACAAATCCTTTCCTGTGGACTTGTTTTTATTCAACTGGCGAGCCGTATACGCTGAAAGGTGTACGTACGGTTCTGAGGGAGGGGAAATAAAACCTTCTAATATTAATGTAGAAAGGCGTATTTTTCCTACCCTACGATCCTACACCGTCACAAGAAGATATCCTAGTGACGAAACGTTTAGTGGACTCTGGTAAATTAATCGGAATTGAAGTATTAGACCATCTCATTATCGGCGACAAAAAATTCGTATCCCTAAAAGAAAAAGGTTATTTGTAAATACTATCTATTTTATAAGTTTTTTCGTATAATTAAATAAGGATTGATAAATTTAGCGCCATCTTTCATTGTTAGAAAGGAAGAGGCGCTTCTTATCATTTATAATGAATGTAAAAATAGTGAAAAAAAGCGTGATACATAAAGAAAATAGGAATTGATGGAAAGGGAGATAGACTTGGGTATGTTTAATTTTTCGCAGGATTTAGGCATTGATTTGGGTACAGCTAATACACTAGTTTTTGTTAAAGGAAAAGGAATAATTGTCCGGGAACCATCTGTGGTAGCAAAAAATTTAGAGACAGGTAGTATTGAGGCTGTAGGCCGTAACGCACGAAATATGATTGGAAGAACTCCAGGAAATATTTCTGTTATTCGTCCTATGAAAGACGGGGTAATTGCAGATTATGATACAACGTCCGTAATGATGAATTATTACATGAAAAAAGCAATGAAAAAACGTTCTTTATTCGCAAAAAAACCTAATGTTATGGTTTGTGTTCCTTCTGGAATTACAATGGTAGAGGAACGTGCAGTAATTGATGCAACAAAACAAGCAGGAGCAAAAGAGGCTTATCCAATCGCAGAACCATTTGCTGCAGCTATTGGAGCTGGTTTGCCAGTTTGGGAACCGACTGGAAGTATGATAGTAGATATTGGTGGTGGTACTACTGAAATAGCAGTAATATCACTTGGAGGTATTGTAACCAGTGAATCCATTCGTATTGCCGGTGATGATATGGACGAAGCCATTATTAATTACATTCGCAAACATTATAATTTAATGATAGGGGAACGGTCTGCTGAATCAATTAAAATGGATATTGGTTCAGCAAAAGGTGGAAAAAATGCTGAAGAAATGGATATTAGAGGAAGAGACTTATTGACGGGACTTCCCAAAACGATTACAGTAACATCGGAAGAAATATCGAAATCATTGGATGATACAGTAGACTCGATTGTAAATGCAGTAAAATCGACACTGGAAAAAACTCCTCCTGAACTATCAGCAGATATTATGGATCGTGGAATTGTACTTTCTGGCGGAGGGGCTCTTTTAAAAAATTTAGATCAAATAATTAGTGATGAAACAAAGATTCCAGTATTCGTTACAGACGAACCTTTAGAAAGTGTCGCGATTGGTACTGGAAAATCTTTGGAGTATATCAATCAATTTAGAAATAGCCCAAGTGTGTCTGCTCGTCCGTTAAATTAATAAGTAGGTGTGTTAATATGCAATTTTTACGTAGCAAAAAACTATTCATTATCCTAATTGGAGTAATTGTCTTAGTTGCTTTAATCGGGTATTCCTTAAGAGATAGAGAAAATATGAGTTTTGTTGAAACAATGATCAATGATACAGTGGGGTGGGTGCAAAATACGATTCATGCACCAGTGTCCTTTGTAACAGGTATCATCTCTAATATTGATGATATGAAAAATACTTATGAAGAGAATCAAGTTTTAAGAGAGCAAATCGCACAACAAAATTCTCTATTATATGACGTTCAAAAATTAGAAGAAGAGAACGAAGAACTGAGAGAAATAATTGGTATGACTGAAACGGTTAGAGATTATGAACCGATCCACGCGTCTGTAATCTCCCGTTCGCCGGAACAGTGGATGGATCAAGTGACTATCAACCGTGGATCTGACCATGGAGTAGAAGCGAACATGGTTGTGATTACTGCTGATGGAATGATAGGTAAAGTGTTACAGATTTCCAATGTTACAGCAACCGTACAACTTTTAACTGGTTTTGATGAATTCAATCGTATTTCAGCTACGATCACAAAAGAAGATGATCAAGATGTTTTTGGAATGATTGAAGGTTTTGACAAAGAGTCAAATTCTTTACTATTCCGTATTATTGAAGAATCTGAGAAAAACGTGGAAGAAGGAGATATTGTATATTCTTCTGAGAAGGGTGGAAAATTTCCTGCAGGTTTAAAAATCGGCGAAGTAAAAGAAATAGTATCCGATCAATATGGTCTTACTCGAATTGCTATGGTTGAACCAGCTGCTGACCTTTATGATATCAACAATGTCATTGTCGTAGATCGTGCTATAGAACAACCACAAGAAATGGAAGAAAATGCAGATGAGGAGGATGAGTCTTGATTAGGCGCTTTGTATTACCTCTCATTTTATTTATAATAATTGTATTAGAAGGGGTAGCGCTAGAGCTACTACCACTGCAATTATTATCGGGAGATTATTTCATCGTACCTCATTGGTTATTTATCTTTTTAGTTTATATAGCTGTATTTTTTGACCATAACGATACGTATTATTCTGTATTATATGCATTAATTTTCGGTTTGCTTTTTGATATTGTTTATACAGGTATTCTTGGAGTCTATATGTTTTCTTACGCGTTAGTAATTTATATTGTTCATGGCATTAAAAAAATGTTGCAGGGCAATTTCTATGTTCTATTATTACTAGCTACGTTTGGTATTGTATTAATAGAATTTACGATTTATGGAATTTTCTCTGTTGTTGGAATGATAGATATTTCATTAGAAAGCTTTATTCTAAATCGATTAGCTCCGACCATCTTATTAAACCTTGTCTTTTTAATTGTTATTTATCCATTTTCATCAAAAAGACTGGAAAAATGGAAAACAGAAATTCCACTCGGAGAACGAATGCGTTAAGTGAGATATAGGATATATATATCATTAATGTAGTGTGAAAAATGAGGTGATTAGAGAGTGCAAGATCTAAAACAAATCATTACAATTAAAGGTACCAGAGATGGATTAAGTCTATTTATAGATGAAGATGCTTCATTTCAAGAGATTTTAAAGGAGTTAGAAGAGAAAATTCAGTATAGTAAACCAAAACAAGACGAACCTGTTGTTTCTGTTAAAGTTAAACTAGGAGATCGATATGTAAGTGAAGAAAAAGAAGAGCAGATTCGCCAAATTATTACAACTGATCAGCGATTTCAAGTGATAGGGATTGATTCAAATCTGATTCCTATCAACGACGCTAAGAGGTGGATGGACGATAGTGAAGTTAAAGTTATTAACCGTGTAGTTAGATCAGGACAAATACTAGAAATTCAAGGAGATCTATTACTGGTTGGTGATGTAAATCCTGGTGGTAGAGTTGTAGCAAGTGGAAATATTTATATAATGGGTAATCTGCTAGGGATTGCTCATGCAGGTTATTATGGGGATAAAGATGCTTTTATAGTAGCTTCATATATGAAACCAACACAATTGCGAATTGCTGACTATATAAGTCGAGCACCTGACTATGAATCTGATGGTGTTTATATGGAATGTGGTATTATTGATACAGATCAAGATAAAATCACTATCGATTCCTTAAAGGTTCTTTCAAAAAAACGGAAAGAAATAAGTGGATTTGAGAGGAGAATGAATAATGGGTGAAGCTATCGTAATTACTTCTGGTAAAGGCGGGGTAGGAAAAACAACTACTTCAGCGAATATCGGAACTGCCCTAGCATTAATGGAGAAAAAAGTATGTTTGATTGATACAGATATTGGACTTAGAAATTTAGATGTTGTAATGGGGTTAGAAAACAGAATAATCTTTGATATTGTCGATGTTATAGAGGAAAGATGTAAATTAAAACAAGCTCTCATAAAAGACAAGCGTTTTGATTATCTAACGCTTTTACCGGCAGCGCAGACAAGTGATAAAACCGCTGTTACGATTCAAGGTATGAAAGAAATAATTACAGAGTTAAAACAAGAATATGATTATATTATAATTGATTGTCCAGCAGGTATAGAGCAAGGTTTTCAAAATGCGATTGCTGGAGCAGATCGAGCGATAGTAGTAACTACTCCAGAAAAATCCAGTGTTCGTGATGCAGATCGAATTGTAGGTTTATTAGAAAAAGAAGATATGAAAGAATCACCTAGATTGGTTATTAATCGTATACGCAATCATATGATGAAAAATGGTGACATGTTAGATATTGATGATATCGTAAATTTGCTATCTATTGATTTAATTGGCATCGTTGTGGATGACGATGAAGTAATTAAAGCATCTAATAATGGAGAACCAATTGCGCTTCATCCAAATTCTAAGGCTTCCATTGCTTATCGAAATATTGCCAGAAGAATATTAGGAGAGACAGTCCCATTACAAGCACTTGAGGATGAGAAAGGTATTTTCCAACGTGTAAAAGAGTTTTTTAAAATATAAACTATTGTAAACACTTCAAAACAGTGGATATGTTTTGAAGTGTTTTTTAATCTATATGATATTCCTGTTCATACAATGTGATGCTTGTACATATACATGGTACAAATCAAGTGAAGGAATGTGAGGCTATGGATAAGGATATTCAAAAGATTAGAAAATCAATTGAACAGCGAAAAAAAGCAAGAGGAATAAAGACTGACCAATCCAAAGGGAAGGACTACCTCCGATCGCATGCTCTCCCAGATACGGAAGAGTTACATGGGTATTATCCTGCATTTCCAACTAGTACTAATCAAAGTAAAACAAGCAGTTCATCTCCAGTTGCAAAATATGCGGTAAAAGCAATATTATCCCTTATGCTTTTTCTTGGAGCGGCAATTATATGGGAATCAGAATCGCCTGCTTTAAACAAACCAAAAGTATGGGCAGCTTCTGCATTAACCGATCAATTCCCTTTTGCTAAAGTAAATGTTTGGTATAAAGAAGTATTTGGAAGACCTCTTTCCTTGACACCAAGTGTCGTGACTGAAGGAGACGATTCTCAACCAGTAGCTCTACCAGTAAGTGGAAATATTTCTGAGTCATTTGAAGCGAATGGAATTGGCATAAAGATTGATCCAGGACAATCAACCAATGTAACTGCAATAAATGAAGGGGTGATTGTTTTTGCAGGAAATGATACGAGTACAGAAAAAACAGTGAAGGTTCAACATTCTGATGGATCAATATCTCATTATGGAAATCTAAGTTCAGTTGATGTTCATCTATATCAATTTATTCAAGCAAATGAGTTGGTAGGAACTTTTACACCTACTACAGAAGAACAATCAGTTTTCTTTTCGATAGAGAAGGATAATCATTATGTAGACCCGGCACAGGTGATTCAAGTTGATGACAATAATTAATAGATGGATACCACCCATTCGTATACATCCCATCTTATTAATATTCATTATAGTGTCTTTCTTAACAGGTACTATTATGGAAATGGCGATTATTTTTTTTCTCGTTCTTTTGCATGAACTCGGGCATTTTTTTGCAGCTGCGTACTATAAATGGAGAATTCCTTTAGTTATTTTGTGGGCATTTGGTGGAGTAATGAAAACCGATGAACATGGAAATAAACCGATTCGAGAAGAGTTAGTTGTAACTATTGCGGGTCCTTTTGTTCATATTCTTATTTATGGTGGGTTAATTTTTGTGAACGGGTTTCAATTATTACCAGAAGCTTTAATTTCTTTAATTTTCTATTATAATTCGATGATTCTTTTGTTTAATTTAATACCTGTTTGGCCATTGGATGGCGGTAAATTATTATTATTACTTTGTTCGTATTTATTTCCTTTTAAAGGGGCATACCATTTTACGATCATATCATCATTCGTTATGATAGCAGTTGTTGTTGCCCTACAATTATTGTTCTTGCCTTTTACGTTGAGTGCATTTTTTGTGTGGGCGTTTCTATTTGTAGAAAATTGGAGAGAGTGGAAGCAACGTTTCTATGTATTTATTAGATTTTTACTTCATCGATATGAAGGAAAGCATATTGTTCGTTCTGTAAAGCCTTTATATGTGTCTTCTGAAAGTACATATGGTGAAGTGTTGTCGTTTTTTCATCGTGAAAAAAAACATCCAATCTATATAAAATATCCAGATGAATCGAGAATTTTTATAGATGATAGTGAATGTCTAGAACATTATTTTCAAGAGAATCAGATTAAAGGTAAAATTGGCGATACATTTTTTTATAAGTGTTGATTTCCATTGAGGGTGGGGAAGAGTCTAGGAAATTTAACATTAATGATAAAAAATGATGAACAGCACACTCCCTAAAGAGTATGCTGTTTTGTAATTACAAACGGAAATCTAAGTTTTTAACCAAAGGGTAGGTATTACTTATCGTTGTTATTGTTTTCATCTAATTGGTCTTGTCCTAATTCATCAGATGCCTCCGTTTGGTATTGAAGATTTCTAGGCCCCGAGTTACTCCGATCATTAGGTAACACATTGTTTCCTATATAGTGTTGGAAGACTGCATCAAACAAACCTACCAATATCGCAGCAATTTAAAGAAGCTGTAAATCCATTATCTGCCAATGTCATACCATCATAAAATCAATGAATAATCGCGCTAATACAAAATCTACAATCGTCGTCACTGTATTATTCATTCTTGGCAGAACCAACATGTCACCAATTAAATAGGCAACTATTTCTAATACTGCAGTTAAAAGGAAAACCTCGCCGAATGTCATTTCAAATATTAATCCAAGGATGATATATAGAAGAACTAGTGATCGAACAAACTAATTAATAAAGAGTTTACATGTTTCATGATGTACTCCCTTCTCCAAATTTGTATTGTTTAGATAGTGAACGGATTTAATCTTTCATTAAAGAAAGGTGTAAGGAGAAGTATTGTTAAGTCCGATATGCAAACAAAATATTTTTTCGTAAGTCATCAGTATTAAAAAGGAAGGCAAAAAGAGGGAGCTAGAGATTTCAACAGCTATTCTCGATTCGTCTTCTCTCGTCTAATTAAATGAAGAAGTCATCATGTTAAAAATAGAGAGTCGTTATTTTAAGCAAAAAGTGTTCAAACGTACTTGACGGTTACACTTTTACATAAGTCTATTTATTCATTTTTTATGAAAATAGAAATTAGTTATATTATGTAGTACTTTTTTTCTATAGTAAATTGGAGCATTTTTATGGATTTTCTTCTATTGATGAGGTTTTATAACCTACATCAATAAAATATTTTGAGGCTCAGAAAGTTAGAGATATATATAAATGGTAAAAAAGCCCAATTTTAACCAGGTAGAAATAGACCTCTTTTTTAACCATTTTTTAAATTAATTTAATGGAAAAGTATTAGTTTTTTCCATTTACATCATAAATATTCTCACTATTTTAAAATTTCGTTTTTTACTAATAATTAAATAGAAGTTATAATCTGGAGAGATAGTATATTTCATTAATGTTACATTAGGATGAATTATTTGTTGTTTTTTTCACAAAAGGATAACTTTCTTAGTAAAATGCAATCCATTACAATCAATCAACACATCAACCTCTACCAATCACAAAATAATTACTCTACCTTATTACAATTAATTACGATATATATGTCTACGGTGAGGCGAGTAATCGCAATAAAAATACTTTGCTTTTGAATGGATTAAACATAAAGAGAATAAAAAGCAATGCTTCCGCGTTTTGTGAAGAATGATGACAGGCACAATCCCAGTCGTCTCTACTCCCACTTCAAAACACAAATGATAATGAAATAAAATATAGATAATGCCAACACCCTCATTAGATTATCTACCAATCTGTGGTGAATGATATTATACACGGTGTCTGACATTAATTTTCACTAGATTTACATTTTAAGTTGGAGGTGAATTTTGAAACGTCTAAATTACGAACGGAGGTGATAATTAAAATATATAATCAATTTTCTGTTTAAAGGAACTAAAATCTACAAAGGATGCTAAAGAGTTGTAGTGGCTTTTATGTGGCAGTCGGTATATGAAGAATTTTGAAATTTAATCATAAAAACTTATAGAGAGGAGGTTTTTAAATTGGTAAATAAATCTTTGAAAAACAAGCTATCACTTATATTATCAACGTTTCTCTTTAGTTTATTCATAGGTCTGTCAATCAATGGATTTGCTAGTGAAAAAAGCAGCGGATTTTCATCGTTGGAAGAAGATGTTGAATCTATTATTGGGGATAACACAAACTATTCTGTATTTATAAGTACCAAAGACGGAGATATAGGAATTGAGGAAGAAAAGGTATATTCTTCTGCAAGTACGATTAAAGTGCCAATTTTAATGGAAGCATTGCTACAAGGAGAACAAGGAATTATAAATTTAGATGAAAAGATTACAGTAAGTGATTCTGATATCACTTCAGGTGGTGGAATAATCCGCCATATGTCAGCCAATCAAACCCTTTCTCTTAGAGACTTATTATATCTAATGATTACACAATCAGATAACACAGCAACAAACATGATTATAGAAAGGGTTGGAATGGATTCTGTAAATCAGACTATAGCAGAAATGGGGGCTGAAGATACAATACTCCAAAGATATATGATGGAATCTGTTCGACCAAATGATAACCTTACATCAGCCAAGGATATGGCAACTATAATGCAGTCTGCATTTGAAAGCGATATATTAAGTTCTGAAAATAAAGAGGAATTTTTACGAATAATGGGAGAAGGAATATTAAGCCATTATAGAAGTGATCGTCATAAAGATATTAGTAATTATAGTAAAGGGGGTAGCTTAGGAAGCACAAATGTCAGACATAATATCGGCATGTTTACTTATCAAGATGAAGTCGTATATGTGTCTGTAATGTCAGAAGACGCAGAATTAAAATCATCACGTATAGTTATGGCAGAAATTGGAGAGCGTGTAATGGATTATATAGTCGAATAAAAGTATTGTATTATTCATTTCCAATGAGGTCTAATAAAATTTAAGTTTTGATTCTAATGTTTCTAGTAAACTCTTTTTTAAGAAGGAGGATTACAAATTTATGGTTGAAAAAATGAAAAGGTACATGTATATATTTTCTGTATTCATTCTAATGATTAGCTTAGTCATTAATGATATTTATGTAAGCGCTAACAGTGGAGGTGGTTTTGATACCATTATTAGAAACGGAACAATTATAGACGGGTCAGGGTTAGGTCGATATGATGCGGATGTAGCTATAAAAGACGGATATATAGCAGACATTGGCGATTTGTCAAATGCAACTGCCGATCAAGAAATTGATGCAGAAGGGAATTTTGTTGCACCTGGTTTTATAGATGTCCATAGTCATGCTACCCTATCTGCACTTGGACAAGCTCAAAGTTCGTTATCTCAAGGAGTGACCATGGAAGTATTAAGTCCTGATGGCGCGGGACCAACAGATTTGCAATCCCGCATTGATTTGGAAGATGACGGTTTAGGTATAAATGTTGCGTCTTATATTGGATTTAATTCTGTTTGGAGTGAAGTAGTTGGTAATGAAGACAGAAGAGCAACTGATGCTGAAATTGAAGAAATGCGAAATCTTATTACAGAAGCAATGGAAAAAGGAGCCGCAGGTGTTTCGGCCGGCCTGTTTTATAGACCAGGATATTTTGCAGACAGAGAAGATGTCATTGATGTGGTAAGTGCAGCTGGAGCATGGAGAACGAAATTCACTAACCACCAAAGAAATGAAAATAACGAAGTGGTTGAATCGACTGCTGAAACGATTGAAATTGGAGAGGAATCCGGGTTAACACCAGTTATTACCCATATTAAAGCAATGGGTCCAAATAACTGGGGGAAATCCGAAGAAATGATGCAACTCATCAATGATGCAAATGAGCGGGGAATTTATACTGCAGCAGATATTTATCCTTATCTTAGAAGTCAAACTGGACTAACAGCAATCGTTCCACCATGGGTTGAAGAAGGTGGAAGAAGTGCAATGTTAGAAAGGTTTAGAGACCCAGAATTAAGGGATGGTATTGCAGAAGAAATTGAAGAGATAATGTACAGTCGAGTACAAGGTCCTGAAGGGGTATATTTTCCAACAAAACGTAAGACACTTGCTGACTATATGGAAACAGGAGTTGGGAACCCACGAAACAGAAGCCTTTTATCGTTTCTAAATCTGAATTATAATCATGAATTTGATGTAGAAATTGACGAGATAACAGTAACTGATTCAAGTGGAAATAAAGTATATGAATATAACTTTGAAGGTGAAGATGGTGGAGAATGGGATACGTCAAAATTTGACCTATTGCATTCTTACCCAGCTGATGCAGTTAGTCATACGATAAACAATGGTTCTGGACAAATAAATGTTGCTCAGAGAATAAGCGGTAATTCAAGTGCCTATGGAAATGTTGTTCCAACAATGCCTGATGTTGGAGATAGTGAAACATTTATGCGATTTAAAGTTGGAGATACGCTGGGGGCGAATCAAATCATGAGGTTATGGATTAATTCCGACAACTTTGGATCGGGAAGTTCATTCCCTGTAAATGGTTATGGAGTTGCAGTTCGACTTGACCAAGATCGAATCCAGGTATATGAAAGAGAAAATAGCACATCCACGATTCATGAGACAATTTCTGATGCCGGATTAGAACCGGATACATGGCAGGATCTAAAAGTAAAGTTGGAAGATAATACTTTACTAGTTAAAATGTGGCCATCTAATGAAGACGAGCCGGAAGAATGGGATTCCAGCATAGATGTTTCAAAAGAAGAAGTGATTGAAGATCAAAAAGCTATGGTTAGCATAACAAATCTTGATACTGAAAGTAATGCATTCCATTTCAATGATTTTATTGTAGAGTCATCTTCCGGTGATGATGTTTATTATGATTATAATTTTGATGGTAATGACGATGACAATTGGGATGGAGACAAATTTATTGAACTTCACTCTTTCCCGAAAGACAGAGCCGAATTTACGATTCAAGAAAATACTGGAAGAGTAATACTTGATGGATATAATACCGATGTATGTTGCAGTACGTATGGTAAATTTACTGCTAACATGGATGATGTTAAAAACAGCGATGTTTTATTACGTTTTAAAGCCGATCAAATTGGTGGAAATCAACAATTAAGAGTTTTTACGAAAGCGGATGAATTCAAATCCGGTATGACTATGCCAGTTAATGGATTCGGAGTTGAATTTGACTTAAAAGGCAATGAAATGTCTTTTATAAAGCGTAACGATAGTACAACACAAGTACTTGAATCCGTGGATGCAAATTTAGAGCCGGATTGGTATACGCTACGAATACATGCTGAAGATGAGGAAGTAAATGCTCGTATCTGGAAAGATGGCGAGGAAGAACCCGAAGAATGGGATTTTACCTATGTTGAAGAAGAAAGAGAATTAACAATAGGTGAAACAACGATGCAAATTTTGGAAACAGAAGGAAGCTTGCGAACCATCTATGACTTTGGCCACGAAGACGACTTTAGGAGATTTATTCAATCTCCGGTTGTTGCCATAGCTTCGGATGGAGGGGCTAGCACCTCTAATGAAGTACATCCAAGACGTTATGGTACACAGCCTAGAGTTTTGGGACAGTATGTAAGAGAAGAAGGACTACTCGGATGGGAAGAAGCTATTCAAAAGATGACTTCATTACCTGCTTCACTAATTGGTCTATCTGATCGTGGTTATATTGCTAAAGGTATGAAAGCCGACATTACTATATTTAATCCTGATACTGTCATAGACAATGCTACATTTGAGGAACCGAGACAGTATGCTGATGGTATTGAACAAGTTCTGGTAAATGGAGAATTAGCTTTAAACAATGGAGAATTAGTTGGAATACAACCTGGAGAATTTGTGAAAATTGAACCAAATATGCCTACTCGTCCAGTAACACAAGGTGAAAATCTTGAAGTAAGCGATAATCGTAAAATTTTGCCATTGGATGAAACAGAATCAGATTCCTTGATTTCCTTTAACTTGGAGCAAGGAGTTAATGATTATCAGGCCACAGGAAGTATGTCTCTTGTTTATGATGACATAGAGTTAGATGCAGAGAACTTTGGTAGAATTCAGACTTTTGATGGCTGGTTGAGCTTTACCGGTTCAGGACCATTAAATGGTGAGGAACTAACAACATTCAGGATTACTATTGATGAAAACGATCCAACCATCGATGATGAAAAACCGGTAGTAACAATTGATATAGCTGGAAAAGAACAAATAAAAGCCTTTTTAGGTGATGAAGGTTCAGAATCTCCTTCAGAGCCTTTGACTATTGAGGAAATGAAACTTCTTGTTAAACAATTCAGAGATGAGGGGGAAATTGCAGACGACGAAACCTCTAGAGTATTGCAAACACATCTAACTTCCGTTGGACACTATGAAGAAGATGGTGCTATGGAAAAGGCTATTAAACACATGAATAGCTTTAAAGATGAATTGCTCGTTCATTTTGAGGAAAATGGACTCATTTCTGAGGAAGCAGCTGCTACACTAGTCTCCCACTCGGAGGACCTTATTGAATTTTGGGAATAGTTCCATATAGGAAAAGATTAATTTAACCAGATGTACAATATTTGGCTAAACAGTAAAAAAGTTTAATAGATTTTGGGTTTAATTGTTTGCTACTCCCTGTGATAATACAAGATTGATTACAGGGAGTATTTAAAATAGGGAGAGGTGAACTATCATGCAAAAAAGAATTAGAAAATTAACATCTATATTTTTAATAGTTCTAATAACCATCACCATGCCTATGACTGGGCTAGCAGGTGACCCAGGAGATCCCAGACAAACTCCCACAGCTACCGGTGACGGTGGAGCAGTTTCAACAGAGCATGTAGAAGCATCGAGCGCTGCGGTTGAAATTCTCAAAAATGACGGTAATGCAGTTGACGCAGCAGTTGCAGCTGCTGCGGCACAAGCAGTAACCCGGCCATTTTCCGGTGGCATTGGCGGTGGAGGGTTTATGAATATCTATCTAGCTGAAGAAGATCGTTTCGTAGTCTTGGATCATGTGACTGAAACGAGTGAAAACTTCGGACCGGAATCCTTTATTAATCCAGAGACTGGAAAAGTGTATCCTGCTAACGTTCGTAGTTCAAGTGGAATGGCAACAGGTATACCAGGCATGGTTAAGGCTTGGGAAGAGGCACTAGAAGAATACGGAACGATGTCCTTGGAGGAAGTGCTTCAGCCAGCAATTGATTTGGCGGAAGAAGGTTTTCCTGCTGATGCCAATTTTCTTAGGGAAACGAGTGAAAATGCGGATAAATTCCGACTTTTTGAAAGCTCTACAGAACTTTACTTGGACGAAGATGGAGAGGTACCGGAACTGGGAACTATTATGAAAAATCCTGATCTTTCAAACACGTATCGTTTAATTGCTGAACACGGGAGTGAAGTTTTTTATGAGGGTGAGATTGCAGAAGCAGTATTAGATACCATTCATAACCCTCCCGTTGTGGATAATCTAACTAGAGAGGTTTTGGCTGGAAATATGTCGATGAATGATCTGAAAGACTATGAAGTGATTCATAAGGAGCCAACTCATTCGACCTATCGGGACTATGATATTTATAGTGTGCCACCTACATCAAGTGGTGTAACGATTAGTGAGATTTTAAATATATTAGAAGCCTATGATTTGGAAAATATGTCTAAACCCCAAGCTTATCATTACTTTTTGGAAGCTTCCCGTTATGCATTTGCAGACCGAAGCATGTACATGGGTGATCCTGCACATACTTTGATCCCGGTAGATGGCTTAATGTCAAAGGGTTATGCTGCCGAGCGGAGATATAACATATCAGACAATCACGCTACGATTGGCCAGGTTGCACCGGGGAATCCATGGCCATATGATGAAGATCCGGATAAGCAGCCGGAACCTCCAGAAGAGGGGATTGCTTTTCACCATGATTTTGAAGGAAATGATGGAGACGGGTGGGATTCGACTGTCTTTGCAAATCTCCATTCTTGGCCAGGAACACCCCCTGGTGCATCATATAGCATTCAGAATAACACAGGTCAAGTGGTTATAGATAACCGCCTACAGGGAAATGGAAGTGCTTACGGGTTAATTACTCCGGACATGCGTTCTTTAACTGAAAGTGAATTATTAGTGAAGTTCCGGTTTAATGAACTTGGAAATGACCAGCGTTTACGTTTATGGATTCAGGCCGATAGGTTTAGTTCTGGAAGCTCTATGGTGGAAAATGGATATGGCATTGAATTAAGAGCGGATAATCAAAATATGATTTTACGAGGAAGAGAGGATGGGAGGTCCACTACATTTGGTACTGAGAACATTGATTTGTCCACAGATTGGAATTGGTTAAGACTGAAATCTGAAGGTAACCAACTAGGCGTTCGTGTATGGAATGACAATATTGAAGAGCCTGTAGAGTGGGATATGACCCATGAGCTAACTGAGGAGGAAATGGCCAATAAAGACTTAGGTAAAGCACTCCTTAGTGTGATTAATTTTGATCACGACAATGGAAATACGATTCAATTTGATGAGATTACCATTAATGACCTAGCTGATAGTGAGCAATTAACGACATTCGAAAAAAATGCTGATACACAATTGACTGCTTTGGAGAAAGATGCAGTTAATTCCCAGGAAGCAGAGGAAGAAATTCCTACTGAGACCATTCATTTATCTGTAGCTGATGGTGACGGGAATATTGTGAGCTATACGAAGACGATTAATAGTATTGCAGGGAATGGAATGGTTGTTCCTGGGTATGGATTTATTTTAAACAATGGATTTTCTGGAAGAACACCAATGCAAGACCCTGATCACCCTAATGCGCCAAGACCAGGACTTCGTATGTTGAGTGCAATGACCCCTACTATTGTAACAAAAGATGGGGAACCCGTAATGACAGTTGGATCGCCAGGAAGTAACCGGATTATCACAACTAATTTACAAATTATCATCAGTCAACTTGATTTTAATATGACCTTACCGGAAGCGATTGCTGAACCGAGATTATCGCAAAGGAATTTAGGTCATGCTAGTACGCAATATGAAGGAGTTTACCTTGATAAATATGGGGCACTTTTAGAAGAACTGGAAGACATGGGTCATACTTTTATAGCTGATAATGCTGCAGAAGGAATTAGTGCCGCAAACGGAGTGGAGTTTCTCGAGAATGGAAATATTAGGGCTGCTGCAGAGCCTGTCAGAAGAGGTGGAGGAAGTGCAATGGCTATAGATAAGGATGAAATTGAAGAACCTACACCTCCCGAAGATTCCAGTGTAACCTTGATGAAAGAGCTGGTAAAAGGATATGTAGAAAATGGGGAAATTGAGAATGAAGAAGTAGCTCGATTGCTAACTACCCATTTGAATGCTATTGAACATTACGAAAGAGATGAACAGATAGATAAAGCTATAAAACATATGAATGGCTTTACTTTACTGGTAAGTCGTCAAGAAGAAGGGTTAATTTCTGAAGAAGCCGCTATTGAGTTAAAAATGCATGCTGCTATTTTGTTAGATAAGTGGCAATAGAATAAGGCTTTATAACTTATCAAGTAGATTACTCTTTGTTAATATTTTCCTTTTTATTATAGAAGCGAAAGCTTTTATTAACAGATTTATAAGTACCTATAACTCAACCCGTTAAATATTTTACATTTTGTACGGTATTTTATTTTATAAGGAGGGTGAAAGAAGAGTAATTTGGAAAACTCCCTTAAAAATTTTCGTAATTTTCATAATTTATTTCGGTGTAAGCCCTAAAGATAGCTTAGCTGAATCGGATGCGAATAACACTTCCAGCTCTTCATCAGGCTATGTATCAGAAAGAAGGTGAGTAAATGGTAAGATTATGGAATAGTGATGAAAAGGAGCTAGATGAGTGAGATATTGTGAAAGAAGGGTTGGAAGCGAGAACTGGTCGATTATTGTTTAGTTTTATTAATTTTGACTACGATAGTTAAATAAATTCTATTTTGATGAAGTCACTGTGAATGAGTTGGATAATTAGTTACTCCATTTCTGAGGAATTTTTAATTAGGTAGGTGCTTGACAAAATGTATCAAAACATGGTAACATCAATCTGTTATTCATCGTAGCACCCGTGCTACAACCGCACAGAATAGGTGAGTGTAAAAAGTGTAAACAGCATTTGTTGTTTATGCTGTACATTTGAAAATCCGTATTGGATTACCTAAATGGCGAGTCTGAGTTGAATGAGGAGGTGCAAGAACATGTACGCAATTATTGAAACTGGTGGTAAGCAAATTAAAGTAGTTGAAGGCCAAGAAATCTATGTAGAGAAAGTTACAGCTGATGTAAATGAATCTGTAACGTTTGACAAAGTACTATTCATTGGTGGGGATGACGTTAAAGTTGGTGCTCCATTAATCGACGGTGCTACTGTTACTGCAAAAGTAGAGAAACATGGTCGTCAAAAGAAAATTGATGTACACAAGTTTAAGCCGAAAAAGAACTATCATCGTAAACAAGGTCATCGTCAACCTTATACGAAGTTAGTAATCGACAAAATTAATGCATAAAGGTTCTGTGGATTATAATGATTAAAGTTACTGTATTCCAAACAAATAACCAAATAACAGCATTTGAACTTTCTGGACATGCAGATAGTGGACCATATGGTTATGATCTTGTTTGCGCAGGAGTATCTGCTGTATCATTTGGAGGAGTGAATGCAGTAATTAAATTATGTGATACAGATTTGCATATTGATCAAGGGAAAGACGGAGGCTACTTATATGTAGAAATTCCTGAAAACCTGGATCTGCAGGTAGCTGAACGCGTTCAGCTACTATTAGAAGGTATGATGGTATCTCTTCAAACGATTGAAGCGGAATACGGAGATCATATGCAAGTGAATTATAAATAAGGAGGTGCACTTCTATGCTACGTCTTGATTTACAATTTTTCTCTACGAAAAAAGGGCAAGGTAGTTCCAAAAACGGACGTGATTCTGAATCGAAACGCCTAGGTTCTAAGCGTGCGGACGGTCAATTTGTGTCTGGTGGATCTATCCTTTATCGTCAACGTGGAACAAAAATCTACCCAGGTGAGAACGTGGGTCGCGGCGGAGATGACACGCTTTTCTCAAAAATCGACGGTGTTGTGAAATTCGAACGCTATGGTCGTAATCGTAAAAAAGTAAGTGTATATCCAGTTGCTAAAGAAGCATAATTTTCTATGCTTAAGATAAAGAACTCCGGTTAATTATAGCTGGAGTTCTTTTTTCTATTGCTTAAAAATTTTCCTCTTGCTTTTTATGAGTCTTTCTTTTGCTTTCTCTCTTTTTCTGCTATACTCAGTTTTAATGAGGTGAAATCGATGACTGAGGATGTACTGCATATAATTCAACATTATCGTCATGATCTAATGAATCGATTACAACTAGTATCTGGATATTTGAGTATGGGGAAAGTAGAAAAAGCAGAAGATAAATTAAATGAGGCGATTGCATATTACGAAGAAGAGAGGAAATTAATGCAATTAAAAGCTCCTTCTTTAATGCTATGGATATTAGAATTCGAACAATACTATCGATCGTATTCAATGTCTTATTTTATTGAAGCAACTTCCACTACTTATAATCATCCAATAGATGATCAATGGATAGTAAGTAAATGTAATCAAATAATGCATGTATTACAGAATCATTTGTATTCTGATTCCATGTATGAAGTGGAAATACGAATAATAGATAACATCAAAAAAGACCAATGGAATATTATTTTTGGTGTACAAGGAAATATTCCAAATATGTCAGTTGACGTTTGGCAAAGTAATTTAGGAAATATACAAATCGAACGATTTAATGACCGGTTGCAATTCGTATTCTCGCAAACTAGAGAATAATGAGGTGAAATAAAATGTTTGTCGATCAAGTAAGTGTATATGTAAAAGCTGGTGATGGTGGTAATGGCCTTGTAGCATATCGTAGAGAGAAATATGTTCCTAAAGGCGGCCCGGCTGGTGGAGATGGCGGAAATGGTTCAAATGTTGTATTTAAAGTAGATGAAGGTTTAAATACACTAATGGAGTTTCGATATAACCGTCATTTTAAAGGAAAACGTGGAGAAAATGGAATGAGTAAAACGCAGCATGGAAAAAATGCTGAGCCATTAATAGTTTCTGTACCTCCTGGTACGACTGTTATTGATGAAGATACAGGAGAAGTGATTGCTGATCTTACAAAACACGAACAAGAAGCAGTGATTGTAAAAGGTGGTCGAGGCGGTCGTGGGAACACACGATTTGCAACACCTAGAAATCCTGCACCAGATATGGCAGAGAATGGTGAACCAGGTCAAGAGAGAAATATAAAGATAGAATTGAAATTAATAGCGGATGTAGGTCTTGTAGGCTTTCCGAGTGTTGGTAAGTCAACTTTATTGTCTGTTGTTAGTGCTGCAAAACCGAAGATCGCTGATTATCATTTTACAACATTATCACCAAATTTAGGTGTTGTTGATACTCAGGATTCACGGAGTTTTGTTTTGGCAGATTTACCAGGTTTAATTGAAGGAGCATCACAAGGTGTAGGATTAGGGCATCAATTTTTAAGACATATAGAACGAACAAGAGTTATTCTGCATGTTATCGATATGGCAGGGACAGAAGGTAGAGATCCATATGAAGATTATATAATGATTAATCAAGAATTAAGTGATTATGATGAAAAACTTATGGATCGTCCGCAAATTATTGCCGCGAATAAAATGGATATGCCAAATGCACAAGAGAATCTCATTCAATTTAAAGATAAATTAGAAGTTGATATACCTGTGTATGAAATCTCTGCATTGACGAAGGATGGGTTAAGAGATCTCTTATTTGCTATTGCAGATAAATTAGAAACAATTCCAAAATATGAAAAAGAATTAGAAGAAACAGACGATACCGTCGTTTACAGATTTCAAAAAGAAGAAGATCCTTTCCATATTACGAGAGATCCAGATGGTGCATTTGTATTATATGGACAACGTATAGAAAAATTATTTAAAATGACTGACTTTCAGCACGATGAAGCTGTACAACGTTTTTCTAGACAACTACGAGGAATGGGCGTAGATAAAGCTTTACGAGAAAGAGGAGCCCAAGACGGAGACGTTGTCAGATTACTTGAGTATGAATTTGAATTTATAGAGTAACTATGATGAAACAGTAGCTGCAAGGGGGAAGTAAAGTGACTAGTATAGGATATTTAGGACCAAAAGGTACATTTACTAAAATGGCAGTAGATTCAGTATTTAATGGGGAAATGAAAAATGGATATAGAACAATTCCAGAATGTATCGATGCGGTGGATAAAGGAGAAGTAGACATTGGAGTTGTGCCCATAGAAAATGCTATTGAGGGTACTGTCCAATTGACCATTGATTATCTAATACATCAAGTACGATTGCCGGTTGTTGCTGAGATAATAGTGCCGATTCAACAACATTTACTTGTACGCAAAGAAGTGACAAGCACCCTTTCAGATATTCATGAAGTATATTCGCATAGTCATGCTATTGCACAATGTCACCAATATCTACACCACCATTTGCATTCCGCACTAACAAAACATACGTCTTCAACCGGAAAAGCTGCTGAAATTGTAAGTAACTCAAAAGAACCCATCGCTGCAATCGGAAATCGATTAGCAGCAGAAGAGTATGGGTTACATATTTTGCAAGAAAATATTCATGATTACCCTAATAATCATACACGATTCTTAGTTTTATCTAATTATCCGGAGAAGGTACACATTAGGCATAAAAAAGATTCTGAGAAGACAACGATGCTGATTACTTTACCAAATGATCAGTCAGGTGCTCTTCATCAGATTTTATCTGCGTTTTCATGGAGAAAATTAAATCTGTCTAAAATTGAATCACGCCCAACAAAGACAGGGTTAGGTAATTATTTCTTTATAATTGATGTGGATCAACCATATGATGATATACTATTTCCAGGGGTAAAATCAGAGCTAGAAGCACTTGGTTGTCAAGTGACGATTTTAGGTACTTATCCTGTATATCATATGTTACAACACTAAATTTAAGGTATAACAATATTTTGGCTATCGATTTAAATCGATAGCTTTATGTTTGCAGAAGGAATTTATAAAATATGTGTACTGTGGATGATTAAATGACTCCACTAGCCACGTCCGGCCAAGCGCCTTTGATCTTGGAATTATGTAGAGCTGCTTTTTCCATATATGCAACTTTTCATTTCTAGTGCATATGCTGATATAGAGTATTAGCCCAGCCCAGAAATGAAGGGAAAGGAGTTCGTTCATTTTGAAAATACACATTGTACAAAAGGGAGATACATTGTGGAATTTATCCAAAAAGTATGGAGTTGATTTTCAAGAATTAAAAGATGTAAATACACAGTTATCTAACCCAGAAAAAATAATGCCAGGAATGAAAATAAAAATACCAGGTACTGCAAAACAAGTAAAAAAAGAAACATCCGTAAAAGAGACGCAGCAGGCTAAAAAGAAGGAAACAAAAAAAGAAACACAGCATCCTTATAAGCAGCAGTCTCCAACACCAATTGCTGTAGTAAAAGAAGATGAGTATAAGAAAGAAAAGCCTATAAAGGAAATGCAAACACAACCTAAGATGCCTTCAATGCCTTCTATGCCTAGTATGCCAATCTTAGAAAAACCGAAAGAGCAAGTGAAAAAAGAGAAACCAAAAGAGAAACCGAAGGAAAAACCTAAAGTAAAACCAAAGGAGAAACCGAAAGTAAAACCAAAAGAAAAGCCAAAAGAGAAGCCAAAAGAGAAGCCAAAAGAAAAGCCAGTGGAGGATTTCTGTCCACCAGGGGCAATCAAAGTACCTTGCCCGCCGATGCCTTGTCCACCAATGCCTTGCCCACCAAATACGGGTCCAGTATATTTTGTACCATGTCCGCCGCCACCATGTTTTGATCCTTGTTTTGCACCAATGCCTATGATGCATCCTGGTCATGGATTTCATCCGTCACAAGGTGAAGTATTGGGAGCATCAGATAGTGGGGATTGTGGATGTGGGGGAAAAGATTATTCCTCAATGAATTTTACTGGATACCAAGGAAATGATAATAATGCGATGTGGCAAGGAAATAATTTTGGTTCACCAGGAAATTCAATGAATGTACAACAACAAAATAATACAGAGGATTCTATGAATAATGCTCAGAATATGAATTGGATGTCGTCCAATATGAATCAAGGTCAAATGTTTCAAGACTATGGAAGACCAGTAAATGATAATTATTTTACGCCATATCAAGGTACAACACCTTCTGTAAATAACGCTCTGCATAGAAATGAAAATACGTCTGAAATGAACAAACAAAATCCGCAAATGAATGCTCAACAAAATCAAGGACCAACAAATTCTCAACCAACATTTCCTGCACAATTTATAGATAATCAACATCGTTCAGTTTATCCAAAACCACCATTCTACCCTCAATCGCCAAAATCATCCTCGTAATATTAAGAACGAATAAAGCGGTGAGGTTGAGACATAACAAAAAGGTTTTTTCAAAAGACGGATGATAGCTAGAATAAGCGTAAGAAATATACGGAGACTCCTTGAAAATCAAAAATCGATTTTCTGCGTGCGATGCTGTCGAGGTTCTCCTTGTCCTGTGGGAGTGAGGCCTAGGTGAGACCCCCGGATTGCGTAGAAACCGGAGGCTCACCAGTCGCCCGCGGAAAGGAGTATATATTTCTGATGCGGGTTTTCAAAACCTATTCATTCGGATTTTACAAAGGCAAGGCTTGAAGGCTTTTGAACAATATCGGGCATTTATAGACAATTTACCCCGCTCTCATTCTTTGGCTAAGTAAAATTAGTTTGAAATCAGCTATTACTGTTAGTTACATGCGATATAAATTAGATGTTCTGTAAAATTACCTATATTTAACTGTGTAAAAGAACCTTCCTTATACAAAATAAGTTTAAGGGAGGTTTTTATTATGAGAATGTATAATCTGTTTTTTTCAAGCATCTTCTTTGGAACCATATTAATGGGATGTACGGATGATAATACAACAAATGATCAGCAAAATAATAACCGTACTGAATCAGTACAACCAATACACTTTGAAGACCAAGAGATGGAAAATTCTAATCAGCCAGAATCTATTGGAGATCAAGGTGGCTATATTCAAAGTAGACAGTATGGTGTAAATGAAACTCGTGCAAATCATTATACCGATGCCTTCACAAATGAGGAGTCTATTCGTTTAACTGAGTCATTGAGAAATAGGGTAGATGTTGTACAAGCACAAGTGGCATCTACTGAAGAACGCATTGTAGTAGGGGTAATATTAAAGGAACATGCAGATCCTGATACTGGAGATAAACTTGTTAAGCATATTGAAAGGCAACTTGAAGATAACAATAAAGAAATTATTGTTTATACTGATGATATACAGTGGGACCGAATGAAAAACTTGGACTCCAGACTACAGGCAAAAGAAATGGGAGAGCAGGTTGAACACTTATTTGAAGATATATTTCAGTTAGATAAGAATCAATGATAGAAGTCTTTATCCCTTTTCCAAATAGGCTTTTTTTGATATAGTAAAAAAAGAGTTTGAAGAGAGGGGAAGATCTTATGGCTGGTCATTCCAAATGGAAAAATATACAAAAACGTAAAAATGCACAAGATGCAAAAAAAGGTAAAATTTTTATGCGTCATGCTAAAGATATATATCTTGCAGCTAAGCAAGGTGGCGGGGATTTAAATACAAACGCTGCGTTGCGTACGGCTGTTGAGAAAGCAAAAGCCGATAATATGCCAAATGACAATATTGAACGTAACATTAAAAAAGCTACAGGTTCTCTTGATGGAGCAACCTATGAAGAAATAACCTACGAAGGTTATGGACCAGGTGGAGTAGCCGTAATTGTTAATGTTCTTACCGATAATAAGAACCGTACTGCTGCTGAAGTACGCCACGCTTTCAAAAAAAATGGTGGAAACCTTGGCGAAAATGGCAGTGTATCATTTATGTTTGATCGTAAAGGATATATTGTTATTGAAAATGAAGAGGGTACTTTAGACGAGGATACTATAACAATGGATGCTTTAGAAGCAGGAGCGGAAGACGTTGTTCCACAAGAGGGGGCTTTTGAGCTCTATACAGAACCGGAAGATTTTCAAGAAGTTGTAAAATATTTAGAGGAAAATGAATACACTCTAGCTGACTCTGAAGTGACATTAATCCCGCAAAACTATAATCAACTATCATCAGAAGATGAAGCAAAAATGATGAAGTTAATAGATGCGCTTGAGGAAAGTGAAGACGTTCAAGATATCCATCATAATTTAGAAGAAAGTAATTAGTTAATGGAATGTTTAGGCTTCTATTTCACAATGAAATAGAAGTTTATTCATTCTCTTATGTAATTAAATAGGGGATGAAAATAATGATTGCATATGTTAAAGGGACGTTGGTTTCCTTAGGGGATGAATCGCTCATTGTGGATGTAGGTGGAATTGGTTATGAAATAGTGTGCCCAAATCCTTTTATTTTTCAAGATTTACTCAATCAGCAAATACATATACAAACCTATCATCATATACGAGAGGATGCACAAATTTTATTTGGGTTTCGAAATAAGGATGAGAAATACTTATTTACAAAGCTAATATCTGTTTCAGGAATTGGTCCAAAAGGAGCTTTAGCCATTTTGGCAGGAGTGGATATCTCAGGATTTATTTCTGCAGTTGAGAATGAAGATGATAAGTTTTTAACTAGTTTTCCAGGTGTTGGTAAAAAGACAGCAAGACAAATAATCCTTGATTTAAAAGGAAAGTTAGCAAGCGTATTCTCCGTATCAGATGAACAGCAAAAGAGTAGAAGCATTAATGTTAATGATAATGAAGTGTACTCTGAAGCGATGGAAGCACTGAAAGCATTAGGATATACAGATAAAGAGGTTAAGCAAGTACTGCCTCATTTGAAAAAAGAAAATGTTGAGTTAAGTACAGATGAAGCTATTCGTAAAGCATTAGCATTATTAGCAAAATAGGAAGGGGGAGGAGAATAAATGGATGATCGAATGATAGACGGAGAGCTTCAAGATCAAGATGTAGAGATAGAATTTAGTCTGCGTCCATCTACGCTTGCCCAATATATTGGGCAAGATAAAGTAAAAGAAAACCTAACTATCTTTATTCAAGCAGCTAAAATGCGTGAAGAACCGTTAGATCATGTGTTATTATATGGTCCTCCAGGGTTAGGGAAAACGACCCTAGCATCAATCATATCTCATGAGATGGGTGTTCAATTTCGTTCCACTTCAGGTCCTGCTATTGAAAGAGCAGGAGACTTAGCAGCAATATTGTCATCCCTTGAGCCGGGTGATGTTTTATTCATTGATGAAGTGCATCGACTCCCTAGATCGGTAGAAGAGGTACTCTATGCTGCTATGGAGGATTTCTTTATTGATATTGTTATTGGTTCTGGTCCAAGTGCGCGATCTGTAAGAATTGATTTGCCTCCTTTTACGTTAGTAGGAGCTACAACAAGAGCCGGTTTATTAAGTGCTCCTTTGCGCGATAGGTTTGGAGTACTCAGCCGTCTCGAGTATTATGAGATAAAAGATTTATGCAATATTGTAGAGCGTACTGCTGATATATTTAACATGCCAATCGCTTCAAAAGCAGCTATTGAAGTGGCAAGACGATCAAGGGGTACGCCGCGAATTGCCAATAGGCTCTTAAAACGTGTGAGAGACATTTCTCAAGTAAAAGGAGAAGAGGAAATAAGTCTGGAGTCAACAAAAGAAGCATTAAATATGCTTCAAGTAGACGATGCAGGATTAGATCATGTTGATCATAAACTACTCTTAGGAATTATTGAAGGGTTTCATGGAGGACCGGTAGGCTTAGACACAATTGCAGCTACTATCGGTGAGGAATCGCAAACGATTGAAGAAGTCTATGAGCCTTTCTTATTACAGCTTGGTTTTATCCAAAGGACACCCAGGGGAAGAGTCATTACGTCTAAGGCGTATGACCATTTAGGAATAAAAAGGACTGGTGAAGACTAAACATGGGTAAAATGTTTATTATCATTGGAGTTGTTTTTATCATAATTGGTATTCTGTGGACGTTTATTGGCAGATTACCCGGGGATATTACAATAAATAAAGGTAATTTTACATTACATTTTCCAATTGTAACTTCAATTGTTATTAGTATCATACTGACATTGATTATGTTCGTCATTGGAAGATTTCGTTAAATGAAGGAGATAAACATGCAAATAGAAGATTTTGATTTTCATTTACCAGAAGAATTAATTGCACAAACACCGCTTAAAGATCGAACATCTTCACGCTTATGTGTTTTGGATAAACAAACTAGTGAAATCACTCACCGTCATTTCAAAGATATTACTACTTATCTACAAGCGGGTGATTGTTTGGTATTAAATGACACAAAGGTTCTGCCTGCAAGATTATATGGGGTAAAATCAGATACTGGTGCAAAAATAGAGGTTTTACTATTACATCAACAAGAAGAAGATACATGGGAAGTACTTGTTAAACCAGCTAAAAAAGTAAAAATTGGCACTGAAGTCGTATTTGGTAATGGGGAGTTAAAAGCGACTTGTATTGATCTTAAAGATCACGGCGGACGAATCATGACTTTTTCTTATACTGGTATTTTTTATGAAATCTTAGATCAATTAGGTGAGATGCCATTACCTCCATATATTAAAGAGCAATTACCTGAGCAAGATAGATACCAAACTGTCTATGCAAAAGAGAAAGGTTCTGCAGCTGCACCTACTGCCGGGTTACATTTTACAGATAAGTTGTTAGCAGATATCGAAGCGATGGGTGTCAATATTGTTTTTGTCACATTACATGTAGGGCTTGGTACATTTCGACCAGTTAGTGTCGATTCAATTGAAGATCACGATATGCACTCGGAGTTTTATTCCATGTCGGAAGTAGCAGCAGAAAAACTTAATGAAGCTAAAACAACAGGTCGGAGAATCATCTCTGTAGGAACCACATCTACTCGCACATTAGAAACGGTTGTTCGTGATCATGATAAGTTTGTTGCTACAAGTGGGTGGACAGATATTTTTATTTATCCCCCATATGAATTCCGTGCGATTGATGGTTTAATTACAAATTTCCATTTACCTAAATCAACATTAATTATGATGATAAGCGCATTAGCTGGTAAAGAAGCAATCCTTCATGCTTACAATGAAGCAGTGAAAGAAAAATATCGTTTCTTTAGTTTCGGTGACGCTATGTTAATCTTATAAGAAGGAAGAATAAAATGAATCCTATAACGTATGAATTAATTAAGACGGATAAACAAACAGGAGCAAGATTAGGACGAGTTCATACTCCTCATGGTTCCTTTGATACACCAACATTTATGCCTGTAGGGACTTTGGCAACAGTAAAAACAATGAGTCCTGAAGATCT
Organism: Oceanobacillus sp. E9; assembly: GCF_001741975.1. Taxonomy (NCBI): domain Bacteria; kingdom Bacillati; phylum Bacillota; class Bacilli; order Caryophanales; family Bacillaceae; genus Oceanobacillus; species Oceanobacillus sp. E9. Next base: position 299,296 of record NZ_LSNA01000005.1, read on the forward strand.
GCAATCTATGCAAGCCAACATAATATTATCGAATACGTATCATCTCTGGTTACGCCCAGGTGAGGATATTATACGTGAAGCAGGTGGGTTGCATAAGTTTATGAATTGGGATGGAGCAATTCTGACTGATTCAGGTGGTTTTCAAGTATTTAGTCTTAGCGATATGCGAGAAATAAAAGAAGAGGGGGTCCATTTCCGTAATCACTTAAATGGTGAGAAACTTTTCTTGTCACCTGAAAAAGCAATGGATATTCAAAACGCTCTTGGTTCTGACATTATGATGGCTTTCGATGAATGTCCTCCATATCCAGCAGAATACAATTATATGAAAGCTTCGGTGGAGAGAACATCTCGCTGGGCGGAAAGATGTCTACAGGCACATAATCGTCCCTATGACCAAGGATTGTTCGGAATTGTTCAAGGTGGCGAATATGAAGCGTTACGAAAGCAAAGTGCAGAAGACCTTGTTTCGTTAGATTTCCCCGGCTATGCAATTGGCGGACTTTCTGTTGGGGAGCCAAAGCATATAATGAATCAAGTATTAGAATTTACTACACCGCTTCTACCATCGCATAAACCTCGTTACTTAATGGGAGTTGGTTCACCAGATGCACTGATAGACGGAGCGATTCGGGGTATTGATATGTTTGACTGTGTACTACCAACCCGAATTGCACGTAACGGAACATGCATGACATCAAATGGACGATTAGTAGTAAGAAATGCAAAATATGCTCGAGATTTTAATCCGATAGATGAGAATTGTAGTTGTCACGTGTGCAAAAATTACTCAAGAGCATACATCAGGCATTTAATAAAATGTAATGAAACATTCGGGTTCAGACTTACGACTTATCATAACTTGCATTTTCTGTTAAAATTAATGGAGCAAGTCCGAACTGCTATAAAAGAAGATCGACTTGGTGATTTCAAAGAGTCATTCTTTGAACAATATGGATTAAACAAAGCTAATCCAAAGAACTTTTAGAAAGGAGTTGAAGTAGATGGAAGCTATTATGCCATTTTTGTGGATTATAATAATGTTTGCGATTTTTTATTTCCTACTTATTCGTCCACAACAAAAGCGTCAAAAGCAAGTAAAACAAATGCAGGATAACTTAGAAAAAGGTAATGATATCATTACTATTGGTGGCTTACACGCTAAAATCCATGCGTTAGATGAAGGTACGATTGTATTAATTACACCAGAAGGTACGAAGTTAACTTACGATCGTAATGCTATTCGTGAAGTTAAACAAGACTAATTTCACTTAGCCCATATATACATAAGATGTAGTTATGGGAAGATAAAAGAAGCTAATGACGATGTGGCGCTTTAAAAGGGCATATACATCACCATTAGCTTTTTTAATTATCTACTTTATTCAACCTCGGTAGTACCTGATAAATTTACACCTATAATACCCCCAAGAAGTGCAACACCTAGATAAAGACTATGATAGGCAGTTTGTTTTAACGAAAAACCTTGCTGATAACCTAAATATTGCACTAGAAATATTAATAATGTGAAACCTACTCCAATCATAGCTCCAATCATCCATCCTTTGTTTTTTCCTTTTAATCCTGCAATTAATCCTCCAATGAAAAGAGCTACAATACCAATTATTAAAGTAACTAAACTTAAAGCTGACTCGCTAAATTCTGTGAAATTGAGCAGCAATGCCAGAATAAAACTAGCAATGATTAAAATTCCGAATAAAGCAATCCATCCATATAATAACGCAGTCCACTGATTTCTATTCAAACTATAAGCCTCCTTTAGAAAGTGTTTGTCCTCATCTAATACAGTTTATTCCTAAGAATTCAATTTAGAAGAAGATATTTCACTCTATCTTTGCATATAGTCTTATAAGGGAGTCTTATGTCAATGGATGATTAAGTATCCATTGACGTTTAGCAAGTTAGTGGGAGATAGTATCTGTTATCCTACCTCCCAGTTTTCACAGGGAGATTTACACGAATAAGTACGGTGATATAAATATTTGTAACGAGAGGATAAGATATATGGAAGTGATTCTTACAGGAATTATCTTTATCGTAAGTTATATTTTTATTATGACGGAAAAAGTTAACCGAGCAATTATAGCACTGGCGGGTGGAACTCTTTTAATATTAACAGGTGTATATACGATAGATGAGGTATTTACGCAATATATTGATTGGAATACAATTGCTTTATTATTTTCGATGATGGTTCTCATTTCAATCACTGAAAAAACAGGACTATTTACATTTATCGCAATTCGTTTTGCGCAAAAAGTAAAAGGTAATCCGATTGCTTTACTGATTGGTTCTGGTATTTTAACGGCTATTGGTTCAGCATTTCTAGACAATGTGACAACTGTACTAATTTTTGTGCCTGTTATGATTCAAATAACGAAATTACTAAACTTACCGTTGTTTCCCTTTTTATTAATGATCATTTTTAGTTCAAATATAGGAGGGTCTGCGACTTTAATTGGGGACCCTCCAAATATAATGATTGGACAAGCTGTCGATCATTTTACTTTCCTATCATTTCTACAACATACAGGACCAGTGGCAATAATAATGTTTGTTATTCAGATATTATTCTTGTTAGTTATATTTCGCAAATCCTTAAAAGAAGCACGACCAGAAGTTGAGAAAATAGTAAAGCTAGACGCAAAGGAAAAATTATTAATCTCTCCTTTATTATATAAATCAGTAAGTGTGCTATTGCTAACCATAATGGGCTTTATACTCCATTCAATTGTACATGTGTCAATGACAGCTATTGCTCTATCAGGGGCTATTCTACTTTTACTACTTACAGAAAAGGATTTACATACTGAAAAAGTATTTTCTAAAGTAGAATGGGTAACATTATTTTTCTTTATTGGTTTATTTACTATTGTTGGGGGATTAGAACAGGTCGGTATTATTGATGAACTAGCAAGATTATTAGTTGCAACTACAGAAGGGGATTATGTAACGACTACAATACTTATATTATGGATGTCTGGGATATTCTCTGGGTTTATTGATAATATTCCATTTGTTGCAGCTATGATCCCAGTAATTCAAGAATTTGAATCTTATGGAATGATTTATTTGGACCCAATATGGTGGGCACTAGCTATAGGAGCTTGTTTAGGAGGAAATGCTACGCTAATTGGTGCTTCAGCAAATGTTGTTGTTGCGGGGATGGCAGAAACTGCAGGTGAAAAAATACCTTTTCTCCGTTTTATGAAATTTGGATTGATTATCGTATTTATATCATTAATTGTATCTTCCATATATATTTATTTTCGATATTTATTACCTTATACCAATATGTAGAAGCATAATAAATTTGAATTCATTTGATAATAAGTTAATGATAATAAAGAGAAACTTCATTTGCCTTCGATTGTAATTGAAGACGACGACTCCTGTAGGAATAGCGTGAACTGAAGATCCACTAGAAATTGTGTTCGTCTTTATTTTAGTTATCGTATAATTAAGAATCTACTAAAAAGCATTCCCTGCAATGGAAATCAAGCAGAACAATTTTCAGTTTTCACACATGAAATTAACTCATACGGGATAAAAAGAAAATAACGACTAATACGGATATAAGAATAAAATCCAACTATTGGTCGTTATTTTCTTTTCAATTTTTTAAAGTACCAGTAGTATTACTTGTTTTTTCTGAATAAGGGAATTTGCTGAAGCTCTTGCTTTGTTATAAATTTTAATATAAATAGCAATAGGATATATATTAATAGTAATACAATTAATAAAGCTCCAAAAATAATAATTTGTCCGTCAAGATTAGGCATGATTTGCTTTAATGAATATCCGATACCAAATGTAAGACCAACTAAGACAATCATCTTAACAAAATCAATAAACGGAATCATATAATTAATATTTTTCTTTAATACTGCTAAGTGAAGGAGCGTTACAATTACTACACTTACACAAATTGCCATGGCAGCACCTAATATGCCAAATGAAGGATTCGATGCAAATAAGATCATTATTAAAAATTTCATTCCCATACCGATAAGGCTATTCCACATAGCTGGTCTAGCTAAATCAAGTGCCTGTAGTGCAGATTGTAAGGGAGCTTGTATATAAAGAAATAAGAAAAAAGGTGCCATCAACAACAAGAATTTACTTGCAGAACTTGAACCGTACATATACGTAAGTATCTCTGTCGCAAAGATCGTAAGAACGACAGTTGAAATTGCTCCAGATGCAAAGGAAATTCGTATTGATTGATGAATACGGTTGTGAATCATTTTTATCTGCTTATTGGCTTCCGCTTCTGCTATAGAAGGAACGAGTGCAATAGATAAAGAACTTGTAATAAATGTTGGTAGAAATAACAAAGGCATCGCATATCCGGTGAGTTCTCCGTATTGCTTCGTAGCAACAGTAGCTGTTACTCCTGCGAGTGCAAGACTTTGAACAACCAAAATGGGGTCTAAAAAGTTAGAGAATGAACCAATCATTCTGCTACCTAAGGTAGGTATTGAGATAGAAAATAAGTCTTTCGCTGTTTGTTTTCCGTCAGCTAATACTTTAAAAAAATTATTCCTTACTTTAATCGTTCGTTTCCGTTTAAATTTACGAACCATATACAGTAATGAAATGAATTCACCTAAAATAACACTAAACATTGCTCCGGCAGCTGCGTATTCTACTCCATAAGGAAGAAGTAGCTGAATAAATAGGGCAACGCATATAATTCTTACTATTTGTTCGATAACTTGAGCTACACTTTGAGGAGTCATATTTTGTTTTCCTTGAAAATACCCTCGTAATACTGCTGACACAGCTGCAATTGGAATAATAGGACTAATAACAATAAGTGGTACCATGACGCGTTCATCTGTTAACAACGTTGATGCCACCAAAGGAGCAATAAGTATTAATATTGCAGTAAAGACAATACTAGCGGATAGAGTAATTGCTAAAGATACAACGACTATTTTCTTAATTTTTTGTTGATCATTTTGCGCATCAGCTTCAGCAACTCGTTTTGAAATAGCAACTGGAAGTCCGAACTGTGTTAATGTCATTACCAGAAATAGAGTTGGTAATGCCATCATATATAATCCAACACCTTCTTCTCCCATCAATCTTGCAACAACAATACGGTTAATAAATCCCATAAAACGGGTAATCATTCCAGCTACAATTAATATAATAGCTCCTTGTAGAAATGATTGTTTGGTCATAATTGTCGACCTGCCTTCTCAAATATTTAAAATTGATATACAATGATATATATGCAATTAGGTGGACAAAGCATGACAGTTGTTCCAATCTATAATGGAATTGGTGGCGATAAAATGGAAATGAAGCATAATGTGGATGGATGGAAACAAACCATTATTCCGGCATTACAAAGTAAAGCGGAAGAGCTAGAAATGCTAGGCTATTCACAGGCTACAGCGGATGATGTTTGGAGATGCTTAAAAGAAAAGGTGTGGAGAGGAGATCCAGAAAAACGGTTATATGAAGTTATTCAGGATATTTTTCACTTAGGTTCAAATATTTACCTAAGTTATTTAACCATGTCTTCCTATCAAAATGAGGACTTGATGGCATCTATTGTTGCATTGACAGAAAATAATGCAGATGCATAATAATAATAATCGTAATACATATGAAGGAGGAAATGGATTCGATGAAAAAAAGAGGTAGAATCGTTGCCTTTTTTCTTGTCCTATTAGCTTTGGCAGGAGTAATTGGAACAACGTTTACCAATATCACAAAAGATGTAAACCTCGGACTCGATTTACAAGGTGGTTTTGAAGTTTTATATGAAGTAGAACCGGTAGATTCATCTCAAGAAGTTTCACAGAGTTTATTAGAAGGTACAGTACAAACATTGAATGACAGAGTAAACCGTTTAGGTATCAGTGAAGCTGTAATTGATATCGAAGGTGATAATCGAATTCGAGTTCAATTAGCAGGAGTAGATAATCAAGCGGAAGCTAGGGAAATGCTATCAACTTCCGCACATCTAACCTTCCGTGATGTTAATGATAATTTGTATTTGGACGGAACTGATCTAGTAGAAGGAAGTGCAAAGCAAGACTTTGATCCCAATACAAATGCTCCCATTGTTACATTGCAATTAAAAGATGCATCTAAGTTTGGTGATGTTACTACTGAAATTAGTGAAAAGGAAGATAGTCGTTTAGTTATTTGGATGGATTATCAAGAAGGTGATTCTTTTGAAGAAGAGTCTGCAAAATCTGAACCCAAATACGTGTCGGCTCCAAATGTAGATGGTCCAATCAATTCTAGTAATGTTATGATTAATGGTAATTTTACGGTTGAGTCTGCACAGCAAATGGCAGATATTATTAATTCAGGTTCATTACCTGTACATATGACTGAAATATTTTCAACATCTGTAGGTGCTCAATTTGGTGAACAGGCATTAAACGAGACAGTGTTTGCAGGTATTGTCGGTGTTGGATTAATTATCTTATTTATGATTGGTTTCTATCGTTTTTCTGGAATCATTGCTGCAATTAACCTCGCAGTATATGTATATTTGGTAATCTTAGTTTTTGAAATGCTAAACGGAGTTCTAACATTACCTGGTATTGCTGCGTTAATACTTGGTGTTGGAATGGCAGTTGACGCTAATGTAATTACTTTCGAACGAATAAAAGAAGAACTTCGACTAGGAAAATCCGTAAAGGCTTCCTTTAAATCGGGTAATTCAAATTCATTTATAACTATATTAGATGCGAATATAACGACTTTAATTGCAGCTATTGTATTATTTATTTTCGGAACAAGTTCTGTAAAGGGATTCGCTACAATGTTAATCATCAGTATAATTTTAAGCTTCCTTACAGCAGTACTTGGAACACGTCTATTACTGGGGTTATGGGTACAGAGTGGAGTTCTTAAAAACCGAAAACCATGGCTAGGTGTTAATAAAACACAAATCCAAGACATTGCAAAACCGGAAGAAGACCCGAAAATCTTTGGACGTTCCATCAATTTTGTCAAACATCGAAAGAAATTTTTTATTACAACTTCGATTATAGTTATTGTTGGCGCAATCGCTATTGGTATTTTCCGAATAAATCCTGGAGTTGATTTTACAAGTGGTTCTAGGATAGAGGTGGTTGCTGACCAGTCCCTAACTGCCGAAGAAGTGGAAAACCAATTTGCAGAACTTGGTCATGAAGTTAGCTCCGTGAATTTATCAGGAGAAAATAATCAAATTGCAGTTGCACGTTTTGACACTGTACTTGATGAATCTGGTGTAGATGAAGTTCAACAGCATTTTAATGAACTTTATGGTCAAACACCAAGTGTAAGTGTTGTATCACCAATAGTAGGACAAGAATTAGTTAAAAATGCAATATATGCAGTTTCAATAGCATCAATTTTTATGATAGCCTACGTAACCATTCGATTTGAATTTTTCTTTGGTATTACGGCGGTCATCGCATTATTACATGATGTATTTCTGATGCTTGTGTTATTCAGTGTCACACAAATAGAATTTAACGTTACGATTGTTGCTGCGATTTTAACTATAGTTGGTTACTCAATCAATAACACTATTGTTATATTTGATCGAATCCGTGAAAACATTCGTCGTGAAAAACGGGTAAAATCCTTTAAAGCATTAGCAGGAGTTGTTAATAGAAGTATTGTACAATCCTTTACCAGAACTGTGAATACTTCAGTAACAACAATTATCGCTGTATTAGCGTTTTTGATTTTAGGCGCGACATCTATTTGGAGTTTTGCGCTTGCGTTACTAATAGGATTATTGGCTGGAACGTATTCTTCTCTACTCTTTGCATCACAATTGTGGTTCGTTTGGAGAGCCCGTACAGTTAAAGATAAACCGGTAGATTTCACAAAAAAAGAAAAAGTAGAAGGACCACAAGTGTAATTTAAGATGAGGATGGGACATACGAAATAGTATTATTCAGAAGATGGATGATTTTGCAAATTGGCTCTGGAAATATATGGAGTGATTTTCAAAGCTTAGTTCATTCATGTTTATCTTCTGATTAAATATTTCAGTTCCACCCTTTTCTTTTTTTATGTCTATTATCTCTGATGTAATAGTCAATAATTAAAAAAGAATATATAATCTATTTGCTCCTCTTAACTTACTTTTGTATAATAGATTAGTCAGGGGTGAACGTATGTTAGAGAGTAAAATGAAATGGAGATATAATCAGATAGAAGATCATAAAAGTTCTTTACTAGAAAATACTGATCAATCTCCATTAATGAAGCAGTTGTTTATTCAAAGAGGACTAACAACAAATGAAGAGGTGCAACGGTTTCTATCCCCGCAAATAGAAGATCTTCATCAACCATTTCTTTTAAAGGACATGGAAAAAGCGGTTCAACGAGTACATAAAGCAATACAAAATGAAGAAAAGATTTTAGTATTTGGCGATTATGATGCAGATGGAGTAAGTTCAACAGTAGTAATGTTAAAAGCATTAACTGAACTAGGGGCTAAATGCGATTTTTATATACCTAACCGGTTTACGGAGGGCTATGGTCCTAATGAAACGGCATTTCGTACCGCATCTGAACAAGGGTATAATGTAATTATTACTGTAGATACTGGTATAACGTCGGTTCATGAAGCAGATATAGCTAATGAACTAGGTATGGATTTAATTATTACCGATCATCATGAACCTCAAACCAATATACCAGAATGCTTCGCGATTATTCATCCTAAATGTTCTCCCGACTATCCGTTTAAGGAATTAGCTGGAGTTGGAGTAGCTTTAAAATTTGCAGAAGCAATTCTGGGGTATTTTCCTGTTCAGTTATTATCATACGCTGCAATTGGGACAATTGCTGATTTAGTACCTTTATTCGACGAGAATAGAGTAATAGCCTATTACGGGTTAGAGGAATTACGAACGACTACGGATGTAGGTTTAAAAGCATTAATACAAGTATGCCAACTAGAAGATTTAGATGAGCAGTCCATAGGTTTTTCTATTGGTCCACGATTAAATGCTGTTGGAAGATTACAGGATGCTGACTTAGCAGTCGAATTACTTCTTATGGAAGATATGGAATCAGCTATCGAAATAGCAAATGAAATCAACAAAATAAACGATGAACGAAAGAAAGTTGTTCAACGTATCGTTAGTGAAGCCGATCAAATTGTGAAATCAAAACCAGAGCGTAGAATTATTGTAGTTTCTAATGAAGGTTGGAACCAAGGAGTTCTCGGAATTGTGGCTTCACATCTTGTTCGAAAATATGATCGACCAGCAATTGTATTATCAACTCAGCCTGAATTAGGAGTTGTTAAAGGCTCTGCTCGTAGTATTCCTGCTTTTGATTTATTTGAAGGCTGTATGCGTATGAGAGATCTGTTTACACACTTTGGTGGACACTCTCAAGCTGCTGGTATGACGTTACCGATAGAAAATGTAGATAAGTTAGAATTTCAACTTGATAATATATTAAACAACGAACTTGCTGAAGAAGATTTAAAACAGGAATTGGAAATAAGTGGACAATTAAGTTTGGAACATATTACTTTAGAATTAATAAGGGATATTTCAAAGCTTGCTCCTTTTGGGATGAAAAACCCGAAGCCTGTTTTTCAAATTAAAGAAATTCCTGCGGACATAAAGCGAATTGGTAGCCAAAAGAATCATTTAAAAATGCAATTTCGTACAAGTTCTACTCGTATGGATGCTATTGGCTTCGGATGGGGTGACGTATATAATCAAATTGCCCCGCAAACACCGATAAAAATTGCTGGGGAATTATCGATTAACGAATGGAACGGTAACCAGACTGCACAATTAATGATTCAGGATATGAAGATAGATGAGTGGCAGTTATTTGATTTTCGAGGTAAACGTAGAGAAAATATTATTCCTCATTTTGAAGAGGATGCAATCATTGTAAGTAATCAAACAAAAAATATGGTAAGTGAAGTTAGTCAAGTTAGTTATAATAAAGACATTATTAGTGACTATAACAAATGCCAAACAGTTTATATAGATGAACTTCCCAAACATTTGGATGATTTAAAATATGTGATTAATTATTTTCAACCAAAGAAAATTGTAGCTTGTTATGAAGTGGAATCAAGCAATTATTTATTTGCGTTTCCTAGTAGAGAAGATTTTGTGTGGTTTTATGCATTAATAAAGAAACAAGGCCCATTCCATATGCATACTTATCTAGATTCGTTAAGAAAGCATAAAGGTTGGAATGATGATAAAATTAATTTTATGTCTGAAGTGTTTTCAGATTTAGGCTTTGTTAAAATAGAAAATGGTAAAATAACGGCATTAGATAATCCACTTAAGAAAGACTTATCAGAATCAACTGTTTATCAATCGCGAGAGCAACAATCTGAGATAGAAAAACAACTGTATTATTCAAATTATGAGGATTTAAGAAAATGGTTTATGGAGTGCATGGATTATTTGGAAAATCCGAGGGAGGAAGCAACACATGGAATTTAAAAATTATATTGAAATTGTAGAAGATTGGCCTAAGGAAGGTATTAAATTTAAGGATATTACTCCACTAATGGCAAATGGAGCAGCATTCAAGTCTGCAGTAGATGAGATTGTTGATTATGCTGAAAATAAAGAAATTGATCTAGTTGTAGGTCCTGAAGCTAGAGGGTTTATTGTTGGTTGTCCTGTCTCTTATGCATTGGAAGTAGGATTTGCGCCTGTACGAAAAGAAGGCAAACTACCTAGAGAAGTTATTAAAGTAGATTATGGATTAGAATATGGTGAAAACGTACTAACGATTCATAAAGATGCAATTAAACCAGGTCAACGAGTACTCATTACAGATGATTTACTAGCAACTGGTGGAACGATAGAAGCTACGATTAAATTAGTAGAACAACTTGGAGGCATTGTTGTTGGGTGTGCATTTCTTGTTGAATTAGGATACCTAGATGGAAAAGATAAACTAGAAGGATACGATGTATTAACTTTAATGACATATTAGAGTTAGAGTTGTAACGGTAGGTCTGACATTGCCATAGAATTGTCAGGCCTACTTCTTTATAATCTTATAGGAAATTATAAAATTTGATAACTATTTAACTGAACCAGCTACTTCCGGCGCAAACCCTGCAATTAGTAAATCTTTTCGTGAGAGTAATCTTAACTCCATACTTGACGCTCTCCATTACGATTTTTATGAGGCTTAGTCGTGCTTGTCCCCTCTGACTGAGAGTCAACATCAGTTTGTTCGAGCTCAACATGTTTCCTTAAACTCAAAGGAAAAAAGACGCAGATTGTACGTCATTAAACGGGCACTTTTTTTATAGTTGGACAGTATGGATCAAAAAGATTTATAATTAATATTATTTAACAAATAAATCAATTTGAAAATAAGATATTTGTGTGGAATCTAAATGTTACAATGTTTGATTCCTTTGCAAGTGGTAGCTTTTTTTAGAAAGTCTCGGCTTCAACTAAGTAGGAAAAAATAACTTCTTTTCCTAGTCGTTTTTAAGCTACAGGAGTCGTCGTCTTCCATTACATATGAAATTAACTAAAATGTTAAAATGAATAAAGTTATTTATATGAATATACAGCAAGTAAAGGTGATTACATGGCAAAAGATGAAAATGTAACGATAAGGGATATAGTGGAACAAGTAAAAACGTATTTATCTGAAGATGATATCGCATTAATTGAGCAAGCATATGAATTTGCTTCTGATGCGCATAAAGATCAATTTCGGAAATCTGGAGAACCATATATTATCCATCCTGTTCAAGTCGCAGGAATATTAGCTAATTTACAGATGGATTCAGAGACGATATCTGCAGGGTTTTTACATGATGTTGTTGAGGATACTGATATAACCGTAGAACAATTAGAAGAAGCCTTTAATCATGAAATTGCAATGTTAGTAGATGGTGTAACCAAGTTAGGTAAAATTCGCTACGAAACAAAAGAAGCACAACAAGCGGAAAACCATCGGAAAATGTTTGTAGCAATGGCAAAAGACATACGTGTTATTATGATTAAACTTGCAGATCGATTGCACAATATGCGCACTTTAAAACATCTTGCTCCAGAAAAACAACGTAGAATTTCTAATGAAACATTAGAAATATTTGCTCCTTTAGCACATCGCTTAGGTATTTCAACTATTAAATGGGAGTTAGAAGATACTGCCTTACGATATTTGAATCCGCAGCAGTATTACCGAATTGTTCAATTAATGAAGCAAAAGCGCGAAGAAAGAGAATCTTATATTCAAGAAGTTATCGATGAGTTGGCACTTGAATTGGATACGGTTAATATCGAGGCGGAAATGTCAGGCCGACCGAAACATTTATATAGTATATACCAAAAAATGGTGAATCAAAAAAAGCAATTTAATGAAATTTATGATTTACTTGCTGTACGTATTCTTGTTGAAAATATTAAAGATTGCTATGCAGTGCTTGGTATTATTCATACAAATTGGAAACCGATGCCTGGACGATTCAAAGATTATATCGCAATGCCAAAACAAAATCTGTACCAATCACTTCATACAACTGTAATTGGTCCAAAAGGTGACCCGCTAGAAGTACAGATACGCACAAAAGAAATGCATGATATTGCGGAATACGGTATAGCTGCACATTGGGCATATAAAGAAGGAAAAGCTTCTCGAGAAAAAAGTAGTTTCGAGGAGAAGTTATCTTGGTTTCGCGAAATACTAGAATGGCAAAGTGAAACTCATGATGCAGAAGAATTTATTGAGTCATTGAAAATCGATCTATTTTCAGACATGGTATATGTATTTACACCGAAGGGAGAAGTAATAGAACTTCCTTCAGGTTCAATTCCATTAGATTTTGCATTTAAAATTCATACAGAAATAGGTAATAAAACGATTGGTGCAAAAATTAACGGCAAAATGGAGCCATTAGATTATGAATTACAAAATGGCGATATTGTGGAAGTAATGACTTCCAAGCATTCTTATGGTCCTTCTCAAGATTGGTTAAAGATGGTACAAACTTCACAAGCGAAAAGTAAAATTAAGCAGTTCTTTAAAAAACAACAACGGGATGAGAACATTGTTAAAGGAAAAGAAGCAGTCGAAAGAGAAATACGTGAAAATGATATTGATCCTAAGGAAGTTTTAACCCAAGACAATTTAAATCGAGTATTTGATAAATTTAATTTCCAAAATGAAGATGATATGTATGCTGCAGTTGGTTATCAGGGAATTACTGCTTCTTTAATTGCAACGAGATTAACGGAAAAAATCAGACAATCTCGCGAGAAAGAACAAGATTTGCAAACAACTATTGAAGAAGTCAAGACAGATTCAGATCAACATACAAAAAGAATGTACAAAAAGGATTCCGGGGTTAGAGTGGCTGGTGTAGATAACTTACTTGTTCGTATTGCTAAATGTTGCAATCCCGTACCAGGGGATGAGATATTAGGCTATATCACAAAAGGTAGAGGAGTATCAGTACATCGAGCAGATTGTCCAAATGTTCAAACGGAAGAAGCAAAACAGCGATATATAGATGTAGTGTGGGAAAGTGAATACGCTGAACGGAAGCAGTATCATGTTGATTTACAAATAACTGGATACGATCGTAGAGGACTAGTGAATGAAGTTCTTCAAGCAGTAAATGAGATGAAAACGAACATTACGCATGTGAATGGAAGATCGGATCGAAATAAGATGGCGATCATTCAATTAACTATATTAATTCATAATACAAATCATTTAAGAAAGATTGTTGACCGAATTAAACAAATTCGAGATGTTTATACCGTAACAAGAACAGTGCAATAAAACGACCATTTTTTATCAAGGGAGTGAAATCATTCTCAACTCGATTCTGTTCAAGAACCTTTAGGTCATGGTTTTGAACGAACCCCCGGCTGAATGAATTTCGTATTATGGTTAGGAGTTATTTAACATGAAGGCAGTTATACAAAGGTCAAAAGAAGCAAGTGTAACAGTAGACAATCAAATTGTAGGTAGTATAACCAGAGGATTTGTTGTATTACTAGGGATTACACACGAAGATACACATGAAGATATAAAATACTTGGTAGGGAAAATTCCTAATTTACGTGTATTTGAAGATGATAATGGAAAAATGAACTTATCCTTAAAAGATATAGGCGGAAGCATCCTTTCTGTTTCTCAATTTACATTATATGGTGATACCCGTAAAGGAAGAAGACCGAACTTCATGCAAGCAGCAAAACCATCGATAGCTAAAGATTTATATAATAAATTCAACACTTCTTTAACGAATGAAGGGATACATGTAGAAACCGGTAAATTTGGTGCTATGATGGACGTGAAATTAACGAACGACGGACCTGTAACTTTAATTATTGACAGTAAAGATCGATAAAAAAATCGCCAGACTTCCGAAAAAGCTGGCGATTTTTTTATCGATTAAAGTGTGTGGATAATCCTTCAAGTATCCCGCTCACTAATTGTTTTTGGTAACCGGTTGTTGAAAGCAGTGCTTCTTGTTCTTTATTAGAAATAAATCCTAATTCTAATAATAGGGAAGGCTGTAAACTTAAACGAAGAATTTGGAAATCTCCATAAGATGTTCCGCGGTCCTCATCCCCTGAAGACCGAATCATCCCTTGTTGAACCGATTCAGCGAGTGGTTTCATTTTTTCATTGTAATAGAAGGTTTCAATTCCGGTGACGTTTGGTAGGTCAGCTACGCTGTTGTAGTGAATACTAATGAAGGCATCTGTATCAACAAAATTTGCATAGGATGCTCTACTATTTAATGAAATGAACTCATCATGACTTCTTGTCATGTGTACATCAGCTCCAAGATAAGTCAACTCACTAGCTAATTCTTGAGCCGTTAGAAATGCAAAGTCTTTTTCATACGTATTAGAGGTACCAATTGCTCCAACATCTCTTCCACCGTGACCTGCATCAATTACAATGGTTTTATTTTTAAATCCATCATTATTTGGTATCTTTGTGGTATCCGTAATAAAATCTCGATGAACAAAGGCAGTTGATTCTTCATACTCAACCTCTAGCCATCCATCTTCACTCTGAACAATATTTAAAGTAGTTCCTTGATCAACATAATCAATAATAGAATCATTAACAGAAGGACCTGATCTTAGATGTGTATTATTGTAGACCGTTTCTACGGATTCACTATCTATTTCAGCATATTCTTGCTCTGTTTGCTCAATATTTATGTACTCTTGGGAAACCCAGCCTGACTCACCATTGTAATCTATTTCCACCCAATCATTTTGTTGCTGTACTAATGGATAAGATTGCCCTTCATTTACATTCCCAATACTATCGTATTCAGAACCTGGACCACTTCTCACATGTATTCCTTCTCCATCTACAATTGCAGTGTCAGCAGTTACTGCTTGTTCAAATATAAAGATAAACAGTAGCGTAAATAAAATGGTTGATAAAAATGTCGTTAATTTCACGATCTTCCTCCCCGAATAGAACTTTATCTTTTAACAGTATAATAAAAAATATTCTTTTAGGCAAAGCTAGAGGTAGGAATGGAATTTATTTGGAGGAGTGGAAATATTGCGAGTGCAAAAAAAACACTGGGGTGCAAACCAAAATTCTGATCTATTATCTGCAGATCTACATCATTTTATGGAAATAGAAGAAAGCTCGAATTATATGGAAATTGCTTCAGAGTTAGGGATATCCATTGGTGAAGTAAAGTTATTAAAGAAAAAGATAATCCGTTCTTGACATTCTTACAAACAGAGATTATTATAATAGACATTCCAAGTAAAATAAGAACGTACAACCGTTGAAAGAAAAAGTAATTTGGAAGCAGTAGCAAAGAGAGAAGTAGTCATTGGCTGGAAACTATTTCCTATATGCTCCATATGAAAGACATTCTGGAGGTTTTATATCGAATATAGTAGGTATAAACGTGTTGCAGGCGTTAACTGTGAAAGCGGATGTTCTAATTTTGAGCATCAACTAGGGTGGCAACGCGGGTAAACTCCCGTCCCTTCTTTAATTTGAAGGGACGGGAGTTTTTTATATGTACGGATAATCTTAAGGAGGTAAGATTATGAGCATGAAAGCTCCAAGAGGAACTGTTGATTTATTACCGGAACAAACTGTAAAATGGCAATTTGTAGAAAGTAAAATTAAAGAGACCTGTAATAGTTATCATTATCAAGAAATACGCACCCCACTGTTTGAACATACCGAAGTATTCCAAAGAGGGGTAGGCGATACAACGGATATTGTTCAGAAGGAAATGTATACTTTTGAAGATCGTGGTGGAAGAAGTCTAACATTACGTCCAGAAGGAACTGCTTCTGTAGCTCGAGCTTATGTAGAAAATAAACTATTCGGAAGTCCTAATCAACCAATTAAATTATTTTATTTTGGTTCCATGTTTCGTTATGAACGCCCTCAAAAAGGTAGAATGCGACAGTTAAATCAATTTGGAACAGAGGTTATTGGCAGTGAAGATCCTGCAGTGGATGCAGAAGTAATTGATTTTGCAATGAATATATACAAAGGTCTCGGTTTAAAATCTTTAAAACTTGTTATTAATTCATTAGGTGATCAAGAAAGTAGAAAATCGCATCGTAATGCATTAATTCAACACTTCGAACCTCACAGGGAAGAATTATGCCATGACTGTCAAAATCGATTAGATAAAAATCCACTGCGTGTGCTTGATTGTAAGAAAGATAGAGATCATCCTGCTATGAAGACAGCACCTTCAATAATTGATTACTTAAATGATTATTCAGTAACATACTTTAACGAAGTAAAGGCATATTTAGATGCTTTGGATATTGAATATGTGGTTGATTCGAATCTTGTGCGGGGATTAGATTATTATAATCATACTGCTTTTGAAATTATGAGTGAAGCAGAAGGGTTTGGAGCAATTACAACCCTTGCAGGTGGAGGACGTTATAATGGATTAATTGAAGAGTTTGGAGGACCTAATTCACCTGGAATTGGTTTTGGAATGGGTTTAGAAAGGTTATTAATGGCGCTTGAGGCTGAAAGTATAACACTACCTATTGATCAACAACTTGACTGCTTTGTAGCGAATATGGGAGATGGAGCTAAGTTAGAAGCGACGAAAATCGTGAAGAAGCTTCGTATGAATGGAATACAAGCTGATATGGACTATCAAAAACGCAAAATGAAAGGGCAATTAAAAGCTGCCGATCGTTTCCAGTCTAAATTTGTCATTTTCCTTGGTGATGATGAAATTGAAAAGCAGGAAGTCACTTTAAAAGAAATGTCTACAGGTGATCAAAGTGAGGTTTCCATGTCTCAATTAATAGAGGTTCTTAAGGAAAAATTGAATGGAGGAATAATAAATGAGTGAAAGATTAATGGCGGGAAGACTAACTGAAAAAAACATCGATGAAAAAGTGCTGCTAAAAGGTTGGGTTCAAAAACGTCGTGATCTTGGCGGATTAATTTTTATTGACCTTCGTGATAAATCAGGAGTAATACAAGTTGTCTTTAACCCTGACTATTCAAAAGAGGCCTTGGAAACAGCGGAAAATATTCGTTCTGAATATGTAATCCAAATAAATGGTACAGTGGTTGCTCGTGATGAATCCACCTTCAATCCTTCCATGAAAACTGGCAAGATTGAAGTTAATGCTTCAGGCATTCAAATCTTAAATAAATCAAAAACGCCACCATTCACCATCCAAGATATAACCGATGTATCTGAAGATGTTCGACTTAAATATAGATATTTAGACTTGCGCAGAAATTCACTACAAGAAACATTTCGATTACGTCATCAAACAACACAAGCAATTCGAAACTACCTAAATGACAATGATTTTATGGAGATGGAGACACCGATTCTTACGAAGAGTACACCAGAAGGAGCGAGGGATTATTTAGTTCCTAGTCGTGTACATCCAGGTGAATTTTATGCCTTACCTCAGTCTCCACAATTGTTTAAACAATTAATCATGATGGGCGGTTTTGAACGTTATTATCAAATCGCAAGATGCTTCCGTGATGAGGACCTACGTGCTGATAGACAACCTGAATTCACTCAAATCGATATTGAAACATCATTTTTAACAAGTGATGAAATAATGGATATGACGGAACATATGATGAAAAAAGTAATGGAAGAAGTAAAAGGTATAGAAATTTCATTACCATTACCACGTATGCCATATCAAGAAGCAATGGATAGATACGGTTCCGATAAACCAGACACACGTTTTGGTTTAGAGTTAATTCATGTTTCCGATTTAGTGGCTTCATCTGGATTTAAGGTCTTTTCTCAAGCAGTAGATAACGGTGGAAAGGTTGCCTTATTAAATATAAAGGGTAAAGCTGATAATTATTCTCGTAAAGATATTGATAAATTAACAGAATACGTAAAAGTTTATGATGCTAAAGGGCTTGCTTGGTTAAAAGCTGAAGAAAGTGAATTGAAAGGACCTATTGCTAAATTTTTATCTGAAGAGGAAGTTACGGGGATTCGTGAGCGTGCAGATGTAGAGCAAGGAGACTTATTGCTGTTTGTAGCGGATAAAACAAATGTTGTATACGATAGTCTTGGAGCTTTACGTCTTCACTTAGGCAAGGAGTTAGACCTAATCGATGAATCCAAGTTCCATTTCTTATGGGTAACAGATTGGCCACTCTTAGAGTATGACGAAGGGTTAGGCAGATATTTTGCTGCACACCATCCATTTACCTCTCCAGTTGAAGAAGATATAGATAAATTAGAGTCCAATCCTGCTAGTGTACGTGCAAATGCATATGACTTAGTTTTAAATGGTTTTGAACTTGGAGGAGGATCAATACGTATTCATCAGAAGGAACAACAGGATCAAATGTTTAATGTTTTAGGATTTTCAGAAGAAGAAGCTCGTAATCAATTTGGATTCTTATTAGATGCTTTAGAATTTGGTGCACCTCCCCATGGAGGAATTGCTCTTGGTCTAGACCGTATTATTATGTTGTTAGCAGGTAGATCGAATTTACGCGATACCATACTATTTCCAAAAACAGCTTCAGCCTCTGATTTAATGACTTCAGCTCCAAGTGGTGTAAGTAATGATCAATTAGATGAATTATCTATCCAATTGCAATCAATAGGAAAAGATCAATAAAATTTTCGTACAGCTGACCTATTGTCTTGAAAAAACATTTATGCTAATATGAACACACAATAAAATTACTTTATGCTTCATCCTGATGTGTTCGTCTATTAAAAGTATTTTGACCGAACAACTGTAAAAATGGGAGTCTAATTGGTTTTTAATGTGCGTGCAAGCCTAAATTTGTAGGAGGCACAATATCTTTAAAACAGGACACCCACCTGCTGATAGCGGGATCAAAGCTTGAAATAAGACGGCACAATCGGGATTGAGCGTATACATAAAATTAACTGTCAGGATATTTTCTTGGCAGTTTTGTGTTTTATTGATATACAAAAAAAGAGAAACTAGAAATCATCCAGTTTCTCTTAACATGACTATTAATTTGAACCATGAGCAAGTTGTTCTAAATTACCATTCTTATCCATTCGGAAAGCTGGTGCAACAAATCCGTTTTCATTATCATTAAAAACAGTCATTTTTCTAGCACGATCCATTATTTGGATAAATGTTTGATAATCTTCTTGCATGGTAGCCAGTTGCTTCTCGGTATCCGCTAATTTATCCTGTAATTCTTCTACTTTTGATTTTAGCGTTGTATTCTCATGTTCTATGGATACCAATGCAGATTTTGATTGATTGGAAGCATGATAGTCTTTTTTTAATTCTCGTAAATATTGAATTACGGTATCTAAATTAATAGTTGGTGTAGAGTTAGTTACCTGTTTTGGAGAGTCACTAAGCTCTACTTCTTCTATGCTAGATGAGAATGTTGCAGGTTGTTGTGTACTGTATGTTTTTTTCATGCCTGCGCTGATTGCTCTCTTTTTCTCTTTTCGTTGTCTTTTAGCTAGATCAATTGCATTATCATATTTCATACGTACTTCTGCGTTCCAGCGGAATCCGCATGCAGCAGAAGTTCTATTAAGCTTATCACCAACTTCATCAAACGCATTTAACTGAGTGCTTCCTTCTCGAATGTGACGAAGAACAGTTTCTGCTAATAATAAGTCATCTTCATGTGACCACGCATCTTGTCTTACTTTTGCCATTTGAATATTCACTCCTCTTTTTAGAAATCAATAGAAATTGTGTATAGTAGTTTCTATTGTTACCGTAAAGAAGTGTAAATATACGTTAATTCTTCCTATCTCGTTGAATTTTTTCATATACTTGTTTTAGTGCTTTTTCAAACTTACCTGTATCTTTTGGTGAATAATAGATTCGGTTTTTGATAGAGTCAGGGAGATATTGTTGATCTACCCAGGCACCAGGATAATTATGAGGATATAAATATTCTTGTCCTCTTCCTAATTTTTCTGCTCCCTTATAATGAGAATCTTTAAGATGAGCAGGGACATCTCCACTTCTGCCAGTTCTTATATCACTCAATGCTGCGTCTAATGCTTTATAGGCTGTGTTCGATTTTGGAGATAATGCAAGTTCTACAACGACATTTGCAAGTGGTATTCGAGCCTCTGGAAAACCTAATCGTTCTGCAGCCTGTACAGCAGCTACAGCTCTTGGACCTGCTTGAGGGTTAGCGAGCCCGATATCTTCATATGCAATAACGATCATCCGTCTTGCAATACTATCGAGGTCTCCTGCCTCAATTAAGCGGCTTAAATAATGTAGTGCTGCATCTACATCACTACCACGGATTGACTTTTGAAAGGCGGATAAAACATCGTAATGTGCATCCCCATCTTTATCATGTGAAAAGGATTTTTTTTGCATACACTCTTCCGCAATATCTAATGTTATCTCAATTACACCAGCTTCCGTTGGTGAAGTTGAACTTATCGCTAACTCTAATCCGTTTAAGGATGATCGTAAATCTCCATTTGCTGCTAAAGCTAGATGTTCAAGTCCATCTTCCTCTATATTAATATCATATTGAGATGTTTCATTGTGTTGTAATATTGCACGATGTAACGCAGTTTTCACATTCTCAATCGTTAAACCGTGCAGTTCGAATAAATGACAGCGGCTGCGTATTGCAGGATTAATAGAGTGATATGGATTACTCGTGGTACAACCAATCAAGGTTAGTAGGTTGCTTTCTAAATGAGGGAGTAGAAAATCTTGTTTGGCTTTATCTAGTCGATGAACTTCATCAAGAATAAGTACCATTTGCCCTCTCATTTTTGCTTCTTCTACGACTATTTCCATATCTTTCTTTTTATCAGTTACAGCATTTAATATTTTTAAAGGTAGGCCGACACTATTTGCTAGAGCGTAAGCCATAGAAGTTTTTCCCGTCCCTGGTGGTCCAAAAAGAATCATGGATGATAGCATCTTTGCTTTTACCATCCTATCAATTATTTTCCCTTGACCAACAAGGTGTTCTTGTCCTATAATTTCATCTATGTTTTTCGGACGCATGCGATATGCGAGGGGTTGATGATAATTCATAATAAATCGTCCTTTTTATTTCAGTTGTTTTATCCTTCAAGCTTATAGTGGATTCTATTGAAATGCAAGAGGATGGTTGTCATGATATAATAACATGTAGAATGCAATAGGAACGAAGAATATGAGGTGTCCATAAATGAAGATTTCAACAAAAGGTAGATACGGGTTAACAATTATGATTGAGTTAGCACTTCACTACGGAGAAGGTCCAACTTCTTTGAAAATGATTGCAAATGAAAATAATCTTTCCGAGCATTACTTGGAGCAGTTAGCTTCTCCTTTGAGAAATGCAGGTTTAGTGAAGAGTGTGCGTGGAGCTTATGGCGGATATATGTTATCTAGAGAGCCAAAATTGATAACAGCAAGTGATGTCCTTAGAGTTCTTGAAGGTCCATTAACAATTGTAGAAGGCATGGAAGAAGAAAAACCAGCACAACAGTCCTTATGGTTAAGCATACGAGACGCAGTTAAAGATGTTTTAGATCATACTACATTACAAGATTTAGTAGATCATGAAAATGATGAACCACGCGATGCGTATATGTTTTATATTTAAATAGCTTAGTCAATTTCTTAATGCTAAATTTTATTTAAAAAATGAATAATTAGTGTTAGATATTAATGTTTGAATTATAGGCATTGGGATTGTATCCACTATCTTAATTATGAAATTGATTCAGTTAGAAGGAAAGGGTTTTTTATCAATGCAACCAATATATTTAGATCATGCTGCTACTACACCAATTGCCGATGAAGTTGTACAAGCAATGTTACCAATTTATCAGGATGTTGTAGGAAATGCTTCAAGTGTTCATTCATTTGGGAGAAAAGCTAGGCAACATTTAGATGAAGCGAGAAGATTTCTTGCACAATCTATTCATGCAATAGAAAAAGAAATAATCTTTACAAGTGGTGGAACGGAAGCCGATAATTTAGCATTAATTGGAACTGCAAAAGCAAATATGCACAAGGGTAGGCATATTATTACCACTGTACAAGAACATCATGCTACACTTCATACGGCAGAAGAACTTGAAAAACAAGGTTTTACAGTTTCTTATTTACCTGTAGATGATACAGGACGAGTTAATATAGAAGATTTAGAACAAACTTTAACGGATGAGACAATTCTTGTATCAATAATGTTTGTAAATAATGAAACAGGTGTGATTCAACCAATTGAAGAGATAGGTAAGCTATTACAATCACACCAAGCATATTTTCATACTGATGCAGTGCAAGCGTATGGCTTATTAGATATTAATGTTGATGAATTGGGAATTGACTTATTAACAACCTCTGCTCACAAGATCAATGGACCAAAAGGAATCGGATTTCTCTATGCAAGAGAAGGAATAGCTATTAACCCCTTGTCATATGGTGGTGAACAAGAGCGTAAACGTCGTGCTGGTACTGAAAACATTCCTGGAGTCGTCGGATTTCAAAAAGCAGTTGAATTGTCAATGCAAAATAGGAACGAGAGATTGAAACTTTACCAATCCTATAAACAAATTCTTCTCCAAACATTAACTGAAAAAAATATATTATTTTCAATTAATGGAGATAAAGATCATACAATCCCATCGATTATCAATATTAGTTTTGATGGAGTCAATGTAGAAGCTATGTTAACTAATTTTGATCTTGATGGTGTTGCCGCATCTAGTGGAAGTGCATGTACGGCTGGAAGTGTAGAGCCTTCTCATGTATTAGCAGCAATGTATGGTGAAGGAAATCCAATTACTACGAATTCCATTCGATTTAGTTTTGGTAGTATGAATTCAGCGGAAAATATACAAGAAGCAAGTAATCGAATCGTAAAAGTTGTGAATAGATTATTAAAATAAAGGAAGGAACGAACATGAAAAATAACAAAAATACACGTGTAGTTGTTGGAATGAGCGGAGGAGTCGATTCATCTGTAGCTGCTTTATTACTTAAACAACAAGGCTATGATGTTGTAGGTATCTTCATGAAAAATTGGGATGATACCGATGAATTTGGTGTATGTACAGCTACGGAAGATTTTGACGATGTAGTACGTGTATGTAATCAACTAGACATTCCGTACTACTCAGTTAACTTTGAAAAACAATATTGGGATAAAGTATTTACGTACTTTTTAGATGAATATAAGGCAGGAAGAACACCAAATCCAGATGTTATGTGTAATAAAGAGATAAAATTCAAAGCATTTTTAGACCATGCATTGGCTCTAGGAGCAGATTATTTAGCAACTGGACATTATGCACAAGTTCATCGTGATAATGATGGTCGTGTTCAAATGTTAAGAGGTAATGATGATAATAAAGATCAAACGTACTTTTTAAACCAATTGTCTGAAGATGTACTGAAAAAAGTGATGTTTCCATTGGGACATTTACCTAAATCAGAAGTTCGTAAAATTGCCAAAGAACATGGTTTAGTTACGGCAGAGAAAAAAGATTCTACGGGTATTTGTTTTATAGGTGAACGAAATTTTAAAGAATTTCTAAGTGAATATCTACCTGCACAACCAGGCGAAATGCAAACGCTAGATGGTAGCATTAAAGGTACTCACGATGGTTTAATGTACTACACACTTGGTCAACGACAAGGTCTTGGAATCGGTGGTTCTGGGGATCCTTGGTTTGTAGTCGGTAAAAATTTATCTGATAATATTTTATATGTTGGTCAAGGATATGAGAATGATTATTTGTATTCGAATGCACTTATTGCTACAGATATTAATTGGATTCAACCTGACAAAATTTCTGATTCCTTTACATGTACCGCAAAATTCCGCTATCGTCAACAAGATAGTGAAGTAAATGTAACTATCAAATCAGATAACCAAGTATATGTAGCATATAAAGAAGACCAACGGGCAATCACTCCAGGACAAGCTGTAGTATTCTATGACGGTGACGTATGCCTTGGTGGAGGAACTATTGATACAATTATTAAAAATGACCATAAATTAGATTATGTAGGATAAAATGGGTGAATCAACAATGGACAAGAATCAACAAGCAATTAGTTTAATGAAAGAGAATAAATATCAAGAAGCAGCAGCTCTTTTTAATGAAGTAATTGAACAAAATCCAGGAGATCCAACTGGTTATATAAATTTTGGGAATTTATTACTCCAATTAAATGAAACCGAGCGCGCAAAACGTTTTTTTGAAAAAGCCATTGACTTAGATGAAAATGCTGCGACTGCTTATTACGCATTAGGGAATCTATATTTTGATAAAGAATTGTTCTCTAATGCACAGCAGTATTTTAAACAAGCAATTGAAAATGGTTTGGAAGAAAGTGATGCTTACTTTATGCTAGGAATGAGTTTTAAAAATGATGAACAAATCAAATTTTCTTTACCTTATTTATTGCGTGCAACGGAGCTCTCTAATAATGATGAAACAATACTATTCCAATATGGGCTTGCTCTTGCCCAATTAGAGTATTTAGAGGAAGCCGAAAAAACATTCCATCAAGTTTTAAAGTTAAATGAAGATCATAGTGATGCTTATTATAATTTAGGTGTTATTTCGCTGTTCCATGATAATGCTGATGAGGCAATGAGCTATTTTGAACAGGCGTTGGAAATTCAACCTGATCATGTGCTGGCTGCAAATGGTAAGAAAACGGTATTGGCATTTTTAGAAGATCAGGAGTAATACCATATGGATTTATTTTAAGGGGTTATTAAAATGACAGATTATATTATGTCTGAAGATCAAAATATACCTTTATTTGCCAAAGGTACCGTTCTTACTACAATATTTCAAAATGCAGCCGAACATTTTTCGATTATTCGTGTCCAGATAGATGATACGAATCTAGATTATGATGATAAAGAAATTATTGTAAAAGGTTATTTTGATACCCTTCAAGAACAGACGGCTTACTGTTTTTATGGTGAATTAGAAAAACATCCGAGGTATGGGACACAACTAAAGGTTCATTCTTATGAAACAATAATACCAAGTTCAAGAGATGGTTTGATAAGTTATTTATCAAGCGATCTCTTTTATGGCGTTGGAAAAAGAACTGCAGAGAGAATTGTAGATAAACTCGGTGAGCAGGCAATATCAAAGATTTTAGATAATGATGACGCTTTAATGGGAATTAAAGGTTTATCTAAAGAGACAGCTGAACGACTGTCGAATAGACTTAAAGAAAATCAAGGATTTGAACATGTTGCTGTTCATTTAGCAACATATGGTATTGGCTTAAAAATGGCTCAAGTTATTTATCAAACGTATAAGGATGAAGCCATAGAATTATTAAAGCAAGACCCATATCAATTTGTATTTGATATTGAAGGATTTGGCTTTCGAACAGCCGATCAAATAGCAACGCAACAAGGTATAGCTGGAACTCATGAAAGTAGGATTGGAGCAGGGGTTATCTTTGTTTTACAGCAAGCTATTCAATCTGGCCATGTATACATACCTTTACGATTGTGTTTGGAAGAAGTTGTAGATTTATTACGTATTGCTACAAGTGATATAGAGATTGTCACTGAAGTTTTTAATCAATTAAATGCGGCAAAGAAAATCATCGTCATTGATGAAAAAGTATATCTACCTTCTCTTTACTATGCAGAAGATGGCTTTGCTGCAAACCTAAAGCGAATTATAGATAAGCCACTGGAAGAAAATATCCCTATGGCAGAAATGTTAAAAATTATTGGTTCTATTGAAGAAGAAGAAGTATTAAGTTACGGAAAAGAACAGTTTGATGCTATTAATCATGCAATCCATTCAAAATTAATGATTTTAACCGGAGGTCCTGGCACGGGAAAAACCACCGTAATAAAAGGGATCCTAAAAGCGTATGCGGCTTTGCAAAAAGTATCGTTAGACCTAAAAGATTATAAGAATAAGTCAGATTTCCCTTTTGTGCTCACAGCTCCTACAGGAAGAGCAGCCAAGCGAATGACAGAATCTACAGGAATTCCTGCAGTAACCATTCATCGGTTATTAGGTTGGAATGGGATTGGTAGCTTTGAAAAAGATGAGCATGACCAAATAGATGGAAAGTTATTAATAGTGGATGAATTTTCTATGGTTGATATATGGTTAGCAAATCATTTGTTCAAAGCTATTCCGGCGGATATGCAGGTGTTATTAGTAGGTGATGAAGATCAACTTCCTTCTGTAGGGCCGGGACAAGTTTTAACGGACCTTATGCATAGTAACTTGTTACCGACAGTCTCTCTACAAGAGGTATACCGGCAAAAAGAAGGCTCAAAAATCATTCAGTTAGCTCATGATATTAAACAAGATAATTGTACAACATCGTCTTTATCCAATGATCGAGATTTTAGCTTTATTTCATGTAGAGAGCCTCAAATGATAGAAGTTATATCTTCCATTATGAAAAAGGCAAAAGCAAAAGGAATAGATTTGAATAACATTCAAATCTTAGCTCCGATGTATCGTTCTCAAGCAGGTATTAATATCATCAACCAGGAACTGCAAAAATTGATAAATCCATCAACTGAGAAGCGTAGAGAGATTCATTATCAAGATGTCATTTACCGTATTGGCGATCGAGTTATTCAACTTGTCAATCAACCTGAAGATGGCGTTTATAATGGTGATATTGGCGAGATTGTTGCGATATTTAAACCAGAAGAAAACACCGAACATGAAGAACAAATTGTCATTGCTTTTGAAGATAAAGAAGTTGTTTATATTCGTAAGGACTATAATAATTTCACACATGCCTTTTGTATTTCGATTCATAAATCGCAAGGAAGCGAATTTCCAATTGTACTCTTACCGGTTGTATATGCACACCATCGTATGTTGAGAAAAAATTTATTGTATACAGCGATAACGAGAAGTAAAGAATCGTTGATAATATGTGGGGAACAATCCGCATTTATTAAAGGTGTAAATACCAAAGATACAAATCAACGTAATACTTCATTAAAAGATGCTTTAGTCTCACGAATAGAAAATGAATCTATAAAAAAAGACATCAAACAAGACGATGAAGAAGTTTCCCCATATGACTTTATGTAAATTGAGTATAATTATTAATTTATTGGGCAAGGATAGTAGCAATAATTCTTAATAAAGAGGGGATATATATGCTACGTTGTCCAAATTGTCATGGTAAACAAATTGGTAAAATTGGTTCCCAGGACTATTATTGTTGGTCATGCTGTATCGAATTGTCTGTTTCCGGTGATCAAATCAACGTTCATCAAATTGAATCAGATGGTAGTTTAAGCTCATTAGACGATCTATTTACATTAGAAGAACGACGCTTGTGATATACTCCCAGCTTTACATGAAAAATAGCTGAGGAGTGTATTTATGTGGAAAAAAATTGACCGAAAAACTGTCATCTACTATCTCGTAATAGGTATTTTAGTCATTATCACTTTTTATTTATTTGTAATTACTATCCCTTATTATAGTGGGTTCTTTATGTTTGTTGGAAAACTGTTAATTCCATTTATTATCGCCATGCTTATTACCTATTTATTACATCCAGTAATTGAGAAATTACATCAACTTCATATTCATCGAGGTATAGCTATCTTACTTATCTATCTTATTTTTTTTGGTGGTGTTGGTCTGTCGATTTATCTGGGATATCCAGTAATTGTGCAACAAATATCCGAGATAAGTAAGAATATACCGGAGTTCTTTTCACTCTATGAACAACTCATCCTTCGAGTGTATGAATATACTTCTTTCTTGCCAGAAGGTGTACATGACCGAATAGATGATATGATTGCATCGATTGAATCGCGAATAGACCAATTGCTTGCGAATTTAGTTGGTGGTTTTGATGGTTTAATCGATAAAGTAATTATTATTACTGTTATCCCTGTTCTTGTCTTTTATTTTTTAAAAGACTTCAAACAAATTCTTTCATTTTTAGGAAAGTTTATCCCTTCTCGATATCGAGATGATGCGAAGATTTTAATGAAAGAATTAGACAAAGGGTTAGGAGGATACATAAGAGGTCAATTAATTGTTAGTTTATTTGTTGGAATTGCATCATTTTTGTTATTTATGCTAATGAAGATACCCTATGCATTATTACTTGCAAGTATATTAGCGATTGTAAATATCATTCCTTATTTTGGACCGATAATTGGTGCAATTCCGGTGATTACAATTGCCTATACTGCAGGGGATAGCGGAAAGGTTTTACTTGTAATTTTAGCGATATTTATTTTGCAAATTATCGAAAGTAACTTATTATCTCCATATATAATGGGTAAGACAATTCGCATTCATCCAGTCGCAATTATTTTTGCACTATTATTAGGTAGTCAACTTGGAGGACTATTAGGAATGATTTTAGCAGTACCAATTTTAATGATAGCAAAAGTTATTGTTCAGCAATTTATTGAATTTCGACATACCTAGATTGACTATTGCGATTAACTTATTATATAATGGCGCTAACATAATAAGGCTTATCACGTAGAAGGTAAAAGTACATGAATATAGTTGTTTTAAAGAGAGGAGTTCCCTAAGGCTGCAAGGAACACTAGACAGTTATCATGGAAAGCTATGCCTGAGTACGGCTAATCACCGTCGGTTTCACACCGTTACCATGACTCAAGTGATGGATAATAAACTTTATTCATAATTAGGGTGGTACCGCGATATCTCGTCCCTGCATAAGCAGAGAGGGGATTTTTTTATTGGCTGATAAGTTTAAAGGAGGATAATAAAATGAAGTCACTAACATCAGCAGAAATTAGACAAATGTTTATCGATTTTTTCAAAGAGAAAGGTCATTCTGTAGAGCCAAGTGCATCACTTGTACCTCATGAAGACCCGACACTATTATGGATAAATAGTGGAGTAGCTACATTAAAAAAGTACTTTGATGGTAGAGTTATTCCAGAAAATCCAAGAATTGTAAATGCACAAAAGTCGATTCGTACCAATGATATTGAAAATGTTGGTTTTACAGCAAGACATCACACGTTTTTTGAAATGCTAGGTAATTTTTCCATTGGAGACTATTTTAAAAAAGAGGCAATGGAATGGGCATGGGAATTCTTAACGGATGAAAAATGGATTGACTTTGATGAATCATTACTTTCTGTAACTGTCCATCCTGAAGATGATGAAGCGTATGATATTTGGTTAAATGATATCGGAATTCCAAAAGAACGCATTATCCGTATCGAAGAAAATTTTTGGGATATTGGTGAAGGGCCAAGTGGACCCAATACAGAAATTTTCTATGACCGAGGAGAGGCTTATGGTAATGATTCAAACGATCCTGAGCTTTACCCAGGAGGAGAAAATAATCGCTATTTAGAAGTGTGGAATCTTGTATTTTCTCAATTTAACCATAATCCAGATGATACGTATACTCCGCTTCCTAAGAAAAACATTGATACAGGAATGGGTTTAGAGCGTCTTACATCGATTATCCAACAGGTATCAACTAACTTTGAAACAGATTTATTTATGCCGATTATTCGTGAAACAGAACGAATTTCGAATCGGAAATATGGTGTTTTAGAGGCAGAAGATACCTCCTTTAAAGTAATTGCAGACCATATCCGAACAGTTAGTTTCGCTATTGGAGATGGAGCAATGCCTTCCAATGAAGGAAGAGGTTACGTTCTGCGTCGATTAATTCGCCGTGCAGTAAGATTTGCGAAGGACTTAGGTATTAATGAACCATTTATGTATCAGTTAGTACCAGTAGTAGGGAACATAATGAAAGATTTCTACCCAGAAGTCCAAAAAGATAAGGATTACATTTCTGACGTTATCAAAGTGGAAGAGGAACGATTCCATGAAACACTGAATGATGGCTTAACTATCTTAACTTCTATTATAGAAGAAGAGCGTAAAAAAGGTAGTGAGGTATTCCCAGGAGAAGAAGTATTCCGACTTTATGATACGTATGGTTTTCCAAAAGAATTAACAGAGGAATATGTCGAACAACAGGGCTTTACTGTGAATCAAGCTGGCTACGAAAAAGAAATGAGTAAACAACGAGAGCGCGCAAGGAGTGCACGTCAAAAAGTGGATTCTATGCAAGTGCAAGATACGATTTTCACTGAGATAAAAATAGACAGTTCGTTTGTTGGCTATAACCAATTACAGAAGGAAACTACTATAGAAGCTTTAATAAAAGACAAGAAGCAAATTGATGAAGCGAATCAGGGAGATATATTGTACGTTTTCTTAAAAGAAACACCGTTTTATGCAGAAAGTGGGGGACAAGTAGCTGATAATGGGTGGATTTATACAGAAAATGCTTCTGCCTATGTTTCCGATGTTCAGAAGTCACCAAATGGACAACATATTCACCAAGTCGAAGTTAAAGAAGGTAATTTCAAAGTTAACGAACCTGTTCATGCTGTTGTGGAAACAACTTTCCGAAATCATGTTATTAAGAATCATACAGCTACCCATTTATTACATCAAGCTTTAAAAGATGTATTAGGTAGTCATGTAAACCAAGCAGGATCACTAGTTCGTCCAGAAAGACTACGATTTGATTTCTCTCATTTCCATCGTGTTTCAGCAGAAGAATTACAACAAGTCGAACAAAAAGTAAATGAAAAAATATGGGAGTCATTACCTGTAGCAATTGAAAGTAAGAAAATTGATGAAGCAAAAGCAATGGGAGCAATGGCGTTATTTGGTGAAAAATATGGTGACATTGTTCGTGTTGTTCAAATTGGTGACTATAGCATTGAATTATGTGGTGGATGTCATGTAATAAATACTGCGGAAATTGGTTTATTTAAAATTGTACAGGAAACAGGGATCGGAGCGGGAACACGTCGTATTGAAGCTGTGACAAGTAAACAAGCTTATGATTATTTAAAGACAAAATTAGATTTATTGCATATTAGTGCTCAAAAACTAAAAACTACAGAAGAACAATTGCCTGATCGTATTGAGGGATTACAAGTTGAATTAAAAGAATCACAAAAGCAAGTAGATTCGTTAAGTGCTAAGTTATCTAACTTAGAAGCGTCTTCGATTCTTGATGAGGTAAAAGAAATTTCAGGGGTACCTTTACTTGCACAAGAAGTAAACGTTAAAGATATGAATCAATTACGTTCAATGATGGATGAATTGAAACAGAAGCTTTCTTCAGGAGTAATTTTACTTGCTACAGAAAACAATGGTAAAGTTCAACTAGTTGCTGGAGTTACAAAAGATATGTTAGAGAAGAACATGCACGCTGGAAATATTGTGAAACAGGCTGCTACTGTTTGTGGCGGTGGCGGTGGTGGCCGTCCAGATATGGCTCAAGCGGGTGGAAAAGACCCTTCTAAAATTAAAGAAGCTCTCCAATCCGTGGAACAATATATAGCAGAAACCGTCAAATAATCTTGATGGTTGTATGTTCATTAGGAAAAAAGTATAATAATAACCACAAACATGTTAAAATATTTGTAGAAGGCAAATTGGGATGAGGTGTCACGATGAGTTCAATTGATAAAACGATGAAATTCAATTTTTCAGAAGAACCATTTGATCAGGATATTAAGGAAATCTTGATGACAGTGCATGAATCACTGCAAGAAAAAGGATACAACCCGATCAATCAGATTGTAGGGTATTTATTATCTGGTGACCCTGCGTATATCCCGCGGTATAATGATGCCAGAAATTTAATTCGTAAGGTAGAACGTGATGAAGTGATCGAAGAACTTGTTAAGTTTTATCTAGAACAGAACAAGGAGACTAAATGAAAATAATTGGTTTAGATGTCGGCTCAAAAACGATTGGTGTGGCAGTTAGCGATGCTTTAGGTTGGACTGCTCAAGGAATAAAAACCATTTGCTGGGATGAAAATGACCTGTCCTCTGCCGATAAAGAATTAGAAAAAATAATAAGTGAACATGAAATAGGAAAAGCTATTATTGGATTACCTAAAAACATGAATGGCACAATCGGTGAGCGTGGAGAAGCTTCTCAACGTTATGCCAAGCATATTGAAAAAGTATTTCAAATTCCCGTTGATTTATGGGATGAACGTTTAACAACAATGGCAGCTGAACGTATTCTACTAGAAGCAGATATGAGTCGTAGTAAGCGTAAAAAAGTTATTGATAAAATGGCTGCTGTCATGATATTACAGGGATACTTGGACCAAAAATAAAGTGGAATCCTTAAATTTTACAATGGTGTTATAGCCAGTTACTCTGGAAAGGAGGATTTATATGGCTTTAGAAGAAAAAGAACGAATTATTATTCCGGATGAAAATGGGGACGAGCATTTATTTGAAGTTCTGTTTACATTTGATGTAGATGAAACGGAACAATCATACATTGCAGTCGTTCCTGCTGAACAAGCAGAAGAAGAAGAAGTTGAGGTATATGCATTTCGATTCGAAGAACAGGAAAATGAAGACTTTACGCTTTTCCCAATCGAATCTGATGATGAATGGCAAATGGTAGAAGAAATGTTAAACACCTTAGCAGAAGAAGAAGATGCTTAATACAACAAAATATTGCAAGCTGGTGCCTTTAGGTGGCATCAGCTTTTTATATGTTAACCTCTAAACCTGCGTGTTTCCTATATCTCCTTCAGACGTGGTCCAATTTGTACGGCTCTAAAACGGATTCATGAAGCTTTTGATATAATAATGGAATATGTTGGCGTTTTTTAGTATAATATAGCGGATGAAAGGGGGATACATAGTGTCGAATAAAGAAAAGCAGGGTGGCTTCTTTTATAATATGAAAAAACGAGCAGAAGAAGCTTCCACTGTTAGAAAAATTGTATCCATAATTATTATCGCAATGGTACTCATATTAATTATTGGTGGAATTTCAGGATATTTATATATTAGCAGTTCTTTAAAACCTGTTAACCCTGATAGTGATGAAAAAATTGCTGTAGAAATTCCTATGGGTTCTTCAACATCAACGATTGCGAATACATTAGAAGAGAACGGAATTATAAAAGATGCTAGAGTTTTTCGTTTTTATACGAAGTTCAATAATATTACTGAATTCCAAGCAGGCGAATATACTTTTACACCATCCATGAATTTTAATGAAATCATTGAGTCACTGCAAACAGGTAGAGTGGTTATGGAAGCAACGCATAGAATAACAATTCCTGAAGGCTTAACCGTGGATCAAATTGCAGAGATTTATAGTGAGAATTTAGACTTTACAAAAGAAGAATTTCTTGAAAGAATTAACGATGATGCATATATAGAAGAATTAATTGAAAAGTATCCGGATTTATTAACGGAAGAGATATTACAAGAAGATATACGAACTCCGTTAGAAGGATATTTATTCGCCTCCACCTATGATTTTTATGAAGAGAACCCAAGTATTGATACAATTATTGAAAAAATGCTTCAACAAACTCAAACAGTTTATAATCGTTATCGTGAACAAGTAGAATCAACGGAATTTACGGTACATGAAGCAATTACATTTGCGAGTATCATTGAAAAAGAAACAGCGGCAGAAGAACAACGTCCTCAAATTTCCGGGGTTTTCTACAATCGTATTGAGAATGATATGAAATTACAAACTGATCCTACAGTTATTTATGCACTAGGAGAACATCAGGAAGTAGTTACATTTGAAGATTTGGAAGTTGAATCACCTTATAACACGTACCTCGTTGAGGCACTTCCTATTGGACCTATTTCTAACTTTGCGGAAAACTCGTTAAAAGCAGTAGTTGAACCTGAGGAATCTAACTATTTATATTTCCTTCATGATTCAGAAGGAAATCTCCATTTCGCAGAGGATTTTGAACAGCATGTAGAAAATAGAGAAGAATATATTAATTAAACGGAGTTGTGGAGAGAATATCTTCACATTCCGTTTTCATTTAGATGAGAGGGAAAACAATGGATGATATAATATCACATTATTTGGCAAGTTTAACTCCTAATTCTCCTGAATGGGCAGAGCAACTTGAGGTTGTTGCAGAAGAGAATAATATACCTATAATGGACAAAACAAGTATGCATTTTGTTCAAGTATTATTACAAATCCACCAACCAAAGCGGATTCTAGAGGTTGGGACAGCCATAGGTTATTCCGCATTACGAATGCAAGAAAATACTCACCAGGCTACCATCGTAACGATTGAGAAAGATGAAAAACGATACCTTGATGCCATTGAAAATATTAGTAAGTTGGACAAAGATGATTGCATAAAGGTCATTCATGGAGACGCTTTGGAAGAAATGAGCCGATTGCAAGGAAATAATGAGCTCTTTGATACGGTCTTTATTGATGCTGCAAAAGGACAGTATAGCAAATTTTTAGAACTAGCCGATTCAATGGTGAAAAATGGTGGATTAATCATAACGGACAACGTATTATTTAGAGGGTATGTAGCAACACCTGAGGAGACTCCTAAACGTTTTCGAAGTATGGTAAAAAAATTACGAGACTTTAATGAAAAATTAATGAATCATTCATATTATCAGACATCAATTTTACCGATTGGTGATGGAGTAGCTATTAGTTATAAGCAAGAAGTAGGAAATTAGGAGGAGCAAGATAATGACAAAGCAAAAACCAGTAGTAATTGGAGTAGCAGGAGGAAGTGGATCAGGAAAAACTTCTGTAACCCGCTCAATTTGTCAACGATTTACTGAAACATCAATTTTGGTAATCGAGCAAGATTATTATTATAAAGATCAAAGTCACTTACCATTCGAAGAAAGATTAAATACAAATTATGATCATCCATTGGCGTTTGATAATGATTTATTAATAGAACATTTACAGCAATTAATGCATAATGAACCAATTGAAAAACCTGTTTATGATTATAAAATTCATACACGGTCAAAAGACGTTATTCGTGTGGAACCAAAAGAAGTTATTATTGTAGAAGGTATATTAATACTTGAAGATCCACGTTTAGTTGATTTAATGGATATAAAGGTTTATGTTGATACCGATGCGGATTTACGAATTATTCGTCGTTTAATGCGTGATATCAAGGAGCGTGGTAGAACATTGGATTCAGTAATTGATCAATATATCCAAAATGTTCGTCCATCACATCTGCAATTTATTGAACCAACGAAGCGTTATGCTGATATTATCATACCTGAAGGTGGACAAAACCATGTCGCAATTGATATCATGGCTTCTAAAATAGAAAAAATTTTATCTAGAGGGTTATAATAAACGGAAAGATATATTGAAAATTAATAATAAATCTGCCATAGTAGGCATTAGTATATTGTAAATGTTTCCAACATAAGTTGTAAGACTTATTTAATTGGAAAGTGAAAAGAAGGAGTGTAGAGAGATGACAGTTGAAAAAAGCTATTACATGACACAAGAGGGAAAAGATAAATTAGAGGAAGAATTACATTATTTAAAGACAGATCGTAGACAAGAAGTTGTAGAGCGTATAAAAGTTGCTCGTGACTTTGGTGATCTGTCTGAGAATTCGGAGTATGACGCTGCAAAAGATGAGCAGGCATTTGTGGAGCAACGTATAACGCAAGTTGAAAAAATGATACGTAATGCTGTAATTATAGAAAATGATAATGATAATCCTAATATTGTATCCCTTGGTAAATCCGTTTCTTTTGTAGAGTTACCAGATGGTGATGAAGAAACCTATACAATTGTAGGAAGCGCTGAGGCGGATCCATTTGAAGGGAAAATATCCAATGACTCTCCAATGGCTACAAGCTTATTAGGAAAAGAAATTGGTGAAGAAGTAACCGTATCAACACCTGGTGGAGATATAGATGTACGAATTACAAATGTAGAGTAAGTGTAGATGCCTGTAGAGTAAAATACTTTATAGGCATTTCATTTTGGTAACTAAATAGGTGTAAATACGAATAATAACCTTAAAATCCCTGTTAGAAACGAATGTTATAAAGTATTGTTACCGTTATAATATTTTTATACGTAAAATAGTTGTCACTGCGAGAATACGGTAGTATGCTACAATTATAAAGGTGGGGAGGGAATCTGATGAGTCGTGATATGAATCAAACGAGATCGGATAAATTTGAAAAAAGAAGAAAGAGTACAAAAGCCATAACGATTGGTATAATCGCTGCTAGTATTTTAGTTATAATTCTCCTCGGAATTTGGGTGTTTGGTGGTAGTGGAGGAGAAGAACGAAATGCTGATGAGAATGAAAACTCATCTTCAGATGAAGACTCTGATTTCCTTATAACTGAACCAGGTGAAGAAGAGGAAGAAAATAATAATTCCACAGACAACGAAGAAAATGGACAAGATGAAGAAAATGATTCAACGGAAGAAAATAATGATAATAACGAACAAGCTAATGAACAAAACAATAATGTAGAAACAGAATCAGTTGAACCATCGGATGAAAATGTTTCAGAAGCATATACAGGTAATTGGGAACCTATTGGTACAGAGCAAGAAGGTCCGCATACAACGACGTATGATGATGGTTCACAGGATCGAATTGAAATTAAAGAAGCAACTTCTATGGTAACGGGTATTAATCCGGAAAACATGGTAGAATGGCGCGTCGAAAATGGCGGTGATCAAAAAGTAGTTGCTACCGTTTCCGACATGGATGAAACGCAAGTGTTTCGTGTATACCTTCAATGGATTGATGGAGAAGGTTGGCAACCTACCAAAATAGAAGAGCTAATCGAGAATGATAAAAAATAGATTTTGGGGGTTACTATGACAATTGGAATAATTGGAGCAATGGACGAAGAGATTGCTCTTTTAAAACAGCAAATGAAAGATATTGAAGAATTAGAGGTAGCAGGTTGCTACTTTTATAAAGGTCATCTACAGGACAAGAAAGTAGTTTTACTATTATCAGGTATTGGAAAAGTAAATGCTGCAATGGCTACAACTATTCTACATGAGCGATTCTCCCCGACCATCATTATAAATACTGGTTCTGCTGGTGGGTTTGCTAGTGATCTACAAGTAGGAGATGTAGTAATTTCTACAGAAGTATTGCATCATGATGTAGACGCAACAGCATTTGATTATGTGTATGGTCAAGTACCTGGTATGCCAGCAACTTATAAAGCAGATGAGCGACTAGTTGATTTAGCTTCAGAAGTTATGAAAGATATAGAAATTAGTTCAAGGACTGGAATCATTGCAACAGGTGATTCATTTATGCAAAGAAAGGATCAAACGGATATTGTTAAAAAACGTTTTCCGAATATGTTAGCATTAGAGATGGAAGCAGCATCTATTGCACAAGTATGTTATCGATACAATACACCATTTGTTATTACCCGTGCTTTATCTGATATTGCCGGACAAAAATCATCCGTGTCATTTGATCAATTTTTAGAGACAGCTGGAAAAAATGCTGCTCAATTAATAATAACTATGGTTAATAAAATATAATTTTATTTATTATAAAAGCAGCCAAACTAATTGGCTGCTTTTTACGTTATAGCAAAGGAAATTATAAAATTTGTGTGCAATGAATAACTAAATAACTGAACCAGCCACGTCCGGCGCAAGCTCAAAGCAACTATTGTTTTATTTTAGTTCTGCCTTTCTTTTCGATAATATTCATGAAATACTTTCATTAATGCCCTTTTTTCAATTCTAGAGACATAACTTCTTGATATATTTAATTTCTTAGCAATCTCACGTTGAGTCATTTCTTCACGATCATTTAAGCCATAACGATAAACAATGACTTCCCGTTCTCGTTTATCCAATACAGAAAAATACTTCTGCATTTTTGATATCTCCATATTTAACTGAATATACTCAATTACATTTTCATTCTCTGCTTCTAAAATATCAATCAAACTGATTTCATTTCCTTCTTTGTCTTGGCCAATAGGGTCGTGAAGAGAGACATCTTTCTTAACTTTTTTCAATGCCCGTAAATGCATTAGAATCTCATTCTCTATACACCGAGCAGCATAAGTGGCTAATTTGGTACCTTTATCGGTAGAAAAGCTTTCTACGCCTTTAATTAGTCCAATTGTACCAATAGATATTAAATCTTCCATATCCTCACCAGTATTTTCGAATTTTTTTACAATATGTGCAACGAGACGAAGGTTATGTTCGATAAGTTTATTTCTCGCCATCTCGTCTCCTTCTTGCATAAGTTGGAGATATTTAGCTTCTTCATCTGGGGGAAGGGGCTGAGGGAAAGAATGATTCTTTACATAGGATACGAAGAAAAGTGCTTCTTTGATAATAAGGCCAAGTACGGATAATATTCCGGACAAACGCGATCACCTCCTAAAACTATAGCTTATGTGTCAAAACAGCTAGGTATTAGCCTATGTAACACTTTATGAGCGTAGAGGTGAAATCGTGTCTGTCCAAATAAAATCAATACATTTTATATATTTGGAAATAATTCTTTGCTACATTCTAGTGCAATTGTAGCATCATTATGAGCTACTTTTTTATTTTTGATTATTTGATACGGTTCTTTTCCTTTCCCAGCAATTAAAATAATATCGTCAGGAGAAGATCGATTTATTGCTTCACGAATAGCTAGTTTACGATCTGCTATACAAGCATATTGGTGATGTAACATTCCTTTTTCAAGGTCTTGTAATATCTTATTTGGATCTTCATGTCTTGGATCATTGATGGTTAAAATAACATAGTCTGCTACTGATGCTGCTATAGCTAGTAACGGACGTATACTTTTATCTCGGTCACCACCAGTACCTACGACGACAATTAATTTGTTTTGCTTGAAAGGTAGTAAACTATTAATTGCTTTTGTTAGTGCATCTGGAGTATGAGCATAGTCGATGTATATATGCCTACCTCCATCATTTTCTAATTTCTCCATTCTGCCAGGAGGGCTAGGGGTGAATTCGATTGATTTAACTAATTTTTTTAAGGGAATAGATTCTTTTGTATAAACCGTGGCGATCGCTGCTAGAATATTATATACATTAAACTCACCCATAAGTTTTGTTTGTACTCGATAGTTTCCTTCTGGTGTTAAAAGTTCAAATGTTGTGCCGTCTTTATGATATTTTATTCCAGTAGCTCGGAAATCCGCTTCTTCATGAATTCCATACGAAACAATTTGTACAGGGGTTCGTTTTTGGAAAAAATCGTACCAACTATCATCTCGATTTAATATAGCGAATTTTTGTTTATTAGGCTGGATAGACAGAGAGCTAAATAATTGAACCTTTGTAGCAGCATATTCTTCCATACTTCCATGATAGTCCAAATGTTCATGAGATAAATTGGTAAAGGTAGCTACGGAAAAATCAATTCCCCATAGACGGCCTTGTTCTAATCCATGCGACGATACTTCCATTGCCACATGTGTTACACCTTGATTTTTTGACTCAGACAGCAGATGTTGATTTGTTAAGATGTCACTCGTTGTATTGTTACTGCTAGAATATATATCTTCATTTATCTGGAACCCGTTCGTTCCAATTAGGGCAGCAGAAAGTCCATTTTGTGTTAATAAATGCTTAATAATGGTTGTCACCGTTGTTTTTCCATTTGTTCCTGTAACCCCGTATAATGTTAAGGCATGAGAAGGATGATTGTAAAAGGTAGCGGCCAGAGTTGCTATGGCTTTATTTGTATCTGGAACAATTATTAACGCAGCTTTATTTGTATCGATATCAATTTCTCTTTCTGCCACAATACATGTTGCACCATTTTCTATAGCTTCCGTTACAAATTTATGCCCATCTACAGTAAAACCACTTATACAAATAAATAAGGAGTTATCGGTCACTTGACGAGAATTGTGTGAAATGGAAGAAATAACGTTCGGTAATTGACCAATTTGTTGTTTTATTTTTAGGGCTGAAATAAGATCATAAGTATTCAAGTTGATTTCTCCTTATTTTATAAGTTATCGTATCTGAGTTGTTAGTAATATTTCCAATTCCTACATTAATTAATCTGGAAAATAGAGAAAAAAGAACCCAATTTTATCAATTGGATTCTTTTGTTTCTTCTTTATACATATCCGCAAGGTCATTAATAGTAGTATTATCTGATAATTTAACTCCTGTTCGATATGCAGATCGTGTAATCATTAAACTTGCTAATGGGGCTGTCATAAATAGAAAAATTATTGCTAATAGTATTTTTGCATTCATTGTACCATGAGACAAGAAATGAATAAATACTGCTAACATAATTGACATTACTCCAAGTGTCGCACTTTTTCCTGCTGCATGTGCACGGGAATACACATCAGGCAGACGTAATACACCAATTGCGGAAACAACGGTAAAGAACAAACCAATAATTACCAGTAATATTACGATTGTATCAATCACCACGTTCAATGACAGCACCCCTTTCTAAGAATTTTGATAGAGCGAAGGTACCAACAAAAGCTAAAATGCTTAACAGAAGTACTACATCTGAATAAACGATTGTGTCTTGTTGTATCATGATGATACCAATAAAACCTACAAGTGTAACGCCAATTGCATCTAAAGCTAAAATTCGATCAGGAATGGAAGGACCAATGATTACGCGTATAAATAACAAAGCAAGCGTTATTGCCATTATTACTAACGCAATCATAAGTATTGTATTCATCATTACTTTGTCACCTCCATAATCGCTCGTTCAAAAGTATTCTGTACATCTCGAATCACTTCTTCTCGATCTTGAACATCAATGGAGTGTACATATATAGTTTTACTATCTGGTGAGAAATCCATTGAAACGGTACCAGGTGTTAAAGTAATTAGAGCTGCAAGCAAGGAAATTTCTAAATCGGTATCTAGTTTTGTTTCAACAGCAACGATTCCTGGTTTATTGTTAAGTTTCGGGCTTAGAACTACTCGTACGACATCGATATTTGCTTTAATTAACTCTTTTAAAAATAAGAAAATTAATTTAATAGCTGCCCAAACTCTTTTAAAATAAAATTCGGTTTTAAGAAATCGTCGAATGAAAAACAACAATAATATTCCAATAAGATAACCTAGAACGAAAGTAATTGCGGTATAATCATTCTGTAAAAACATCCATAAAAATGCAATTAATACATTTAATAAAATTTGAAAAGGCATAGTCACTACTCCTTAAGGACAGATTCAATATAATTTGAAGGATCCATAATCTGTTCAGCAACATCTAATGAGTAAGTGAAGATTGGTTCAGCTGCAAAACCTAAAATTATCGTTAATACAACTAATGGTACCACTGGCAACAATAATTTACCGATAGGAATATTCGCTTGTTCTTCTGTATGTTTTTGCTTACCCCAGAAGGCATAACTGAATATTTTCATCATCGAAAATAGTGTTAATAAACCTACAAGTAATGCTACTCCAGAAATCACATATTGACCTTCTTCGAAACCTGCCAAGATAATCGGGAATTTACTGAAGAATCCACTTAATGGAGGTATACCAGCTAATGAGACAGCGGTAATAAAGAACATCCAGGCTAGGGCAGGATGACTTCCAAGTAGTCCTCCCATTTTCTTTAAATCTGTTGTTCCTGTTATTTTCTCCGTCACACCAGCAAATAAGAATAATGCCGTTTTTACAATCATATGGTGTGCTATATAATAGATAGCACCTGCCATAGCTAATGGTGTGAAGATTCCAAGTCCCATAACCATATACCCAACCTGGCTAATAATATGGTAGGAGAGGATACGTTTAAAATCAAATTGTGACACAGCTCCTAATACACCAAATAACATTGTGAAACCAGCGATGGTAACGATAATTCCTTTATGAGTGAATCCAGGATCATGGTTGAATATAACTGTAAAGGTACGGATGATTGCGTATATCCCAACCTTAGTTAATAATCCACCAAATAATGCCGCAATTGCAGCTGGAGGACCAAAATAAGATTTTGGCAACCAAAAGTAAAGTGGGAAGAGGGCACCTTTTGATGCAAATACAATAAATAAGAGGACAGCTACTACATTTAATGCACCTGCTTGGTCAAGCTCTGCAACTCTTTCTCCTATATGAGCCATATTCATTGTACCAGTGATAGAGTATATCCATGCAATTGCTACTATAAA
The DNA here is from genome assembly GCF_001741975.1 of Oceanobacillus sp. E9. Lineage (NCBI taxonomy): Bacteria > Bacillati > Bacillota > Bacilli > Caryophanales > Bacillaceae > Oceanobacillus > Oceanobacillus sp. E9. The sequence goes on from NZ_LSNA01000005.1 coordinate 341,766, forward strand.
TAACCCTGAAGCAAAAACATTTATAATTACATACTTAAATGATTCTCTTAACTGGTAGCCTGTACCACCATGGACAATTAATCCGTATGAGGCGATTAACATTACCTCAAAAAATACAAATAGATTAAATAAATCACCGGTTAAAAATGCTCCATTTACACCGATTAATAAGAAGAAATATAGTGGATAGAAATAATACTTCTCCCTATCCGAATTTATTGTTTTAAAAGCAAAGAATAAACATACTGCTCCAACAAGGGTAGCAAGTAATACCATAAACGTCGACAGTAAGTCAGCAACTAGCACAATACCGAAAGGTGCACTCCAATTACCTAATTCTAACACTAGAGTACCATGTTGGTATGCATAAATAGCAAGATATATAGCTAGAGCTAATAATATAATCATGGAAATACCACTAATTATACGCTGTACTTTATGGTGCTTTGCAAACATTAATAATATAGCACCGATTATAAATGGTATTATAATCGGCAAAATAACTAAATTACTCATCAGCAGAACCCCTTAACTCTTCTAGATCATCCGTTTGATGCACTTTATATGTGCGATATGCCATAACAAGCAATAGAGAAGTTACTGCAAAACTAATAACAATTGCTGTTAGTACTAATGCTTGTGGAAGGGCATCTGCGTATGCATCAGATTCAAAACTCAAAATTGGTGCAATACCTCTTTGTAATCCAGACATGGTTAGAAGAAGTAAGTGTACACCATGTGAAAGTATTACACTTGCAACAGCTACACGGAGTAGACTTCTGGACATGAATAAATAGATACTGACACTGAATACTATTCCAATGATGATTGACATCAATAGTTCCATTATTTATCATCCTCCGCGATTGTTAATATTATCGTTAATGCACTACCCACAATAACAAAGTAAACACCTAAATCAAATGGTAGTGCAGTAGTTAATTCTACTTCCCCTAAAAGTGGAATATGAAAATAGTCAAAGAATTGAGTTAGATATGGAAATCCAAAAAGCATGGATACCACACCGGTTAAACTTGCAAATAGTAGTCCAATACCAATAATTTTAACAAAATCTAGTGGTATTGATTTACGAATTGTTTTCATATCAAATGCTAAATACAGAATTAAAATGGCACTGGCGGTCATTAAACCACCTATAAATCCTCCTCCAGGATTATTATGTCCTGCTAATAGTAAATAGATGGAGAAGGCTAGTATTATAAAAATTAACATACGAGCAAATGTCTGTAACATAACATCATTCGGTTTTACTTGTTTCATACATCTTCACTCCCTTTGAAACGGAGTTTAATAAGGCTAATTATTGATATCACAGCTATAGCTACAACTAGAATTTCTAACATCGTATCTAGACCACGAAAATCAACCAAAATTACATTTACGATATTATATCCTCCAGCAAGTTCTTTTGAGAATTCTGTGAAATACTCGGAAATAGAAGGAAATCCAGCCGTACTTCCCATTGAAAAAGCACTTAACGATACAACGGTAACCATTACTCCAAATGAAATCGAAATAATTAGTTTTATCGCATGTATTCCTTTGCTTGTTTTTTCTTTTTTCAACTTAGGTAAGTGGTAAAAAGCAAGCATGAATAGGATAACTGTTACAGTCTCAACAAGTAATTGTGTTAGTGCGAGATCTGGAGCACGGAAAACGACGAAAAATAGAGCTACAATAAAACCAGTTACTCCTGTGGTTATAATTAAACCAAGGCGGTTATTAATAAATGGTACTGCAATAACAGAACCTATAAACACGATAGCAACGATCCACACAAATGGATCAATTGGTGAAAGTTCCATTGAGTCTAACGAAGGTAGATCAAACTTATACAGCGTATATCCTATGAGAAGGATCATAAATCCACACATATAAATAAAGTAGTCCCGAAGACGTCCAGTCATTTGAATACGAGTTATCCATTGAGATCCCTTGATTAATCCGTCATAACCATAGTCATAGGCATAATTAAATATGTCTCTTTCGCCAAGGTAAAAAGCTGTTTTTTGCCATTTACTCATTGTTAGGTATAAAAGAGCTCCAAGAACTATTACACCAATTGTCATAAAGAGTTCTGGTATAAATCCATGCCAATGACTAATGTGAACATTGAAAAATTCACCCGGATTTAAAATTCCTGGCAAGATTCCAGCCATTGCTGGCTCAATCAGCGAATATGCTAATACATTAGGGAACAAACCAAAGAAAATAACTAAAATTCCTAAAATAACAGGACTTACTAACATTCCAATAGGAGCTTCATGAACATGGTCAACTTTTAGTTTGCTTCCATCAAATTTACCTGTAAATGTGCGGAAGAACATAATCATACAGTATAAGAAAGTAAACACACTAGCCACCCATGCGACAATAGGTATGATATAACCTATAGTTTCTAGGTTGAAAATACCGTATTCTGTTGCGTTCAACATTCCAGTAAAGAACAATTCTTTACTTAAGAATCCATTGAATGGCGGTAATCCAGCCATTGAAGCCAGTCCTACCAGAGAAACCGTTGCTGTAATAGGCATAATCGTCATTAAACCGCCTAGATTTCGTATATCTCTCGTACCAGTTTCATGATCAATAATTCCTACAGCCATAAATAAGCTTCCTTTGAAGGTAGCATGGTTAATTAGGTGAAATACTGCTGCTAAAATAGCGGTAGTATACAATGCATTATCTCCATCTTGGAAATAGAATGCAGCAGAGCCGACACCGAGTAAGCTCATAATTAACCCTAATTGACTAATTGTTGAAAAAGCTAATATACCTTTTAGATCTTTTTGACGAACAGCGGATATGGATCCCCATGTCAATGTTGTTAGTCCAGCGATCGTAATTATCCAGAACCACTCTGGGCTCCCACCAAACACACCTGTTAGTCGAGCAACCAGGTATATCCCCGCTTTTACCATTGTAGCTGAGTGAAGGTAAGCACTAACCGGAGTTGGAGCTTCCATCGCATCAGGTAGCCAGATATGAAAAGGGAACTGAGCAGATTTAGTAAATGCACCTAATAATACAAGAATCATTGCAGGTAAAAATAACGAACTAGCCATCACAATATCCGCATTTGCAATTAATTCACGAATACTGAATGTTCCAGCGATTACATATAAAATGGAAAAGCCCCCGAGCATCGATAATCCACCAAATACAGTGATAAACATTGATTTTTGAGCACCGTATATTGATTTTTCTCTACCATACCAATAACTAATTAACAAGGACGAAGCAATACTTGTTACTTCCCAAAACACATAGATAACTATAAGGTTATCGGATAAAACGACTCCTAACATTGCTCCCATAAACATTAAGAGATATACATAAAAGTTGTTCAGCTTCTCTTTAATGTCGGAAAGGTAATATATGGAATAAAGTACAACTAGCGTACCAATTCCAGTAATCAACAAAGCAAATAATAGACTAAGGCCATCTATGTATAAATTAAAGTTGATACCAAGTGAAGGTACCCAGGCAAGATGTTCAAAAATTACATTTCCTTCTCTAGTACTCGGTAGAAACGAAAGAAAATAGATAAATAACGTAAGAGGTAAGAGTAAAACAAACCAGCCAGTATGCACTTTCCTTACATATTTATACAAAAATGGAATAAGAATGGCTATCAAAAAGGGGGATAGAGTAGCCCAATGTAAAACTGTCAAAGATAATTCCTCCTTTTTCTATACATAAAGAGCATAAAATTTTATTTAGTTGTCTTTTGTTGTTAGTTAAGATTCCACAATGGAAAGAAATCATCCATACTGAAATAATAATTCCTTGTAGTTAGATTACATACAATACCGTCGGTGTGATAACTATATAGATGCTGAACTATTTAACAGTATAACCTATAAGAGAGGTGCATGCATGTATAAAGTATGCAAAAACTCTAGCATTAAATCTTTATATTAAATAGGAAAAAACACCATCAAATTTCAAAAAAAAGTCAAAAAAAAGGACCTTCAAATGGAAAATTTGAAGATCGCTTGCTTATTTTAGACAAAATTAAACAGTATTTTTGATTTTGTGAGAAAGACAACGTTTATGAATTTCCTCTTCAAATAAAGAAAGAAAGTCAGGACTTAACTGTAATTCGCATGCTGTATAATAGGATTCAAGCAGTAATTCATCCGATAAATTTTCCATAATACAGCCTCCTCCTACCCTTCATCTGTCTTTAAGATATTAATAATTTAACACGTAATTTAATGTTGGACAAGGTTGAAGTTATCTACATTAGCTTGTAGATAACTTGTGTATAAAGAGATCAATAACTTCTGTAATATACGTTATATAAACTTTTATAATGTTAGTAAAGTTATCCACAGAATCGATATTAGTAATAATTTGTCGAACGATTCTTCAGATAATATTGATAATTTAGGAATGAAATTTCATCAATTTGCATAGAATTATTGTTTTTATGGTTATTGCTTTAAAAAACCTAGTAAGATGTAATAGGATTAGTTATAATGAGATATTGCATTAGTGATAAGATGGAAGAACATGAGGTGTGAAGATGTTATCTAGATTTTTACCAAATGAACACGTGAAAAGTATATTTGACTTGCAACCGACAACGTTAAAAGAACGTGGTATTAAAGGAATTATAACGGATTTAGACAATACCTTAGTTGCTTGGGATGTTAAGGATGCTACTCCTGAGATTATCAGATGGTTTCAAGAAATGCGTGAAAATGATATTAAAGTAACGATAATTTCAAATAATAACCAAGAACGAGTGCAAGTATTTTCTGAGCCATTAGAAACGCCATTTGTTTATAGTGCAAGAAAGCCATTAAGCAAAGCATTTAAGACTGTGGCTAAAGAAATGGAATTATCTAAGGAAGAAATTGTAGTTGTTGGAGATCAACTCTTAACAGATGTTTTAGGAGGAAACTTTGCAGGATTCTACACTGTTTTAGTTGTTCCTATTGTAGAGACAGATGGTAAAATTACAAGAATAAACCGTACGATTGAACGCAGAATTCTAAATTATATGCGTCGTAAAGGAAAAATTAGCTGGGAGGAATAATTTTGGAGCAATTGATTTGCCAAGGTTGTGGAGTAGAAATTCAAACTTCTGATCCGTCAGAAGCTGGTTACGCACCACAAAGTTCTTTAAATAAGGAAATAGTATTGTGTAAACGTTGTTTTCGTTTAAAACATTATAACGAAATTCAAGATGTTAATATATCTGATGATGATTTTCTACAAATGGTAAGTTCTATTCGTGATACTGACGGTCTAATCGTGCACATTATCGATATTTTTGATGTGGATGGAACATTATTAAAAAGTTTACCTAGAATAACGGGTGACAATCCAATTCTTCTTGTTGGTAACAAATTAGATTTACTTCCAAAGTCAACAAATGTAAATAAATTGAAAAGTTGGTTGCAACGAGAAGCTAGTCAGTTAGGAATAAAGGTAAAGGATATTGCTTTTATTTCTTCAATAAAAGGAACTGGGATAGATTCGTTAAAACAATTAATCGAGGCATATAGAGATAAAGAGGATGTATTTATTGTTGGCACCACAAATGTTGGTAAGTCTACATTTATCAATAAATTGATTGAACAATCAACAGGGGAAGTAAATGCAATCACTACTTCTTATTTTCCTGGTACAACATTAGGTTTTATTGAAATACCTTTGGATGATCATAATGTTTTAGTGGACACGCCGGGAATTGTAAATAAACAGCAAATGGCTCATTACATTTCAGATAAAGATATAAAGACAATCACACCTAGAAAAGAAATTAAAGCAAGAGTGTATCAATTACAGGATCAACAAACATTATTCATTGGCGGATTAGCTCGTTTAGATTTTCTAAAAGGTGATAAGCAGTCGTTCGTATGTTATTTCTCCAACGAGTTATCCATTCACCGGACGAAATTAGAAAAAGCAGATCAGCTGTATAAAGATCATTTGGGAGAGTTATTGTCTCCGCCTCATGCTGAATCCATTAATAACTTACCTGAATTTGTGGGCAAAACGTTTAAGTTAAATGATGAGAAAATGGATATTGTATTCCCGGGATTAGGGTGGATCAGTGTGCAAGGAAAAGGAGCTACTGTACAAGCTCATACTTGGAAAGGCATATCTATTACTGTTCGTAAATCACTTATATAAGTTAGTTGGAGGGGAGAACTTTGACACTATCTTTAAAATTAATTGGTTATCCAATAGAACATTCGATGTCACCATGGATTCATAATGAATTTCTAAAACGTTCAAATCTGGAAGGCTCCTATGAACTTTTTGAAATTAATCCGGATGAGAATTTTGAAAATAATATAGAAAAACTCAAAAGCACTTCTTTAACTGGTTTTAATGTTACGGTTCCATATAAGCAAAGGATAATGAATTTCTTAGATAAAGTTGATGATACCGCAAATCTTATGGGGGCAGTAAATACTGTATCTATTAAAGATGGAGAATGGGTTGGGTATAATACAGATGGACAGGGTTATTTGCGATCCTTATATGCAGCGTATCCTTTTTTGAAAGGAGTAGCAGATAAGCGTGTATTAATCCTTGGAGCTGGTGGAGCGGCAAGAGGTATTTTTCATGCTTTGGTGCAGAAAGGTTACAATAATATAAAAATAGCTAACCGAACGTTAAGCCACGCAGAATTCATTGTTGGAACAAATAAAGATGCAATAGTAATTAGTTTGGAAGAAGCTATAAACGAGTTAAATCAATTTGATTTAATTATTCAAACTTCTGCTGTCGGTATGAATGAACCACGTTCAATTATTGCATTAGATAATATTAATGAAGAAACGGTTGTAAGTGATATCGTATATCAACCGCTAGAGACTCATTTTCTGCAATTAGCAAAACAGCGAACACCTTATATTCACTATGGTCATACTATGTTGTTATATCAAGCGCAAGCGGCATTTGAAATATGGACAGGCACACATGTCAATGTATCTGATATGGATATGCAAATCGAACAAATATTGAAAGGAAGATAATAATGCTAACAGGAAAACAAAAAAGATATTTACGATCTCAAGCAAATCAACTTAAGCCTATTTTTCAAGTGGGAAAAGACGGGGTTAATGATAATATGGTTGTACAAATAGAGGAAGCACTAGAAAAAAGAGAATTAATTAAAGTAAGTGTTCTTCAAAATTGCATGGAGGACAAGAATGTAGTTGCTGAGCAAATTTCTACCTCAGCTAACGCTGAACTTGTACAAGTAATTGGAAATAATATTGTATTATATAAAGAGTCATTGGAAAATAAACAGATTAATTTACCATAACAGAAATATAGAAGGTGAATAGAATTGAGGAAAATAGGTATCCTTGGTGGCACTTTTGACCCTCCACATATTGGTCATTTATTGATAGCAGAAGAAGTTCGAAGAGCAAAACTATTAGATGAAATATGGTTTATTCCGACGAATACACCTCCCCATAAGGAGCACACGACTACAAGTGCAGGTCATCGAACATCGATGTTAAAATTAGCAATTCGTAATCACCCGTCATTTAAATTAAATGATATAGAATTAAAAAGGGAAGGGAAGTCATATACGTATGATACAATTCATGAATTAACAAAATTGTACCCTTCTGATGAATTTTATTTTATTATTGGCGGGGATATGGTAGAGTTTTTGCCTAAATGGTATCGGATAGATGAATTGATAGAAATAATTACATTTGTAGGGGTGAGCCGCCCGGGATATTCTCTGGAAACGACCTATCCTGTTCATTTTGTAGATATTCCTACTATTCATTTGTCTTCTACAATGTTACGAGAAAGATTACAAAAAAGAGAATGGATTCGATACCTACTATCTAATTCAGTAATGCAATATGTGAGGGAGCATCAGTTATATGGATTTGGACGTAATTAAACAAGATGTGAAAGATCAGTTAACCGAGCATAGATTCGCACATACGCTAAGAGTCATGGATACTGCTGTTGATTTATCAAAACGATATAATGAATCTATCCCTAATGCTAAATTAGCGGCTATTTTTCATGATTATGCAAAGTACTTTGATCAAACGATAATGAGACAAATTATTGTAGAAACTGATCTTCCTAACGACTTATTAGACTATCATCATGAATTATGGCATGGTCCGGTAGCGTCGCATATTATAAAAGAAAAATATGGAGTACAAACAAGCGATGTACGTAATGCAATCAAATATCACACAACTGGTAGAGCATGTATGTCTCAATTAGAAAAAATTATCTTTTTAGCCGATTATATTGAACCAGGAAGACAATTTCCTGGTGTGGAAGAAGTTCGGGAAGTAGCATATGAAGATTTGACTAAAGCTTGTTGGATGGCAGCTAAGAATACGACGATGTATTTAATATCAAAGAATAACACGATATATCCGGATAGCATACATGCCTATAATGATTTGCGAAATCAAATTAATGGAGGAATTTAAATGAATAAACAAGAATTAATAAAACATGTTGCAGAAGCATGCGATGATAAACGAGCAGAAAATATTATTGCATTAGATATGAATGAGGTATCTCTAGTTGCCGATTATTTTCTAATTTGTCATGGAAGCAATGAACGACAAGTTCAAGCAATTGCTAGAGCAGTTAAAGAAACTGTAGAGGAAAAGGGATTAAGCATAAAACGAATAGAAGGTTTTGATCAGGCTCGCTGGGTGTTAGTGGATATTGGAGATATTGTTTGCCATATTTTCCATAAAGATGAACGGTATTATTATAATTTAGAAAAATTATGGGGGGATGCAAATCAAATTCCACTACATTTAGGACAGGAACGCTAATTTATGGCGTATAGTAAAATGGCCACTCTTTATGATCGGCTAATGATCGATGCACCATATGATGATTGGGTAGCAGTTATTCAAGAAGTGATTAATTCATATTCTAACCGTCAAGTTAATTCTATTGTAGACTTTGGATGTGGTACGGGAGTAATTACTAGAAAACTTGCTGTTCAAGGATATGATTTAACAGGGATTGATATATCTGAGGACATGTTAGAACTTGCAAAAAAAGAGACGGATCCTTCTCTTTCCATTAGTTGGTTACACCAAGATATAACTAAATTAAATAATATTCCGTACATGGATATGGCCATCAGTTGTTGTGATGTTGTAAATTATATTGTAAATCCTAGTAATTTGGCCGAGTTTTTCAATTCTATATACCGTTCACTAAATAATAATGGACTATTTCTTTTTGACGTCCACAGTTTGTTGCATATTGAAGAAAATTATATTAACAACACTTTTGCAGATGTAACTGATGCGGCTGCTTATATTTGGTTTTGTCAACCCGGTGATCGAGAAGGAGAGATGATTCATGAATTGACTTTCTTTGAAGAGGATCAATCAGGAAAATATGAACGTTATACAGAAACGCATCATCAACGGACATTTTCAGTTGAATTTTATAAAAAATTACTTTTTAATTCTGGATTCAATAATATCCAAGTATTTGCTGATTTTTCCTTTGAAAACAAAATAAATGTAGAAGAAGGGGAAAGAATCTTTTTTTTAGCTGGAAAAAATGATTAATTTTTATGTTTTTTGTGATGTGAGTTAAAGAAGGAGATAAAAGATATTTGTCGAATTGATTATATATCTTTATAAAGTCAGTTTCAGAAGGAGGTGTAAATTCTGTTGCTAAATCTTCTGAAAAAATCCTCGTTTTTCTTGCTTGCAGGATTAGCTGTTTTCTTCTTTATAGTATTTACTAAAAAGCAAGATTCCTCTGCAGAACTCCCTATTGAGACACATGATACCGATGAACTTTTTCAAGATAATTTAAATTCTGTATCAACAAAAGATAAGGAACAGTCATTTGTAGTAGATGTAAAAGGTGCAGTTCAAAACCCTGGGGTCTACACTGTAAAACAAAATGACCGTATTCATGATGTGATTGAATTAGCGGGTGGATTTAGTGTGGATGCTGATCAGTCTCAAGTCAATCTTGCTCAACTTGTTCAAGATGAAATGATTATTGCAGTTCCAGAACAAGGTGATCAAGATACTAATATAAGTGCAGACATGGATAAGGCGAATGAAAAAATACGAATAAATTATGCTTCAGTACAAGAAATAGAACAATTACCAGGTATTGGGCCAAGTAAGGCAGAAACAATTTTTCAATATCGTGAAGAAAATGGATTGTTTCGTGAATTAGAAGATTTATTAAATATTTCTGGTATTGGTGAAAAGACGGTTGAATCATTAAAAGATTATATTCAAATTCCTTAGAGAGAAAAAGCTTTTATAGCAGTGCAATAAAAGGAGACGAGTCTAAGATGGAGAGAATTTCATGGGATCAATATTTTATGGCACAAAGCCATTTACTGTCACTACGAAGTACTTGTACAAGACTTGAAGTGGGAGCTACAATTGTCCGGGATAAGCGGATAATAGCAGGAGGATATAATGGTAGCGTTACTGGAAGTGTACATTGTACGGATGAAGGTTGTTATGTAATTGATGGCCATTGTGTCCGAACAGTTCATGCAGAAGCGAATGCATTATTACAATGTGCTAAGTTTGGGGTGCCAACTGAAGGTGCAGACGTCTACGTTACTCATTTTCCTTGTTTACAATGCACAAAGCAATTAATTCAAAGTGGGATAAAAACAGTGTATTATGCTGAGGACTATCATAATCATCCATATGCGATTGAACTGTTTGCTGAGGCAGGAGTAAAAATTGTAAAAGTCCCGTTACATCAATTGTCAATAGATGTAAATGTTCAAGAAAAAGTACAGTTTATTCAAGAGATTATCGATAAAATCGATGAAGTATCTGAGAATGATACGGAGATTTCCCTTTTTAAAGAAAAAGCAGAGCGCCTATTCAAATAGGTACATATCGATGAAAGGGTATTGGTATTATGCTGCGATAACAACAGGGGCAGCTATTCTTTATGTCAGCTCTAAAGCAGAATGGTTGCCACTGTTAATTATTCTTTGGTTAATTTGGTTAAAGGCACGTAAAGGTTTTCCTTTACTGCCATTTATAATTTCAATTATTTCATTCTGTTTTTTTACATTCTATATACCAGAGATTGAGGAAGTGGCGGAGGAGAAATTCGAACACCTATCGTCACACGTAACTGGTAGTATTGATGGATCAGCTGTTATAACGGATGAATATATGCAATTTCAGTTGGAAGGGTCACATTCTATTTCTAATACCAATTTCTTAGTTATGTACTTTTTTGACCAACCGGCACAATCACAAGCCTCATTTGTTAAGAATGGGGATTTTTTACACGGAGCTTCCTGCGTAATTCAAACCTCTCACGAATCTATAGAAAAACCATCTTCGAGTACAAATCCTGCCCAATTTAATTATCAACAATTTCTACTACAAAAAGATATTCATTATCAAATCATAATTGAAAATTTAAATCAAATACATTGTACTGATCCACAACCATTAAGTCATATATATTTGTTACGCCATCAACTTATTGATTATATGCATGGAAGATGGAGTGATAATACCGTTATGTGGTTAACCTCTATTGTATTTGGTGATGATTCTATGATGGATGAACCTACTGAAGAATTATTTCAACGATGGATTTTATCTCATATAATTGCGATCTCAGGATCAAATATCACATTAATAATTGCCATTGTGCTTCTATTACTTGTAAAAGGTAATATTGTAACAAAAGAGAGGGCACAATTACTTTTAATTTTATTTTTACCTTTATATGGTATATTAGCCGGTGGTGAACCTTCTGTTTGGAGAGCAGTTTGGATGATTACGATTTTACTTGTTATTCAAAAGTTTAAAAAGAAATTCTTGTATATAGATATTTTTAGTTTTGTGTTTTTGTCATTAATAATCTTTGATCCTTATGTTATCTATGAAGTAGGATTTCAATTTTCTTTTGCTGTCACATTTGCCATTCTCCTCTCGGCCAAGTGGGTTTCTTATTCAACATCAACTTTATGGAATATAGTGCAAATAAGTTTTGTTTCTCAAATGGCTATCCTCCCATTACAGTTGCATTATTTCTATATTTTCCAACCGCTATCGATTTTACTAAATGTCATTATTATTCCTTACTTCACTTTGTTTGTCATACCATTGATGTATATTGCTACGTTATTATCATTCTTACCGAAACAAGTGCTTTTTATTTTAGACAATTCTTTTCAATGGATTCATTCTGTTGTAGTTAATTTTCTGGTATGGGTAGATACTTATTTGTCATTTCCTTTGTTTATGAACGGGTTATCTATCACCGCAGTAATTGTTTATTATATTTTTTTCTTTCGGTTTATGTACGAACTGGAAATAAAGAGAATGAAGGTGGCGTTTTTATCAGGAGTGCTTTTTTGTCTCCCTATAATATTTGGAGCATTAAAACCTTACTTAAGCGAAGAGGGCATTGTTACGATGTTTGACATTGGACAAGGAGATGCAATATTAATCGAAACTCCATATAGACAAGATACTTTATTAGTGGATGCAGGCTCAACCTTTGATTTTGAAAGTATGGAGGCAAGTAGAAGTGTGTATAAGCAAATATTACGCCCTTATTTTTATTCAAGAGGGATAACACATTTGGATGCCATTATATTAACACATGAAGACTTGGACCATATAGGCAGCTTGGAGTATATTTTGGAAGAAGTAACTGTTGATACAATAATGGTGAGTTCGTTTTTTGATGATCAGTTAATTAAAAATATTCAAGCTTCATTTCCAAATCAAATTATTAAACGAATTGAAGCTGTTCAGACCATTAGAGGCAACTTTACTAATTTTCATGTTCTTTCTCCAACTAGTGATCATCAATCACTAAATGACAATTCATTAGTATTATATGCTGATTTGGGAGCAAAATGGCTATTTACAGGAGATATTGGAAGCGATGTAGAAAAGACGTTGATAAAGAATCATCCAGAAATGAATATTGATATTCTCAAAGTCGCACATCATGGAAGCAATACATCTAGTGACAGTGTATATATTGAAGAAATTGATCCCGATTTTGGATTGATTTCAGTTGGTAGAAATAATCGATATGGACATCCATCGGTAGAAGTAATTGAAACATTGGAATCAAAAGGTATCGATATTTTACGTACGGATTTGCATGGTGCAATTCAATATTATTTTTCAAATAATCAAGGAACATTTTTAATACATTCTCCATAAACTATCGTTGAAGAGAAAATAAAAAAGAAGAGATACTATAATCCCTTCCTTTTTACGCGATTCATCTTCAGTTATTGACCGATAAAACTAATTGCTACGCCAATTGCAAAGATTAAAAAGAAGAATAGAAATGAAAAAGTAAAACCTTTGATTGAATCAACTACATCATTTCCTTTATACTGTACATCTTTTTCAAATTCGTTCAACTTGTACCCCTCCTATTATCACAATTTAAGTATAAATGAAATACTTTAAAAAATCTACCTCATTGGAAACACATATGAAAGCCAATTTTAGCAAGAGTTAACATCTATACTTTTACTATCATCGGAAAAACTAACGATAGGTAAAAAATATCGTCAATAGGGATGGTTTCTAGAGCTTTTCCTATGGCGTTTAATATAGATGAGCTAGGAGGAGAAGACTTTCAACATAAATTTTAGCGTTTCTCCTCCTATAAAATTAAATATCACTTGCTATTCATTTCATTCCATTTTAACATATGGATATAATGTACATAGGTGTGTGAATGAAATGTCAATAATGAATATTGTAAATGATATTAAGAAATCTGTTCAACCTGTTTATCTTGCATTTGGAACGGAGTCATATTTTTTAGAAGAATTGAAACAAGCTCTAACAAAACAAGTATTAAATGGAGATAAAAGTAATTTATCGTTATATGACTTAAATGAAATTCCAATTCAAGAAGTACTAACAGATGCAGAGACGTTTCCGTTTTTTGAGGAAAAAAAACTGATTGTTGCTACCAATGCATCATTTTTAAAAGCAAAACCGGACAAGCTACCATTTGAACATAATACTTCTTATTTAGAAGAGTATGTTCAAAATCCTCCAGATTATACAGTCTTATTACTTATTGCTCCTTATGAAAAATTAGATGAACGTAAAAAGATAACAAAACACCTTAAAAACAATTCCCAACTTGTGGACTGTCAAGAAATAAAAGAACAAGATGCGAGAAAATGGCTGGATTCAATCATATCAAAAAATAAGATAACAATGGATTCTAAAGCTAAAGATATGTTAGAGGCAGAAGTTGCGAATAATATCCAGTTATTACAGAGTGAAGTAGAGAAGATGGCGTTATATGTGGGAGAGGGGGGACATGTTAGTGAGGCGGATGCTCAACGATTGATTTCTCACACTCCAACAAGCACCTCATTAGCAATGGTGGATGCAGTTATGCATGGAGATATTCAACGAGCAATGAAGATCTATAAGGATTTAGAAAAGATGAATGAAGATCCTATTGCGATGATCGCTTTATTATCTTATCAGTTCAGAATGATCCTTCGAGTAAAATTAATGAAACAAAAGGGATATACACAGTTTCAAATGCAAAAACAAATTGGAGCTCATCCATATGTCATTAAAATTGCAATGTCTAGAGAAAGAAATATTTCACAAGATAGATTAGAACAGATGATTCAGGAACTTGCTGAAACGGATAGTGTAATGAAGCAAGGGAAGATGGAAAAAAGTTTAGCGTTTGAATTATTATTAATGGAATTAGTTGTATAAGTAAAGCCGAATGAATTCATCTCTTAGAATTCATTCGGCTTTTCTAAATGGTCGTATTCGATCCATTTAGTTTTATAATGCATTTATCTGGTTTGCTAAACGAGATTTTTGACGGTTAGCAGCATTTTGATGGATGATACCTTTTTGAGCTGCTTTATCAATGTGTTTTGATGCAGATTGGAAAAGAGATTTCGCATTATCTGTATCGTTTGCTTCAACTGCTTTCTCTACACGCTTAATTTCAGTACGCATTGCAGAAAGTTGTTTGCTATTAGAAACACGTTTCTTCTCGTTAACTTCTACACGTTTAATTGCAGATTTAATATTTGCCATATTCATTCACCTCCTACAAAAGCTTCTATAGATTCCAGATTCGATTATTCAAATACTTCTATTTAAGTTCTCCATTTCTCATCAGGACAACAAGTATTGTACCAAAGCTAACGTTAGTTTTCAATAGAATTGTTGATTGTTAAAGATAAAATAAAGTATGAATTTATTAAAAAGGCTCATTCTAAGAATGGAATTATAATTTGAAAGGATGAGAAGATGGAAGAACAACAAGTCCCTTTCCAGGTTCGTACTGACTTAGCAATTGAAGCGAAGGATATGTACAGTGAATCGAAGCCTGAAGAAACAAGTGATAAAGAGATAAAAGGAGTTACATTTAAAGAAAGAACGGATAAAGATATTAAGATTTCATATGTGGATATTGATAAAGAAGGAGAAAAGATATTAGGAAAAAAACCAGGTTCCTATGTCACTATCTATGCTGATGGGGTGAAAAAACAAGATACGGATCGTCAAAGACAAGCAGCTCAAGTTTTGGCAAAAGAACTAGAAGACTTAATGAGGAAAAATAACGTTACGAAAGAAAGTACATGTTTAGTTGTTGGCTTAGGAAATTGGAATGTTACTCCGGATGCGTTAGGACCGATGACCGTAGAAAAAGTATTAGTAACGAGTCATCTTTTTCGTCTGCAATATGAGACTGTAGCACAAGGCTATCGTGATGTTGCTGCTGTTACTCCAGGAGTTATGGGAGTAACAGGTATAGAAACTAGTGATATTATCTTTGGGATAGTTGAAAAGTATAAACCTGATTTGGTAATAGCAATCGATGCATTAGCTTCTCGTTCTATTAATCGTGTAAATGAAACGATTCAACTTTCAGACACAGGAATTCATCCTGGATCTGGAATTGGAAATAAACGAAAAGAAATCAGCAAAAAAACGTTAGGTATTCCGGTGATCGCTATTGGAGTTCCCACAGTTGTTGATGCAGTTACCATTACAAGTGATACGATTGACTATGTCTTAAAACATTTTGGTAGAGAGTGGAAAGAAAAAGATGACCCATCTAAATCTTTAACTCCTGCCGGTATGTCGTTTGGAAGTAGAGAATTAACAGACGAAGATTTACCAAATATGGAAAAAAGAAAGACAGTTTTAGGAATTGTAGGGGAACTGTCAGATGAAGAAAAGCGAAAACTTATCACCGAGGTTCTTACGCCGATGGGACATAATTTAATGGTAACTCCAAAAGAAGTTGATGGATTTATGATTGATATGGCAGAGGTATTAGCTAATGGTATAAATACTGCATTACATGAAAAGGTTGATGTTGATAACTTTGCTAACTATTCTCGTTAGCTCTATTAAATACTCTATTTTTTATCATTACACGGTTCTACTTTTTAAATTCCTCTCATAGATTAAATTAAGAGTTGGATGGAAAGGTGGAGTCGTGTATTCTTATGAAAAAAAACATCAAGCCCTTTATACAAGTCTTTTCAAGGCGAAGTGGACTATACCTAGCGAGCATACTCGTATTATTTTTAATGATCGGCATCTTAACTACAGTTCAGCCGGCTTATCGCTTTTCTTCAACTATTTTGTCTGATTGGACAAGAAATATCGATGAATTGGTATTCTATAATATGTTAGGAATGGAAAATCGAGCATATAAAAGTTCCTTCCCTGATGATGAAGAGTTGCCTAAGTTATCAAATATATTCTTCCAGCTTGCAACTAATATACAACCAAGTGATCCGAGAAGTCTCCTAGGAAATGAATTACCTGGTTTTTCAATATATGACAGCCAAATTTTAATGGCGAGCGGCGATGATAATCATTTTACAAGCTTTCCTATTGAATCCAATCCTCCTTTGGAAGAAGTGTTGAAGGACCGGGAAGCTGTTGTAGAAGAAGATGTTGATGAAGAGCTTCCTCCTGAAGAAGATGTAGAGCAAACTACTGGTGATCGAGATGTTGTTTTCCTATATACAACACACAATCGAGAATCGTTTTTACCACATTTGCCAGGTGTGGAAGATCCAAACTCTGCGATGCATGCCGAAATTAATATTTCTAAAGTCAGTGAACGGCTAGGACAATCTCTAGAAAGAAAAGGTATTGGTACTTACGTCGATAAGACAGATTTTGGCCAACAACTGAATGAACAAGGGAAAAAATATCATCAGTCCTATGAAGTATCTCGAGAAGCAGTAGAAACAGCATTTTCTGGAAATAAAGATATTCAGTATGTGTTTGATTTACATCGTGATGCGTTACGTAGAGATAAAACTACAATAGAAATTGATGGAGAAAGCTATGCCAAACTGATTTTTGTTGTTGGGACAGCACATGCGAATTATGAAGAAAATATGAAGACTGCTACAGAATTAAATGCACTTATTGAAGAAAAATATCCAGGATTGAGTCGAGGTATTTATCCAAAAGATGGTTCAAATGGAAATGGAGTATATAATCAAGATGTTTCGGGTAATGCATTACTAATCGAATTTGGAGGAGTCGACAATACGATGGAAGAACTGTATCGATCCGCTGATGCGTTAGCTGAAGTATTTAGTGAATATTATTGGGATGCAGAAGAAGTGTCTAATCCTTAGGAGGCGGTAATATGCGTGGTTTAATAATATTGTTGATCATGGTTATATTTTTCCTATCCGGATTTGTATTTGGAATTCAAAAAGATGAACAAGCATCAACAGTAGAAACTACTGAAACCACTCCTGCTGTAGAAGAAACAACTGAGACTGTATCTTCGCAACCATCAATGGAACAAGAAGCAAACGTATATGAAATCGAAGAGGGACAATATTCATTAACAAATAAAACCGCTTCGGTATTAGAAGCTACGGTAAAAAAAGTGTTTGATATCATAGTTGGAATTATGTATGAAATATCCAAAATCTTTTTTTAATAAACCTATTTGTTTATTTAATAATTGAATCTGAAGGCGTCAATTGCTATAATCATCCTAGTAATTGACGTCTTATTTTAATATAGTATATATAGAAACGTGTAGGATTAAAACTAGGAGTGTGCATGAAATGGCGAACAAAAAAAGAAACGTCAGGAATTTTTCGATTATCGCTCATATAGACCATGGGAAGTCTACTTTAGCTGATCGAATACTTGAAAATACAAAAACAGTAACGAAGCGTGAAATGAAAGATCAACTATTAGATGGAATGGATTTAGAACGCGAACGTGGAATTACGATTAAATTAAACGCAGTTCAACTTGCATACACAAGTAATAAGGGAGAAGAGTTCATTTTTCACTTAATTGATACACCAGGACATGTGGATTTCACATATGAGGTCTCTCGAAGTTTAGCTGCTTGTGAAGGAGCAATTTTAGTAGTTGATGCGGCTCAAGGAATCGAAGCTCAGACATTAGCGAATGTGTATTTAGCTATGGAAAATGAGCTTGAGATTATACCTGTAATTAATAAAATCGATTTACCTAGTGCAGATACTGAAAAAGTCAAAAAAGAATTAGAAGATATACTAGGAATTGATGGTGACGATGTTATATTAGCCTCTGCAAAAGCAAATATTGGTATTGAAGAAATATTAGAACGTGTTACAGAAGTCGTACCAGAACCAGCTGGTGATGGTGAAGCACCTTTAAAAGCTTTAATTTTTGATTCTTTATATGATTCTTATCGTGGTGTTATCGCTTATGTGTGTGTGAAAGAAGGTTCAATAAAAGTTGGTGATAAGATTCAAATGATGGCGACAGGAAAAGAATTTGAAGTTAATGAAGTAGGGGTATTTACACCAAAAACGGTTCCTAAAAAAGAATTACACGTAGGAGATGTAGGATATCTGACTGCTTCTATAAAAAATGTGGGAGATTCTCGTGTAGGGGATACCATCACTCATGCAAATCGGAAAGCAGAAGAAGCTTTGCCTGGTTATCGTCGTTTAAATCCTATGGTGTTCTGTGGAATGTATCCAGTCGATTCCAATGATTATAATGACTTAAGAGAAGCTTTAGAACGTCTTGAATTAAATGATTCCTCGTTACAGTATGATCCAGAAACTTCTCAAGCATTAGGTTTTGGATATCGTTGCGGATTCTTAGGTCTATTGCATATGGAAATTATTCAAGAGCGAATTGAGCGGGAATTTGGTATTGATTTAATTACAACAGCACCAAGTGTTATTTTTGAGGTTGAAAAAACAGATGGAGAAGTATTAAATATCGATAACCCATCTGAGATGCCTGATCCTCAAGTAGTAGAACAAATACGTGAACCATATGTTGAAGCAACAATAATGGTTCCGAATGAATATGTTGGCCCAGTTATGGAGATTTCACAGAAAAAACGTGGTAATTTTATTGATATGCAATACATGGATGACATTCGAGTAAATGTCGTATACCATATACCATTATCCGAAATTGTCTTTGATTTCTTTGACCAACTAAAGTCTAATACAAAAGGATATGCTTCATTTGACTATGAATTAATTGGCTATCAACAATCGAACTTAGTTAAGATGGATATTTTATTAAATGGAGATACGATAGATGCATTATCTTTTGTTGTCCATCGTGATTTTGCATATGAGCGCGGAAAACAAATTGTAGAGAAATTAAAAGAGTTAATTCCAAGACAACAATTTGAAGTACCAGTACAAGCTGCGATAGGAAATAAAATAGTAGCGAGATCAAATATTAAAGCAGTGCGTAAAGATGTTACTGCCAAACTCTATGGTGGAGATATAACACGTAAACGTAAACTATTAGAGAAACAAAAAGAAGGAAAGAAACGAATGAAAATGGTTGGATCTGTAGAAGTACCGCAAGAGGCATTTATGGCGGTATTGAAGATGGATGATAACTAATAGTATGATAAAAAGATTTATAAATGGATATAGAGGGGACTGGTAGAATGATATCTATCAGTTTTCCTTTTTATTAGAAGGGTTGATTAATTTTGAATTCAATAAAGGCAGTATACATACACATTCCATTTTGTAAACAAATATGTCATTACTGCAATTTTGTTAAATACTTTTATATGGAAAATAAGGCTGACGATTATGTTGAAGCACTCATCCGTGAAATAGATTGCACAGTATCAGGATATAATGTTCATGTAGATACAATTTATATGGGTGGAGGCACACCTACCGCTTTAAATGTTGAACAACTCAAAAAATTATTTGGTTTTTTAGATAGAAAATTTAATTTAGGAACTTGTAAAGAGTTTACGATTGAAATAAATCCCGGTGACATCGATCAAGAAAAAGCTCATTTACTTTCTTCGTATGGAGTTAACCGTGTTTCGTTCGGTGTACAAGTAATGGACGATGACATGCTACGTAAAATCGGTAGAATGCATTCTGTGAAAGATGTATATGAAACAGTCAATCTATTAACCAAAAATGAATTCCATAATATAAGTCTGGATTTAATCTATGCATTACCAAACCAAACAGTAGAACACTTTGAACAAACATTAAATGATGCGCTTCAATTTGGATTACCACATTATTCAACCTATGCATTACAAATCGAACCGAAGACGGTATTTTATCATAAGCAGAATAAAGGTCAGTTACAACGCCCTCCAGAGGATGCAGAAGTGGAAATGTATCGCATATTGCAACGGGAGATGAAAAATCGTGGAATAGAGCAGTATGAAATAAGTAATTTTGCAAAACCTGGGTATGAAAGTAACCATAACCTTACATATTGGAATAATGATTATTATTACGGGTTTGGTGCAGGAGCTCATGGATACATTCCAGGTAAGCGAACATCAAATATTAAACCATTAGGTACGTATATCCGTTCTGCTAGTGAAGGAAGTGCAATTGACGAAATTGAAACAATCACTATTAAAGACCAAATAGAAGAAGAACTTTTCTTACAGCTACGTAAAACATCTGGAATTAGTAAAAAGATGTTTCAACAAAAATATGGAGTATCTCTCGAAAAATTATATGCAAATGAATTGCAGGTGCTATTAGAACAAGGTTTATTAAGATTGAAAGATGGGAACTACCGTTTAACGGACAGAGGAATGCTATTAGGGGATCAAGTATTCTCGAAATTCTTAATGATGCAATCTTTTGATGATAAAATTATTCAATTAGAAAGCTAAACTGTTTGACAAAGAAAAAGGGATTTGATAATTTATTTATAGAATTAGCACTCAATAATCAAGAGTGCTAACAGAGGTGATCATCATGTTAACTGAAAGGCAACTGATCATTTTACAAGTCATTATTGATGATTTTATTGAAACTGCACACCCCATTGGGTCACGTGCATTATCAAAAAAGGAATACCTTCCGTATAGTGCAGCTACTATCCGGAATGAAATGGCGGACTTAGAAGATTTAGGTTTTCTTGAAAAAACGCATACTTCATCAGGAAGAATTCCTTCAGAAAAAGGTTATCGTTATTATGTAGACCACCTTATAGGTCCAGTGATGAACCAGCATGAAGCGGGAATATTACGTAATTATACTGACGGAGAGTTTTTCGAATTTGAACAAGTAGTACAAATGACTGCAGAAGTATTATCTGAACTAACAAATTATACTTCGATAATTTTAGGGCCAGAAATGTTTGAAGCTACGCTGAAACAAATTCAAGTATTGACACTTTCTGATCATACCGCTGTAGCGATCCTAGTAACCAGCACTGGTCATGTAGAGCACCGATCTTTTGCCCTACCTAAAGGCATAGCTTCTTCGGATTTAGAAAAATTAGTGAATATTTTAAATGACCGGTTAAGAGGTGTGCCGATTATACGATTAGGTGAGGTTATTTCCAGTGAGGTTGTACAACTAATGAGACGCTATATAGTTGATTCTGAGGCTTCTTTTGATTTACTTCGAGCATTCTTTATGAACGAACATCCTGTTAAATTGTATTTTGGCGGGAAATCGAACATTCTAATGCAGCCTGAGTTTAACGATGTTGATAAAATTCGATCGTTTTATGCCTTAATAGAACAAGAAGATGAAATAGCAAATCTCTTAAAAAATACACATCATGGTATAAAAGTGTCGATTGGCAATGAAAATGAAGTAGAAGCAATCAAAGATTTAAGTCTCATAACTGCATCCTATCATGTTGGAGAAAATCTTATGGGCACAATTGCCTTATTAGGGCCAACAAGAATGGAATACAAAAAGGTGATTTCTTTAATGAAAGGAATTTCCGATGAAATGACTAACACTTTAGATAAGTGGTATAAGCGAGATTCTTAGCTAAAATTCTTTTAAAACGTCTTGGTTTTCTAATTAGTGCAATCATGATATAGTCAATGATGGAAATTGAAAGCGAGGTGCCACTCAAATGAACGATAAAAATGATCAAGTTACTTCTGACCAAGTGCAAGAAAACGAACAAGAAGTAATTGATGTAAACGAATCCGTTGATCAATCAGAAGAGAATGAAACGGAGCAACCTCAAGAAGAGGCTGTTGAAAATGATGAAATTGCAAAACTACAACAAGAAAAAGATGAAACTTACAATCGCTTAGTGCGTCTTCAAGCAGAATTTGATAACTATAAGCGAAGAACGCTAAAAGAAAGAGAGGCGGATCGTAAGTATAAATCACAAGATTTAATCACGGAACTTTTACCAGCTATGGATAACTTTGAACGAGCTTTACAGGTTGAAGTGACGGAAGAAAACAAGAGCATTATCGACGGTATAATGATGGTGTATCGCCAACTACAAGAAGCTTTAACATCGCAAGGTGTTGAGCCAATCAAAACCGAGGGTGAGGCTTTTGACCCGAATCTTCATCACGCAGTAATGCAAATTGAGGATGAAAGTGTGGAATCCAATGTAGTTGTAGAAGAATTACAAAAAGGATACCAGCTTAAAGATCGTGTTATTCGACCAGCGATGGTAAAAGTGAATAAATAATTGAAAGTTATTGCAGTTAAGGAGGAAATAAACAATGAGTAAAATTATTGGAATTGACTTAGGAACTACAAATTCATGTGTATCAGTAATGGAAGGTGGCGAAGCTGTTGTCATTCCGAACCCGGAAGGTAACCGTACTTCTCCATCTGTAGTTGCTTTTAAAAATGGTGAACGCCAAGTTGGTGAAGTAGCTAAACGACAAGCAATTACAAACCCAAACACTATTCAATCTATTAAGCGTCACATGGGTACAGACTATAAAGTTAAAATTGAAGATAAAGAATACACTCCTCAAGAGGTTTCTGCGATTATTCTTCAATACATTAAGTCTTATGCGGAAGATTACATTGGTGAAAAAGTGGAAAAAGCGGTAATCACAGTACCAGCATACTTTAATGATGCAGAGCGTCAAGCTACAAAAGATGCAGGTAAAATCGCAGGTCTTGAAGTAGAACGTATTATTAACGAACCTACTGCAGCAGCATTAGCATATGGTATTGACAAAGAAGATCAAGATCAAACAATCCTTGTGTATGACCTTGGTGGTGGTACATTTGACGTGTCTATTCTTGATATTGGTGATGGTACATTTGAAGTAGTATCTACTGCAGGTGACAATCGTCTAGGTGGAGATGATTTTGACCAAGTGATTATTGATCATATGGTACAAGAGTTTAAAAAAGAAAACGGAATTGATCTATCTCAAGATAAAATGGCTACACAGCGCTTGAAAGATGCAGCAGAAAAAGCGAAAAAAGATTTATCTGGTGTAACACAAACACAAATCTCTCTTCCGTTTATAACAGCAGGAGAAGCTGGTCCGTTACACTTAGAAATGACTATGTCCCGTGCGAAATTTGACGAGATTTCTTCAGACTTAGTTGAACGTACAATGCAACCAACTCGTAAAGCATTATCCGATGCAAGCTTATCAAAAAGCGACATTGATAAAGTAATTCTTGTTGGTGGTTCTACTCGTATCCCGGCTGTTCAAGAAGCTATTAAGAAAGAATTAGGTCAGGATCCTTCAAAAGGTGTAAATCCAGATGAAGTCGTAGCACTTGGTGCTGCAATTCAAGGTGGAGTTCTTCAAGGGGATGTAAAAGATGTATTATTACTTGATGTAACACCATTATCATTAGGTATCGAAACGATGGGGGCAGTAACTACAAAATTAATTGAACGTAATACTACTATTCCAACTAGTGCGTCTCAAACATTTTCTACTGCAGCTGATAATCAAACAGCAGTTGATATTCATGTCCTTCAAGGTGAACGTGAAATGGCTGCAGATAATAAAACACTTGGACGCTTCCAATTAACTGATATCCCACCAGCACCACGTGGTATGCCACAAATTGAAGTTAGCTTTGATATTGATGCTAATGGTATTGTTAACGTACGTGCAAAAGACCTTGGTACGAATAAAGAACAATCAATTACAATTAAATCTTCATCAGGTCTTTCTGATGAGGAAGTAGATCGTATGGTAAAAGAAGCTGAAGAAAATGCAGATGCGGATAAACAACGCCGTGAAGAAGTAGATTTAAGAAATGAAGCAGATCAACTTATCTTTACAACAGATAAAACAATCAAAGACTTAGATGATAAAGTTTCTGAAGAAGATAAACAAAAAGCAGAATCTGCTAAAGATGAATTGAAACAAGCGCTTGAGTCCGGTGATATGGAACAAGTGAAAGCGAAAAAAGAAGCATTAGAAGAGCATGTACAACAATTATCTGCTAAACTTTATGAGCAAGTACAACAAGAAGCTCAACAAGCTTCTGGTGAGCAAGGTGAAGAAAGTGGTAAACAAGATGATGATGTTGTAGACGCTGATTATTCTGAAGTAGACGATGATGATAAAAAATAATAGCTGATGAAATAAATGAAAAGTCAAAGTCAGGATTCTCTTGACTTTGACTTTTTTAGGGATTTATGGAAATAACTATTTGCTTTAGACAAATAGTTGATGATAAGATAAAACTTATGCTATAAGTGTGTCGGGAGAGTGATGTAAGGTGAGTAAACGAGATTATTATGAGATATTAGGGATTGATAAATCTGCATCTCAAGATGAAATAAAGAAAAGCTATCGTAAATTGGCTCGTAAGTACCACCCAGACGTGAATAAAGAAGAGGGTGCAGCGGATAAGTTTAAAGAAGTGAAAGAAGCTTATGAAGTACTTAGTGATGACCAAAAACGTGCTCAATATGATCAATTTGGTCATTCAGGACCTCAAAGTCAAGGCTTTGGAGGCTTTGGTGGTGGAGCACAAGACTTTGGTGGCTTCGGAGATATATTTGATATGTTCTTTGGAGGCGGAGGTCGCTCACGTGATCCAAATGCTCCACAACAAGGTAATGATTTGCAATATACAATGATTTTAAACTTTGAAGAAGCTATCTTTGGAAAAGAAACGGATATTGAAATTCCAAAAGAAGAATCTTGTGACACTTGTAATGGATCAGGTGCAAAACCAGGAACAAAACCACAAACATGTTCCCATTGCAATGGTGCTGGTCAGTTAAACCAAGAACAGAACACACCATTTGGACGTGTAGTAAATCGCAGAGTATGTAATTATTGTCAAGGTTCCGGTAAAATAATACCTGAAAAATGTAATACTTGTGGTGGTTCAGGAAAAATCCAGAAGAAGAAGAAGATTCATATCACCATTCCAGCAGGCATTGATGAAGGTCAACAAATTAGAGTAGCGGGTAAAGGCGAAGCTGGTATAAATGGTGGCCCGGCAGGAGATTTATTTGTCGTAATTAAAGTACGACCACATGATTTCTTTGTACGTGAAGGAGATCATATTTTCTGCGAATTGCCTCTGACCTATGCGCAAGCTGCTTTGGGTGATGAATTAGAGGTTCCTACGGTACATGGAAAAGTAAAAGTTAAAGTTCCTGCTGGGACACAAACTGGAAAAACTTTCAGACTTAAAGGTAAAGGTGCACCGAATGTAAGAGGTAAAGGGCATGGAGATCAGCATATTAAGATCAAAGTGATGACACCTACTAACTTATCTGAAAAACAAAAAGAACTACTTCGAGAGTTTAATGAACTTGGTGGAAATGAGTCAACTGATGAACAAGATGATAATATTTTCCAACGCTTTCGTAGAGCTTTTAAAGGAGAATAACGGTACAAAATTTTTTGTGCCGTTTACATAGATATTTTTTCCTGGACGGGTGGTAACTAAATGAAATGGTCAGAGATAAGTATTCATACAACAAATGAAGCAATTGAACCAATTTCGAATATACTACATGAAACTGGTGCAAGTGGTCTTGTTATTGAGGATCCATTAGATCTTGAGAGGATGGAGCGTGCTCAGTTTGGGGAACTTTATGACCTTGACCCCACACTATACCCTGAAGAAGGAGTACGTATAAAAGCATATCTTCCTATGAATAGCTTTTTAGGAGAAACGGTTGAAGAAATAAAACAGGCTATAAATCAATTGTTGCTCTATGACATTGATTTAGGTAAGAATGAAGTCTTGTTAAGTGAAGTTCATGAAGAAGAATGGGCAACGGCATGGAAGAAGTATTATAAACCGGTTAAAATATCGAATCGTATTACAATTACTCCCACATGGGAAGATTATACACCAGTATCTAGTGATGAATTGATTATCGAATTAGATCCTGGTATGGCTTTTGGTACGGGAACACATCCAACAACAGTTCTAAGTATTCAAGGATTAGAAGCGTATGTAAATCCAGGAGATTTAGTAATGGATGTAGGTTGTGGATCAGGTGTTTTAAGTATAGCTGCTGCCAAATTAGGGGCGGAAAAAGTGTATGCTTACGATCTTGATGAAATAGCTGTAAAAAGTACAAAATTAAACTCCAAGTTAAATCAGATTCATGAATCAGTTATGGTAAAACAAAATAACTTGCTAGAGGGTGTTCAGCAAGAGGCAGATGTCATCGTATCCAATATCTTAGCAGAAATTATCGTACGTTTTGTCGATGATGCATGGAGTAATTTAAAAGAAGGCGGATATTTTATCACTTCTGGAATTATCCAAAATAAAAAACAATTTGTAAAAGATAAATTGACGGAACAAGGATTTGAAGTTATTTCTCTAAACGAAATGGAAGACTGGGTTTCAATTGTTGCTAAGAAGCCAAGTGAAAAGTAGGTGAAGAGATGCAAAGATACTTTGTATTACAAGAAAATGTTACTCGGAACTCAATACGTATTACAGGAGATGATGTCCATCATCTACAACGAGTAATGCGATCACAAGTTGGTGAGAACATCATTTGTAATTCTGAGAACGGACAAGCTGCTTTATGTCGTATTACGATGTTAACGGATGATTATGTGGATGTAGAAGTAATAGAATGGTTAAAAGACACGAATGAATTACCGGTACATGTTACGATTGCTCAAGGGATACCAAAAGGGGATAAGTTTGATTTGATACTTCAAAAGGGTACGGAATTGGGTGCTACAGCATTTATCCCTTTCCAAGCTGAACGTTCAATAGCTATTTGGAATGATGAGAAAAAGTATCATAAAAAAGTAAAGAGATTTCAAAAAATCCTAAAGGAAGCAAGTGAGCAAAGCCATCGGAATCGGATCCCTACGTTATATCCGGTTATGAATTTAAAACAACTTTTGGATGAAGCTCCTGCTCACACTGTAAAATTATTTGCGTATGAAGAAGAAGCAAAAACAGAGAAGATGACTTCAAAGTTGGTGAACTCGCTACAAAACATTTCATCTCATGATAAAATAATTCTCTGTATTGGTCCTGAAGGCGGGTTTTCAAATGAAGAAGCAGACCAATTAATAGAAAATGATTTTATACCTATCCGCCTTGGAAAACGTATTTTACGCACAGAAACAGCCGCTTTATATGCTCTATCGAGTATTTCCTATCAATTAGAAGAATTGAGGTGTTTAACATGACCACAGTGGCTTTTCATACACTGGGCTGTAAAGTTAATCATTATGAAACAGAAGGAATCTGGAGGATGTTTAAAGAAGAAGGTTATGAAAGAGTAGACTTTGATCATAATTCGGATGTGTATGTGATTAATACTTGTACGGTTACTAATTCTGGTGATAAAAAAAGCAGACAAGTCATCCGCAGAGCGATTCGTAAAAATCCAGATGCAGTGGTCTGCGTAACTGGGTGCTATGCTCAAACTTCACCAGGTGAAATAATGGAAATCCCTGGCGTAGATATAGTAGTAGGTACGCAAGATCGTAAAAATATTTTTTCTTATATTGAAGAACACCAGAAAACAAAAGAACCTATTAATGGTGTTTCAAACATAATGAAAAATCGCGTCTTTGAAGAAATGGATGTCCCAGTTTTTACTGATCGTACGCGTGCATCATTGAAAATACAAGAAGGTTGTAACAACTTCTGCACATTTTGTATTATTCCATGGTCCAGAGGATTATTACGATCTAGAGATCCAAAGAATGTGATAGAGCAAGCTAATAAATTAGTAAAAGCAGGGTATAAAGAACTTGTTCTAACTGGTATTCATACAGCTGGATACGGAGAAGATATGAAAGACTACAATTTTGCTATGCTACTCAGAGAACTAGAAGAAGTTGAAGGATTAGAGCGAATTCGAATCAGTTCTATTGAAGCTAGTCAAATTACGGATGAAGTCATTGACGTGCTAGACAAAAGTAATAAGATTGTCCGTCATCTTCATATACCGTTGCAGTCAGGATCCGATAGTGTTCTAGCTCGAATGCGAAGAAAATATTCTACAAGTTTTTATAAAGAAAAAGTTAGTAAACTGCAAAGAGCATTACCTGGATTAGCGATTACTTCCGATGTAATTGTTGGATTTCCGGGTGAAACAGAGGAAGAATTTCAACAAACTTATTCCTTTATAAAAGAAATTGGATATGCAGAACTACACGTATTTCCATTTTCGAGAAGAACAGGAACACCAGCTGCTCGTATGGAAGATCAAGTTGAAGACACTATCAAAGAAGAACGCGTTCATCATTTAATTGCACTTTCTGACCAACTTGCGAAAGAATATGCCTCAAGATATGAAAATGAAGTATTAGAGGTTATACCAGAAGAGCGACTAGATGAGGACAAACCAAATATATTAGTTGGCTATACTGATAATTATATGAAAGTACAATTTGAAGGTACACCTGACTTAATAGGAAAAATTGTTAAAGTCAAAGTAACTAAATCAGGATATCCTATTAATCAAGGAATCTTTGTTCGAGTTATGGAACATTCAACACACAGTAAAGCAAAAGTTTATGGTGCTTAACTTATTTGAAAGGAAGAGATTTAATGGATTTAGCTAAATATATCGATCATACGCAACTAAAACCAGAAACAACAAAGGAAAGTATTGTGAAGATTGTGGAAGAGGCAAAGCAACATGAATTTGCTTCAGTTTGTGTTAATCCGCATTGGGTGTCATACTGCCATAATGAATTAAAAGATACACCAGTTAAAGTTTGTACAGTAATTGGTTTCCCATTAGGGGCAACTTCTACAGAAACAAAAATATTTGAAACTAAACAAGCTATAACGGATGGCGCTACAGAAGTCGATATGGTAATCAATGTTGGTGAATTAAAGTCAAATAATGATGAATTCGTTGAAAAAGACATTCGTGCAGTTGTAGAAGCAGCTAAAGGAAAAGCTTTAACAAAAGTAATTATCGAAACTAGTCTTTTAACAGAAGACGAAAAAGTACGAGCTTGTAAATTAGCAAAAAATGCAGAAGCTGACTACGTAAAAACTTCTACTGGATTCTCTGGCGGTGGAGCAACTGTGGAAGATATTCGCCTCATGCGCGAGACAGTAGGTCCGGAAATGGGTGTAAAAGCATCTGGTGGTGTTCGCGATCTAGAGCAAACAAAAGCTATGATTGAAGCGGGTGCGACTAGAATTGGAGCTAGCTCGGGTGTGGCAATTATTTCAGGTGAACAAGGATCACCCGACTACTAAAATCTGTACAATTCTTTGTTCCCAATTTTTAATATTAGATACAAATAACCGTTGACCTGTAAACATGTTTATATTATACTTTAAAAAGGCATGAGAGTAGATTCATGCTTGTATAAATTGGTTTTGTGCTTCGGAGGGAGGGAAATTAGCATGTCAAATACAACTCGCGTTCGTAAAAACGAGTCTCTTGAAGATGCTCTTCGTCGCTTTAAACGCAGTGTGTCAAAAAGCGGTACACTACAGGAATATCGTAAACGTGAACACTATGAAAAACCTAGTGTAAAACGTAAGAAGAAATCAGAAGCTGCTAGAAAACGTAAATTCTAAAGTAGGTGCAAGCGTATGACGTTACTTGATCGTCTGAATCAAGATATGAAGCAAGCGATGAAGAACAAAGATAAAGAAAGCCTTAGCGTTATTCGCATGGTAAAAGCTTCTATTCAGAATGAATCGATAAAACTTGGTAAAGATACACTTTCTGAGGACGAAGATTTAACAATTCTGTCTAGAGAAGTTAAACAAAGAAAAGATTCCCTCCAAGAATTCAAGAATGCTGGAAGAGAAGATTTAGTAGAAAAAATCGAAAAAGAACTGGAAATACTTAATACGTATTTACCAGAACAACTTTCAGATGATGAGTTAAGATCGATCATTCAGGAAACGATTCAAGAAGTGAATGCTACATCGATGAAGGATATGGGTAAAGTGATGGGCGCTGTTATGCCGAAAGTAAAAGGTAAAGCAGATGGCTCTCAAATAAAAACAAAAGTGCAAGAAGAATTGCGCTAATTAAAAGAGATCATCCTAAACTGGGATGATCTCTTTTTGATGAAATCTAAATAATGTTTATTCGTTGCTAAGGTCTGACTTTCTCTACTGTTCAATTGTATGGTACTATCAAGATGTACCGAATACGCGAAAAAAGATGAATCCTTTTAACTGATTGCTTCGTATTATAGGTATAGGTGATTTATAGGGGGTGATTTAAGTTGATTGGAAAGCGGATTAGATATGCTGTATACATAACTTTCATTGTGATTCTTTTCTGCATACCTTTTGCATCTGAAAATTCCGTAGATGCAGAACAAGGGGAAGGAGAAACCGTCTATATTATTCCAATAGAAAACGAAGTAGAGCGAGGTTTAGAAGCCTTCTTGAATAGAGCAACAGAAGAAGCGATGGAAAATGGTGCAGATCATATCATTTTTGAAATAGATACACCAGGAGGGAGAGTAGATTCGGCAGGTAAAATCGGTTCGCTGATTCAAAGCTTAGTTGTTCCTTCCACATCGTATATAGTTAACGAAGCACTATCAGCTGGGTCTTATATCGCGTTATTTTCTGATAATATCTACTTTAACCCACATGCTACTATGGGAGCAAGTGGGGTAATTAATCAAGATGGAACAGCTGCAGATGCAAAAGCTCAATCTGCTTGGTTAGCACAAATGAGAAGTGCTGCTGAATCACAAGGGAGAGATCCGATTTTTGCAGCAGCAATGGCAGATAGTAGCATTGACCTTCCAGAATTTGGTGCTCCGGAAGGGAAGTTTTTAACTTTAGGACCAAGTGATGCTGTAGAAGTAGGTTATGCAGAAGGAATAGTAGATGATCGAAATGAGTTACTTTCAGAACTAGAATTAAGTAATGCAAGTGTAGTAGAAGTCGAAACATCTTTTGCAGAAGAACTAGCTCGCTTTCTAACGAACCCTGTAGTAATCCCCATCCTACTATCCGTTGCGAGTCTTGGTTTAGTAGTAGAATTGTATTCACCTGGTTTTGGTGTGCCTGGAACAATGGGATTAGTTGCACTGTTATTATTTTTCTATGGACATATTGTAGCTGGTCTTGCAGGTATGGAGGCAATTATTCTTCTATTGATTGGTGTCGGTTTAATTATTGCTGAATTTTTTGTTACAAGCGGTATTCTGGGCTTTATTGGTATAGCCGCCGTAATAGGTTCTTTGTTTATGTCCGGTTACGATCTTGGTCATATGTCTCTTAGTATAGGTATAGCCTTTTTAATTGCCGTAATTGTTGGGGTAATCTTGTTTAGAAGAATTGGAATGGATAAAGGAGTTTTCCGCCATATTATACTAAGAGATAGTACTGCAACAGAGCAAGGATATGTGTCTTCCGTTAACCGAATAGAACTAGTAGGACTGGAAGGAACAGCATTAACATCGCTGCGCCCATCAGGGATTGGTCTTTTTGAAGATGAACAAATTGACGTAGTGTCAGATGGTTCATTTATAGGGAAAGGACAACATCTTAAAATCATTCGTGTAGAAGGTGTACGTGTAGTAGTAAAGGAAATCAAAAAAAATTAGGAGGCGTATAAATGGATAGTAATGTAATTTTACCAATAATAATTATAGCAGCGGTACTTATCGCTTTAGCAATTTTGTTTACATTTGTCCCAGTAGCACTTTGGATTAGTGCACTTGCTGCAGGGGTTAAGATAAGTATTTTCACTCTAATTGGGATGCGATTACGTAGAGTTGTACCTAATCGAGTAATTAACCCACTAATTAAAGCACATAAAGCAGGGTTGAATGTAAAAACAAATCAATTAGAGAGTCACTATCTTGCTGGTGGTAATGTAGACCGAGTAGTGAATGCATTAATTGCGGCACATCGTGCAAATATTGATTTGCCTTTTGAACGCGGTGCAGCTATTGACCTTGCTGGTCGTGATGTTTTAGAAGCTGTACAAATGAGCGTTAACCCAAAAGTAATTGAAACACCATTTATTGCAGGTATCGCTATGGATGGTATTGAAGTTAAGGCGCTTGCTCGTATTACAGTGCGTGCAAATATTGATCGCTTAGTCGGTGGTGCAGGTGAAGAAACAATCATTGCTCGTGTTGGTGAAGGTGTTGTAAGTACAATCGGTAGCTCCGACCATCATAAACAAGTATTAGAAAATCCAGATTCTATCTCACAAACGGTGTTAAGTAAAGGACTTGATTCTGGTACTGCATTTGAAATTCTATCTATTGATATTGCAGATGTAGATATCGGTAAGAACATTGGTGCAATCTTACAAACTGACCAAGCAGAAGCAGATAAGAATATTGCACAAGCAAAGGCGGAAGAACGACGCGCAATGGCTGTTGCACAAGAACAAGAAATGGTAGCACGTGTTCAAGAAATGCGTGCGAAAGTGGTGGAAGCAGAAGCAGATGTACCACTTGCTCTAGCTGAAGCATTACGTTCTGGAAAAATGGGTGTTATGGATTACATGAATTACCAAAACATTGATGCTGATACAGATATGCGTGATTCTATTGGTAAATTGTCTAAAGAGAACAAAGATGATGACCAACAGTAATACCTTTTCTAATTGTGGATGTAAAGGAGGGATATAATGGACTGGATTTTTGAAAACCTATTTTTAGTTTTTGTTATTATTTCAGGTATTATTGCAGTACTTGGAGATGGCAAAAAGAAAAATCAGGAAGAGCAAAAAAGAAAAACTCCACCTCAAAAACAGTCCAACTCTGCTCCTAGAACTACGCAGCGTCAACCTAGAGCAGAAAGAGAGGTTTATGCCGAACAAGAAAGACCCACTATATCAGCAGGCAATATTCAGGAACAACAGCAAGAGCAAATGAAGCGTATTGCTAATAAATATAGTGCCCAGGTACAGAATGTAGAGGATCTGGAGAAGAAAGATACTTCGACAATTTTACCTACAAACAAAAATGAAAATCAAGGTATAAGCCAGCAAGAAATGAAGCGTCGAGTTACAAGTAATCTAAGCGCAGAAGGTCTTGTAAATGGTATAATTATGTCAGAAGTTCTAGGCTCTCCAAGAGCAAAGAAACCATATCGAAGTGTGATACGTGATCGTTCACATTAGATAGGCTAATAATATTATTAATGCAAATCCCGATTATCGTTATGGATAATCGGGATTTTTTGTGTTTGATTTAGCAGAACTCCAATTAATCAGCATGTTTACATGTAACAACTCAACTTAAAGAAGACTTGACTTAACTATAAAGGATAAGTGGTTTAAACTCTCTAAATATTAATTTAAGTTTAACAAGCTTTCGTTGGAGGAAGAATATCCTTCCACTACATAAAATTTCACTTTATATGCTTTTTTCTTATTTCTT
Source organism: Oceanobacillus sp. E9 (assembly GCF_001741975.1). NCBI lineage: Bacteria > Bacillati > Bacillota > Bacilli > Caryophanales > Bacillaceae > Oceanobacillus > Oceanobacillus sp. E9. Next base: position 375,828 of record NZ_LSNA01000005.1, read on the forward strand.
TATTTGCTAATTACATATAGTGATCGGTTCTTGTTCTTATTATTGGAGTTTTCTCATACATATCTATGTGAGGGGGGATCATCATTGGCTAAATGGCATCAGCGAATTCGTTCACTATTAATTGAACAATTCTCTCTTCCTTCTGATGTTATTCTAGAAATGCCTAGAATAACAATCATAGGGCATATTCATTTTTATATTGAAAATCATCAAGGGTTAGAGGTTTATTCCAATAACGAATTAAAATTAAAGGTAACGAATGGTTATGTACAAATTAAAGGAGATGCATTTGTATTAAAGATGATGTTACCGAAAGAAATTATGTTGGAGGGTACCATTCATGAGGTGAAATTTTTACCGGATTAACTCGTAGAATAGGAGGTTCCAATGAAACGTAATTATGGCAAGAGGATAAGAGGATATGTAACAGTTCGAGTCTCTGGCGAAAAGCCGGAGCTATTTTTCCAAAAATGTGCAAATGAAGGTATTTTAATTTGGGATGTTAAAAAGGTCTCTTCAAAAGCTTGTATTGCTAAATTAAAGTTACAAGATATTAAGAAACTAAAGCAATTACGTAGAAGAACAATATATAAAATCTCTTTTGAAGAGAGGAAAGGATTACCATTTGGATTTTCTCGATTCTTAAAAAAACGATTCTTAGTAATAGGTATTATAGGTGGAGTGTTATTTTTTTTATTTTTATCTAATTTGTTATGGTCTGTTAATATAACTGGTGTACCGAAAGAAATAGAGGAGAAAATTAAAGTACAATTAGATAGCTACGGCATTCATCCTGGTGTTTGGTTATTTTCTGTGGATACACCAAAAGATATTCAAAGGAATTTATTAGATGATGTTCCAGAATTGTTATGGGCAGGTGTTGAAATACAAGGGACAACCCTTTATTTAGAAGGGGTGGAAAAGATAATCGTTGAAGAATTAGATCCTGGTGAACCGGGAAATATTGTTGCTGCTAAAGAAGGAGTTATAACGAGGATGTATGTTTCCAATGGAGAACCAGTAAAACAAATCAATGATTATGTTAAACCAGGAGATTTACTCGTATCAGGAGATATAAGTTATGAAGAAGATCAAGACGAAGATGAAAATGAGTCAGATAAGAATAAAACCGAACCAATTGCTGCTGAAGCAGAAATATTTGCAAATACGTGGTATGAAGTTACATTAACTGTACCCTTGTCTTATAATTATGAACAGTTAACAGGTAATAATAAAAATAAATATTATATGAAAATGGGACAACTTCAATTCCCGATATGGGGATTTCGTGATCCAGATTTTAAACAAACACAAGTAGAATTAAATGAAAAACCGATCCAGTTTTTAAAATGGCAATTACCAATTTCAATTATAGAATCTGAAATAAATGAAAAACAATTACATGAAGGCGAAAGAACGAAGGAAGAAGCAATTGAAGCAGGTAAACAGCAAGCGGTAAAACAATTAGAGAACGAACTGGGTCCTGATGCGGAAATATTGTCAGAAAAAGTTTTGCATGAACGTATCGAGCATGGTAAAGTAAAATTAATCGTTTATGTTTCTGTAGAAGAAAATATAGTAAAAAATGAACCTATTCGCCAAGGAGACTGATTATGTCCGAACGCTTAACTGATTTAGATTTGCAATTAAATGGTACCAACGAAACTTTAGGTTTATTTGGTACAAATGATAAGCACCTACAACAGCTAGAAACATTGCTCGATGTGAATATTGTATCACGTGGAGAAGCTGTTAGTGTTTCTGGTTCAGAACAAGCAACACAACAAGTAAAAGAGATTCTTTTAGCAATGTTAAATGTTATCCGTAAAGGACAAACGATAACTGAACGTGACGTTGTTTACGCTGTAGAGTTGTCACGCAAAGGTAAAATCTCACAGTTTGAGACTTTATTTGAAGATGAAATAACTAAGAATTATAAAGGAAAATCAATTAGGGTAAAGACGCTTGGACAAAAAAGCTATATACAATCAATTAAAGGTAACGATTTAGTATTTGGGATTGGTCCAGCGGGAACTGGGAAAACCTATCTCGCTGTAGTAATGGCAGTACATGCATTAAAAAATGGACTAGTTAAAAAGATTATACTAACTCGTCCTGCTGTAGAAGCAGGTGAGAGTCTAGGGTTTTTGCCAGGGGATTTAAAAGAAAAAGTCGATCCTTATTTGCGACCCCTTTATGATGCACTGCATGATGTTTTTGGATCAGAACATACATTACGTCTCATTGAACGAGAAACAATAGAGATTGCCCCTCTAGCGTATATGCGAGGAAGAACATTAGATGATGCATTTGTTATATTGGATGAGGCTCAAAATACAACTCCTGCTCAAATGAAAATGTTTTTGACTCGTCTTGGTTTTGGTTCGAAAATGATAATAACAGGTGATATCACACAAATTGATTTACCAAAAGGAGTTACATCCGGACTACAAGTTGCAGAACAATTACTTTCTAAAGTTGAAGGTATATCCTTCATTCACCTCAGTCAAACTGATGTAGTTCGCCATCCACTTGTCCAAAAAATTATTGACGCATATGAAAAATGAAAATTTATACAAAAGTAAGACCCGTAAAAAGGGTCTTATTTCTATATCATTGGGGTGAGATTACGTGAAAGAAAAATGGGCAGAAAGGTACCAGTTGTTTAAACAGAAACATTCAACAATTATTATTATTCCACCAGTGATTTTATTAGGGTTATTCTTGTTTATACTGATGTGGGATAACGTACAGACAGAAACTTATGAAATCGAGAGGTTTAGTAATGCTAATCAAACGATACGATCACCAATTACAATCGAAGATGAAGGTGAGACAGAAAGAAGGACAAGAGAAGCTGTACAATCTGTACCAGATCGATATGATATCTCAGAAGAAGTAACAGAAGAGCGATTAAATTATATTACTGAATTATTTGATGCAGTTGATAAATTTTATGAAGAGCAAGTTGAAGAAGCAAATGAAGACAATGATGTACCTCCACTGACCGATCAAGACAAAGCAATTCAGTTAAAACAATTGTTATCGAATGAAATTAGCAATGAAATCAATGATCAAACTCTAATTACAATCCTTTCCCAATCAGATGAAGATTTACAACAAGCCCAAACGATCTTTATGGAGGCTCTAGAAGAAACTTTAAATAGGGGAGTACGGACTGAAAATATACAGACTGCGATAGCTAATGTAGAACAAACTGTAGAATACTCAGATTTCAATGAAGAATTAACATTAGCGCTCAATGATTTAGCTACGTTTGCAGTAACGGAGAATTCCTTTTTTGATTATGAAAAAACCTCCCAGGATAGAAAAGATGCTGCTACAACAGTTGATCCAGTTATGATACGAGCTGGAGAGGTTATCGTTCGAGAAGGTCAAACAATCACGAATGAAATCTATGAAAAATTAGACATAGTAGGTGTACTAGACTCTGAAAGAAATATTTTTCCATTATTAGGGTTGAGTTTGTTAATAGCCATTATTACAATATTTATAGCAGTTGAGTTATATCGAAATGCAAAAGAAAATGATTGGAATATGAAAAAGGTTGCAGCGGTATTATTAATCAGTGTAGTCACTGTCTTGCTAATGAAGGTCACTAGTATATATACAACGCAATCAAATCAATTATTTTTTGTAACACCAATTGCCACAGCAGCAATATTACATAAATTACTGTTACATGAGCGGATTGCAATAAAAATGGCAATATTTTATTCCATTATTGCAACAGTTATTTTTAATGGTCAAATTGCCGGGGCGTTGAATGTAGAGGTAGGGATATACTTTTTAGTCTCGCAAGTAGCAGCGGTTGGCTTACTATTTAATGTTAAAGATAGATATGCAATCCTTAAGTCTGCTTTTGGGATGTCACTTATTCATATTGCAACTATATTATTATTTATATTTTTATCGTTTGAAAAATATACATGGATGGATATTATTATTCAATCCAGTTTTGGAATAATTTCTGCATTCTTTGCTGCAGTACTAGCAATGGGAATGCTACCTTTATTTGAAAGCTTATTAGGTGTTTTATCAGATATGAAATTACTCCAATTGTCTAATCCCAATCAACCACTATTAAAAAAATTATTAACTGAAGCACCAGGCACGTATCATCATTCTGTAATGGTAGCTAATATTAGTGAAACTGCATGTGAAGCAATAGGGGCTAACGGATTATTGGCAAGAGTTGGGGCATATTATCATGATATAGGGAAAACAGTAAGGCCACAGTATTTTATTGAGAATCAGGTAGCCATGCGCAACCCTCATGATTTTATGCCACCAAAAAAAAGTGCTGATATTATTATTAGACATCCTTATGATGGTGCTGATATGTTAAAAGAGCATCGAATGCCGAAGGAAATTATCGATATTGCGAAGCAGCATCACTCTAATTCCTTACTAAAATATTTTTACATGAAAGAAAAAGAAGAAAAACCTGAAGTAGAAGAAAGTGAGTTCCGTTACCCGGGTCCAAAACCAAAACTAAAAGAGACGGCAATAATTTGCATCTGTGATTCAGTAGAAGCAGCAGTCCGTTCTTTAAAAGAACCAACTGAAGAAAAAATAGAAGCAATTGTTTCTGGTATTATCCGTGATAAAGTTGCTGATGGACAATTAAATGATAGTCCTTTAACATTAAAGGAACTTACTGTAATTCAATTTACTATTTGTGAATCATTAAAAGGAATATTTCACTCTCGAATTCAATATCCGAAAGAGGAGGAAAACTAATGCACATTGACTTTCATGATGAAACAAACTCTGTATCGGAGGATTATATTGATTTAATTCAACGATTATTGGATTTTGCAGCTAAAAAAGAAGGTGTTACTTCGGAAGCTGAATTATCCGTTAACTTTGTTGATAACAAAGAGATTCAGGTTTTAAATCGCAATTATCGTCAGAAGGATACTCCAACAGATGTTATTTCTTTTGCAATGCAAGAAAGTAATGAAGATGAGATGGAGATAATCGGAGCTGATGGACCACTCGTATTAGGAGATATTGTTATCTCCGTGGACAAAGCAAAAGAACAATCCATTGAATATGATCATAGTCTAGAAAGAGAGTTAGGATTTTTAGCAGTACATGGATTCCTACACTTATTAGGATATGACCATATGAAAGAAGAGGATGAGAAGAGAATGTTTTCTCGACAAGAAGAAATACTAGGTGAATTTGGCGTTGAAAGGTAAACGAAGAAAAATAGGTTTCCGATTTGCTTGGAATGGTCTTAAAGAAATTGCTTCGACAGAATCCAATTTCCAACTACATTTAATTTCCGCGGTAGTTGTAATATTATTTGGTATCATGATTGGTTTATCGAATGTAGAGTGGGCAGTCATTATGCTCACGATTGGACTAGTGTTAGTTACAGAGATGATTAATAGCTCCATTGAAAAAGTAATGGATTATGTTCAACCCGAAATTCATCCAGCAGTAAAACTTATTAAAGATGTTTCAGCAGGTGCAGTTTTAATAGCTGCCCTAACTGCAGTAGTAGTTGGTATCATGATATTTGCTCCAAAAATAATTGAACTTTTATAAAGAATAGTTGTGTAAGCCAAATTAAAATTGGAATAAAAGGTCTAAATCTTACATGAGGTTTGGACTTTTTTAATATTTTCAATACTCGATCGAAAAAAATCCTTAATTAATATGTAAACATGTCATGAAGCCTTAAATAATGCAACATGTATTGCTAATTTGAGTATTCGTAATAGAGTTACACTCTATCGCAAATAAAAGAAAGTTTTTAAAGGTTTTGTCGATTTAATGAAACTGAAATCATTTTATAGTATGATATAAATTAATAAAATTTAACGTCTCGGAGGATACAACATGGAAACAAATTTTAAATCAGGGTTTTTATCAATTATTGGTCGCCCTAATGTTGGTAAATCAACATTTATGAATAGAGTAATTGGTCAAAAAATTGCAATTATGAGTGATAAAGCACAGACAACAAGAAATAAAATACAAGGTGTATTTACTACAGATGATGCACAAATGATTTTTATTGATACCCCTGGAATTCATAAACCGAAACATCGACTTGGGGATTTTATGGTTCAAATTGCAGAAGATACATTAAATGAAGTTGATAGCATTTTATTTATGATAAATGCAAATGAAGGATATGGAAGAGGAGATCAATATATTATTGATTTGCTGCAAAAAGTTAATAGTCCAGTATTTCTTATTATTAATAAGATTGATTTAATTCACCCGGATAAGCTATTACCACTAATAGAAAAGTATAAGTCGCTTTATGATTTTGAAGAAATTATACCGATATCTGCTCTAGAAGGAAATAATGTCGAGCACTTAGTCGATGTCTTGAAGAATCATTTACCAGAAGGTCCTCAATATTATCCGGAAGATCAAGTTACAGATCATCCAGAACGATTTGTGATTTCTGAGTTAATTCGAGAAAAAGTATTGCATTTAACTAAAGAAGAGGTTCCTCATTCAATTGCAGTAGTAATTGAGAATATAGAGAAGAATGAGAATGAAAAGTTACTCATTCAAGCAACAATTGTGACTGAAAGAAGTTCTCAAAAAGGAATATTGATTGGAAAGCAAGGAACGATGTTGAAAAATATTGGAAAACAAGCACGAAGAGATATTGAAGCGTTACTTGGTTCTAAAGTATACCTAGAGCTATGGATTAAGGTGAAGAAAGACTGGAGAAACAGACAAAACCAACTACATGAATTTGGATTTAGAAACGACGAATATTAAACATGGAAATATTTAATACTTATGATTTGATTTAGAAAAGCCATTCTATAAATAAGTTACATTTTCAACTTAATAATTAAAGAAAGGTGGGGTTTCTTGTGGTAGATTTAACATGGAAGTTGTTTAGTCATACAGGAAACATAGAAACCTATTTATTGATGAAAGAATTAGAAAATGCAACAATGGATAATGATGGACAGGCTAAAGAATCAACAGAAGTATCTTCTACTGAAACCAATATATAGCTCATCTTGTGAAGAAAGTAAGGTGGAGCGAATGCTTGAAAAAATTGATGGAATTATTATTAAAACACAAGACTATGGAGAAACGCATAAGTTAGTCACTATTTTCAGTAATAAAATAGGTAAATTTAATGCTTTGGCAAAAGGAGCCAAAAAACCAAAAAGCAGAATGGCTGCTGTTACGCAGCCATTCATTAATGCTCGGTTTTTTGTATATATCGGTACAGGATTAAGTACGATACAACAAGGCGAAGTGCTTGATTCTTTTCGCATCGTTCGAGAAGATATTTTTAAAACAGCTTATGTATCATATATCGCAGAATTAACTGATAAACTGCTTGATTCTAAGGATAATGATCCATATTTATTTGAACAGTTTTATCAGACATTATTATGGATAAATAATCATGATGAAGTTGATATACCTATAATTATGTATGAATTAAAGTTATATAAAAAAGCAGGGTTTGCTCCTATACTTCACCAATGCAGTAGATGCGGTAAGCGAGAAAATTTAATAAGATTTTCAATTAGTGAAGGTGGTATGTTATGTCAACAATGCGCTTATTTTGATCCAGAAGCGATTACTATTTCGGGAAAACTATCTCGATTATTGTACCTCTTTAGTGAAGTAGATTTGAAGCGAATTGGAAATATCCGAATGAAAAAAGCCAATGTTCAATTGATAAGAAAGATACTATATGAGTATTATGATCAGTATGGTGGATTTTGGATTAAATCACGTAAAGTATTGGACCAATTAGATTTATTGAATGTAACGGACGGTAATTCTCCAACTGAATGAAGTTTCAATTTATGTAATTATTGACAAATATGAACCGTATAGAGTATTATTTTTACATATTTAAAAAATAAATTTTATTGCAGAGAAGAAGAAGAGTATTAAGGATTTACTATGGTTAGCGACTCTAGGATAGTGAAAGCTAGAGGATAGTACCCTTAAGAAGGAACTTTTGAGCAATGAACTATAAAGTGGCTCAGGTACCATGAGCAAGTAGGGTGGAACCGCGGTAAAACCGTCCCTATGTCTATTATAGACATAGGGACGGTTTTTCTTATAAGAAGAGAAAAAAGTGTGCGGGATGACGGTCTTTAATTCCTGTAAGTCTCGCATTATAAAATAAGGAGTTGACAATATGAATATTCAAGAAATGATTTTAACATTACAAAATCATTGGTCAGATCAAAATTGTATACTTATGCAAGCTTATGATACAGAAAAAGGTGCAGGTACGATGTCTCCAATGACATTATTAAGAAGCTTGGGCCCTGAACCTTGGAATGTCGCATATGTGGAACCATCTAGGCGGCCAGATGACGGTAGATATGGGGAAAATCCTAATCGATTATATCAACATCATCAATTCCAAGTAATAATGAAACCATCACCGGATAATATTCAAGAACTATATCTAGAGTCATTAAAAAAATTAGGGATTAACCCATTAGAACATGATATACGATTTGTGGAAGATAATTGGGAGAATCCTACATTAGGTGCAGCTGGATTAGGGTGGGAAGTATGGCTGGACGGTATGGAAATTACACAATTTACCTATTTTCAACAAATTGGTGGACTTGAAGCAAATCCCGTTACTGTAGAACTAACATATGGAGTAGAGCGTTTAGCATCGTATATTCAGGATAAAGAGAATGTATTTGATCTTGAATGGAATAATGGTGTTACCATTCGAGATATCTTTTATCAACCTGAATTTGAACATTCCACATACACTTTTAAAGAGTCGGATACGGAAATGCTTTTCAACTTGTTTTCAATGTATGAACAAGAAGCAAAGCAAACCATGGAAAAAAGACTTGTATTCCCTGCATATGATTATGTTCTTAAATGTTCACATACATTTAACTTGTTAGATGCAAAAGGAGTTATTTCAGTTACCGAAAGAACTGGTTATATTTCTAGGATTCGTAACTTAGCGAGAAGTATTTCCAAAATATATGTTTCCGAACGTGAAAAATTAGGTTTTCCGATGCTTCAAGAGAAAGGAGCTAATTAAAATGGCACGTGATGTATTAATTGAGATTGGATTAGAGGAATTACCAGCACGTTTTATTGATGATGCAGAATTACAATTATATACAAAAACAAAAAAATGGTTAGAGGAAAATCGGGTATCTTCAGACAACGTTGAATCTTATTCAACACCGAGAAGGCTAGCTGTTTTAGTGAAAAATATGGCTGAAAAACAAACATCCATTGAAGAGGATGTAAAAGGTCCAGCACTTAAAATTGCCAAAGATGAAGAAGGAAATTGGACAAAAGCAGCGCAAGGATTTACGAAAGGACAAGGATTATCAACAGATGATATTATTGTTAGAGAAGTAAAAGGCAATTCCTATATTTATGTTACAAAGCATATTGAAGGAAAATCTATTCAAGAATTATTGCCTGAATTCAAATCGATTATTGAATCCATAACTTTTGGCAAGAATATGCGCTGGGGTAATGAGACTATACGTTATGCAAGACCAATTCGTTGGTTGGTGGCTATGTATGGAGATGAAGTCATTCCATTTGAAATTGCCCATGTAGCTACAAATAATATAACGTATGGACATCGATTCTTAGGTGAAGAAGTAACATTACAGCAACCGGCTGAATATGAGAAAACACTAAAAGATAATTATGTGATTGCAAAAGCAAAAGAAAGAGAAACACTGATTGTCGAACAACTGTCAAATCTGGAAAAAGAACATGGTTTTGAAATTCCAGTGGATCAGGAGCTACTGGAAGAAGTGCGTAATTTAGTAGAATATCCTACTGCATTTGTTGGGAAATTTGAAGAAGCTTATCTAGAAATTCCTTCTGAAGTGTTAATTACTTCAATGAAAGAACATCAACGCTATTTTCCAGTTCACAAAAATGGGAAGTTACAGCCTTACTTTATAGGTGTTCGTAACGGAGATGATTATCATATTGAAACAGTTTCCAGAGGTAATGAAAAAGTATTAAGAGCTCGTTTAGCTGATGCAGAATTTTTCTATAATGAGGATCGTAAGCAATCCATCGATTTCTTCCAAGAGAAACTAACGAAAGTAGTTTTTCAAGAAAAGCTAGGTACTTATTCCGAGAAGGTAAAGAGAATGAAGCAAATTGCAGATCGCATTTCAGAAAAACTTTCCTTAGCAGTAGATGACAGAAAAAAAATTGAGCGGACAGCAGAAATTTCTAAGTTCGATTTAATGACAAATATGGTCAATGAATTCACGGAATTACAGGGAATTATTGGTGAAAAATACGCGAATCATTTTGGTGAAGATAAAGCTACGTCACAAGCTATAAAAGAACATTATCAACCCAAACATGCTAAAGATGATTTACCACAATCGGTAATCGGTTCCGTGGTTAGTGTAGCGGATAAGTTAGACACAATTGCTGGTTGCATTGCTGTTGGCTTAATACCAACCGGTTCACAGGATCCATACGGGCTTAGGAGACAAGCTGCTGGTATATTGCGGATACTACACAATGAAAAATGGAATCTTACAGTAGAAGAATTAATCGATATTGCATTAGAGGTCTTCCAAGCATCCAGTGTAACGATTAGTGAGAAAACGACCAAAGAATTAATTGAATTTTTCCGTTTGCGAACAGTATATCTAATGAAAGATGCAGGTTTAGAAGTAGACGTTATCCACGCTGTAACTGATCAAAAGATTGGAAATATATTTGTATCATTCGATAAGGCACAAGAATTATCTGGTAAACGAAATGATGAAACATTCAAACCAATCCAGGAAGCTCTCGTCCGAGTCTTAAATTTATCGAATAAAGTAGAAACAAATGAATCGATTAGTGAAGAAAAATTAGAAACAGAATCAGAGAAAAAACTTTATGCGCGTTATTTAGATGTCAAAGAAGTATACCAAAATCAACTCATGCATAATGAAACGAAACTAGCGTTAGCTACACTTGCTCAACTTTCAGCTCCAATTCATTCGTTCTTTGACAACAATATGGTGATGGCAGATGATATAAAAATACGTAATAACCGTCTTGCATTAATACAAGCACTTGCATCTCTAATCCTTCCATATGCTGATTTAAGAAAAATTGAATGGAAACAACAATTTTAGATGGAAAAATAGATGCTTGTTGGTATCATAACTGATACAATTAATGAAGGAAAAAGGTCGCAATCAAAATTAAATAGCAACAAATAGTTGCTATTTGGGTGGTGAAAAAATGGACTTAACAAAACGACAACAGCAAATAGTAGAAATCGTAAAAGCTGATGGTCCAATTACTGGGGAGCATATTGCAGACCGACTAGATTTAACTCGAGCTACCCTTCGTCCGGATTTAGCTATATTAACAATGGCGGGATTTTTAGATGCAAGACCACGAGTAGGGTATTTCTATACGGGAAAAACCGCTTCAGAGTTACTATCTGAAAAAATTAAGAAATATAAGGTGCATGAATTTCAACAGGTGCCTGTGGCAGTCAAAGAAAGTGTGTCTGTATATGATGCAATTTCAACTATGTTCTTAGAAGATGTAGGAACATTATTCGTTGTTGATGATCATGCTTGTCTTACTGGTGTATTATCAAGAAAAGATTTACTTAGAACAAGTATGGGGCACCAAGACTTAACCAGCATCCCAGTGCATATTATAATGACACGTATGCCAAACATTACAGTCTGCCGTAAAGATGATTTGTTAATTGACGCTGCTCATAAATTAATATCAAAACAAATCGATGGACTTCCGGTTGTCAAGGACAGTGATCATGGATTAGAAGTAGTAGGTAGAATAACAAAGACGACAATGACTAAGTTGTTAGTAGAACTAACTACGGATGAAAATATATAATGATTATTGATTCTTAAGAGAGGGGTAATATGGATGTCTACCCAACCAATTATTTATGTTCTTTCTGACTCTGTGGGAGAAACTGCGGAATTAGTAGTTAAAGCAGGTTTGAGTCAATTTAAAAATGGAGATTATAAAATTCAACGAGTTCCATATGTAGAGGATAAAGAAACGATAGATGAGTTTCTTATACTTGCGAAAGATACCGTTAGCATAGTAGGATTTACACTAGTTGATCCTGAATTAAGGGCATATGTAAATCAACAAGCCCAAAAATTAGAAGTAGAAGCCATCGATATTATGGGACCAACAATGGATGCAATGGGAAGAGTTTTTAATCGAACTCCCCGTTTAGAGGCAGGGTTAGTTCATAAATTGGATGAAGACTATTTCAAAAAAATAGAAGCCATCGAATTTGCTGTTAAGTACGATGATGGTAGGGATCCAAGAGGTATAGCACGCGCTGATATCATTTTGATAGGAGTATCTCGGACTTCTAAAACCCCATTATCGCAATATCTTGCTCACAAGAGAATTAAAGTTGCAAATGTACCAATTGTACCTGAAGTAGATCCCCCAGAAGAATTGATGATGGTTGATCCGAAAAAATGTATTGGTTTAAAGATTACAGCAGAAAAATTGAATAGTATTCGAAAAGAACGACTAAAGGCACTTGGACTTGGCGATCAAGCATCGTATGCGAATATGAATAGAATCGAGCAAGAACTAGCATACTTCCAATCTATTGTCGATAAAATTGGTTGTCAGGTCATTGATGTTTCTAATAAAGCTGTGGAAGAAACCGCAAATCAAATATTGCGGTTGAAACAAGAAAATAATGCATTATAAACAGTAAGATGACATTCTGTCGTAAAAGCAGAATGTTTTTCTTTTTACTAGATTATGAGGCAAAATGATAGATATCCATTAAAAAATATATTATAATAATCATTCGTGTGAGCATAACAATACAAAATCCAATTCTGAAAAGTAAAACATTAAGAAGAAAGAAGGATTCTACTACACTTTTGTAGAATCTAAAGAAAGGTAATTAGCGAAAAAAATATTATGAAAGCCTTCTGAGAGTTACTTTTAGCATTTAGAAGGTGTTTTTTTCGGAATAAGAGAAAAATATGTCGAAAACTGAAGGATTTTTTTAAGATGTCACGAATAATATTATAGTATGGTGGTAAAGATGACCAATCAAGTACCAGATGAAATCATTGAACAAGTGAAAAATGCTAATGATATTGTTGATATTATTGGAGAATATATTCAACTGAAGAAACAGGGGCGAAATTATTTTGGCCTTTGTCCGTTTCACGGGGAAAAAACACCTTCTTTTTCGGTATCTCAAGAAAAACAAATTTTTCATTGTTTTGGATGTGGAAAAGGTGGTAATGTATTCACCTTCTTGAAAGAAATAGAAAGTTTTACATTTTATGAATCGCTACAGTTCTTATCAGAGAAGCAAGGAATTGAATTGCCTCAATCATCTATTAAAAAAGAATCCTCTTTATCAGATGAGGATCAACAAGTTCTTACAGCAAATGATTGGCTTATGAAGTTATATCATCATTTACTGAAGTACACGAAAGATGGTAAAGAAGGTTATCAATATTTGAAAGAACGTGGTATAACTGATGAAGCAATGGAGGACTTTCAGATTGGCTATGCTCCGAATATAAAAGACTTTACTTTAGAGTTTCTTACCAAGAAAGGATTTAGTAAACAATTACTTGTAAAAAACGGTATTTTATCAGCACATAATGAACATGATGTAATAGACCGTTTTCGTGGGAGAGTAATATTTCCAATCCGGAATGCTATAGGGAAAACAGTTGGTTTTGTTGGGCGTGCGTTGCATGATGGTGTAGAACCAAAGTATTTAAATAGCCCTGAAGGCGGGTTGTTTCAAAAAAGTAAAATATTATTTAATTTTGATTTAGCAAAAAAGCATATCCGAAAAGAAAATGAAGTTATTTTATTTGAGGGGTCTGTTGATGTTATTAGTGCTTATCAAGCTGGTTTAAAAAATGTAGTGGCTACATTAGGTACAGCTCTGACAGAAGCCCAAGCAAAATTATTAAACCGTTACGTAGAAACAGTAATACTTTGCTATGACGGAGATGATGCAGGACTTAATGCGGCCTACAAAGCTTCTCAATTACTTCGATCGGTAGGATGTGATATAAGAATTGCAAAAATGGATCCTACTGATGATCCAGATAGTTTTATACGAAGTAATGGTATGGAGGCTTTTCAGAACCGGATTATACGAACAAGTGATACGTATATGACCTTTTATATGAGATATTTTCGCAGAGATTATAACTTAAAAGTAGAAGGAGATCGGATTGCTTATATCGAAAAAGTACTAAAAGAACTTTCGATGATTGAGAGCACCCTAGAACGGGAATATTATGTCCAAGAGTTGCATAAAGAATTTAATTTATCTCATGATTCTTTAATGACACAATTACAATCGTATCGTAATAATCAACAGGATTATAGGGATAATCAGAGGTATAACAGATATACTAATAAAAGTATTTCATCATACCAAACCAAGCTTCATCCTGCTTATATTAATGCAGAAAAAAAATTAATTGCATATATGTTGCAGGATTCGTATATTACTGAAAAGGTACAAAACGATTTAGGAGCGGCATTTAATGTTAATGATCACAAAGTAATTGCTACGCATTTATATGCTTATTATGAGGAGGGTAATCCTCCAGATATAGGATTATTTATGGAAAGATTATCCGATGATCATTTGAAGAAACAAGTTGTTGAAGCTGTGATGATGACGGATATTGCAAATAGTACAGATGAAGAAATTGATGATTACATTCGATTTATCTTAAACGAAAGTAATCAAAATGTAAGTATTAAATCCTTGAAAGAAAAGCAAAGAATTGCAGAGCAAGAAAACAATCCAATGGAAGCTGCTAAAATAGCAATGGAAATTATTGAAATTCAAAAACAGCGTAAGCACATGGACTAAAAATTATTTGATTTGGAAGGAGGGGGACTCATGGCCGAACAAAAGCCTTCGCATATGAAAGAAGAAGTAACAGAAACAACGGAAGTAACTACTTTAGAACAAGCTAAGAATAGACTTTTAGAAATTGGAAAAAAACGCGGTTCATTAGCCTATGAAGAGGTGGCAGACGGTTTATCTAATTTCGAACTTGAACCCGAACAAATGGATGAATTTTATGAGTACCTAGAAGAACAGGGTGTTGATGTGATAGGTGAGTCGGAGGATGACCCCGAAATGCAGAAAATCGCTAAAGAAGAGGAATTTAATCTTAATGATTTAAGTGTACCATT
This sequence comes from Oceanobacillus sp. E9, assembly GCF_001741975.1. Taxonomy (NCBI): domain Bacteria; kingdom Bacillati; phylum Bacillota; class Bacilli; order Caryophanales; family Bacillaceae; genus Oceanobacillus; species Oceanobacillus sp. E9. The sequence goes on from NZ_LSNA01000005.1 coordinate 391,044, forward strand.
AGGCATTAAAATTAATGACCCTGTTCGAATGTACTTGAAGGAAATTGGTAGGGTAAATCTATTGTCTGCTGCGGAAGAGATCGATCTTGCTTCACGTATTGAAGAAGGCGATGAAGAAGCAAAAAGACGTCTTGCTGAAGCGAACTTACGATTAGTAGTTAGTATAGCTAAACGTTATGTTGGAAGAGGAATGTTGTTCTTGGACCTTATCCAAGAAGGAAATATGGGTCTTATCAAAGCTGTAGAAAAGTTTGATTATCGTAAAGGATTTAAATTTAGTACGTACGCAACATGGTGGATACGTCAAGCAATTACTCGTGCAATAGCTGACCAAGCAAGAACAATTAGAATACCAGTTCATATGGTTGAAACGATTAATAAGTTGATTCGGGTACAAAGGTCTTTACTTCAAGACCTTGGACGGGAACCTACTCCAGAGGAAATTGGAGAAGAAATGGAGCTAGGTCCGGATAAAGTAAGAGATATTCTTAAAATTGCTCAAGAACCAGTATCATTAGAAACACCAATTGGAGAAGAAGACGATTCTCATTTAGGAGACTTTATAGAGGATCAAGAAGCGATATCACCATCAGATCATGCGGCTTATGAATTACTAAAAGAACAATTAGAAGATGTTTTAGATACGCTGACAGATCGAGAAGAAAATGTCCTGCGATTACGATTTGGACTAGATGATGGGCGAACAAGAACATTAGAAGAAGTAGGAAAAGTCTTCGGAGTAACTCGTGAACGAATTCGACAAATAGAGGCTAAAGCACTCCGTAAGTTAAGACACCCAAGTCGAAGCAAGCGTCTTAAAGACTTTTTAGATTAAATCAAGAGGTTGGGACATAACAAAAAGTTTTGGTCAAAAGACGGATGATAGTTAGAATAAGCGAAAGAAATATACGGATACTTTTATGGGAAAAGGCTTAGGCGAGATCTTGATGTATAATCATCCGCACCAGCCGCCTTAGGATAAGCGGAGTATATTTCTAAAGCAGATTTTCAATAACCAATCATTCGGATTTATCTTTTGCATAAATACTTTTGGCCCAACCTCTATGTATATCTAAAAAATGGGGTGATCCGGATTTCAAAAGAAAAAACGAAACTTATCATGAATGAAATTAGTTATTGGAAAGAACATCGTTTATTACCCGAGAGATATTGTGATTATCTCCTTGCATTATATTCACAAGGTGGAGAAATAAAAGTAGCAGAAGGCAAACGAAAGAAACATCGAATTGCCTTTGTATATTTTAGTTTAATACTGGTAATGCTAGTAGTTGTATCAACACTTTTTATTTTTTATAATCATTCACAATTACAATTTTTATTATTAGCATTCGGATTAATTTTTAGTGGAATAGGAATTATATTTTTTCGTCCACATCAACAACTTATTTCTTTTATTGGATGGATATCGTTTTTATTGTTCTTATTACAATTATCAATATTGCTAATTCAATTATTTTTTAATCCGTTAATTGTTATTATTATGGTAAGTTTTCAATTTTTTCTATGGTATATCATAGGATATATCCTTAAAGATCGTATTTTAAGAATGGTTGGTCTAATTGCTCTTTTATCTATGTTAATTTATGTCGTTTTTTTAAATTTTCTATGATAATCCTTTAAAATTATTAGATTTTAAAGTACACTATATATAGTCTTTTATATATGCATTAAGGGGATTACATAAGGGAGGAAGCATAATGAAAAAAAACCCGGTTATACCATATGCGATTATTGCTGTTATCGGGATCCTTGCTGTAATTATTATTTCAGTAGTTGGAATTGATCAAAGACAAGCTATTCAAGACGCTGAAGAAAATGGTGGGGAAGAAACCGAGCAATCTGAAGAAGGCGGTGGAGAAACTGCTGGAGGAGATGGAGATGCAGTATTCCAAAATAATTGTGCAATGTGTCATGGATCTGATTTAGCTAGTGGATCTGCACCTGCTTTAACTGAAATCGGAAGCAAATATTCTCAAGAAGAAATTGCTCAGATTGTACAAGAAGGTATAGGGAATATGCCAGCTCAATCTCAAGTACAAGGTGAAGATTTGGAAGCATTAACGCAATGGTTAAGTGAGAAACAGTAATTATAAGTTTAAATGAATGAAAGCTTTCTGCTGAAAATCAGAAAGCTTTTCTTAATGTAGAAGGTGAATAAGGTAATGGGTAAGAGAGTTAGTTTATCAAATCGTTTAAAAAAAGTAGCATCTTATCTTCCTGAAAATGCGAACTTTGCTGATATTGGATCAGATCATGCATATTTAGCTGCATATGTTTGCCAGAACAACCCAAATGCTAAAGCAATTGCCGGGGAAGTCAATATTGGCCCTTTAGAAAGTGCGAAAGATACAATTAACGAATATGGACTGCAAAATCAAATCGATGTTCGTTTAGGAGATGGTCTAGAAGTTATTAGACCAGGGGAAATCAAACAAATTGTAATTGCAGGTATGGGTGGGTCGTTAATTACATCTATACTAAATCAGCATAAAGAAATTGCTTTAGAAGTGGATAGAATGGTGTTACAGCCTAATGTAGATGCTAAAGAATTACGCCAGTGGTTAGATGATCACAAATATCTGTTGATAATGGAAGAAATTATAGAAGAACAAGGTCATATTTATGAGATTTTAGTTGCAGGGAAGGACAAATCAATTAAATCTCCTTATAATGATCTGGAAAAAGAAAAGCAATTATACTTTGGTCCATACTTATTACAAGACAGAAATGATGCATTTATGAAAAAATGGCAGATAGAGAGAGAGAAATTAGAACGTATAGTTAAACAGATGAAGCAAGCAAAACAGATCGATCACGATAAAATTAATCTATTTACAAAAGAATTGGAATGGATGCGGGAGGTCTTAAACAATGAAAAAAACAACATGGAAACACGCTGATTTTTTTCAAGCAATGGATGTTTGGGCACCGAAACATTTAGCCTATGATTGGGATAATGTAGGTCTACAAATAGGAACTTATAACGCTATTACGAGTAGGGTTCTTATTACATTAGATGTTACTGAAAAAGTCGTAGATGAAGCAATAGAAAAGGGCATAAATTTAATTATTGCGCATCATCCACTCTTATTTCAGCCATTAAAACAAATTAATATGGATACACCTAAGGGAAGAACAGTTCAAAAACTAATAAAGAATGATATTACTGTATACGCATCTCATACGAATTTAGATGCAGCAGATGGCGGAGTTAATGATATGTTAGCTAAAGAGTTAAAACTTATTCATCCAACGCCATTAGTTTCAGTATATAATGAGAAGAATTATAAAGTAGTTATTTATGTTCCAACAAGCCACTTGGAAAAGATTCGACAAACATTCGCTGATTCTGGAGCAGGTCATATTGGAAATTATAGTCATTGTACATTCCAAAGTCCGGGGCAAGGGACATTTAAGCCATTGAATGGTACTAATCCATACATTGGGGAAGAAAATAAAATAACACATGTTGACGAATATAAAGTTGAAACAATTGTTCCTGAAAGTAAACTTTCAGATGTTATAATGTCAATTCTCCATGCGCATCCTTATGAAGAACCCGCTTATGATATTTATGCTTTAGAAAATGAAACTACAGATTTTGGAATTGGTCGTATAGGCAACTTAACAGAGCCAAGCACATTAGATTCTTTTATTCAAACGGTAAAAACTCAATTTCAGCTCGAAGGAATCCGTATTTCAGGAAATAAAGATAAAATAATTAAACGAGTAGCTATTTTAGGAGGAAGTGGCGAAAGATATGTTTCCCATGCTATGCGTCAAAAAGCAGATGTGTATATCACTGGAGATATGACTTTTCATATGGCTCAGGACGCAGCTGAAATGGGATTAACTGTTATAGATGCTGGACATTATATTGAAAAAATTATGAAATATTATACAAAACAAACGTTAGCACAAACAATGAATTTGGACAAAGATTTTATAGAGATATCTGAAATAAATACTGATCCATTTCAGTTTGTATAGATGAAGATAGGAGGTCATTACGTGGGTATGAAATTTGAAGATTTACAATTAAACCCCATTGTAAATGATGTTATTGAGCGATTAAAATTTAAAAAACCTACAGAAATTCAGGAAAAAGTTATTCCTGCTATAATAAAAGGTGATAGTGTAGTAGGACAATCTCGCACAGGATCTGGTAAAACGCATGCATTTTTATTACCTCTTTTTCACAAATTAGAAAGTGATAGAAATGAAGTTCAGTTTGTGATAACCGCACCTACTAGAGAGCTAGCAACGCAATTATATGATGAAGTAAGAAATATAATTACCCTAGCTGATAAGACGAATGAATGGAATGCAAAGTTACTAGTTGGTGGTACAGATAAACAAAAAATGACAGATAAATTAAAGACACCCCCTCATATTATCGTAGGAACACCAGGTAGAATTTTAGATCTTGTTAAAAGTGGAGCTGTGTCTATATATTCAGCAAAATCTTTTGTTGTTGATGAGGCAGACTTAATGTTAGATCTTGGATTTATTGAAGAAGTCGATCAATTATTAGTTCGATCGAAACAAGATATTCAGTTGCTTGTTTTTTCTGCAACTATTCCACAACGGTTACAGCATTTTTTCAAAAAGTATATAAATAATCCATTAATTATAAAAATTAATGAACACTTTTCACCAGAAAAAATGGAGCATAGATTAATTCGAAAAAAACATCGAAATGAAGCTGAAATTATTTGGGAAATTTCTCAGTCCATAAATCCGTACCTTACACTTATATTTACAAATGGTAAAAAACAAGCAAATGAACTTGCAGATGAATTATTAGATTATGGATTAGAAGTAGGAGTTATTCATGGAGGTTTAACCCCTAGAGAAAGAAAACGAGTTTTAAAGGAAATTCAAAATCTTAGATATCAATACGTTGTGGCTACTGATTTAGCTGCGAGAGGAATTGATATTAAAGGTGTTAGCCATGTTATAAACGCTCAAATTCCAAAAGAAGAAGCTTTTTATATTCATCGAGTTGGTAGAACTGCTAGAGCTGGTTTAGAAGGAACAGCCATAAGTATATATGATGACAATGATTTGTTATTAATTCAACGATTAGAGCAAAAAGGCTTAATATTTGAATTTGTAGAAGTGAAAAATGGAGAATGGAAAACAGATCCTTCGTGGAATGAACGACAACGTCGTCAACAAGTAGATACTTCCATCGATAAAGAGGCTTGGAAACGAGTATCTAAACAGAAAAAAGTAAAACCTGGTTATAAGAAGAAGCAAAAACGCCAACAACAAGAGATCAAACGACAATTAACTAAAAGAAAGAAAAAGTAGGGTAAGGAAAGAGGAGGAATCAAAATGGTAAAGATTGGTTCACACGTTTCAATGAATGGCAAAAAAATGTTACTAGGCTCAAGTGAAGATGCTGCTCTATATGGAGCAAATACCTTTATGATATATACAGGAGCCCCTCAAAATACAAGAAGAAAACCTATAGAAGAGTTGAATATTGAAGCAGGGAAAGAACATATGGAAGCTAATGGAATTCAAGATATTGTTGTACATGCACCATATATAATAAATATTGGTAATTCTATCAAGCCTGCGACTTTTGAGTTGGGAGTTAATTTTTTAAAAAATGAAATTGATCGTACAGAGGCATTAGGTGCTAAACAAATTGTACTTCATCCAGGAGCACACGTTGGAGAAGGTGCTGAAAAAGGAATTCCGAAAATAATTGAAGGTTTAAATGAAGTTCTTGATCCAAATAGTACTGTCCAAATAGCATTAGAAACGATGGCTGGAAAAGGTTCTGAAATAGGACGTACGTTTGAAGAATTAGCTCAAATTATTGATGGAGTAACTCACAATGACCGTCTATCTATTTGTATGGATACATGTCATATTCACGATGCGGGTTACAATGTAGTAGAAGATTTTGATGGAGTATTAGAGCATTTTGATAAGATCATTGGTATAGATAGATTAAAAGTTATCCATGTGAATGATAGTAAAAATGAGCAAGGTGCCCATAAAGACCGTCATGAAAATATTGGCTTTGGTTATATCGGCTTTGATGCTTTACACAAAGTAGTTCATCACCCACAATTATCAGATCTACCTAAGATTTTGGAAACACCATTTGTAGGTATGGATAAGAAAAATAAAAAACCTCCTTATAAACATGAAATAGAAATGTTAAAAGAAGGTAATTTTGATAATCAATTAAAAGATAAAATATTGGAAGCGTAAATTAGTGAAGTTGATTATAAATCTTTATGATCAGCTTCTTTTTAATTAAAGAGATGTCCTAATCCGTAAGATTGAATAACTTCATCCATTAAAGCTTGAGCTTGTTGCGCTGTCTGTGGATCTGTAATCGAAGATAATTCATGAAACATACGATCACGGTCACTTGCTTTAAATGGATCAGGGGAATTGGTTCTCAAATAGTTAATGATTTGTCTTGCTTGGTGTTCAGTTATGTGAAAATTATACTGTTTGCTGTAATGTAGTAACTCACCAACCGTCAAATTGCGTACTTTACTTTTAACCATTTCTTTAATAAAAAATGACATATTCTTCTCTCCTTTTCACACTCATATATAGATATGCAAAAAAATAAAAAATGACAACATTTAAGATTGGATAGATAACCACATTTTAACAGTTTCGAATAGTAACTGTCTCCATAAAATAAGGTCGTATCAAAATATACGTTGGAGGGAGGATTTTATGATGGAAGATGAAAGAAAAAATCATACAGAGGATGCACCGCATTATGGGGATGATGAACATCCTTCTTTTATTGGACATGACTTAGATAGTAAGAGAAATGAAGAATATGCACAAGAATTTACTGCTGATGATCTAAGGGATAGCGAAGTTCCAGAAGAAGACGCAAATCCAGGGACATTTTATGGTTGGGCAGGGATCGCGCTAGCCTTGATTTCATTCTTTGTTTGGCCAATAATATTAGGGTCTGCAAGTATCATCTTCGGTTTTGTAGCTAGAAGTAGAGATATAGATGTACTTGGAAATATCGCAATTGGATTAGGAGTAATTTCAATGGTGATGTCTTTATTCGTTATCCCGTTTCTTTTTTAAGGCTGTTCAATCAGCCTTATTTTTTTACTTAGAAAATGACAAAATTTGTATACTATATACAACTAATTAGCTTGACAGCCACGTCCAGCCCAAACGCTCAGAAACTAGGCGATTTCGTGAAGTCGTTCTAGTTCTTTTAATACATTTTTTACTCTTTCTCTAAAGGAAAATAATAAACATGATCTATTTTTATTTCAGTTGGTTCTGTAGTTGGATTTAAATTCCGAAATTCTTTCAGCAGTTTGTCGATTTTAATCTCTGAGGTTCTTCCTTGATGCAGGCTTTCGATTATGCTTAAAACGGTATCTCCAGGTAGTACTTTTACTGGTATGATATTAAATTGGGCATGTTGACTTCGAACACTTGGTTCTTTTGTAAAATCGTTATTATTAATATTAGTTAAATCTTGAAATATACTTATGAGAACCAATATAATTAATATGGATAATAATAATTTTTTAAAGGGATGCATAGTTGTCTTGTCTCCTTTTATGAAACCTTTTTGTACTTAGATCGTAATTATAGATAGAGAGAGGAAGGGGCGAGTAGAGTATGGATTTATTTGATGTACAATGGATTGGTTTTCTTGCGTTATTTTTAGGAACATTATTCTTATTAGGTGAAGTATTAGTAAATATGCGTGGAATATTTGGTTTATTAGGAATTGGATTTATTTCTGTTTATTTTACAGCTTATTTAGATACAGACTCAGTCTTACTTATCGTTATTGTTTATTTTATTGGTTTATTACTAATAATTATTGACGGGAAAATTGTTAATGATGGAACTCTTGCAACACTGGGTCTTGGTACAATGATTGCTGCTGTAGCGCTACCACAACCAGATTTAGCAAGTGGGTTATATGCAGTTATTGCGCTACTTTTCGGTACAGGATTATCATTGGTATTTTTAAAAGTTTTTAAACGTAGGAAAATGTGGACAAAATTAGCTCTTATGGATCAGTTAACGAAAGAAGCAGGATACAGTTCATTATCAAAAGAGTATGAAGATTTATTAGAAACAGAAGGAGAAGCACTAACAGACTTTAGACCTTCAGGTACAGTTGAGATAAATAAGAAACATTATAGTGCAGTAACCGGCGGACAATGGTTAGAAAAAGGTTCAAAAGTGAAAGTGGTAGAAGTTGATGGAACCAAAATTCGAATTGAAAAAATAGATTATAGTGAGTAGATAAGTTTTAAATCCCGAAATTAAATCTTTCTTTTTGATAAAAGAGGTTTGATTTCGGGATTTTTGTGCTACAAGTAAATGAATTATAAAAATCTGATTTTGTAGCTTTTTGTAATTGGAAATTAATTATAAATGAAAGGGCACATATAAAGAAATAATTGTACAAAAATAAGGTAACTAAAGCTGTCATTAATAATTTGTAAAGAAATGTTAAGAGTATGTAAATTTTTCAAAAGTACCTTTACAAAGAGTATAATATCATCAATAATGGATAAGGCACAAAATTCTACAAGAAAAAACATAAGCCTTAGAAGGGATGAAGTAATACGTGGATATCGATGTACAAACACTATTAATTGAATTTATCGGAGGTTTAGGAATATTCCTGCTAGGTATTAAATACATGGGTGATGGTTTACAAAAATCAGCAGGCGATCGTCTTCGAGATATTCTGGATCGCTTTACAAGCAATCCGTTTCTAGGAGTACTCGCTGGTATAATTGTTACTGTACTTATACAAAGTAGCTCCGGAACAACAGTATTAACTGTTGGGCTGGTAAATGCAGGTTTTATGACTTTAAGACAGGCTATTGGGGTAATTATGGGTGCCAATATCGGTACTACAGTAACTGCATTTATCATTGGTATTGATTTAGGTGAATATGCATTGCTTATAATGGCTCTTGGTGCTTTCTTATTATTCTTCTTTAAGAAACCAATCGTCAATGCAGCAGGACAAGCTGTATTTGGTTTTGGTTCCCTCTTCTTTGGTTTAGAATTAATGAGTAGTGGAATGTCGCCACTTCGCTCTTTAGAAGCGTTTCATGAACTTACTGTATCAATGAGCGAAACTCCAATCTTAGGAGTAGTAATTGGAACGGTATTTACATTAATTGTTCAAAGTTCATCTGCAACAATAGGGATATTACAAGGATTATATTCTGAAGGCGCAATTGAATTAGGCGCTGCTCTACCAGTATTATTTGGGGATAACATAGGAACAACAATAACTGCAATTATTGCTAGTATTGGTGCATCTGTAGCTGCAAAAAGAGCGGCATTAACTCACGTAACTTTTAATTTAATAGGAGCAACTGTCTTCTTATTACTGTTAATACCATTTACAAATTATGTTGCATTTTTACAGGATTGGCTCAATCTAAATCCAGAAATGACAATTGCTTTCGGGCATGGAAGTTTTAATATTGCTAATACAATTGTACAATTTCCATTTATAGCAGCTCTTGCCTGGTTTGTAACTAAACTTATACCTGGTGATGACACAATCATTGAATATAAACCAATGCACTTAGATCCAATATTCATCCAACAATCTTCATCTTTAGCATTGGATCAAGCAAAAGCTGAAGTTGTAAGAATGGGTAGCTATGCGCATAAAGGTCTTGAAGAAACACATTTATATGTGACAACACAAAATGAAAAGAATTCTGAGATGGCGTTGCAAGTTGAAGGTGCCTTAAATAATCTAGATAGAAAAATCACGGATTATTTAGTTGAAATTGCGTCAACATCTTTATCAGAAGTTGAAAGTGCTGAGCACACTGCTCTTATGAACACTGTACGAGACATTGAACGTATAGGTGATCATTTTGAGAATATAGTGGAATTGATTGATTACAAAATGTCAAACAAAGTAATTTTAACAGACCAAGCTATGGAAGACTTAAATAATATGTTTGATTTGACTGCTATGACAGTAAAACAGGCAATTGAATCATTAGAACTTAAAGATAGAGAAGCAGCACTAGAAGTTATTCAAAAAGAAGATCAAATTGATAAAATGGAGCGCAAATTCCGTAAAAGTCACATCATTCGTATGAATGAAGGTCTATGTAACGGATCAGCAGGTATTGTCTTTGTTGATATTATTAGTAACCTTGAAAGAATTGGCGACCATGCTGTGAATATTGCAGAGAATGTATTAGGTGAATAGGAAAATTAATTATAAAAAATCGTAGAGAGGTGAAAACTTCTCTGCGATTTTCTTTATAAATAATAAATTTACTATTAATTTTTAGGTATTACTTTTTTGTAGGCTAGTACAGGTTAAAAATGAAGACAATTTTTATTTTTTACATACTATTCATATGCAGAAAACGCGATTATTTGACCATTTTTATATAGTGAATCATCAGTTAAATGTACCAAAATAATGTCTTAAAAAATTAGTGAATGCGCTTGAATTTGATTCATTAAGAAGTGTTTCTATATAATTTATTCTTAACACTTAAGTCCATATCATCTTAAGTTATTTGGTATTAAAGCCGAATGTTTCATTGGTAGATTCCAATTGCAGACAGTTCCATTTTAGTAGGTACGGATAAGAATTAATTTTTCCTATTACTGAAACATTTCATTAGTTATTCGTTATTTAATTAAACTTGCCAATTATGAAATTGACTCATGTTAGCAATCAACTAATTTTAATTTTTTTGCCGTAACCAATAAATAATGATGTTAGATAAATTTGTCTTTTCAGATCAATCTGGTATTAGTAATATAGAAGTAAAGGAGGGTTATTAAATGGGGGAGATAGAGAAATTAGTAGAAGAATTAGAAAATCAATTAAAGATTAATCCGGAGATTGTGAATGAAATTGAAAGTGTGGTAAAAGTGTCTTTAAAAGATACAAAGGAAGAGTATATTCTCTTTCTAAAAGGAAAAAATCCTTATGTTACTCAAGAAAAAATAAATAACGTAGATTGTCTGATTCAAATAGATACAAAAGATTTCATTAAACTTGCAAACAACAAATTGAATACGACTATGGCTTATATGACGGGAAAATTAAAGGTGAAAGGTAATATCGCCATAGCACTTAAATTACAGGAAATACTTCAAAAATATAATGCATATTAATTAATGAAACAGAAAAGTTTTGATTGAAATTTTAAATAGTGTCTATGAATTTGAATAGCTTCCTTTATCACAGTCAAGCTCAAGCTCAACTAGGGAAAGTTTATTCTTCCTAGTTGATTTTGATTTGTTTCGCCATATTCTCCATGTAGTTCAGTTGTTGTAGCAAAGATTAACCTCCATCAAGTTTCAATTCTTCAAACTTAATTTACTGAACTCTTTAATCTGTGTATCAATTCTATAATTACTAAGAGTGGTTTATTAATGTATAGGAAGTATTAGGGAAGTAGAACCTGGCCTTTAACTTACGCTATTTCTACCCAATATATATAGTATAATAAACTAATATATTGAAGTAGGAAATATTCAAAATAAAAGAAATTTGACCGGGTTTAACTGAAAAAAATAAAAAAATGCATAATCTATTAAAATTTATGTTGAAATATGAAAAAAAACGTGCTATTATAAATTTTGCAGTCGAAAAACGAAATAAAAACTTTTGCAAAGACGCAAAAAAATGTTTGACAGATTTTGTTAAACATGATAAATTATATTTCGTTGCTGTTATTACATAAACAAGACTTTTAATGATTATTCCACAGTAGCTCAGTGGTAGAGCAATCGGCTGTTAACCGATCGGTCGTAGGTTCGAATCCTACCTGTGGAGCCATGGCGGTGTAGCTCAGCTGGCGAGAGCGTACGGTTCATACCCGTGAGGTCGGGGGTTCGATCCCCTCCGCCGCTACCATATAAATCATGGCGGTCGTGGCGAAGTGGTTAACGCACCGGATTGTGGCTCCGGCATTCGTGGGTTCAATCCCCACCGGTCGCCCCATGATTAAAATTAAGTAGAAGGACCCTTAGCTCAGTTGGTTAGAGCTATCGGCTCATAACCGATCGGTCGCAGGTTCGAGTCCTGCAGGGTCCACCATTTAACCAATTCGGAGGTATACCCAAGTCCGGCTGAAGGGATCGGTCTTGAAAACCGAGAGGCGGGTCAAACCGCGCGGGGGTTCGAATCCCTCTACCTCCTCCATACATATTTTACATCGATTATAGCGTGTAGCTTAGTCGGTAGAGTTACAAGTGTAACTTCTAGTGATGTAGACTTCTCTCTATAAACTTGAAGATGCAGGTGTTATCACTTAGTAAAAACAATTGTAGTGTGGAAGTGTGACTTACTGATGAAAATTTGATATAAGAACGGTATATAAATTAATATCAGAATTAGTTTAAATTAAATTAGTTAAAATTAATTTAATATGGCTTGGTAGCTCAGTCGGTAGAGCAGAGGACTGAAAATCCTTGTGTCGGCGGTTCGATTCCGTCCCGAGCCACTTTTAAAAACAAGCAAAAGCTTGTTTTTTTGTATTTGAAGATGAAATCGAATACAAAACATTGGAAATATAAAGCATATCGTTTGCAACTGCTTAAAAGCTTTGATAATCTTTTTACTATAAAGGGACATAAACCTTTACATCATTTATTTTGAGGAGGAAGATAAACATGGCAAAATTTGAATTACCTGAATTACCATATGCATATGATGCATTGGAGCCAACAATCGACAAAGAAACAATGAACATTCATCATACGAAACACCACAACACGTATGTAACTAAATTAAATGATGCATTGGAAGGACAGGCAGATCTTCAAAGTAAGTCTGTAGAAGAATTAATAAGCAATCTCGATGCAGTCCCTGAAAGTGCAAAAACTGCAGTACGCAACAACGGTGGCGGACATGCTAACCACAGTCTATTTTGGAAGTTACTATCACCAAATGGTGGCGGTGAGCCAACAGGTGAATTAGCTGATAAAATTAATGCTAAATTTGGCTCATTAGACAAATTCAAAGAAGAATTTGCAGCAGCTGCAGCAGGACGTTTCGGTTCTGGCTGGGCATGGCTAATTGTTAACAACGGAGAACTAGAAATTACAAGCACACCAAATCAAGATTCACCATTAATGGATGGTAAAACTCCAATTTTAGGACTTGATGTTTGGGAACATGCTTATTACCTTAAGTATCAAAATAAACGCCCAGAATACATTTCAGCATTCTGGAATGTAGTTAATTGGGATCAAGTAGCGAAAAACTACGAAGAAGCTAAGTAATATACAACTATAAATTAAAACACGTGAAATGAATTTCACGTGTTTTTTTTGTATAGATACGCCTCCTTCGCAAAAAATAAAGTTTGAAAAGAAGGAGTCGTTTATGATGTTCCAACAAATAAACAATTATTATCAAAAACATAAAATTGAAAATCGTGACTTAGTTATTCTTTTATTGATTGGTGGATTATATTCAGGAGGTATTTTCTTATCTAATACATTTGTTAACGTTTATATCTGGAAACAATCTGGAGAATTAATAACAATAGCTAATTATAATTTAGCTAGTTATATTTTCCAGGCACTTGCGTTTGTATGGGCAGGGAAGTTATCCAAAGCCATTGATCGCATACTTATTTTACGCGTTGGTATACTATTTCTTTGCCTATTTTTTGTTTGTGTCTTGTTTATTGGGGAGTTGGCAGCTTATTATAACTTTATACTAGGGTGCTTAATCGGTATTGGTTACGGATTTTTTTGGTTAGCATTTCATGTTATGACTTTTGAAATTACGGAGCCGGATACAAGAGATATGTTCAATGGCGTGTTCGGCATTTTAAGTTCATTTGCAGGTATGGTTGGCCCATTATTAGCAGGCTTTATCATTGCGAATATGGTAGATGATGTCGGATATAATGTAATCTTTGGAATTTCTTTTCTGTTGTTCGCTTGTGCAGTGATCGCGAGTTTTTTCATCGTAAGAAAAGGGTCAAAGGGATTATTTGCTATAAAGCATATAGCAAAAGAAAGGAAAAGAAACAAAAATTGGAAAAGGGTTTTACATTCTCATTTTTTTCAAGGATTAAGAGAAGGTATTTTTGGGTTTTATATCACAATTTGGGTGTTTCTCGTTACAAATAGTGAACTCGCCCTTGGGACGTTTAATATGTTTTTATCCGGTTTATCGATTGTCTTTTATCTAATTGCAGCAAAATATATTAAACCACATTTAAGGAAAAAATCGATATTAGTAGGTGGATTGTTATTATTTGCTTCCATATTTATCATCATTTTTGAAGTGAATTATACATTATTGATGGTATATGCTGTAGTTATAGGGGTTGCCTATCCAATCTTGAATGTACCATTTGTTTCGATGACTTTTGATGTAATTGGAAAAGCATACAAAGCTGCTGAAATGCGTGTGGAATATATAGTTATACGAGAAATCTTCTTAAATTTAGGCAGAGCATTATCGATAACTGTTTTTATACTAGGGATTATATTTTTTGAAGAAGAACAAATTATCCCAACTTTGCTGATTGTTTTTGGAGCTGGTCACCTTGTTATTTATTTCCTCATTAAAAATATCCATATAGGAACCAAAAAACCAAAAGAAATTTTAATAAAAGAGCAAATTACAGACGAAAAAAAACGTTAATTATGGTAAAATCAAACAGAGGAAAATATTGTACTAAATTATTGGGGGAGAAGAGATATTGAGTAAGGATAATAAAAAGAAACGAGCCCAACTTCCCTTTCGGATAAATATATTATTTTTTGCAATCTTTTTGTTGTTCTCTGTATTAATTTTGCAACTAGGGGTTGTACAAATTTTGAATGGGGAGGCTCACCAAGAAGAAATTGAGCGAACAAATATTGACACGACGAGTGTACCTGTTCCGAGAGGAAAAATATTAGACACAAATGGAAATGTAATTGTAGATAATAAAGCGATGTATTCTATTACTTATACGCCACCAAAAGGCGTACAAGCGAAAGATCGCTTAGAATTAGCTCAAAAGTTAGCAGA
The DNA here is from genome assembly GCF_001741975.1 of Oceanobacillus sp. E9. Classification (NCBI taxonomy): domain Bacteria; kingdom Bacillati; phylum Bacillota; class Bacilli; order Caryophanales; family Bacillaceae; genus Oceanobacillus; species Oceanobacillus sp. E9. The sequence continues at coordinate 406,093 of NZ_LSNA01000005.1, forward strand.
GTATATTGATATGAGTCAGGAAGACCGGTTAAAACGTATTACGGATAGAGATAAGCGGGAATATTATTATTTACTTAATCAAAAAGATGTAGACGAGAGGTTAGAGGACCTAGATACTTCCGAAATGGACAATGCAGATGTATATAACCATACATTGGATTTGATTACCGAAGAAGAAATTAGTGATTTCTCTGATGATGATATGGAAATTATCGCTATAAAAAAAGAATTGGATAAAGCTTACTCATTGACTCCACAAGTTATAAAAAATGAAGATGTTACTGCTGAAGAATATGCAACTGTTGCAGAGAATTTGGATAAATTACCAGGGATAAATGCGACCACAGATTGGGATCGAGTATATCCTTACGAGGATACCTTAACGAGTCTGTTGGGAAGTATAACAAGTCAGCAGCAAGGAATTCCAGCTGAAGATGTGCAAGCTTATTTAAGTAAAGGATATAGCCGGAACGATAGAGTAGGAAAAAGTGGTTTAGAACAGCAATATGAAGATTTCTTGAGAGGTAGAAAAGAACAGATTCAATATGAGACGAGAAAAGATGGTACGATAGTAGGAACGGAAACCGTAGTTGAAGGGCAACGAGGAAAAGACCTCGTTTTAACGATTGACATGGAATTTCAAGAAAAAGTAGACGAAATAGTATTAGAAGAATTTAAGGATGCTAAAGAAAAATATCCTGGGCCTAATCAGTACCTAACGAACGCTTTTGCAGTAGTAATGAATCCAAAAACAGGCGAGTTACTGGCAATGTCTGGCGTGAATTATGATAAAGAAAAGGGAGAATACAATGATGCCGCATTTATGGCGTTAGCAAGTGCATATGAACCAGGTTCTTCAGTGAAAGGTGCCAGTGTATTAGCAGGATATGAATCGGGTGTGATTTCACCAGGACAAGTGTTTTTTGATAATCCAATTCGAATTGCTAGTACACCAGTAAAAAAATCAGTTAGAAATTTAGGTCATGTAAACGATTATCAAGCTTTGGAAAAGTCTTCAAACGTCTACATGTTCTATATCGCTTTACGAATGATGGGAGAAAACCGACATCCATATCCAGATAACTCTAGCCTTAATGCAAGTTGGAGTGAATACAACAATGCACTAAATGATTTACAAAATTATTTTAATCAATTTGGTTTAGGTGCCTCTACGGGTATTGATTTTCCGTATGAATCTACTGGAGTTCGTTCAAATAGCGCACCCAATCCTGGTAATGTTCTGGATTTTACAATTGGACAATATGATACGTATACGACTTTACAATTAGCACAATACGTTTCAACGATTGCTAATGATGGCTATCGTGTACAACCACATTTCCTAAAGCAAGTTCATGATCCAATTGCTTCATTTGATGAATTAGGTCCAGTGTATTATACAAAAAATACGCAAGTAATGAACAGAATAGATATGAGTCAATCTGAAATTGAACGCGTACAAGAAGGTTTTAGAAGAGTATATAGTACAGGAACAGCAAGCAGTTATTTTTCAGGCACAGATTATACTGCTGCTGGGAAGACGGGTACAGCTGAAACATCCATTTATGAAGATGGGAAAAAGCTAGCTGATACTAATAGTCTTTCACTGGTTGGCTATGCACCATTTGATGAACCAGAAGTTGCGTTTGCTGTAATAGTTCCACATACTGGGGAAGGAAATGGAATAAATAATAAAATTGGCAGACGTATCCTTGATGCTTACTTCGAAGTGAAGGAAGAACAAGATGAAGAAGAAGCAGTTGATTGATAAAAAACAGTGAATCCAACATGGATTTGCTGTTTTTTTATAAATGATTACATAGAGTTTACAAACGATTAATATTCAACCTTTATAATTGGGTACATATATAAACTATTTATTATGGGAGGAACTTATATGTCAACACGAAATCAGTTCCAAGATGAGCTTCAAGAACTATATGCGGATATCCTTCATATGGCGGATTTAGTTGGTGAGGCATTGGACAAATCAATGGAATCATTAATTCAACAACAGCAAGAAATGGCAGAGAATGTTATAGCTAAAGATAATGAAATTGACAAGTTAGAACAAAGTATTAATGATAAAGCGATTTTACTTATTGCAAAACAACAACCTGTAGCAACAGACTTAAGAAGAATTGTATCTGCATTAAGGGTTATGATAGATATTGAGCGAATGGGGGATAATGCGAAGAATATCGCTAAATCAAGCATAAGGCTACTTGATAACCCTTCAAGTGTACCTCCTGATCTTTCGCATATGCACCATCAAGTCAAAAAGATGCTTCACACAGCAGTATTGGCATTTGAGCAAGAGGATATTTCGCTTGCTGGAAAGTTAGCGGAGTTGGATGATGAAGTAGATCGTGTCTATAAGCGTGTAGTTAGTGACCTGTTATACGAAACAGCTACTCGACCTGATCAAATAGAATATGTAATGCAAATGTCCTTTTGCGCAAGATACTTGGAGCGATTCGCAGACCATATCACAAATATTGGTGAAAGCATATTATATATGGTCAAAGGAGAAAGTGTGAATTTAAATAAATAGCACAGCATTTCGCTGTGCTATTTTTAATTATAGCTTGTAATTACTTCCGCTATTTCAAAATGAGACATATCGCTTGTTAATTCAAATGTGCCTGGCTTCACGTTAATTGCATAATCATTATCTTCTAAGTAGTCATTAAAGTCAGAAGCACTTTCAATAATATCTTCATTTTCTAGTATATCGCTAATTTGAGAAGAAGCCATTCCAGTTTCAATAGTAAGCTTATATTCTTTTGGAGAATCTTCTTCAGATTCTTCTTCATTGGATGAATCTTCTTCAGTTGTTTCTTCTTCCTCTTTATTATTATTTTCGGTTTCTTCTTTATTCTGTTCAGCGTCTTCATCTGATGATTCACTGTTGGTATCAGTATTTTTTTCTGAATCGTTTCCATTTACACTATAAGATATGTATTCTTCTTGGGAAAGAACCGCGTAACCTTGATCTTCTAATACAGGAATGAGTTCTTCTGCTTTAACATCTTCAATAGGTGTTTGCGAATCTTGTACTAGATAGAATACAATCAGAATAATTAAGGCACTTGTAAACAAACCAAGTGAAAAAGCTTGAATATGATGTTTCATTGATTTACTCCTTTAATTATTGATAAGATTACTATTTTCTCTTTTATGATCAGTTAAATCACTAGGTAATAGTTCTTCCTCAAGTACTTTGATTTTCTTTTTTAATTGATATGTATCTTGCATCGTTGTAATCGACATTTGTTCTAACTGTGATTCTACTTCTTCAATTCTATCATTCATAAAATAAGATAGAATGAATAGAACAATTGCAACCACGATAATAGCGATTATCGCATAAAACATTTTATTCCCTCCTTCATATTCATTAATAGTTATACCATAAAAAGACAATGGAATCATCATTATTCTACTAATTTTTATCATTACTATAATTATGGAAATAAGTTAACAGCTGATTTTCATCCATTATTGCAGTAAACAATCTTGATAATTACTGGAAAGTTTGATAATATAATTAAAGTCTGTACGATTATGTATGAAGAGGCAAGTTGAAAAGTTTGGAGGGATAAAATATGCGCGTAAATATAACTTTAGCTTGTACGGAAACGGGAGATCGTAACTATATCTCTACAAAAAACAAGCGTACAAATCCTGAACGTATTGAGCTTATGAAATACTCACCACGTCTAAAAAAACACACGTTACATCGTGAAACAAAATAATGTTAGTAAAAAACTCTTATCGTTTGGATAGGAGTTTTTCTATTATTAGAGGGTGTGTAAATATGAGAAAGCAAATATTAAGAAAAAATATGATCCAACAATTAAAAAAATTACCTGAAGATGAAAGAAACGCTATCCAGTTAAGTCAACAGCAATTATTATTTCAATCAAGTCTTTGGAAAAATGCGTTAACAATTGGAATTACAGTTTCTAAGGGATTTGAGTGGGACACAAAACAAATCATTCGGCAAGGATGGAAAGAAAATAAAATTATTGCCATTCCTAAATGTAATCCGTTTGATAAAACAATGACATATCATCAAATCACCACTTTTGAACAACTAGAAGTTGTCTACGCTGGTATAGAGGAACCTGTTATTGAACTTACAAGTCCTGTAAAAAATGAAATACTTGATTTATGTATTGTTCCAGGTATTGTATTTGATAAAAATGGTTATCGTATTGGGTTTGGTGGAGGTTATTATGATCGAATGTTACCGAGTATAAAAGCTCCCACATTGTCAATTTGTAGTGAGTTACAGATTGTCTCGTCCTTACCTAAGGAATCACATGATCTACCGGTAGATTATTTGTTAACAGAAAAGTTAATTTTTCTATGTATAAGTAAATCATTCTAGAAAAAACTATTTACATAATAGAGTTAGGAAGGAATGATTTATTAATGCGTCCTCTCATTTCGGTTGCATTATTTATATCTTTGATTTTAATCGTATTAAAGTGGAGGTATAAATTATTTAATGCGCTATTTGCCATAAGTATTATACGTAAGATAGCAGTTAGGTTAGCTATGAATTTTCCAGGTGTTCAATCAAAAATTTTTGGTGAATCAACTAGTCGCTATAATTATTAAAAACGAAGAAGATGAGTATATAGGATTTCACACTCATCTTCTTCGTTTTTTAGAATGATCCACCATGATAATCCTGTGCAAAAGATATTCCCTTTTGGTATGATAATCATGGGGAGGTTGGTGTATGTACCTAAACGATTTATATTTGGAATACCAATTAGCTTATCAACTATTTCAGCAAGGATTTGAATTAATTAATAAAAATGAGGAGACAGACGAGCTTTGGTTCGAGAGATTTCAAAACAACACTTCATTCATCATTCGGTTATTGCCTAAACGGTTTGATTGGCAAAATCAACTCAAACAAGATGTAACAAGTACATATCAACGGATTCATCAAATGAGAAAAAGCTTCAAAGGAAAACATATTGAAGCAATTACGGTTTATACATCGAGTGAAGAACCAATTGGTGATGATTGGCAAACATTAAAAAAACCGATTACTTCAAATGCAAAAAAGCCTTTTACGATGAATGTGTATTTTTTACATGAAACAGAGCGTTCTGATGAAATTGAACGTTTACGAGAAAAAACAGGTCTAGATTTATCTTTAGAAGAAATAGACGAATTGGATAATGAAGAAAAAGAAAGAAAAGTTGCTTATTTTAAACAAACTATACTTCAAGATTTTAATAACCGAATTGAAAAAAGAAGAAAAGTATTTTCAAATGGAAAACCATTATTTACATATATTTTAATAGCACTTAATATATTTTTTTTCTTACAACAAATAAATAATGGCGGAAGTGAGAACATTGATACGCTTATTGATATGGGAGCAAAATATAATCCACTAATTATGGAAGGTGAATGGTGGCGACTATTTACTTCCATGTTCCTACATATAGGTTTTGTCCATATCTTAATGAACATGGTTGCATTGTTTTATTTGGGAACAGCTATTGAAAGGATATTTGGTAGAACGCGATTTTTAGTTATTTATTTTCTTGGCGGAATAGCTGGTTCGATAGCTAGCTTTGCTACATCTATTAGTATCTCTGCCGGGGCATCTGGAGCAATATTTGGATTGTTTGGTGCCTTGCTATTCTTTGGTTTAATTTATAAAGACGTATTTAAAGATACAATGGGTATGAATATTATATTTATACTAGTATTAAACCTCGTCATTGGGTTTTCTATCCCAGAAATAGATATGGGTGCTCATCTCGGTGGTTTACTTGGCGGCTTTCTAATAGCTGCTTGTCTACATGTACCAAGTAAAAAGAATGGTAAATATCAATTAGGAGCAATTATCGCATTTATTGTTTTATGTGCCGGATTATTAATGTATGGTATTGATAATAACGCTTCTTCTCTAGAATTTAAATTAATTGAAGTAGAAGAAAAACTAACTGATAATCAATTTGAAGAAGCAATTGAAATATCTACCGATGCATTAAATGAATTAAAATCGAATAAAGATAATAAGTTGATGGCTTATTTTCTTTTCCATCGTTCGTATGCATATATACAGCAAGGTGAAATTGAATTAGCACAAGCTGATTTAGAAGAAAGTTTAGGATATGAAGAAACTATTCCTGAAGCGTACAATAATTTAACTATCATATATGCAAATAATTTTGAATTTGATAAGGCGAGAGAAGTAATCGGCGAAGGTCTAGAACGATTTCCTGATAATCAAGAATTATTAGATCTTCAGCAGGACTTATCCAATTATTAATCATTTAAGAGTAGCTTTTGGCAACCGCTGAATTAGCTGCTCTTTTTTTCCGTTTAGTTCATATAGAACAAGTAAGTGTTTTGCTTCTTTGTCGATTAAAATTAATGGTACAAAGCTGCTAAGTTTATCATTTGGTGGGTCAAGAGCAGGGATAATGTAGTTTTTATATAGTCCTTCCCACAATTGTCCAATCACTTGATCTGATTCTTGCTTAGTCATATTTGGTAATGGAGTATCTTCATATATAAATAAATTTGTTAATGGTATAGCATAATAGTTAGAGGAATTTACGTTAAAATATTGCATGAGTTGTTGCCAATGATAAATTAATTGTTGATTTGTAGTCCGATTTAAGACTTCTTCCCATTCCTTTTCGTATTCGTTAGCTGGTTCTTTAAATGAAGCAATTGGTTCAGAAGGGGAGTCAATAACATACAGTTCATCTTGAGACATATGTTGAATACTTCTTATTGTATTGTTATCAATATGGATCTCTCCCTGATGAAATGAAATACTTTCATAATGATTTGAGTCATGTCCAATAAAATTTTCTTGAATATCAATCTTATCAGTATCTTGTTGCCATTTACTGCGTACTCCTTTTAGTCTGCCATTTACGAATAATAAGGATACATCTTGTCGCATAGCTAATTCCGCATCACTTTGTGAATTTATATTCCATTGCATTTCGTATCGATTTGTATCTTCTTCTCCTATAAGTAAAACTTTTGTATCTGCATAATTAAAAGTGTGTGTATCATCTAACGGAAAAAAGCTAATTGCTTGTTTGTCTATATTGATAATATAAATTGTAGTCACAAATATTAAACCGCCTATGATTGGAAGGATATATTTTTTCCACATCTTACTCATCCTTTATCGCTTGTCTATATGTTTATATATGTTTTTAAAAAAGAATATATGAAGGATTCTAGTATAGAAATTATAGTTCGTTATAAACTAGTCATATCTTATAGTCACAGGTGGTAACGAATGAAACAGGATAAAAGACCAATTGATCATAAATTAACAAACAACGTTACATTCCTAAAAAGTTATTTAGGGGTTGAGAAAAGTTTTGATTTAATTTATTTAGATTTAAATTATGCAGGGAAAGATATGGCTATGTTCATGGTTGATGGATTTGCCAAAGATGATATATCGTTATATATCATGCAAACATTGGCTGCGCTAAAAGAACATGAACTGGATAAAGATACGTTAACCAAACTACTTAAGAGATATATCCCCTATATAGAAATTGAACCTATAGATAATATTTATCAAGCCGCTGATTTTGTATTAGCCGGAGCAACAGCTTTATTTGTAGATGGTATAGATAAGGCAATTATTATTGATTCGAGAACTTACCCTGCACGCTCCCCTGAAGAACCAGATCTAGAAAGAGTAGTTCGTGGACCAAGAGATGGATTTGTAGAAACATTAGTATTTAATACCGCATTAACAAGAAGACGAGTACGCGATCGTTCACTTCGAATGGAATATTTACAGGTAGGGCGACGGTCAAAAACTGATGTAGTCATAAGTTATATAGAAGATATTGCAGATAATAAACATATAGAAAAAATCAAATCGATATTAGAAAAAATTGACACAGATGGACTACCGATGGCAGAAAAAACAATTGAAGAGTTTTTAAGTGATCGTTATTGGAATCCTTATCCATCTGTACGATATACAGAAAGACCAGACACTGCTGCTGCACACTTATATGATGGCCATATCTTGTTAATTATTGATGGCTCACCTAGTGTTATGATAACTGCAACAACGTTTTGGAATCATTTACATCATGCGGAAGAATATCGTCAGAAACCTACTGTTGGTGCATATTTAAGAATGGTTCGTTTTTTTGCAATTTTATTTTCAATGATATTATTGCCTCTATATTATTTAATGTCTTCACATCCAGAGTTATTACCCGCTGCTTTAGAGTTTATTGGTCCAGATGATCCTGGAGTAATACCTCTACTTCTCCAATTTCTCATTGCGGAGATAGGGTTAGATATGTTAAGGATGGCTTCCATTCATACTCCATCTGCATTAGGAACGGCACTCGGATTGGTTGCAGCAATTATGATAGGTGAAGTCTCTGTCCAGGTAGGGTGGTTTACCAACGAAGTGGTTCTTTACATTGCTACTGCTGCAATTGGTTCTTATGCAACTCCTAGTTATGAGCTAAGTATGGCTAATCGAATTGTACGTATTATTTTATTATTAGCGACCGCCAGTTTTGGTGTGATTGGTTATGTAGTGGGTATAACTTGTTGGCTATTGTACATTACAAAAATGAAGACGTTTAAAATACCTTATTTTTGGCCATTTATGCCATTTTCACCAAATGCATTACGGGATGTTATCATTCGTGTGCCAGTACCGATAAAGCATCGCCGACCTGAAATATTAAACCCTAAAGACCCGGATCGTTAACTGATTCGGGTTTTCAATTGTTTAGTTCCCATTAATTAAAGCATTTGATATAATAGTGAATGGTGATTAATTTGAAAACAATGATTGATGTTCGTAATTTATTAAAACGTTTTGGTGCGTTTATTTATACTGGCGATCGACTGGGAGATTTGGAATTAATAGAACTTGAATTAGATGATTTGTATCAATATGGATTTATTACTCAACAAGAATTTCTAACGGCAAAACTTTGCATTAAAAAAGAAAAAAATAATCATTTAAAGGGGAATGGGTAGTGGACAAGCATTTATTAGTGGGTATTGATATTGGGGGAACTACGGTTAAGATAGGTTTTATATCTGAAAATGGGAAGATAGTACACAAATGGGAAGTATCTACGAATCTAGCGGATGGTGGAAGGCATATTGTCCCAGAAATCTGGTCGTCTATTGAGTCAAAAATGGAGCATTTATCCTATTCTCTATCATCGATAATTGGACTAGGTGTGGGAGCACCAGGTTTTATTGATGCAGAAAAAGGATATGTTCATGAAGCGGTTAATATCGGTTGGAAAAATGTTGCTTTAGCTGAAGCGTTTCAACAATATGCAAAAGTTCCAGTTTATGTTGAAAATGACGCGAACATTGCAGTGCTTGGTGAAAATTGGGTTGGTGCAGGAAATCAAGCAGACAATTTAATTGCTATTACATTAGGTACTGGAGTAGGCGGAGGAATCATTGCCAATGGTCGAATTTTAAATGGAGCAAATGGAATGGCAGGAGAATTAGGCCATATGATTGTGGAAGAGAATGGGGCACCTTGCAATTGCGGCAATCATGGTTGTCTAGAAACGATTACTTCTGCTACAGGTATTGTAAGACAAGCATTAGAAAAAATCATTGAAATACCTCATTCAAAATTAGCAGAAGCTTATAATAAAAATAGAGAAATTACATCTAAAGAAATTTTTGAACTAGCATCTGAAGGTGATATAGCAGCAAAATCGATTGTTGATCATACTGCTGATGTTTTAGGCAAAGTCTTAGCTAACATGGGTGTAATTATAAACCCTTCTAAAGTATTAATTGGCGGGGGAGTTTCCAAAGCTGGAGATCAGTTAATTGATGCTATACAGCAAGCTTTTGAAAAACATGCGTTACCAAGAGTGTCAGAAGCATGTTCAATTAAAACTGCTCAATTAGGAAATGACGCAGGTATTATTGGAGCAGCATATTTAGCATATTCTTCAAAAAATAGCACATTTTTCACTTGATTTTTTTTTATTTTCTACTAAAATAGTAACTTATGAGTACAGTGTAAAAAAATCTTATAAAAGTGAAACTTTAATGGCATGATATTCGTCTATATTAATAAGTATTTTATTAATTGTAGTTTACAATTGCTAAAAATGTGGAATATGATTCATAATGAGGAATTGTACTATGAAATTTAATTTAGATGAATGAGTTAAGAAACTAGGAGGAGAAATATGAAATTCTTCAAAAAACCCAAAGTGCCGTTGTATATATTAGCAGCGATACTATTTGGTCTAAAAACGTATATTGTATATAGATTTATGTTCAACATTGGAATTGACAATTCTATGCAAGAGTTAATTTTATTTATTAATCCATTTGTGTCTGCATTCTTAATATTTACGATTGCGGTGTGGTTTAATAAGACTTCAAGGCAAATGAAATATATTCGCTATATGGCATTATTTGCTTCCTTGATTGTTTGGGCGAATCTCGTATTCTATCGTCAGTTTACAGATTTTATTACGATTCCACAATTATTTATGGGAAGCAATATGGGAGATTTAGGGTCAAGTATTTTAACGCTAATCAAACCATATGATGTATTATTCTTTGCTGATGTTATTATTATTTGGATTTTAAGTAAGAAATATGAAGGTACTTTATCTGTTCAATATCCAAAGAGTGGAAAAGTAGGAGCAGTAGCATTTTCTTTAGTTCTACTTGCAGGAAACTTTTTCTTAGCAGAGATGGAACGTCCACAATTATTTACTCGTGCGTTTGATAGAGAGTATTTAGTTAAAAATATTGGTTTATTTAATTATCATGTATACGATATTGTTGTTCACTCAAAAACCGAGTCACAGCGCGTATTTGCAGATGGAAATGAAATTCCTGAAATTGAGGAGTTTATTGAGACGAATATTGATCATAAACGAAGTGAAGAAATGTTTGGCATTGCTGAAGATAAAAATGTAATTTTTATTAATGCAGAGTCACTTCAAGAGTTTGTAATTAATAATGAGGTAAATGGAGAAGAAATAACTCCTTTCTTAAACGGTTTAGCTGAAGATGAGGATACGTACTACTTTGAAAACTTCTATGAACAGACCGGCCAAGGAAACACCTCAGATTCGGAGTTCTTAGTTGAAAACTCTTTATATCCATTATCTCGTGGTGCTGTATTCTTTACGCATGGCGGAAATGAATATAATGCATTTCCAGAACTTATAAAAGAAGAAGGGTATACTTCTTCTGTATTACATGCCAATAATAAAAGCTTCTGGAATCGTGAAGGAATGTACGATAGTTTAGAAATTGACAACTTTTATGGTGAAGAAGCTTATGAGGTTTCAAATGAGAATTCAATTGGTTGGGGATTAAAAGATAAACCATTCTTTGAACAATCGATTAAGTATTTAGAGTCAATGGAACAACCTTTTTACAGTAAGTTTATAACTTTAACAAACCATTTCCCATTTGAAATGAATGAGGAAGATACGTCTATTGATAAATTTGATTCAAACTCAAATACACTTAATAATTACTTCCCAGCAGTAAGGTATATGGATGAAGCTATTGAACAGTTCTTCCAAGATCTAAAAGATAGTGGATTATATGAAGATTCTGTAATAGTGATTATGGGTGATCATATTGGAATTAGTGCAAATCATAACCGTGCGATGGCACAGTATCTAGATAAAGAGGAAATTACTCCTTATGATCAAGTACAGTTACAACGTGTTCCTTTATTTGTTCATATTCCTGGTCATGGTGAAGGAAAAGTTATGGATGAAGTAACAGGTCAAATTGACCTTAAACCAACTATGCTTAATATGTTGGGTATCGAACAAGAAAAAGATATCTCTTTTGGTAACGACATGTTTAGTGAAGATCGAAAAGATTATATAGCACTTCGTAATGGTGATTTCGTTAGTGAAGACTATATCAAAACTATGGGTGTTTGTTATGACAGAGAAACTGGTGAACCTGTAGATGATGTTATTGATGAAGAAACATCTTCTGAACAAGAAGCAGAACAACAAAAGGAACAAGTGGCGAGTGCATGTGATTCTATTCAAGAAAAAGTTGACCAAGAATTAGCTTATTCCGATTCCATTGTATATGGAGACTTATTCCGATTCGTAGATTTTGGTAAAGATCAAGCAAAAGAAGAATAATTAAAACTAACAAAAACCTAACAACAATGCGATTGTTGTTAGGTTTTTGTATTGCACGAAATTATAAAATTTGTGTGTGAATTAAACCAGCACAACCGTAAAGAGCCTAGTCGTACTTATACCCCCTAAGTGAAAGTTATCATCGGTACGTTGCTAAACTAAAGGAGGGTCTTGTGCTTTTGTTTTCATACTAATATAGACATTAAAAAACAACAATAATGCCAGAAGCAAAATGTTGTTTTTTTCCATGGTTATTATCCAATAATCTCTTTGATAATCGTAGCGATTGAAAAGAATCCAAAAGCTACAGCAGTAATAGCTGAAAATAATAGTGCAAACATGTTTTTATACTTTAGCTGACGAATAACGGAAATAACAGCTAATAAAGTGACTCCTAAAAGTAATACTCCAAGGATAATGTGATAATACGCTTCCATCTTTTATTAACCTCCTCATTCCGACCCCTTTTTTGTTGAGTCGAAAGGAATATATGTATTATTATGTAACTAACGATTATCAATTATTATTTTATAGTATTCCATCTTTTTTGTCGAGTTATTATAAAAAATAAGGAGAGAATTTTATGGAAATTATTGCTAGACCAGTGGGGATGGTACAAGCGAATTGTTATATTCTTAAAGAAGGAAGTAATGGGATAGTTGTTGATCCAGGTGGAGATGCAGAAATAATCCTGTCTATAATTAAAGAACATAACTTAGATATTAATGCTATTTTATTAACTCATGCACATTTTGATCACATTGGAGCTTTAGAACAGATTCGTCAGAAAACGAATGCACCAGTTTATTTGCATCAGGCAGAACATGAATGGTTAAGTGATCCAAATTTGAATGGTTCTTATAAATTAATCGGTCAATCTATTGTAGCAGCACCTGCAGAATTTAGTGTGGTAGAGGGTGGATTAACTATAGGAGAGTTTTCAATGCAAGTATATCATACACCAGGACATTCTCCAGGTAGTGTAAGTTATATATTTCCTGAACAACAGTTAGTAATCAGTGGTGATGTCCTGTTTCAAAAAGGAATAGGTAGAACTGATTTACCAGGAGGAGATATAGACGTGTTAGAACATTCGATTCGAGAAAAACTATATCAATTACCCGAAAAATACCAAGTTTTATCTGGTCACGGTCCAATTACAACTATACAAGCTGAAAAAGTCGGAAATCCTTTTTTTCAAGCTTGAGAACATAAGAAAAAACCACATGATTCATGTGGTTTTTTCTTTGTTTTAATGTCCAAACCCAGGTACAAGTATAAATTCGGAATACCAAGTATATCCAATTAGAAATACAGTACAATATGCACCAAATAAATACATGTACATTCGTTCGGATAGTTTTAAATAGCCTAATGTAAGGAAAAACGCCGTTTGAGCCAGGAATAGAAGTGCAGTATTCATCATGTCACCGACATAAAACATTACTGTAAAAATACCTGTCCAAAAGGCAAGAACACGAAACATACGATCCATGTCTTCCCCCTCCTTTGTAGGTAACCTTTTCATAGTTATTATATACGAGCTGGATAAGATTGTAAACGTTTCTATGAACAATTATATTTGAAGTTGTAATTAGAGTAACCTAATTGATGATTTTTTATTCATCAATTGCATAAAAATGTTCATAGGAATAAAAGGGGTCTTCCTCCAAAAAAATAGTGAAGGATAAAGAAAAAATATGTTGCTTTCTTGATTTTATCTGTACTTTAACTTGTCCATCAGGATAAGAATAATATTTAAGTTTTTGTGTATCCATAAATTCCTCTAAATCATTTTCAACGTCTACCTTGCTCATTTGAAACAATGTTTCTGACTGGAGTAGTTTTAAATGAAAATCGGTTATCTTTTTATCATGATGATTATAAATAGTCAATAGCGTTAAACTTAAGAATAGGAAGCTAATAATCCAAATAACATAAATAAATAGAAATCCTTGTTCATTATTAATAAAAACTAATTGTTTTTTCATATTGATCTCCAGAACTCGTTGTTAATATAATTTGAAATCCAAATTCTAACGGTTGGAAGTATAATTCAGCTATGTTTCTTAAATAAATTTCAAATCCTTTTCCATCTACTTGGCGTCGGATTAAATTCCCAAACTGTTCGTAGGTAACGGTTTGTTCATTTAAATCACTTGGAACAGTCAATACCAGTTTGTCATTTGTTGCCACTGCATGAAGAGAGCGAATAACATCATCACGTATAAATTGAAAAAATTGATGAACAGACAACTCTTCCTTTGCAGATGGAGTTTCTATGAAATGTAACATATAACTTATAAAAGGAAGTGTAATTAAGATAATTGTCATCATCAATAAGTGACTAATTAGCGAGAAACCTCGATTATCTTGGAGATTTACCATGCAAACAATACTCCTCTTGTCGATGTTTTATATTTACCCACTGTGCACATCCTGTGAGTATTCTTTGTTCTGTTTCAAAATCAAACGTTACTTCTGTTTGAGAGTTTTCCAATAAGAATGTAGATTTTTCGTTTTGAAGATCATTCCAGAAGTTTGATTGTAGCTTATCATGTAACTTATAAGCTATTGTACGTCTTTCTTGAAGCACGAGTTGTTCTTTCATTAGAAGAGAAAAAAGAGGAAGAAGCGATATGATAATTGTAAAAAAGAGTAAAGTAGCTATTATTACTTCAGTAAAACTAAAGCCATTAGATTTCTGCAATATAAAAACGCCCTTTCCCCAGAGGGAAAATTAATTGATATGTTTTATTGATTCCATAGACACTTATTGTTCGCGGCTGAATAACTGTGCCATTCGAATTGAAATAAATTTCTCTTTTACCAAATGTATCAATAGATAATCCTGCTGGATATGGACGAACTTCATTGGTATTCAGTCCTTCAATTATTCTGTATTCATCAGCATAAAAACGAATTAAAACACGTTCATTTTCATACATTCTTGCTCGTGATTGAATATATAGGACATCATATTTAAGTAACTCGAAAAACTGCTTCTCTTTTAATTGATTTAATTGAGTCATTTGTGAAGGTGCGAAGAAGGTTATAATAACCATTAAAATGGCTAAAGAAAATAATACTTCGATGAGCGTAAAGCCATTTTTGCTAAGAGGCATTTACTTTGCCGTTCGAATAAGTTAGTGAATTATTATTTGGACAAGTTAATTGATCTTCGGTAATAAAATCATTTTCTACTAATTCATCCAAGGAATTAGGGTGTTGTCCAGTCTCTAACAAAAATGTATCTACTTGAGCTTGAACAACACTGATCAAAGCTTCACAACCCTTAGAATGAACTTCCCCACTTTTTTCTCCTATATTAGGAATGATGAGGATTATCAATACGGAAATGACCATGAGCACAATTAACATTTCAATGAGTGTAAAACCAGCTTCTTTTTTAAACATATGATCTACTCCTTAAATTGAATTCATTATTTCAAACATTGGAGAGAGGACACTAATATAAATGAAAATAATAAAAGCTCCTACTATAATAAAAAATATAGGTTGAATATACGTAATTATCTTATTTAATTGGTAATACATTTCTTCCATAGATAATTCAGCATATACGTGTAAGTCCTTAGCAAGGGTCTTTGCGTCAACTCTAGTAGACATAATTGCTCTTAATTGTTTTTCTATAAAGTAAAAAGATGTAAGTAGACTCTCTAATGATTTTCCTCTTGCTAATTGTAAGTGCATCTGTTTTGAATAATACGTAATAATTGGTAATTTATCTTGATAAGCCATATAGGAAAGTAATGTATGAAATGACATATCTGCTTGAAGAAGGGAACTTAATTGCGTAGCAAAATGAAAAGATGTTTGTTTTCGATAGTAACTAGCAAGAAGAGGGATTTTAGAAATGATCTTTATCTTCAGGTCAGTAGATATCTTTTTTTTAAATACAGACCAATATACAAAGGCTATTAGGATGAGAAATAACACAATAAGAATAAAATAACCAGCCCATTGTAACGTGAAAAATATGAGTTGAAGAGGAGGGGAGAGGTTGCTTACAAAAAGAAATTGAAAGGATGGAAGTACTTGATTATATACGAAATATAATATAATACTAAAAGTTATAATCAGAATAAGTGGGTATCGGACTACTTGTTGAAAACGTTTCTGATAGTTTATTCGATTTTGGTATAGATGTATACTTTGCTTTATCCGACTTTCTAAATTACCATTATCTCTTACAACATAAAGATGTGTAACGATAGAATGGTGAAAATGAACGTTTTCAAGTGCTTCATCTAGATGTAATCCATTCTTCAGGTCATTCTTAATCATATCAGTAACATGTTTATATTCATCATAGAAAGAAAGTGTTTCTAGGGATTCAGAAATTGTTAATCCTTTCGATAACATTCTACTTAGAATTTGTAAAAAACGAAGTTGCTTGCTTGAAGATAGCTTATGTGACTGGATAATCTTTCTTAGATATAAAGCCATATGCAAAAGCCTTCTTTCGTAGGTATTCAAATGTAAAACGGTATTCAAGGTGACTCCGTTGATTGTATATTACTTCTGACAATTGTTCTCCCTCTAACAATTCCATAATTGCAGCTCTTCTTTGTTCCCCTCTATATTGTATCGGTAATAGCTGAATTGCTCCAATCGCTAAAAGACTTTGTTCAAGATCAATATCCTTCAATCCCATTTCTTTAAGACGAAATATAGTACCAACAGCATTCTTTGCATGTAACGTACTGAAAACGAGATGCCCTGTTAAAGCAGCCTCAAAGGCAAAATGAGCGGTCTTGCGATCACGGATCTCTCCAACCATAATAATATCCGGATCATGCCGAAGTGCTGCTTTTAATCCAGCGTGGTAGGAGATGCCTGCTTTTTCATTAATTTGAATTTGTAATACATTATCCATCTTTTTTTCAATTGGGTCCTCTAGTGTGATTGTTTGACATGGGTTTTCTGCAAGTATGGACTCTAATAGAGCGTATAAAGTCGTTGATTTACCACTTCCAGTCGGCCCTGTTAGTAAAATGATACCTGCTTGATTTGATAACCATTCTTTTTTTATGTGACGGATTTGATTTGGAAAAAGAAACAATTGCTGCTCTAACTGATGAGATTGTTGTGGGTGGATTCGTATTGCTATGCTCTCTAATAAATAGTGGGGGAGGGTAGAAATACGTAAAGAATATGTGTCCGACGTTTCTGTCCAGATAATTGTACCGTGTTGAGGTATTCTGGACTCACCAATATCCATACCAGAAATAAACTTATAATAAGTAATTAATAATCGATATTGATTTGAAGAAATCTTTCGATGTAGTGTACGTCTTCCATGAATACGAAAATAAATTTCCGTCTGTGTAGTATAAGGATAAAAATGTATGTCCGAAGATTGTAATGAGACCGCAGATTGAATGAGGGAGTCAGAAAGTTTTTTTACTTCATTCATTCATCTACCTCCTTTCTAAGAATTTCTGACTATAATATACTTTCTACATAATACGATATAATCCTGCTTGTATTTAAAAATATTTTGAATAATTGTTTATGAACTGGTCAAAATAACTAGTAAATAAAGGCGGTGTGTTTATGAATGGGAATGACTATTTACGGTATATGACGGAACAAGTAATTACTTATATCGACCTGCCAAAAGAAGAAAAACAAAAAAGAAGAAATACTCATCAAAAAAAGCAAAGTTTATATCAGAGTCGTTGGTTTGGAGTTTTACCATTTACATTTAAATTATGGTATAAAAAAAGAAATGGAAAATGATCCATTTCTTTTTTAGTGTAGGGAGTTATCTTTTAAATAAAATATACCACCGTTAATAACTTTAATTTGAATTGTTGGTTGATATCTTTTTTTTAAATCTTCCAATTCCTGCATGTAACGTTTATGTTCTAAGTTATCTTCATAAAAGTGTGTCAGCGTCTTTTTTTCTTCATTCCAAACTTCAAATGAATCTTTAGCCCAATTATGTTCTTGATTTTCAATATAAGTGGTTATTGTATCTTGAATACGTTTAAAACCACTCTGTAATTTAATTATGGGAGACATCGTAAAACAATAATCGGAAATCGATTTTTCCAATGGAATTTTCTGTAGTTTATCCATGGCATCGACAACCATTCGACCGTTTACTAACTGCAACCCCATTGATAATATTTCATCTTTTTTGTATCTACCACTATAACTAACTTTAATATTGGTAATTAACCACGGATATAAAGGAGTTTTTTCCGCTGTATGTATTACCTCGAATAATTTTGTCAGACGCTCACCTTGTTTTAATTTATTTAATATTTGATGTAAGCGAGGGCTGCCGAAATGGATCCATTCACCTTGTTCATCTTTCTTATCAGGATTAGTTATCATAGACAGTTTCATCGGCTCACCTTGACGTCCTATCTTTTTTATATAATGCCAGTAAAATGGTCGGTTCATTAGTTCTCGATCCATTTCTTCTGTTAGCTGAATGACCATTTTCCCATCTATATTTTCCTCAATCAAGCAGTTTTTTGTTTGAAAATATTCACTTAGAAAGGAATTTAAATCATGAATTGCCATACTTTTGCTCCTCCTCCATTTTGTTATCTGATGGATTCGCTTGTTCTATTATGGAAGTTAAATTGTCTAATTTAATCCTTACTTCTCCACTAGAACTTGATTCATTATATATAGATTCCATTTCAGATTCTAAACTTTTCACATTTAATTCAGCTAATATAGCATCTAAATTTCCAATTACATTCTGGAATAAATCAATTTTTTCATATAATAGGGAAAGCATATGTTCTTCGATCGTATTTTTAATCACTAAATTATATATTTGTACGTCTTTTTCTTGACCAAATCGATGAATCCTTCCTATCCGTTGCTCCAGTCGCATCGGATTCCATGGTAGATCATAGTTGATCATATTATGACAAAACTGAAGATTAATACCTTCTCCGCCAGCTTCCGTAGCTATCAATACTTGAGCGTGATCTCGGAACAACTGTTTCATCCAGTCTTTCTTTCCACGTTTAAATCCCCCACGGAATGGAACGGAAGTAATCCCGTGTTGTTGTAAAAACCACTGCAAATAATATTGCGTAGCTCTGTATTCCGTAAATACGATAACCTTCTCATCCCCTAAAGATTGAATTAATTTGACCATTTGTTCAGCTTTTATATGTTGTTCTAGGGATTCTAAATCAGAAATTATTTTTTTTAAAGGGTGTTCTACATCTTCAATATCTTTTACGAATTTTACTAATGACATATAGCATGCTTCACGAGAAGAACAAAATTCACGTAAATAGGTAATCTTTGAAAATGATGACATTCCAAATGAAAGTTGAACTAATTGATCGTATAATTGTTGGAATTCTTTTGGAAAGTCCATCCACACCGTTTCTATTTTTCTTTTGGAAGGTTGTAAAGCTGTCTCTTTCCGTGTATTTCGTATCATCACTTTTTGAACAAGTTGTTTCAAGTATGGATCTTGTTCCATTCTCTTTCTGTCTTTCCCGTATTTTTCAGTAAACGTTTGATAGTTTCCTAAATGTCCTGGCTTTAATATACTGATTAAGTTAAATAACTCGAGTAATTTATTTTGAACTGGTGTAGCAGTAAGTAATAGACAGTATTTCTTCTTTAATTCTCTTACGAATTGATAGTTTTTCGTTTTCTCGTTTTTTAACTTGTGTGCTTCATCTATGATGATTAAATCATAATCAATATCTAGAATTTCCTCACTGTTTGGAGAGCGTTTTGCAGTATCGATAGATGAAATGACTACATGGTTATCTACCCAGCTGTAGTTTTTCCGATGTGCAATAGCTGGGATAAAAAACTTATCATTTAGTTCTTTTTCCCATTGGTTTACTAATGAAGCAGGTACAAGAATTAATACTTTTGAAACTAATCCCCTTACCATGTATTCTTTTAATATTAAACCAGCTTCAATTGTTTTTCCTAATCCTACTTCATCAGCAAGTATAGCTCTTCCGTCCATTTCTTCGATAACTTGTTCGGCTGCCTCTCGTTGGTGATCTAAGATTTGAAGATGCGATAAATGATTTATAGAACGAAGCCCTTTAAACGAAGGGCTCATCGTTTGCTTTTCTGCTTCATATGCCATAGAGAAAAGTTTCCAGCTTGTTAGATTTTCTTCTCGCTGGATTGCCTCATCCAGGTCTATGATAAATTGTTCGTCTTTGTTGACTTGGATAGAATCCATATGTTATCCCCTTTTCTTGTTAATAAAATTTGGTTTTTTCTATAAAATCTATAGTATCTGTGTTATAATCCAATTGAAAATAGATTTTCCTTTATTTTGGTACTTAGTATATCCAAAATATACATATTTCATCAGCGGAAGATTACAAGGGGAGAGCTTACTATTTAAAGTAACGCCGAAGGAGCAAGTGAAGAGCGAATCTCTCAGGCAGAAAAGACTCTTGTATGACGCACCTCTGGAGAGTGTTTACGCAAGTAAACCACCCACGAAGCAAATATTCGTTCTTTTTTGAAGAATGAATATGCAACTTTCTGGTTTAAGGACAGAGATTTCTTCACTATGGAGGAGTCTCTATTTTTATGCGCTTTACTTTTCATCAAACTAAAATAGGAGTGGATGGAATGAGTGAACAAAAACGTACACCAATTTTTCCAGAATATGCATCGCATGGTGCAAAAACGATTGATTTTGGAGGATGGGATTTACCTGTACAGTTCTCAGGTATTAAACATGAACATGAAGTAACCAGAACAAAAGCAGGTCTTTTTGATGTATCTCATATGGGAGAAATTTCGGTGAAAGGACCAAAAAGCAAATCGTTTTTGCAATACGTATTAACAAATGACATTTCCAAATTGGAACCAGGTAAAGCACAATATACTATTATGTGTTATGAAAATGGTGGTACTGTTGACGATCTAATTGTTTATATGTTAGATGATGAAGAATATTTGTTAGTAGTAAATGCTGCAAACACGGAAAAGGATGCAAATTGGATAATACAGCAAAATTCGTATACGAACGATGAGGTTGTCGTTGAAAATGTATCTAATCAGTATGTTCAGCTCGCAGTACAAGGGCCAAAAGCTGAAGATATACTACAAAAATGTACAGAAGAAAATTTACAAGAAATTAAATTTTTTAGATTTAAGAATAATGTAGCTTTACGTGGAATAGAGGCAAAGGCACTTATTTCACGCACTGGGTATACAGGTGAAGATGGTTTCGAAATTTATATTGATGCTTCATCTGGAGCTGCGTTATGGAAATTGCTTCTTGAAAAAGGAGAAGCTGAGGGATTAGAACCAATTGGATTAGGTGCTCGTGATACATTACGATTTGAAGCTAATTTAGCATTATATGGGCAGGAATTATCAAAAGATATTTCTCCAATAGAGGCTGGTTTAGGATTTGCAGTAAAAGTCAATAAAGAATCGGATTTTATAGGAAAAGAAGTATTAAAAAATCAAGTAGATAATGGTATTAATCGTAAATTAGTAGGAATTGAAATGATTGATAAAGGGATTCCAAGACATGAATATGTGGTACTTAAAGACGATAAAGAGATTGGTTTTATAACTTCTGGAACCCAATCACCGACACTGAATAAAAATGTCGGATTAGCTTTAATTAATACCGATTATACAGAGATAAGTACAGAGGTTGACGTAAAAGTTCGAAAACGTATATTGAAGGCTAAAATTGTTCCAACACCATTTTATAAACGGGGAAGATAAGGGGGAGAACCAACCAATGGAATTTCGTTACTTACCGATGACTAATCTAGATAAGCGGGAAATGCTTGACGCAATTGGAATTCAATCCACGGAAGAACTTTTTTCTGACATTCCAGAACATGTTCGTTTTAAGGGTGAAATGAATCTAAAAGCCCCTATAAGTGAGTATGAACTAACAAAAGAATTAACAGAGCTTGCTAGTCGCAATATTCATACAAAAGAATACACATCATTTTTAGGAGCAGGTGTGTATGATCATTACATTCCTTCTGTAGTAGATCATGTAATTTCTCGTTCAGAGTTTTATACTGCGTATACACCATATCAGCCAGAAATATCTCAAGGGGAATTACAGGCAATCTTTGAATTTCAAACAATGATATCCGAATTAACAGGATTACCGGTTGCAAACTCTTCTATGTATGATGGAGGCACAGCCTTGGCAGAGGCAGTCAATCTTAGTGCTGCTCACACAAAAAGAAAAAAAGTACTGGTATCAAAAGCGGTTCATCCGGAATATCGTGCAGTTATTGATTCTTACACAAAAGGCCAATCAATTGAAGTTATAGAAATTGATACTGTAAATGGAATCACTGATTTAACCCAACTAGATCAAGCACTAGATGATACGATTGCTGGTGTAGTTGTTCAATACCCTAACTTTTTTGGCCAATTAGAACCTATGAAAAAAATTGAACAATTACTTGAAAACCACCAGAAAACAATGTTAATTGTCTCAAGTAATCCCTTAGCTCTTGGATATTTAACCCCTCCGGGAGAATTTGGAGCTGATATTGTAACAGGTGATACACAAGTTTTCGGCATCCCAGCGCAATTTGGTGGTCCTCATTGTGGGTATTTTGCAACTACAAAAAAACTAATGCGTAAAGTTCCAGGTCGTCTCGTAGGAGAGACAGTTGATGAAGAAGGCACAAGAGGATATGTGTTAACTTTACAAGCTCGGGAACAACATATACGACGGGATAAAGCAACATCCAATATATGTTCAAATCAAGCTCTAAATGCATTAGCTAGTTCTGTCGCAATGAGTTCAATTGGTAAGCATGGATTACGTAAATTGGCCAGCGTAAATATGCAAAAAGCAAGATATGCAAAGAAAAAAATTCTTGAAGCTGGAATAGAGGTTGCTTTCGATGGAGCTTTCTTTAATGAGTTTGTTATAAAAGTTCCAGGTTCTGTCTCAAAAATAAATAAACATTTATTAGATAAAGGTATTATTGCTGGATATGATCTTGCTAAAGATGATAAGTCATTAGAAGGATATATGTTAATAGCGGTAACAGAGGTACGAACAAAGGAAGAAATCGATCAATTTGTGAAAGAATTGGGGGATGTTCATGTCTAAGAAAGATTTTCCACTAATATTTGAGAGAAGTAAAGAAGGTAGAACCAGTTATAGTTTACCAGAGTTAGATGTTGAATCATTTGATTTAGAAGAGGAATTAGGTTCGGAATATGTACGACAGACTCCTCCAGAACTTCCTGAAGTGAGTGAACTTGATATAATACGTCATTACACTGGTTTATCAAATCGTAATTATGGAGTTGATTCCGGGTTCTATCCACTTGGTTCATGTACTATGAAATATAATCCGAAGATAAATGAAGATATCGCTAGATTAGATGGATTTAGTCATATCCATCCGTATCAAGATGTCAGCACTGTTCAAGGTGCAATGGCAATGATGTTTGATCTTCAAGAATCGTTAAAAGAGATAACTGGTATGCATGAAGTATCCTTACAGTCTGCGGCTGGAGCACAAGGTGAATGGACTGCGTTAATGATGATCCGTGCATTTCATGAGTCTAATGGAGACTATGGACGAACTAAGGTTATTGTTCCGGATTCTGCTCATGGAACAAATCCAGCTTCTGCAGCTGTTGCTGGTTTTGAAGCTGTTACAGTTAAATCGAATCAAGAAGGATTAGTAGATTTAGATGATTTAAGACAGGTAGTAGGGGACGATACAGCAGCTCTAATGTTAACAAACCCTAATACACTTGGATTGTTTGAAAAAGATATCTTGACAATGGCTGAAATAGTCCACGATGCTGGTGGTAAGCTATATTACGATGGGGCTAATCTGAATGCAATCATGGGTTATGTTCGTCCAGGAGATATGGGGTTTGATGCAGTACATTTGAATCTTCATAAAACGTTTACTGGTCCACATGGTGGTGGAGGACCTGGGTCAGGTCCAGTTGGAGTTAGTGAAGAATTAGCTTCATTTTTACCGAAACCATTGATTGTTAAAAACAAAGATAGTTATGATTTTGATGAAAATCGACCACAATCTATTGGAAGGGTTAAACCGTTCTATGGGAATTTTGGAATAAACCTACGTGCTTATACGTATATTCGGACTATGGGATCAGAAGGGCTTAAAAAGGTCAGTGAATATGCTGTATTAAATGCCAATTACATGATGAGACAGTTGGAAGGTACATTTGAACTTCCTTACCCACAACATTGCAAACATGAATTTGTCTTATCAGGTAGTAAGCAAAAGAAACTCGGGGTTAGAACATTAGACATGGCAAAACGATTATTAGACTTTGGTTATCATCCACCTACAATCTACTTCCCATTGAATGTAGAAGAAGGATTGATGGTAGAACCAACTGAAACAGAATCGAAAGAAACATTAGATGGATTTATAGATACGATGCGCACAATAGCTAAGGAAGTTGAGGAAAACCCTGAAATTGTTCAGGAAGCACCCCATGAGACAATTGTAAAGCGTATGGATGAAACAACTGCTGCTAGAAAACCTGTACTTAGATACAATCCATAAGCAGTTCTTTATTAGTGCGAGTAAAACTCTTGTTACATTAAGAATAAACCTATCAAAAGGGATTGGAACAAAAATATTCACTCAAAAGATAGATCCGAATGATTAGCTTTTGAAAACCCTCTGCAGAAATATACTTCGCTAATACAGCGGCGGCTGACGAGCCTCCGGTAGCTAAGCAATCCGGAGTCTCACCTAGGTCGTCTTCCCACAGGAGTCTCTGTATATTTCTTACGCTTTGAAGTCGTACCTGCGGAAAGCGTCGTCTGCAATGGAAATCAAACAGCGCAACATTAGGATTTTACACCAAATATATTAATTATGAATTGATTCAATGAGTTAAATTACTTCTATTAATGAAAAGTAAAAACCGAACAACATCAAATGATGGTTCGGTTTTAATCTTTCTGCTATTTTTTTGTCTTGATTTTACCCGTCCACTTTTTAAATCCACCCTTAAGCTGATAGATTTCTTTGTAGCCTTTTTTATGAAGTAATTGAGCTGCTCTTGCTGAGCGTGAACTTCCTTGGCAATATAAATAAATTGGTTTATCTTTACGCATTTCTACAAGACGTTGTTTCATTTGAGTCATTGGGATATTTCTTGCTCCTAAAATATGACCTCTATCAAATTCTTGAGGCTCTCTAACATCAATTAATTGTGCTTTTCGATATCCTTCACGAAATTGATCTTCGGTTAATACTTTTAAATAATTCTTCTGTCTATAATATCGGAATAGACTCACCGCTAATAAAACGACTAATGCTATAATTAAAATTTCCATTCTAGGTCCCCCGTAATTCTAGTCTACATTATCATTATATGGGTAGAGCGTCTATTTTTCAAAGTTTTTATTTAAAAGGAAAGAATTTGGACTTCATATCTTTTAGTAGACAGCAACGACCACGTCCTATGCAAGCGTCGAGAAACTAGAAGACTTCAGGAAATCGCACTACACCATCGGTTTGTCACCTCTCCGTGATTAACTCAATAGTCCTAAAAAATAGGATACACTCGCTATGTTTCTAACGGCCGGTCGCATTTTGTGTTTCTTGAATAAAAACTTGAGTCTGACCCAACAATCATGTATGCTCATAGTATAGAAAAGAAAAAATGTTGCCTGTGATAAAAAATATTTTCACCTATTTAAGGAGCGCGTTTTATGCCTACACCTAGTATGGAAGATTACATTGAAATAATATATAACTTAATTGAATCAAAAGGATACGCTCGTGTTTCAGCAATTGCTGAGGCCTTGGATGTTCATCCGTCTTCTGTCACAAAAATGGTACAAAAACTAGATAAGGATCAGTATCTTGATTACGAAAAGTACCGTGGTTTTGTATTAACTACTAAAGGTAAGAAAATTGGAGAACGTCTAGTATTTCGTCACGAATTATTAGAAGAGTTTTTAGAAATAATTGGAGTAAATGATGAAAATATATATGAAGATGTTGAAGGAATTGAACACCATCTAAGTTGGAACTCTATTGACCGTATTGGGGACCTTGTAAATTATTTTAAAAAAGATGATTCACGCGTAAAAGATTTAAAAAAGGTAATTAAAGAAAGTGACCAGCAAGTAAACGAGGTAACAGAAAATTAATAAATGAGAGCCGAACTTTTAGAGAGGATGTTCCTTATAATAGTTCGGTTTTTAAATTTACAGAAAAATCTGTTCGATATTATCATACTTTATACTTGTTTATTGGAATAACTCTTAACATCTGTGCTTATATATGAAGTAACAACTGTATGGAGAGATGTTATGAATATAGATGGTGTTTTTTCTGGAGGAGGAGTAAAGGCTTTTGCGTATGTAGGTGTATTAGAAACCTTTAAGGAACATCATATTGAATTCGAACGAGTTGCAGGAACATCTGCTGGAGCAATTATTGCTTCAATGATTGCAGCAAGATACTCAATGGAAGAAATTAAAGAGCTTGTAAATGAATTAGATCTTTCTTCTTTAGCAGATCCACCTTTGCTTACAAAGTTCTTACCGCTGACAAAATGGTTTTTTCTATATTTCCAGCTTGGAATTAATAAAGGAGATAAACTTGAAGCTTGGTTGATGGAGGTTTTAGAACGGAAACACATTAAAACCTTTTCTGATATTAAAGAAGGTTATTTAAAAGTTGTTGTGAGTGATTTATCCTTAGGGAAATTAGTAGTGATTCCTGATGATTTAGAAAGAGTTTATGGTATAAAGCCTGAATATTTCCCTGTTTCGAAAGCTGTACGAATGAGTGCGGGTTTCCCGTATTTCTTTATGCCCAAGAGAGTACCTGGAAGGTATAAACAAAAAAGTATTGTTGTTGATGGAGGAT
This sequence comes from Oceanobacillus sp. E9, assembly GCF_001741975.1. NCBI lineage: Bacteria > Bacillati > Bacillota > Bacilli > Caryophanales > Bacillaceae > Oceanobacillus > Oceanobacillus sp. E9. Next base: position 433,148 of record NZ_LSNA01000005.1, read on the forward strand.
TACTCAGTAACTTTCCAATGTGGATTTTTGATCAACCTACAAATAAACCACTTCGGCCGTTATTAGGTGTGAAATTAACCGAAATAACACAAGAGATTGGTCCAAGAAAGATTGATAATGCAATTGGTATGTTTCAAGCTCTCTTTTCGACTATGAAACAGGCGCATGATTCTAGATATATTTCTACTAGCGACAAGAAGAATATCATTTTTGTACCTGTTGAAGGAACAGCAGCCATGAATTTCTCATTAACAGAAGAAGCGAGACAAAAATTAATTATTTCCGGAAGAAATAGTACAGAAAAATTCTTGAAAAAATGGCATGGATAACACTCAACAAAAAAAGAACCGCTCAATATGAAGCGCGGTTCTTTTTTTTCGATTTACTTCCTTCAATTACACGTAAGTGACTTGCTTTTTTTGTTCGTTTCTTTTTATGTGTTGCTTTTTTTGGTATAGGAGAAGAGGTAGAATTATATTTAGTCTTCGATTGCTTCACTGCTTGTTTATACTTTTTTCGATCTTCCGTATTTGTTGGGGAATTACGCCTAACAAAAAAGTAGTAAAGTAAACCAAAAATTGCTGCTCCGATTACAATGGTAACTAATATTCTAGAAAGGAATGAAATTGTATTCCCGAATAATTGTGAAAAAAGCCCAACGGCGGCTAATCCAATTATAATATACACCAATATAGTCATAGATTTATTTCTCATTTACACCCCTCCTAATCAATTTATACATACAGAGACTTATACATAAGTTGGTTGCAATTAATTACATTCCTTACTTAGAATTTTTCTACTCGTTTTAAGTAAGGTTAGTAAACAGATATCTTCTTTTAATGATATACCAATTTCCGATATTTGAACACGATTTGTATGATCAGATGAATCATTATTGATACTATATTCTTCCCTATACATTATTATTTATGCAATGATTGATTGTCTTTATAGTAAAGATTTTTAGTATAAAATGTGATAGTTCACCATCGATTGGCAATACTAATCGATGGAGGTGTAACTACATGAGTTCTGGGAAACAAAATCATTCCAATCAAAATGAGGATCGGCTCACATTACTTGCAAGATCGTTATTAACTGGATTTATCGGCGGTATTCTATGGAGTTTAATAGCTAGTATATTTTATTACTTTAATTTCATGGAGGTATCACCTAAATCGTTATTATTAACTTCTTGGGTTAATGCTAGTTGGACAGATAGCTGGTTAGGGAACTTTTTCACAATTATTATAGCAGGTATAGTATCTGTAGCTATTGCATTTCTTTACTATATATTGTTAAAGAAAGTCTATTCATTATGGGTAAGTATTATATTTGGAATAGCTGTATGGGCAATCGTATTCTTTGTACTTCAACCACTTTTTCCAAATGTTCCACACCTAACTGAATTATCGTTAAATACATGGGTTACAACAATATGTGTGTTTATTTTATACGGTACGTTTGTAGGTTACTCAATATCTTATAATTATGAAGACTGGCAAAAGGCAAAGCATCCTCAGTCAGAAAGCTCCCAATAATTATTCAAACTATTGATTTTGTGTTAAACTAAAATACAAAAATAGATAGTTTTCTGACTACATAGGAGGATGGGAGAATTGACTAAAGTAGAACAATTAAGAAGTCGTATGGAAGAACATAATGTTGAAGCTATAATCATTAATAGTCCGTATAACAGACGGTATATTACAGGTTTTACTGGGAGTGCGGGTACTGCTTTGATTACTGCGAATAAAGCAGTATTTATCACAGATTTTAGATATACAGAACAAGCTTCTTCTCAAGCCTCAGGTTTTGATATCGTAGAACATAAAGGTGGAATAGCAAAGGAAGTTAGTAAATTAGTTAGTGAAAATAATGTAAAAAGATTAGGGTTTGAAAAGGATTATACAACATACTCAGAGTATTTATCTTACCAAGAATCTTTTTCTGCTGAACTTGTTCCTGTAAGTGGCTGGATTGAAGAATTGCGCATGTTCAAAACACCGGATGAATTAGAAGTGATGAAAAAAGCTGCTAAAATTGCCGATGATGCATTTTCTCATATTCAAAACTATATCAAACCTGGGGTGCCTGAAATTGAGATTTCAAACGAATTGGAATTCTTTATGCGTCGTCAAGGGGCAACTTCTTCTAGTTTTGACACCATTGTAGCATCTGGACATCGATCTGCCTTGCCGCATGGTGTTGCTTCCGATAAAAAAATCGCATCTGGTGAACTTGTTACTTTAGATTTTGGTGCCTTGTATAATGGTTATTGTTCCGATATTACTCGAACGGTAGCAGTAGGAGAAATATCTGTCGAACTAAAGCAAATATATGATATAGTATTAGAGGCGAACCTTCGTGGAGTGAAAGGTACAAGACCAGGAATTACTGGTAAAGAAGCTGACAGTCTCACAAGAGATTATATTTCAGAGAAGGGTTACGGAGAGCAATTTGGACATTCTACAGGACATGGACTTGGATTAGAGGTTCATGAGAGCCCTGGATTATCTTACCGATCTGATATAATTTTAAAACCTGGAATGGTAGTCACCGTAGAACCAGGGATATACGTACAAGGACTTGGAGGTTGTCGTATCGAGGATGATATCGTGATAACCGATACAGGAAACGAGCGGTTAACTTTTGCTCCAAAAGAATTGATTCAGCTTTAATACCCATACATAGGGAGGAACAAGAATGATTTCAGTAAATGATTTTAAGACAGGACTTACAGTTGAAGTAGACAATGATATCTGGCAAGTCATCGAATTTCAACATGTGAAGCCAGGAAAAGGTGCTGCTTTTGTAAGATCTAAGCTACGCAATTTACGAAGCGGTAATATTCAAGAAAAAACGTTCCGTGCAGGTGAAAAAGTTGCCAAAGCACATATAGAAAATCGTAAAATGCAGTACCTTTATGCTTCTGGAGATGCACATGCATTTATGGATACGAATACGTATGACCAAATAGAAATCCCAGGTAAACAAATCCAAGAACAGTTAAAATTTATCAAAGAGAATATGGAAGTTTCTATCATTAGCTATGAGAATGAGATTCTAGGTGTAGATCTACCGAATAATGTTGAACTAACAGTAACGGAAACAGAACCTGGTATTAAAGGAGATACTGCGAGTGGTGGATCCAAACCCGCAACACTTGAAACAGGATTGATTGTTCAAGTTCCATTCTTTGTAAACGAGGGTGATGTATTAGTTATCAACACATCCGACGGTAAATACGTATCTAGAGCTTAAGTATATATCTTCTAAAGCCTTAAAAAGTCTTAATGACTTTTTAAGGCTTTTTTTAGTCCATATAAAACAAGGTTACTTCCAATTGGTCATATTATATCTTCTATCACATACATTTAGTATAAAGATTATGTAGAGATGAGGAAATATTATGGACAAGATCTTACGACTCTTCCCTATACATTTACAGCGCCGTATAAAAGAAAAAATTATCCATAATGAAGAAGAACTTCAAGAGATTAGAATTCGAATAGGAAGACCTATCGAATTGATATTTGATAAAGACACAAAGTGGCTTAAAGATACAATACCTCAAAAAAGTGATGGCAATTATTTATTAAATCAAATAAGTGAATACTCTCTATATCGCATGGAAGATGAACTACGATCAGGATATATAACCATAGAAGGTGGTCATAGAATTGGAATTGCTGGTAGGGTAAATACTTCAGGAAAAGGTGTCAAGGCATTACAGCATATATCCTGTTTTAATATCCGTATTGCAAAGGAAAAACGGAATGCTGCAATAGAGGTGTTTCGATATATTAACCAAAATAACTACTATTTTAATACCATGGTTATTGGTCCCCCACAATCCGGAAAAACAACAATGATTCGTGATTTAACCAGGATGATTGCAACGATAGATCAACCGATGAATAGGTCAAAAAAGGTTGGAATAGTGGATGAAAGGTCTGAAATTGCTGCGTCATTACAAGGTATTCCTCAACATGATGTAGGAACTCGGACTGATGTTATGGATGCCTGTCCAAAGGCAGAAGGAATGATGATGCTGGTCCGTTCGATGTCACCAGATATTATTGTTGTCGATGAAATCGGGACCGATCATGATGTAGATGCATTATTAGAAGCTATTCATACTGGTGTAACCATTATTTGTACCGCTCACGCCAACCAATGGGATGATTTAAATAGTCGACCATCTATGCAAAAGTTAATCGAACAGCAGGTATTTGAACGATATATTTTACTGGGAAAAGGGACAAACATTGGTAAGATACAAAAAGTTTATAATTCTGCTGGTGATGAAATTAAATTGTCAAAGAGGAGTCCTATACATGAAGTGGATTGGAGCACTGCTTTTAATCGGGACAGCAACCACCATCGGATTTGAATGGAGTAATGGACTGAAGCAACGACCAAAACATATACGACAAGTGATTAATGCTTTACAAGTATTAGAAGCAGAAATGGTATATAGTCAAGTTTCATTACAAGCTGCTTTTTTAATTATTTCCAAAAAAAGTCCTGAGCCGATTCGTTTGTTTTTTCAAGGTATGGCTGAACAAATGGATAAAATACCATTTGATTTTGATCAAATTTGGGAAAAACAAGTAAGTCTATTACTAAAAAATTCTGCATTGCAATCTAGTGATGAAGAAATCTTACTTCAATTTGGAAAATCGTTAGGACAACACGATATTGAACAACAACAAAAGCATATCCATCTAACAAAAGTTTATTTAGAAACCCAGTTGAGTGAAGCACAAGATGCTTATCAACATTATGGAAAGTTATCTAAAACACTAGGGATTCTATGTGGCCTGTTTTTAGTATTGCTATTTATTTAAGTTATCATCATATCTCGATGGGTGGGAAGAAAGGGGCAAATGCATGTTTTTAGACGCATCGATACTATTCCAAATTGCAGGGATTGGAATAATAGTAGCACTCATTCATACAATCTTGAAACAAATGGGTAAAGAAGAAATTGCTCAGTTTGCGACATTAATCGGTTTTATCATTGTCCTTGTTATTGTCGTAAATGGATTATCAGATTTATTCCAACAAATTAAATCGGTATTTTTATTCTAAGGGGCTTTCTAATGGATATACTCCAAATTGTATTATTAGGTGTTGTGGCAGCAATTCTTTACATTTTACTAAAAGAAGTTAATAAATCACTTGCATTTTTCTTAATTTTAATTACAGGGATCATTATATTTTTTTCCGTAATTCAACAAATTCAAATTATTTTCGAAACAATTCGTTCCTTAGGAAATCAGGCGAATATCCAAACGCTCTATCTGAATACGATTTTAAAAATTATTGGCATTTCATATATTGCAGAAATAGGATCACATCTTACAAAGGACGCAGGGCTAGATTCGGTATCAAAGTATATTGAACTAGCAGGGAAGATATTTATATTGTTATTAGCAGTTCCTATCATAACTACAGTTATTGAAGCAATTGTTGGCTTTTTACCAAATGTCTAAAAATATCAAGCCTGAAGGGAGCAATTGAAGTGAATGAAGTATTCAACAGGAATTCGTGTGATTCTCTTCACTATATTGTTTATGTTTATTGGACAAGCTCCTATTTCTGCTGAACCAATCCCGACTATAGAATTAAAGGATGCATTACTAGATGAAATATCAATAGAGGGGGTTCAGACCTATTGGGAGGAAATTGTCGATGAATATGGACAAGCTATACCAGATTTAGAAAAAACAAGTTTTTACGAATTTATAAAAGATATAAACTCTTTTTCTATCAAGGATATCCTTACACAATTCCTGCATTACCTTTTTCACGAGTTGATTCTAAATGGAAAATTATTAGGTAGTTTGCTTATGCTTACTTTATTTGCTGTTATTTTACAATCGATGCAATCCGCATTTGAAAAGACAACAGTTAGTCGAGTGGCCTATTTCGTTATATTCTTAGTATTAATTTTTCTAGTGTTGAATAGTTTTTATTTAGCAACCTCCTATACAAAAGAAGCGATTGATACCATGAAAGGTTTTATGATTGCACTACTACCACTTGTTTTAGGAATGATGGCTAGTTTTGGAAATGTTGTTTCGATATCCTTCTTTCATCCCATAATTATTTTTCTGATTAATTTTAGTGGTGTCTTTATTTCAGTATTTGTTTTGCCACTATTATTCTTGGCGGCGATGCTAGTTATTATTAGTGGTTTAAATGAAAATTACAAAGTTACTCATTTAGCCAATCTTTTTAAATCTGTAGCTTTAGGTACACTCGGGGTATTTCTGACTATTTTTTTAGGCGTTATTTCTGTCCAAGGAACCGCATCAGCCATTCAAGATGGGGTTGCAATGAAAACTGCAAAATTCGTTACCGGTAATTTTATTCCTGTTGTTGGTCGCACATTTACTGACGCAGCAGATACCATTTTGAGTGCATCATTAATTTTAAAAAATGCGTTAGGGATTGCTGGTCTAGTAGTTATATTATTTATTGTTGCATTTCCTGCAATAAAAGTTGCTGCTATAGCGTTAATTTATAAGATTGCTGCTGCTGTATTACAACCGATCGGCGGTGGGCCAATTGTACAAGCATTAAATACAATCAGTACGTACATCCTTTACATTCTCGCTTGTTTATTAGCCGTATCACTTATGTTTCTCTTGGCAATTGTAATTATTGTGGCGGCCAGTAACCTTACCATACTTTTACGATAGGGAGATAGAATCAATGAATATACTAATCGATTGGGTAACTCAAATTATCATATTTATTATAATAGCATCTATCATTGATTTACTTATTCCTGCAAATGATCTTAAAAAATATGTTCGTTTAGTAACCGGATTGGTATTAATTTTAATTATTTTACAACCAGTTTTTCACTTATTCAATACAGATATAGATACTGTCATATCAAGTTCTATCAGTGAAATGGAACAACAATATAATTCAACTGATTCTTTAGAAAATCAGATAGAATTTCAAAAAAATGAAATAGAAGCGAGTCAAGATGCATATATTTTAGAACAAATGGCTGTCCAATTGGAAAATGTTGCCGAGGACCCCTTAAAGGAGGAATATAACATGATGGTAGAAGACATCGAATTCCGATTTACAGAGAAGAGTGAAGTTACCTTTGAGGATCTTACAGAAGTCATTGTATTTATTAAAGAAGCTGAACAAGGGGAGGGAGCGGTGGATACAGTTGAAGATGTGGTAATTGATTCAAATTCGGAGAAAACACCTCCGAAGATGGATTTTTCGGAAATGGAGATGCTTCTTATGGAATTATGGGAAATTACTGATAAAAAAGTAACCGTTTATTGGGAGGGAGGGACATCTTGAAAAATAAAATAGATTCTTTTTTCAGGCCGAACAATGAACAAAATGATAAGGAAAATAAGGACAAGAAGCCATCTAAGAAAATTGGTTATTTAATAATATTAGGTTTAACAGGATTGTTACTGCTTTTTATAAGTAATATGTTCTCATCGAGTGAAGAACCAGAAATCAGTCAAGAACCACCAAGCGACCAATCAGAACCAACCGGAGGAGAAGAAGAAATGGCGGGGACTGATATTTCAGAATTGGAACAAGAGTTGTCTGGTCAATTGGCCACGATGCTCAACAAAATACAAGGTGTGAATGATGCTGAAGTAATGGTAAACCTTGATGCGACAAGTGAACAAATTTATGAAAAGAATCAAACGAGAGGTCAACAAACTACAGATGAGACAGATCAAAATGGTGGCTCTAGAGTAGTTGAAGATCAAACTGAAGAGAGTCAAGTAGTTTTGTTTCGTAGTGGTGATCAAGAAATACCACTACTTGTACAAACAAAACAACCAGAGGTTAGAGGAGTATTCGTTGTTGCAAAAGGGGCTGAAACACCATCTTTAAAAAATCAAGTAATAGAAGCAGTTTCACGTGTACTTGATGTTCCTACGCATAAAATTTCAGTAATGCCAAAAAATTAAGGAGGAATTTATATGTTAAAAAAACAAACTGTATGGTTATTAACAATGCTTAGTCTAATGGTTGTTCTTAGTGTTTTCTACATCTTCTCTCCAAATGGTGACGATTTAGCTTTTATTGATGATGGACAAGGTGGTTCAGAGGAAACAACTGCTCCTACAGATGGAGAGGAAAATGCTGAAATAGAAAGTACTAATAATGTTGGAAGTGATGAAGTATTTACAACTATTCGAATGGAAGTTCAAGATGAGCGAAGTAAGCAAAAGAGTCGTTTAACAGATGTAGTAGCTTCGGGATCTTCTAGTGCGGAAGAGAAAGATGAAGCATTAAAAGAAATTGATCAATTAGAAGAATTATCCTCAAAAGAGAATATTTTACAAGAACAAATACTAGGTGCAACTGGTTATGAAGATGTTCTTGTTCGCACAGATGGTGATAAAGTTCATGTACATGTAAAAGTGGAAGAACTATCAGACGAAGAAGCTGTAAATATTATGCAAATGGTTCGAGATGAATTTGGTAGGGATATTACGACTGAAGTTAATTTCCAACCTACCACAGGAGAATAATTGTAAGATTTTTAGCTCTAGCTAATCGACGGATGTTTTCTTCCGTCGTTTTTTTATGGTTATATATAATTATTTATCCGCATAAAGGACACGTGGATTCCTTCATGGCAAAGCATTTTTATTACTGATATAATTAAGTTAAATTGTTAGAAAATATAGATTTACTTGATGTTTACCCTGATTGTATCGTAATATATTAAGAGGTAATATTAGTACCTAATCGTAAAAGCTTGAACAAAAGATGTAGATAAAATACAAGCGAGGAGTGCCGGTTATGTTAAATGTAGAAGAGTTAAGGGAAATAATTAGAATGGTCGATGAATCATCTATAACAGAATTTTCATATGAAACAAATGGGACAAATATATCGATGAAAAAGTTTAGTAATCAACAACAAGTATCACAGCCAAGTCCTACTATAACAGAAGTTACTAGTCAACCAACTGTGGAGAAAGAACCGCAAATGAGAGCTGAAGAAACGAAAGAGGCAACAAAAGAATCATCAAGTGCTCAAGTAGATTATGATTATGAAATTACTTCACCGATGGTTGGTACATTTTATTCCGCTTCATCACCGGAGAAAGATGCTTTTGTGAGCAAGGGAACAAAAGTGGATCCTAGCAGTGTTGTTTGTATTGTCGAAGCAATGAAACTGTTTAATGAAATCGAAGCAGAAGTATCAGGAGAAATCGTGGAAATATTGGTTGAGAATGGAGAACTCGTTGAGTATGGACAACCATTATTCAGAGTAAAGAAGTAAGGGGATGGAATAATTGATTAAGAAGCTATTAATAGCTAATAGAGGGGAAATCGCGGTTCGTATTATTCGTGCTTGTAAAGAAATGAATATCGAAACGGTTGCCATATACTCAGAAGCCGATAGCGAATCTCTACATGTACAATTAGCCGACGAAGCATATTGTATTGGTCCAAAATTAAGTAAAGACAGCTATTTAAATATAACGAATATCATGAGTGTAGCCACATTAACAGGAGTTGATGCTATTCATCCAGGATATGGTTTTTTAGCTGAAAATGCTGATTTTGCAGAGATATGCAGAGCTTGTAATATCACTTTTGTTGGCCCTACTCCAAAAGCAATTCAACAAATGGGAATCAAAGATGTTGCAAAAGAAACAATGAAAAATGCCAATGTACCCGTTGTTCCAGGTTCAGAAGGTATTGTCGATACAATAGAAGATGCAATCGAAGTGGCTAATGATATTGGCTATCCTGTTATTATCAAAGCTACTGCTGGTGGTGGCGGAAAAGGAATTCGTGTTGCTCATAACGAAGAAGACCTTGTCAAAGGAATGGAGATAACGCAAAAAGAAGCAGAAACAGCTTTTGGAAATCCAGGAGTTTACTTGGAGAAATTCATTGAAGATTTTCGTCATGTTGAAATTCAAATACTTGCTGACACTCATGGTAATGTTGTTCATCTTGGAGAAAGAGATTGCTCAATTCAACGAAGGCTACAGAAATTAATTGAAGAATCACCTTCTCCTGCACTAAATGAATCCATTCGTGCTAAAATGGGAGAAGCATCTGTAAAAGCAGCTAAAGCAGTAGAATATGTTGGTGCTGGTACCATTGAGTATATTTTTGATAGGAAAACAAATGAGTTTTATTTTATGGAAATGAACACTAGAATACAGGTAGAGCACCCTGTAACTGAAATGGTAACGGGTATTGATTTAATTAAAGAACAAATTAATGTCGCAAATGGTGAAAAGTTATCTGTTGATCAGTCAGATATAACGATGGAAGGCTGGGCTATTGAATGTCGCATTAATGCAGAAAATCCATACCAAAACTTTATGCCATCTGCCGGTGAGATCGAAATGTATTTACCACCTGGTGGATTAGGAGTGCGGATTGATTCTGGTGCGTATAGTGGATATCGAATTCCACCATATTATGATTCGATGATTGCAAAGTTAATAACATACGCTTCAACTAGAGAAGAAGCAATTAGTAAGATGAAACGAGCATTAGATGAATTTGTTGTTGAAGGAGTCTTTACAACAATTCCTTTTCACTATCAAATTATGAATCACCCAATATTTCAAGAAGGTGATTTTAATACCAATTTCCTTACTGAATATCCGATTTTGCAAGAAACAGATGATTCCGAATAAGGAGTGAATGCAATGAGTGAACAACCATTATTAGAAGTAAGTGATCAAAATGAATTAGGGAAGGTAGAGATTGCACCTGAAGTATTAGAAGTAATTGCTGGAATAGCAGCTACGGAAATACCAGGAGTATATGCAATGAGAGGTAACTTTGCTTCAGGCGTTGCTGAACGTTTCGGAAAAAAATCACACAGTAAAGGTGTAAAAGTAGAATTAAAAGAAGACGGAGTTTCCATTGACATTTATGTTATTTTGAAATTTGGTCAACCTATTCCAAAAGTAGCGCAGGATTTACAAACGAATATTCGTCAAACCATCTTTTCTATGACAGCCATTGACTTACAAGAAATAAATGTTCATGTTGTCGGTATACACATGGAAGATGAAGTAGAAGATTCCGAGTAAATAGTCTATAAACACAGGTCATCCAAATATGACCTGTGTTTTTTATAAATAAGCTTAATAATTTTTATAAATTTCTTTCTTTTATGTTACAATTATACTTATTCAAAGATTGTTATGGGAGAAAGGTAATATGTCTGATTTTATAGTTAAGAAGCCATTGAATAATAATGTATTAATAGCTTTAGATAATTATCAAAATGAAGTGGTATTAATTGGTAGTGGTATAGGTTTTCATTATAAAAAGAATGATACTATCAAAGAAGAATTTGTTGAGAAATTATTTGTTTTACGAGATCAAGAACAACAAGATCAATACAAAAAAATAGTACCTCAGATAGATGATTATTTACTTCAAAAAATAATTGATTCCATTGATATGATTCAAAAAAGGTCTAGTGAAATATTAAATGAACAAGTCCATGTTGCTTTAACGGACCACCTTTTATTTGCAATTAATCGTTTAGAGAAAGGGATGGCAATTATAAATCCATTCTTATCTGAAACGAAAATCCTTTATCCTTTCGAATTTGAAATTGCCTCAGATATTGTTGATTTTTTAAACCAACAATTAGAGATTAGTTTACCGGATGGAGAAATTGGTTTTATTGCGTTACATGTACATAGTGCTATTTACAATAAAAAAATATCAGACGTTAATCGATACTCTCAATTAATTACACAATTAATTGATCTAATTGAGAGTAAATTAAATATTGAGATTGACCGAGCAGGTATTGAATATATCCGATTGGTTCGTCATATCCGATATACCATTGATCGATTGGTAAAAGGAGAAGTTGTACAAGAACCAAAAAAAATTGCAGAGTTACTGAAAACGGAATATCCAATATGTTATAATTTGAGCTGGAAATTAATGAAAATTATGCAACAAACAATTAAAAAACCAGTATATGAGGCAGAAGCTGTTTATTTGACGATGCATTTACAACGTCTTTATCAAAAATATGAATAGATAGATGAAGTGCTACTGATACAATGAGGCATGAGTAAATACATGCACAATCGTTAAGTTAACCAACTTAACAATTGTTTGCAATTGATGCTCATGCTTTTTTATGTTTTACCGTACTTGCTAGAGGGGCGATAAAAATGTTTAAGAAAGTATTTGGTGTATTACAAAAAATAGGAAAAGCTCTTATGTTACCAGTTGCATTGTTGCCAGTTGCTGGCTTATTACTAGGTATTGGGAATGCATTACAACAGGATACGATGTTAGAGTACCTTCCTTTTCTTCAAATGGATTGGATTCAGCTAGTTGCCACCGTAATGGAAGATGCAGGTGGTATTATCTTTGATAACTTACCATTACTATTTGCCATTGGTGTTTCTATAGGGTTAGCAAGTGATGGTGCGGCTGGATTAGCTGCATTAGTTGGTTATCTGGTTTTAAATCAAGTGATGGGATCTTGGATTGGTGTAACTTCTAAAATGATTGAATCTGATCCAAGTTTTGCTACTGTTTTAGGTATCCCAACTTTACAAACAGGAGTATTTGGTGGAATTATTGTCGGTCTGATTGCTGCATTTTGTTACAATCGATTTCACGATATTCGGATGCCATCTTTCTTAGGATTTTTTGCTGGGAAACGATTTGTTCCAATAGCTACTGCTGGAGCTTCATTTGTTATAGGCATATTGTTAATGTTTATTTGGCCCCCGGTACAAGAAGCTATGAATGGTGCCTCTTATTGGCTAATCGAAGAGGGAACGTATGTAGCAGTGTTTTTATTTGGATTAATTAAGCGATTATTAATTCCGTTTGGACTTCATCACATTTTTCATGCGCCTTTTTGGTATGAATTTGGATCTTATACGACTGAAGCAGGTAATATTGTGCGGGGGGATATGACAATTTTCTTTGCACAATTAAAAGATGGAGTGGAATTCACAGCTGGAAACTTTATGGCTGGAGAATTTCCAATTATGATGTTTGGTTTACCGGCTGCAGCTTTAGCGATGTATCATGCTGCTAAACCAGCTAAAAAGAAATTAGTTGCTGGGTTACTTATTTCAGGTGCACTTACTTCTTTCTTAACAGGAATTACAGAACCTCTTGAATTTTCATTTATGTTTGTATCACCATTATTGTTTCTGCTCCATGCAATTTTAGATGGTTTATCCTTTGTTCTAATGACTTTCTTTCATGTAAATATAGGGTATACTTTCTCAGGGGGAGCAATTGACTTTGTTCTTTTCGGTATTTTACCTGGACAGGAACCTTGGTGGATAGCAATTATACTTGGGTTAATCTTTGCGGTAATATACTATTTTCTATTCCGTTTCTTTATTAAGAAGTTTAACCTATTAACTCCAGGGAGAGAAGATTCTGATGAAAATATCTATAGTACAAGTTCTGAGAATAATGAGTTAGCATATGAAGTATTAGAAGCAATAGGTGGACTACATAATATTACGCATTTGGATGCTTGTATTACCAGATTACGCGTATCTGTTGATTCTATTGAGCAAGTTAATAAAAACAAATTAAAACAATTAGGAGCATCAGGTGTCTTAGAAGTGGGAAATAATATACAAGCAATTTTTGGACCTCGCTCCGAAACGATCAAAGGACAAATACAAGATATAGTTTTAGGTAAGACACCTCAACCAGAAGTAAATACTAGAGGTACATACGAGGAGAATGTTGGTTCAATGAATGATGAAACATTTGTATCACCATTAACTGGTCAATTGATACCAATAACGGATGTTTCTGATCCAGTGTTCTCTGGTAAAATGATGGGCGAGGGTTTTGCAATTATTCCTAAAGAAGGAACGATTGTTTCTCCTGTAGGTGGAAAAATCATTAATATTTTTCCTACCAATCATGCAATTGGTGTACAATCAAATTCAGGAAAAGAAATATTAATTCATGTCGGATTGGATACAGTAAATTTAAAAGGAAATGGATTCAATATGTTAGTTAATGAGAACCAATTTGTTGAAGCTGGACAGCCATTATTAAAAGTAAATCTAGACTATTTAGAAAAACAAGGATTTTCAACAGTAACTCCAGTTGTATTTACAAACATACATGATTCAGTATACGTAAAAATACAAGAGAAAAATGTTGAAAAAGGTCAATCCGATATTCTAACCTTCAAAAGGGTACAATAAGAGTCGTCTAAGTAAAATATCTTTTACTTACGGCTTTCTTTTTGTTCACTAAAAAATGATCGGATATGCTAAAATCGTATATATGATATGGTTGAATCCTAGCCAAGCAAAAGAGAAACGTGTTATTATTTTAACAGTATATGAAGGAATTAGAAGGAGTCAAAATAGAATGAATCGACACAAAGCAAGAGAAAAAGCTTTTCAGGTCTTATTTCAGCTAGACATTAATGAGACGGAATTAGAAGACGTAATGGAAACTCTAAAAGAAAAGGAAAGAAACGATGTGTTCTTGAGATCGTTAGTTGAGGGAGTTATACAGCATAAAATCGTAATTGATGGGAAGATCTCAGCACATTTAGAAAAATGGACAATAGATCGGATAGCTTCTGTGGAAAGAACGATACTTCGAATGGCTATTTTAGAAATAATGTACATCGACGATATTCCGCAAAATGTTTCTATTAACGAAGCAATCGAACTGGCACATACATTTGGGGATGAACAATCAGGGAAATTTGTGAATGGTGTATTATCAAAAATTATTGCATAAGGGAGAGAAAAAACCAATGACTACGTTGTTAAATGGCAAAGAATTATCTGAAGAATTAAAGCAAAAAATGAAAATAGAAGTAGATGAATTAAAAGAAAAAGGTCTGACTCCACATTTAACAGTAATATTGGTTGGAGATAACCCTGCTTCCAAATCCTATGTAAGAGGAAAAGAAAAAGCCTGTGCGGTGACGGGGATTTCTTCTAATTTAATTGAACTGCCTGATGATACTACTGAAGAGGAACTGTTAAGTATCATTGATGAACAAAATAACGACGATAGTGTTCATGGCATTTTAGTTCAGTTACCATTACCAGATCAAATGGACGAACAGAAGATTATACATGCAATTTCTCCTGCGAAAGATGTAGATGGATTTCATCCTATTAATGTTGGAAAAATGATGACGGGTGAAGATACATTTATACCATGTACTCCGTACGGTATTTTAACGATGTTGCAATCAAAAGATATCTCTCTTGAAGGAAAGCATGCTGTTATTATAGGCAGAAGTAATATTGTTGGAAAACCAATTGGATTGCTTTTACTACAGGAAAATGCAACAGTTACGTATACGCACTCACGTACAAAGAACTTGCAAGAAATTACAAAACAGGCAGACATACTAATTGTTGCGATGGGACGAGCTCATGCAATTAATGCTGATTATATTAAAAAAGATGCGGTTGTAATTGATGTAGGCATTAATCGTAAGGATGATGGAAAACTTACTGGAGACGTAGATTTTGAAAATGCAAAAGAGAAAGCATCTTTCATAACTCCTGTACCACGTGGTGTTGGTCCAATGACGATAACCATGCTATTAAAAAACACAATTAAAGCTGCAAAAGGATTGAATCACGTTGAAAGATAAATATTTGACGGTAACAGCCTTGACTAAATATGTAAAAAGGAAGATGGACTCTGATCCACATTTGCGTGATATTTGGTTACGAGGGGAAATTTCAAATTTTAAGCACCATAGTCGAGGCCACATGTATTTGACGATAAAAGATGATTCTGCTCGTGTTCAGGCGGTTATGTTTGCTTCCAGTAATCGTAAGTTACTCTTTCAACCTGAAAATGGAATGAACGTCCTTATTCGTGGTGAAATCAGTGTATTTGAAGCTTATGGTCAATATCAGTTGTATATTCATGAAATGGAGCCTGACGGAATCGGTTCATTGTATCAAGCATTTGAACAATTAAAAGCAAGCTTACATAAACAAGGATATTTTGCAGAGGAATATAAAAAATCAATTCCTCGTTATCCAAAAAGTATTGCCGTGATCACTTCTCCAACTGGTGCAGCAATCAAGGATATTCTCATAACAATGAAACGCCGTTATCCTTCTGTAAAAATAACGGTTTTTCCAGTACTTGTTCAAGGAAATCAAGCTCCAGCATCTATCGTTCGAGCCATACACCAAGCAGACGATCTATCGTACGATGTTATTATTGTTGGGAGAGGCGGAGGATCGATTGAAGAATTGTGGAGTTTTAATGAAGAGGAAGTTGCAAAAGCAATTTTTGAATCGAAAACGCCAATTATATCCGCTGTTGGACATGAAACAGATACAACGATAAGCGATTTTGTAGCTGATTTACGTGCTCCTACACCAACTGCAGCTGGAGAATTAGCAGTACCTTCCCAGATCGAACTTATGGATAAAATAGAGATACAAAAAAGGCAATTAGCACAGCAGTTAAAGCAATATATTAATCAGAACAAAACAAGACTTCGTCAATTAAGCCAAACCTATGCGTTTAAATATCCGCATCAATTAGTAAAGCAAAAGGAACAACAATTAGATTCAACCATGGATAATCTTCAACGAATAATGAAAACAAAAGTTTCTGATGACAAATTAACACATGATCACTTAAAAAAAAGACTATCCAGTCAACATCCACAAAGGGAACTTAAATTAGCTCTTGATAAATTACGTCAATTACACTCCCTTCAAAATAAGACGATGAATAATTATCTTGAACAACACTCTCAACGATTATATTCGCAAATAGATAAATTAAGTTTGGTTAACCCGTTAGAAATTATGAAAAGAGGATACGCATTACCATATGATGAAAACGGGGAGTTAATAAAATCAGTTAAAAATGTGAATATAAATGATACGATACAATTAAAGGTTGCAGATGGTGAAGTGGTTGGAAAAGTATCCGAAATTAAGGAGGCGACAGAGAATGGCAACGAAGGATTTAACGTTTGAACAAGCCATAGAAAAATTAGAAGGAATCGTTTCTAAATTAGAAGAAGGAGACGTTCCACTCGAAAAAGCTATCGAATATTATCAAGAAGGTATGAATCTTTCTAAACTTTGTAGTGAAAAGTTGAACCATGTACAAGATAAAATGGTACAAATAATGAATGAACAGGGAGAATTAGAGCCTTTTGATATACAGGAGGATCCGTCGTCGTGAATGAAAACTTACAAAGATATTTGGATGAATATCGTGACAAACTAGAACAAACATATAATGCTTATTTTTCACAATTAGATATTCCAACCAATCTAAAAGACTCCATGTTATATTCGTTAAAAGCTGGTGGAAAGCGACTAAGACCGATATTAATGTTTGCTAGTTATGAGGTTTATGGAGAAACACTGGATAAAGTTATGTCTTCAGCAGTAGCATTAGAAATGATTCATACGTACTCGCTCATTCATGATGATTTACCAGCGATGGATGATGATGATTATCGCCGAGGTAAATTAACGAATCACAAACAATTTAATGAAGCTACAGCAATACTGGCTGGAGATGCATTACTAACATATAGTTTTCAATTGATTAGTTCGGACGCACTACTCTCTTCAGATGAGAAAGTTCAATTAATACGTATTTTATCTGAAGCAAGTGGACCTGCTGGGATGGTTGCTGGTCAAATACTGGATATGGAAGCAGAAAAACAAGCTGTTTCATTAGATGAAATGGAAGAAATTCATGCATTGAAGACCGGCGAGTTAATTCGATTTGCCATTTTTGCTGGTGCATATCTTGGTGGAGCAACAGACAATCAGTTAAAACATTTAACTGATTATGCCTATTATTTAGGGCTAATATTCCAAGTACAGGATGACATCTTGGATATTACTGGAGATATATCGAAAATTGGAAAATCTGTCGGTAGCGATGAACTAAATGAAAAGAGCACGTACCCGAAACTATTAGGATTAGATGGCGCTATCGAGCAGAAAAATCAATATGTAAAAAAAGCTTTTAAAAGTCTACATTTAGCTGGGGCAGATAATTCTTTACTTACCGAATTAACAAAGTATTTCAGCGAGCGAGATCATTAAAATGAAAAAGAAAAAAAGAGCTGATGAGTTACTTGTAGAACGAGAGTTAGTAGAGGATATTGAGAAAGCGAGAAGGTCTATTATGGCTGGAGTTGTTTATACAGAAAACGATAGAATAGATAAACCGGGAACTATTATTTCTAGTGAAACCCCGTTACGTGTAAAACATAAAGATAATCCCTATGTTGGTAGGGGCGGAAAAAAGTTAGACAAGGCATTGCAGGAATTTGATGTAAATGTATCTGGTAAATTGTTTATGGATGTTGGCTCATCCACGGGAGGGTTTACGGATTGTGCATTACAACATGGCGCAGTTAAAAGCTATGCAATTGATGTTGGGTACAATCAATTAGATTGGAAGCTTCGAAATGATAACCGTGTTATTGTAATGGAACGGACAAACTTTAAAGACGTTACACCTGAGTTATTAAATGAAGGTCTTCCTAATTTTGTATCTATAGATGTTTCATTTATCTCCTTAAAGCATATATTCCCAGTCCTTAATAAGATTCTACAACCAAATAGTGATATAATTGCACTAATAAAACCACAATTCGAGGCAAAACGTGAACAAGTAGGAGAAAAAGGAATTGTTCGTGATCCAGCGATACATCATGAAGTCTTAGATAAAGTGATAGTATACGCAAGGCAGAGCGGTTTTTCTTTGTTGAATTTAACTTACTCACCTATTACGGGTACAGAAGGAAATATTGAGTTTCTGCTACATTTAGGATGGGAAAAAGAATACAATATGGATGCGTCTATATCCTACGAACATGTTATAGAAGAAGCACATATGTATTTGAGTTAAGGAACTGAGGAGGTGTAATCATGAGTAAATTACAGCGGCATATTAAAATTAGAGAACTAATCACAGAGAATATAATTGAGACACAAGATGAATTAGTCGACTCCTTAAAAGCGTTAGATTTTAATGTTACTCAAGCAACCGTATCACGCGATATTAAAGAACTACAATTAGTAAAAGTTCCTACAACAACGGGGCAATATAAATATAGTCTACCGGCAGACCAACGTTTCAATCCATTACAAAAGTTAAAACGACTTATTGTTGATACTTTTGTAAAAATTGAACATGCTAGTCATTTTATTATTCTTCACACATTACCTGGAAATGCGCATGCTGTTGGTGTATTAATTGATAATCTAGACTGGGAAGAGATTATGGGGACAATTTGTGGGGATGATACATGTTTAATCATTTGCAGAACTCCTGAACAAGCAGAAATGATTAAAAATCGCTTTATTGAAATGTTATAAGTTAGAAACAATGGGGTGGATAGAAAAGTGTTAACCGAATTATCAATTCAAGATTTTGCTATTATCGATGACATATCTATTACTTTTAATGATGGATTAACTGTATTAACAGGTGAAACTGGAGCAGGTAAATCCATTATAATTGATGCGATTCAATTGTTAGCAGGTGGGAGAGGATCGGTAGACTATGTCAGACATGGTACGAAAAAAGCAACAATTGAAGGATTGTTTTTTATTTCGAACAACCATCATCCTATATATCGTACAGGTAATGAATTTGGGATAGAAATACAAGATGAACAAGTAGTATTACAACGTATCATTACTTCTTCTGGTAAAAGTATTTGTCGTGTTAATGGCAAGTTAGTTACATTAGCAATATTACGTGAATTTGGGAAAACATTGATCGATATTCATAGCCAACACGAGACTCAGTCATTAATGGATGTTGACCATCATATTGACTTTCTAGATATGTACGATTATAAGGCAATTGAAGAGACAAAGACAGAATACAGGAAAATATATGATGCGCTTGAAACAGTAAAGCGTAAGTATCGTAAGCTAAATGATAATGAACAAGAGATGGCACAGAGACTTGATTTGTTACTATTCCAACAGCAGGAATTGGAGCAAGCACATTTACAGCCTGAAGAAGATAATGAAATAGAAGAAGAAATTCATCAGCTTGCAAATTATGAGAAACTTCATAAAGCATTAAATGATGCTTATTATGCCTTATATGGCGAACAACGTGGTCTTGATTTTGTTAAACAAGCCCAATTAGCATTGGACAGTAATCAAGATGTCGATCCTTTTATTACTGAAAAAAATGAAGAAATTGCAAACCATTTCTATGCTTTAGAGGAGTTAGCATATTCATTACGAAATCATTTAGATGAGCTTCAATATAATCCCGAACGATTAAATGAATTAGAGCAAAGAAAAGATGAATTAAATAAGTTAAAACGCAAATACGGAACGACAGTAGAAGAAATGTTAGCTTATTTAGCAAAAATTGATGAAGAAGTAGAACAGATTACAAATCGTGATACACATGTTAACGCATTAGTTGCGGAAATAGAAGAACTGGAAAAAGATGCAATGTTAGAAGCCGAACAGCTTCATCATTTACGCAAATTGGCAGCAGAAAACTTGGTAAATGAGATACATCAAGAGCTGAAAGATTTATACTTAGAGAATGCATCATTTGCGATTGATTTTGAAGATGCCGCACCACTTAAGTTAACAAAAAAAGGGTATGATAAAGTCCGTTTTTTGATTTCGACGAATGTTGGTGAACCGTTAAAAGACCTGTCTAAAGTAGCATCAGGTGGAGAATTATCGAGATTTATGCTTGCACTTAAAAAGATATTTTCGAAACATCAAGGCATTACCAGTGTTATTTTCGACGAAGTGGATACGGGAGTAAGTGGACGGGTTGCGCAAGCTATTGCTGAAAAAATGCATCAAGTATCTATAGATTCTCAAGTTTTATGTATTACTCATCTTCCCCAAGTAGCGGCAATGGCAGATACACATAAGTTTATTCGTAAAAATGAAAAAGCGAATCGAACGTATACAAGTGTTCAGGAGTTAAATGAAAGTGAACAAATCGATGAATTGAGTCGCATGATAACAGGTACCAAACTTACTGATACTGCAAAAAATCATGCAAAAGAAATGCTTGAGCTTGCTTCAAACTTTAAAGTGAAAAATTAAAATAAATAGGATAAAATCAGCCAAAAACCGGAAAATAAACTTACCGGTTTTTTTATTTTACCTCGATTAACAAATATAACTAAACTTCTTATATGCATATAGCTGATACATCAAGCTATGTAAGCTATACAACCTCTTTTACAGGAAAAGATACACATTTCACATAGGTTGTTCCAGTTTAAAGATTTGTCGATTGCAGAAATTATAAGTACATAAAAAGAACAAATCGATGGTTGAAAGAGGAGAGTGATGACGTGCAAAATAGACCAAAAAACTTCATAAAGCGATTTGTACTATTTTTAGTAACTTCCTTTATACTTTCTTCTATGTTTATTTTTCCAGAAATGACCATAGCTGATCATATAGATTCAGAACTAGTCCAGTCGACTAGTGCAACGAAAGAAATTCAAAAAATCTTCCCTTATGCTGTTCCAGCACCAAAAAAGAATAATGAGGAAGAACCAATTCGAAATTTGCAGGATGTTAAAGTAATTCCTGGGGGACAGTCAATTGGAGTTCAACTAGAAACAAAAGGAGTTCTCGTAGTTGGTCATCATTTGGTAAATGGAAATAAAGGGGATATTTCACCAGGGGAAAAAGCAAAGATTAATGTAGGTGATGTTATCGTTAAAATAAATGGTGAACAAATTAAAGAAATGAATGACATTAAATCTTATGTAGAAGAAGCAGGGAAAAGTAAAAAAATGATGGATGTTACCGTAAAAAGAGGCAAAGATACAATTGACACGAAACTTGAGCCTGTATTAGATGAAAAAGAAAAACAATACAAAATAGGGCTTTATATTAGAGATTCAGCAGCTGGTATAGGTACGATGACATTTTATGATCCGGTAAGTGGAAAGTATGGTGCATTAGGTCATGTGATCTCTGATATGGATACAAAAAAACCAATCGAAATAGAAGATGGGTCCATTGTTCATTCTTCAGTAACTTCGATTGAAAAAGGAGATAATGGAATTCCTGGAGAAAAACAGGCAAGATTTGAAGAAGCGGACCATCGAATTGGTTCCATAAAAAGAAATACAGATTATGGGATATTTGGTGTGCTAGAGAAAGAAATTGACCATGAGAAATACAACAAACCTTTTCCGGTTGCATTATCACATGAAGTAGAGGAAGGACCAGCAAAAATTTTAACAGTCATAAATGGAGAAGAAATTGAGGAATTTGATATTGAAATTGTAAGTAGTGTGCCGCAAAATAATCCATCTACAAAAGGAATGGTTATTCAAATTACAGATCCAAAATTATTAAAAGAAACAGGTGGAATTGTTCAAGGAATGAGTGGAAGTCCAATCATTCAAAATGGAAAAGTAATTGGGGCAGTAACTCATGTTTTTGTAAATGATCCAACATCAGGTTACGGTGTTCATATTGAATGGATGTTGCAAGATGCAGATATTATACCGCACCGAGATGAAAAACAAAAAGTTGCTTAAAAAATGCTTGTAGTGGTTAATCCATTACAAGTATTTTATTTTTGCTTTTAAATGAAGTACAACTACTAACAATTAAAGATTTTTCGACAACATTCTTATTTTAATATCGAATCATATCGAAAACATGAGAAAAACGAAGTATAATTGAATAAATTTAAAATAATTTAAAGTTTTTTAATTAAAAAGAGGATATTTTATACTTTTGTAGAATATGTAAATTGTGGATCAAAAGATAAAGGGAGGAAATAACTGGTGGAGAAAATTTCTGTATGTTTAGTCGATGATAACAAAGAACTTATTGAGATGATGGAAGATTATTTTACCGATCAACATGATATTGAAGTTATTGGAACTGCTTTTAATGGAAGAGATTGTATTAGTATGTTGGAGGAAAAAAATCCAGACGTATTAATATTAGATATCATCATGCCGCATATTGACGGATTAGCGGTATTAAATAGCATTAAATCGATGGATTTAGCTTCGAAGCCGAATGTAATTATGTTAACAGCATTTGGGCAAGAAGAAGTGATGAAAAAAGCAGTCGATTTAGGAGCGTCTTATTTTATTCTGAAACCATTCGATTTATCAAATTTAGCAGATCAAATTCGACAAGTTCAAGGAACGAAAATAACGTCCAGCCCGACAATATCTAAAACAACGAAAGTAGAAAAAAAGAAACAGGATCTTGAAGCAAATATCACGAATATTATTCATGAAATTGGAGTTCCTGCACATATTAAAGGTTATATGTATCTAAGAGAAGCGATTACAATGGTATATAATGACATTGAATTGCTTGGTTCTATCACAAAAGTACTCTATCCGGATATAGCAAAGAAATTTAATACTACTGCCTCACGGGTAGAAAGAGCGATTCGTCATGCTATTGAAGTAGCATGGAGTCGAGGAAATATTGATTCCATCTCTGCACTATTTGGTTACACCATTAATATTTCAAAAGCTAAACCAACCAATTCTGAATTTATTGCAATGGTGGCTGATCGGTTACGATTAGAACATAAAGTTAGCTAAGTCGTTTGTATGTTGTACATACGCACAATAGGGCGATAAACTATGTACGAAAAAGAAAAGATAAGACGTTCTTCTTAATTAGATTGACATCTGATGGAGAGGGACGTTTTGTTTTGTTAATTTTTTCTGTGCTTTGCATAAGCTTACTACATAACCAATAACTCCTAATAAATAACCAATTAAAGATCGGAAGTGAGGGGGTATGAAAGTTTATATCAAAAATAAGTTCAATTATTGTAACGATTACACAGCCGATTATCATTACTAAAGGCATTGATATAGAGCGTGTGTCATTTGTACTTTTTAATTACTCACTCTACAACCTCCTTTTAATCATTTTGGAATGGAGAAAAGCATTGACGAGAATACGGTACCTAAAAGGTGAATTATTCCCGTAGATGCTGTATCACTTTATTGCTTACTTACCCTATTAAAAATGGTGCAACAAATAAAAAAACACCACTGCATTAAACAGTGATGTTTTCTATCTTTTGGTTCACTTCAAAAAACTCATGATATAGTGATTGAATAGCTTTGTCAATATCTTCGGCATGAATTCCAAACATCATTGATACTTCTGAGGAACCTTGATTAATCATTTCAATATTTACTCCTGCTTTAGAGAATGATGAAGTAGCTCTGGCAGCGACTCCAATCGTATTTACAAGACCTTCACCCACTACCATAATAACAGCTAAGTCTCGATGAATACTAACTGTATCAACATGTAGTTCATTTTTAATACGGTCAATCACTACACGTTCTTTTTCTGGAGTAAATTTGTGGTCTCTAAATATAACAGACATATCATCTATTCCTGATGGAGCGTGTTCAAATGAAATGCCTTCATCTTCAAAAATATTGAGTAGTTTACGACCAAACCCGACCTCTCTGTTCATAAGGAATTTACTCACATAAAGACTGCAAAATCCAACATCACTCGCAATTCCTACCACACAATTGTCTCTCGCATCACGCTCTGATACGATCATTGTTCCAGGGGCATTAGGATTATTGGTGTTTTTGATACAAACGGGAATTTGTTCACGAAAAGCAGGAATTAGTGCTTCATCATGGAAAACGGAAAAGCCAGCATATGATAATTCACGCATTTCTTTATATGTTAACACATTAATTTCCTTAGGATTATTTACTATTGTTGGATTAACCGCATATACAGAATCAACATCAGTAAAATTTTCATATAGAGATGCTTTTGTTCCTGCAGCTAAGATAGAGCCAGTAATGTCCGAACCACCTCGAGAAAATGTAACGAGCTCTCCATTTTCTGCATATCCAAAGAATCCTGGAACGACAACTACTTTTTTAATATCACGTAGTTTTTTAATAATCGGAAAACTTTCAGGGAGTAATTGTGCATGGCCAGGTTCATTGCTAACAAATATACCTGCATCCTTCGGGTTCATATATGTAGCTTCGATACCTATATGTTGAAGGTACGCACTTACTATTTTTGCAGAGCTATCTTCACCAATCGCTTTAATTGCATCCATTAGTTGATCTGGAGTTAATTTCTTGTCTAAATCTTCTTTAATTGTTTGTTTAATGTCATCAAGTATACTGGAGTGTAAGTTTAAATCTTCTACTATTTCTTTGAAACGCTCTAATATAATTGTTAACGTCTTCTCACTTTGCTCGACTTGGTTTCGTTGATAGCTTGAAGCAAACTGTATTAATAGATCAGTAATTTTGACATCCTCTTTAAATCTTTTACCTGGTGCGGATACAACAACAACTTTTCTGGAGGGATCCGCCTTGATAATATTTGCTACTTTCTGAATTTGTTCTGCATTTGCTACTGAGCTTCCTCCAAACTTTGCTACTTTCATTTGTAATGATCCCCCTGTATCGAATTTATTTTATTAATATAACATATTTTATGGAAGATTAAAGTAATTTTAATGAAAAAAGACGGAAATTATCCGTCTTCTTTTGTGTCAATATACTGCTGTTGTCGTTTTTGCTTTTTCCTATCTCGATAAATAATGAATCCACCTAAGAATGCTACTCCTAATATAAATAGGATAAGTCCGACTATAAATTGAATACTACCATAGAAAAAAATTGCATAGAAATCATCAAACAACGTATCACGCATTAGTTTTATGCCAATTGCTGCGATAATACCAGGAATAAATATAACAATAATAGCTAGTAGACGTTGCATCGGTTAACTCCTTTATGTAAATACATATTCACCGTAAGTATATCAAATTCTAGAGAAAATAGAAAAAATAAAAGTTTGCTAATAAATGCAGAATATCATAAGATGTAGATATGCAAAATAATGCAAGGTGGAGAGATGATGAAACAAGTATTAATTGTTGGTGGAGGTAAAGGTGGTACTGCATTATTCAATTTACTGCAGGCAACGAGTCGAATGAGCATAAAAGCAGTTGTAGATTCAGACTTAAATGCTCCAGCTATACAACTGGCAAAAAATGCAGGTATTCCAGTAAGTGCTAATTGGAAGGATTGGATTTTTGAAGAAATTGATATTGTATTAGAAGCTACGGGTGTTGAAGAGGTATTAGATGAAATAATTGATGTACGACCGAGAAAGACCGTAGTAGTTCCGGGGGCAGTGGCTAATATAATATCTGAATTACTTTATGAGAAAGAATACCTTGTTGAGAAAGTAAAATCACAAGCCAATAGATTGGAGCTTATCTTAAATCATATTCATGATGGAATGATTGTCATTGATAAAAATGAAAAGGTAGAACTATTAAACAAACGAGCAGAGCGGATTCTAAATAAAAATGAGTCTGATTATAAAGGAAAGCATATTTTTGAACTGTTACCTTCGAGCAGGTTACCAAATGTATTGAAATCTCAAAGAAGAGAATTAAATCAAAAAACAATATTAGATAATGGAAAGAAAGTAATATCTACTCGAATCCCAATTATTAGTAAAACTGGTGACTTAGTAGGTGCTTTTGCAGTATTTAAAGATATTACAGAAGTTGTTAAGCTTGCTGAAGAAAATACAGATTTAAATGAGATCAAAACGATGCTTGAAGCAATTATAAAATCCTCGGATGAGGCAATTAGTGTAGTAGATGAAAAGGGAAATGGTTTAATCATTAATCCTGCTTATACTCGAATTACCGGATTAGCGGAAGCGGATGTTATTGGAAAACCGGCTACTGTAGATATCGCTGAAGGAGAAAGTATGCACTTGAAAGTATTAGAAACTCGGCGAGCAGTTAGAGGTGTACATATGAAAGTCGGTCCTCATAACAAAGAAGTTATCGTTAATGTTGCACCTATAATCGTACAGGGGAAAATTAAGGGTAGTGTTGGGGTTTTACATGATGTATCAGAAATACAATTATTAACAAAAGAATTAAAGCGTGCTCGGCAAATTATCCGTAATTTAGAAGCTAGATATACATTTGACGATATAATTGGAACCTCTTCGGAAATGAAGCTAGCACTGGAACAAGCAAAAGTAGGTGCGAAAACACCGGCTATTGTATTACTTCGTGGAGAATCAGGCACTGGAAAAGAATTGTTTGCTCATGCGATTCATAATGAAAGTGATCGTAAGCATAATAAATTTATTCGAGTAAATTGTGCTGCACTATCCGAATCCCTATTAGAAAGTGAGTTATTTGGGTATGAGGAAGGAGCTTTTACAGGTGCAAAAACTGGTGGAAAAAAAGGATTCTTTGAGGAGGCGAATGGCGGAAGTATTTTCCTAGATGAAATAGGTGAATTGTCATTAACCATGCAAGCCAAATTACTTCGTGTACTTCAAGAGAAAGAGGTAGTTCGTGTAGGTGGATCTACTCCTATTTCTATAGATGTACGAGTTATAGCAGCAACGAATGTAAATCTAGAAAAAGCGATTATGAATCGATCGTTTCGAGAAGATTTATATTATCGAATAAATAAGCTGCCAATAACCGTACCTGCAATAAAAGAACGAATATCAGATTTACCTGAGCTTATACAACATATCATTTATAAAATGAATAATGAATACGGAAGAGATGTCGAGAGAATATCAATGAAAGCTACTGAACAATTAATGAAGTATCATTGGCCTGGCAATGTGCGAGAATTAGAAAATGTAGTCAGTAGAGCGATGATATTTATGGATAATACAGAAAAAGTACTTGATGTGGAGCATTTACCTAATACCATTTCTAATAAACAGGAAGATGCATTTGTAAATGTAACAGCAGAAGGGGATATAGTGAAGTTACAAGATGCATTGGATATTTATGAAAAACAGTATATTAATATGGTGTTTCAACGATGCAATAAAAATAAAACGAAAACAGCAAAAGAATTACAAATTTCAGTGCGTAACTTATATTATAAGTTGGATAAGTACAATCTTGAATAATTTTTCCTGCAAAAAATTGCAGGAGTGAAATTTCTTGCGTATTTATATTGTTTTACATCCATATATACTTGATATTTTAGTTGGCATACAATTTGCTAGTTACTATTGAAAGGAGTGATGTAGACTAAGTGTACCGATTTAATCGCACTGTGAATTCACTTTTAGGAGGATTAATAATGGAAATCTTTACAAGCTTACAAAAATATGACTATGAACAATTACTTTTTTGCCAAGATAAAAACTCAGGTTTAAAAGCGATAATTGCTATACATGATACAACACTAGGTCCAGCGTTAGGTGGAACGAGAATGTGGACATACAAAACAGAAGAAGATGCAATTGTAGACGCCCTGCGACTGGCAAAAGGAATGACATATAAAAATGCTGCTGCTGGATTAAATCTCGGTGGTGGAAAAACAGTAATTATTGGTGATCCAAAGAAAGATAAAAACCCCGAAATGTTTCGTGCATTTGGTAGATACATCCAAGGTTTAAATGGTCGTTATATTACTGCGGAAGATGTTGGGACTACAGAAATAGATATGGACCTCATTCATTTAGAAACAGATTTTGTAACGGGTACTTCTTCTTATTCAGGTGCATCCGGCAATCCATCTCCAATCACAGCGCTAGGTTTATATCATGGCATGAAAGCGACTGCCAAAGAGGCTTTCGGATCTGAGTCACTTGAAGGTAAATCTGTGGCAGTTCAAGGTGTTGGAAATGTAGCATATCATCTATGTGATTTTTTACATAAAGAAGGTGCAGACTTAATTGTAACGGATATTAATAAAGAGTCTGTAAAACGAGCAGTAGATGATTTTGGTGCAAGGGCTGTAGACCCAGATGAGATTTATGGAGTAGAGTGCGATATTTATGCTCCGTGTGCACTAGGAGCTACAATTAACGATGAGACATTAGACAAGTTAAAAGCAAAAGCCGTAGCAGGCTCTGCTAACAACCAATTAATGACAACAAAACATGGTGATATGTTACATGAACGAGGAATTGTTTATGCACCAGATTATGTTATTAATGCGGGTGGAGTTATTAATGTTGCTGATGAATTGGTAGGTTATAACAGGGAAAGAGCAATGAAAAAAGTAGAAATGGTTTATGACAATGTAGAAAAGGTGTTTGAGATTTCAAAAAGAGATAACATACCTACACATGTTGCAGCAGATCGAATGGCAGAAGAACGCATTCAATCAGTACGTAACTCTAGAAGTCAGTTTCTACTAAACGAAAAACATATATTGAAATTTAATTAAGAAAGACAAGTCGTTGGAGGTTGTCTCGTGCAAACAAATAGAAGAATATTGGTGATTCAGCCAGAATTATACGCAACAACTATCGGCGTGTTTGAAAACGAAAGGCTTCTGTATGAGCAAACAATTCATCACAGTGAAGAAGAGATAAATAAATTTACTAGAATAATGGACCAAGTTTCTCATCGAAAACATACTCTTTTGCATCAATTAGATCTTGATGGTATAAACATATCAAAATTTAGTGCCGTTTGTGGAAGAGGTGGTTTACTCCAACCTATAACGGGTGGAACATATGCTATAAATGAAAAAATGCTTTATGATTTAAAAACAGCTTCTTTTGGAGAGCATGTCTCTAATTTAGGTGCAGTTATAGCGGATAGTATTGCTAAAGGATTAAACATTCCAGCATATATCGTTGATCCGCCTGTTGTCGATGAAATGCAGCCAATAGCCCGTATATCGGGAATTCCTGAAATTGAAAGGAAAAGTATATTTCATGCTTTGAACCATAGACAAGCAGGAAGGTTAGCTTCCAAACGTCTAGGAAAAACGTATAATGAGCTGAATCTCATTGTAATTCATATTGCACGAGGCATTACGATTGGCGCACATAGAAACGGGAAAATAATTGATGTTACTAATGGATTAGAAGGGGAAGGACCTTTTACTATTGATCGTTGTGGAGGTATTCCTATTGGAAGGATTTTACAATATGGGATAGAAAAATCTGATCAGATCGAGGATTGGGAACAGAAATTAATAAAACAAGCTGGCTTAAAAGCATATCTTCACACCGAGGATCCTAAGGTTATAGAATTAAATTTATTAAAAGAAGATCCTTGGACAATAGAAGTTATGCAAGCATTAGCATATCAAATTGCAAAAGAAATAGGTTCAATGAGTACAGTTTTAAATGGAGAAATAGATGGCATAGTTTTCACGGGGAATGTAGAAGAAGATGATTTTGTAATGAAAGAAGTCATTACAAGAATTAATTGGATTGCAGATATTATGGTTTTTCCAGGTAATAATGAATTGGAGGCTATGAATGAAGGAGTTCTTCAAGTAATTCGAGGAGAAGTCCCCGTGAAGACCTACCCGTAAAAAGGAGGGACATTAATGGCAACGGAGTACGATTTAGTAATTATTGGTGGAGGAACTGGTGGTTATGTTGCTGCCATTCGAGCTTCACAATTAAAAATGAAAGTTGCAATTGTTGAAAAAGCTGAATTAGGGGGAACTTGTCTACATCGTGGATGTATTCCCTCAAAAGCATTACTTCGAAGTGCTGAAGTATACCAACAAACACTTCATGCAGATGAATTTGGGGTCCAAGTAGAAAAGCCAAGTCTGGATTTTACAAAAGTTCAACAACGCAAACAGAAGATTATTGATCAATTACATCAAGGAGTCCAAAGTTTAATGAAAAAGGGTAAAATTGATGTTTATCAAGGCTTTGGAAGAATACTAGGTCCAAGTATATTTTCACCAATGCCTGGAACGATTTCAGTTGAATATAGTGATGGTAAAGAAAACGATATGCTTTTACCGAAAAATGTTCTGATTGCAACGGGATCAAGACCTAATCACTTATCAGGTCTTGAATTTGACCACAACCAAATATTAAGTTCGGATGATGCATTAACTTTAGATACACTTCCTCATTCTATGTTAATCATTGGTGGTGGAGTTATTGGTATTGAGTGGGCATCCATGTTAAACGATTTTGGAGTAGATGTTACTATTCTGGAATATCAAGATAGAATACTCTCTACAGAAGATACCGAAATTTCTAAGGAAATGAGCAAATTATTAACCAAAAAAGGGATAAAAATTATTACAAATGCGAATGTAAAAGCGGATTCTGTAAAGAAAGATAAGGGAGTTTCATTACAGGTAGATGTTAATGGAGAAACCCAAGCTTACCAAGCAGATAAAGTCCTTATGTCTGTAGGAAGAAAAGGAAATATAGAGAATATTGGCCTTGAGAATACGGACATTGTAACAGAGAAGAATTTGATAAGGACAAATGAGTTTTACCAAACGAAGGAGTCACATATCTATGCGATTGGTGATGTAATTGGTGGGCTTCAGTTAGCGCATGTTGCATCTCATGAAGGATTAAAAGCTGTAGAACATATGGCAGGGCATACTGTTGATAAAATGGATATCACATCAATTCCTTCATGTGTTTATTCGAGTCCTGAAGCAGCAAGTATTGGTTTAACAGAAGCGCAGGCAAAAGAGAATGACTATGAAGTAAAAGTGGGCAAATTTCCATTTAAAGCAGTTGGTAAGGCATTAGTTCACGGAGAAAGCGAAGGGTTTGTAAAAATCATTTCAGATAGAAAGACAAATGATTTATTGGGAGTTCATATGATAGGACCACATGTTACAGATATGATTGCTGAAGCAGGTCTTGCTAAATTTTTAGATGCTACTCCTTGGGAAATTGGTGAGAGCATACACCCACATCCAACGTTGTCAGAAGTAATTGGTGAAGCTGCACTTGCAGTAGAAGGAAATCAAATTCATGGTTAATTTAAGGAGGGACATGCGATGTCTGAGTCTCAACTAGGAGTAAGTAATGATATTGCTCTAGAGATGTATGAAATGATGTTATTGGCAAGAAAATTAGACGAGAGAATGTGGCTGTTAAACCGTGCTGGAAAAATTCCTTTTGTTATCTCGTGTCAAGGTCAAGAAGCTGCACAAGTGGGTGCTGCCTTAGCGTTAAATCGTACCTCGGATTATATTGCTCCGTATTACCGTGATTTAGGAGTAGTATTATCTTTTGGTATGAGTGCAAGGGATGTTATGTTATCAGCTTTTGCAAAATCCGAAGATCCGAATTCAGGTGGCAGACAAATGCCTGGCCACTTTGGACAAAAGAAAAACCGAATTCTTACTGGCTCATCACCCGTTACAACACAGTTACCACATGCTGTTGGAGTAGCATTAGCGGCAAAGATGGATAAAGAATCACTTGTATCTTTTGTTACATTAGGAGAAGGATCTTCAAATCAGGGAGATTTTCATGAAGGCCTTAACTTTGCAGGAGTTCACAAACTTCCCGTCATCACAATGGTGGAAAATAACAAGTATGCTATTTCCGTACCTTATGACCGCCAAGTAGCCAGTGAAACTATATCTGAAAGGGCAAGTTCTTATGGAATGCCTGGCATCACAGTGGATGGAAATGACCCCGTGGCTGTATATCATGCAATTGCAGAAGCAAGAGATAGAGCGGTAAATGGAGAAGGTCCGACTTTAGTTGAAGCGATTACGTACCGATTAACGGCGCATTCAAGTGATGATGACGATCGAGCATACCGTGAAAAAAATGAGGTAGAAGAAGCAAAGAAGAGAGATTCCATCATTACATTTGCGACTACTTTAAAAGAGGCTGGAGTACTTAGAGATGAAAAAGAGCAAGAAATCATGGCTCGTATTGATGAAATTGTTAATGAAGCAACGGATTATGCAGAAAATGCTTCCTATGCAAAACCAGAAGATGCTTTAAGATATGTTTATGAGGAAGAGTAGGGAGGAGGATGAGTTATGCCAGTAATGTCTTATATTCAGGCAATTACGACCGCAATAAAAGAAGAAATGCATAGAGATAAAGATGTTTTTGTCTTAGGAGAAGATGTTGGTAAAAAAGGTGGCGTTTTTAAAGCAACAGATGGGTTATTTGAGGAATTTGGTGAAGATCGAGTTTTAGACACCCCTTTAGCGGAATCAGCGATCGCTGGTGTAGCAATTGGTGCTGCGATGTATGGTAAAAGACCAATCGCAGAAATGCAATTCGCTGACTTTATTATGCCAGCGGTAAATCAGATTATTTCAGAAGCGGCTAAAATACGATACCGTTCTAATAATGATTGGAGTGTACCCTTAACAGTAAGAGCACCTTATGGTGGAGGAGTACACGGCGCACTATATCATTCTCAGTCTGTAGAAGCTGTTTTCGCTAATCAACCAGGACTAAAAATTGTTATGCCATCGACTCCATATGATGCTAAAGGACTTTTAAAAGCAGCAATTCGTGATAATGATCCGGTACTATTTTTTGAACATAAACGTGCTTATCGCTTGCTAAAAGAAGAAGTTCCTGAAGATGATTACGTACTTCCTATTGGAAAAGCAGACGTTAAACGTGAAGGAGAAGATATTACTGTTATTACGTATGGACTTTGTGTTCACTTTGCACTTCAAGCTGCTGAAAAATTAGCAGAAGAAGGTATTGAAGCGCATATTTTAGATCTTAGAACAGTTTATCCATTGGATAAAGAAGCAATTCGTCAAGCTGCAAGTAAAACTGGTAAAGTACTTCTAATTACTGAGGATAATAAAGAAGGAAGTATTATCGGAGAAGTTGCGGCAATTATTTCTGAATCATGTTTATTTGATCTAGATGCTCCAATTCAACGATTAGCTGGTCCAGATATTCCTGCTATGCCGTATGCACCAACGATGGAAAAGTATTTTATGGTTAATCCAGATAAAGTAGAAAAAGCAATGCGAGAGCTCGCAGAATACTAATTGGAGGTATACCGATGTCAGTAGAAAAAATTAACATGCCTCAGTTAGGAGAAAGTGTTACAGAAGGTACGATAAACACTTGGCTCGTAGCGGTAGGTGATAAAGTTAATAAATATGATCCCATAGCTGAAGTGATGACAGATAAAGTAAATGCGGAAGTTCCTTCATCATTTACAGGTGTGATTAAGGAATTAAATGCAGAAGAAGGAGAAACGGTAGAAGTAGGTCAGTTGATTTGCTACATCGAAACAGAAGAATCAGTTTCAGCAAATGGAACCACAAATAATAAAGGACATGCGCAAGATAATATAGAAAATGAGAATAATTCCAAAGAAAACGATGAATTTATGAAAAAAAGATACTCTCCAGCAGTACTTCGATTAGCTCAGGAAAACGAGATTGATTTAACAATGATTAATGGTACTGGGCGTATGGGGAGGATAACAAGAAAAGATGTAGAGAAATTAATTAAAGAAGGTAAAACAACTTCACCTACAGAAAAAGACAGTTCTCGTAAATCATCACAAAAAATAGATACCATATCAGCACCATCTTCTACGAGTCCTGTGGTTAGTGAAACGGGGGATAAGGAGATACCTGTAAAAGGTGTTCGAAAAGTAATTGCGGATAATATGGTTCGTTCAAAACAAGAAATCCCTCATGCATGGATGCAAGTAGAAGTAGATGTAACGAATATGATGAAGTATCGCAATTCTATTAAAGACAAATTTAAATCTGATGAAGGTTATAGTTTGACGCCATTTGCATTTTTTATAAAAGCCGTTTCTCAAGCTTTAAGAGAATTTCCAGAGTTAAACAGTGCTTGGGCTGGAGATAAAATAATTCAGAAAAAAGATATTCATCTTTCAATTGCTGTAGCCAAGGAAAATGAATTATTCGTTCCTGTAATAAAAAATGCAGATGAAAAAACAATAAAAGCAGTAGCTCGTGATATTTATGAACTTGCGAATAAAGCACGAACTGGGAAATTAACATCTGAGGATATGCAAGGTGGAACATTCACAGTAAATAATACTGGAACATTTGGCTCGGTTTCTTCAATGGGGGTAATTAATTACCCACAAGCAGCTATATTGCAAGTAGAATCGATTATTCGTAAACCAGTAATTATCGATGATATGTTTGCTGCCAGGGACATGGTTAACCTTTCTTTATCACTAGATCACCGTATATTAGATGGTTTAGTATGTGGTAGATTTCTTGCCAGAGTGAAAGAAATTCTAGAAGATATGAATGCTAATACGATTTCTCTTTATTAGGAAATTAATAAATTGAAATTTATGGATGATGCTGATAAGCTAGACCTATATACATTTCATATTAAAAGGATGGGTTATCATGGATTTCAATTTATTTATGCAGGATGTTGTAGATGCTGCTCGAAAGGATATAACGGAAGCTGGTTATCAAGAATTAAAAACAGAAGAAGAAGTTGACCAAGCGTTAAATCGTGAAGGTACGACATTAGTGATGGTAAATTCCACTTGTGGATGTGCAGGCGGTGTTGCTCGTCCAGCCGCAACGAATTCTATTCATTATGATAAACGACCAGATCATCTGGTAACTGTTTTCGCTGGGCAAGACCGTGAAGCAACGGAAAAAGCACGTACGTACTTTGAAGGTTTTCCGCCATCTTCACCATCTTTTGCATTGTTGAAAGATGGGAAAATTGTAACGATGATTGAAAGACATGACATCGAAGGCTTTAGTGCTATGGAAGTTACTGGAAAGCTACAAACATTATTTGATCAACACTGTGAAGAAATATAAGTCTAAGAACATAAGAATTTATTAAAGTTTATGCAGCAATTAAAATGTGAGTTACTCCAAAGTTAACAGACACAGAAGATGGTAGTTGAAAATATGTTTTAATTTTCACCGTTATCCAGAGACCATGCCAGGGGGAATACTCACATTTTTGCTGCAAACATATTTAGATGTAAATTTCATCTGTATTTAGAAATTTTGAGGGAGTAATGAAAGTTGAAAATTGGTTACCGCACAATAAAAACTGCAATTGGGACGCCAGTTTCCATAACACTTGCGCAACTTTTTGGTTTAACCAACTTTGTGTCAGCTGGAATATTAACAATATTATGTATACAGCCATCTAGAAAAAGATCATTGATGAGTGCATGGCAGCGTTTTCTTGCGTGTGTACTTGCAATGGTCTTTTCGTTTATTTTTTTCGAACTAATTGGTTATTCTCCGATCTCCATTTTTATCATGTTACTATTATTTATTCCTGTAACTGTATTTTTTAAAGTAACCCCGGGAATTGCTTCTAGTTCAGTAGTTACTCTAAATTTGTACAGTACTTCATCGATTACTGGGCCACTATTAGCTGACCAGTTACTTTTAATCACAATTGGTATTGGAACTGGTCTTTTATTAAACCTGTACATGCCGAGTCTTGATAAGATGTTGAAAACAAACCAAGATAAGTTAGAAGAAAATTTTAGTCGTATACTTTATGAGTATTCCTTATATATTCGTGATAAAGATTCTAGTTGGAAAGGTGAAGAAATTACCGATACGGAAGATATACTAACAAAAGCGAATACTTTAGTACAACGAGATAGAGAAAATCATTTATTACGAAGTGATCACACGTATTTTGATTATTTTCAAATGAGAAAAAGACAGTTTGAATTATTAAAAAAGATGTTACCATTAGTTACCCATTTACCGAACACAGATTATATATCCAATCGTATTGCAGACTTCTTTGAAAAATTATCTACTTCAGTGCATCCTGGAAATACTGCCATATTGTTTTTAGAGGAATTAAGACAACTTAGAAGAGAATTTCATGAAGAAGAACTGCCAACAAATCGAGAGGAATTTGAAACTCGAGCAAATTTATTTCAGTTACTACATGAAATAGAAGAGTACCTTATAATAAAAAATAAATTTAAGAAAACGGATATTCCTCCACGAAAATCTCATAAAGAAAAAAATCGAGAAAATAGCTTGTCTTAATGACTGCTATTCTCTCGATTTTTAAATAATAAATGCTAATCCAGCTGTTATCGTTGAGATTAACATAAGAAAAATCATAATATAAATAATGAATTTTGTTCTACGCTCACGCTTCGAACGTTTTTTCTTCAATGATTGATTCCCTTTAGAAGTCACAATGGCTCCTCCTTTAATTCACCGAAATTCAAATTTCTCTAATCTTTATTCTATCGTGAATTATTAATTAGAACAAGCTACATTTATGTTTTTATTTAAATTAAAGAATAAATACAAAAAAAATTTTATATCATGAATTACATGAGTAGGTTTTATTAAAGTTATTGATTCAAATAGGGGGGAGTTTATGCAAATTGGTCATATAGGAATTGCAGTTTATCAATTACAACCAGCCATATATAAATTCACACAGGAATTAGGGTTTCGGGTTGTAAGTGAGCAAATTATTTCACAAGAAGGAATTCGTATAGCGAAATTAATGAATGGTGATGTTTGTATTGAATTAATGGAACCTATGGATGATCACTCCTCGATATCGAATTTTTTAAGTCAACGTGGTGAAGGTATTCATCATTTGGCATTACAAGTTGAAAATTATCTTACTTATATTCTATCTGTATCAAAAAGCTCTGTACAAATGATTAAACCTACTATAAGACTTGGAGCTGATCAACGAAGAGTCACGTTTTTACATCCTCGTTCTCTGCATGGTGTTTTAGTTGAAATTTGTGACTTGTAAAAGGAGGGACAATTATAGATACTTATAAGAAATTAGAAGAACTTCAGCAAAGAAGAAAAATAGTTTTTAGAGGGGGAGGGAGTGAAAAGAATACTGAGCAACACCGAAAAGGAAAATTAACTGCTAGAGAAAGAATTGATACATTAGTAGATGAAGGTTCATTTATAGAGCTCTATCCATTTATGAAGAAATCTGAAGATAGTACTGATCCACCAGGAGAAGGCGTTGTCGTAGGCTATGCGACTATAAACCAAAAACCAATATATGTTTTTGCCCATGACTTCACCGTCCGAGGAGGTTCATTAGGTGAATTGCAAGGGAAAAAGATAGCATCCATGATGGATCTAGCAGCCAAAACAAAAGTACCAATTATTGGTTTGAATGAATCTGCTGGTGCTCGTATTCAAGAAGGGGTAACTGCGTTGGATGGTTATGGGCAAATATTTTATCGTAATGTTAAATACTCTGGAGTTATTCCACAAATATCTATCATTTTAGGCCCTAATGCAGGTGGAGCAGTATATTCTCCTGCACTAACTGATTTTATAATTATGGTGAAGGACATTTCTCAAATGTATATTACTGGCCCAAAAGTTATTGAAGCGATTACGAAAGAAACTGTTTCTGCAGAAGAATTAGGCGGAACATATATGCACTCTGTGGTAAATGGTAATTGTCATTTTCTAGCAACAGATGAACTAGAGGCTTTTCAAATTACAACAAAACTTCTCACATTTATTAAGTCAACGACTATGTCAAAACAGTTAACTAATAAAGATTATTGTGGTAGTTTATCTGATCTTGTGCCTAGTGAATCAGGTAAAACATATGATGTTATACCGATTATAGAGAAAATTGTTGATGACGGAAGCTTTTTAGAAGTACATAAATTTTTCGCGAAAAATATCGTAGTCGGTTTTGCATCAATGTTAGGTAAAACCATTGGGGTTGTTTCCAATCAACCGAAACATATGGCTGGAGGAATTGATTCCAACGCCAGTGATAAAGCAGCACGATTCATCAGATTCTGTGACTGCTTTGATATTCCAATTATAACTCTAGAGGATGTAACTGGATTTTACCCAGGGATACGTTATGAGAAAGAAGGAATAATACGTCATGGAGCGAAGTTAGTTTATGCATTTGCTGAGGCAACAGTACCTAAAATAACTGTGATACTACGTAAAGCTTATGGAGGAGCCTTTGTTGCAATGAATAGTAAAGCTTTAGGGGCGGATCTGCTATTTGCATGGCCAAATGCAGAAATTGCGGTTATGGGACCAGAAAGTGCTTCTAGTGTTTTTGAAACAGACGAAAAAGATAATCAAATATTAACAACAAGTCCATATTACGCTGCTGCGAAAGGAATGGTGGATGACATTATTGACCCAAGAGAAACAAGAATTAAATTAATACAATCTCTTATTATGTTAGAACATAAAAAAGAAACAGGTCCTAACCGAAAACATGGAAACATTCCACTGTAAAAAAAGAATATTTTGTAGTAGCCTATAATAGGGAGGTATTCAATTATGCTAGTAAATGAACAACGATTAGTAGATGAATTTCTAGAATTAGTACAAGTAGATTCTGAAACAGGATTTGAAGCAGAAATCGCTAAATTATTGGTGAAGAAATTTTCAGACCTTGGAGTGCAGGTGGAAGAAGACGACACCATGGAGCAAACCGGTCATGGTGCAGGTAATTTAATTTGTACATGGGAAGGAAATGTAGAGGGAGCTGATTCTATTTATTTTACTTCTCATATGGATACAGTAGTTCCAGGTAAAGGCATTAAACCACTAATTAAAGATGGCGTGATTTCTACAGATGGGTCGACGATTCTAGGTGCAGATGATAAAGCTGGTTTAGCATCTATGTTAGAGATGATTCGTGTAGTAAATGAGAATAATATTCCACATGGGCAAATCCAATTTATTATCACAGTAGGTGAAGAATCTGGATTAGTTGGAGCAAAAGCACTAGATAGTACAAAACTTGATGCTTCTTATGGTTATGCTCTAGACAGTAATGGGGAAGTAGGAGATATAATAGTAGCCGCTCCTACTCAAGCAAAGGTACACGCGATAATTAAAGGGAAAACTGCACATGCTGGTCTAGAACCAGAAAAAGGTATTTCAGCAATTACTTTAGCAGCAAAAGCTATATCTAATATGCCGTTGGGGCGGATCGATAATGAAACAACAGCAAATATCGGTCGATTCGAAGGTGGTAAGCAAACAAATATCGTAGTTGATCATGTAGAGATATTAGCAGAAGCTCGTTCATTAGTCCCGGAAAAAATGGAAGCACAAGTTAAAAAAATGAAAAAAGCCTTTGAAGAAACAGCCAAAACTTATGGGGGCTCTGCTGAAGTTACCACTGTAGTAGCTTATCCTGGATTTAATCATAAAGAGGGAGAACAAGTTGTTGAAGTGGCTCGTAAAGCAGCAAAAGCAATAGGTCGCGAAAGCAAATTAGAAAAAAGTGGTGGCGGTAGTGATGCGAATATTATCGCTGGATTTGGTATTCCTACTGTTAATTTAGCTGTTGGTTATGAACAAATTCATACCACAGATGAACATATTAAAGTAGAAGATTTAGTAAAAGTTACCGAGTTAATAACAGAAATCGTAAAGGAAGCTTCTAATCAATAATGTGAAGTGGAGGTATTGGCACCCTATTCGTAGAGAAGGGGTGCTTTTCCTCATAAAGGAAGGTTATTTATGCAACCAACTAAAGCCAGAAAACATCGTATTATTTTTCATATTGATATGAATTGTTTTTATGCTTCTGTAGAAATGGCATTTAATCCATCGTTAAAAGGAAAGCCGCTTGCAATTGCAGGAAACCCTGAAGAAAGAAAGGGCATTATTGTAACAAGTAGTTATGAAGCAAGAGGAAAAGGTGTAAAAACAACCATGCCGATATGGCAAGCGAAAAAGCTTTGTCCAGAATTGATTCTAATGCGTCCAAATTTTGAGCGTTATCGAGCAGCATCACGTGAAATTTTTAAAATGTTAGCAGAGATTACACCATATGTTCAGCCGGTATCGATTGATGAAGGATATATGGATATTACAGATACGATTTATGCGAAAGATCCATTGGTTACAGCGAATCAATTACAGCAACGAATTTTAAGCGAACTTGATATTCCTTGTAGTATTGGAATAGCACCAAATAAATTTCTTGCTAAAATGGCATCTGATATGAAGAAGCCGCTCGGGATAACAGTGCTTCGAAAAAGAGAGGTAGAGAAATTACTTTGGCCAATGTCAGTAGAAGAAATGTATGGGGTAGGAGAAAAAACAGCAGAGAAGTTAAATAGTATAGAAATTAAAACAATAGGAGACCTAGCTAAGAAAGATGTATATGAACTAAAACAACTTTTAGGTGTTAATGGAGAACGATTGCAAAATCGTGCCAATGGAATAGACAACCGCTTAGTAGATCCTGAAGCCGTCCATGATTTTAAAAGTATTGGCAGCTCTCAAACATTGCCTCACGATTCCACAGATGTAACAGAACTTAAACAATTAATTCATGAATTAGTCGACAATGTAGAACGAAGAGTGAAACGTAAGGAAGCTGCTGGTAAAACGGTCCAAATTACAATACGATATCATGATAGAAAAACGATTACAAGGAGCAAAAAGTTATATAACTATATTGATAATCATTCGGAGATATTATTTGTGGCGAAAGAGCTTTTTGAACAACATTGGAATGAAGAACCTGTCCGTTTATTGGGGGTATCATTACAAGATATGGAAACAAAAAGAAATATAGGAGAACAGTTAGATTTATTCACGTATGAATCAATAGAAAAGAAAGAAAAGCTCCAGGTAACAGTTGATAAATTAACAAAAAAATATGGTTCGAATATTATTACTAAGAATACAAATGAGAGTCAAGATAATCAGCAACCACGTACTAGTTTTCAAAAAGACTTTCTAGATGATTATAAAAAGCCATAAATCCTATTCTAATAAAGAATGGAAATATGGCTTTTTAATATGAATGGATACAGGATCTAACTAAGGATATAACACTTATCCATAAATTAAGTTAAAAACTTTTTGACGATATTTGAAGAAATCTTACCACCAGGATAACGAAATGGTATATCAAATTTAGTTGTCTGTTTCATGATGCTCTTATGATGTGAAAAAGTATCAAAACTTGCTTTTCCATGATAAGCACCCATACCACTAGCACCTACTCCTCCAAAGGGAAGATGAGGGTTAGCTAGGTGATAGATGGTATCGTTAATAGCTCCACCACCAAAAGAGACATATTCCATCACTTGCTGTTGCATTTTTTCATTCTCTCCAAAGTAATATAGTGCTAGAGGCTTTTCTTTTAGTTTAATTTGATATAAAGCATCTTCAATATTTGTATAAGTTAATACAGGTAGGATTGGTCCAAAGATCTCTTCTTTCATAATGGCTTCATCCCATGTGATTTTATCTAATATAGTCGGTTCAATGGATAATGAATCTCGATTAAATTCTCCACCGTGTACGATTGTACCATTTGAAAGAAAATTTGTTAATCGATCAAAATGACCTTCATGAATAATTCTCGTGTATGCTTCATTTTGAAGAGGATCTTTACCATACATGGATTTGATGTGTTTTTTCATCGCTTTCAATAGCTTAAATTTAGCTTTTTCATGTACAAGAATATAGTCTGGAGCTACACAAGTTTGACCCGCATTTGTGTATTTT
The DNA here is from genome assembly GCF_001741975.1 of Oceanobacillus sp. E9. Classification (NCBI taxonomy): domain Bacteria; kingdom Bacillati; phylum Bacillota; class Bacilli; order Caryophanales; family Bacillaceae; genus Oceanobacillus; species Oceanobacillus sp. E9. The sequence goes on from NZ_LSNA01000005.1 coordinate 475,412, forward strand.
CCCCATACAATACGTTTGGCTGCAACTTGTATGTTCGCATCTTCGTCAACTATAGCAGGACTTTTACCTCCTAATTCAAGTGTCACAGGAGTAAGAAATTCACTAGCTGCACGCATTACAATCTTACCAATTGCAGCACCGCCGGTGAAAAATATATGATCAAAACGCTGCTTTAATAATGCTTCTGTTTCATTTTTGGCACCTTGAACAACAGTTAGGAATGAACTATCAAATGTATTTTGAACCATTTCAGCGATTAATTCCGAAGTATGAGGCGCATGTTCAGATGGCTTAATGATTACGGTATTGCCAGCTGCTATAGCACCAATAACTGGGGCTAAAGATAATTGTAATGGATAATTCCAAGGAGCTATGACAAGGATAACTCCTAAAGGTTCTTTCATAATATAACTTTTTGATCCTTTATGGGTAATCGGATTTGTGACTTTATCTGGTTGCATCCACTGACGTAGGTTCTTTAACATGTTGTCAATTTCCGAGTACAGAATACCCAACTCTGACGTAATAACTTCGTGTTTCGATTTATTCAGATCATGTTTCAACGCTCGAAAAATATGACTTTCATATTCTTTTAGCATATCTTTCATTTTTTCTAACTGTTGTTTTCGAAAAGAGTAATCAACCGTATTGCCATGATTATAATAGGCTCGTTGATTTTCGACTATTGATTGATACCTTTCTAATAATTCCATTACGTTTGTCTCTCCTCTATCTATAAAAATCTATATTTCATAAACACTAAAATCATTTGCTAACCAAGTACTTGGAAAAATTTCTCTTGCAGCTTCAATGATTGAATCTGCATCCTCTTCCTGGTAGCGGGAGGATATATGAGTTAAATATAATCTGTTTACATTTGCTTTTTTGGCTAGTTTTGCTGCTTGTACATTTGTTGAATGTTTATACTCAAATGCTAATAATTCTTTTTCTTGAGTAAATGTTGACTCATGTATAAGTATATCACTGAACTTAATAAATGGAATATTTTCAAGTGAATAGCGTGTATCTCCTAGAATTGATATTATCTTTCCTTTTTTTGGAGGTCCAAGGACATCATCACGATAAATGATAGATCCATTATCTAATTTGGTGATTTCATTCTCCTTTATTTGTTGATAAATTGGGCCAGGAGAAATACCAAATTCCTTTAATTTTTCTACTAAAAGTTCACCTGGTTTATCTTTTTCATTTATACGATATCCATAACTAGCAATACCATGTTGTAATTTTTTTGTTTCAACAACCATTTCTTTTGTTTCAAATAATTGACCGTCTTCTGTTATTTCTTTAATCGTTATTGGATATGTAAGATTTGTCTGACTAATACGTAAAGTGGATTCCACAAATTCTTTGATCCCAACTGGTCCATAAATACTAAGTGGTTGATTTTCACCTGATTGAAAGGCACGGCTACTTAATAATCCAGGTAGACCATAGATATGATCCCCGTGAAGATGTGTAATAAATATCTTCGTAATCTTTCTTGGTTTTAAGTTGGTATGTAATATCTGATGTTGTGTTGCTTCCCCACAATCAAATAACCAAACTTCATTAATTTCTTGAGTCATATTTAAAGCAACAGCAGAAACATTTCTTGTTTTTGAAGGGAGTCCAGCACCGGTTCCAAGGAAGACGAGTTCCATGTATTCACCAACTTTCTATTTATAAATAAGATTGATAGATGGTTTTCGCAACATCTGGTACATCTGTAAAAATACTATCACATTTATATTGAAAACAAAGGTGTATATGTTTTAGTTTGTTTACGGTATATACCCTTAGAGGCATATTCTCTGTTTTTGCTTGTTGAACAAGTTTTGGTTGTAAGAGACGGTACTTTATATGGATGGCATTTGCACCTAAAGATCGAGAAAATAATGGAAGTTGGTGCCTAGACTTATTTGTTAGCCAACCGATATTCGTATCTGTGCTAATCTTATTTAAACGTTGAATACTTCTAGTTGAAAAAGTAGAAAAAAACGTACGATCCAGCAATCCATATCTTTCAACAAGGTTGTAAGTAAGTATTTCTAAGTGTGGATAATCAATTTGATTATTTTTTAATTCCAGATGTAATAATAATGGTTTATCCGCTATCCATAAAAGAAATTCCTCTAATGACATTATGAATTCCCCGTTATATTCGTTTCCAAACCAACTACCTACATCCATTGTTTTTAACTCGTTATATGTATATTCTTGAATATATCCTCTTTTTCTTGCAGTGCGTTTTATCTTTTCATCGTGGAATAATACAGGTATTCCATCTTTTGATAATTGAACATCTGTTTCAATACCATCCGCATTCATTTGATAAGCAAGCTCAAAAGAAGCTCTTGTATTCTCAGGTGCGTATTTACTTGCTCCTCGATGGGCTATAATCTTTGTCATTGTTTCACCCCTTCACATTATTGTGTTTGATTTTTGGAAAGAAGTCAATTAACAAGGATTTACACACGATGCAATCCGCGGTACAATATTTGTATAAAAAGACGTTCTATAAAGAGGTTTTTATAATGAAGATTAATCAACGTTTATTGGATAAAAAAATAGTAATTACTGGCGCCTCTAGCGGTATAGGAGAGATCTTAGCTAAAAAGATAGCAAGCCAAGGAGGTTTTCCTATTTTGGTGGCACGCTCTCGTGATAAACTCGTAACTATTCAAAAAGAAATTGATCAATTGTATAATCAAAAGAGTGCTATTTACCCTATTGACTTAACTGACAATAATAAAATTGATCACTTAATACCAATTATTTTTAATGAAAATAAACAAGTAGATGGATTAATTAATAATGCAGGTGTTGGAGTTTTCGATTCAATAGAAGATATGAATTATGATGACTTATTAGAAATGTTTCAATTAAACGTATTTGCTGGGATTCAATTATCACAAAGTATATTACCATACTTTAGAAAAACGAATGCTAATACGCAAATTGTAAATGTCATTTCTCAAGCTGCAAAAATTTCTACACCTAAATCTGCTGCGTATGCATCATCTAAACAAGCTATGCTAGGGTTTACAAACGTATTAAGATTGGAATGTAAAATGTCATCGATTAGTATCATGGCAGTAAATTTAGGTCCAGTAAGAACGAACTTTTTTGAACGAGCAGATAAAGATGGTACTTATAAGCAAAATGTAGAGAGGTATATGTTAGACCCAGAACGAGTAGCAGATAAAATCGTTACACATTTATTTACAAGTAAACGCGAGATTAACATGCCATTGTGGATGGAATTAGGAAGTATCTTCTATCGATTAATACCAGGAGTTATGGAAGCAGTTTTAAGGAAACAATTCGATAAAAAATAATAGAGGTGCGATATATGAAATTAGAATTTACGAATGAGGCGAAAGAATTATTACAGAAACAATATGAACAGGGGGATAATTTATATTTGTTTTACGATACGGAAGGTGTATGCGGTGTAAATGGTGTCCCCACAGTGCGTTGGGTTACTAGCTTACCTGATAATGCAGAAGCTATTGACACAAATACATTTCCAACTTATGTTAATCGCGAACAGAAAGTATTTTTTTATAATGAATTAAAACTAGATGTACGCGGGAGCCTATTTCGATTATATAGCAATGAAGGTATATTAAACCCTTCAATAACAATTAATAAGAATGAATAAGCTGAGGCAGCGCCCCTTTGCAAAGACGAGTTGAAAAAGCAACTTAGCAAAGGGTTTTCCTTTTTCATAAAAAGCTTAACCGTCTTACTAGTATTATGCGGGCGCCTCAATCAAATTCATTCAAGAATAGTTATTATCTTACACTGTTTATATTCATCGATGCTTCTCGTAGGTTTGTGCTTTTGTAATCTCTTGTAATCGATGATAAATAGTATCATCTATACGGTCCGTTTTATTATATTCATGAATATTTTCTTCTAATTGGTCTAATGAGCTAGCCCCGAATACGGTTGAAGTAATAGCTGGGTGATCACCGACATAATGCATAGCTAGCTCTTGTATAGAATAATCGGAACGAATTTCATGTAGTCTATCATTCAAGTTTTTTAATTCCGTATAACTATAATTTAAATAACCATTTTCTCCTTTTTTGTCAATAACATCCTTCATTTTATTACTTATCATCCCTTTTGCAAGTGGACCTCTACACACCACACTAATGTTATTTTCCAGTGCTAAAGGTAGTATTTCTTCTTCTGGTCTACGATCTAGAAGGCTATATTGTGTCATTAATACATCAATAGAAGAGCGATTGGCATATTCTCTTATAACGTTAGGTCGAATAGATGAAATACCATACGTGCGTATCAAGCCAGCTGTTTTTAATTCTTCAAAAGCTTCAATTGTCTCGTCAATTGGATCATCAATGGTTCCTCCGTGTAACATACATACATCAAGATAATCTATTTGAAGTCGTTTTAAGCTGTCACGAACAGCATGATGAATATATTCTTTCGAAGGATCCCAAAACCAATCTTTTGAACCTTCTTGAAAATGGTTTCCTACTTTTGAAGTAATGACTACTTGATCACGTTGATGCTTGATCGATTTACCTACGATCTGTTCATTTATACCAAAATCGTATAAATCAGCTGTATCTAAGTGATTTATTCCGTTCTCTACAGCTGCATCGATTATTTTATTTGCATGTTGATAGTCTGAGCCAAGTGACATGCATCCTAATGTTAATTCAGATATACTTATGTTAGATTTACCTAGTAAATTATAACGCATTATTTGCCTCCTTATCATATGGATTATATGATTATTGTAGAATTAGTAAGAAAAGAAAACAACCTTTACACACATAGTAGATAAGAAAGGAAGAAAAACACATGCATAAATTTGAAGAAAAGACCATTTCATCAGAATCTATATTTAATGGAAATGTAATAGATTTAAAAGTAGATGAAGTAGAATTACCGAATGGGAAAACTTCGAAGAGAGAAATCGTCAATCACCCAGGAGCAGTAGGGATTATTCCAATTACGAAAGATGGAAATATTATTTTAGTAGAACAGTACCGCAAACCATTAGAAAAAGCACTATGTGAAATCCCTGCTGGTAAACTAGAAGAGCGCGAAAATCCCTTAACAGCAGCTGTACGTGAATTAGAAGAAGAAACAGGATTTACTACTACCAATCTTTCTTTTGTCACATCATTTTATACATCACCCGGTTTTGCGAATGAACTAATTTATATCTATATCACAGATGACTTAATTCCTTTAGAACAACCACCTACAGGAGATGATGATGAATTTGTGGAAGTAAGAGAAGTTTCCTTGGATCAAGCAAAGCAAATGGTATTGAATCAAGAAATACATGATGCAAAAACAAATTATGCTATATTATACTTACATTCTCTAAAAAAAGGGTAACTTATATGTAATCTATTAAAAATATAAAATAAGTTATTTTTATGTTGAAATCCTCATAGATTAAATTATAGATAATTATTTTAGGAGGATTTTGATGCATAAGAGCTATGTAGTCTTTAATCACTTTAAACAGCATGCAACCATTTATATATTTATGACTATATTATTTTTAACTGGCATAGTTTTTGGTGCCGTTATAGTAAATAGTATGGACGTAGTTCAAAAACAAGATTTATTTTTCTATTTGGAACGGTTTTTCATCCAAACAACAGAGGAAGGGTCGACTTTAAACAATAGAGATATACTATGGCAAAGCTTCTTTTACCATATAAAATATTTAGGCTTAATGTTTATTTTTGCATTAAGTGTAATCGGACTTCCAATTGTGTGGATATTAATTTTTATTAAAGGAATGGTTGTAGGTTTTTCTGTAGGTTTTATAGTGAATTGGTTAGGAATGGACGGATTAATTTTGTCCGCGATTTCAATAGCTCCACAAAACATTTTTATTATTCCTATTTATATTATCGCTGGAAGTATATGCATGATATTCTCATTGGGATTATTAGGTAAATTAGTTGCTAAACGAAATAACACCTCTTTATCACAACCATTTTTTAAATTAACAACTTCGTTTGTTATTTTAATTGTTTGTACGGGAATCGCAGCTATCATAGAAGCTTATATTTCGAACACGATAATGGTTGAGTGGATCCAAAGAGTTTACTTATAGTAAATATTATATTATAATTATTATAATTTAAAAGTGATAATACACTTTGACACGTTCTATTTGAAAGATTATAATATAGTTGGGTAAAGAGGGAGGCGACTATCCATGGAACATCGGATTGAACATATAAAAAAACAGCTACACTCGCATAGCTATAAACTAACTCCCCAAAGGGAAGCAACTGTACGTGTGCTTCTTGAACGAGAAGAAGATCACCTCAGTGCTGAAGATGTATATTTACTCGTAAAAGAAAAGTCACCAGAAATTGGATTGGCTACAGTGTATCGTACATTAGAGTTGCTTTCGGAGCTGAAAATTGTAGATAAAATTAACTTTGGTGATGGCGTTTCTCGATACGATTTACGTAAAGAAGGCGCAAAACATTTTCATCATCATTTAGTATGTATTGAATGTGGTTCTGTTGAAGAAATTGAGAATGATTTATTAGAAGATGTAGAACGTATCGTGCAAACAGATTGGGGATTTGAAGTGAAAGACCATCGGCTAACGTTTCACGGTATATGTAAACAATGCCAAGAAGTTATTGTTAAAGCAACATAGTATGCCTTTTTCCATTGGAAAAAGGCAATATTTTTTGTTTCATAATTGATTGTAATATTTATGGATAGGACAAGCATATTCTTTCAATAGAATAAATAATTGGGAGATATGTGATGCATAAACTAATAATTGATATGATAAAAATATTTTTGTTATTTATGATTAGTGCTTGTATCTTTTATTACGCACTACAACTTATGCACAAAGAATATTTATATATACACCGATTTGATCCGCCACAGGGTCCAGCAGTAAAAGTCTTTCAAGAAAATAACGGATTATTTGACCTACTTCCTTTAAATTTTTTAGGAGATGAGTAATATTATGTTAGAATACGCTATTGAAGATTTCTTTCATTTTCTTCGTATTGAACGTGGATTGTCTGAAAATACATTAAGTTCTTATAAAAGAGATTTGACGAATTACTTGCAATATATGAAAGACCATGATAAAACTGCATCGTGGGATAAGATTTCTAGAACAGATATTATGGGGTTTCTTTATATGTTAAAAGATCAAGAGAAATCAACAGCAACCATTTCTAGACATATTTCTTCAATTCGTTCTTTTCATCAATTTTTAATTCGGGAACAGATTACTTCAAATGATCCGAGTTTACATATTGAAACACCTAAAAAAGATCGTAAACTCCCGGATACCTTATCTCAAGATGAAGTAGATCGATTATTAGACATCGATATGAATTCCAAACTTTCCATTCGAAATAAAGCAATGTTAGAATTACTATATGCTACCGGTCTGCGAGTATCAGAGTTGATTTCTTTAAAAGTAAGTGATTTACATTTAACGATGGGTTTTGTGCAATGCTTCGGGAAAGGTTCTAAAGAAAGAATTGTTCCGCTCGGAGATACGGCAAAATATTATCTAGAAAAGTATATTTCTGAGGCAAGAGACAGCTTGATTAAAAAGAATAGACAAGAGGATTCTTTGTTTGTCAATCAACATGGAAGAAGATTAACTAGGCAAGGTTTTTGGAAAATCTTAAAAGGGCTTACATTAGAGGCTGGGATACTAAAAAAGATTACACCACATACACTTCGCCACTCTTTTGCTACACATTTATTAGAAAACGGGGCAGACTTACGTTTAGTCCAAGAGATGTTAGGACATGCAGATATATCAACAACTCAAATTTATACACATGTTACAAAGGCTCGCTTAAAAGATATGTACCAAACTTATCATCCAAGAGCCTAATTTTTTTCAGATATGTTGTCTGACATCTAACATCAAATAGAGGGAACATAGTTATAGCGTGTTTCGGGAATATACATAACAGGAGGTATGAACAAACTATGAATAATTTTAAACGAGTATTTTTAATTGTAATGGATTCAGTAGGAATTGGAGAAGCTCCCGATGCAAAAGATTTTAATGATATAGGAGCAGATACATTAGGACATATTGCAGAGAAAATGAAGGGATTAAATATGCCTACATTGGAAAGTCTTGGATTAAGTAATATCCGAATGATTAAAGGTATTGAGCCCGCAGTTCAACCAAAAGCTCATTATACAAAAATGCAAGAAGCATCTAATGGTAAAGATACAATGACTGGACATTGGGAAATTATGGGATTGCATATAGAAAACCCATTTCGTACATTTCCGGATGGGTTTCCGGATGAATTAATCCAAGAGTTAGAACAAAAAACTGGTCGTAAGGTGATTGGAAATAAACCGGCATCTGGTACAGAGATTCTTGATGAACTTGGAAAGCAACATATGGATACTGGGTCGCTAATTGTTTATACATCGGCGGATTCTGTATTGCAAATTGCTGCACATGAAGAGATTATTCCAATAGATGAGCAATATAAGATTTGTGAAATTGCGAGAGAACTAACTTTAGATGAAAAATACATGGTTGGAAGAGTAATTGCACGGCCGTTTGTTGGTGTACCTGGTGCATTTGAACGTACACCGAATCGTCATGATTATGCGTTGAAGCCATTTGGCAGAACAGTAATGAATGAATTAAAGGATAATAATTATGATGTCTTAGCATTAGGTAAAATATCAGACATTTATGATGGTGAAGGTGTTACAGAAACGATCCGAACCAAAGATAATAATGATGGTATGGTACAATTACGAAAGTCAATGGATAAATCGTTTAATGGCTTAAATTTCTTAAATCTTGTTGATTTTGACGCAAAATATGGGCATCGAAGAGATGCAATAGGGTATGGAAAAGCTTTAGAAGAGTTTGATCAACAGCTACCAGAGATTATTGAACAGCTACATGATGATGATCTTCTGATAATTACAGCTGATCATGGAAATGACCCAATTCATCATGGTACTGACCACACAAGAGAATACGTGCCATTACTCGTTTATCATAACCAAATTAACCAGGCAAAAGAATTACCTATTAGAAGAACGTTCGCCGACATAGGAGCAACTGTTGCAGATAACTTTGGGATTAAGTTACCTGAATATGGGGAAAGTTTTTTGAACGATATTAAATAAAGGGGAAGATAAAATGGAAAATCAATATATTCAAGAAGCAGCAAGTTTTATAAAAGATAAAATGAATAGAGAACCATCAATTGGTTTAATTTTAGGATCGGGCCTAGGTGTATTGGCAGATGAAATTGAAGAGGCAGTCTCCATTGAATATAAAGATATCCCTCACTTTCCAACATCAACTGTGTCTGGTCATAAAGGACAATTAGTAATTGGCACTATGGAAGGGAAGCAAGTAATTGCGATGCAGGGTCGTTTTCATTATTACGAAGGGTATACCATGCAACAAGTAACATTTCCTGTTCGAGTCATGAAGGAATTAAATATTGAAAAATTAATTGTTACAAACGCAGCTGGTGGGGTAAATGAATCTTTTTCTGCCGGTGATTTAATGTTAATTACAGATCATATTAACCAAATGGGAGATAACCCGTTAATTGGTCCAAATGATGAAAGACATGGCCCTCGTTTTCCTGATATGTCGACTGCATATGATAAAGATTTATTGCAACTTGCAAAAAACGTTGCTAAAGACTTAGATTTAACAGTACAACAAGGTGTGTACGTAGGTAATAGTGGACCTGTGTATGAAACACCGGCAGAGGTAAGAATGTTACGTGTACTAGGTGGCGATGCAGTGGGAATGTCAACTGTTCCCGAAGTGACTGTAGCTAACCACACTGGAATAAAAGTGCTTGGTATTTCTTGTATTTCAAATATGGCGGCAGGTATATTAGATCAGCCTTTAACACATGACGAAGTGATTGAAACTACAGATAAAGTTAGAGAGAGCTTTTTACAATTTGTTCGCAATATCATTCAATCAATGTGATTTGGTACTATTTTGGAGAGGATGTTGAAGTTATGAATACAGTAGAAATTATTAATAAAAAAAAATATGGAGAAGTGTTAAGTTACGATGAGATAAAACATGTGATTACTGGGTATGTAGAAGGTAATATTCCAGATTATCAAGTATCTTCTCTATTGATGGCAATTTATTTTAATGGTTTAACGAATCAAGAGACATCTGATTTAACTGAAATTATGGTGAACTCCGGAGATCAGATAGATATGTCTTTCTTAAATACTATTGTGGTCGATAAGCATTCTACAGGTGGCGTAGGTGATAAAGTTAGCTTAATTGTTGCACCAATTATTGCTTCATTAGGTATCCCATTTGCAAAAATGAGTGGAAGAGGGCTAGGTCACACTGGTGGAACAGTAGACAAGTTAGAATCTATTAAAGGATTTCACACTGAATTACCATTAGATACATTTAAAGAGCAGGTAAAAGAGCATGGTATCGCACTAGTTGGACAATCAGGAAACTTAGTGCCAGCGGATAAAAAATTATATGCATTACGTGATGTAACGGGTACAGTAGATTCGATTCCTTTAATTGCTAGTTCTATTATGAGTAAAAAAATTGCCTCAGGAGCAGACTCAATTGTATTAGATATAAAAGTAGGTAATGGAGCTTTTATGAAAACAGTAGAAGAAGCCGAAAAATTGGCTACTGCTATGGTTGAAATTGGCAAAAAATTAGATCGTGAAACTGTTGCTGTGCTTACAAGAATGGACCAGCCTTTAGGAGATGAAGTTGGTAATGCTAATGAAGTTATTGAAGCGATAAAATTACTACGTGATAGTGATTATAGCAAAGATATTTATGATGTTTCTGTGGAAATTGCTTCACAAATGGTATTACTTGCGAAAAAAGCTTCTACGATTGAAGAAGCTAGAAGTTTGGTATCTGATGTTATTGCAAATGGAACAGCTTATAAAAAATTAGTTGAATTTGTTGAAGCGCAAGATGGAGATATAACGAGTGTAAATGAATTAAAAGTGAAGCAATCAATTGAAGTATTAAGTGATGAGGAAGGGTATTACGCTTCTGTAAACACACAAGCAATTGGTGAAGCTGCTATGCTACTTGGTGCAGGTAGAGAGACAAAAGAAGATCAAATTGACCATCAAGTAGGAATAACATTCCATGTGAAGTTAGGAGATGCAATTAAAAAAGGAGACAAAATTGCAACCATCCATACAAATAAACAAAATAACGATGAAGTTATTCAAAAAATCAAGAAAGCAATGACCTATACAACAGAAGCTGTCGAATCTAAAGATAGTGTTATTAAAATTATAAAATAGTAATTTTAATTAATCATTTAAAACTTCATGTTAAACAGAAAGAACCTAAAATCCTCTTAATTCGGGGTTTTAGGTTCTTTTATGTGAGTTGATATATGTGTAATCAGAGCAAATTAAGCTGAGTATCATATTTTTAATTCTTAATTTAAGAATAACTTAAAACGGATTTGTTGCCCATTGAAGAGATTGTTTTATAAAAATACGAGGATGCAACTTTAATTGAGATACGATAAATTCAGCTATATCTTCTGGTTGCATAAACTTGTCTTCGTTTTTTTCAGATAATTCATTTCCAAATACCAATTCTGTAGCTACTAAACTTGGATTCATCGTGAATACACGTATATTATTTGGACGAACTTCCTGCATTAATGCTTCTGCCATACCTTGTATTGCAAATTTTGAACCACTATAAGCCGTAGAACCAGCTGTACCTTTTAGACCATTACTGGAAGAAATCATAATAATATCTCCTTGATTTTTGTCCTTCATATGTGGTAACACCCGATGGGTCACATGGTATGTTCCAAAGACGTTTACATGGAATATTTTTTTCCATTCAGAAGAGGTGACTTCATCTAAATTTCCATAAGTTGATATACCTGCATTATTAATGAGTATATCAGCTTTTCCAAGATTATTTTCCAGCCGTGTAATGGCAATATCTACTTGTTCTTCATCACTAATATCCACTGTTTCATATTGTGACCGAACTCCCATTTTTTTAATACTTTCTGATACATCTATTAATTTGTTTTCAGAACGAGCCAATAACCCAATATGCACTCCTTGTTTGGCCAATTCTATTGCAGTTGCTTTCCCTATTCCACTACTTGCTCCCGTAATATATGCAATTTTTCCTTTAATAGATTGTCCCAAATGTAGTCCACTCCAATCTTTTTCACTCATGCACAAATTATACGAAATAAATAGCTTGCTTTCAAAATAAATGTTCATCGATTTTTAAGCAGGGATAATTTCATCAGAGGTATGAAAACTCTAATTGAAGGAAAAACTAACGGTATATATTGAAGTTGGAGGTAAGGCTATGAGAAAGATACGAAATGTAATGATAATTGGGATATTAGGTGTATTACTTTTTGGTCATACCGTGTCAGCAGAAGAAATTGGACAGGAGATTAATCTAATTGAAGATGCTACTTCTGGGATACTTATTGAACAAGACACTGGAACAATTCTCTATGATAAAAACGCACACGAACAACTTGCCCCAGCAAGTATGACAAAAATAATGACATTGCTTTTAGTGATGGAATCCTTAGAAAAAGGGGACATAGCAAAAGAAGATGTTGTTATTGTTAGTGAAAAAGCTGCTTCTATGGGTGGGTCTCAGATATTTTTGGAAGCTGGAGAAGAAATGACAGTAAATGATTTATTAAAAGGGGTTGCAGTAGCCTCTGGTAATGATGCAAGTGTAGCTTTAGCAGAAAAAATAGCTGGTAGTGAAGAAGCGTTCGTAAATAAGATGAATGAAAAAGCAAAAGAATTAAATTTAAAAAATACATTATTCCAAAATACTACTGGATTGCCTGAAGAGAATCATTATAGTAGTGCTTATGATATGGGAGTTATGGCAAACGAACTTCTAAAGCACGAGTCAATTACAGAATATACATCTATCTATGAGGATTACCTTCGCCAAGGAAAAGACAATGAATTTTGGCTTGTTAATACAAATAAATTAGTTCGTTTTTACAAAGGCGCAGACGGGTTAAAGACTGGTTACACTAGTGAAGCGAAATATTGCTTAACAGCCACAGCTCAACGAGATGACATGCGCGTTATCGCTGTAGTAATGGGGGCTGAATCACCAAAGGAAAGGAATCGTATGGTAACAGAACTGCTTGATTATGCTTTCCACAGTTATGAAACGAATCCTTTGTTTTCAAAAGGGGACAAGGTAACTGAAGTGGATTTATTAAAAGCTGATCAATCTACTATAGATATCGTTACAGACCATTCTGTAAGTACTTTGCACAAGAAAGGGGATAAAGAGAAAGATATTTCTACAGAGGTAAAGTTACAAGAATCTTGGACATTTCCTGTTAAAAAAGGGGATGAGGTAGGTAAATTAATAATTAAAGATGGAGATACAATAATATCTGAAGTACCTTTAACTGTTAGTAAAAATATCGAAAAAGCATCTTTTAGTGATCTGATGAAAAGATCTTTACAAGAATTGGTGAAACATTAATAATAAAGTAACATTTCCACTTCTTTTGTCGACAGGCAGGAATTAGCTCATTACTTGAAGAAATTAGCTATCTAAGAAATTTTTTTAAGGGAGGAATCGTGAAACATGGCACTTCATTCTGACTTTGATGTTGTAGGGGATGTCCTCATCGTCAGACTTTCTGGGGAATTGGATCATCATGAGACGGAGGCTTTACGAGATATATGGAAGGATATGATATATAATAATCCGATTAAACACGTTATTTTAAATCTAGAACAAGTAAGTTTTATGGATTCTTCTGGATTAGGAGTAGTACTAGGAAGGTATAAAGAGGTAATACAATTAGGAGGAGAAATGATGGTCTGTTCTGTCTCTCCTCCAATTCAAAGGTTATTTGAAATGTCAGGCCTTTTTAAAATTGTTCGTAAAGCAGATAATGAGCAATATGCACTGGAAGCATTGGGGGTGGCATCATGAATAATGAAATGTCTCTTTCGTTTGCAAGTGTAAGTGAAAATGAAGCATTTGCACGTGTCGCAGTAGCTTCATTTATAACACAGTTAGATCCGACAATGGATGAGTTGACAGAAATTAAGACAGTTGTTTCAGAAGCAGTAACGAATTCAATTATCCATGGATACCATAATGAACCTCAACATAGAGTTTACATTGAATGCGTACTTCATGATGATGAAATTGAATTAACCATTCGTGATGAAGGGGTCGGTATCGAAAATATTGATGAAGCAAGAGAACCTTTGTATACTTCAAAACCAGAACTTGAACGATCTGGAATGGGGTTTACAATTATTGAAAATTTCATGGATTCTGTGGAAGTTATTTCTGCTCCCGAAAAAGGTACTTCCGTATATATGACCAAACAACTTTCGAAATCAAAAACTGTATATAATTAAGGTCTAATTATGAATGTGAATAAAACACGGGAGCGGGAGCAGCTATCCGATGAGCAGGTAAAAGAACTTATACGCATGAGCCAGCAAGGAGATCAAACAGCGAGAGATCGTTTAGTAGAAAAAAATATACGACTTGTCTGGTCAGTAGTTCAACGTTTTATTAATCGGGGGTACGATCCGGATGATTTATTTCAAATTGGAAGTATTGGTTTAATTAAATCGATCGACAAATTTGATTTAAGTTATGATGTTAAATTTTCCACTTATGCAGTACCGATGATTATCGGAGAGATTCAGCGTTTTATTCGTGATGATGGTAGTATCAAAGTAAGTAGATCTTTAAAGGAAATAGGAAATAAAATAAGAAGAAAAAAAGATGAAATGACGAAACAGTATGGTCGTTCTCCGACCGTAAATGAACTAGCAGAGGCTCTTGAGTTGCAACCGGAAGAAATTGTGCATGCACAGGAAGCAGCGAAGTCACCACAATCAATTTATGAAACGGTGTTTGAAAACGATGGCGATCCAATCACTTTGTTAGATCAGATTGCAGAGCAAGATTCTAAGTGGTTTGAGAAACTATCATTACAAGAGGCCATTCGAAGTTTAACAGAACGTGAGCGTTTAATTATTTATCTTCGTTACTATAAAGATAAGACACAAACAGAGGTAGCAGAAAGATTAGGGATTTCGCAGGTACAAGTATCACGACTAGAGAAAAAGATCTTAGAAGATATGAAAAAAAATATGGATTCAAGTTAATACGTAAATGAGTCTTCTCTTTGGAAGGCTCTATTTTTTATGCTCATTATAACAACTTGGTCAAAAGACGGATAATAATATAAGAAAGAAGTTTCACTTTATGAAATGATTTTTAATAAAAACGTTTGATTTGACTAATACTATAATCAATATACATTACAGGAAAGAAGGCTGAATTTATGGCTGATATTGTCTACTTACGGATGCATAAAAAAGTGAATATTGCCCATAAAAAGCAATTGTACTTAGAAGATATTGCTCACATTTCTTCTAACGTTTCCTATAAAAAAAAACTTGAATTGACACCAATTTATCGTATCACTGATAAGGATGAAAACATTCTGATCATTGATAGCTTTTTGATTGTCGATCATTTAATCTCCATATTCTCTGATATCGAAATTCAATTAATAGGATCTGAACAGACAATTATTCATATCCAAAAAAGGAAAAAGCAAACCAACCTCTGGATCGTATCTTTTGTATGGTTATTACTTTTTGTTGGTACTGCTATGACTATCATGAATTTTCACTATGATGTAAGTATGCAACAGGTACAGCAAAAGATTCATTTACTCTTAACTGGCAGAGAAAACGAATTTCCTCTTTGGATTCAAATACCATATTCCTTAGGATTAGGAGTAGGAACGCTTTTATTTTTCAATCATTGGTTTAATAAACGATTTAATGAAGAACCAAGCCCCTTAGAAATAGAGATTTTTAATTATCAACAAGATATTAATCAGTACATCACCTATATGGAAAATGATTTAAATGATCCAAGAAATCTTTCTTAGATTTTTACAAGTTTTCATTGGTTTTAGTGGTGGTTTAGCAGTTGGGGCAGGCTTTGTAGCTTTTATAACAGTACTAGGAATTATCCCCCGTCTAGTACAGTTAAGTAAATCAGAAGCATTTACAAAAGCATATGGAGGATCAGTAATTTTCGGGTTGTTAATTGGCACATATTTCTCCTTTGCGTCTATAACGCTTAATCAGACGATTATAACACTTTTATTCTGGGGATTATTACATGGGATATTTAATGGCATGTTAGCAGCAGCCTTAACGGAAGTATTAAATGTTTTTCCTATCCTGACGCGGAGAATTGGCATGGACAAGTTTGTATTAATTTTTATGATGGCATTATTACTAGGTAAAGTGTTTGGTTCCTTATTTCAGTGGATCGTATTTGTAAGATAAACAAAAAGGCGGGTTATTGTTTTTATGAGTAAATTAAAATCACAACAAAAGCGTATGATTTCACCAAAAATTGAAGAAAATTACAATTATATGAAGACTAAACTTGGGATTAAAACCTCCTTTGATATTGGTTATCGTGAACTTATAATTTTAAAGCAACGTATTCATATATATTATGTTACTGGACTTTGTGATGCATCTGTTGTACAGGAAATGCTAAAGAAGTTAGTGGAAATTAATGATGTAGAAACAAATAAAAAAATGCTTCCAGAAATAATTGAGAATAGACTTGTGCATCAACAAGTAGAATCAGTAAAAACAATGGATGAAGTAGTTGATCAAGTACTAAGTGGTCTTATTGCAGTGTTTATAGACGGAGAACGATCTGCTCAAATTGTTGATGTTCGTAATTATCCAGGAAGAACTCCAGAAGAACCAGATACAGAAAAAGTCATCCGTGGATCAAGAGACGGATTTACTGAAAATATAATTGAAAATACGGCACTTACTCGAAGAAGACTAAGAGATGAAAATCTAAGAAATGAAATGGTGAAAGTTGGAGAGAGGTCGAAAACTGACGTATGTATTACTTATTTACAAGATGTAGCTGATGATGGGTTAATTGAACTGATTAAAAATCATATCAGTCAAATTAAGCTAGACGGAATTTCCATGGCAGAAAAAACATTAGAGGAGTTTTTAATTTTAAGAAGATGGAATATATATCCTTTAGTTCGATATACAGAACGTCCAGATGTGGCTGCAAGTCATTTATTAGAAGGTCATGTTCTCATATTTGTAGATACATCACCTAGTGCAATAATACTTCCGACGACTTTTTTTCATCATCTTCAACATGCAGAAGAATATCGACAAGTACCATCTATAGGTACGTTTATAAGAGTGGTTCGCTTTATGGCAGTATTAGCAGCGTTATTTTTACTTCCAACTTGGGTACTTTTTGCTATCGAACCATCACTTTTACCTGAAGGTCTAAGTTTTATTGGTCCGAATGATGAAGGAAATGTTCCAATTGTTATACAAGTACTCTTAGCAATGATTGGTATAGAATTTTTAAGGATGGCAGCGATTCACACTCCAACGCCTTTATCAACATCTATGGGTTTAATTGCAGCAGTATTAATTGGAGAAATCGCAATTGAAGTTGGATTATTTTCACCAGAAGTTATACTTTATGTGTCAACAGCTTCCATAGGTAATTATGTTACTCCGAGTTATGAAATTAGTGTAGCAAATAAGGTTGTTAGTATGACTCTCGTGATTATAGTTGGATTGTTTGGTTTACCGGGATATATGATCTCAATAACTTTATACATTCTATTTCTAATTCAAATAAAGTCATTGAAAACACCATATCTATGGCCGTTTATTCCATTTAATCCAAAAGCAATGATTCAAATCCTTATCCGCGTACCTGTTCCTTATACGAAGAGTAGACCAAGTATTGTTCATCCTAAAAATAATTACCGTCAGCCTTAACTAGGAAGAGCTTGTTCAAACATTGTTTGAATAAGCTTTTACTAATTGATGGTTTAGGGGTGTATTGATATAATTCTCGCTTTTGTTTTTGACGGTGTTGTGATAAAGTGTTTTTATTATTTGAAATTACGGGGGAAATTTGAATTATGATAATAGATACTCACCCTTTCACAGTTAATGAAAAAGGACATTTAGAAATAGGTGGCTTGGATACACTTGATTTAGCAAAGAAATACGGTACTCCTTTGTATGTATATGATGTTGCGCTTATCAGAAATAATGCTCGATCATTTGTCCAAGCATTCACGGATACTGGTATCAAAGGAAAGGTAGCTTATGCAAGTAAAGCATTTTCTTCCATAGCTATGCTTCAAGTGGCTAAACAGGAAGGATTATGCCTTGATGTTATATCAGAAGGAGAATTATATACAGCTTTACAAGCTGACTTCCCAACTGAACGAATACATATGCATGGGAATAATAAAAGTTTGGAAGAGATTAGAATGGCAGTAGATTATGAAATTGGATGTATTGTCATTGATAATTTTCATGATATTGATTTATTGGAAGAAGTTTTGGCAGAAAAACAAAAACAAATGGATGTATTAATCCGTGTAACGCCTGGTGTAGAGTCAAAAACACATCAATATATCATGACTGGAAATGAAGATTCTAAGTTTGGATTTGATTTACAAAACGGACAAGCTGAACAAGCATTTAAACGATTATACGAGCATCAGCGAATTCGGTTTCAAGGACTGCACTGCCATATAGGCTCACAAATATTTGAAACCAGTGGATTTCAAGTGGCTACGGATTTATTATTTTCAGAACTGGAAAAATGGAATAATAAATATCAGTATCAACCTAATGTTCTCAACTTAGGTGGAGGATTTGGAATTCGTTATACAAAAGATGACCAACCATTACCATTAGATAATTATATTAAAAGTATGGCAGACGCTGTACAAGCGCATGTCCAAAAGCTTTCGATGAAGATGCCAGAGATTTGGATTGAGCCAGGTAGATCTATTGTGGGAAATGCTGGTATCACCTTATATACGATTGGATCAAACAAACAGATCCCAGGTATAAGAGAATACTATTCTATTGATGGTGGAATGGCAGATAATATAAGGCCCGCTTTATACAATGCTGGATATGAGGCTGTTATTGCGAATCATCCCAAAAAACCTATTGTAAAAGAAGTCTCTATTGCTGGTAAATGTTGTGAATCTGGTGACATGCTTATCTGGGATTTACCAGTTCCAGAAATTAATAGTGGTGATGTATTAGCCGTCTTCTCAACAGGTGCTTATAGTTACTCTATGGCCAGTCATTATAATCGACTTCCCAATGCTGCTGTAGTATTTGTAGAAAATGGAAGAGATCAATTGGTCGTTAGAAGAGAAACGTATCAAGATGTAGTTCGTAATGATTTATCCTACGAATAAGGAGTTATTCATTTATATATTTGACAAGAAGTGATAAAATAAGAAAGAATCTTATGATATAAGGAGATAATTACTATGAAAACAGGATATATTTTAATGGAAAATGGAAATAAAATTGAATTTGAACTTTATCCAGAAGAAGCACCAAATACCGTTGCGAATTTTGAAAAACTTGCTTCTGATCAGTTTTATGATGGACTTACTTTTCATCGAGTGATTCCAGGATTTGTAAGCCAAGGAGGATGTCCTGTAGGAAATGGTACTGGTTCAGCTGGATACACAATAAAGTGTGAAACGGAAGGTAATCCGCATAAACATGAAGAAGGTTCTTTATCAATGGCACATGCTGGTAAAGATACTGGAAGCAGTCAATTTTTCATTGTTCATGAGCCTCAACCTCATCTTGATGGAGTCCATACTGTATTTGGTAAAGTAACATCAGGGATTGAACATGCAAAAGCAATGCGTAATGGTGATACGATGCAAGAGATTCGTATTAATTCTTAATCGGTTATAATAATGAGCTTAATAGATATAGTTTTATTTTTGTTTATTATTGCTCCGATTATTACCCTGATACATGAATTTGGTCATGTTTCAGGGTCGTTTGTTTATAAAGCAACACATATTTTTATACATATTGGCCGGGGAGCACCTATAATAAAAAAGAAGATAGGGTATCTTCAATTCAACATAAATTCCCTTTACATGTTAGGTGGGGGAAGTAATTATCATTTTAATCACGACTTGCTACCATACCAGCGAGCATTAATTGCTTTTTTAGGACCTTTATTTAATTTCATCGTATTTTTAATGCTATTATTTCTGTTTGGAATACATAGCGATTATCTGTTGATTAGCTTAGCTATATGGTTTAATCTTTGGTTAGCAATTGTTAATATGATTCCTTTTCAATGGAAAAATAAAGCCTCTGACGGTTTAGTAATATGGGATGCTATCAAAGATATTTATACTAATTATAAAATGAACAAAGTTGACAAATAATTTATAGCATGACATAAATAATATATAGTCAGTTGGTATTGTACTATTGTCTACCTATAATATAGAATTACCATTACAGCAATTTAATGAGGGGTAATTATGTTAATTCGTTATAAAAAAAATCATGAAAAGATTGCAATGGGCTTATTGTCTTTTATGCCTGAAGTAAAGAAAGACGTAAAAAAATTACAGCAAACAATTAAAGATTATGAACAAATTGATCATTGGCATCTACATTTGTGGAAAGAAGATGATGATGTATTAGGCGCAATTGGTGTTCAGATTTTGGACGAAACATCATTAGTAATTCAACATATTTCCGTGAATCCATCTCATCGCAACAGTGGAATTGGTCAAAAGATGATTCGTGAAATTCAACGTATCTATGGTAATAAGTATGAAATTACACCGACTGAGGAAATTCAAAATTTCTTTAAAAAGTGTATAGATAGTTCAGAGGTCGATAGCAAGGAATAAATGGTAAAAACCCAGCCCATTGACTAATGGGCTGGGTTTTTTCGTCAGCTGCAGCAACTGCTTGAAAAACTTTAACGCTTTTATTTAAGCTCTGCCTCTTAGAACCAAGCAGCACCGACAATAACTAACAAGATAAACAATACAACGATTAACGCGAATCCTCCTGCATAACCATATCCACCACTCATGTTTAACTGCCTCCTTTGTGTTCATTACATAAATGTTTTGTGATAACATTTATACTACGCTACAGCTTATGTAAGATATGTATACTGTGTATGGGCGCAACTCACATATCTAATTTTTTTTTGAAAGGAAATTATATTATGCACGAAGGATATAAAGTAAAACTTGATACATTTGAAGGTCCGTTGGATTTATTATTACATTTAATTAACCAATATGAAATCGATATATATGATATTCCTGTCGCTCAAATTACACAACAATACATGGAGTATATACATACTATGCAGCACTTAGAATTAAACATAGCTAGTGAGTATTTAGTAATGGCTTCTACATTATTAGCAATAAAAAGTCAAATGCTTTTGCCTAAACAAGAATTAGAAGAAAATCTTGATGAAGAGTATATGGAAGATCCGAGAGAAGAATTAATGCAACGATTGATCGAGTACCGAAAGTATAAAGAAATAGCAGAACGGCTAAAAGAAAAAGAAAACGAGGAAATTCAATTATACACTCGTCCACCAGCTGTCTTTGAATTCAAAGATGTACCAGAGAAGGTTACAACAAATCAAACCGATATTTCTATATTTGATATGATTGGTGCATTAAATAAAATGTTAAAAAGAAAAGAATGGACTGAACCACATGACACGACAGTACAGCGAATGGATATTCCCATTGAGACAAGAATGAAAGATGTGCTTCGACAGGTGCAATCCTCGACAAATGGATTGGTGTTTGATAAGTTATTTCCTTCGCCGACGAAAAGTTATATTGTTGTTACTTTTGTAGCAGTTTTAGAATTAATGAAGGACAAACAAATATTCGCTGTACAAAAACGACATTTTGAAGACCTGTATCTATTTAGCATGGAGGAATTTACGTGAATATGAATGAATTAAAAGGAGTTACAGAAGGATTACTATTTGCCAGTGGAGATGAAGGCGTTACGTTAAAACAATTAAGCAAAATACTAGATATTGGAGTAGACACGGTGGAACACTTATTAGAGGAATTAAGATTTGAATATGAGCGAGAAGACCGTGGTTTAATGATAATTCAATCAAATGATATTCTTCATTTAACTACAAAACCAGAACATAGCTCTTATTTTAAACGTTTAATTGATTCTCCTCGTACAAGTAAAATGTCACAAGCAGCTTTGGAAACACTTGCTATAATAGCTTATCGTCAGCCGATAACAAGAGCGGAGATTGATGAGATTAGAGGAGTTCGGAGTGAACGACCTCTCCAAACTCTAATTACACGAAGTTTGATTGAAGAATCAGGTAGAAAAGACACGGTTGGTAGGCCAGTGCTGTTTCAAACAAGCAAAGAATTTCTTACTTTTTTTGGTTTGGCATCGTTGGATGAATTACCACCTCTACCTGAAAATATTGACCCAGATAAAGAAGAACGAGAAGCAGATTTATTTTTCGAACGATTTCAAGATGAAGTATAAATGATATTGAATCACCCAAATCCCTTTACGGGATTTTTTTATTTTTAAAAATCTTTATGAAGCAATTTTCAGCTAACATACGATTTTCACGCAAAATATCTTATTATGATATTGACACAATTGCCAAGTATTATTTAGCAAACGAATTATTTATTAGTGATATTTAAATATAATGCTCGGTGCTTGGACTATGGAAAACAAACAAAGCAACATTCGGATATCATAAAGTTGATTCTTTTAGATAAATAAATAATTATCGCTTGTATTCATAACCATTTTTGACTTGCATAAGATAATTATAGAAAAGATATCTAGGAGGACAAGAACTAATGCGTGTATTCATTGGATCATTAACATTTTTAATATTAATCATGAGTTTTCCTTCGTATGGACAAGCATTGCCGTCTGTATCTGCAAATAACGCAGTATTAATAGAACAATCTACTGGTAGAGTGTTATTTGAGAAAAATGCTAATGAAGAAGCTTCCATAGCCAGCATTACAAAAATTATGACAGCAATTATCGCTATAGAATCTGGAATGTTAGATGAACAAGTAACTACTTCAAGAAAAGCGATTTATACAGAAGGGTCCTCTATCTATCTGGAACAGGGTGAAGAAATTCCTTTAAAAGATTTAGTTTATGGATTAATGCTTCGATCCGGAAATGATGCAGCGGTAGCAATAGCTGAACATGTAGGAGGTAGTGAAGAAGGATTTGTTTACTTGATGAACGAAAAAGCCAAGTGGTTAGGAATGGAAAACACGCATTTTGATAATCCTCATGGTTTAGATTCAGACACACATTATTCAAGTGCATATGATATGGCAATTCTAATGAAATATGCCATGGATGATCCGATGTTTCGAGAAGTTAGTGGGTCCGATTCGTATCTTTCGGAAAACAGAACCTATCATTGGCAAAATAAAAATAAACTACTGACTCGATTATATAATTATTGTACAGGCGGAAAAACTGGTTATACAAAGGCTACCGGACGAACATTAGTCACTTCAGCTCATAAAAATGGCATGGATTTAATTGCAGTTACTTTAGATGCTCCTGATGATTGGCAAGATCATATTAGCATGTTTGAGTGGGGCTTTGATCAATTTGAAATGAAAACAGTACAAGAGGAAGGAACAGCACTTTATCATATTGAACCTAAAACAAGTACCGTATATGGTAACTATAAAAATGCTGTGAACCTCCCCTTACTAAAAGATGGTAATGAAAAAGTCGATGTGAAAAATTATTTTTTATCAGAGGAGAAAAGTGAATTGAAGCAAGCGATTGGGAAATCGGTTTATTATATAAACAATCAAGAAGTGTATGAATCGTATATTTATCCGGGAGAACAACAAAAAAAAGACTCTATCTTTGATAACTTAAAAACAGTATTTGAATCGATAATTGGAAGAGAAGCTATATGATCAATTGGATTTGGATCTCTATGGCAGTTATTGGCATCGTCTATGCTATGTTTAGCGGAAATATGGAGGAAGTAAATCAAGCAATCTTTGAAAGTGCTGGTGATGCTGTTACATTATCCATTGGACTTATTAGTATATTAGTTTTTTGGTTAGGTATGATGAGAATTGCTAAAGAGGCAGGATTACTAGATTTATTAGCAAAAGTATTTCGTCCCATTGTCGTTCGAATATTCCCTGATATACCGAAAGATCATCCTGCAATTGGCTATATCCTTTCAAATATGACAGCAAATATGTTTGGGCTAGGAAATGCAGCAACACCGATTGGTATTAAAGCAATGGAAGAGATGAAAAAACTAAATAAAGATAATGATACCGCTTCTCGATCGATGATTACTTTTCTCACATTGAATACGACAGGACTTACCATAGTGCCTACAACAGTAATTGGGATTCGAATGCAATATGATTCTGCATCTCCAACAGAAATTGTCTCTGCAACCATAATGGCCACTATCATTGCCACAACTGCAGGTCTGATGATAGATCGCTTTTATCATTATAAAAGTACTTGGGGGAAAAATTAATGGAGATTATAACATCTATTAGTATTTGGATTATTCCTTGTTTTATATTGGTTATTCTACTAATGGCAGCGGTACGAAAAATACCTGCCTATGATTTATTTGTGGAAGGAGGGAAAGAGGGTGTCAAAACGGCATTTTCTTTGCTTCCTTTTTTAGTTGGTATGATTGTTGCAATTTCTATTCTCAGGAGTTCTGGTGCAATGGAAGCTTTTGTTCAATTAATCTCACCAATCTTATCTATCTTTGGGATTCCATCTGAAGTTTTGCCACTTGCATTAATAAGGCCAATATCTGGAACCGCAGCATTAGGAATGACTACGGAACTGATTTCTACTTATGGCCCCGATTCTTTTATAGGAAGAATTGCTTCTGTTATGCAAGGAAGCACTGATACGACATTATACATTATTACTGTCTATTTTGGAGCTGTAGGAATTAAAAAGATTCGATATGCTTTAAAGGTTGGATTACTTGCAGATCTAATTGCTATACTTTCTACAATAGTTCTTGTTAAAATAATGTTTGGATAATACACTTGATAGCGTTAATATAATATTAACGCTATTATTATGGTTAAATACAAAAAGAATGGTGATTAGAATGACGAACAATGGTGAAAGACTTCAAAAAGTAATCGCACAGAGTGGGGTTACTTCACGTAGAAAAGCAGAACAACTGATTCTTGATGGAAAAGTTAAAGTGAATGGAGAAACCGTTCAAGAGATGGGAGTTAAAGTTACAGCGAATGATGAAATTGTTGTAGACGGTGTCCCACTTGAAAAAGAAACTCCTGTTTATTTTCTTTTATACAAGCCAAGAGGGGTTATTTCAAGTGTGAAAGATGATAAAGGCAGGAAAGTAGTTATCGATTATTTTAATACCGTAGAACAACGGATCTTTCCAATAGGAAGATTGGATTATGATACTTCTGGAGTTTTACTATTAACGAACGATGGAGATTTTGCTAACCTACTTATGCATCCTCGTCATGAAATGGACAAGGTATATATTGCGAAGGTGAAAGGTATACCAAATAAAAAGGAATTAGCTTTATTACAAAAAGGAATACGTTCAGATAAAGATGTACTAAAAGCAGTTCAAGTAAATTTACTATCTACAGACCATCAAAAGAAGACGTCCATTATAGAAATAACATTACATGAAGGGAAAAATCGTCAAGTCCGTCGTATGTTAGAAGAACTGGGCTACCCAGTCATAAAATTAAAACGTGAACGTTATGACTTTATTGGATTAGAAGGCTTAAATGCAGGAGAATATCGAGCCTTAACTCCTAAAGAAGTTAATCAGTTACGTGCCCATGCTCAAAAATTGTAAGATAATGGTCAAATTTACAAATAGTCTTAAATGATATAATGACCTGGGAGGGAGTGTTACATTGGATATTCAACAAAATAAGACAAACAAACAGAAGAAAAAAAGAAATCGCTTCATTTTTAGGTCATCCATATTACTAATTTTAGTAGCAGCAGTAGTATTCGCTATTGTTTCAAATATGAAAGATGATAACAAAATATACCGTGTTGGTGATGCTGCTCCCGATTTTCAACTGAAACAGATTAGCGGTGAAGTAGATCAATCAACGGTCCAGTTAAGCGACTTAGAGGGAAAAGGTGTCATGCTGAACTTTTGGGCAACATGGTGCGAACCATGTAAAGCAGAAATGCCTTACATGCAAGATTTATATCCGGAATATAAAGAAAAAGGCGTTGAGATTGTTGCAGTAAGTCTAGATGGGACAGAATTAGTTGTAGATCAATTTATTGATGAATACGACTTAACATTTCCAGTTCCTCATGATAAGAATGGAGAGGTAAAGGATCTTTATAAAATTGGTCCAATGCCTACTACTTATTTTATTAATCCTGATGGGGAAATAGAAGAGATTGTCCAGGGGGCACTAACCCTAGATAGGTTAGAAGGATATTTAAATGATATTACTCCGCAAAAGAATTAAGAATGGCCTTGGGATGGAGGGATAGTATGAATAAGATAAAATGTGAGTGTGGTCATGTTAATCCCGAAGGAACAGTATTATGTGAATCTTGTGGAAAACCCGTTGAAGGGAACCAACATATTGATGGAAACCAAGATTCCAAACTGTTAAATATGAGATATGATGGATCAGCTCGTCGTTCACAAACATATAAAAAGTCAATTGTAGATAAAATCTGGAGTTTCTTTTCATCTGTAAAAGTAGGAGTTTGGTTGATTGTTATCGCTTTAGTCGCATCTATTTTTGGAACTATTTTTCCACAGGAAGAATTTATTCCGCAAAATGCAGTATCTCGTGATCCAGCTATCTTTTATGAAGATCGTTATGGTATCTTAGGTTTAATATATTACCAGCTTGGTTTTCATAATTTATATAGCTCATGGTGGTATATGGTACTTATTGCATTAATTGGTATTTCGTTAGTGATTTGTAGTTTAGATCGATTTGTACCATTATTTCGAGCGTTACGAAATCAAAGCGCTAAAAAGCATGTTAAGTTTTTATCAAGACAACGGTTATATAGTGAAACTGATCAAGTAAGCAAAGAAGAAATTGATCAATTAGCATCGAACTTAAAAAAATCAAGATACAAGCTTACCTATGATAATGGCCATATTCTAGCTGAAAAGGGTAGATTCTCCCGCTGGGGTCCTTACGTAAATCATATTGGTTTAATTATTATACTTTTGGCAGCGCTATTGCGAACAACCCCCCTTATGTTTTCAGAGGAGTACATTTGGATTAGAGAAGGGGAGCAGATGGTAATCCCAGGAACAGATGGTCAATATTACATAAAGAATGAACAGTTTGTCATGGAAACTCATGATCCTGAAGACGAAAGGTTTCAAGAAGCAATTTTAAAAGAGGGAGAAATACCGAGTAATTTCCAGTCAGATGTAATCATTTACGAAGCAAAAAGTACAGATATTCCAGGTGCAGAACCAGAATTAGAGGAACAATCTAGGCAATCGATACGAATGAATGAACCAGCAAAATTTGATGGTTACACTCTTTACCAATCAGGTTATCAAGTAAATGAATTTGAATCATTTACATTTAAGATTCATGAGACAGACGATGAAAATGAATCAGCTTTAACAACATTTTCAATAGACCTATCAGAACCGCAATCTACCTATGAATTAGATAATGGGTTTAGAGTAGAGGTAACAAATTATTTTCCTGATTATGTGATGACAGAAGAGGGAAATCCCGTTTCACAAACAAATCATCCGAGGAATCCTGCGTTTGTATTAACCTTATTCCCGCCAGAGTCCGAAACGGGCGAAGTAAGCTTTTTAGGAATAGGTAAAAATATCGACGCTACTGGAGAGAATGATTATAAGATTAGCATGGAAGATTTTGAACTAAGAGATGCAAGTGGTTTAACATTGAATGCTGACCGGACGTTACCTTTCTTTATCGTAGGTGCCGCTATCTTTATGATTGGAGTCATTCAAGGCATGTATTGGCAACATCGACGTGTATGGATTCATCCGACGGAAAATGGTGTATTCTTAGCTGGACATACCAATAAAAATTGGTTTGGGGTTAAGAAGGATATTGAAAAATCACTAGAAGGTACTTCAATTAAAATGGTTAATGATCAACAAGAACTGGAGGAATAGTTGCTTAAAAAAGCAACTACTCCAGTATTAGGAGGATAAACAATGGATTTATTAAGTATTAGTAATGGATCGTTATTTATAGCGTTTATTTTATACTTGATTGCGACATTCTTTTTTGGTGGCGCCATTCGTCAAAATAAGAAAGAACGACATCAAAAATCGCTTTCAGGCTCAATTGGCTTATATATTACCATTGCGGGTTTTGTCTCACAACTTGTTTATTTCTTTACACGTTGGACCGTGACAGGACATGCACCTGTAAGTAACTTGTTCGAGTTTACAACATTCTTAGGTATGTCAATGATACTAGCATTTATCATTATATATATTTATTACAAAACTGCATTTCTAGGATTATTTGCATTACCAATTACAATGATAATTATTGCTTATGCTAGTATGTTTTCGACAGAAGTATCACCTTTAGTTCCATCATTACAAAGTTACTGGTTAAGTATTCATGTAACGACTGTAGCGCTTGGACAAGGGATTCTGTTTATCAGTTTTGTCGCTGGACTAATGTATTTAATCCGTCAAATTGATCAATCAAAAGTTTCGTTACGTAATATTTCACTAGAAATCGTTTTATATTGTCTATTTTTATTTATTGGTTTTATTGTTATCACATCTGCATTTAATATGGCATCCTATCAAGCCACTTTTGAATATACGGAAAATGGCGCAACAACGACGACAGAATATCATCTTCCGGCAATTGCAGGACCTAATAATGCTGAATTATTAACGGAAAATGCAATGTCACCTATAATTGATGCTCCTCAATGGATGCAAGGTGCTGATGCTGGCAGAAAATTTAATACAGTTGTTTGGTCATTCATTACAGGATCAGCCATTTATTTATTAACGTTGTTATTTACAAGAAAACGAATTGGAGAAAAACTACAACCAGTATTAAAAGGTGTAAAACCAGATATGCTTGATGAGATCATGTATCGTTCTGTGGCAATTGGATTTCCAGTATTCACACTGGGTGGACTAATCTTTGCTGCAATCTGGGCACAAATTGCCTGGGGCAGATTTTGGGGTTGGGATCCAAAAGAAGTTTGGGCACTCATAACGTGGTTCTTCTATGCTGCTTTCTTACATTTAAGATTATCAAGAGGCTGGCATGGTGAAAAATCTGCATGGCTAGCAGTAGTAGGCTTTGCAATTATCATGTTTAACTTAATTGTTGTCAACTTAGTACTAGCAGGTCTACATTCTTATGCTTAATTGACAAAATAAGTTTTTAAATACTATCCGAACTATACATCGCATAGATTGTTGTATGCGTTTGATAGTTCGGATTTTTTATAGGTATTATTAATTGAGCTAGGTTCATAATTGCTAATTTTATTTAAAAACGAACATTTTAGTAAAAATTATATTTAATGTTCATATTATAGCTACTACTTGACTTTGATTGAATGGAAGACGGCGACTCCAGCAGAAACAGCACGAGCTGAAGATTCACTTTATACGTTTTCTTCTCTTCAAGAGCTGAAGTCGTGTCTGCGGAAAACGTCCGTCTTCAATGAAAATAAAATAGCGAACATGTGGATGTTACTTAAAATATCTTATTATGAAATTAATTCAAATAAAAAAATTCTCATCACATAATTATGTGAACATATTATGAACACTAGAATTCTTAACTTTTATTATAGATTCGTTTATAATTTATATAGAATTGACCTGAGGAGGTTCGATGATGGATATAACACACAGAATACTAGTAGTTGACGATGAAGATAGAATACGTCGATTAATTAAAATGTACTTAGAAAAAGAAGATTTTGAAGTAGATGAAGCAGCTGATGGAAATGTTGCTTTAGAAAAAGCGTTAGCTAATGATTATGATGTGATTATATTAGATATTATGATGCCTGAAAAAGACGGTATTGAAGTATGTAAAGAATTACGTAAGGAAAAGGATACACCTGTGATCATGTTAACTGCTAAAGGTGAGGAATCGAACCGTGTACAAGGGTTTGAGGTTGGAGCTGATGATTATATTGTAAAGCCATTCAGTCCAAGAGAAGCTGTGCTTCGAGTAAAAGCACTACTTCGAAGAGTATCAGCGAAAGCTTATCAAGAAGTAGATACATCATCTAAAAATATGCTTGTATTTCCACATCTGACAATTGATCATGATGCACATCGAGTAGCAGCCGATAATCAAGAAGTAAGCTTAACTCCAAAAGAATATGAGCTATTGTGCTTTTTAGCAAACGCTCCAGATAAAGTATTTAATAGAGAACAGCTGTTAAAAGAAGTATGGCAATATGAGTTTTTTGGTGATTTACGAACTGTAGATACACACGTAAAGAGACTCAGAGAAAAATTAAATACAGTATCTAAAGAAGCGGCACAAATGATCGTGACAGTTTGGGGTGTAGGATACAAATTTGAGGTAGAGGATAGCTGATGTTTTGGAAAAGTGTTGTAGGTAAACTGTCTTTAACCATTTTATTATTAGTATCTTTTGTTCTATGTGTGCTCACCTTTTTCCTTATGCAGTTCTTTGATAACTACCATATACAAGAAGCTGAAAATGAAATGAAACAAATGGCAACAAAAATATCTTCCCTAGTAGAAACCGATTATGAACAGCCTTTTATTGAGGAAGTGACAGAGATGTTGAAAGACCCTTCTAGTCGAGTTGCTATTATGTATTCTGAACAAGATAACTGGATATCAGATAGCAATGATGAGAATCTTCAAGAATTTAATGTAGACTGGTTAGAAGGACAAGAAGAAATTTTCACTGTCATTGAGGAAAAACAACAAATTAGTAATCAATTTTATACAACTAATAATACAGAAGTAATTCTTGTAGGGGCACCAATTGATGATGGCGGAGCAGTATTTGTTTATAAATCACTAGATATGATTAATCAGACTAAAGATCAAACGACGAAACTTATTTTATTGAGTGCAGGGATTGCCATACTTTTAACTACATTTTTTGCTGTCTTTTTATCCACGCGTATCACTTCGCCATTGATAAAGATGAAAGAAGCAGCACATAACTTAACAAGAGGGGAATTTAATACAAAAGTTCCTGTACTTACACGTGATGAAATTGGTGAACTAGCAATTGAATTTAACCGCATGGGACGACAATTAAATTATCATATTAATGCGTTACGCCAGGAAAAAGAACAACTTTCCAGTATTGTCAGTTCTATGGCAGATGGTGTATTTACATTAAGCCGTGAAGGCGAAGTTTTGGTTATTAATCCACCAGCAAAGAAATATATGGATGAATGGTTTTATCAAAATCCCGAAGAAACGAAGAAACTGAATCATTTACCAACAGAAGTGAAGGAAGCCTTGCTAGAAGTCATTACAAAAGAACATGCCGTCCTGAAAGAGTCTGCAGTACAAGGTCGCAGTTATGTAATGCTCGTTACACCATTATATGATGACTCCCATGTACGTGGATGTGTTGCAGTAATCCGAGATATGACGGAGGAAAGAAGACTAGATAAGTTGAGAAAAGATTTTATTGCAAATGTTTCTCATGAACTTCGTACTCCTATTTCGATGCTACAGGGATATAGTGAGGCAATCGTAGATGATGTCGCTAGTTCAAAAGAAGAGAAAAATGAATTAGCACAGATTATTTATGAAGAATCACTAAGAATGGGAAGGTTAGTCAATGAATTGCTTGATTTAGCAAGGATGGAGGCAGGTCAAATTCAGTTACGTTTGGATTCTGTAGCTATCCAACCATTTATTGAAAGAATCGTTCATAAGTTTCAAGGGATTTCTCGTGATGAAATGGTCGATTTGGAACTAACAACAAATATCGAACATCAAATTGGGGAAATGGATCCGGATCGTATAGAACAAGTTTTAACTAATTTAATCGATAATGCAATTCGACATACCTCAAATAATGGATTTGTAAAAGTTTTTGCTACTAGTAATCAAGATAAATTATATGTAGAAGTGAAAGATAGTGGTAGTGGGATTCCAGAAGAAGACTTACCGTTTATATTTGAACGCTTCTACAAAGCGGACAAATCACGAGTGAAAAAAGAAAAACAAGGAACTGGTTTAGGTTTAGCCATTGCTAAAAATATTATTGACGCTCATCATGGATCAATCTATGTAAAAAGTAAACTAGATGTTGGTACAACGTTTAGTTTTGAAATTCCAATAAAGCAGAAATAACATTGAAAAATTATGGTAATATATTGAAAAGACTGGAACAAAAGTTTTACGCAATATGAAATACCGAATGTTACTCTGATTGATTTCCAATGCAGACGGTCTCTTTCTGTAAACTTCGGCTTTACGCTTTCAAAGTAGAAAAGGAGATGGTATTTTTGAAAAAATGGTTTTCATATGTAGGGGTATTGTTACTATCGATAGGATTACTTTTAGGTTGTGCAAATGATACTGCCGAGGAAAACAATAGTAATACGAGAGTTAGCACAAATGAATCTTCTCAAGAATTGGCTGAAGATGAAGTTCGTATAACAATATCAATTGATCATGGAAGTGAACATATAAATGAGGAATCAATCTCCATTGAAGAAGGAGATATTCTATTAGACGTATTAGAAGAAAACTTTTATATAGAATCAGATGACAGTGGATTTATTACATCCATTGAACGTGTGGAAGCTAGTGATGAAGAAAAGACAGCTTGGATATATACAGTGAATGGTGAAATGGCTACCGTAGGTGCTGGTGATTATGAATTATCACCAGGAGATGAGGTTGTTTTTGATTTGCAGTCTTGGGAATAGGTTATGAATACGTATAAACTAACACTTCTGGCAATTCTAAGCGCGTTAGCAGTTGGTGGCAGGTACGCATTTCAATTTCTTCCCAATGTACAGCCAGTTACAGCTATTATAATTGTTTGTGGAGTTCTATTAGGTCCATTGTCTTCTATCATCGTTGGATTACTAACTACTTTTTTGTCCAATATGTTATTAGGCATGGGTATATGGACAATATGGCAAATGATTTCCTGGTGTATGATAGGTTTAATAAGTGGTTTAATTGGTAAATATGTAACGAAAATCCCACTGTGGTTTATTGTAACATTTGGTATCTTTTCTGGTTATTTATATGGATTTGTTATCTCATTAACAACCTATCAAGTAACTGGTTATTTTATTCCTTATTATATAGCCGGACTACCATTTGATACAGCACATGCAATAGGTAATGGAATATTCCTTTTATTGCTATATCCAATAGTAAAGCAATTATTAAAAGAATATAATGACAATCACTTCCCAACAAAACCATAATGTAAAACTTTAATCTATGGGGGATTCGTTATTCCCGCACACGTAATGTTACTTGCATAGGAAAATTTTACAAACAGTCATACCCTATAGAGAAGACTATTAGTCTCACCTATAGGGTATTTTTCTGGTCGATGATATAATTGTAAATAAAAAGATAGAAGAGCATATCCTAATATATCCATTGTTCTATCAATTTTCAAATCAACGATCAATCGTTATAATAAGTTATATACTTTCAGTGTAAATAAAAGAACTCCACTGATGGTAGTCTCCCTATATACAAGGAGGTCATTATGTTTCTTGAACGTATTATTTTATATTGTTTTGAGAAAATCCAAGCAGAGCGTTCTGCATCAAGTATTTATTATTTGTTAACTGCTAAAAAATCAATTCAAACTGTTCAAGATGCTTATTTGTACAGAATTGATTCTTTTTATGGTATCTTGCCTTCGTTATCAAAAGAAACATATGATAAGAAGATTGTTCATTTACATCGTCATCATTACTTAACACAAATGGATAATAGTTATTTTGAAACAACAACAAAAGGTAAAGAATTTGTAGATATGCAACCAGCCCAAATAGAAGGATTTCACGGAATAGAATATCATCAACTAGTACAGCCATTTACAGATCGATTACTACTTTTAATTCAAACTATAGCAAATACATATCAACGGAATTATAATTTTATACCAACCACAGATAAGTGGATTGCTGAAAGTTTTGTAAAACGAAAATTTCATTTATATAAAGATCACTTAGACATAATTCAAACTCGATTATATCAAGAGCTGCATCAACAACTTTTGTTACTTGGTGATACAGAAGCTTCTATTTTTGTAGATCGACTATCTGGGTACAATTACTATGGATTGAGTATGGAACAACTATCTCAGAAATATAAACTTGATCATGAAAACATTGAGTTATTGCTTTCTAAAGTAATCATGCAATTCCTTTACAATATACATACAAAACTTGATAAGTATCCGATAATGCAGTCAATAATTGAAGACTTACGAGATGACCATACAACCTTAAGTAGTAGCGCGGCTAAAACTTATACCTTATTAAAAAAAGGACATCAAATTAATGATATCGTTCGTATTAGAAATTTAAAGATAAATACAATTCAAGACCATATTGTAGAAATAGCAATCCGGGATCATCATTTTCCTATTTATAATTTTGTTAGTAAAGAAACAGTAGAAATTATTTTTCAAGCAATGAAGAGGTCAAATACCTTTCGTCTTCGAGAAATTAAACAATGCTTGGATACTAATGTTAGTTATTTTGAAATTCGACTTACTTTAGCTTTAATAGGAACGAGTAGGGGGGAAACCAATGATAGAGTCCAAATTTAACTTGCAGGAAGCTCTAAAATATTATTTCCAATATGATAGTTTTCGCCAAGGGCAGGAAGAGATTATTACAGATGTAATGAATGGTAATGATGTGCTCGGTGTACTACCAACAGGTTCTGGCAAGTCAATCTGCTACCAGCTTCCAGCAATTTTACAAAATGGAGTGACAATCGTTGTATCGCCGTTAATATCTTTAATGATAGACCAGGTAAAGGAATTAAAAGCAAAGGGAATTAAGGACGCTATTGCATTAAACAGTTTTCTCTCTAGAGAGGAAAGGCACAATGTTCTAAATAATTTAGGAAATTATCGTCTAATTTATCTCTCTCCCGAATGGGCTCAGAATTCTATTTTTATTGATAAACTGCAGCAAATTAATGTCACATTATTCGTAATTGATGAGGCTCACTGTATATCACAATGGGGACATGAGTTTCGCCCAGACTACTTAAAACTTCATGACATCATTGCTAAGCTGGAAAATCCTACTATCTTGGCATTAAGTGCGACCGCTACGCCAGATGTACAAGACGATATCATTAATAGTTTAAATAGAACCCGTATAACGAAGCATATCTTTCCAATGGATAGAGATAATATCGCTTTTTGTATAGAAAAGATTGAAAGTATGAACGAAAAGAAAGATCGAATTCAGGAAAT
The DNA here is from genome assembly GCF_001741975.1 of Oceanobacillus sp. E9. NCBI lineage: Bacteria > Bacillati > Bacillota > Bacilli > Caryophanales > Bacillaceae > Oceanobacillus > Oceanobacillus sp. E9. The sequence goes on from NZ_LSNA01000005.1 coordinate 510,871, forward strand.
AATTCAACAATACCATGTACCGACTTTGATTTATTTCACAAGTCGTTATTTAGCTGAGGAAACCTCTAGATGGTTATCATCCACCATACAAAATAGAAATATTGCGTATTATCATGGTGGAATGGAAGCGACCGATCGAATACATATTCAACAACAATTTATGAATAACCAGCTAGATGTGATTTGTTGTACAAGTGCTTTTGGTATGGGTATCAATAAACCTGATATAAGACTTGTTATTCATTATCATTTACCTTCACAAATAGAGTCTTATATCCAAGAAGTTGGAAGAGCAGGGAGAGATGGAAAAGAGAGTGTGGCAGTGATCTTATATGCTAGTGGTGACTGGGCATTACCTAGACAAATTATTCAACAAGAACTGCCAACAAAAGAAGATGTATACCGAATTGTTGATTGGCTACAGGGCTTATCAAATCAAGGTCATCATACCATTATTGATGAAGAAGTAATTTCCCATCTTCAGATTAGTGAAGTTCAATGGAGGTTCATACGGTCACAGATAGAAAAACATGATATGATAGTGGAAAATCAATTGATTACAGAAGATGTTAGTATAGAAATGATAAAAAAAGAGATAAGTAATTATATAGAAGAACGAGTAACCTATAAAGAGAAGAAATTGGCGGAGATGATCAACTGGGTAAATAGTGATCAATGCTATCGTCAAAAACTGTACATGCCTTTTCAAGACAGCTATCGCCCCAGTGTAGGACAATGTTGTAGTAATTGTTATTTTCAGTGGAGTGAGTGGCTACCGGAAACAACCGAGAATAGAACTACTGAGTTTTTATCTTGGGAAAGTAAATTACAATCTATTTTTCATATTACCGAGGTAGAACATGAAACAAGATGAGATTATTAAGCAATTATCGGATAAAGAATTACGATATCAATTAGTTTTTTCACAAATTTTATTTTTAGTTATAAGTATTGTGTTAAGTCTTATTTTATTTCCTTCTTGGAAAGTATGGTTGGATTACTTCGATGCTAACGTGAATGAAATATTATTAATCGGCTTTGGTTCGGCATTCATTGTGATTGTTTTTGATATTATACTGATGAGCGTTTTTCCAAATGAATCTTTTGACGATGGTGGAATTAATAAACGAATTTTTAAAAAGCAACCTATCTTGTTCATTATTGGATTTACATTGTTAGTTGCAATTTGTGAAGAATTATTATTCCGAGGAACAATTCAAACTACTTTTGGTTATGTATTTGCAAGTCTTTTATTTGCTTTGGTACATATCCGATATTTAAAAAAAACGGTATTATTTTTATCAATAGTTTTAGTAAGCTTTTTTATTGGTTGGATATTTGAACGTACAGAAAATTTACTTATTACAATTACCGCTCATTTTATCATTGATTTAGTATTAGGTTTAATTATCCGTTTCAAGAAATGAGGTGCTTAGCATGTCGAATATTACTGAAGAGGTAAAGAAAGATCAAGCTGATGACTTAAGAAAAGCGGTAGAAGAACTAAATGATAGTTCTAATCAAGAATTTAACAGTGACTCAATACAAATATCCAAGCATAAAGAGTTGGAAATGGATATATTAAACTTACCACCAAGAAAAGATGTTCATTATAATTCTAAGCGCATGCGATTGAAATTAAATTTTTCTTTATTTCGTCTTATAATGGTAATTATCATATTATCCGTGCTGGTTTCAGGTATCTTATGGATAGTTGATTTTAATATTTTTTTGATTGAATAAATGAAACAAGTTTGAACTGTTCATCACTAGGATAAAATGCATATAGTATATAAAGTGCTTCTAAACATCCACTATATTCTGTGCAGTGTAATGTAGAATGAGCACTTCGATAAGGGGGAGGATGCAGGATGCGAATAGAACGAGTTTCTACAGATCAATTTAAGATTTTTTTAACGTTCGATGATCTCATTGAACGTGGTTTTACAAGAGAAGATTTATGGCATGATGCATCAAATGTTCGAAGCTTATTCAGTGATATGATGTATGAAGCAAGTAGTGAACTTGGTATTGAATTAGAGGGAATGCTATTAGTTCAAGTTCATTTAATGCAAGCTCAAGGAATGCATATATTTGTAACTCAACAATATGAAGATAATAATGAAGATGAGGATTATATTGAAATGAAGGTTACATTGGATGAGAGTAAAGAGTTAATTTTCTCCTTTATTGACTTTGAAGATATAATTTCTGTTATATCTTATCTAGATCCTATGGGATTGGAAAACATAAGACTTTATCATATGGATGATAGATATTATATGATTTTAGATCACATTGAATTATCACTTGTCGATAAAGAAGATATAATTGGAGTCATGTCTGAATACGCTAACCCTAGTATAGTCACATCTCACCGAATCGAGGAATATGGGAAACTAATTATGAAAGAGAATACTGTTCAACAAATTAAGCGTTTCTTTTACTAATAATACGATTCGAATAGAATTGATTATAAATAAGCGAGATTATTTAGAATAATTCCATTATAAGAACATCTGATAATAGGGGTCAGATTTGATTTATGTTATTGCATATTCTGTTTGAAAGTGTATACTAATTTTTGAGTGGGCAAAACAAGGATATATATTGTAGGAGGTTAATTCATGGTAGCCGATAAAGCAGCAGATTCTTCAAATGTGAATCAAGAAAATATGGATGTTTTAAATACAACACAAACTATTATTAAGAGTGCATTGGATAAACTTGGTTACCCCGAAGAAGTATTTGAACTATTGAAAGAACCAATGCGGATTCTAACAGTCCGTATTCCAGTAAGAATGGATGACGGAAATGTAAAAGTATTTACAGGTTATCGTGCTCAACATAATGATGCAGTTGGCCCTACCAAAGGTGGTATACGTTTTCATCCTGATGTTACAGAGACAGAAGTAAAGGCGCTTTCTATTTGGATGAGTTTAAAATCGGGGATTGTTGATCTTCCTTATGGTGGAGCTAAAGGTGGAATTATTTGCGATCCTCGTGAAATGTCTTTCCGTGAATTAGAAGCATTGAGCCGTGGTTATGTGCGTGCGGTTAGTCAAATTGTAGGACCGACAAAAGATATTCCAGCACCTGATGTGTTTACTAACTCACAAATTATGGCGTGGATGATGGATGAGTATAGTAAAATTGATGAATTTAACAATCCAGGGTTTATTACTGGTAAACCAATTGTTCTTGGTGGATCACATGGAAGAGAATCTGCTACAGCAAAAGGTGTAACGATTGTATTAAATGAAGCAGCTAAAAAGAAAGGGATAGATATTAAAGGAGCCCGTGTTGTTATCCAAGGTTTTGGAAATGCTGGAAGCTTCTTAGCAAAGTTTTTACACGATGCAGGTGCGAAAGTTGTCGCAATATCTGATGCTTATGGGGCCTTGTACGATCCAGAAGGATTAGATATCGATTATTTATTAGATCGTAGAGACAGTTTTGGTACTGTTACGAAATTATTTAATAATACTATTTCCAATGATGCATTATTTGAATTAGACTGTGATATTATTGTTCCGGCTGCTGTTGAGAATCAGATTACCCGTGAAAATGCACATAATATTAAAGCTTCGATAGTAGTTGAAGCAGCTAATGGACCTACAACAATGGAAGCAACTAAAATCCTAACTGAACGTGATATATTGATTGTACCGGATGTTTTAGCTTCTGCAGGTGGAGTTACTGTATCCTACTTTGAATGGGTACAAAATAACCAAGGATTCTATTGGTCAGAAGAAGAAATCGATAACAAATTACACGAAATAATGATAAAATCATTTAACAACATTTATAACATGTCTAGAACACGAAGAATTGATATGAGGTTAGCTGCTTATATGGTTGGTGTAAGAAAGATGGCAGAAGCATCTCGTTTCCGTGGTTGGGTGTAAATGTATTGTTTATAATAAATAAGTAAGTATGAATGACGCTAGACATAATAAATAGAAAAAATTCAAATACTGAACAATTCAGAGCACGTAAAACTTTGAAACCATATATAGTGTCTGCAGAAGAAAGCAGATCGAGAGGTTGACTCAAACAATTGCACGAGGGAATTTCATCCATCCAGTTGTTTTCTTTGAATAATTTCTTTTATGTCAGGCGTCATTTTAAATCTGGCAGGGAAAGAAGGGCAATTCATGCAACAGGAGGAAGTAATTATAATTGGTGCAGGTCCATGTGGTATGGCTACTGCTCTAGAATTACAAAAAGAAGGAATAGAACCATTACTATTAGAAAAAGGAAATGTTGTCCAAACCATAAGTAATTATCCTACACATCAGACTTTTTTTAGTTCAAGCGACAGACTTGAGATTGGTGATGTTCCTTTTATTACAGAAAATAAAAAACCAGTAAGAAATCAAGCAATGGTATATTATAGAGAAGTTGCACAAAGAAAAAATCTACGTATACGACCATATGAGAAAGTAATAGAACTGCTTAAAGATAAAAATGGCACAGGTTATACTATTACAACATCAAATATACACGAAGAACTAAACGTATATTACGCATCCTATGTCATATTAGCAACGGGTTATTATGATCAACCAAATTTTTTAGAGGTTCCTGGAGAATCCAAGCCAAAAGTTACGCATTATTTTAAAGAAGCGCATCCTTACTTTGATCAAAACGTAGTTGTTATTGGAGGTAAAAATTCCTCCGTAGATGCCACAATTGAGTTACATAAAGCTGGCGCTCATGTGACAGTCTTATATCGAGGTAACCATTACTCTAAAAGTATTAAACCATGGATATTGCCTGAATTTGAGTCTTTAGTTCGTAATGGTAAAGTAGATATGATATTTGAAGCTACGGTGACAAAAATTAGTGACCATACATTAACGTACGAAGTCCATGGGAATACATATACAATTGATAATGATTTTGTATTTGCTATGACGGGATATCAACCAAACTATTCCTTATTAAGACAAGCGGGAGTGGAAATAAACAAGGAAACAGGGAAGCCTCAATTTGATGAAAATACCTTGGAAACAAATATGGAAAATTTGTATATTGCTGGAGTAATTGCTGCAGGATATGACAATAATAAGGTCTTTATTGAAAATGGTCGCTTTCATGGAATTCCAATAACAAAATCAATTTTATATAAAAAAAAGAATATATGAAAACAAATCCACGAAGACTCTTTACTTTGTGGATTTTTTACAGTTAGCTTTCTATATAACTTATATTAAAAAAATGATTCTATTCAGCATTTATACTTATAAGATAAAATATACTTGAAAGATTTTCTTTGGCAAAGGATAATATAGTAAGAAATAATTACATAAAAAGAAGGGTTAGCAATGACTAAAAAAATCTTACTATTAGCTACTGGTGGTACCATAGCAAGCGAAAAAAAACCAAACAGTGATAAATTAGAATCAGGAGTACTAACCGGGGAAGAATTACTAGAGAAATGCGATATTCCTAATGGAATCGAGGTAGTCGTCCATTCTATATTTCAAAAAGCAAGCATACACTTAACATTTCAAGATTTACTTGTATTAAAATCAAAAATGGATGAACTTTTATTAAACAATAGCTTTGATGGAATAGTCATTACACAAGGAACTGACACATTAGAAGAATCTTCTTACTTTATGAATCTAATCACAGATTATCATATTCCAATTGTTTTTACAGGTTCACAGCGCTCTCCGATAGAAATAGGTACAGATTCTTATATTAATATAAAAAATGCAGTTCTAACTGCTTGTAGTGAAGAATTAAATGAAGTTGGGGTCACAGTAGTATTTAATGAGCGTATTTTTCATTCACGTTATGTTCGTAAGGAACACGCTTCAAATATTCAGGGATTTAATGCATTTGGATATGGCTATTTAGGAATTATTGATAATAATCAAGTACGCGTATTTCAAAAGCCTACTTTCAAAGATAATTATCAACTACGAAAGGACTTACCTGAAGTAGATATTATCAAAGTGTATATGAATGCTGATGGTAAATATATTAAAGCAGCTAGAGAAAATCAAGTTGATGGAATTGTCATTGAAGGCGTTGGAAGAGGACAAGTATCCCCAACGATGATGCAGGAAATTAGACAATGTATTGAAGAAGGTATTGCAGTGGTTATCACAACAACAGCAGTAGAGGGAGAAGTTTATCCAACTTACGACTATCCAGGAAGTACGTATGATTTATTACAGAATGGTGTTATTTTAGGAAAAGATTATGATAGTAAAAAAGCGCGAATCAAGCTCATGGTAGGACTTGCTAGTGAAGTACCCTTACATACACTTTTTCATCCATTTTAAGTAAGTGTTTAATCTCCATAGCAGACGATTGCTTTTAGAATGCACCTGATTAAGCTAACTTGAAAAATAAGCCCACAATTTCTAAGTGGATCTTCAAGCTCCATACGGAGCAGGAGTCGTCGTCTTCCATTCCAATCAAATTCAAGTTGTTCTTCTATTCCAAACATTAATATCTAACTATTATTAAAAATGCATTGTCTAAAATGCAATTATGGAATTCATTCATGTAATTATAATTACTAGATACTAAGGTGAACGAATTGGGTTTAGAGAAGAGGTATATTTATGTTGTCTATATTATCAGTTGGTATAGCTCCTGCAATAGCTTTGCTATCGTATATTTATTTGAAGGATAAAATAACTGAACCCATCCGGTTAATTATACGGATGTTTATATTAGGTGCTTTACTCGTTCTACCAATTATGTTTATCCAATATGCAATATCTAGTGAATTTAATTACAATTCTATTTTTGTCGAGGCTTTTTTTCAAATTGCTTTACTTGAAGAGTTTTTTAAATGGTTTGTATTTATGTTTGTAATGTATCAACATGAAGAATTTGATAATCATTATGATGGTATTGTTTATGCCAGTTCACTTAGTTTAGGGTTTGCTTCTATCGAGAATATTCTTTATTTAATTACCAATGGAATAGAGTATGCATTTATGCGCGCCATTTTCCCAGTGTCTTCTCATGCGTTATTTGGGATTATTATGGGATATTATTTAGGGAAAGCCAAGACACATCCAGATAACAAAAATAGAAATCTCACTCTCGCATTTTTAATACCATTTCTTCTGCATGGAGCATATAATTTTATTTTAAAAGGATTCAGTAGTTTTATATTAATTTTGACTCCTTTTATGGTTATATGTTGGATATTTGCGTTATACAGGTTAAAACGAGCTAATGAAAATACATTAACTAATTAGAATAAACTACCTAACAATCATTTCGTTGATTGTTAGGTAGTTTTTTATTATTTCTATTCTGAATGAATAAAAAAGGAAATAACACAAAAAATAGTGGTGCATCCTATAACAAGGAACGGAGGAAATAAAAATGCATCAAACATATAAGGCGATCATGTTAATACTTGTTGTTTGTAGTAGTCTCACTTTGTATTTTGTGCAGACAGACAATACAAAAACATATGCATTTAGTAATCAAGTAATCCAACAAGGTGCGGTTGGTGAAGATGTTATTGAGCTACAAGCTAGACTACAGTATTTAGGTTTTTATAACGGTAATATTGATGGTGTCTTTGGTTGGGGTACGTATTGGGCCTTACGAAATTTCCAATATGAATTTGGAATGGAAATAGATGGTATGGCAGGGCAAACAACGAAGGATAAATTGGTGCAAGCAAGTAATTATGATAAAGAATATGTAAATGAGCAAATAAACAAAGGAAATCAGTTTACACACTATGGTGGAGGAGATAGGAACACAGATGATCAAAGTAATCCTGGTGGTGGAAATACAAGCGAAGGCAATGGTGGAACTACCGCTGTAAATGTTCCGCAGGGTTATTCTCAAAATGATATTCAACTAATGGCAAATGCAGTATATGGTGAAGCAAGAGGTGAACCTTATGAAGGTCAAGTGGCTGTAGCAGCTGTTATCCTTAACCGGTTAAATAGTGCGTTATTTCCAGATACAGTGTCAGGTGTTATCTTTGAACCTCGTGCTTTTACGGCAGTAGCCGATGGCCAGATTTGGTTAGAGCCGAATGAAAGAGCTAAAGAAGCCGTTCTAGACGCTATTAATGGTTGGGATCCATCTGGAAATGCCCTTTACTATTTTAATCCTGATACTGCAACTTCTGGCTGGATATGGACGAGACCACAGATTAAACAAATTGGAAAACATATATTTTGTAAATAGGAAGGTGTGAGAATTATGTTTCGCTGGATCGCAATAGGTGTTCTTAGTGTAGCAGTAATTGGAACAGCGGTATGGGGGTATAACGAATATAGTGAAAAAAATGAAATAAAAATACAAGCGGAAAATGAATACCAACGTTCATTTCATGAGTTAACCTATCATATGGATTTATTAAACGATGAGATTGGAACTGCACTAGCGATGAATTCGAAAGAACGTTTATCGCCTCAATTCGTGGATATTTGGAGATTAACATCACAAGCACATTCGAATGTAGGTCAATTACCCTTAGGGTTATTACCTTTTCATAAAACTGAACAATTTTTATCAGATATAGGTGAATTCACTTATCAAACTGCAGTTCGAAATTTAGATGATAATCCATTAACGGAAGAAGAAACCCAGAAATTAAAAGACTATTACGCTCAGTCTGGACAAATTAAAGACGAATTAAGACAAGTTCAACATGCTGCTTTAGATGAAGGGTTAAGTTGGATGGACGTTGAACTCGCGTTATCAGATGAGAACGCACAACAAGATAATACAATTGTTAATGGATTTCAAACTGTAGAAAAATCGGTTGAAGGGTTTGGACAGGGTGCTCCAGAAAATTCAACGATAAGTACGAAAACGCAAGATCATGCTTATAAAAATTTGACAGGACCTGAAGTCACAGAAAATGAAGCATTACAAAGAGCTATGGAAATATTTGAAATTGAAGATAAAGAATTACTTGCGATTTCTGAAAGCGGTGATGGTGCTGATACACCATTTTATAGTATTTCCTATAATACAGAGGAAGAACATGGATATATGGACATGGCAATAAAAGGTGGGCATCCGCTAAATTTATTAGTTAGTCGTGAAATGGGAGAAAAACAAGTCAGTTTAAATGAAGGATCAGAAAAAGCAAAGGAATATTTAAAGTCGTTTGGACTTGAGAACATGACTTTATTCCAAAGTAGTGAATATGACCATATTGGTGTGTATTCATTCTTATATAACGATAATGGTGTTCGAGTATATTCTGATGCTGTTGAGGTAAAAATCGGATTAGATAACGGAGACTTACTAGGACTGACTACTAATAGTTATTTTATGAATCACACCGATAGAGAAATACCCGAACCAAAAATTTCAGAAGATGAAGCAAGAGATGATGTGAATAGTACCGTAGATATTCAAGAAAGTCACTTAGCAGTTATTGATAATGATGCTGGTGAGGAGATATTAACTTATGAATTTCTCGGTGTCATGGACGATGAGACTTATCGAATTTTCATAAATGCAGAAAATGGTCAAGAAGAACTAGTGGAAAAATTAGACGGTAAGGAAGTAAATTATAACTCAGTTTTATAAGTTTTATAAGGGAAGGTTTAAAAAACCTTCCCCTTTTTTAATATCTATGAAATCATAAAATGATGTGCCTGAGAATAACGAATTAAACTAAATAACCTACGATAAAGAAGACTTGCCGATTGTCTTTATAAGGCTTGTCGCGCTTATACCCTTGTGGTGAAGGTCATCATGGGCTCCTCACCTCACCGTTATTCCTTTATCTCAATGGAAATGGAAACTCGACCATTGTCGAACCACTCTTAAAAACAGGGGCGCAATCGTTACTGTGCCAAACGGGCGCTTGCGCCTTTGTTCCTATTTTGTCATAATAAGTATAAAGTATTATTTTAATCTCATATCGGGGGTACTTTATGCTACAAATAGGGCAGAAAATTCAATTAGAAATTAAAAATAGTGATAGAAACAAAACAGATATCTATCTGTGTACAATCATTGATGAAACGGAAGAAAGCTATATTATAAATTATCCTGTACATAAAGAAACTTTGAAAACCACATTCTTTAACGTGGGTACTTATTTTTCTGCTGTCTATGTGGGTGAGGATGATGCAATTTATCGATTTCCAACAAAAATCACATCTAGAAAAAAGGCGAAAATCCCATCATTATATATAACAAAACCTAATGAAGAACAATGGAGTAGAATTCAACGACGTGAATATGTGCGTGTAGATGCTACCATCGATATTGCAGTCCATAGTGTTCTTCAGCAATTTGAGCCATTTACAACAACAACATTAGATATTAGTGGCGGCGGTGTGGCTATCCTAGCTCCGAAAGAAGTAGAACTTGTACTAAGTGAAATGGTCGATATATGGATGCCTCTTGAAAGGAAATATCAAAATAAGATCCACTATGCGTACGCTCAAGCAGAAATTGTTACCATCCGTGAACTTAATATCAGAATGAATGTCGTATCATTACATTTTCATTCCATCACCCAAAAAGATCGACAAGAGATAATTCGTTATTGTTTTGATAAAGAACGTGAAAAAAGGTTGAAAGAGAGAAATTAATTCGACCACAAAAAATAGAATATGTTATGATTATCATGAAGAAAGATAACTTGGCAAAAGCCAAGTTTTTTATTGTAGGAGTTGAACAAGATTGGAACAAATAATTACAGTTGCTATTGACGGACCCGCAGCAGCAGGAAAAAGTACTGTGGCAAAAATGATCGCAAATCAATTAGGATTTATTTATGTTGACACGGGTGCCATGTATCGTGCTTTAACCTATCAGTCTTTACAGGAGGGTGTAGATCCCAAAAATGAAGAGAGAGTATTAACTATATTAATGAATTCTATTATAGAATTAAAACAGACTGAAAATGGACAACGAGTGTTTGTAAATAACAAAGATGTCTCTGAAGAAATTCGTTATCCAGATGTAACTTCACAAGTATCTTTTGTGGCGCAGCATCCATCTATCCGTAAAGAGATGGTATCTCGACAACAAAAACTCGCAAATAACCGCAGTGTAGTAATGGATGGAAGAGATATAGGTACACATGTATTACCAGATGCAGAAGTTAAAATCTTTTTAGTTGCATCTGTGGAAGAAAGAGCAAAGAGACGTCATGAAGAAAATATTAAAAAGGGTATCCCCTCAGATATTCAGTCATTAAAAAAAGAAATTAGTGATCGAGATCAAATAGATTCAAATCGTGAAGTATCACCATTAATCAAAGCTAAAGATGCAATAGAAGTCGACACAACTTCACTTTCGATTACAGAAGTAAAAGATCAAATCTTACAAGAGATTTCTAAATACAATACTAAAAATAGTAAGGGTATATAGAGGGGGAGAAAGATGCTTTATAAATTTGCTAGATCTATTATAGCAATCATTTTTTACCCGCTTTATCGTATTAAAGTGATTGGCAAGGAGAACATCCCTAAGTCTGGTCCTGTTATTATTTGTTCAAATCACATTTCTAATTTTGACCCACCTGTTGTTGGTATCACCTCCAGCCGTGATATATCGTTTATGGCAAAAGGAGAGCTCTTCGATAAACCTTTCTTAGGAAAACTGTTACTAGGTATAAAGGCTTTTCCAGTTCGTAGAGGACTAGCAGATCGTAACGCATTGCGTAACGGACTTAAAATCCTTGAAGAAGGGCATACACTTGGTCTCTTTCCAGAAGGTACTAGAAGTAAAACTGGAGAATTAGGAAAACCACTTTCAGGTGTTGGATTTTTTGCTTTACGTTCAGAGGCTGTCGTCGTTCCTTGTGTAATAATTGGTAAATACAAACCATTTTCTAAAACAACAGTAGCCTACGGAGAACCAATGGATGTAAATACCTACCGTGAACAAAAAGCCTCTGCAAAAGACATGTCAGAGGCAATTATGGAAGAAATCAGAAATTTGTATGATATTCACAAAAATTAATTGTCTTTACTTGACAAATAATTGTAATTATTAGAAGTTATAAATAGAAACTAGAATTTATCTTTCTTACTATTCCCTTATAAATGGATAGTTGAAGTGTACCTAGGAGGCTATGGAAATGAGTGAAGAAAGTAAAAATCTACAAACATTTGAAGTAGGAAGTACCGTAACAGGAACTGTCGTAAAATTAGAAGATAAACAAGTTCTTGTAGATATCGGTTATAAAACAGAAGGAATTCTACCGATTGGCGAACTGTCTAGTATGCACGTTGAAGCAACAACAGATGTACTTTCAGAAGGGGATACGGTTTCATTAAAAGTGAAAAAGATAGATGATGATGAAATCATTCTATCAAAAAGAGCAGTAGATTCTGAAACGGCCTGGGAAGATTTAGAACAAAAATATAACTCAGGTGAAGCATTCGATACTACTGTAAAAGAAGTTGTAAAAGGCGGATTAGTTGTTGATGTAGGTGTTCGCGGCTTTATACCTGCTTCTTTAGTAGAAACTTATTATGTTGAAGATTTTAGTGACTATCTAAATAAGTCATTGAAAGTAAAAATCGCAGACTTAGATCGTTCACAAAATCGGGTGATTTTATCCCACCGTGCCATTGTGGAAGAGGAAGAAAAATCAAGAAAGAATGATGTTCTACAATCACTTGAGCCTGGACAAGTTATTGAAGGGACGGTACAACGTATTACAAACTTCGGTGCGTTTGTTGACCTTGGTGGAGTAGACGGATTGGTTCATATTTCTCAACTTGCACATGAACATGTAGAAAAGACTTCTGATGTTGTTTCTGAAGGGGACAAAATTAAAGTAGAAGTATTGTCAGTTGATCTAGATAATGAACGAATCTCTTTATCTCATAAAAACACATTACCGGGACCATGGGCTAATGTAGAGAAACAAATTAAAGCAGGATCTACAATTGAAGGTACAGTGAAACGCTTAGTAAGTTTTGGTGCGTTTGTTGAGTTACTTCCTGGCGTAGAAGGATTAGTACACATTTCTCAAATCGCCAACCGTCATATCGGAACACCACAAGAAGTTCTTGAAATTGGACAAAAAGTTCAAGTAAAAGTATTGGATGTTAGTGAAGAAGATCAACGAATTAGCTTAAGCATAAAAGAATTAGAAGAAGAACAAGAAGCTAAAGAATTCAAGCAATATGAGAAAGATGACGATCAATCTGGTTTTCAACTAGGAGATTTTATTGGCGATAAGCTCGATAAATATAAATAAATCATCTTACCTATAAAATGCTAAGGAAGAAATTATATTCCTTGGCATTTTATTTGTTTACACACACTATCATCGTGTCATTTTAAGTTTTGTTTCCATGTACTAAGATTTATAAAGTGAGCCATACTAAAAGATACAGTTTTTAAAGATGAGGTGGCTTTCATGGAAATCGATGCATATTTAAATGCAATACTTTTCGGAGTCGTAACTGGTACTGTCGCAAGGTTACTTACTTTACGTTCGGATTACCGTCAATATCCCACATACTTACACGGTCGCATTATCCACTTATCGCTTGGATTTATAGCTGCTTCTTTAGGAGCTCTAGCAATTCCAGCTTTACTGGAAATGCAATTTACTGCCGTGACATTTTTGACTGTTGCAGCTACACAATTCAGAGACGTTCGTAACATGGAAAGAAATACGCTTACGGAATTAGATGGATTTGAATTGGTATCAAGAGGCAATACATATATTGAAGGGATAGCAATTTCATTTGAAAGCAGAAATTATCTAGTTATGTTTACAGCTTTCTTTACTACCCTCGCATATATTGCTTGGGGATGGTTTCCTGCATCCGTTGTAGCAATATTATCGTTTATTGTCGGGCTAAGTCTCATGAGTGGATCAACTTTAAAAGATATAGTAGATATTGAACAATCGGAGATATCTTTTGATGGTGCTGGTTTATACGTAGACAATATTTATATTATGAATATTGGTCTACCAGAAAGACAGGAAGAAATATTAGAACACGGAATGGGATTTATCTTAAAACCAAAAAACATAAATATTATTACTACTATTGCTAATCTTGGTCAACGTCAAGCAATATTACATGATGTATCTGTTTCATTAGGTGTGTTTCGTGATTCAGGCACTCCTGCATTAACTCCACTCATAAAACGAGATTTAGCTGATGGCCGTTTAGGAGTATTTATTCTTCCGCTTGTAAAAGATGCAGAAAAGGCAAAAAAAGTAATAGGCGCAGTACCTGTATTAGAGAGTGCCGTTCGAATGCCTTCTGAATCAAAACCAATAAGGAGGAATAAAACATGAATATGGAATTAGAAAAAACTGTCTTAGCAGTAATTACGTCTAATCAATCTAAAGTAGCAGGCGGTGCACCGATATTTATATGTGAAAAAGGGGAGGAACTAGAATTGTTTGCAGCTAATTTAGAGGCGATAATTGACGGAATAGCACATCGATTAAGTGATGAAGTCTACATTATTGTAAAACACTAAATATAGAATTTAATTGTTTATCTTACCTTATTTTGCTAGAATGTATAAAGGCAAATAGACAAAAGAGAGAGGATGTTCCTTAAAGATGAGGAAATCTGTAGTCGCGATTGTTGGTAGACCAAACGTAGGAAAGTCAACCATCTTTAATCGCTTAGTAGGAGAAAGAATTTCAATTGTAGAAGATATCCCTGGTGTAACAAGGGATCGAATATATGCGAATGCAGAATGGCTTAATCATACCTTTAATATCATTGATACTGGTGGTATTGAAATAGGGGATGAACCATTACTTGTGCAAATGAGACAGCAAGCTGAAATTGCAATTGATGAAGCAGATGTTATTGTATTTTTACTAAATGGAAAAGAAGGTATTACAGCTGCAGACGATGAAGTAGCTAAATTATTGTTTAAATCTAATAAACCTATTGTGGTAGGCGTAAACAAAATGGATAATCCACAAATGCATGAAACAATTTATGAATATTATTCATTGGGATTTGGACAACCGTTTCCAATTTCAGGAACACATGGCCTTGGGTTAGGTGACTTGCTTGATGAAGTTGTTGGTCATTTTCCAAATGAAGCAGAAGAAGAAAAAGATGAGGATACGATATACTTTAGTTTAATCGGAAGACCAAATGTAGGTAAATCTTCTCTTGTAAATGCATTACTAAATGAAGATCGAGTGATTGTCAGCGAAATAGAGGGAACAACTCGTGATGCCATAGATACCAAGTTACATCGAGATGATCAAGATTTTGTAATTATCGATACGGCAGGTATGCGTAAACGCGGGAAAGTGTATGAATCTACAGAAAAATATAGTGTATTACGTGCCTTACGTGCTATTGAACGATCTGATGTTGTTTTAGTATTAATTGATGCCGAGACAGGTATACGAGAACAAGATAAACGTATAGCTGGATATGCACATGATGCGGGTAGAGCAATTGTAATC
The DNA here is from genome assembly GCF_001741975.1 of Oceanobacillus sp. E9. Classification (NCBI taxonomy): domain Bacteria; kingdom Bacillati; phylum Bacillota; class Bacilli; order Caryophanales; family Bacillaceae; genus Oceanobacillus; species Oceanobacillus sp. E9. The sequence goes on from NZ_LSNA01000005.1 coordinate 526,268, forward strand.
GTTGTTAATAAATGGGATACGGTAGAATCAAATGAAAAAGCAATGAAAGAATTTGAAAAAAATATTCGAGCACATTTTCAATATTTAGATTATGCTCCAGTTGTATTTTTATCAGCGAAAACCAAAAAGCGTATGCATACATTAATTCCAGCAATTAAGGTAGCTAGCGAAAGCCATACGAAACGTATTCCAACCAATGTATTAAATGATGTGATCATGGATGCTATAGCTATGAATCCTACTCCTACACTAAAAGGAAAACGCTTGAAGGTACTCTATGCAACACAGGTTGCTGTACAACCTCCAAGTTTTGTTGTTTTTGTAAACGATCCAGAATTAATGCACTTTTCATACGAAAGATTTTTAGAGAATAAAATTCGTGATGCATTTGGATTTGTGGGTACACCTATTAAATTATTCGCAAGAAGACGCCAATAAATTAGGGAGAGATGAGCACATGAAAAAAGTTGCTGTACTAGGTGCTGGAAGTTGGGGAACCGCACTTGCAATCGTATTGGCTGACAATGGCCATGAAGTTCGATTATGGGCACATCGGAAAGAACATGCCGAAACAATTAATGACACTCATCGAAATAATAAATATCTAGATGTGGATATTCCAAAGGAGATTACCGCTTTTAGCGATATGCATCAAACCGTTTCTGGAGTAGATGCAGTTGTAATTGTTGTCCCAACGAAAGCGATTCGAGAAGTATGTAGTGAATTGAATAAATGGATTGATCCAAAAACAACGGTTATTCATGCGACAAAAGGTATAGAACCTGTTAGTTTAAAAAGGGTCTCTCAGATGATAGAGGAAGAGATGGATATACATTATGAAGATGTTGTTGTATTATCTGGTCCAAGTCATGCTGAAGAAGTCGCATTAAGACATCCAACTACAGTTACTACTTCATCTATTAATCTAGAAAAAGCGAAACATGCACAAGATCTCTTCTCAAGTGATTCATTCCGTGTTTATACAAGCGATGATATTCTAGGTATAGAATTAGGTGGCGCACTAAAGAACATTATTGCACTAGGTGCAGGAATATCTGATGGCTTAGGTTATGGTGATAACGCGAAAGCAGCTCTAATTACAAGAGGCCTGGCTGAAATTGCTCGGTTGGGTACATCATTAGGGGCAAATCCGTTAAGTTTCCTAGGGTTATCCGGCGTTGGAGATCTAATAGTTACTTGTACTAGTGTGCACAGTCGTAATTGGCGTGCAGGAAATCTATTGGGCAAAGGAAACCAGCTTGATGAAGTACTTGAGCAGATGGGCATGGTAGTTGAAGGTGTACGTACTGTTAAAGCTGCTCATCAATTTGCGAAAGATCAAAATGTTGAAATGCCAATTACAAGTGGTATTCATCAGGTTATATTTGAAAATAAAGATCCAAAAGATGTGGTTGAACAACTGATGAACAGAGGGAAACGAGACGAAATGGATGATTTAGCAGTACTACTAAAGGAAAGATATTCCGAATAACACGTAATTTACCTCCTTGCATATAATATGATGAATGAAATCGCAAGGAGGAAAAAATGTGAATAATTTTCAAAAAGGCTTATTTGATAAATTACAGAAGAATGCAAACATTAACCCTGAAGATGTTTATAAAGTTGCAGACTCTGTAAAGCATGCTAATTTTAAAGATGAACAAACTGTACGTAATTTAGTAAAACAGCTATCTCAAATGGCAAATAAACCCCTCTCAAAAGAAAGAGAAGATAAAATTGTGCAATCCATTGTGAATAATAATATGCCAAGTGATATGAATAGTTTAAATAAACTTTTCAAAAAATAGCAAGGCATAGGCAATTGAGTATACGAAATCACATTTATATGCATAAGATAAATCGCACAAGCATTCAAGGATAGAGTTGCTAAGGAAACTTATTTAGTCATCCCGTGGTAGAGTCACCCCCTTTATCACGGGATTCCTTATGTTTAATTCCGTCACATAATATTAGTAAAATTCACTCGTTCTAACGGATGATTATGTTATAATGACACCTATGTAAAGGATATTTATAGTTAGTCGAGGTGAAATCGTTGTCAATTTCAATGTTTATGATGTATGTTTCATTTGCAGGAATGTTTTTATTAATTCTCGCAATGGGACTGATTGTGTGGAGCAGAAGTAAACTTCGTGGCTGGGTACAGGTGGTAGTATCATTACTTGCTTACCTCTGTCTAATTTGTGGGGGATTTATTATCCTGTATGTCGTATTTAGTGGACCTACACGATAATGATAAGGAGTTTTAAATTATGGAAAAACGTACATATTTGTTAATACCAATTATTTTACTTACTTTCTTACTTACTGGTTGTCTTTATCCGCAAAGTGAGAAGTCCGAGAACCAAATACCATATGAAGAGCAATTACAGACCGTTCAACAATCCGTAAATAGTTATAAAGAAGGTGAAAATGGTCTTGTTCCAATTCAAACAAAGGATAATGATACTCCAGAATTTGAAAAATATTTAATTGATTTTAGTCAACTTCGTGAAAAGGGATATCTTTCAGAGCCTCCTGGAAATTCTTTTGAAAAGGGAGGCGTATATCAATATACCTTATTAAATCCCGAAGATGATCCAACAGTAAAGTTAATTGATTTACGAATTACAGAAGAAATACGCCGTGTTAATGTTCAATTGGACTTTTATAGACAGGAAAATTACTATCCAGCTTTTGGGAAAAAAATTACGGACAAGTTTTACACCATTGATTATAATAAATTAGGTCTTGAAGAAGCACCAACAGTTACTAGTCCTTTTTCGCAAGAAGAGTTACCAATTATTATGGATTTAGACGGGAATCTTTTTGTTGATTATTCTTATGACTTAAACAACGCTATTCAAGAATATAATCATGCATATTCCGAAGGTGATGATATTCGGTACTTACTAACCGATCACTCTCCATTTGTTCCTGCATATTCTGTTCCGTATACCATAAAAGATAATCAAGTTATTTTTTCAGATGAGATGGAATAAAAAAACCCTTGTAGCAATATATATTGTTGCAAGGGTTTTTTTAACGATGATGTACCTGTATGGAAAAATATATTAAAAATATTGCCAATCAAGGCATATTTTAATAGGACAACATCATAGAATCATAATGTCAATATATTGCGGGTGGTTTATATTAAAGTACGGAGATCGGGAGGGGATCTTTTGGAAAAAACGGATATTTTCAAAGACATTTCAAAACGGACTAACGGTGATATCTATTTAGGAATAGTTGGAGCAGTCCGTACAGGTAAGTCAACTTTTATTAAAAAGTTTATGGAGCTCGTAGTATTACCTAATATTGAAAGTGAAAGTGATCGTGCACGAGCGCATGATGAACTACCACAAAGCGCAGCAGGAAAAACCATTATGACAACTGAACCGAAATTTATACCGAACCAAGCTGTGCAAGTAAAAGTAGATGAAGGTCTGGATGTAAATGTAAGGCTTGTTGACTGTGTAGGATACGCAGTAGAAGGTGCAAAAGGATTTGAAGATGAGAATGGTCCGAGAATGATTCATACGCCATGGTACGAAGATCCAATACCTTTTCATGATGCAGCAGAAATCGGTACGCGAAAAGTAATTCAAGAACACTCCACTATCGGAGTTGTTGTTACAACTGATGGAACAATTGGTGAAATTGAAAGACATGACTATGAAGACGCTGAAACAAGAGTAGTAGAAGAATTAAAAGAAGTCGGAAAACCATTTATCATGGTGGTCAACTCTACTCAACCTCGAAGTCAAGATACAGAGTTATTAAGACAAGAGTTAGTTGAAAAACATGATATACCCGTATTGGCAATGAGTATTGAATCGATGACTGAGCATGATGTATACAATGTGCTCAGAGAAGCACTATTTGAATTCCCAGTACTTGAAGTGAATGTTAATTTACCTAGCTGGGTAATGGTGTTAAATGAACGTCACTGGTTGCGTCAAAATTATCAAGATGCTATTCAAACGACTGTGAAGGATATTAAACGATTAAGAGATGTAGACCATATCGTTGGTAACTTCACAGATTATGACTATATAGAACAGGCAAGCCTAGCAGGTATGGAAATGGGTGAAGGTATCGCAGAAATTGACCTTCATGCTCCAGATTATTTATACGACGAAGTATTAAAAGAAATTGTGGGAGAAGAGATTCGGGGAAAAGATCATTTGCTGGAACTTATGCAGGATTTTGCTTATGCGAAAAGAGAATATGATCAAGTAGCAGGGGCATTGCAAATGGTGAAGCAAACTGGATATGGAATTGCAGCCCCAACATTAGAGGATATGCAATTAGATGAGCCTGAAATCATTAGACAAGGATCAAGGTTTGGGGTGCGTCTAAAAGCAGTAGCACCGTCAATCCATATGATTCGTGTAGAAGTAGAATCAGAATTCGCGCCGATTATTGGGACAGAAAAACAAAGCGAAGAACTTGTCAGATATTTAATGCAAGATTTTGAAGAAGATCCACTATCAATTTGGGAGTCGGATATTTTTGGAAGGTCATTAAGTTCAATAGTAAGAGAAGGAATTCAAGCTAAAATCTCTCTAATGCCTGAAAATGCAAGATATAAATTAAAAGATACGTTAGAAAGAATCATAAACGAAGGTTCTGGTGGATTAATCGCCATTATTTTATAGCAGCTTATACATAGCTGCTATATTTTTTTTGTGTTTTTTAATAAAAAATAGAATAACGGCAGGAAATATTTTATTTTTGTCGTATATGTATAGTGAAATATGACAATGCTTTGTGTATACTGGGTTGGAGGGATTTTCCAAAACAATACTATATTTTATACGTATATAGGTAAAAATAGGTAAAAATCCCAATAAATATTGAAGAAATCGATACTTTTTGTTGAATTTTATTCCAAACTCAGTTAATATAAGCCTTGTCATCACTTGTTAGGGATGACTTACTTGTAAGCAGACAATGAATCCGACATATTAATATGTCGATTTGTCGAAATGAACATCCTGGGAGGAGGTGAATGTCATGAACAAAACAGACTTAGTGAATGCTGTTGCTGAAAAAAGTGAGCTTTCTAAAAAAGACGCAACAAAAGCTGTAGATGCAGTATTTGAATCTGTCATGGATTCACTGAAAAACGGTGAAAAAGTACAGTTAATTGGTTTTGGTAACTTTGAAGTACGCGAACGTTCTGCTCGTAAAGGACGTAATCCGCAAACAGGAGAAGAAATCGAAATTCCTGCAAGCAAAGTTCCAGCTTTCAAACCAGGTAAAGCCCTTAAAGACAGTGTAAAATAATAATTTTACATAGGGTGACTACAAAGGGGTACGTTTTTAGCGTACCCCTTTTATTTATTTTCATGAATGTTTTATTAAAAAATACTAAAGGAGATTTATAATGGCAGACCGTACGGATAAGGCTGAATATTTTATCATAAAAGCCCTTGAGAATGGAGTAAATGTTATTGGTTTAACAAGAGGACATGATACTCGTTTTCACCATACAGAAAAACTGGATCAAGGAGAAGTAATGATTGCTCAATTTACTGAACATACATCAGCTATCAAAGTAAGAGGTAAAGCATTAATACAAACCAGTCATGGTGAGATGACAAATGAATAATTTCTAATTGTTGGAATTTAGAAGCTACATATATTCAATCGTTTTTATAAATGTAGAAATGTGCTATAATAGCTAAAGCAATTGAATGGCTGAAAGGGTCCAGGTGATATTCTTGACTACATTTATTACAAGAAATCAGAGCTATAGAGAGCTTCTAGATGAAAAATTAAAATATGGATATATTCATAAACATATACAACAACCACTTATTGATGAAGCAAAATGGGGGTTATTGCAGTTCCTCGTTGAACAAGATAGATCATTGACTCCGATGCAACGCGAGAGATATCTTATTACTACGATGCTCGTACAGATCGCCTTGGACACCCATGATCTTGTTCCTATAAAAAAAGTTGCTGAAACAGAACAGGAAACACTGTCGAAGCAATTACAAGTGCTTTCTGGTGATTATTATAGCGGATTATATTATTTTCTATTGTCAGAAGTAGGAGAAATAGAGTTTATTCAGACATTAGCAAATGCAATACGCGAGATTAATGAATTAAAAATGGCATTATATTACAAGGATTCTCCTACATTGCATGAATGGATTGATTTAACCAAAAAGATAAATTCGATGTTAATTGTTCATGTAACGCAATTTTTATATGATGATACGGCAAATGAATTAATTACAGATTGGCTTATCATACAACGACTAGAATTAGAAAAAGAATATAATAATTCAGTAATAGGGGAAACAGCGATTAATAATTATAAAAAAAATGTAAGTAATCTTGTTCAAACATTATCAAATCAAACTGCATTTATCACTCATTATATTCAAGATCAACAAAACGATAATGTGAATATTTCGACTAGAATTTAGAGGAAGTGTGTTTTATGGGGAAACCATCATCAAAAGAAGAGCGTGTACATCATGTTTTTGAAAATATATATTCCAACTATGATTCAATGAATTCGATAATATCTTTTCAACGCCACAAAGCTTGGCGTAAAGATACAATGAAACGAATGAATGTTCAAGCAGGAGAAACTGCTCTAGATGTATGTTGTGGTACAGGAGATTGGGCTGTTTCGCTTGCAGAAGCGGTTGGACAAACAGGTGAAGTAATTGGCCTTGATTTTAGTCAAAACATGCTTTCAATTGCAAAACAAAAAAAACAAGACATGCAATTAAATCAGTTAGAACTTATTCATGGTAATGCGATGGAATTACCATATGAAGAAAATAGTTTTGATTATGTTACAATTGGATTTGGACTACGCAATGTACCAGATTATATGACTGTTTTAAAAGAAATGTATCGAGTTGTTAAGCCTGGTGGTAAAGTGGTATGTATTGAAACTTCTCAACCTACCTTAATTGGTTATCGACAAGCATATTACTTTTATTTCAAATTTATCATGCCGATATTGGGTAAATTAATTGCCAAAAGTTATAAAGAATATTCTTGGTTACAAGAATCAGCAAAAGATTTCCCTGGTAAAAAGAAATTAAAAGAAATGTTTTTAAATGCTGGTTTTGAAAGAGTAGAAGTGAAAAGTTATACAGGTGGAGTTGCTGCAATGCATATGGGCTTTAAAGCAGCTCAATAGTACGTAGAATTGTTAAAGGTAAAATAAGGTGACTTACATGAAACTACCAAAAATTTATGGCTTTTTAAAGAAGGATATGGAAAGTATAGAATCTGCATTGCAGGATAGTATACAGGCAAATCATCCCGTGTTACGTGATGCATCAACTGAATTATTACATGCAGGAGGAAAGCGAATTCGTCCTGTTTTTGTTTTGTTATCTTCTCAATTAGGGAATTATGACCTTTCTAAGATTAGCAAGGTTGCAGTTACATTAGAACTAATACATATGGCTACTCTCGTCCATGATGATGTGATCGATGAAGCAGAACTAAGAAGAGGGAAACCGACAACAGCTTCTATATATGGTAATCGAGTCGCTATGTATACTGGGGACTATATTCTTGCAAGAGCATTAGAAGAAATAACGGATATTCCAGACTCGCGTGTACATCAATTATTATCCAAAACGTTAGTAGAAGTTTCTATAGGTGAGATTGAACAAATTGAATATAAATTTAATTGGGAACAAAACTTGCGTGATTATCTACGACGTATAAAAAGGAAAACTGCTCTATTAATAGCTAGTAGTTGTAAGTTAGGAGCTATTGTCGGAGGTTTAAATGATTATCAAGCTAATAAGCTTTACCAATATGGCTATTACATAGGAATGTCTTATCAAATTATAGATGATATTTTAGATTTCACATCTACTTCAAAAGAGCTAGGTAAGCCTGCTGGTAATGATTTACTACAAGGAAATATAACACTTCCAGTTTTATATGCTATGGAAGATAAGACCTTCAAACAATCACTTTTTGATGTGTTTACAAAAAATGGTCATGTTACAACGAATGAAATGAAGATGCTAATTCAACAATTAAAACGTACGGATGCAATTAAAAGAAGTTATGCTGTAAGTGATATGTATTTATCTAAAGCATTAACAGCATTAGATGAATTACCATCTTCCCGTGCAAAGAAAACACTCCAAGATATTGCTACCTATATTGGAAAAAGAAGATCTTAAGTAATTGTTATTTTTAAGAAAATTTGATATTATTTTATAGGTTGCTTATTTTAAATACATAAGTTGGGGTGATTTTTATGGAGAAAACATTTTTAATGGTAAAACCAGATGGAGTTCAACGGAACTTAATTGGTGAAATTGTAAAAAGGTTTGAAACAAAGGGGTACAAGCTTGCTGGCGCAAAATTAATGCAGGTGTCTAATCAATTAGCTGAAACACATTACAATGAACACAAAGATCGTCCTTTCTTTGGTGAATTAGTTGATTTCATTACTTCTGGACCAGTATTTGCTATGGTTTGGGAAGGTGAAAATGTAATCGCAACAGCTCGAAAAATAATGGGTAAAACTAACCCGTTAGAAGCAGACCCGAGTACTATTCGTGGTGATTTCGGGATCAGTGTAGGAAAGAATATTATTCATGGCTCTGATTCTTCAGAAAGCGCTGAGAGAGAAATATCTCTTTTCTTCTCAGAAAATGAAATCGTTTCCTACGAAAAACAAGCAAATAATTGGATTTATTAATAGTGAAAGCGGAAACAATTGCTGTTTTCACTTGGTTTATGACCTCCGTTAAAATAAACGGAGGTTTTTATATACATTTTGTTGATTCGGAGTGAAATGAATGGATGATTATAAAAATTTTTTAGAAAAAGTTCACCAAACTCTAGGTTTAGACCTAGCTTTATATAAAGAAACACAGATGAAACGGAGGATAACAACCTTAAGAGACAAACGAGGATTTACCAGTTACATTCAATATTTGCAAGCTTGTTTGAAAGACGAAACACTACTAAAAGAATTTACGGATCGTTTAACAATCAATGTCTCTGAGTTTTATCGTAATCCTAAACGTTGGGAAGTATTACAGCAAAATATCTTTCCTAAATTGATATCCCAAAAACCAAAAATAAAAATTTGGAGTGCCGCTTGCTCAACAGGTGAAGAGCCTTATAGTTTAGCAATTCTACTGCTTGAACATTTTCCCAAACAAGACTTTGAAATAATTGCCACGGATATTGATGAAAATGTTCTAAAAAGCGCAAAACAAGGAATGTATCAAAAACAGTCTCTGAAAGAGTTACCTGATAGACTTAAAAATAAGTACTTTGAAAGAACAGGTACAATATATTCGATTAACCCAGAAATAAAACAACATATTACTTTTAAAAGACATAATTTATTAGCCGACGCGTACCCACAAAATGTCGACCTTATTGTTTGCAGGAATGTATTAATATATTTTACTGATAAAGCGAAGAACAGCATTTATCAAGGATTTAGTAATTCTCTGTCAGCTAATGGAATATTGTTTGTAGGTAGCACAGAGCAAATTTTCACCCCTCAACAGTATGGTTTTGAACTAGAAGAGACATTTTTCTATAAAAAGAAACAAACAATCTCCTCATAAGAAATTAAAATAAATGATGTCAAAGACTACCCTTTATAAACTTATCTATGATATAGTAATTAGAAAACTTTCAACTATTTAAGAAGGAGAATGTAAATTGCGATACATAACGTCTGGTGAATCTCATGGAAAACAATTAACAACGATTATCGAAGGACTTCCTTCACAATTACCGATTACTGCAGAAGATATTAATGCTTCTCTACGTCGAAGGCAGGGTGGACACGGTAGAGGGAAGCGTATGCAAATAGAAAAAGATACTGTAGATATTGTAAGTGGTGTGCGTCATGGTTATACTTTAGGATCTCCACTATCACTAGTAATACGCAATGATGATTTTAAACATTGGACTGATATTATGGGCGAAGAACCCATGGAAGATCCGTCAAAGATGCGTCGTGTAGTTACTAAACCAAGACCTGGACATGCAGATTTAAACGGTGCACTTAAATATGGACATAGAGATATGAGGAATGTATTAGAACGTTCTTCTGCAAGGGAAACAGCTGCCCGTGTTGCTGCTGGTGCTGTTGCTAAAACACTATTAAAAGAGCTAGGAATTGAAGTTGCCGGTTATGTTAAAGAGATAGCAGGAATTGAAGCTAGTGATCTACGAGATTTAAATGCACAGGAGCGTGCAGATAAGGCAAATCGTTCACCAGTAATGGTTCTTGATGCTGCTGTTGAGGAACAAATGACAAGTGCAATCGATCAAGCTAAAAAAGAAGGAGATTCCATTGGTGGTGTCTGTGAAGTATATGTAGAAGGGATGCCAGCAGGAGTTGGATCCTACGTTCATTATGATCGAAAGTTAGATAGTAGATTAGCAGGAAGTGTCGTAAGCATTAATGCGTTTAAAGGTGTCGAATTCGGAATCGGATTTGAGGCGGCGAAACGAAATGGAAGTGAAGTTCATGATGAAATAGCATGGGATGAAGCACTTGGATACTACCGTACTACGAATCGATTAGGTGGCTTTGAAGGTGGTATGACTACTGGAATGCCAATTGTTGTTCGAGGGGTAATGAAACCAATCCCAACATTAATGAAGAGGCCACTAACTAGTGTTGATATTGAAACAAAAGAACCTTTTAAAGCTACTGTAGAGCGATCGGATGCATGTGCTGTTCCTGCAGCATCAGTAGTTATGGAACATGTAGTAGCATTTGAATTAGCAAAAGCTCTTACCGAACAATTTTCTAGCGATCGTTTTCCACAATTAAAAAAAGCAATTGATGATTACAGAGAAGAAATTAGGTGTTTCTAAAAATGGAAGAAATGACAGTGAAATCAAACCATTCCTCATATCCAATTTATATTGGTCAAGGACTACGATATCAAATAAGAGCATATATAAATAAAAATTATACAAATATATTTATTATTACGGATGACCAAGTAGGAAGTCGCTATCTTGAAGATGTCCTACACGGATTTCCAACTGAAGAAAACATCTGTCATTTCACCATTCCTTCTGGAGAAAATTCAAAAAGTATCGAGAAGTTTTATAGTTTGCAAACAGAAGCCCTCAAGAATGGGCTAGACCGTCAGTCATTAATCATTGCTTTAGGTGGAGGAGTTGTAGGTGACCTAGCTGGTTTTGTTGCTGCAACGTTTATGCGTGGCATTGATTATATTCAAGTTCCTACTACAATTCTCGCACATGATAGCAGTGTAGGAGGAAAAGTCGCAATTAATCATCATTTTGGAAAAAACTTAATCGGAAGTTTTTTCTCACCTGTTGCCGTAATTTATGATGTGGAAACTTTGTCAACACTACCACTTCATGAAATTAGAAGTGGTTATGCTGAAATTATAAAAGAAGGCTTAATTGCAAACCAAAAAATGTTTTTATCTCTGTTAGATCATTCATTAGCATCAATTAAACCACAACAGCTTGAAATATATTTGAAAGCAGGAATTCAAGTAAAAGCAAGAATTGTAGAACAAGATGAGAAAGAAGCGAATATAAGAAAGTTTCTCAATCTAGGACATACACTAGGTCATGCATTAGAAACTATACACGGTTATGGAAAAATTACTCATGGTGAAGCAGTAGCAAATGGTTTATTATTTGCACTTCATGTCAGTGAACTAGAATTTCAAGTACAGCTACCTTTTTACCAATTGTATCAATGGTTGAAAGATAATAATTACCCTATTCTTTCCATTTCTAAAGAAGAAATCATAGAGTTAATGGAGCTTATGAAAAATGATAAAAAATCAATTGGCGGCAAAATACAGATGGTACTTTTAAAAGAAGTGGAAAATCCCGTAACTGTGTCAATAGAAAATACATTGATGAAACACTATATACAGACCTATTTAGAAAGGATGGAGAAACTGTGACGAGAGGTGTACGAGGAGCAACAACAATACAAGAAAATAATGCAGAAGAAATCGTCTTACAAACAAAAAATCTTGTTAAAGATATGGTAGACCAGAATAATATTAGATCTAATGATGTGTCACATGTGTTTATTTCTGTGACAAAAGATGTAACAGCTGGATTTCCTGCAAAAGCATTAAGGCAAATAGACGACAGTTGGAAATATGTACCTGTAATGTGTATGACCGAGATCGATGTTCCAAATAGTTTAACAAAATGTATTAGAGTGATGATGGTAATTCGAACGGATACACCTCAACAAAAAATCCATCATGTGTTTCATAATAATGCTGTGAAACTTCGACCAGATTTGCTACAAAAGGAAGGCGAATAGATATGCAAGGTAAAGACATCTTAAAACAGTTGAGCCCTTACAAGCAAGGTAAACAAACAAAAGATATTCAAATAGACTATCAACTTGATTATATTGTTAAATTGGCATCGAACGAAAATCCATATGGATATTCTAAACAGGTTTCTGAAGCGTTAAAAGCAGAAAATTTCGATTTTCATATTTATCCTGATGGTTACACCTCTGATTTACGTACTGCGTTAACTAAAAAATTAAAAATTGATGAAACAGAAATTATCTTTGGTAGTGGTTCTGAAGAAATTATTCAATTATTATGTCGCTCCTTTATTGTTCCTGGATCGAATGTGGTCATGGCTACTCCAACATTTCCACAGTATAAACATTACTCGCTTATTGAGGGTGCAGAAATTAAAGAAATCCCAACAGACGAGGAAGGTTATCATCAGTTGGATAAGATGCTAGCTACGATAGATGATCACACTGCAATTGTTTGGCTATGTACACCCAATAATCCGACAGGATCTGCGTTCTCAAAAGATGCGTTTACTTCCTTCTTAGATCAATGCCCAAAAGAAGTGCTTGTCGTCTTAGATGAAGCATACTATGAATATTTACAACCCGATAAAGAATTAAATGCATTACAATTGCGTCATACCTATAGTAATGTGATTGTACTCCGCACGTTTTCAAAAGCATATGGATTAGCTGGATTGCGTATTGGTTACGGTATAGCTAATGCAAGCATTATTGAAACTTTAGATAAGGTTCGCGGTCCTTTTAACACAAATGCAGTAGCACAGAAAGCCGCTTCATATGCACTAGAAGACCAAAAATTCATTCAACATACAAATCAAGAAAATTATAAAAACCTAATAGAATTCCAACGTTTTTTAGAAAAATTAGGGTGGGGTTATTACGATTCCGAAGCAAACTTCCTATTAGTTAAAACACCGACTAGTGGGGTGAAAGTCTATGAATATTTAATTCGATTTGGTTTTATCGTCCGACCAGGAGAACTATTAGGTATACCAAAAACCATTCGAGTAACGATTGGTAAAGAAAAAGATATGAAAAAATTACAAAAAGTGTTAGAACAATTTGATCATGAACTAGGATAGGTGTATGCATGAAACAACAAACGATATTGATAGCAGGATTAGGTTTAATTGGAGGCTCTATAGCAAGAGCAATCAGAAATTTTTCAGACCATAAATTAATTGGTTTTGATGTGGATGAATCAACTTTAAAATATGCTAAAGAAACTGGAATCATTTCTTATTACGATACTAACTTGCAACATGTTGCCCAAAGGGCAGATATAATAATTTTAGCCGCACCAATAACAGAAACAATTAACATGATTCAAAAACTAGATCAAGTCGAATTTCCAAAACAAGTAATTGTGACAGACACCGCTTCTGTAAAAGGGGCAATTTTAACTGCAGCACAACAAATCAATAACCCAAACATTACATTTATTGGTGGACATCCGATGGCTGGTTCCCACAAACGGGGAGTTGAAGCTTCTAAAGCTCATCTTTTTGAAAATGCTATTTATGTATTGTCCCCTCTAGATTATGAAGCGGAAGAACAAATAGAAGTAATTAAATCGGTACTCGCAACAACTAAATGCAAATTCTTAGTTTTAAAACCAGAAGAGCATGACGAAATGACAGGAGTTATTTCTCATTTCCCGCATCTAATTGCATCTTCACTTGTACACCAAGCAAAAAAGTGGGAACGAACGCATGCCTACTTACCAAATCTTGCCGCAGGGGGATTTCGAGATATAACTAGAATTGCGTCCAGTAATCCTCAGATGTGGCAGGATATCTTTCACCATAATCAATCGAAAATGTCCTACTTTCTAGAAGACTGGATTGAAGAGATGAGTCATTTGAAATTATTAATAGAGACAAATGAGAAAAATGAAATACTGAATTATTTAGATAGTGCAAAAAAATATCGAGATGGCCTGTCCAAAAAAGAACAAGGCGCTATTCCATCTTTTTACGATGTATATGTAGATATTCACGACCAATCAGGTGCTATTGCTAAAGTTGTACAAATATTAGCGGATGAGAATTTCAGCATAAAAAACATCGAAATTTTAGAAGTACGTGAAGGAATAACAGGAGTGTTAAGGCTAAGTTTTCATACCCAAAAAGAACAAATAGAAAGTTCTAAAAAGCTCACTTCATTAGGATACGAGACAATGATACAAAATTAGGAAAAAAGGAGTTGTCGAGATGAACCCACTAACATTACAACCAATCTCTGGTTCTCTTCATGGATTAATAAAAGTACCTGGGGATAAATCGATATCTCATCGTTCGATCATTTTTGGTTCTATTGCAACAGGAACAACAACTGTAACCAATTTTCTAGACGGGGAAGATTGTATGCGGACAATTAATGCGTTCAAAGAAATGGGTGTAACAATTCAAAAAAATGGTTCAAACATTACGATCGAAGGTACTGGTTTAAGTGGACTAATAGAACCAAAAAAGGAATTAGACTTTGGAAACTCAGGGACAACGACTCGATTAATGTTAGGGTTACTAGCTGGACTTCCGTTTAAAACTACAATATATGGTGATGCATCACTTTCTAAAAGACCGATGAGTCGGGTTGTTGATCCATTACGCTTAATGGGAGCGAGGATTGATGGTGTACAGCAAGGAAATTATTTACCTCTAACGATAAAAGGTACAACATTAAAATCTATTGAGTATGATTTACCTGTAAAAAGTGCTCAAGTAAAGTCGGCATTACTTTTAGCTGGATTACATTCAGAGAATAAAACAGTAGTTCGAGAAAAATCACCAACTCGAAATCATACGGAAACAATGTTACAAGCATTTGGAGCAAATATAAAGACAGATGGTCATACAATATCTATTTCTAAAACTACTGATCTTCAAGGTTGTCATGTAGAAGTACCTGGTGATATTTCTTCTGCTGCATTTTTCATTGTTGCAGCGTGTATGGTACCTAGAAGTGAAATAATATTAAAAGATGTTGGACTTAATGAAACTAGAACTGGAATCATCGACGTTGTTCTTCAAATGGGAGCTAAGCTGACCATTCAGAATGAGCGTATTGTTGGAGGCGAAAAAATAGGTGATATTCTTATAAACGGTTCACAATTAAGTGGGGTTACTATTGAAGGGGACACGATTCCTCGCCTTATTGATGAAATACCAATTCTAGCATTATTAGCAACTCAAGCAGATGGGACAACAATTATTAAAGATGCACAAGAGTTAAAAGTGAAAGAAACAGATCGATTGCTTGCAGTTTCTGAGAATCTTTCCAAACTTGGAGCGGATGTTACGCCTACTGAAGATGGGATGATTATTAAAGGAAATACAAAACTAAAAGGTGGAAGTTTCAAATCCTATGACGATCATCGAATCGCCATGATGGGAATTATCGCATCATTAGTTACAGAAGAAACCGTAGTCGTAGATAATATTGATTGTATCAATATTTCTTACCCTAATTTTGTCAATGATTTACAGTCTATATCAAAGTAAGCTTTATTAACCTTCATGTAACGATCAATGTATTACCCGTACTATAAGACGATGAGGTTAAGCTAAGCCAAACAAAATAAATTAAGAATTTATCATCTTTATATTTCCGATTTTGTTCAATTAATATTCAGTGGGTGTACGAAAAGGCTCGCTGATATAATTTTCACTTCAAGTTGATTAACCCTGCCATGAAGAGATGTTTTATCTTTTTCAGCTGGGTTTTTCTTATATAAGCGCGTGATTTGAAGGATGAGATTGTTTTCTGTATGATTAAACTTGATAGATATGAATGAAGATAGAAAGGGTGTTCCAATGAATACCATTCAAGAGGCAATGAAGTTAGCAGAGAACAACGAGACCGAACAAGCAATTGCAAGGTTAAAAGAATATGAAAAGATTGCCAGTGATGATGAACTCTATACAATATCAGAGTTGTATTTACAGTGGGGATTTTTAATAGAAGCTAGAATTATCCTAGAGAAATTATTAGAAAAATATCCAGAAGAAACAGATTTAAAATTATCTTTATCAGATATATTTATTGAATCGCAAGAAGATGAGTTAGCAATTACGATTTTGAATGAGATTGATAACGATGACCCTGGATATATTCAAGCTTTAGTACAATTAGCCGATTTATATCAAGCACAGGGCCTATTTGAAGTATCTGAGCAAAAATTATTTGAAGCAAAACAACTAGCTCCAAACGAATTGATTATTGATTTTGCCTTGGGAGAGTTATTTTTCTCAATAGGAGAATATCTAAAAGCAATTACGTATTATGAGAAAGTAGTTCAAAAACAAACCAGTGTTGGGCACGTTAATATTGAAGATCGATTAGGCGAGGCACTGGCAGCAGTAGGTGAATATGAAAAAGCTTTAACTTATTTTAAAGAGGAAGAAAACCCAGATCCAGATAAACTATTTAAACATGGCATAACTGCCCATCAAGCAGATAGAAATGATATTGCTATGAAAGCTTGGGAGCATGTAATTGAAATCGATAGTGACTATCATACCGTATACGAACAACTCGCTAACGTGTATGTGGAAGAGGGCATGTTAGAGGAAGCATATAAGATGGTGAAAAAGGGTATTGAAAGAGACGAATATCAAAAAGAATTATTCTTTACAGCAGGTGATATTGCCCATCAGCTTGGCTATAACAATGAAAGTGAAAATTATATAAGACAAGCTATAGCTTTAGAACCCGACTATAAAGAAGCTATTTTATTTATGATTGAACTATTGAAATCACGAGAAGCGTATGAAGATATTGTTGAATTAATTACATCCATTAAACAAGCAGGGGCTGATGATCCACTCTATGAATGGGAACTTGCCAAAGCAAATGTTGAATTAGAATTGTTTGAAGATGCATTAAACAGCTATCAAGAAGCATATAATAGCTTACAACAAGATAGCGACTTTTTAAAAGAATATGGTTATTTCTTAACAGAAGAAGGGCGTATACAAGAAGCAATTCGCATATTTGAGAATTATATTGCGGAAGAACCAATGGATGAAGATGTTGTTTCTTATGTAGAGCGTCTAAAACTTGATGTAGAACAATGAGCTTTTTTCACGGAACAATCGTCTATAGGACTCCTACCTCACAGAACACATGTGCAACAACATTGTGGTAAGAGATTAGAGACGATAATACCCTGACTAGTTCATCGAAACGATGTAAGGGCAACAAAAAGTAATAGTCAAAAGACGGGTGAAGTTTAGAATAAGCGTAGAGGAAAAAATATGGAGACTCGTGATAGCGACTTAGGTGAGTCCTCGATGTGAGTAACTGGAGGTACACCAGGCACGTTGGGTAAGTGGAGTATATTTTTATTTCTGCAGTGATTTTTCTAAACCCATTCATTCGTAGTTATTTTGATTAATACTTTTGTCCAAACCTCGTTACTTTATTTAAATGTGGAGAGGGGAGAGGGAATGCTGTCGCCAGTTACTGCCAAGGATAAGAAGAGTTTTATTCAGTGGTTTCTTAATCATTACCGGTTAAAGAAACGAGAAAGTGTGTGGATTTTAAATTACTTAGTTAACCATAGTGATTTATTGGCGAATGTTCATTTTGTTAGAGATGTGAAATATTGTCCAAGAGGTATTATGATGACCAGTCATTGTTCGGATGAGGTACCATTTCGTTTTTATAAGAATCACTTAGTGACAACGGATGCAGAGAAATCGTTTCACGATATTCGTTTAAATCAAAATGAACCACTCTATGTACAGCTGAACTTTCGAAAATCAAATCAACACTCATACTATGCTTCTGTGTTAGAAGAAAATCCTTTTATTCCCGAGGATTATTACTTAACAACAGATGACAAAGAAACCGCAAATAATTTACTTGATCACTTATTATTCGAACAGAAGAGAAACAAAATTATTTTTGATATTGATAAAGCATTAGACAACGGCGATAAAGAACTATTTAATAAACTCTCCAAAAAATTAGAAAAATTGTCATCAAATCGTCAAAAGTAACATAGAGAATTTGCCGAACGAAATTTATTTTTTTGTTCGGCTTTTTAATGATTCTTTACTCATTTAAACAATTGCAAAACGATAACAATTTCCATTGAAAAATGATACAATACTACGTAGAAGCAGTAAGGGGAGTGGACAGTACATGAAATGGACGAAAGAAGATATTAATACATATGGTGGTGCGAAAGAGTTTGTCGATACGTTGATAATTCCGTTAAGCCCATTCCAGATAGTGAACACATCTGAATCAAAAAAACTTTCTAGTCAATATGAAGAGATGAATATATTAGTAAAGGAACTGGAAAAAGAATTAATGGGAAGAGTATTATTAACTCCAAACTATACCTATTTAAAAACAACTGATAAAAAAGCAGAAGTACAACGTATTAATGAATGGACAAGCCATGTGAAGGAATTACCATTCGAACATGTCATATTTATAACTTTTGATCCCAGTTGGAGAAAAGAATCACAGAATTTAGATGGAGAGGTAGTATGGTTACCTGCTATTCAACTAGATTCTTCTAATTCAAATGAAATACAGCGCATAATTCGAGAGCAAGTCGGGCAAACTGTAGAACTGATAAGATCATTCTGGTAACCGGTTGTCAAAAAATATCACAATATTAAACGAATTGTTGCATATGCCTTCGATTATATATTGACCGGATTATAAGATTGCGCTATCATTGGTATTGTCCTAGTAATCTGAATTAATCTATGATGTCCGTGATTATTGTAAAGAGGGGGGAAAAACATGAGTGATGAAAAACAGCAAGTATCCCGTAGACAGTTTTTAAACTATACACTTACTGGTGTAGGGGGTTTTATGGCAGCTGGGTTGCTTATATCTCCAGTAAGAATGGCAATTGATCCCGTCTTAAAAAGTACTGAAGGCGGAGACATGGCAAACGTTGGTTTAGCTGTCGATGATATCACAGAAGATCCGCAACGGATTGACTGGACTGTTGATCAAGTAGACGGTTGGTATGAATCAGAAGTCAATCGCTCAGCATGGGTTTATCGAAATGAAAATGATGAAATTGTTGCCTTTTCCCCAGTTTGTAAACATTTAGGTTGTGTTGTTTCCTGGGAAGGTAGTGAAAGTTATCCAAACGAATTCTTCTGTCCTTGCCACAACGGTCGTTATTACAAAGATGGGACAAACGTTCCTGGTACACCACCGTTACAACCTTTAGATGTTTATGAGCAGGAAGTAAGGGATGGAATGTTATTCCTAGGCGAAGTAAAAGCATACGGGGAGGCGTAATGAACAATGTTACAAAAGATTTATGATTGGATCGACGATCGCATTGATATTACGCCAATATGGCGCGATATTGCAGATCACGAAGTGCCAGAGCATGTTAATCCTGCACATCATTTTTCCGCATTTGTCTATTGTTTCGGTGGATTAACATTTTTCGTTGTAGTCATTCAAATTTTATCTGGTATGTTCCTTACAATGTATTATGTTCCAGATATTGAGAATGCATGGAAATCTGTTTATTACTTGCAAACAGAAGTTGCACATGGACAAATTGTTCGCGGAATGCACCATTGGGGTGCCAGTGTTGTTATCGTAATGCTATTACTACATACTTTACGTGTGTTTTTCCAAGGTGCGTACAAAAAGCCACGTGAACTTAACTGGATAGTCGGAGTGCTTATATTCTTTATAATGTTAGGTTTAGGGTTTACAGGTTACTTATTACCATGGGATAACAAAGCATACTTCGCAACTCAAGTTGGTCTAGAAATTGCAGAACAAGTACCGTTTATTGGAGAACAATTAAAAACATTGCTAGCTGGAGATGCAACAATTGTAGGAGCGCAAACATTAACAAGATTCTTTGCGATTCACGTGTTCTTCTTACCAGGTGCATTATTTGCACTATTGGCAGTTCACTTTATTCTCATCCGTAGACAAGGTATTTCCGGACCACTATAAAAAGGAGGGCAACCAATGCATAAGGGTAAAGGTATGAAATTCGTTGGAGATTCTCGTATTTCCGCGGAAAGAAAACCAAATGTACCGAAAGATTATTCGGAGTATCCTGGTAGAACTGAAGCGTTTTGGCCCAACTTTTTATTAAAAGAATGGTTGGCTGGAGCAGTATTTCTAGTTGGTTTCTTGTGTTTAACACTTGCACATCCATCTCCTCTAGAAGGAGTGGCTGATCCGACTGATGCTGCATATATACCTCTACCAGATTGGTACTTTTTATTCTTGTACGAGTTACTGAAATATGAATTTGCTAGTGGAGATTGGACGTTAATGGGTATTATTGTTTTACCTGGTATCGCGTTTGGTGCATTATTACTTGCTCCATTTCTTGATAAAGGACCAGGAAGACGCCCACACCAAAGACCAATTGCAGTTGGTATGATGCTTTTAGCATTAGCTTCTGTTATTTGGTTAACGTATACTTCTGCTGCTGTAGTTGATTGGGAAGGTCGTGCTGAAGCAAACAAACCTGTTCCAGAATCTGAAGTTTCCATTGATACGGAACATCCTGGCTATGCCGCATATGAAAATAGCTGTTTGTCTTGTCATGGAGGAGAACTTGAAGGTGGTGCAGGACCAGCGTTAGTTGGTATTGACTATTCTAAAGAAGAGATTATGACAATCGCTACTGATGGTATTGGATCAATGCCTGCTGATCAGTTCCAGGGCTCTGAAGAAGAGTTGGATCAATTAGCTGAATTTATTATTTCAGTAAATGAAGAAGCAGAATAAATTATAGAAAAACACCTTTGCCTTCCATGGGTAAAGGTGTTTTTCACATAAAAGAGAGGCATTATTATCATGATTCGATACATACTACAAGACAAAAAATTTATAACTATATTGCTTATTATCAATTTATTCGGAACCATTTATGGTTATTATTGGTATGGCTGGCAACTAGAAATAACACCGCCTATTTTTATTCCATTCGTACCAGATAGCCCAACCGCAAGTTTATTTTTCACGGTATTTCTTCTTTTCTTCTTAGTGGGGAGAAATATTCCTTATATTGAGGCTTTAGCTATTACATCGTTATTTAAATACGGTATTTGGGCAGTGGTGATGAATCTTCTCACACTTTATGTTGATGGATATTTACATCCTTCAGGATATATGCTAATGGCATCTCATTTAGGTATGGCAATTCAAGGGCTGTTGTATGCACCTTTTTATAAAATAAAACTGAAACACCTTGCATTAGCAAGTATTGTAGTATTGCATAACGATATTATTGACTACGTATTTGGTCACATGCCAATGTATGGTAGCCTCTTATCGTATTCTAATGAAATAGGCTATTTTACGTTTTGGCTAAGCATTTTTACCATTGGGATCACCTATTGGTTAACTATTTATCAAAGACAGAAGAACTGACATATGAACCATCATCTCATCATACACTGGAATAACAAGAAAAATGGATGAGGTGATCTCTATGGGGGACAGAAAGCGACGACTTATCCGATTGATGACTACAGTGTTCATAGGGATTTTCTTTTTTGATGTTCACTCTGTTGCAGCAAGTAGTTTATCTTCAAATTCAATTATATCGAATGGGATATTACTTTCCCCCTTTACTTTAGGGGTTCTAATTGTTGGAGGATGTATTATTGGTACATTATCTTATGTAAGTTGGAGAAAATATAAAGCGGAAGTAAAAGCCTCAAAGAAAGCTCGTAAAAACGACAAATCAGTTGACTAACGAAAGGAACCTGACTAAAATTGACCTTAAGAGATAATATATGGAGGAATGAAACATGGGATTAGGAGCATATTTAATTTACATTGCTTTGTTAATGATCATACCAATGCTTGCCCAAGCGAAGGTTAAAAGCACTTATACAAAATATTCGAAGAAACCAACATCCTCTGGTATGACCGGAGCAGATGTTGCTCGTAAGATTTTAGATGATAATGGACTATATGATGTACAAATTGGCAGAGTAAAAGGTACGTTAACGGACCATTATGATCCACGTAAGAAAATCGTTAATTTATCTGAAGGAATTTACAGTGGTCGTTCAATGGCATCTTCGGCTGTAGCAGCACATGAGGTTGGACACGCTATTCAGGATCAACAAGAATATGCATTTTTAAAGTTTAGAAGTGCATTAGTACCTGTAGCGAACTTCGGGTCAAATATTTCCATGTTTTTAATTATCGCAGGTATCATATTTAGTGCGACTAATTTATTACTATTTGGAATTATTTTCTTTGCAGCAGCAGTATTATTCCAACTAGTAACTTTACCTGTAGAGTTTGACGCATCTAATCGAGCAATGACCCAAATGATTTCAGCTGGCGTTATCCGTAACGATGAAGAGCGTGAAACGAAGAAGGTATTAAATGCTGCAGCAATGACTTATGTAGCAGCTGCACTTGTAGCTGTAGCAGAATTAGTCAGATTTATTCTTATCTATGCGGCAAATCGTGAATAGTAATGTTTTAAACACCCATCAGCATATCCGATGGGTGTTTTGTTGTTAATTTAGATTTCAATTGGTTTTTTGTTTTCGTCTAACGTAAACCCTTCACCCATCACATCATGAACAGTAGTCAGTGATACGAACGCATGTGGATCAGCTTGTTCAATAATTGATTTTAAGCGAACGATTTCATTTCGGGCTACAACACAGTAAAGTACATTTCTTTTTTCTTTAGAAAAACTTCCTTGACCGTTTAAAATCGTAACTCCTCGATCCATTTTCTCCATGATTTCTTTAGCTATTACTTGATTATGATTCGATATAATCATCGCACCTCGTGCAGAATAAGCACCTTCCTGAATAAAGTCAATTACTCTTGCTCCGATATAGACGGCTACAAGCGTGTACATTCCTTGAGCTAGATCAAGAATAACAAAAATCGATGTAACAATGACAACTAAGTCAAAGACAAACATTGCTTTACCGATACTCCAGCCTATATATTTATTTACAATTCGAGCAATAATATCTACTCCACCTGTAGTACCACCATACCGAAAAATAACTCCAAGCCCAATACCAATAAATACTCCAGCGAATAAAGCTACTAACGTCATGTCATTTTCCAAATAAATTGGAAAGGGATTTAATTGAAATAGCCAAAGAAAGAAAGAAACAGCAAATGTACCAATGACAGTATACATAAATGTATTTCTCCCTAATAATTTCCACCCAATAAAAAACACTGGGATATTGAGTACTAAATTACTAATAGCTGGATCTATCTCCCACAAGAAATATAAAAGCAACGTAATACCTGTAAAACCACCTTCACCAAGATTGTGTTGCATATTAAAATGTACAACTCCAAATGAGAATATTGCTGCACCGAGTAATATAAAACCTATATTTTTAAATTTCAATCCGAACATAACCTATCCTCCTTAAGCTGATTTTTCGAAAAATACAAAACCATTCTTAATTATAGACAAATTCTAGACAACAAACAATCAAATCTTAAAACCCTATTATTTGTCAAAACGGTGTCTTTTAGCTACCATTAAAGGGTAGTATGGAAGATGGAGGCGAGTTTTTAATGACAAAACGCGTACATAAAGTTGAAGACATTCAATCACTTACCGACGAGTATATATCTCAATTTAAAGAAGGCTATTTTTCACCATTAGCATTAATGGCTAGGCTAAGTGAAGAAACTGGAGAACTTGCGAGAGAAATTAATCATTATTACGGTGAAAAACCCAAAAAACATACGGAAAATGTAAAAACCGTAGAAGAAGAAGTCGGTGATATTCTATTTGTACTCGCTTGCTTCGCAAATTCACTTGATTTTCAATTATCGGATGCATTTCAACAATCCATAGAAAAATTTGAAACTCGAGATAAAAATCGTTGGACGAGAAAAGAAGAAGGAGAATAAAACATGGCAATTAATATAATCTTAGCTGGACCTAGAGGAAGAATGGGATATGAAGCTGTACAAATGATTACAAATGAGGAATCTTTTCGGCTAGTCGCTTGTTTAGATCATAAACATGATGGATTAACTTTAGGTGAGCTAGAACAATTCCGAGATGATCTTCAAGTTCCTATTTACACAGATTTTGATACGTGCTTAAAGCAGCATCAAGCAGATGTTTTTGTTGATTTAACAATCCCTGAAGTAGGTTATAAACATACCAAAACAGCACTACAATATAAAGTACGACCAGTAGTAGGTACAACAGGCTTTACGGATGAACAATTATCTGAGCTTAAAGAACTTGCTAAAGAACAGAAACGAGGGTGTATCATTGCTCCGAATTTTGCAATAGGAGCTATATTAATGATGAAATTTTCTAAAATGGCAGCGAAATACTTCCCAGATGTAGAAATAATAGAAAAACATCATGATCAAAAATTAGATGCACCATCAGGTACTGCTAAAAAAACAGCAGAATTAATTCAAGACGTACGAGAAAGTAAAAAACAAGGTCATCCAAATGAAGAAGAGACATTACCAGGTGCTCGAGGTGCGGATATGAACGGCATGCGTATTCATAGTATGCGTCTACCGGGATTAGTAGCACATCAAGAAGTTATTTTTGGTGGTGCTGGTCAAACATTAACAATCAGTCATGACTCCATGAATCGTGCTTCGTTTATGGATGGTATAAAGGAATGTGTCAATCAAGTTATGGATTTAGAAGAACTTGTATATGGTTTGGAGAACTTATTGTAAGCTTATAACGAGGGGGATAAGGCATGAATATAGCTTTAATTGCACATGATGAAAAGAAAGAAGACATGATTCAATTTACTACTGCATACACGCATGTGTTATCAAAACATAGCTTATATGCTACTGGTACAACTGGCTTAAAAATATCAAATGCTACAGGTTTAAAGATCCACCGTTTTCAATCTGGACCACTTGGTGGAGACCAGCAAATTGGAGCTATGATTGCTAACGGAAAGATGGATATGATTATCTTTTTCCGCGATCCACTTACTGCACAACCGCATGAACCTGATGTAAGTGCATTAATGCGTTTATGTGATGTACATCAGATACCATTAGTAACGAATATTGCAGGTGCAGAGATCTTTATTCATGGTCTCAGCAGAGGCGATTTGAAATGGAGAGAGATCATCAAAGAGAGACAAGAGAAAGAAGGGACACTGTGAAGAAGATAGGCATCACTTGTTATCCAACTGTCGGTGGGTCAGGTGTAATTGCTACAGAACTAGGAAAGCTATTAGCTGAAAAAGGGCATGAGATACATTTTATTACTTCAAGTGTTCCTTTTCGATTAGATAAAGTATACCCAAAAGTATATTATCATCAAGTAGAAATGAGCCACTATCCAGTTTTTCAATACCCACCATATGATCTTACACTTGCTGCTAAAATGGCAGAAGTTATCGACCGTGAAAAACTTGATATTTTGCATGTACATTATGCGATGCCTCATGCTATTTGTGCCATCTTAGCTAAAGATATAGCGAAACACCCTGTCAAAATCGTAACGACTCTCCATGGTACGGATATAACTGTATTAGCAATCGATAACGCATTTACATCAATTATTCGTCATGGAATTGAACATTCAGACGCTGTTACTGCAGTATCTCATAGCTTAGTTCAACAAACGAATGAGATGTTAGATATAGATAAATCCATAGAAGTTATTCATAATTTTATAAATGAGCAGCAGTATCATCCAAAAAACATGCAAAATTTAAAGTATCAATTTGGAATAGAAGAGGATACAAAAGTACTCATTCATATTTCTAATTTTCGTAAAGTAAAACGAGTACAAGATGTAATTTATACGTACGAAAAAGTTCAAAAAAACATTAACAGCCAATTACTACTTATCGGAGATGGACCTGAATATGGAGATATGGTCCGTTTAGTAAATGAACTTGGTCTTCAAGATAAAGTACAATTTTTAGGGAAACAGAATAATATCAGTGATATATTGTCCATGGCAGACCTTATGTTGTTAATGTCTGAAAAAGAAAGCTTTGGTTTAGTGTTATTAGAAGCAATGGCATGCGGAGTTCCAAGTATTGGAACAAACATTGGTGGAATACCAGAAGTACTTACTCATGAAGAAACTGGATTCATAGTTGATTTAGGAGATAGTAAAAGTGCTGCAAAATATGCAACAGACCTATTAATGGATAATAATAAATGGAATGTATTCTCAGAAAATGCATTACAACATGTAAAAAAATACTTTGCATCAGAGACGATTGTAAATCAATATGAAGCCTTATATGATACACTTTTACAAGAAAACAAATAAGGCAGAGGTGGAAATATGATATCAGAACCTTTCCTAAAAGCTTCACCAATATTATCAACATTAGTTTCAAATGGCCATGAAGGATATTTTGTAGGTGGATGCGTTCGCGATCTACTTTTACAAAAAGAAATTCATGATATTGATATTGCTACTTCTGCTACTCCTAATGAAGTTATGAAACTTTTTAATAAGGTCATACCAGTTGGTATCGAACATGGTACAGTCATTGTTCGACATGAAGGAGAATCGTATGAAGTCACAACTTATAGACAAGATGGGGAATATACCGATCATCGTCGACCAAATGACGTGCGTTTTGTTACGAATTTAGCGGAGGATTTACGTCGACGTGATTTTACCATAAATGCATTGGCAATGGATAGAAAAGGGCGTATAACGGATTTATTTCATGGTCAAGAAGATTTAGAAAAGAAGTTAATTCGTACTGTCGGAAATCCAGAAGAGCGATTTCAAGAAGATGCATTACGAATTCTTCGTGCGGTTCGTTTTTCAAGTCAGTTGGGTTGTACGATACAAAAGGATACTTTAGAAGCGATGTATGCAATACGGTCACAAATTCAACATCTTGCAATAGAAAGGATAACCGTAGAGCTTACAAAGTTATTTCAAGGACAACATGTTGCTAAGGCAATTCAATATATTATAGATTTACGTCTGGATGAGCAGCTTCCGATATTTCAAGCAGGGTATAGTAATATTTTTAAAGATATGAAAGATAAAATCATTCCGCTTCAATCATTTGCAGAAGTGATTGCAATATTCCATCTATTAGAACCAACGATAAAAATTCATGATTGGACAAGGAATTATAAGTGCTCCAACAATATTAAGAATGATGCCTTGAAACTAATTAACGCTTATCATTTTTATCAGTCTAATGGATTAAACAATTGGCTTCTCTATATTCTTCCAAAGAAACTATGGGCTGGATGGATGCGTACGGTCTTCGTTATAGATAACACTACTATTCAACACGAATTATTACAAGAAATAAGCGCATCACTTCCTATCCAGCAGCGATCACAATTGGATTTAGATGGAAATGATCTAATGGATTGGTTTCCACATCGCGCAAAAGGGAAGTGGATAAAAAATATATTAGAAGAGGTCGAATATTTAGTAGTAACGATGCAATTAGTTAATGAGAAAAAATTAATAAAGGAATGGGTATTATGCAATCGACAAGAGCCAAATTAATAGAGATACTATCTAATAATCATGAAGTTTATGCATCTGGGCAACGCCTTTCTGAACTACTAAATATATCACGCAACGCTGTTTGGAAACATATGAAAGAATTGGAAAAAGATGGATATGTGATTGAAGCTAAGCCGAGAAAAGGTTATCGCATTATCCAATCCCCCAATAAAATCAGTACAAATACGATACGATGGGGCTTAGAAACAGATTGGTTAGGTAAAGAAATCATCCATAAAACATCTGTAGGTTCTACACAACTTGTCGGTCACGAAGCAGCACAGAATGGAGCATCACACGGAACGATTATAATAGCTGATCAACAAACAGCTGGAAGAGGTAGGGTTCAAAAAAATTGGGACTCTAATGGAGACGGACTATGGATGACAATAGTTCTGCGCCCAAACATCCCTCCAAATCGTGCGTCAGAATTGACGTTACTCACTGCAGTGGCTATTACAAATGCAATTCAGCAAATGACAAATATCGATCCATTAATTAAATGGCCGAACGATATTTTAATTAATCAGAAAAAATTATGTGGAATATTAACAGAAATGCAAGCTGAACAAGATCAGGTTCAATATATTCTTATTGGGATTGGATTAAATGTGAATCAGTCAAGGCAACATTGGGATAAACAATTACAAAATATAGCCACGTCTTTATTCCAAGAGACGGGACACACCTTTGAAAAACATACACTTTTACAGCAGATTTTATTACAATTTGAACGTACGTATAACAATTATGTAAAACATGGATTTCATTATATTAAACAGCAGTGGGAAAAACATGCTTTTAAGATTGGCTCAGAAATCGAAATCACTACATTTCATGAACAATGGGTAGGTAAGTTTCTAGGAATTTCAGATGAAGGTGCTCTATTAGTAGAGTCTTCAGAAGGGAGCCCAATAAAGTTATATTCTGCTGACATCAAATGGTTTTCACGATCAAACTAATCAGATTCATGAATTCTTAACTATGAGGTCATGAAGTCTCTGTTGATTAAAAATAGTAACACAACTTGTTATTGACGGTGATAGAAATCCTGCTATCATTGAAAAAGAGGAAAATGTGCTTGAACATAATACAATTCTCATGATAACTCGATTTTATATTTTACCAGGATTATTGAAAGTAATTCTAGTTAAATATTATTATTTGGAAAATGGTTGAAAATAGGTAAAGATTTTGAACGTTTAGAACAGGAGATGGAATCATGTATCGTACGATGATGAAAAGTAAGATTCATCGAGCAGTTGTAACAGAAGCAAACCTAAATTATGTAGGTAGTATCACAATTGATGAAGCTATCCTACAACAAGTTGATATTCTACCTAATGAAAAGGTACAAATCGTAAATAATAATAATGGTGCCCGATTAGAGACTTATGTTATAGCTGGAGAAAAAAATAGTGGAACGATCTGTCTAAATGGAGCAGCTGCAAGACTTGTCCAACCGGGAGACACTGTAATTATCATTGCATATGCACTTTTATCACAAGAAGAACTTAAAACTTTTCATCCGAAAGTTGCAATTATGGACGAGACAAACCGTGTGAAGCAAATGATAGAACAAGAACCTCCAATGACGGTACTGTAATGTCATAGAGACACTTATCCGTTTTCCTATTTTTAATTCTGTGGAAGAAAGGGAGGTGAAATGTATATGAATCGTTTTGTAGTAATCGATCTAGAAACAACTGGACACGCCCCATCAAAAAATGACAAGATCATTGAAATAGGTATGGTAATTATTGAAGACAATGAAATTATTGATACTGAAACAACTTTCTTTAATCCAGATCAGCCAATTCCACCATTTATTACTAATTTGACAGGTATTTCTGATGAAGATGTTGTCGATGCTCCTGTATTTAAGGAAAAAGCTTCGACAATAAAATCGCTACTGGAAGATAGTTACATCATTGCACATAACGTAAATTTCGATTTAGGTTTCCTAAATGCTGAACTTAAAGAAAATGGAATGGATCGTCTGCATAATCAAGTATTAGATACAGTTGAATTATCAAGAATTTTATTCCCGACAGCCCCTGGATATAAATTGAGTCAATTATCGGATCATTTTAACTTACAGCATGATGATCCACACAGAGCGTTGTCTGATGCATATGTAACGGCGAAATTATTTCAAAAGCTTATTGATAAAATAAATCAATTACCATATGAAACAATTGAACAGTGGCTAAAATTAGAAGGTACTTTCATTTCTGATATCAAAGAAATTTTACTGAACAGGTTGGACGAATTAGCTTTTTCTACTGATAATCATCCATCTATTCAAACTTTTCAAGGTTTAGCGTTTCATATGAAAGATGTTGATGTAAAACAAGTACATAATGTCCAAACTTCCTTTGGTACATACTTAGATACAATTTATGAAGATGGTGGTAAACTATCCCAGCATCTCCCAATGTATGAAAAACGGTCTGGTCAACAAGAAATGTCAGAAACCATTTATGATGCATTTACCTCCAAAAGACATGCACTAATTGAGGCAGGAACAGGTACTGGAAAATCATTAGCATATCTTTTACCAGCTGTATACTATGCTGTAAAACAAAAACAAAAGGTAATTATTAGTACTCATACTACCCAGCTGCAATCCCAGCTGTTAGATGAGGAGATTCCGCTCATACATGCAATAAGCGATATTCCATTTCAGGCAACACTATTAAAAGGGAAAAACCATTATATTAGTTTGGAAAAATTCTCTATTGAGCTTTATGAGCAAGGTCAAGACAATTATGATGTAGCACTTACAAAAGCAATGTTATTAATATGGATTACGGAGACGGGAACCGGTGATATAGATGAAGTACAATTACCGACTAGTGGATATATATTCTTCAGAAAAATATCCGCGGATACAGAAAAGTCGATTAACCCTCAGTCTCCTTGGTTCCAATATTCTTATTACCAACAAGCAAGAAGAAAAGCTCAACGAGCAAATATAATAATTACAAACCATGCTTTATTATGTACCGATATGTTTAATGATTATGCTTTTCTTCCTTCTTATGAACGAGTAATCATTGACGAAG
Source organism: Oceanobacillus sp. E9 (assembly GCF_001741975.1). Lineage (NCBI taxonomy): Bacteria > Bacillati > Bacillota > Bacilli > Caryophanales > Bacillaceae > Oceanobacillus > Oceanobacillus sp. E9. The sequence continues at coordinate 557,151 of NZ_LSNA01000005.1, forward strand.
CACATCATTTTGAAGAACAAGCAGCACATCATTATGGTTTAAAAATGGACTACATGAGTATGCAATTTACATGTAATCAAATGGGCTCCTCCGAGGAAGATAAGCTTTTTGGTAATTATGTACAAGCTTATCAATTATCTAATGGTGATATTCCATTACATGAATGGAATGAAACGTTAAAAAATGCAAAACAAGAGATTGAAGATCTTTTCCAAGCTATATATCATTATGTTTCTCAACAACATTTGAGTAACCAAGCTTTAAGTGATGTAGGTAGGATACAGTATCGGATGGATATGGAGAAGGAAACTGGTGAATCGTGGCAAGTAATATTAGATATGTCATCTCGATTAAGTTTATACTTTCGAGATCTAATTCATATTCTTTTTATGGTTGAAGAAAGAATTAGCCAAGAAGATCAATCGGAAAAAAATCACCGAGAAGAATTATTACAAATGGTCGAATGGTTACAGAGGTATATAGATGGATTAGAGCTAATGTTTTTTTCAGATGGAGAAGTGGAACAAATTAAATGGATTGAAATAGATAAAAAAGGTCAAAATCACTCTGTATTTTTGTATAGCGAACCAGCTAATGTTGCCGAACTTTTAGAAAACGAATTTTTCCATGAAAAAGAAAGTGTTGTGATGACTAGCGCCACACTAACGATGAATCAATCATTCTCGTTTATGCAGAAACGATTAGGTCTATCATTACATTCATGCATTACAGAACAAATTAAATCACCATTTGCTTATGATCAACAAGTTCAAATGTTTGTGCCAAATGATTTCCCGAACATCAAGTACGGAAATATAGATGATTTTGTCTATGCGACAGCAGAAGCAATTATTTCTTTAGCTGAGATAACATCTGGTCGAATGCTTGTATTGTTTACTTCATATGAGATGTTAAGAAAAGCGTATTATGTTTTAAAAGAAACGATGGAGACGGACAAATATATGTTGATTGGGCAAGGAATTACTAGTGGTAGTAGAGCACGCTTAAAGAAAAACTTCCAATCCTTTGACCAAGCGATTCTTTTAGGCACAAGTTCTTTTTGGGAAGGTGTAGATATACCAGGGGATGATTTATCATCTTTAGTAATTGTTAGATTGCCTTTTCAACCACCAAACCATCCCGTAGTTGAAGCAAAATCAGCTATTTTGAAGAAGCAGCAACAAAATCCGTTTATGGAACTCTCTCTGCCAAATGCAGTTATTAAATTTAAACAGGGATTTGGCAGATTAATACGTTCCTCAACCGATAGGGGGATTGTCTTTGTTTGCGATGCTCGAATTGTTAATGCAAGATACGGAAAATATTTTACAGAATCAATACCCAAAGTACCAATGCATTATGATTCTACACAAAAACTAATCGATAAAGCGGAGCAATGGTTTAAAAAAAATGATGCCTTATAACAAGGCATCAGCACAATAATTAAAGAACAATCGAATTGGTCGGTAAAATTTTTACATCAAATCAGCAATCACCTTTTTGACGTGTTATTATTATTTACAGATGATTTTTTGCTATGTATAGTAAAAAAAAGAAATATACTCTTAGTATATTTTAAAAATACTTCAATTAGAATGGGATCGGATGGAAATTTATGACGAATACAAAACGTAAATGGTTTATATATTCGCTTGTTGGTATAGGTATTATTCTAATTTCATTACTTGCCTATTGTATATATTTATATCAAGTCATTAATGATAGTAGAACATCAGAAATGGATACAACAAAAACACAGCTATTAGAACAAACTTCTTATGTGGATATCCATTCCATTGAATCTTTTCATGGAACGAACAGTTATCATGTTTTAGAAGCAATGAATGATGCAGGTGAAGATAAACTGGTCTTTTATCCATTAGAAGGTGAGCAACGACAATTAACCGTTTTTGATATGGAAGATATGCTATCTAAAAATACATTAATTGAGACCTGGCAGTCTTCATGTGGTTCTTGTAAATTAGTAAATGTAACTCCTGCATTAGTGGAGGGAGAAGCTTACTGGGAAATTACATATCATGATAATGAAAATAATTATGTGATGAATTATCATTCCATTACAGATGGATCTTTACAGGAACAATTTAAATATCCGAAGATGTTTTATTAGTGAGAGGAGAAAAAAATATGGAATTAGCACAAAGAGTTCAAACATTAACACCATCATCTACATTAGCGATAACTGCTAAAGCAAAAGATTTAAAAAAACAAGGATTTGATGTAATTGGCTTAGGAGCAGGTGAGCCAGATTTTAATACACCAGCATATATTATAGATGGTGCTCAGCAAGCAATGAACAATGGTCTAACAAAGTATACTCCTGCTGGGGGTATTGCAGAGTTAAAACTAGCAATCATTGACAAGTTTCAACAAGATAACGGCCTTACTTATAATGATAAGCAAATTATCGTAACCAATGGGGCAAAACATGCTTTATATACACTTTTTCAAGTGATTTTAAATAAGGAAGACGAAGTGATTATACCATCACCATATTGGGTTAGTTATCCTGAACAAGTAAAACTCGCTGAGGGAAACCCAGTAATTTTACCTGCTGATGAGAACAATGATTTTAAAATAACACCAAAGCAATTAGAAGAGGCTATTACTTCAAAAACCAAAGCAGTAATTATTAATTCACCATCTAACCCAACGGGATTAATGTATTCAAAAGGAGAATTAGAAGCGCTCGGTGAAGTATGCCTTAAACATAATATCATTATTGTTTCAGACGAAATTTATGAGAAGTTGATTTATACATCAAAAGAACATGTATCTATAGCTTCTATATCTGATGAATTATATAATCAAACCATTATTATAAATGGTGTTTCTAAATCACATGCAATGACTGGTTGGAGAATTGGATATGCTGCAGGTAATGAAACAATTATCAAAGCAATGACCAATCTTGCTTCCCATTCAACATCAAATCCTACATCGATTGCACAATATGGAGCATTAGCGGCTTATACGAAAGATCCAGGTAATATATCGTTAGAATATAAGAAAATATTCGCTGAACGATTAGATGCTTTTTATAAATTAATCCAAGATATTCCTGGAATGGAATGCATCAAACCAGAAGGCGCATTTTATCTGTTTCCTAATGCAAAAAAAGCAGCTGAAATGAATGGTTTTGCAACTGTAGATGAATGGGTAGCTGCACTCTTAGAAGAAGAAAAAGTTGCATTAGTACCGGGTTCTGGATTTGGATCACCAGATAATGTACGTTTATCCTATGCATTATCTATTGAAGAACTTACAGAAGCAGCTAATCGAATTCATCGATTCGTTCTAAATCATAAATAACGGAGGACTTACCATGAAAATTACAATAGCACAGGCACCACAATATGTAGAAAAAGAGGTAACCATTGGTGCATGGTTATCTAACAAACGATCTAGCGGAAAAATTGCTTTTTTACAATTACGTGATGGAACAGGATTTATGCAAGGAGTGGTAGTAAAAAGTGATGTACCTGAAGATGTATTTTCAACATCAAAAAACATTACACAAGAATCATCTCTTTACGTGACTGGTAAGATTGTTGAAGATACACGATCTGACTTTGGATATGAAATGCAAGTTTCTAATGTTGAATTGATTCATGAAGCTAATGACTATCCAATCACGCCTAAAGAACATGGAACGGAATTTTTAATGGATCATCGCCACCTATGGCTACGTTCCAAAAAACAACATGCTGTAATGAAAATTAGAAATGAAATTATTCGTTCTACGTATGAGTATTTTAATGAAGAAGGATTTGTAAAAGTAGATCCACCGATTCTTACTGGATCTTCTGCAGAGGGAACTACAGAGTTATTTCATACAAAGTACTTTGATGAAGAAGCATACCTTTCACAAAGTGGGCAACTGTACATGGAAGCAGCTGCAATGGCGTTAGGAAAAGTATTTTCATTCGGACCAACTTTCCGAGCAGAAAAATCAAAAACTAGAAGACATCTTATCGAATTTTGGATGATTGAACCTGAGATGGCATTTGTTGAACATGAAGATAGCTTAAAAATACAAGAAAACTATGTTAGCCATATTGTTCAATCTGTATTAACAAATTGCAAATTGGAGCTATCTGTTCTTGAAAGAGATCTATCTAAATTAGAGAAGATAAAAGCTCCATTTCCTAGAATTTCATATGATGAAGCAATTGATATGTTAAAAGAAAAAGGCTTTGATGATATTGAATGGGGAGAGGACTTTGGCGCACCGCATGAAACTGCAATTGCGGAAAGCTATGATATGCCAGTATTTATAACTAATTACCCGAAAGATATCAAAGCTTTTTATATGAAACCAGATCCTAATCGATCAGATGTTGTTTTATGTGCTGATCTAATTGCCCCAGAAGGTTACGGTGAAATTATAGGTGGTTCTCAACGAATTGATGATTTAGAACTAATGGAACAGCGTTACGAAGAACATGGATTAACTGGACCCGCTTATCAGTGGTACTTAGAACTACGTAAGTATGGAAGTGTACCACACTCTGGATTTGGATTAGGATTAGAGCGTACAGTAGCATGGTTATCTGGAGTGGAACATGTTCGTGAAACAATCCCATTCCCACGTCTACTAAATCGTCTATATCCTTAATATAAAGGAACCGATCCCTTGCATTTTTCGCGAGGGATTTTTCTTTCTAAACTATGTGTACATGCTATACTATTATTGAGGTGCTTACTAATGAAAAAGAGAAATTTACAATTACATGAGATTGTAAAAAATCAACTTAGTATTCCTGCGAAACTTCTTACCGACTATCATCTATTAGGTCTTCACGAAGCAGAAGTAATGTTGATTTTACAATTACTACGATTTTCAGAAAAAAATAATGATTTTCCAACCCCGTCAGAATTGGCACATTTCGTTAGTTTTGATGAAAAACAATGTGCTCAAATTTTACGTAAATTACTTCAACAAGGTTTATTAACGATAGAGAAAAATGAACAAGTCGAACCTTATAGCGAATCTTATTCTCTAGAACCCTTATGGGAAAAGTTATACACAACAAAGCAAGAAAATAGTGAATCAGAAGATCCGATTGGTACTATTTTTATTCTTTTTGAACAAGAATTTGGTAGACCGTTATCTCCATTTGAAATTGAGACTATTAACACTTGGATAGATGATGATGATATAGAACCATCATTAATTAAAGCTGGATTAAGAGAATCCGTATTAATGGGGAAACTTAATTTTAAATATATAGACCGGATCTTAAGAGAGTGGAAGAGAAAAGGGATTCATTCTGTACAGGATGCACGAAAAGCAAGTCAACCATTTCACCAAAATCAACAATCGTCAACACCCAATCAAAAAAGAGATACATCGTTTTATTATAATTGGCTAGAGGGGGAATAAGCTGTGCTAAATCAAAAACAAATACGACAATGTCTAGATGTTATGGCGGAGATGTTCCCTGATGCTAAAGGTGAACTGGAACATTCTAACCCATTTGAACTTGTAATTGCTGTTCTTTTGTCTGCTCAATGTACGGATAAACTAGTTAATAAAGTAACTGCGGATCTTTTCCAAAAATATAAAACACCGGAAGATTATTTATCTGTAGAATTAAGTGAGTTAGAGAATGATATTCGTTCCATTGGACTATATCGTTCTAAAGCAAAAAATATTCAAAAGCTTTGTCAAATGTTATTAGATGAATATAATGGAGAAGTTCCTTCATCAAAAGAGGATCTTGTTAAATTAGCAGGCGTTGGTAGAAAGACAGCAAATGTCGTTGCATCGATTGCATTTAATGAGCCATCTATAGCAGTAGATACACATGTAGAGCGTGTATCCAAACGCCTTGGTATATGTAAATGGAAAGATAGCGTTCTTGAAGTAGAAAATACTTTAATGAGAAAAGTTCCACGAGATGAATGGAGCGTGACACATCATCGAATGATATTTTTTGGCAGATATCATTGCAAAGCAAGGAATCCGCAATGCCCAGAATGCCCGCTTCTTGAATTATGTAGAGAAGGAAAGAAAAGAATGAAGAAACTAGCATGAGAATGATTAATAATATAAAAAGACGCAGCGAATATTAATGCTGCGTCTTTTTTATATTATTTAATTTTGATCTCCCGGGTCTTCATCATCAGGTTCACCATCTTCGTCCTCACGATTTCCTTCACCTTGATCAGGGTTACCTTCATCTTCATTTCCCTCATCATTACCATTACCTTCATCATTACCATTACCTTCGTCACTTCCATTATCTCCTTCATTACCTCCAGATTCATCTGGTACAGTAGCGGAAGTAGATTGAGGAGGTCCAGTTATTCCACTATCTTCGGTACTAACTGGTGTCACTTCAATGGTATACTCTCCAGGACTCGCACCCGTTACTTCTAATCCTTGAGATTGAACAGTTTGTGTCTGACCATTTACACTCACTTCAAATGATGCTGATGGTCCATCATAGCTCCAACTTACATCGATCACTCCATCTCCTACATATTGAGCAGATAATCCACTAACTGATGGGAGTTCATCAATTTCTTCTTCATCATCACCGGGAACCGTAAGGGAAGTTGTAGCCGGTTCACTTGTCATATTATCTTTAGATGCTGTTACTTCAATAACGTACTCAGCACCAGCTTCAACTTCAGAGATTTCCATTGATGTATCCTCAGTAGAGGAAAGGTTTTGCATATCTCCACCATCTACACTTGCACGAACATCGAAGCTAACATCCTCATCAGAATCATAATCCCAAGTTACATCAATCGTGTTTGAATCTTCGTTGTAAGTAGCATTTAACCCACTTACCGCATCCAATTGATCAAATTTCTCTGATACACTTGTTGGTTCTGTTCCTTTTACAAATAATTCCGTTAGCGTCTGCTCACTAGGTGTATAATCACTAGCAAGAGCAGGGGGATTAGAACCTTTTTCCACTTTTACTTCGACAACGGAATCTGGTTTCTCAAAGTTGGCAGTATCGTTACCTTCTGAGATATGTGCCATCGTTTGGCGGAACATTTCTCGAGATAAACTCGTGTCTGTTAAGGCTACTCGGCTTACGCCTCCGTCTTCATTTACACGTTGACCTCCCGTCCAAGCAGCAATCGTGTAGTCTGTAGTATAACCAACAAACCAGGCATCTGGACTTCCATCAGCGCCATCTAATGTGGTTGTTCCTGTTTTACCAGCTATATCAAGTCCAGGGATTTGAACAGAAGACCCAGTTCCATCTTCTACTACCGAACGCATCATATCAGTAACCATATATGCTGTGGAATCTTCCATGACCGGTTCAGCTTCAGGTGTCAAATCGATGGTACGACCATCCGGAAACTCTACTTTCGTTACTGCATAAGGTTCATTGTAAATTCCTTCATTACCAAATGCGCGGTACGCACCAGCCATCTTCATTGGATTAGAACTATTTCCTGTTCCTCCGATTACATCTCTTACATCTAAATTGTTTTCAAAGGTCTGACCTAAATTCTCCGCAAAGTTTTGCGCATTTTCATATCCAACAGATTCGATTGTTTTAGCAGCTGGAACATTTAGAGACATTTGTACTGCATACCTTGCTGATACCCAACCATGATATTGACCATAGTTTTGAATAGGAGTAGAGCCAGCTATTTCAAAGGGTCCGTCATCATTAATTTGATGGTAAGTAGACATTTGATTATATTCAATCGCCGGTCCATAAGCTAGAAGTGGTTTAGCTACAGAACCAATTTGCATTTTCCCTTGAGTTGCATAGTTAAAGCCACTAACATCACCAGTATCCACTCTTCCACCAATTGCTTCAATTGCACCAGATTGTGTATCAAGCACTACGATAGCGCCTTGTGTATCTTCTGGATAATTAATCGAATTTCCATCATTCGCTAAGAGAGATTCAACATGCTCTTGAGCATCTGGATCAATTGTTGTATGAATTGTTAACCCATCGGTATCAATATTTGCGTCTTCTACTTTTTCTTCTACTTCTTTTCTTACTTGTTGAATAAATGCCTCATAAGGCGTCGGATCTGGTTTTGATTCATTTAATAGGGAAGTAACTTCCACTTGTCTTGCTTCTTCAGCTTCCTCCTCGGTAATTTTTCCGTGACGAACCATTAGAGTAAGTACGGTATTCATTCGCTCTTCAGTTAGTTCCGGATTTTCGAACGGATTATAAGCTGACGGGCGTTGTGGTAATCCTGCTAGTATTGCAGCTTCAGGTAATGTTAAATCGTTAAGATCCGTTTTACCAAAGTATGTTTCCGCTGCGTTCGCAACACCATAAGCTTGTGAGCCATAGAATATACTATTTAAGTACATTTCCATAATTTCTTCTTTTGTATATTCGCGCTCTAACTTAAGAGCTAACCACATTTCTTGTACTTTTATACTTACTTTCTTTTCAGGTGTTAAGAATGCTCGTTCAACAACCTGTTGAGTGATCGTACTTGCACCTTGAGAACCGAACCCATCGGTAACGTTGGCTAGTATTGCACCGCCAACCCTTCGTGGATCGACACCAGCATGATCAAAAAATCTTGCATCTTCCGTAGCTGTTACTGCATCAATTAGCACATCTGGAAGATCTTCATAAGATACTTGTGTTCTACGTTCTTCTGCACTTAATTCTGCAAATTGTTCACCATTCTTATCTAGTAAAGTAGAAGAGAATGGAACGGTAAGTTTTTCTTCGTCAATGTCCGGAGCTGTAGCAATCCAATATGCACCAACCCCCATACCAATTACAAACATTGCTAACATAATGAATAAAAATATTTTTAATACCTTTTTCCAAGTTGGCTTATTTGATTTTCTTGATTTCTTTGATTTCTTCTGTTGTTGTCTTCTTGCTGTTCTACTTTGGCCTTTATTCTCTGCCATTAGTTTCTACCTCCGTAATTAAAAATAAAGCTTATCTACAGCAGTTAAATAATCTACTCTTTTCTGATAATGGAATGGAATAAGCTGACTTTGATTTTTAATCATATCATAAGGAATTGATTTTTTTCCGCCACTTTGCTTTAGATTCCAAAATGTTAAAAGTGCTCTAGCATCCAATAAGTATGTCTCATCATGAGCTGTAAATCGTATTAACATAAAACAAATACCCTGTTGATCAATAACTTTTTGCATATGATTGATTTGATGTTCATGTATATTAGCTAATGGAAATGATGTTTTATTCTTTGTTTCTTTTGCTTCAAAGTCAATATGTTTACCCTTATAAACACCATTATAATCAGTAGTAGAGGCTTGTTTAAAATAAGCTTCTGTAATTACTGCTGCGCTTCTTTTCGGATAATGTACATTAACAATCTGAACGGGTGTTGGTTTTTTGTGTATAACTGCTTGGTTCGTTTCCAAGTAAAATTCATTTGTTACATTAATATCATCCTCTAAGGACATTCCTCTATTGCTAAACATACGATTATCCTTTTTTCGAACAACATTGTTGATTGCCAATCTTTGTTGACCGTTCGGATAATTCAATAAAATCCCTCCTCGCTTCTTTTGCATGATATTAAGAAAAGAAGCAAAAGATAATTCATAACTCTTTTAGAAAGTATGTGGTAATTGATGAGCAAACTACAACATTCTTTCCTCATCCATTATATAACAAATTCAACAGCAGCACATAATCTAGACAACATTTCTAGAACGAAAGCTTATCAGTCCTACTACGAAAAACACCCAGAAATACTATGGACTCTAATCGCTACTGTTGTATCTCGAAATGCAGGATATAATATGACCGATCTAACTTTATCAACATATAAGAAAATGCTAGGTAAAGAGGAAAGAGAGTATTTATTTCAAACTTATGAACGTGCAAATTGGACAATATTCTCTGATGCATATCCTCAATTACTAGTATATGAATTATCGAAAGAGTTTCAAACGCCTTTATTTCCTTTATTAGTACATTTTCAAGTTTCAAGGTTTATGATTAGAGAGTGGCATTATTTTTGGAAAACAAACGATAAAGAAAGATTAATGCTCGCTCTTATTATTAATGAACAGAATGTTATCGAACATCCATTAATAACAAAATCAAAATATAAGAAAGAAGTTTTTCATCGCCTGCCTTATCACATAATCAATGTTTTATGGATGAACGCCGTATTGATTCCTGCGATGCACCAACCATCTTATGGGGTATTCATTCATCATTTTACCTCCTTAAATCGGCGAATTAAAACAGGTAGACAAATTGCGACGATTTTAAGTGATCCAATAATTTACAGAAATACTTTAGACTTTATTAGAACGATTGAACCAACCGGATCTCGATTTGAATATGAAAGGTTTCGCAAAAGAAAATTTACAAGTGAAGTTAGTTTACCATATCGACAGCTTTATCCAATTGTTCAGCATCAAGATAGTATTCGAAAAGACTGGTCAAAAAGGAAGGGTGTACACAAAAAATGGTTAACTCCTTTACCAGATTCCCAATATTCACCTATTGAAAACCAGTTTAACTTTAAACGGAAATTATTATACCTCTATGGAAAACTTCATATATAAGAAATTAGTGCGTAATAAAAATAGGTCATCACCATGAAGTAATTAAAAGCATGCTTAAGAAATATACGCTGCTTATCATTGGGCGACAAGTCATTCACGTATATTTCTTAAGCTTATACAACTAATATGCGGTTTTTAAGCAATACTTCTCATCTTTTTAATTAAGTAGACGGACGATTCGGTCCATCTAATTTTTTATCACCAGTTTGTGGTGCTTTTTTTAAATGTTTGTCGGTTTTTTGTTCTTTTTTAGATTTACGCAATGAAAGACACCTCCTTTTATATTAGTTTGTCTAATCTTGGTCATTTGATGAGTTTAATCACTAGTTTTGTATCAATACTTCTAGTTTTGTCGATAGAGAAGGGAGAAGAGCCAAGAATAAAGAATTAATATTTATAATAAAGGAGAGGTGTTGAGATAATGCATGCTATGAAGAAAATAAATTCCATGTCCAATAGAGGATACAGTAAACAGGAAACCGAGGCAAAGATGAACGAACTTCAAGCACAATTATCGTATATGCATCACAAATTAAAAGTCCAGGTGGATAGGGAAGTATGGTTACAATTTCAATCTGAAATCACTCAAATTGAACATACAAAAGCATTTATTGAAAACATTTGTAGCAACGATAAGGGATGAGATTATTCTTCATTCATGATAGAGTATGATTAGATAACAAGGTAAGGGGATATATCATGAATGTAAAAGAAATAACCATACAATTAAAAAAAGATCTGGAAAAACTAAAATATAAATATCAGACTTCTGAACCCCCGGAAGACAGAAAAGATAGAGATTACTTCCAAATGGTAAAGGAGGAGACCACTCCAGTTTATCAATTAATTGCTCAATGGGAAGAGAAAGCTCTTATATTGGTAAAGGAAAGAAAAGCGAATGTTCATCCCAACCAAGTTGTTTCGACAAGAGAAAATATGGAACTTCTTTTAATGCATAGTTACTATATGGATACAAGAAAGAAGCGCTATATGGAGTTATATCGTTCGATATTATATGTGTTTGACCTATTATTAGACGATTTGGAACAGTAAAAGACCTTTACAGTTTTCTCAAAATAATCTATAATAACGAACACTACTAATAAAGGATGAAGTGGATGAACAAGAATCAATTATTAGACGCTGCTCTGGAGGCGATGGATAGTGCGTATGTACCGTATTCGGCTTTTCCAGTGGGAGCAGCATTGTTAACAAAATCAGGCAAGCTTTATACAGGTTGTAATATTGAAAATGCAGCATATCCTGTTACATGTTGTGCAGAACGAGTGGCTATATTTAAAGCGATTTCTGAAGGAGAGACGCAATTTGAAGAAATGGCTGTAGCGGCCAATACAAATAGGCCTGTTCCTCCTTGTGGTTCTTGTCGACAAGTAATGAGTGAATTTTTTACTTCGTCAATGAAGATCCATTTAACGAATTTAAATAAAGAAGTAAAAACGTTGACAACAGATGAATTATTACCTTTTTCTTTTCAACCAGATGATTTAGAGAATAATCAATAGGGATTCCTCTGTTATTCCTATGGAGAATTTTTAATTTTAAGAAGGAGACTGGCAAACAGTTTCTTTTTTTGTGTTATAATAATAAGTAAAAGTTCTAATTCAGTAGATATTCAGTAAATATAATGACAAGGAAAGCTATCAATTAAAAATTGTTTGTAATGATTTAAGAGGTGATTATATGAGTGTTAATCGTATTCAATTAAGTGGAAAAGATATTTTAGAAAAGGACTTCAAAACCGGTATCAGAGGATATTCACAAGAAGAAGTAGACGAATTTTTAGATATCATCATTCAAGATTATGATAATTTCAAACAAGAGATTGACCGATTAAAAGCAGAAAACGAAAAACTGAAACAGAATACACCTGCTGTAGAGCAATCTCGTACAAGATCGCAACAACCACCAACTTCCCAAGTCAATTATGATGTGTTAAAGCGTCTTTCTAATTTGGAAAAAGCTGTGTTTGGCAAGCGTTATACGGAGCAGGAAGAATCCTAAATGGAAATAATTTTATATTGATTTATTGAAAGAGCCATGATAAGATATTACAAGTCAATTAATTGCTCATGTAATCGCTGCATCATTTTGGATGTAGAGGAAAGTCCATGCTCACACGAGCTGCGATGCTCGTAGTGTTCGTGCTTGACGAAGTCATAAGTCAAGGTAGCTATAATGCTAACGGCAGATATGATACCCTAAGTTATCTATTGATAATATGGATTCATTCTTGAAAGTGCCACAGTGACGTAGCTAGATTGGAAACATTCTAGGTGGAACGCGGTAAACCCCACGAGTGAGCAACCCAAATTAATGGTAGGGGCATCCTTTAGTAGGGAAATAGAACCGAAAAAGGGACAGATTATCGTCTGTAGATAGATGATTACAACCGGCGTACAAGGTTGACCACCGATTGTAGTACAATGGTACAGAACATGGCTTATCGAGCATTTAATGGTCACGTAATATATATAATAAAACTACCCTTGTATGAAAGTTGTTTGTACAAGGGTTTTTTATATGAATTTAGGTTATCTTGGTTGCTCAAATGAAAATATGTTACACTTATACTACTTTTGAACGGAAAGGAATTATCCCGTATGAAACAAGTTAGATTATTGGCAACAACTGCAATGGGTTTAGAATCAATTGTTGCAGATGAAGTTAGAAATTTAGGTTATGATGTGCAAGTTGAGAATGGAAAAGTGCTCTTTGACGCTCCTATTCAAGCGATTCCTCGTTGTAATTTATGGCTCCGTTCAGCTGATCGGGTGAAAATAATTGTAGGAGAATTTGAAGCCTATTCTTTTGATGAACTGTTTGAAAATACAAAAGCGTTACCTTGGGAAAATTATATTTCAGAAGATGGACAAGTTCCTGTTTCTGGGAAATCAGTAAAATCAAAACTATATAGCGTTCCAGATTGTCAAGCTATAGTAAAAAAAGCAATTGTGGAGCGTTTAAAACGTAAGTATGGTCTCATAAATAAATTAACGGAGACCGGAGCCTTATTTAAGACTGAAGTATCCATTCTGAAAGATAAAGTAACACTAACAATAGATACATCCGGAACTGGTTTACATAAAAGAGGTTATCGAGTAGGACAAGGGGAAGCTCCATTAAAAGAAACATTGGCTGCTGCTCTTGTTCAACTAACCAATTGGAAGCCAGAATTTCCGTTAATTGATCCATTTTGTGGATCAGGTACATTATTAATAGAAGCTGCTTTAATTGGACAGAATATCGCACCAGGTTTTAATCGTGAATTTGCTGCTGAAGATTGGGGATGGATTCGTCAAAGACATTGGGATCAAGCCTTTCAGGAAGCAGAAGATTATGCTAAGTATGATCAACCTTTAAATATTGTTGGAAGTGATATCGACCATCGTATGATTGAAACATCTAAAGCTAATGCATTAGAAGCTGGACTAGGAGAATTAATTACTTGGAAACAAATGCAAGTGAAGGATATGTCCATAAAAAAGCCAAATGGTTACATTATTACAAATCCTCCATATGGACAACGGCTTAGTGACAAAGCAGAAGTAGAGAAAATGTATCGTGATCTCGGGGAAATAATGAATCAACAACCTTCTTGGAGTGTATACACCATTACAGCATTTGATAAATTTGAACAAGCATATGGAAAAAAAGCAACAAAAAAAAGAAAACTATTTAATGGTTTTATTCAAACCAACTATTACCAATACTTTGGAAGAAAAGAATAAATAACCGAAACCTCCTGCATAGTAGTTGTCCTTCTTAGTAGAATTTTTAATTCTTCCTTTTGAGGCATGACCTTAAGGAGGTTTTTCTTAGGTCTAGTATGAATCATTTTGTAATGGGAATACTGTTTGAAGAAAAATTCCTATGAAACAAGGTGAATATAATGACATACATAAGTTCCGTTGGAATAGGCGTACCACCACACAGCATTCCTCAACAGGATGTGAAACATATTGTTAAGCAACTATTTTCATATTCTGAAAAACAAATTGAACGACTACTTCCTGTGTTTGATCATGCAGCTGTAGAGGAAAGGCAGTTTGTTGTGGACTCATCTTGGTTTTTTGATGATCATAGCTTTGAAGAAAGAAATCATATTTATCAAACAGAATCGATAAAGCATTGTTTAGATGCAATAGATACATGCTTATCAGATACTGATTTTTTACATCAACCGATTCCTTATGAAGCGGTTGATATGATTGTTTTTGTTTCCAGTACAGGAATTGCGACGCCTTCATTAGATGTAAGTTGTATTAATGAGCGTCCATTTAGAGAGAACATACAGCGTATGCCTTTATGGGGATTAGGTTGCGCAGGTGGAGCGATAGGATTAAGTAATGCAATGGATTGGTCAAAAGCTCATCCAGATAAGATTGCCTTAATCGTTTGCTGTGAGTTATGCAGCCTGACATTTCAAAAACAAGATAGTAAAAAAAGCAATATGGTTGGTACCGCATTGTTTGGTGATGGAGCAAGTGCATTGCTTCTCATGGGAGAAAATTCACAATACTGTAATCATTTAAAAGGGACAAAATTACAATTACATGAACAGAGTTCCTTATTAAAGAAACACAGTGAAGATATTATGGGGTGGAATGTAAGAGATACAGGTTTTGAAGTCATATTTAAAAAAAGCATCCCAGCATTAGTACATTCTTTTTGGAAGAAACATATCGCTGAATTTCTCCAAACTATTCAATATACAAGTGAAGATATACAATCCTTTATTGCTCATCCTGGTGGAAGAAAGGTAATGGAGGCAATGGAAGAAGTAGTTCCATGCACTTCGGAGAAACTACATTATTCCTATGAGGTATTAAAAAAGCATGGAAATATGTCATCTGTTACTGTATTTTATGTCATTCGTGAATGGATGAAGAAAGGAATAGAAGAAGGGGAGCGGAGTATAATAAGTGCATTAGGCCCCGGATTTAGTTCTGAATTATTATTTGCGGAGTGGAAAAACGTATGAAAATCTTCTTAAGTATATTGTTTTTATTTATTATTCTGCAACGACTTATTGAACTAATAATTGCAAAAAGAAATGAACAATGGATGCTAGCAAAGGGTGGAGTTGAAATAGAGCCGCAGCAGCATAAGTGGTTTATCATGGTTCATGGGTTGTTTTTTATAAGTATCATAACAGAATTAAGTTTAAATAACGCATCAATTCCAGCACTTTTCCCATTATGGTTTGGTTTATTTATAACTACGCAATTTATTCGAGTATGGAGTATTACCTCCTTAGGAAAGTACTGGAATACCAAAATTATTATTTTACCAGGTAGTACATTGGTGAAGCGTGGTCCTTATAAATATATTAAACATCCAAACTATCTAATTGTTGGGATTGAATTATTTGTTATCCCTATGATGTTTGGGGCATATTGGACAGCGATTATATTTCCATTCTTCCATCTCATTTTAATGAGTATGCGAATTCCAGCTGAAGAAAAAGCACTTACAAGTTTAAACGATTAACCTATTAAATAAAAAACTGTGACTATCATAAGTTAAGGTGAATTGCTAAGGGAATATACTTTGCAGATCGTATATTCCCTTAGCGATTTATCCTACTGTAATTGAATCAGTTTCATAATTGCTAAGTTTTTTTAAAACGTATGTTAGTAATAGTATTGTTATTAACATTTGGATTGTAGGATATTCTTGGCTTTGATTGTAATGGAAGACAGCGTCTGCTGCAGGAAGAGCACGGGCTGAAAATCCACTAGGAAAAGGGGGACTTCTTTTCCTAGTTAGTTGAAGATGTGCCTGCGGAAAGCGCCGTCTGCAATGGAAATCAAACAATACAACATTCGGATTTTATACCAAATATATAAATATTGAAATTGATTCAATTACTTTTTCTGTAAATTAATTACCGATTATAGCATCAAATGGTGGTGAACCAGGTGGTGAGTTTTGAATAATATCAATTACAGGTATGGTATAAGCGAATAGAATTAATGCTATAGTTATACCTATCCATAATTTCCAATTCTCCATCCATTTTGGTGTAATTGGTGCATAATCCTCTATTTCAGCTATCGGAAATTCTTCTTTTCCTTCTGGTGCAATAAATGCAAGATGAATAAAAATATATACCATAAGAAGGATTCCAATAAAAAGTATAGTACCACCAACCGCTTGAGCCATTTGATATGCGCCCCATTCAACTGCTTGCTCGGATCCACCGTACTCTGAATAGGAAGATCTTCTCGGACCGCCTAATAAACCCTGGATATGCATAGCTCCAGACATAATCGTCATACCTATTGCCCAAACTACGGTTTGGTAAATGCCTAAACGATGAATTTTTCTTGTTAATTTCCTACCTGTTAAATGAGGAATTAACCAGTAAGCTATCCCAAAAAACGTAAGTAGAACAGTCGTAGCTACAGTTAAATGAAAGTGTCCTGTTACCCAAATCGTGTTATGGACTAATGTGTTCATTTGGTGGGAGGCATTAATAATTCCGCCAATTCCACCAGGGATAAATGCAAGCATACCTACAAATGGAGCAAAGAAGCGGACATCATGCCAAGGTAAATTTTTAAACCAACTAAATAAACCAAGATATCCTTTTTTTCTGCCAGTGATTTCAAATGTAGCGAACATCGAGAATGCTGTCATTAAACTAGGAATAATAACCATAAATGTTAATACAACTTGGATAAACTTCCATGTAGGGTCTATACCAGGTTCTGTTAATTGGTGATGAAAACCAACTGGGATTGAAAAGAATAAAAACAAAATAAAGGATAGCCTAGCTAAAGAATCACTAAATAGTTTACCTCCAATAATCTTCGGTATAATGGCATACCAAGCCATATAAGCGGGTAATAACCAGAAGTATACTAAAGGATGACCAAAGTACCAAAATAACGTTCTACTTAACAAGACATTAATGGTTTCTGCATAACCTAATGACCATGGAATAAATTGAACTAATACCGCGACAGCCACACCTAAAGATGCAATAACCCACATAATCATATTGATTGTAACCATAAAAGCAAGGAGAGGTGAATTTTGATTTGAGTTTTGTTTTTTCCATACAAATAGCTGCCTCCAATTTACGATTGCTGCAATCCAGGTCCCCACGACAACAAGAGCTAAACCAATATAGAAGAGGGGATGTGCTTTTAATGGTGCGTAAAATGTATAGAGCACATTTGCTTTACCTATGAGAATTGTAACAGCAGTCAAAGATGTACCAATAGTCATTACCCAAAAAGCTAGCCAAGCAGATTTACGCTGTTTTTCAGAAATGCCTACTGTTTTTCCCATTAAAGCAAACTGAAATCCAATAATAAAAAAGGTAGTTAATACTAAAGCAAGCACAACACCATGGAAAGTAAGAATTTGATAATAACCAATTCCAAATGGAAGTGTAAATTCACCTGTTCGTACTAATACTTGTAATAGCCCCATTAGGCCACCTAAAAATAGGGATATAATTGCTACATAAATAAATGATAAGTATAACTTAGAATCTTTTTTGGTAATCTTTATAGGATCAGTTGATATTTCTTCAAATGTTAGTAAGTTAGCAAGAGCCATTATTCATACACCTCCACAGTCGTAAACATCATATGATGTCCAACACCGCAATACTCATTACATAACAAGGTAAATTCTCCAACTTTATTCATTTGAACTTCCATGCTGCTAACGTAACCTGGTTCTACCATCATGTTTACATTCGTACCAGCAATATTAAATCCATGTATTACATCTGTAGTGACTACTTGAAATAAAACAGAAGCCCCTTTAGGAATCTTAATATGATTTACAGAATTTCCATCCTCATCTACTCCAAGGTCATAATTAAAAGCACTTGCAACAACATTAACAATATAATGATCGGTATCCACTTTGGTTAAACCAAGATTTTCTTTTTGAAAAGCTTCATTTGCTTCGATATTATTTGGATCAATCGTTAGTCCATGACTTTGTGGATGTGTACCCATATAAAAAGCTCCAAATCCTAATACAACTAAAAACATAATTAATGCACTAACTCCAAGAATTAACCACCATTTTTCTAACTTATGCAGGCGCACTTTTCTCATCCTTTCTTCTTATCTAGTCATAAAGATTGCAAACACAGATACCCAGCAAATAACGATCAGCCCACCTAAAATTAGAACGGAAGCAAATGTTCCTTTAAGGTTTGGCTCTGTTTCGTTGTTTTCTTTATGGAAAAGATTTTTCATCATCATCACCTCTTTTGAATCTATAGTTTTATCATACACAATACAAAGGTCCTATTCGTACACATCACAGACTATTCACACTTTGTTCAATAATGCACAAATAAGGCGAAGTATTGGTTTTACTAACTTTTTGGTTAAAAAAGTATATGAACGATTGATGAACAAACAGGGGATTTGATTGACAAAATGATGAGAAGAGAGAAGGGGATAAAAACTATAATTACCCACAAAAAAAGCGGAAGCTTAATTTTAAGCTTCCGCTATATATATAAGAAATTATTTTTTAACAACGTTTGCTGCTTGTGGACCACGTTCACCTTCAACAATTTCAAAGGAAACTTCTTGTCCTTCTTCTAAAGACTTAAAGCCTTCTTCTTGAATTGCTGAATAGTGTACGAATACATCATTACCTTCTTCAAGTTGGATAAATCCGTAACCTTTCTCAGCATTGAACCATTTTACTACTCCGTTTTCCATGTAAATTTCCTCCTAATACTTCCACGTAAAACGCGTGTTATTACAAAGTTGACCAACGAAATATTAAAAAAGGGCAGCTTCTATAGAAGTACGGATCATAAATCATCCACTTCTATAGAAGTTGCCCTAGGTAATTAATGATTCCGTACATCTTCTTTGCTTGTTACTAATATTAGCCTATTCAAACAAATCAGTCAAGGAAATGGGTTTAATTTTAGATGAATTAACTAAAATTTACAAATAGTAATACGAATGATAAAGTAATTTTATATTCTATTAATCTTGGAGGAAATAATGCATTCAAAAGATAATCAATTAGATAAAATTAGCGAATATGTAAAACAGAAATTTTCAAATGAGACTACTGGTCATGATTATTTTCATTTAGAACGAGTAGTGAAAAATGCGAATAAAATCGCTATAGAAGAGGATGCCAATCTATTTATAACCATGGCAGCTGCATGGCTTCATGATATAGCTGATCATAAATTAACCACTAATCCAAAAAAAGAATTAAATGAGCTTTTACAGTTCCTTAAACA
Source organism: Oceanobacillus sp. E9 (assembly GCF_001741975.1). Classification (NCBI taxonomy): domain Bacteria; kingdom Bacillati; phylum Bacillota; class Bacilli; order Caryophanales; family Bacillaceae; genus Oceanobacillus; species Oceanobacillus sp. E9. Next base: position 576,959 of record NZ_LSNA01000005.1, read on the forward strand.
ATTAGGATTACAACATTCTCAAATTGAAGCTATAATGATGATTATCGATACTACTTCATATTCTAAAGGCGTTATACCAACTACTATAGAAGGAAAAATAGTTCAAGATGCTGATCGATTAGACGCACTCGGCGCAATTGGCATAGCTAGAGCATTTGCATATGGAGGTTCGAAGCAGCGTACTATTTATGAACCAACAAAATCAACTGGTTCTACCATTCACCATTTTTACGAGAAATTACTGTTATTACAAGATTCGATGCATACAAATACAGGTAGAATGATAGCAGCAGAGCGTCATCAATACATCGAAAACTTCCTAAATCAATTCTACAAAGAATGGGAAGGGGAGTAACCTTTTACCTTTAGATACGTTTTGCACCAATATACCTCTCTTCCCAGTATGGATTGGATAACTCGGTAATAACTACGCCACTAGATGAACCTGCATGAATAAATTTTCCATCGCCAATATAAATACCTGCATGAGATGGTCCTGAGTGTGTGGTTGAAAAAAATACGATATCACCAATTGAAGGACTGTCAACAGGAGAACTAAAATTCCATATCTCGCTAACCGTTCTAGGGATTACGATATCATTACTTTCATAGACATATTGAATGAAACCACTACAATCAAAACCTCCAGGCCCGTCACCACCATAAACATAAGGGGTCCCGACTAAAGATTTAGCAGCTTTAATAACAGGCTGTTTATTTCCACTTACTTCGAGTTGTTTCGAGTAGTAGGGATCCTGACTCTTCTCTTCGGCTGACTCATTATTATTTTCAGTATTGGATGATTCATCACTCTCAATTGTTTCTACATTTGAACTTTGGGAATCTTCTTCTATAGTTGATGACTCCAAAGCAAAATAGATTTCTTGAATCCTTTCCTCTTGTTGTGTACTTACTAATGATAAGTCATAATCTTTCTCTACGCTAACTAGAGCATCATGGGTTAAAGGGCCATAAATACCATCTATTTCACCTGAATAATAATCCAGAGTAACTAACGCCTTTTGGACTTCTTTTATTTCACCTGACTTCATTCCTGGTTGAATAGAGTTTATTTTATCTTCAATTATAGAAAGAGAATCTGCTTTTTTCATTTCTTCTAATTCAGTAATACTAAGTGCATCATTAAATCCTTCATCATCTATTTGATAAGCTATTTGATCTAGAGTAATACTATATTGTTCCGTGTTCCAATTTTCACCAAACCAAATATCTTCTTTTTTTATTAATGCATTCGATGTTTCAATATGATCACCGCTTTGTACGACTTGTTCAGATATTTCTGTATCGGCTGGTAATCCAGTCATCGCAACAAATGGTTGACTAGCAACATATGTATATACAATAGAATTTTTTATTATTTGTTCTAAAGTGGTATTCAAATTTGAGAACCTCCTTTGAAAAACCTAGCTTTACTCTAGTTTTATGTCCAAATCTAAGAGCTTATGTTTTACGTTTATGTAACAAAAGAGGACTAGTTTCTGTTATAATTAAATCATTTAAGAAGTAATAATCTATATTTCCAATATTGTTAGGAGAGATTACAATGCAAGGTGAACAAGCATACTTAAATTTGTGTAGACAAATATTTGAGACTGGAGAACAACGTGGAGATCGAACCAATACAGGGACACATTCTATATTCGGACATCAAATTCGATTTGATTTAAATAAGGGATTTCCTCTTCTAACGACGAAACGTGTTCCATTCCGTTTAGTTGCAAGTGAACTACTTTGGTTTATAAAAGGTGATACGAATATTCGTTATTTATTAAAACACAATAATAATATTTGGAATGAATGGGCTTTTGAAAAATGGATAAATAGTGCTGATTATCATGGTCCTGATATGACGAATTTTGGCTTACGCAGTCAAGAAGATGAGAATTTTAATAAACAATATCAAGAACAAATGGAGCTCTTTAAAACTCGTATTCTTGAAGATGAATCTTTTGCAAACAAATACGGAGACTTAGGATCTGTATACGGGAAACAATGGAGAAATTGGAAAACAACTCAGAACGATACAATAGATCAGTTAAAAGATGTGATTCATTCCATTAAAACGAATCCTAATTCAAGGAGACATATTGTTTCAGCATGGAATCCTGAAGATATTCCAACAATGGCACTACCTCCATGTCATACATTATTCCAATTTTATGTTTCAAATGGAAAGCTTTCTTGTCAGCTTTACCAAAGAAGTGCGGACGTATTTCTTGGGGTACCATTCAATATAGCTAGTTATGCTTTGCTCACTCACTTAATTGCACATGAGTGTGAATTAGAAGTAGGTGATTTCGTACATACTTTTGGAGATGCACATATATATTCTAACCATGTTGAACAAGTCAAAACGCAACTGGAAAGGGAAATCCGAGATTTCCCTCAACTAACAATCAATAAAGACAAAGAATCTATTTTTGAAATGGACTTAGATGATTTAGTGATTGAAAATTATAATCCTCATCCGAGTATTAAAGCACCGATTGCTGTATAGTAAAAAAATAGATACTAGTCAATGAATCTAAAATAGGAAGTTGAGGATATAATATGATTTCGTTATTACTTGCTATGGATCGCAATCATGTAATTGGAGTTAATAATCAATTGCCTTGGCATTTGCCAAAAGATTTACGTTTTTTTAAAGAAAAGACAACAGGTAATACTATAATTATGGGAAGAAAAACGTTCGAATCAATGGGTGGCGCATTACCAAACCGAAAAAATATTGTTTTAACCAAGCGAACGGACGTGCAGTATGAAAATGTGAAAATAATTCATCATATTGACAAAATAAAAAAATGGAACATGGAGAATCCGAAAGAAGAATATTTTATAATCGGTGGTGCAAACTTATTTAAACAAGTTATGGATATTGCAGATCGGATGTATATCACCTTGATTGATGATTCATTTACCGGAGATACATTTTTTCCTGAATTTAATAAGGAAGACTGGATAGTATCATCTAAAATTAAAGGTGAAAAAGATGAAAAAAATCCGTATGATTACTACTTCATTCAATATGATCGAAAAGTTTAATGAATAACTTGTTTAATTATTTCTAATCGTGCTATGATATGTATAAAGTTAAAGTAGAGAGATGTATTTAATGGATTATTCTGGGTAGTATCGATTTTAATACTGAAATATAATAACAATTGATGTTATTAAAATACCTACGACGGTGGAGTGATGCTTGATGTTTAGTAATATCGGCTTTCCAGGCTTAATTTTGATTTTAATTGTAGCATTAATTGTATTTGGGCCAAATAAGTTACCTGAAATCGGACGAGCTTTTGGAACAACACTAAAAGAATTTAAAAATGCTAGTCAAGATATTATGAATGACCACAATAAAAAGAAACAATGAAATGGAGGTGTAGGGGAAATACCCTTACATCTTCTTTTATGTCGTACATAAGGAGTGCTTGTACATGTCAACACCTGAAGATCAATATACCAATAGTACGGAAAGTACAGAAAAAGAAATGAATGTAGTAGGACATTTATCCGAATTGCGTAATCGATTAATTGTTACAGCCGTAATATTTATCATACTATTTATTATAGGTTTTCTAAATGTGAAAGATATTTACTGGTTTTTCGTTAATGATATAGATCTTGAATTAACAGCAATTAGTCCAACAGAAATTATCTGGGTTTATTTCTCAATGGCAGGTTTGGTTGCCATAGTCGGGACAATTCCTGTTCTAGCTTATCAAATATGGGCTTTTATAAGTCCAGCTTTAACTTCTCGTGAGAAAAAGATATCATTATCTTATATACCAGCATTATTCTTACTATTTATTATTGGACTTATATTTGGATATCTCATTTTCATTCATCTAATATTTCCATTCTTGCTATCACTAAACGAAGACATGTTTAATATCATGTTCACGGTTGATAGATATTTTACCTTTTTAATGAAAATTACTTTACCTTTTGCATTTCTATTTGAACTACCTTTAATAGCAATGTTTTTAACAAGTTTAGGAATATTAACACCACATTTCATGAGGAAAAACCGTAAGTATGCTTATTTTGTATTGATTGTTATTGGTGTATTAATTACACCTCCAGATTTTATTTTACAAATTGTTGTTGCAGTTCCACTTATGGTTATTTATGAAATTAGTATTTATTTATCTAAAATAGTTTATAAAAAGAAACAAGAAAAGCATGAAGCATTTATGAATGAATGATAATAGTAGAGGGGGAGCACAGATGGAACAAACATTCTATCAGTTTTTAATGACCTATCGAGGTAAGTTACAAAAGGATGTTAACTCAGAACTCGCAGAATGGGCGTTTCGAGATCATAATTTCCCTAAACACTCCAATAGCTATGATGAAATTAGTGATTATTTAGAATGGAATAGCCCATTTCCAAGTGCAATAGTAGCATTCGATTCTATATGGAATGAATACGAATGGAAAAAAGCAGCTCATTAAAGAGCTGCTTTTTTATATAAAGAACATCTATTAATAATTCAAACAAACGTTTGATTAATTTTTTACTTTTTCGACAAATAGTTTGCCTGCGCATGCTGAATTTTGTATATTATGCCATTTCATGCGGTTTCCCGGGAAATGTTTCTAAATCAAGCCTACACATTCTATAGTGTAATAGCGTAATCTATAGGTAGAACATCATGATAAGGGGGATAAGAATGGTTTTTCCACCATCCGAACGACAACAACAACCTTTTGAACCTATGCACCCTCAACAAAATAGAAATCCGTTTTTAAACAATAATCAAATGAGAGGTAAAACTAATTCTAGAGGATTTGCTGGTTTATTATCCTCTTTTGGAGGCGGCAAATCAGTAGGTGGATTAGGAACGGCATCTTCTGGTGGTTTACAAACTTTATCTAAAACCTTAGGAGGCGTCCAACAATTTTTAGGAATATTGCAATCTACAGCACCGTTAATTCAGGAATACGGTCCTATGGTTAAAAATCTTCCTAGTATGTATAAAATGATGAAAGCTTTTAAGGAGATCTCCAATGAGGAAGATGAGAATACCTCAAATAAATCATTTGAAAATACAGATTCTAATACAGAAGAGGATATAACTAAAAATATAAATTTAAATCATTCTTTAGATAAAGAGACTGACGCAAATACCAATCCACCAAAGTACGTTAAAGAAAAGAAATCAGGGATATCTACTCCAAAGTTATATATATAATGCTTTGCGCTTGATTTTTTTTATTAAAAAGGGAAAAATAGGGATAAACTGATTTATTAAATATGACTGGAGGAGTTACATGTCTAAACAAACAGAAATAGCTACATTTGCAGGAGGTTGCTTCTGGTGTATGGTAGAGCCATTTGATCAACGACCAGGTGTTATAGATATTCGTTCTGGTTATACAGGAGGACATGTAGAAAATCCAACCTATGAACAAGTGTGTTCGAATACAACAGGTCATGTTGAAGCGGTACAAATTACATTTGATCCTGAAATAATGTCTTATCAAGAATTGGTAGAAACTTTTTGGCAACAAATTGACCCTACTGATGCTGGTGGCCAATTTAATGACCGTGGAGAATCATACCAGTCAGCTATCTTTTATCATACGGAAGAACAAAAAAAGATAGCTGAGGATTCTAAAAAAGCATTAGATGAGAGTAATCGCTTTAAAATGCCAATAGTGACGCCGATTCTTCCAGCTAAACCATTTTATGAAGCGGAAGAAGATCACCAAGATTATTATAAAAAACGCAGCTTCCATTACAGGATGTATAAAAAAGGATCAGGAAGACAAGATTTTATTAAAAATAATTGGCAAAATACAATTAATAAAAGTGATTTAAAAGAAAAGCTAACTCCAATTCAGTATCATGTTACACAGGAGAATGGAACAGAACGTCCATTTGACAATGAATACTGGAACAATACTCAAGAAGGAATTTATGTCGATATTATAAAAGGTAATGTTTTATTTTCATCTAAGGATCAATATGATGCTGGGTGCGGTTGGCCAAGCTTTACAAAACCAGTTGACCCTTATCAAATAGAAGATAAGGTAGATAAAACACATGGAATGGTGCGTACAGAAATTCGAAGTAAACAATCAGATTCACACTTAGGACATGTTTTTGAAGATGGACCTCAAGATAAAGGCGGTCTAAGATATTGCATGAACTCTGCAGCGATGCGTTTTATTCCAAAAGAAAAGATGGAAGAAGAAGGTTATAGTAAATATTTGTATTTATTTGATTAACGATAATAATATTATGTAAACTAGAAAGGAAGAACCTTTATGATTCACTTAAATTGGGAGAACCGACCAACTATAAAACAAATTGAATGTGTGCATGCGAATGCAAAAAAATATATTGTAGAAAACAAATTAACTCCTGGCAAACGTTATGATGTAAAAAATGAAACGGAAGAGTTTTATTTTGTGATTGATAATAGCAATCGAATGGCAGGATTTCATAAAGAATATTTTAAAGAACTATAAAACAGGGGACATGCCCCTGTTTTTTTGTATCTATGTTCCAAAAAGTTGTTTTATTAAATAGTAAACTTTCTTAGTTTTTCATGGTATACTGATGAAGATACGTAACATTTAGAATAATGAGGTGACTTTGCTATGAAGAAAATATATTTCATTCGACACTGTTCTGCAGAAGGACAACATCCTGATGCTCCTTTAACATATACCGGTTTGCAACAAGCAAAAGAGTTATCATTATTTCTTCAAAATACGAATGAATCTTTCTGTGGCATATGGTCAAGCCCTTATTTACGGGCAATTGACACAATAAAACCTTTTTCTAACCAACTAAATATAGAGATAAATATTGATGATCGTTTAAAAGAACGAGTATTATGTGCTGAGCCAACAGAAGATTGGATGGACGCATTAAAACAGTCTTTTGAAGATCCTGAATTCTATTTACCAGGTGGTGAATCTGCATCTATGCTTTTACAAAGAGCAAACGCAGTTTTGACTCCTTTAATGAATAATCCTGGATTAGATACCATTATCATCGTTAGTCATGGCAATATATTGTCTCATTTATTTCAACAATACAATAATGATTTTGGTTTCGAAGATTGGAAAACGCTTGGAAACCCAGATGTATACGTTTTGGATATTAATTCTAGTAAAGATATGAAATTAACATCTATTTATAAATAAAGGTTTGCTATTAGTATACCTAAGGTTTGCTCATAGATTTCATCGAATTGACTGATTGGAAGCGGGTTAGTTCCCTGACCTAATTCTAATGTAAAGCCAGGACGCCTGTATTCCTGGATAAACCAATCTTTATAACCAGCATAACTATCTACATATTGGATCGGGATGTATCCACTCACTCTTTCGAATTCTGTTACAACTGTTAAAGATTCAGGCGGTTCTAATCCTTCAAAACCCCAGAAAATTACTTCTCCTTGGGTATGAAGTGTATTTACTCTACTAAAATCACGTTCTCCCGTTAGTTCTGTGATAGCTATAGCTTCTGGTTCTGTAAGTGGAGCATAGCCTGGAAAATCTCTAGGTTGTGGTGAACTTAGTTTTCTTTCTGCCTCAACACCCCATAGGGCAGGATATTGATTATTTAAATCTACTCCTCGTATATTTGCTTTCCAATCGGAAAAATCAGGGTTTTGGTTATTAACTTTTAACACAGTATCTCGAAACTCTTCTGCAGCATCTGCACCTAAGATTACCAGATCTACCCCGTCAGGATTCACCATCGGAACAATGGATAGTTGCGTTTGTTGATAGAATGGCAACATCGGTAACCCGCGAATTGTTTGACCGTTCGTTAAAGCAAGCACGTAATCATTTATGAACTTCATTAATACCGGGGTTGTAATCCATTCATTTGCATGGGATGAGCCATTCATGTGCACTTGTTTAGAGCCTGACCCAATCTGCAATTCAATAATATCTTTTCCTAATACGGAATTCCCTATATTTCTTAGTTGGATAAATGGATATACTTGTTGTAACATTGTTAAATCCTGTATAAATTTCTCATACGTATATTGATCGATATCATTTATAAGTAAGTCTTGTATTCTTACTGGTACCAATATAGTTTGATTAGGTTGAAGGTCTTGTGGGTTACTATTTGGATTCACAATTTCAATACTATCTATTGGTAATTGATAACGGTTTGCAATAGACCAATAACTGTCACCTGTCTGTACATTATATTCATTTAACATATACCCCGGAATTTCCAATGATTGTTCAATCGTTAAAGATAAAATATTTTTATCAGGATTTGAAGTCTCAATAAGAATTAACGGTACTTGAAATAATTGGCTATAATACCAGGCAGTGTCTCCAGGTCGAATAGTAATTTGCATATTTAACTCCTTTCATACGGCTTTTTATATGTTATGATGCGATTGGATAATGAATGATTCATTTATTTTTAAGACATAATGAGTTATAATAGGATAATATCTGACAACATCGGCAAGAAGGAGGAGAAATTCGTTGGCTTTTATTATTACGTCACCCTGTAAAACGGAAAAAGCAGGAGAGTGCGTTGAAGTATGTCCTGTTGATTGTATAGAAGAAGGCGAAGACATGTTCTACATTGATCCGGATATTTGTATTGATTGTGGTGCATGTGAAGCTGTATGCCCTGTAGAGGCAATTTATATGGAAGACGAAGTTCCAGAAGAAGAAAATGAATATATTTCGCTAAACCGTCTATTTTTTGAAAATCGATAAATAGTAAAAAAACACCTGATTTCCATGTGGAAACAGGTGTTTTTTTGAGTAAAGAATCATTAGAAGGGAATGATATTACATAAATTCTTGAGTAAGGAGACCGAATAATGAAAGAAAAACCATTGTCATCTGCAGAACCATTATGGAGAAAAAATGTTGACCTTCCTAAATTCGATAAGTTGCAGCAATCTGTGAAAACAGATGTTTGTATAGTCGGTGGAGGGATAACAGGGATCACTACTGCCTATTTACTAGCAAAAGAGGGAGTTAAAGTAATATTGGTTGACGCAGATAATATATTAAATGGAACAACTGGACATACGACAGCAAAAATCACAGAACAACATGGATTAATTTATGATGAACTAATTAAAAACCTTGGGGAAGAAGTTGCATTAAAATATTATCAAGCTGCTAAAGAATCGAATAATTTTATAAAAAACACGATACAACAACAAGGTATATCCTGCGGTTATGAAGAGCAAGATGCTTATTTGTATACGAATGATTATTATTATGTAGATAAAATTGAAAATGAATTCAAAGCATATAATGTACTGGATATTAAAGCAGAACTAGTCGATAACTTACCGATTCAAATCCCAATAAAAAAAGGATTATTAATGCCTGGTCAAGCTCAATTTCATCCATTAAAATATTTACATTTCTTACTTCATGATGCAATTAATAACGGATTAGAAGTTTATGAATATACCGTCGCTATGGAAGTAGAGAGAAATAAGCACACAACAGTAATTACAAAAGGAGACCATCGAATCACTTGTAATTATGTTGTTTCTGCAAGCCACTTTCCATTTCATGATAATGAAGGATTATATTTCACACGTATGTACGCAGAGCGCTCCTATGTAATTGCTGGGAAAACCGATTCGAAAGTAAAAGGAATGTATATTAATGTCGAATCTGCTACAAGATCTGTACGATCAGCAACCATTGATAACGAGGATTATATAATAATTGCTGGTGAAAATCATCGAGCTGGACAAGGAAAATCATCGATAGCTCATTACGAAGAGTTGCAATCGTTCGCAAAAACATATTTTGATGTAGATCATATTGCTTATCGATGGTCTGCACAAGATCTTACAACTTTAGATAAACTTCCTTATATCGGTCCAATTACAGATGGGGACCCAAGTATCCTTATAGCAACAGGTTATCGAAAATGGGGCATGACAAACGGAACATTAGCCGCAAATGTATTAGCAAGTTATATATTGAAGCATGAAAATAATCAATACCGTGAATTACTATCACCAAGTAGGTTCAAGGCTGATCCAATGATCAAGAAGCTATTTACCGTAAACGCGAATACAGCGAAGGAATTTATAAAAGGGAAATTCAGTTTTACAGGTGGTACAAAAGTTGACGATTTAAATCAGGATGAAGCTATGATTACACACAATAAAGGAATTAGAATTGGTGTATATAAAGATAAACAAGATAATATTTATAGCGTTGATACAACTTGTACACATTTAGGATGTGAAGTAAATTGGAATCAAGAAGATCGAACTTGGGATTGTCCGTGTCACGGTTCAAGATATAATTACACAGGAGAAGTGATTGAAGGTCCAGCAAAGCAACCATTAAAAAATATATCAATAGATGATTAATCAATTAAAAATTATATCTATTTGAAAATCGCTGTTAAATCCTGTTAAATTTTAATCTTGTCTCACTATCTAGAGTTAACTTTGATTATGAGACAAGATTTCATTGTTTTGCGTTTACTTCCTATAATAAATATTATGTAAACTAGAAAATATATATATACTTTTTTTGTTGCACAAAAAACTAACATTTAATTGCTTTACCCTTGTCATTCAAGTCTTTAAGCTGACGTCCATCTTCTTTAAAACCAATTCCATACTTGTTTGTATATTTTGCTCTTGCTGTACCGTATGTACGATTCTTATAGTAATTTTCATCAAATATTACTTTTTCTATTTTTTAACAAGCTCTCTTATCGTTCTGATCAATTGCCGTTTTAAAGATAAAATTATATGTCTCATTCTCAGATTCTTTTGCTTCCCTACTTGACCAACACCTATAATGTATATTCCTATACTTCTTAATAACTGACTTTCTTCTTAAGCAATCTTGCACATTTCAGCAGCACGTTTATTCAATTACCGCGTCCTATTCTTGAACACCCTAAGGGCTACTAGCTGGTATTGTTAGATACCACCTTAAAATCTCTATATATCCCTAATATTTAACTGTATTTTATCTGATTTAATTGTTCTTAATATGTTATCGAGGTTTGTTATCTGAAATGGAAAGCGTGCACCCGATAAATTATGCTTGAGTAAAATATTGCTAAGCGCAGCTGTTATCATAGCCGTAGTATAGTAGTCTGAAGGTGTAACTAACTGCAAAAGTTTTGAATGTTTAACGTTATTACTTTTCCCTTTAATTTCGACAGTTAAATAGGCATTTTCGCTTTTTCGAGGGTTATGTTTAACGAACTTACTCAAGGTATGTTTGTATTGAGCTTGAGTAATAAAATTTATGAAGCCAGTTTTATTGAAAAGTGATATGGCTTTATTAAATATCGGCTGATCCCATGCTGTCCAATATCTCAAATTATTTATTTTTAGATTTTCTTTCAAGTGCTTCTGTTCAGCATGATGAATTAACCTCACATTACTTTGCTTGTCTTTTTTATAAAACTGCATACGTTTTTTAAAAGAAAAACCTTTAATTATTTGATTGTTCAAATCTACAGGGCCGGATACGATAGACAACATATCAACGATGCCCGTAACACCTACCTTTGCATTTGTGCTCTGCAAAAATCCTAAATTTACTTCTTCCACTTCTTGAAAACCTCTTATCCCCTCTTTTATCATTAATCCTGATAACCCCGGCAAAAAACCTGACATTACTATTGATGCAACTTGATTATTTTCACACTTACTATTTAACATTAGAACCATATCAACGAACGGTTGATATGGAGTTACATCGATACACATAATTTGTTTTTCTATGCACTTTTCTTGTACCATTGGGTGTTTTTGTTCAATGGCTACAATAACTAAATCTAAATTTACTATCGTTTTATGTATTTCTTCTTCATTATTAATATCTAGTTTCTTAAAAAAAGTGTATTTGTGCTTCAAAGAAGAAGCAAATAACTCACCTCGGGTTTCTTTATAGTCTGTAACGATTAGTTCAAATGGTTTATCAAATATCCTTATAATTTCTTTACAAATTAGTTGACCTAACGAGCCAGAAGCACCTACAACCATAATCTTCACCATAAGCTTATACCTGCTTTCGAGAAAAATACTATTACTTTAGTTTATTATACTATATTGAACAATATTGTTAGTATTATTGTGACATTGCTCATTTCTTATTGTGTAGCAAAATTATAAAAGTGCTACTCACCAATTGGCAAGTAGCACACTATTTTAATATGCCCATCCTCCTCTTATTTTTATTTACACTACAGGATAATTAAACGCATATTCTGGATAGCAATAAAACGGTGGACGCATTCCAATTACAGGTAAATAAAATGAAGTATCAAGATATTTTACAGATACTGTTTCTTCTGAATAAGGTTCCAGAAGCCAATAAACTTCTTTTGAAAATGTATATTTCATAAAAAAACCCCTTTTAAGAATTTGTAGACTGCCCCCCGTCCACATGAAGAACCTGGCCAGTTACATAACTGGAATCATTAGAAGCGAGATAAACAAAAGTAGGAGCCAATTCAAATGGTTGTGCGGCACGCTGCATGGGATTATTTGAACCAAATATAGCTACATTATCAGTAGAAAAACTAGATGGAATTAACGGAGTCCAGACTGGTCCAGGGGCAACTGCATTCACTCTTATTCCTTTTTTTACAACATTTAATGCCAATGATCTGGTCCAACCAACAATCGCCCCTTTGGTTGCAGTGTAATCAATAAGATCTGTCTGACCAGAGTATGTTACAACGGATGCTGTACCAATAATTGAGCTCCCTGGTTCTAAATAAGGTATCGCCGCCTTTGTTGTGTAAAAGTGCGAAAAGAAATTCACATGGAATGTGCGTTCAAATTGTTCATCAGATATATCTTCTAATTCATTTTGTTGAAACTGGATACCCGCATTGTTAACGACTATATCAATCCCACGAAATCGTTCCACTGTTTGTTCAACAATTCCTTTTGCATGCTGTTTGTCTTCCAAATCTCCTGGCAACAATAAACATGCTTGCCCCAACTGCTCAATTCGTTTTTTTGTTCTTTCTGCATCATTATGTTCATCTAAATAGGATATTGCTATATCTGCACCTTCTTTAGCAAAAGCAATGGCAATAGCAGCCCCAATTCCGCTATCACCTCCTGTTATGAGCGCTACTTTTCCTTTAAGCTTTTCACTACCTTTATAATTTGGATTTTCTATTATTGGTAAAGGAACCATTAATTCCTCTACTCCAGGCTGTCGTAATTGTCTTTGTTCAGGATTAGATAATGGTACTTCTTCAAATTGAGTAATTTTTCCATAATGTGGATATTGCGGATAAGGTACATTGCGAAGATGATCCAAAAATTCTTGTTGTAAGTCGACTATATTTTTTTCGGGATTACTTTCAGGCATAATTAACCTCCTTTAAATAAAGCGGTTATTTAATATATGCGAACCATTCCTTGTACAATTCACTTACCTATATTCATGTACACTGATAGATAAATAAACCTTGATTATCTAAAAGATAATATATAGTATTTTTGGTGAATCAGTTTTCTTCTTCACTCTTTAATAGCAATCTTATGTATTTTAATTCTTTTGAAAAAATTATTCTAACTTAAATTCATACCCCTTATAATTAAATACATTCTTAAGTCCAATACTTTCAGCAACTGCAATCGAAGGCTTGTTAGATTCCATACAATCCCAATACGGAATCAGATGTTTATCCATACATTCTTCTACAAAAGTTAATGCTACCCTTTGAGCTAGCTTATTACCTCGATGTTCTTCGAGCGTTTCAATATCCATACAATGAATCTTATTAGCTACAAAACCAGAGAAGCAGACACTTACAATTTCATTTTTATAAATAATACAATAACCAATACCGTTACGTAAAAACTTCTCAGGAGAAGACCAAAATTCTAGTATTTTCGAAAGAAAAAAATCCATGTTTTCTATTGAACGAGGACTATTGTTATAGAGCTTTTCACTAATCTTTACAATGCTATATCCTTGTGCAATAGGTTGTATATAGTTGTCCTTGTAATCTTTTTTTTGCAATGAATAAACTCTCTGATTCCAGCTTCCAATATTACGATTTTCAAAGACTCTTTTAATCGTTTCATCCCATTTATTATGATTTCCAATAGCTTCAAACCAATTTAAGCCTACCTTTAGTGCTTCTCGCATAATTACTGTATCAATGAATTGGTTTAAGTTGGAATTAAATTCTTTGTTGCTCTCATTCCCTATAAAGATAAAACCATCATTATTACCTAACCAAATAATTCCTGAAGTGGGAGAATGAATATGATCTACGAAAATGCGACCAGGATTGACTTTTTCAACAACTGCTTTTGCTTCTATTTGTCCGTGATCATTTAAAAGCGCTTTACATCTATAAAATTCTGAACTATTTAATTCTGTAATCATTAATTATTTGCTCCCCTTTTTAACTACAGTTGTGTTCCCACAGTAAATATCACTACCACGTTAATCTATTAATTTTCTTTTTTCATAATCTCTTTGGCAATCACTTCACATTTTTTTATTGCCCATTTGTAATGCTGGGAAGTATTTGCTGCAAAATAAGCATAGAGATTCCCTGTTTTCGTCCACTTATAATATTTCTTTGTCATTATTTCTTCGTCCGAATGCGACTCAATTAATTTCATCACTCTGTCATGACTTAGTTTTAACTTTTTTATCGCATGATTTATTGTTACATCCTGATAGCTATCTCGAATTCGTATATTTAATTGGCTAATATCTCTCCATTTATATCCAGGAGCAGGAATTGAAGGCACATCACTATGCATTCCTTCTCTATACCACCGCTCAAGCATCGCATGCCATTCGTATAAATGTATTAAGACGTCGCGGAAATTCTTATCTCTTTCTTCCGTTTCAATAGAGATTTTTCTTTTTCTGTAAGGTACTGACTCAATTATGTCAAATAACTTCTTAAAATTTTCCTCGCTATCTTTTAACAGAGCTTCTTTTTGGCTATTTGCAGACATAAATAATATCCCTTCCTATATTATTCTTGAACTATAGTTATATCCTTTGCATTTGCTTGTTCTGGGTAAGATGTCATAATATTTCCGTCTAATTTTACTTTTACATAATCACCAAGTTCGAGTTCTTCGTTACCATCATAATTTAGAACAATTAAAGAGTTATTATCATCTAATAACTGTTGGATTGATTTATCTTGATATTCTTTATATTCTTCCTGCGTGATACCGTCCAAAAAATAAATATCATTGTCTTCTATCCCAACAATATAACCCGTTAGATTACTAGAGCATCCGATTAATAATATTATGCAGAAAAATACGGTTAAAAAACTGATTTTCCTTGTCATAGCACTCTTTTCCTCCCTATATCATAAAAAAACAGAACAAACGTTCACCACCCTGAAAAATGGCACTTTGTCGCAATTTTCCATCTAATCTAACAGTTTTGATACAATTAAAATTAGTATGGTAATAATAATTGGCAGTATTAAAAATAAAAATATAGAAGAAAAAATAGTAAGTGTACTTAAAGTAAAATACAGAAAAGCTCTACCCATAATGTACCAAAGAACCGCTAAAACAATGATAAATACAGTAATATCTATTATACGTTGTTTTGTCATTACTTCTATATCCCGATCCCCTAACTTATATTTTACTCATTCATTCTAAATGAAGTCACTTCTATAATTGGCGCTTGTCTTCCTGCGCTTTTAAATTCGAATATATCACAAAAATAGGTTAGCTCATTGTTTGATGTATACGTTCCTTTAACCGCTGCTTCTTTTCCATGTGTAATGACGGATTCTATGTACATTTCTTCTATATCTTTATGTCGCTCAATCAGCCAAACATTTATGATCTCCGCTCCTTCTATGAAAGTATTGTGAATTTCTTTCCATGTAATTGAAGGAGATACGAATTGATTAAGATTACTAGAACGACTTTCTAATATGTTGGCATAAAATTGAACGAGTGATTCTTTTCGTGGTGCATTATTACATCCTCTTGGAAAATGCAATACTTTCTCATCCCTTAACACTATTTTCTCTAACATTTGATTAACTCACCTCATATACATACCAATCTTGTGTCCAGCTAAGTGGTAATTCCTTAGTGATACTTCAAGTTTATTTACATACGGACCATAAATACTATTGTGTTATTCCTTATAATTTCTTTTTAAAAGCCCCATGAAATTGATATCATGCCAGGCCCCATCTCGATAAAGCTGCTCCTTCAATTTTCCTTCTTCCGCAAATCCTAAATTTTTATATAATTTTATTGCTCGATCATTGAAAGAAAAAACTCGAAGATATACTTTATGCAAATTTAATTCATTAAAAGCAAAATCCAATAAAAGCTTGAAAGATTCACGACCAAATCCATCTCCCCAGTAATCTTTATCTCCTATATCAATGATACATTCTGCGTTACGGTTTCCATAATCTATGTTAATCAGCGATGTGACACCAATTGTTTTACCAGTTTTAACTTCTTCAATCATGTATCCTTTAGAATTATGAGATTCAGTTATGCTATTGACGAATTTTTCAGTATCATCATAACTGAAAACATCTAAAGATGGATTGGTAAACTGCATGACCTCTATATCATTTCTCCACTTATGATAGATAGAGACATCTTCATTGGACAATTTTCTTAATCGAATTCTTTTCCCGTAAAATAACATTATAAGTAGCCCCCTATCAGTATCTACATAACTTATATATAATGTTAAAAAATTAATCAATCGATGGCATATCATTTGTCCTTTTCATACCATATTCTAATTCTTTAATCGCTCACCTTTTTTAGTTGACATAATATAGTTACGGTAAATTATTTGCCTAATGGTAATATCGACCTTTCATCCCGATAATTTGAATACATTTCACCATATTTTTCTACTTTGGTACAACGATCATCTTCACAACTAAATATATGAGTCTGTTTATCCATTAACACAGATATATCATAATGATAAGGAAATACTCCTCCCTTATTACGGTCTACTGAAGTTTTAATACTAATAATTTGTTCACTTTCACTGACATCTCTATAATCGTTCGAATTTATTGCTTTTACTACCATTTCTCCAAGTATTGTTTCATCTTCTTCATTTGCTACATACCATTGATCTATTAACAACCATTTTCCTAAAAAATAAATGTTTATACAAACACTAACAATAAGTAAAGTGATAAATATCTTCTTTTTCAATAGTTGGATACTCCTCATATTTTACTTGTACAACCAAATAACATACTTGCCTTAGAAAGCGCTATCTTAAACGGATAGTTCCATAATTAGTTCTCCCTCCGGATCTGTCTCCCCTGTAAGCACAAACCCATACTTCTCGTACAATTGTTTTGCAACATAATTTGTAGATATGATACTTAACTTTATCGTTCTTACTTGATAGGTAGTTTTTATATAATCCAAGATTAACGGTATATATAGATGTGCATATCCTTTTCCTTGATGTGCTGCAGCAATCATAAATCGATCAAACCATGCGCTTTGCTTTTCCTCGGAGTGAAATCCTACCATTGCATACCCTATAGGTGTATCATCATCATACAATCCCAGAGAAATCGTATATTGTTCGATAAAGCTTTCTGCTATACAATAGTACACTCTCCACTAAATGTTGTTGATGAGATCCAACTGATAACGTCGCAATCTCTCGCCAGTTTTCTTTTGTTACCTCTTCAATATGTACATTCATCGTAAAATAACTTCCTTAATTTTTTAATTTTTTCAATATATCCATTATAATAATAATATCATGGTTCACCAATATTTTTTAAAGTTTATTAATACGGGTATAGACTTTTATACTAAACAATAGGAGAATTGCATGCAAAATAAAACGATAATTGTAACCGGCGCAAACGCTGGGATGGGATTAGCAACGACGATAGAACTTGCAAAAGAAGGTATTCATGTAATTATGGCATGTAGAGATACCAAGCGTGGTAACGAAGCAAAAGAAAGAGCAATGGCGGAAAGCAACTCAACGAATATCTCATTATATCAATGTGATTTAGGTTCTATGGAAAGTATTTATAATTTTGCAGATCAAATAAAAGAAAACTTTTATAAGATTGATGGGCTAATCAATAATGCAGGTGTTGTTTCGCTTAAACATACCAGAACAGAAGATGGTTTTGAATCAATGATTGGTGTTAATCATCTCGGTCATTTCTTGCTTACCTACCTTCTCTTAGATGTGTTAAAAAAATCGGATCAAGCTCGAATTATTAATGTTGCTTCCGGAGCCTATAAAGCGGGAACCCTAGATTATAATGATATGCATTTTAAAAATCGTTCATTTAACGTAATTAAAGGTTATGGACAGTCTAAATTATGTAATATACTCTTCACACTTGAGTTAAATAAACACTTAGAAGGTACGAACGTATCTACGTTTGCCCTACATCCAGGTGCGGTTTCAACAAGCCTTGGTGTAGACAGACGAACTGGGTTTGGTGAAAAAGTACACAGCCTACTCCGTCCCTTCTTTCTTACATCAGAAGAAGGTGCAGAAACCGCTATTTATTTAACAACCGAGTCTAAAATTGATCACCTTTCTGGCAGATACTTTTACAAAAAGAAATTACAGCCTACAAAATATAAAAAAGTGAATGAAAATGAAGCTAAAAAATTATGGAATTGGAGCATAAAAGAGCTCGGACTGAATTAGAAAGCTATAGAAGAAGTTAGTCCATAATCAAAATAGAGCTATCTCAAAGTGAGATAGCTCTATTTTGATTATTTCATATTTAACGTTCTCGCGTTAATCGCTACAATAATCGTACTTAACGACATGAGTACCGCCCCAATAGCAGGATCTAATACAACACCCCACGGGGCTAATATACCAGCAGCTAATGGAATTGCAATAATATTGTATCCTGCTGCCCACCAAAGATTTTGTATCATTTTACGGTAAGTTAACCGAGACAACTCGATGATTGAAACAACATCATCGGGATGACTATTGACCAATACGACATCCGCACTTTCCATAGCTACATCTGTTCCTGCCCCAACTGCTACACCTAAATCTGCATTTGCTAATGCAGGAGCATCGTTGATCCCATCACCAGTCATTGCAATTCGTTTATTTTCATTTTTTAATTGTTTTATTTTATCTGCCTTTTCATCTGGCAATACTTGTGCTATAACTTCGTCTATACCAATTTCTTCTGCTACACTATGAGCCACTTTTTGGTTATCCCCTGTAAGCATTTGTACATGGATACCAAGTTCATGTAAACGAGCTACCGCTTCTTTGGAAGAGTCTTTTACCTGATCCGCCAACGCAAGCATACCGATTAACGAATCATTTTCCACTATAAAAATGACTGTTTTTCCCGCTTCTGATAACTCTTGAAACTTTTGATTATCAAAAGGTATGTTTTCCTTCTCCATATAACCAGGGCTAACTGCCAGAATCGATTCATTGTTTAATACCGCTTTTATTCCCGTACCTGTAATAGAATCAAATTCATCAGGAGATTGAAAATCGATATTCCTATTTTTCGCTTCATTCAAAATCCCTGTTGCAATAGGATGTTCAGACTGCGATTCTACCGAAGCTGCTATTCGCAACAAATCTTCTTCAGATTGTTTGCCTTCCGTAATGATATCCGTTACACCAAACTCCCCTTTAGTTAATGTTCCTGTTTTATCAAAAACAACTGTATCAATATTTCTAGCATCTTCAAATCCAATTCTATTTCGGATAAACAAACCTTTGTTAGCAGATAACACAGTTGATCGAGCTACGACTAATGGAATTGCTAACCCTAGTGCGTGTGGACATGAAATGACTAATACCGTAACCATTCTCGTAGTTGCTTCTGCAAGTCCATATCCTAACGCAAGCCAAATGATAAATGTAAGTATACCGGCAATAACAGCGACATAAAATAGCAATTTTGCTGCTCTATCGGATAACATTTGCGTTTTCGATTTGCTTTCTTGCGCTTCTTTTACTAATTGAATAACTTGAGACAGATAACCTTCTTCATTTGTTTTGGAAACTTCCACAGTTAGCGAACCTGATGTATTAATGGATCCTCCAATTACTTCATCTTTGACAGATTTCTCTACTGGTATAGATTCCCCAGTTAACATTGACTCATCTATGGAAGACTTTCCTTTAATAATCACAGCATCTGCTGGAACTTTCTCTCCTGGTTTAATTAAAAGGTGGTCTCCAGTTTGTAATTGAGAAACAGAAATAACTTTTGTATTACCTTCTGCATCAATTTTGTTTGCTTCCTGTGGCATTAAGTCTGCAAGCGCCTCTAATGACTCGGATGCTTTATTAATGGATTTCATTTCAATCCAGTGTCCAAGAAGCATAATCACAATTAATGTTGCAAGCTCCCAGAATAAGTCATTACCCTCGACACCAAATACAGTGGCTACACTATAAATATACGCAACTGAAATAGCAAAGCCAATTAATGTCATCATACCAGGTGATTTTTGTTTTAACTCATTGAATAGTCCAATTAAAAATGGCCATCCACCGTAGAAAAAGATAACCGTTGCAAGAATAAATTCGACCCAATGATCTCCATTAAACGATAATGTATATCCAAAAAATATTTGAATCATATCAGATAAAATGATGACTGGAATGGCTAAAATTAAAGAAATAAAAAATCGTCTCTTAAAATCTGCAATCATATGTTCATGGTGACTATCATGACTATGGGAGCTATGATTATTATATTCATTTGTACTGTGTTGATGGTTATGTTCATGATTCATATTTATCCCTCCTCACTTCATAATATACCCTGTAAGGGTATTTGATAAACAAAACAAAAAATCTCTTCCTCCGTTTATATTTAGAGGAAAAGATTTTTATATACATTACTTATTTAATTGTTCCTGAACCTCATCACGGAATGTTTCTTCTGTAAGTAATTTCACTTGAAAGTTACTTATCTGCTCACTTAATAGCTCAAATTCTTCTGAATTTAAATCATTCGAAAAGAAGGCCATCTCCATTTGATTTCCTTTGTTATCTGTAGCATACATAGACATTGTCAAGACAAATGCTGTTGAACCACCTTTAAAACCAACATGTTCTGCGACAGTTTGATATACAGGATTATTCATCATTTGTTCCATTACGGGATCTAAATAGGAGTGAACTTGTTCTGAATAATAATCTTTACCATTTAGTTTTTTCATAATCTGAGTATAGTCGTTCGTAGATGCTTTTGGTAATCTATCTGACCAAACTCGTTGAATATCCATGGTTAAAACTTCTAAACCGTCCATTTTTTCTTGATCAGTAAGAGGAGTCTTTTGCCACTCATCAAATATCCTTCTCGATGTATTTCGGTATGCTTCATCACTCATATTTCGTAATGATTCAACTAAATCCTCTTCTTCGACACCTTCATTTAATAAATGGTGTCCAATCCACAATGTACTCGTAAATGGATACAGTGGTTCGTGGTGGGTTAAATTCAATTCATTAACTCGATTATTAATGGCATCTAGACCTAATTTTTCAATAAGATAGTCTGTATTTGCATTCGAACTATATCCAATCATTCCTTTAGCAATTTCTTCTAATGAAACAGATTGCGTGCTATTTTCAAATTGATCCAACCAAGCTTCATGAGCACCACCATCGGTATATGGAAGATAATATTTATTCAATTCTTCTAAAGCAATTTCTTCTCTCGGATCAATTATAGATTCCACTGCTTGATTGGCATATTCTATCGCAACGATAATTTTTGCAGTACTTGCTAGAGGCAAAGCTTTATTTGAATTAATATCTACTACATTCTGGTCATTCCAGTGCATTGAAAAAGCTACATTCTCACTTTTCTTATTATCTTGAATGAACTTGATAATCGGATCATTTTCCCCACCATTATCTTTCTTATCCTCTTCTTTAGACTGTTGCGTACTTTCTTTTGAACAACCGATTAACCAAAGCAACAGTAATAAACTAAAAATCTTAAATGTACGTCCCATCCCCACACTCCTTATTTGTTGTAAAAATAATAGTCCAACATATAGAAGTTTGAATGTTGAACTATTACTCTGTTGTTGCTATAGATATGAAATTGTACTATCAAACTAGCTAGAGAAGTTTAATTACCTGCAACATCTCTTTTCGTAAATGAAAACCACGAAATAGCTATAAAAATAATATAGTAAATAATTAACATCGTTATCGAAAAGCCTAACGTCATTCCTTCAATATATGGAGTACCATTTGCGGTATACTGATTTAAATCCATATTTAAGAATAGAATGTATTTCGCCCAATCATATTGGCTTAAAAAGAACGCAATCATTTGATTTGATAGAAGTAAAAAGATCGAGATTCCGATTGCCATTGCACTACTTCGGAATAAAGTAGATATCGTAAATGCCAATGTAGTTATGAGAATAAACGAAGCACTACCTATCACCATATCTTTTTGTATTTGGGCTAAATAGGTAGTTTCTGTGAAACTCATTCCGGATTCGACTACTAAAGTAGGATTGGCCCCATTTATACCAAACATAATTAACCCGATTAGAAATGAGGAAATCATCATAAATATCATAATCGTAATGGCAAATAAGAACACGGAAACATACTTAGATAATAGTATTTTCGCGCGTGTACTAGGGCGTATTAATAATAACTTAATCGTTCCCCATTTAAACTCGTTGGAAATGATACTGGATGCAATAATAATTGTAAATAGACTTATAACTGAAATAAGAAACATATTTTCATATAGAAAGGCCCAAGCATCATAAGCTGGTACTTCACCAAGTGTATTCATGTAATAATCATGTAAATTGGGTTGAAAGTCAGAGCTAACCACACCTTCTTGCCCAAAAAATTTACTAATCAGTGCTCCTCCAATAACAAATACAGCAAGAAGAATATACATTGCCCAGGTAGATTTTAAATGATAGATTTTGATTTGTTCATTTTTGACTAAATTAATAAAATTACTCAATTACATTCTCTCCAATCAGTTCAAAGAATTTATCCTCTAGAGACCCTTTTACTTGTTGTACTTCATAGACAAGTACTCCTTGATTAAGTAGTTCTTTTAAAATAGATGGGATTTCATCTCGTTCACAATTCACTGTAATAGAGTCGATTTCTTTATGAATGGATAATGATTCTTTACCGGAAAGAATTTCTTGCGCTTTATCAGGGTTATCCGTAGTGATTTGCATCACTTGTTTTATATTTTCTTCATTAGACTCATTTCGTACAGATTCAACTGCAATTAATTCTCCATTTTTAATAATACCAATTCGATCACACATTAATTCTATTTCTGTTAATAGATGACTAGATACAATGACTGCTACATTTTCTTTTTCCGCAAGTGCACGTATGTATTGTCTTATTTCTCTAATACCTGCCGGATCTAATCCATTGGTAGGTTCATCTAAAATTAAAATGGATGGACGATGCAACAAAGCTTGTGCGATTCCTAAGCGTTGACGCATACCTAAAGAATAACGTCCTGCTTTCTCGTGAATCGCTTTTTCTAAACCTACTAATCGAATCACTTCTTTTATTCGTTCATCAGTTACATCTGGCATCATTCGGGCAAATTGTTTTAAATTCTTCCATCCAGATAGAAACGGATACATCTCCGGATTTTCTACAATTGCGCCAACTTCTTTTATAGCGTCCTTATACTCCGATTGAATTGATTTCCCTTGAATCAATACTTCTCCTTCAGAAATACTCATCAAGCCAACCATCATACGAATTGTCGTCGTTTTACCCGCTCCGTTCGGACCTACAAATCCAAATACTTCTCCTCTTTCAATGGAAAAATTCAACCCTTTGATGATTTCTTTTTTCTTAATTTGTTTCGAAACATTTTTTAGTTCCATTGCTGCTTTTGACAACATGATACCCCCTAACATTTTTCTACAACTTTTCATACGAAAGACGATTAATAAAAGTTTCAAAAATCAATAAAACCTCTATCTTAAAAAGTAATAGAGGTTATTTTACATCTTAATCAAAATAGGTAGGTTCTTCTGGATTACGATAATAATGAAACATTTGTTTCAATTGTGATAGAGTATTTCTTCCCTCAGATAAACATGGCAGACTATTTTCATCAAAAAAATCCACATCTATCGTTTCTATTCCTTCTGCTAAAGCTCCACCTAAAACTTCACAATGTATAAAAAATTTATAATAATGATATGGTTGGGGTGAGTGTTGATGTTTTTCCATATCATATACAGCCATCAATTTCTTTTTTTGAACTTCTAGTCCAGCTTCTTCCTGAATTTCTTTTATAACATTTTCACTTGGGGATAATCCAACATCACAAAAGCCACCAGGTAAAGACCATTTATTATCAATCTCCTCTTTTACTAGGAGTATTTTATCTTTATTAAAAACCACCCCTCTAACATCTACTTTAGGTGTCTGATAACCTTGTTCTAATAGAAATAACTGTTCAACCGCTTCCATATTATAATCACTATAATCAGCGATTATTTCTGCACTTAGTTTTATAAGTTCCTGATAACGTTCTTGATCAAATTTATCTTGTGTAAAACTAACACCAGATTGTGATATAGCTTGTATCCTTTTTGCCCACTGTAACCATTTATAACTCATTGATGTCTCCTTTTATTTAAATAATTCAACTTTAAACTGATCTATTCTAGTAAAATAATAATCTGGTTTCGTAGTGAAATTAGCAGATTGAACTTCTGCACTCCAATGAACTCCAACTGTAGTTACATTGGCTTCTTTTCCAGCTAAAATATCTGCTTCACTATCTCCAACGAACACTACTTCTTCCGGTGTAACATTTAATTCTTCCATTGCCCGGATTACACCTTCTCCATTGGGTTTCGGATTAATTACATCATCTCCTGTTATGACTACATCAAAATTTGATTGTATTTTTAATTGTTTTAAGGAGACATCTAAACTTCTTTTGGCTTTACCCGTAACAATTCCAAGATTCATACCATTCGTATCTAATTCATCCAATAGATTGTGAAGATCTTCCATCGGATTAACATATGATTGATGTAATACTTCATATACTTCATAAAATCGTTCAATCGCTTGTAATTTATCTGGATGCTTAACATTTAGTTGAATTATTTCTGTTTCAGATGGACCAAACATCTCTTTTATCTCATCATTAGTCAAAGAAATATGGTCGAACTCTTTAAATACTGTTCTAAATACCTCAAAACACAATGGGAGAGTATTTGCAATTGTTCCATCAAAATCAAACAGAATAGTTTTCACCATAGCTATAACTCACCTTTGCTTTCGTTTATTATTGATGTTGTTCGCAGACCATAATCATATTTTTATCCATATCAGAGAAGACAAAAAACGAAACCATATCATCTCTAGAAATCTCTTTTTCGATTATACCATCATTTTCTTTAATCCAATCATAAGCGCTGTCGATATCTTCAGTCAATAACATAAAAGAGGGTCTTATATAATCCGAATTATTTCGGTTATCATCTAATAACACCCCTCTGTTTCCAAGTCCAAACCAATGTACGGGGTGAGAAGTATTTACTTCTGGATTGGGCTTCCCTAAAATTTTCGCATACCATTCTGCGGATTGCTTTAAATCATTTACGTGTAAAAACACATCACCAATTTCTTTAAATAAACTCATGAAATTTCCTCCTTTAATTCAAATGATTATCATTAAAATATTCAACTACTTAAAACTCATAGACAATCCATTATTGTTTAAATTCAATTAGACCGATTCCAATTCCAGTCGGGTCTACAATATATGCTAAATAATAGTTTTCAAACTCCATTTTTTCTCGCACAATTAGAGCTTGATGTTGTAAAGCTAGACTTAACGTTTCATCTATAGAATCTACCTCTATTTGTATACGGGTTCCATGTGGAAAATCACCTGGCCCTTTACTGATTCCACCTACAAATGCACCCGTTTCACCAATAGTATCAGGAATAATTGACCAATAATTCCAATTAGAATCTTCTACCTCCCAACCAAAGACCATCTTATAAAACTCAATTGCTTTTTTTGGATCTTGACTACTAATCTCAAATCCTATCACTTTTGCCATTGTTCATCTCCTTACTTATACTTTTACTCGTTCATCGTTATAAAAAAGTTCATCTAAGTAACGATTGATGAAAATCTTCTCCGGATCAACTAGTTCTCTTAATTGGATAAATCTATCCCATTTTGGATACATTTTACGAAAGTCTTTCGTTTTTTGTTGGTGTATTTTACCCCAATGTGGTCGGCCGTTATATTTTTTCATAATTGTTTCCATGTCACGAAAGTACGTACGGTATTCCATCCCTTTATAGACATGGAATGCAATATAGGCAGAGTCTCTCTTGTACGACGGACTTAGCCATATATCATCATGCTTTACCGTACGACATTCAATTGGAAAATGAACCGTATACTGATTTTTCACGATCGTCTCTCGTATTTCTTGAATAGCTTCTTTAAAGTGCTCTAACGGTATTCCATATTCCATTTCAATAAACCGAACTTTACGAGGAGTTGCAAATAATTGATAACTCTTCGCATTGATAGTAGCTTTATTAACAAGTTTTGCAGATAAACGACTTATCGACCTACTTAAGCTGGGGGGTTAATAAACAAAGATGGGATACTGCTTGAAACATATAATTTTCCAAGATGAGGTTATTCCACTGATGTAGTTTTATGCTCTTCGGAGATGTGTTTGTAGGATTCATTGTTTTCGTTTGAACTTGTTCGGCATAAGGAAACATAAAAAATTCAAAATGTTGATTATCTAGTATATACTTATCTAAGTTATTTAAAAGGTTCGGATAATAAACATGATCACTGATATACCGATATACAGGACTAGGAACCACCTGGAGTTTAACTTCAATAATTATTCCAAACATCCCTAATGAAACTAGACTAGCTTTGAAGAGTTCTACGTTATTCTCCTCATTAAGTGTTAGAAGATTACCACCAGCCGTAACAAAGGTTAATTCCTTCACCTGTGTAGGGATGCTACCGAACTGAATCCCAGTACCATGGGTTCCAGTTGAAATTGCTCCTGCGATACTTTGTAGATTAATATCTCCTAAATTCTCCTGTGCGTAACCCAGTTTTTCCAAAGCTTTACTTAAATCATAAAGCCGAGTACCTCCATAGACTGTGACTGTATGATTATTATCATCGACTTCCTTAACACCTGTTAAATTGTCTAGAGATACAAGCCACTCTTCAGTCATTACTAAGTTTGTAAAAGAATGACCTGCACCAACTACTCGTATTTTCTTATGATTTTTTGTTGCCGCTTCTACAATTGCAACTACATCATGAATGGAGCTAGGATAATACATCCGTTCTGGTGAACAGTTGGAGGTAGAAGACCAATTACGCCACTTGTAATTTTGTAATTGTTTCATAGAAAGCATTCCCCTTCCCCACGATAAGTTGGGTATGTCTGCCTCCACTTGCCATTATCAATTACTAATATTTCAGAGAATCGTTCACAAATTTCTCCTGCTTTTGCAGCCCGAAAAATAACTGAATCTCCTATTGATAAGTTAACTTTTGTTTGAATAGGTGTTTGTACTTCTCCTACTCCTTCCAAAGAAATCAATGTAGAATCAGATGGATACACTGGTTGCGGTTGTTTCTCTTCTCCAATGCTACCAGATCCTATATAGCCACCACCTAAACATGTATAAATGTGCTTCTTCGGTTGCCTAACAATCGGAAGCGAGAAGAATAAAGCAGGTTCATATTGGAAATCTCGATATTGATCGAATAATAATGGTGCAAAAAAACCTGAACCTACTGTTACTTCGGTGACAGCTTTTTCCTGTGAAGTTGTTTGTAAGCTTCCTGTTCCACCTCCATTAAAAAATTCAATTTGCATATTATTTTTTTGAAATAATTGATGCACTTGTTCTCTACGTTTAGCAATAGTAGGAATTGATTTTTTCTTTAACCGCTTAATAATATTACTCCTCATCTTTTCTTCTGAATTACTATCTGTAACACCAGCAATTTGTGCCTCATACCCCATTAACCCTTTAAGAAATACACCTTCTTGAGAATCAATAAATTTTGCCAGTTGGACTACTTCTTTTGGTGACTTTAATGGAGATCGACGTACGCCAAAATGGAATCCTGCCCAATTATTACTCATATCCATTTCAATGCACGTGTAAAATTGTCCGCCATTTTCTTTTTGAACTTTTGTTAATAATTCAATATGCTCTTTACTATCTACCATACATGTGATTGTATTTCCTTGAAGATTAAGCGTTGCGATTTCTTGGAGAGATTTCTTGTCGAATGTTGGATATCCAATTAAAACATCATCAAATCCGTGTTTAACTAAAAACAAAGCTTCTGAAGCGGTAAAGCACATTAACCCTTTAAATGTTGAACTTGATGATAAAATTTTGTGTAAAACAGGGATCGAACGAATTGACTTGGTAGCTAAACGAATATTTTTACCGTTCGCTTGTTTTTCGATGTTAACTATATTTGATTCTAGTGCATTTTGATCTAACAATAGTTGAGGCTTAGCATCTAATGGTACATTTTTTATGATTGCTTTCCAATCCATCTTTTCACCTTCCACTTTTAAAAAAGCTTCTATCAATATACTCTACTGATGGCTAGCATTTCTAATCAGATTATTAGCATCCGTTTCTCCATTCGAAAGTTAAGCGTTTTTACGATCGATAACTTAATACAATAAAGACGATATATTCTGATATTACACATTATTTAAATAGAAGTAAATGGCCTTTCTTCATTCACCTCTTGCAATTGACCTTCCTACGGTTCGACCGCTAAATAAACAGCCGCCGACAAACGTTCCTTCTAATGCTCTATAACCATGCATTCCTCCACCACCGAAACCTGCAACTTCACCTGCAGCATATAACCCTTTGATGAAATTGTTTTGCTGATTAAATACTCTTCCCGATAAATCCGTCTGTAATCCTCCAAGGGTTTTCCGACTAAGTATATGCAGTTTTACACCGATTAATGGACCATTTTCAGCTTTTAATATCGGATGCGGTTTTGCAGTACGAATTAATTTATCTCCAAGAAACTTACGAGAATTATACATGGCAGCTAACTGTAAATCTTTGGTGAATTTATTTGCTAATTGAAGGTCTCTTGCTTCGATTTGAGATATTACATGTTCTACTTTTAATAACGGCGTTTCCGTCAATTGATTCATTTTTTGAACGAGGTCTTCTAAATTTAACGCTGTTACAAAATCTTCACCATGATCCAGAAATTTTTGAACTGGTCCCGGAGCACCAGATTGCGCTCTTTTTAAAACTTCACTTATTCGCTTATTGGTTAAGTCTGGATTTTGCTCTGAACCAGACAAGGCAAATTCTTTCTCAATAATCTTTTGCGTTAATATAAACCATGAATAATCATACCCTGTCTTTTGTATCGCTTCTAATGTGCTTAATGTATCAAACCCTGGATAGTTTGGTGCATTAAATCGATTTCCTTCTGCATCTAACCAAATCGACGATGGCCCTGGTAAAATACGAATCCCATGATTTTTCCAGACCGAATTCCAATTTTTAATTCCTTCTGTATAATGCCACATACGATCACGGTGAACAATTCGTGCTCCCGCATGTTCAGCTATTTCTAACATTTTTCCATCTACATGCTCAGGAACACCGCTCAACATATTTTTTGGTGGTTTTCCAAGCCGCTCCGGCCAATTTTTTCGTATTAATTCGTGGTTTGCTCCAATTCCTCCAGATGTAATCACTACATATTCTGCCTTCAATGAAAAGCTATCTACTATAATTCTGTTACTTGCCTCTCCTCGTTGTGCTGACGAGGCCTTCAATATGGACCCCTCCACACCGTAAACGGTTTCATTTTTAACCAATAGATGTTCCGCGCGATAACGTGGTAAATAAGTGACTAATCCTTGTTTTACATAGGATTGCATGCGCTCTACAAATGGAGTTACAATACCTGGGCCTGTTCCCCATACAATATGAAATCTAGGTACTGAATTTCCATGTCCAGAAGCTAGACTACCACCTCTTTCTGCCCAACCAACAACAGGAAAGAAACGTATTCCATAACTACGTAACCACTCTCTTTTTTCCGAAGCGGCAAATTGGACATACGCTTCTGCCCATTTTCTCCCCCACTTATCCTCTTTACGATCAAAGCTTGAGGTAGATTTCCAATCATTCCAAGCGAGTTCATAGGAATCTTTTATTCCTAATCTTCGTTGTTCTTTGGAATCTACTAAAAATAAGCCACCAAATGACCACCAAGCTTGTCCTCCAAGTGATGATTCAGGTTCCTGATCAATCAGAATCACGTTCTTTCCAGATTGTGCTATTTCTACTGTTGCAACTAGACCTGCAATCCCCGCTCCAATAACAATTACGTCCGCTTTCATTACACTCCCCCTAGCAATCATTTATAGAATTAGTATATCTTATTATCCAAGAAAAAAGACTAATTAACTAGTTTCTATGCGTTTTCACATTTTCATTCTCTGTGGTATATCTAGCTGATGCGATACATGGATGAAAGTGGAAGAGTGGAAGAAAAGAATGGGTGAGCCTTCCGTTACATAAGCTTCCGGAGACTCACCAGCCGCCGCTAGATAAACGGAGTATATTTCTCTGTAGCGAGGTGTGCATACTAATCCATTCGTTTTTTCTTATGAATAATTCTTAACTTCTCAATTTACATGATAGTTCCAAACCATGTTCCTAAAAAAGTGCCTAAATAGTTACCGATGATATAACCCAAAGTTCCGACGATTAATATAGGGCCAATAAGTTGTCTCCAGCCTTTTGCAATTGCAAATGCCGCAGCGGTTGTTGGTCCTCCAATATTTGCGTTACTAGCAAGTAGAATCTCTTCTAAATCAAACTTGAATAATTTCCCGAATAATAAAGAAATAATCAAATTGATAATAACAATAATAAATGCAAAAACTAATAATAAAGGTGCCGTTTCAAAGATTAGAGAAATAGATGCAGGAATACCAATTACTACAAAGAAAATATGAATTAAAAAGGTTCCGATTTCTTGACTGCCATTTAGCTTTTCAAAATAACTCGGGAACAACGCTAAAACGATAAATGTTAGTGTCGTCAACACGAGATAGTGATCTCCGAATAGACCATGTAATAATTGAAAGAAAAATGATGCTTGTTCGCCACTTGGAATAATTCCTGCAAAAAATTCAGCTACTTTTAAAGAAACAATAACTAATAAAAATGCTGTTCCAACAGACATTGCAATATCTTTTAGCGAGATTTCTTTTCTTTCCCAAAAACTCTCTGCTTGTGTTTTTCCTTTATTTTCTGAACTTTGCTTCTCTACTTCTAATACATGCGGTGTAGAGAATCTCTTTCGAAAGAAATTCATCGCCGGTATCATCATTAATAGTAAGAACAATATCGCCATCATTAGATTATCCGCCACTACTGCAGCTGATACCAATTCACCCGGAGTTTCAAATTTAGCTGCCATTGCTGCAAAGTTAACTCCTCCACCTATGTAAGAACCACTAAACATCGCTCCTAATTTATCAAGCATTGGAATGTGATCTTTAAAAATAAAGAAAGCAGTTATTGCCCCTGTAACTGTACCGATCGAACTAAGTAAAAATATGGTTAATAACCTTCCGCTTTCCTTCCAAATTTTCTTGAAATTCACATGAAATAAAAGCAAAGGGATTGCTAGTGGCACAATTACACTCCATACAGCATCATACACGCTTGAGGCTGTTGGGATAATTCCCAAATTAGATAGAATTAGTGCACTCACAAGAGCAATAATTGCTCCAGTAACTTTAGAAGCCCAATTAAAACGCTGTTCTAAAAAAATACTTAATGAGGCTAAGACAATGATAATTCCCCAAAGTGTTATCGTATCATCTGCTTGAATTAATGTATTTTCCAAGGTGAACCCCCCTAATATGAATAATATTTATTTATAATATCACGAAAGTAAATTTTCGTTTAGATATAGATTACCTATTTAAAGGTTTAATCATCAACCAATGTAAAAAAGCCCACAAACACGAAATAAAATGTTTATGAGCTTTTCAGCATTTACCTTATATCATTTTAGAATGTTCGAAATCCGATAATACGGACTGTAAATTTTGTAACTGTTCATCGTTTAACTCTATTAATGGCAAACGAACTTTTCCAACAGGAACAGATTGTATATTTAATGCTGTTTTAACTGGAACAGGACTTGGATTTGCAAACATTTCCTGCATGACTGGTAATACACGTTGATGAATATTCGCTGCTTCTGCAACTTGCCCTTGTTCAAAACGATGAATCATTTCTTGCATATCATTTCCTATAATATGAGATGATACAGATACAATTCCAGCAGCACCAATAGCTAAAGCTGGTAAAGTTAGACTGTCTTCCCCACTATATACAGAGAAATTTTCGTCAGTAAGGCGAATAATATTTGTCATTTTTTCTAAATTCCCGCTTGCATCTTTAATAGATACAATATTATCGATTTGGGATAAACGTACAACAGTGGAAACATCCATGTCCACACCCGTTCGCCCTGGCACGTTATACAACATAACTGGTAACTCGGTGCTTTCAGCAATCACTTTGAAGTGTTCGTACATACTGTCTTGTGAAGGCTTATTATAGTATGGTGCAACCAGCATTACTCCATCTACCCCAGTTTTTGATACTTCCTTTGTCAGTTCAATGGATGCTTTCGTATAATTAGAGCCCGTTCCTGCAATTACTGGTACCGCTCCATTTACTTTTTTTACGACATATTCGAATAATTTCATTCTCTCTCCATGTGTTAACGTTGGAGATTCTCCTGTGGTTCCAGCTACTACTAAACCATCTGAACCATTATTAATTAGATGGTCAATTAAATAGTCCAATGCTTGAAAATCGATTTCTTCATGTTTATCGAAAGGCGTCACCATCGCTGTTAATACTTTTCCAAAATTCATGTAAACACACCCTTTTTATAATTTGAACAAACTTGCTTAAGAGGGTTGGGCCAAATTAAAAAGCACCAACGGAAGCCCGTTGCTGCTGAACAAATTAGTTCCCAGCTCGATAGCCCTCCATATAGTCTCCTATATGACAGCACTGTATTTGTTCAATAGCAGCACCAACGAGTTAATGAATGAGTATTTCACTCGCTTCGGCAGATTCCCCTTTCTATACGCTTCACCAGGGCTCATTCCCTTCCACGTATATACTGATGGTTTCCGCACCTCTATCCAAAACCTATGAATTATGATTCACTTGGTACGTGTATTATAGCAGGAACCATCACGAAAGACAAACATTTTTTCACAATATACAATCTCATCGAACAACTATTTCTAATTATATATGGAGATAATCGCACAGATACGTAACTTTACTAGTTACTGTTATAAATATCGAAAAAAAACACTTTATAAAAAATACAGATTGATTTACTTTTTAGTATAACTTATGCGTAGATTTATTAGTCGTGCGAAATCCTTTCATTTATTCAAGCATAACTTTGCATAAACAGGAAAACCTATATCGTAATATGTCGTAAAGGAGAATTAGTATGGTTATGCATCGTTTTAAAGAAAAAGATGAGCCATTCCACTCAGGTGAAGTATATCATTTATGGAGTTATTTATATCAAGTCAAAACATCCTTAGTATCACTGCAAATTTTTATAAATCATAGTGTCGATCATGACTTTCGAGTATTAGTTGAAGATTTATTAGAAAGTTGTTTTACCCAAGAAAGCGAACAAATCGAAGGCATTTTGAAAGAAGCTGGTATTCGATTACCTCCTTCACCTCCCGATCGACCAAATGTAGATCAACATGATATCCCAGCCGGAGCAAAATTTAATGATAATGAACTGGCTATCCTTGTACAAAATGAATTGATGGCAGGAAGAATACTTGCGAATACAGTTATCTCTGTTGCTCTTAGAGAAGATATACGTGATTTATTTACAGAATGTATTAATCAACGTATGGAATATGAACAAAAAATACTCCATGTAATGAAACAAAAAGGATGGCTGGTTATACCACCAATTAATATAAAATAAAGGGGAACAAATAGCATGGGAAAGAATCATACAGGTGCTGCGATCCTATCACTGGGTTCTATACCTTTTATTACCACTCTCGGTAATTCAACATTAATTCCAATACTACCTGAAATGAAAGAAGCCTTAAACTTAAACAATATTCAAGTTAGCTTAACCATCACTCTTTTTTCTATAGCAGCGGCTATTTGTATTCCTGCAGCAGGCTACCTATCAGATCGCTTTTCTAGAAAGGCGATTATCGTACCTTCCTTAGTTATTTTTGGTGCTGGTGGATTGTTAGCCGGAATAGGTGCTGCGTTTTTTTCAAATGCTTTTATATGGTTATTAATCGGTAGAATTATTCAAGGTATTGGAGCTGCAGGGACGTTTCCGATTGCCATGGCATTAATCGGAGATCTTTTTAAAGGTAGTGAGCAAAGCAAAATGTTAGGGATTTATGAAGCATCTAATGAACTTGGAAAGGTACTATCTCCTATTATTGGTGCTGCTTTTGCGCTTATTACATGGTATTTTGTATTTTTTACATTTCCTGTGATTAGTTTTCTCTGTGCGATACTGGTTTTCTTTTTAATTAAGGAAAGAAGAAATAGACAAACTCCACCTCCTTTTAATCAATACGTTAAAGGTCTGTTTTTGGTATTTAAACAGGAAGGACGATGGTTATTTACTGTATATCTTGCGGGCGGAACGTGTTTACTTACTATCTTCGGTATTCTTTTTTACTTATCCGATAAACTAGAAACAGAGGATCATATTACTGGAGTATGGAAGGGACTTATTCTTGCTATTCCACTACTCGTCTTGGTTACCACTTCCTATCGTACAGGGAGTATAATTGGAAAGAATTTTGTAAAAATGAAGCGCTTAGCTGTAGTTGGGTTTATATTAATGACAGCATCCTATTTGTCTTTAGTTTGGATCGAACCATTAATATGGTTTATATTCGCATTATGTTTTAGCAGTATCGGAGCGGGTTTAGTTTTACCTTGTGTAAATACAATGATTGCCGGTGCTGTTGGAAAAGAAAAAAGAGGTTTTATTACTTCACTATATGGCTCAGTAAGATATATCGGTGTTGCTCTTGGACCTTTATTATTTGGCTGGTTAATGGATTGGTCTAGAACTGGATTATTCTTATCAGTAGCTTGCTTTACTTTTCTTGTAGCAATGTTAGTCTTACTACTGCTCCATGTAAACGGCATGGATGGAAGAGATAAGCGAACGAAGATTACGTATAATTATTACTAACTACTATTTAAGTAGTAAAAATTATGAAATAAAATGACTTAATCTGACTATATTGACACACCAAAAGAGGATGAGACATAACGAAAATATTTGGTCAAAAGACGAATGATAGCTAAAATAAGCGCAGTATATTTCTGAAGCGTATTTTCAATACCCATTCATTCGAATTTCTCTATTGATTAAATACTTTTGTCTCATCCTCTTTTGGTTAATTAAAATTCAACTCTTGTGGACTTTCTCCCTTTTTATTCATTAAGCCAATATGCAATGGTTTTATTTCTAAAATAGTAAGATTTGGGTCATTTGGACCGTCAAAATAAATCTTCATTCGATCATTCCAAAGTTGATTTTTTAATTCTTGCGACTCATTAAACGAAACCTTTCCTTCATATTCTACATATTTGTCACCAACCCCTTCGCCCTCATAACCCAAAATAATATGGGTATATGGATTGATTTCAATGTCTTCTGCTTTATCGGTCTCCTTATTTGTTGGGGTATAAAGCGTTAAATTTTCATGCGAAAAAGTCATATACCTTGAATGAGGCATTTGCTTCTTTACCGTTGCCATCGTTCCTACAGAACTACTATCTAATATTTGCTTGATTTGTAGTTTTAAATTTTCTTGACTCATTATCATATCTCCTTTGCAACCTCGTATATATAATTAATATTCCTTTATCATAAAATCTTAAACACATAGTCTTTATTGTGCATGTACTTTAAAATGCTGTTCAATATAGTGATAGTTTTCGATGTTGCCTGTTATTTTAGCTAGCTTGTATAAGTTTCTTAATAATAATTGGCGATCAATTTCAAAAATAAACTCGGTATAAATATGATCAATCGTATTACTAGCAAATCCCCAAATGACATTATGGTGTTTTTTATCAATGGCCCCTGCCAACCTTGTAAGCGCAGCAATTATATCAGTGATAATTGGATAATTCTTCTGAGCATAATGCCTAATAACACCTAAGCCTTGATATAAATGATATTCAAAATTATCTACCTCTAAAATCAAACGAACTTGGTTATTCTCATCAACTAAATATGGCGAAAACGTCATTTTTTCTTCTAAAGTCAATAATAAATCTGTCACTTGGAAAATGGTATTTGACGCAGTTTTAGGGTCATCATTACCCATAGCTTTAATTGCGATTTCTCCTAGTTTATTTAAACCGAATTTCAAATCCTGAATCTCTGTTTCCTTACGACCAATTCGGATTAATTGAACATATTTCGATTCATCGACGTTATTAGCACCTGGTCCCCAATACGTAAATAGTTGATTTCCATTTAAAATAAAACTGCCTACACGTACTTCCATTTTAATTACAATATTATCTTTTTCTGCCTCTTTAATCAGATCCTTAAAAAGAATTAATTGAATATAACCAGAGTTTGATGACTTTACCGTTTTACTTTTGGGATAATCTTTATCTAATAAGTCTCCCGGTTGATCTCTTCGTAATTCCTCTAATTCTTGTGAAAAGGCACCGTCTATTATTCCTTTAGAAACAGTCTTTCATCATATCGGTGATATTATGGACCTGCATCCACGTTGTTGCATGATTGATGAAATATATAAAGACTATGGCTGTGAAGAAAGCAATCAAAACTGTCACGAAAGGTACGGCAGTAAAATAATCTACCGGTTTGCTGCTAATAAATAAAAACATAATTAAAACATAGACAAAACTACCGTTAAACACTCCAAGGATATGTTGCGTATGCTTGTCTTTCACAAAATTTTGTAATAATCTTGGTGAGAACTGTCCACTAAATGTAGTAAGAACAACAAGTAAAGAGTTCAATGTAAAAGCACTTAATGTTAAAATTCCGCCAATTAGCGAACTAATAAGTAAACGAGTGGTTTCAAATTCCGCCTTAAAAAAAACAGGCACGTATTGCTAACCCTATCCCAACATCAAGATACAAGGTAATTGCTACAAATAAGAATGTTGCAAGTATATAAAGTAATGGTGTCCGCCATAATGTTAAACGAAGTTCATATTGCCTTTCCGGTTTAGACATTTGCAAATACTTACGGATTGAAGGTGGTAATAATTTTACAAACATATCTTTTTCTCCTCTATTTTGTTTTTAACACTGGTGTGTTTCATATAGTTCTTACCCGGAATAGTCAATTCTAACACTAGTAACTTAGCCTAATAAGTAATTTTGATTAACCCTTTAGCCTTTCTTTTATAGACCTTCGTAAATTTTCAATGCTGTTTTGGATTTTAGCACGTCTATTGTACATTCCAATTGAATTTAGAAGCTGTTTTTGGGCTTTATGACAGAGGAATAATAATCTGATAACACAGATCTTCATTCTCTGTTACTATAACTCTAAAAAAAAATAGTGGAAAAGTTCATCATTCACTGATGAACTTTTCCACTATTAATTAAAAGGTATTATTCTTCATCGAATATATCCATTGATAGATAACGTTCCCCTGTATCCGGTGCAATACAAACAAGTTTTTTATTTGGGCCAATTTTCTTTGCTACTTCCATTGCCGCATATACAGCAGCTGCTCCAGATGGGCCTAGAAAGATTCCTTCTTTATGAGCAAGGTCTTTTAATAAAGTAACAGCTTGTTCATCTTTAATTTGAATTATTTCATCATATACATCCGTATTTAAAATGTCGGGTACAAATCCTGGACTTGTTCCAACGAGTTTATGCGGTCCTGGCTTCCCCCCCGATAAAACCGGCGATCCTTCTGGCTCCACTACCGCAACATGTAGATGAGGTAACTTTTCCTTTAGTGTTTCTCCTGTGCCTGTTACTGTACCACCAGTTCCAACAGTACATACAAATGCATCTAATTGGTTATCCATCTGTTCTAAGATTTCTAAAGCTGTACTAATACGATGAACATCCGGGTTAGCTATATTCTCAAATTGTTGTGGAATAAAACTGTTTGGAATGGATTCCTGAAGTTCTAGAGCTTTACGGATCGATCCTGGCATTTTTTCTTCGCTTGGTGTAAGTACGACTTCTGCTCCATAAGCCTTTAATATATTACGACGTTCCATCGTACTATTATCCGGCATAATCATAATCGCTTTATATCCTTTAGCAGATGCAGCCATCGCTAACCCGATCCCTGTATTTCCACTTGTAGGTTCTATAATGGTTGCACCTTGCTTTATTAACCCTTCTTGTTCTGCTACATGTATCATATGGGATGCGGCTCGGTCTTTTACGCTACCACTCGGATTAAACATTTCTAGCTTTACATATATATCAGCTGCATTTTCTGGCTGAAGACGACCCAATTTTACTATTGGTGTTTGACCAATTAATTCAGTTACATCATTGACTACACGCATGAGACATCCCTACTTTCTATCAGTACTTTCTAATAAGCGTTTATCAATAGATATGTCAGGATTAATATCCATTAATTGCTGTAAAAATGATTCTTTCTCTTCAGGTGAGATTGTAACGATATCATACTTTCCACTCTTAATTTGCATTCGATCAAATGAAAGTGCTGGAGAAGTCAACGGAAATTTTGTCTTAAAAATAATTTCTATATCTTTGATTTTTACAGTTTGCTTAACGGGACCATAATAAATAAGTATTTTATCATTGTCAATTCGATAGCCTGTACGAAACCAAAACCACAGTAAAAAAAGTCCAATTATAATCATTAATCCAGAAGCAAACCATTGACGGTTTAACAGAGGAGCAATAACCCCTAGTAATACGATAACCCACAATATAATCGTTAACCATTTGTCTTTTTTTGAACGAAAGTACAATGTAGCTCCTCCTCTTTCCTTGTATCCAATAAGTTTATTATAGACATGTATTGTTATTTTTAGCAAAACTTTCATTGTGTTGTAACTCATAAATCAACCATCGTCATTAAGAACATCAATTGTACAGTTTCTTTACAATATTTCACAAGGAGATCATAAGTTAAAGAGGGTATCCTGCATACCCCTGTACCGTATATAAGATACCCCCTTATGACTATCACAAAAAAGACTGCGCTATGAGAACAGCACAGTCTTTTTAAGTATTTCTATCTTTATTCTTTTAAGAAGTAATAAACCAGCGATCTATATTTTTAAATTCTAGCTCATTCAATTTATTTGTCGCAGTCACATGGTCTACATTCCATTTAGATGTATCTAACGAACAACTTATAGGAACATCGCATTTAATCTCTGCCAATGACCGGGAAAGATGAAGCATTTCTAGATTGGCATTTATTTTAGTTTGTACACCTTTTGGTAAGTTTTCGATATTGTTTAACAAGTCATCAACGGTTTCATATTCTTGTAGTAGTTTAATTGCAGTTTTTTCGCCTATTCCTTTCACTCCTGGATAATTGTCCGATGAATCTCCCATTAATCCCTTTAAATCAATAATTTGCTTTGGCGATAATCCTTTTTTCTCATAAAAATTACCTTGGTCGAACACCTCGTAATTCCCTTGACCCTTACGCATAATAGCAACTCGAATATTTTCTTTGACTAACTGCAAAAGATCTTGATCACCAGTTAGTACGGTAACTTCATTTTCCATACTATACGCATGTGCTAAAGTACCAATACAATCATCTGCTTCAAAATTTTCTAATCCTACATTCGGCATATTGAAAGCTTCTACTACCTCTTTCACTAAATCAAATTGCGGAATCAACTCTTTTGGTGGTTCATCACGATTTGCTTTATAACCAGCATATAACTCTGTTCGGAAAGTTTTGCTTCCCATATCCCAACAACAAATAACATGCGTAGGTTCAAATTTCTGAACGGAATCCATTAGATAGCGTAAAAACTGGTACACGCCATTAGTAGGAACTCCTTTCGATGTATACATAAAATTACCACGGAATGACGTTGCAAAAAAACCTCTAAACAATAATGCCATACCATCTACAAGTAATACTTTATTTGTAGCCATGTAAGATCAATCCTTTCCTCTTATTTCGAGCAATAGCTTTTCCAGCTGCTTAGAACGTTCTACGATCATCTCAATATCAACTGAAACAAACAACCGATTAATATATTGATCTGCAATTTCCTCTAATTCAACTTGCCACTGACTTTTCAATTGGCTAAGCTTTGACGTCCATTGCTCTTTGTAGTCTTTATATAACATCGTATTTCCTTCATCGACATATGCTTTTACATAAGGTTCAATTATAGCATACAATTGATCTTTTATCGTCTCTTTTTGATTTTTAACAAAAAAACTTCTCGTATCTTTATAGTTAGAAAATACTTTTTTCAAACTTGCATTCTTTTCTAATAAAATCGATGGATATTTTTCGGGTGTACTCATTTCCAGTAACTCTACGCTGGATAATTCAAAAATACTATCACTATGGAAAGCAAAAGAAGTAATTTCTTCATGAATCTCTTTCATACATTCATGGATTAGATGCTCCATGCGTAGGGAGATTGCTTGCAATTCTTGTTTTAATTCTTGATTAATGTAGACGGCTAACTCATCAAATTGACGATAAAGTTGATCTCTGCCTGCTGAACCAGATTCCGTAATAGTTGTCGGGTTGTAAATTTCTTTAAATAAATCATGAAAACGAATACCGAAACGTTGGGCAACATAAAATGTTTGTTTTTCTAATTTCTGCTTCAATCGAGTAATATACGAATCATCATTAAATGTTGAAACATATTGAATTATTTCATTTCTAGCATCATTTATTTCTTTTTTGCGTTGCTCTTTTCCAGATTCATCCATTTGTAATGATCGAATGTATTCTATTAAAGCATGGTGCGCTCTTTCTAGATCTCTCACAGCAGCCTGTTTTGTTAAAGAAGTAAGATCATTAT
This sequence comes from Oceanobacillus sp. E9, assembly GCF_001741975.1. Lineage (NCBI taxonomy): Bacteria > Bacillati > Bacillota > Bacilli > Caryophanales > Bacillaceae > Oceanobacillus > Oceanobacillus sp. E9. The sequence goes on from NZ_LSNA01000005.1 coordinate 618,147, forward strand.
GAATAAAACTATAAAACGACTCCTCCAACTTCATCATTTCATCATTTAACGGTTCTTTCGCTCTTTTTTCTTGTAATGACCGTTTGCTCGAAACAGGATATAATCGTGGATGGCGAATTCCTAATTGGATTAATTGTTCTTCTACATAGTTATTCACTATCGCAAGTTCTGTTTGATCTACAGCTAAATCACTAGCATTCACAATGAAAAACATCTTATCTAATTCAAAGACATCCTTCACTCTTCCTAATTGCATTAGAAAATCTTTGTCTGCTCGCGATAAGGCATGATTATAATACGTTACATAAAGGATTACATCTGCGTGCTTAATGTATTCAAATGATACATTTGTATGGCGAGCATTTATGGAATCGGCTCCAGGAGTATCCACTAAAGTTATTCCTTGTTGCGTAATACCACAATCATAGTACAGGTCCATTTCTTTTATAAAGCATGCTTTTGATTCTTCTGTTACAAAAAAAGAAAACTCCTGTAAAGTTATAATCATCTCACTACCCAGATAATCTTTCATTTGCTGATAACCACTTTCGATCGCTGCTAAATAAGAACGATACATGCGCTGAAGATTTTCATCTTTTGTAATTGTTTTTTTGTCTACCCATTCAATAAGTTCCTCTAGTGTACCTTCTGGGGGACGATAGGCTTTTGTTATCCGCTGTATGTCTTGAATCATCGCAGCCTCACTTTTTACTGATACAACTACTTGACCATGCTCATAAGGCTCTTGTACTGGACGAATTCGATTTACAGCTGCCGTAGTTGGATTAGGCGACACAGGTAAAACTTCTTCACCAATCAACGCATTCGCAAATGATGATTTTCCGGCGCTAAAAGCACCAAATAATGCAATCGTATAAGAACGGTTTTTTAAGCTATACTCTCGTTTATTTAGATTATTTTGATAACTTTCAAAACCTGACAGATTCAAAATTGAACTCGCTTCAATCATCGACTTTTGTAATGTTCGTATACTAACTTGGGAAAGCTGAGCACTATTCTGTTCCACATAATTATCAATCTTTTGTATTTCTGATTTCGTATCAGCCATTTGCTCAGTAGTGTCTTCTTCGTTATACGTGCCATTGGGTTTACGCACATGAATTTGATTCTGCATTTCTTCCAACGTTTCTTTAGAAGGCTTAGGATCAACCAGCGTCACTTCTAAAAGATGAAGATACTCTCTTTTCTCTTGAATAATTACTTCTTTATTTTCAACTGTTTCTTTTAACTGATTTAAATGGTTTAGCTCCTTTTCTATGTTAGAAATTTCTTGAGCATTATGTTGTTGTAATTGTTTTGACACTTCATTAAGCATCACTCTCATTTGACGTCTGAATTTGCCTTTTATCTGCTCTGCCAAATCATTCGTATAAAGCAAAACAAAATCTCCGTTTACTTCTGCTCCTTTGCGGATAGCTTTAGCTAAATCCTGCTTATCTAATTGTAATTCTATATAAGGAAGAATTTGTTCGCGAAGACTACTAGGTAACTGTTGTTTATTTATCTCTTCATACCATTTATCACGTATTTTCCATTTTAAAGCTGTTTGTATGGATTCGTTCAGCCCATCTAAAAATTGTTGCTCCCGTTCTTGTTTTGCCTCTTCCGTCTTTTTCTGTGATTTGAAAATACCACCCACTTTAAAGCCAGTTTGTTGCGATTCTAAATACGTTTTTGCTTTCTCTCGAAGTTCAGCAGGCATTAGATAAGCATTTTTTAAAGTTTGCTGAAGTTCTCTTGTAAATGACTCTTTTAAATCTTCACCTTGTTGTGTAAGTTGTTGTAGGCGATCTGACAATTCATTCCATTTCTCCTCTTTTTCTGACCAATTTTCGGTATCCGCTGCAAATAATTCTAACTTCTTATCGGTGTCACTATGTACATAAGACTTATGATCTTCTAAAATATGCATCATGCTAGTGAATGTATTAAGATAGTCTTTTTTATTGGTAAGCATCTGGTAAACAAATGCATATAGCTCATCCCATTGATTATAGTTTGCTTGTGGGTCTTTAAGAGATGTGTAGAAAACCTTCGAAGGATGTAAATTCCATTGATCAAATGTTTGTTTGATTTTTTGTTGGAATTCGTCGAACGTTAATTCTTCATCGTCATGCTTGTCGATTTGATTAACAATTACAACATAAGGAAGCTGTTTCTCTTCCATTGTTTGTAAGAATTGTAAATTAACTTCTGATTGGACATGATTATAATCTGTTATATAAAGCATATAATCAGCTAAATGTAATGCAGATTCTGTAAGCATCCGATCTGAATCATCTGCAGCATCGATTCCTGGGGTATCTAATATCGCTGTTCCTTCTGGTAAGATAGGTGTGCTCGTACTAATATCAATCCTACTAATTTGTCGTTTGTCTGTGGAATATTGCTTAATTTCTTGTAAATCGTATGGTTCTGTATACACTTTTTTATCGCCATTATGGAAATAGACGTTGGCAACCCCTTGGCCGGAAGTAATTTTAACGATATTTGCACTTGTTGGTATTGGACTATTCGCAAGTAATTCTAACCCCATTAAATGATTAATCATCGATGATTTCCCTGCTGAAAAATGTCCCACTAATGCGATAATCAGCTCTTGGTTTTGATATTTTTCTAATACATCAATCATTCGATCCGCATGAATAAAATCACTATATTCACGCATTCTTTCATATAATGCAATAATCTGATTTTGATTAATCGTATTCTGATGTTGAACGACCATGACTGTCTTCCCTTCCTTTTCCCTGCCCGCATTTTACCCCTATTATACGTAATTATAAGAACATTCGCCACCAAAAATCGCATAACATTAGTTTACATAATAAAAATATGGTAAACTTAAAAGTTAATTCAAGTAATAGTTGTAGAACAGCGAACATTCGTATTTCATAAAAAATATCTTGTTATGGAATTAAAATTCATATAAAAAACACAAAAATACCCGAATGTAATTTACTTCATTCGGGATAAATATATACAATATTAAACAGGATAAACACCATGTTTTCTTTCTGTGAATGTCATTCTTTTATTCTCATAAATACTGAAGCGTTGAATTAATTCCTTACGCAGTTCATTTGGATTGATAATATCGTCAATTACCATTTCAGAAGCAAGTCGATATACATCAATATTTTCCTTATATTCATCTTGTTTCTGTTTAATATAGTCAGCTCTTTCTTCTTCAGGTAAATTAGCAATTTTATTCGCTTCTACAGCATTGACTGCAGCTTCTGGCCCCATAACCGCAATTTGTGCGTTAGGAAAAGCTAGGCAACAATCGGGTTCAAATGCTGGACCCGACATTGCATAAAGTCCGGCTCCATAAGCTTTTCGCACGATTACCGATATTTTTGGAACTGTAACTTCACTCATCGCAAATAACATTTTTGCACCGTGCCGAATAATCCCTTGCTTTTCTACTCCTGTTCCAATCATAAATCCTGGAACATCTGTTAAAAATAGCAGTGGTATTTCAAATGCATCACAAAGTTGAATGAACTTCGCCGCTTTATCCGCTGAATCAGTAAAAAGAACTCCTCCTTTTACCCTTGGCTGATTTGCAATAATACCAACACTCTTTCCATTTAATCTAGCAAGACCAGTTATTAATTCTGGTGCAAACTTTTTCTTGATTTCACAAAAGCTATTTTCATCAATCGTTCGATTAATTAATTCATACATATCAAATGCAGCATTCTGGTTTGTTGGTATTATTTCATCAATAGTTTTATCTAGTTTCTTAGGCGCTTTCGCTTCTTTAGGCACTGGTTTTTGACGGAAATTCGCAGGGAAATACTCTAAATAAGTTCTTGCGAAAGCGATAGCCTCTTCCTCAGATTCGACTAGCACATCTCCAACCCCAGAAACAGAACAATGCATATTAGCTCCGCCCATTTCTTCCAGTGTAACTCTTTCACCAATTACTTTTTCCGCCATTCGCGGTGACCCCAAATACATAGAAGCATTGCCATCTACCATTACGACAATATCACAAAAGGCTGGAATATATGCTCCACCTGCAGCAGAAGGACCAAACAATAAACAAATTTGTGGTACCTTACCAGAAAGTTTTATTTGATTATAAAAAATGCGCCCCGCTCCTCTGCGACCTGGAAACATTTCGACTTGGTCAGTAATTCTTGCACCAGCTGAATCTACTAAATAGAGGATCGGCACTTCCATTTTTTCGGCGGTTTCCTGAATTCGCAGTATTTTTTCTACCGTTCGTTTCCCCCAAGAACCCGCTTTTACAGTCGAATCATTCGCCATTACACATACCGTCTGTCCGTTAATCTTTCCGATTGCAGTAACAACCCCATCAGCAGGTAAATCTTCTGCTGAATGATTGGCAAATAACGCATCTTCTACAATAACATCTTGATCGAATAAAAGTTCAATCCGTTTTCGAGCAAATAATTTGCCCTTATCAGCGTTACTGTCGTGATACTTTTGCTTTCCACCTTGTTCTATTTTTTCTATTCGTTGTTTTAATTCCTGAATATAATCCATTTTACCCTCTCCTTTCTTAACTTATCTGCCTTGGTAATCCGGTTTTCTCTTTTCTGCAAATGCTTGAAGGCCTTCTAATCTATCTTGAGTAGGTATTACTTTCTGATAAGATAGATGTTCCATTTCTAGTCCCTTTTCTAATGTTGTGTCTAGACCATTGTTGATAGCATTCTTCGCTAGCTGCACAGCAAGCGGTCCATTAGATGAAATTCTTTTTGCTAATTGAAGAGCTTCATCTATTAATTTATCTTCGTTGACTGACCGCTCAATCAAATGAAGACGTAAAGCTTCCTCTGTAGTTATTGGAACAGCAGAGTATATAAGTCTTTTAGCATGACCGACACCAATTGTTCTTGGTAATCGTTGTGTCCCTCCGGCCCCAGGGATAATCGCTAAAGATGTTTCTGTTAAGCCTAGCTTCGTATTTTCCGCGGCTATTCGAATGTCACATGCTAAAGCTAGTTCTAATCCTCCACCGAGAGCAACACCATTTATTGCAGCAATTACTGGTATTTGTAATTTCTCTATTCGATTAATCGTCTCCCCAATTCGTTTGACTGCTTGAATCACTTGATCATCACTCATACCTTTTCGCTCTTTTAAGTCTGCACCAGCGCAAAAAGCTTTCGTTCCTGCACCTGTTACAATAACACAACGAATCATTTTATTTTGCTCGATATCATCAAGTAATTGATTAAATTCATTTAATAGATTTTGGGACAACGCATTTGCTGCCGAAGGCCGCTGTAAAGTTATAATTCCGGTATACTTCTCTACTATTTCATAATTTAAATATTCCATCGAATCCTCCTAATAACAGTTACTCGACGATCGCTAGGACATCACCTTCGTTTACAAAATCACCTTCATTTATTTTCCATTCCTTCAATGTACCAGCTGATTCAGCGACAATTGGAATTTCCATTTTCATTGATTCTAAAATAACAATATCTTGCCCAGATTCTACTTTACTTCCTTGTTCTACTGTGATCTTCCATACATTTCCTGCCATATTTGCTTTCACTTCCATTGATAATTCCTCCTTATTTTTGATAGTAATCTTGGATAAATGTTGTAGTCGTATTCCCCTCTACATAAGCGGGATAATCAATTATTTCTTTTATCATCGGGATATTTGTTTTAATTCCTTCTACTTTAAATTGATTCACAGCACCTTTTAAGTTTGCAATAGCTTCTGTCCTTGTATCACCCATGACAATGAGCTTTGATATCATCGGGTCGTAAAATGGCGTTACTTGATCCCCTTCCTTTACTGCACATTCGTTTCGAATACACTCTCCTTTTGGTAAAGAGAAGTGAGTAATATTACCAGGTGAAGGGAAAAACGTAATCGGGTCTTCTGCATAAATTCTAGCTTCAATAGCATGGCCAGTTTGCAGTATGTCATTTTGCTTAAATTGCAACGGTTCACCTTGGGCTATTTTAATTTGTTGTTCAACAATATCAATACCCGTTGTCTCCTCTGTAATTGGATGTTCCACTTGTACACGAGTATTCATTTCCAAGAAATAGTAGTTTCCTTCCCCATCAACTAGAAATTCAATTGTTCCAGCATTCGTATAGTTAATTTGTTTTGTTGCTCGAACAGATGCTTCTCCCATTGCTTTACGTAATATATCGGTTACAAATGGAGAAGGGGCTTCCTCGATTACTTTTTGGTTTCTTCGTTGAATGGAGCATTCTCTTTCGAATAAGTGAACAACATTCCCATGGTAGTCAGCCAAAACTTGAAATTCGATATGTCTTGTTTCTTCTATTTTTTTCTCTAAAAACATGGAACCGTCACCAAAAAAGTTTGCAGCTCTTTTTGAATTGCTATCAAATGCTTTAACTAATTCATCATTATTATGAACAATTTGCATTCCAATTCCGCCGCCTCCAGCAGCTGCTTTAAGCATAATTGGATAACCAATGTCCGTTGCATACATTACAGCCTCTTCAACAGAGGAAATCGCCTCTTCTGTACCCGGAACAATCGGTACACCAGCCTGTTTCATTGTCTTTCTAGCTGCTATTTTATCCCCCATTAAATCAATGATTTCAGGAGATGGCCCTATAAAAGTAATATTCTCCTTAAAACAACGATTAGCAAAACTTGCATTCTCACTAAGAAAGCCATAACCAGGATGAATAGCATCAACGTTTGCTTCTTTGGCTATTTCAAAGATTTTATCTACATTTAAGTAACTTTCCTGTACTCGATTTCCACCAACTAAATAAGATTCGTCTGCTTCTTTAACAAATAAAGTATCTTTATCGGCTTCCGAGTAAATAGCGATTGTTTCAATATTTAATTGTTTACATGTCCGAATGATTCTCCGAGCAATTTCACCTCGATTGGCAATTAACAATCTATTAATCATAGAATCCTCCTCACATTAACATCCTAACTGTCTAGCAATTACTAGTCTTTGAATCTCAGATGTTCCTTCACCAATCTCTAATAATTTTGCATCACGTAAGTATCTTTCTACTTCATACTCACGCATATATCCGTAACCACCATGAATTTGGATTGCTTGATTAGCTGAACGTGTAGCTGTTTCTGTAGCAAAAAGTTTTGCATACGCAGCTTCTTTAGAGAAGTTCTTTCCTTCATCCTTCAGCCAAGCTGCCTTAAATACCATATTTCGGGCCAGTTCTACTTCCATTGCCATATCTGCAAGCTTAAATTGAATCGCTTGAAAGTTAGATATAGATTTTCCAAATTGTTTACGTTCCTTTGCATATGCTAATGCCTTATCTAACGCTGCTTGAGCAATACCAACCCCTAATGCTGCTATGGAAATTCTCCCCCCATCTAGTGTTTGAAGAAATTGAGGATGTCCTTTATGCTCTGTACCTAATAAATTACTACGTGGTACACGAACATCATTTAGTACGATTTCTGCTGTATCGGATCCTCTAACTCCCATTTTGTCATAATTACTTGTAATAGTTACTCCGGGTGTATCTGTTGGAACCAAAATTGCTGAAATTCGATTTCGACCATTAGCATTTATTTCGGTTACTGCAGTAACGGTTATGAATTTAGCATAGCTTGCATTTGTAATAAAACATTTTTCCCCATTGATGATATAGTCGTCACCATCAACTTTAGCTGTTGTTTTTGTACCACCAGAATCAGATCCAGCATTTGGTTCAGTTAATCCAAACGCTCCAAGACCCTCTCCTGATGCAAGCGGTTTCAAAAAATCCAGCTTTTGTTGCTCCGTTCCGAAATAATAAATTGGACTTGCACCTAAGGAGACTGCAGCAGCATAACTGAGTCCTGTACTTCCACAAATACGACCAATCTCTTCCACTGCAAGTGCATAAGATATCGTATTTCCACCTGAACCACCATATTCTTCAGGAAAAGGGATTCCAAGTAATCCTAACTCTCCCATTTGTTTAAAGATATCTTCTGGAAATTCAGCTTTCGTATCAATTTCGATAGCCCTTGGTTGGATAACGCTTTCTGCAAAATCACGAACCATCTTTCGAATCATGATCTGCTCTTTCGTAAGCTCAAAATTCATGTACATCCTCCTTTTTTCAAGCAACAAGCTGTTACTCAGTCATAAAAATCAAATGGTTAAGAATTATCATACATTCGATTCTACATTCTATTTTATCAAAAGGAATGAAATAGGCAAATGTAGATTTCCTACATTTGCCTAAAATTTGTAGTTATTTAATTATTCATCGAACGGTTTTTCATAATTTGCTTGTTTCCATACATGAATGACTTCTCCTTCATGATCCGTATCAATAATAAAGGACCCATTGTTATACCGATCTGTGGCCTTTAATGTTAGTGGCACAATTTCGTGGATACTTCCATTTGCTGTCTGGAAACAAACCGGTTGTCCCTCATGATCTTGTAAAGCGAAAAAGCCTTTTACACGATGTGCTTTGTTTTTCAGCTCACGGAGCATCATTACACCCCGTTTTGCACGGGTAGTTTTTTCAAAGTCTTTCAATTTCATTCGTTTGCAAGAGCCTCGTTGTGTAATTAATGTTAAAGATGGTTCTGATAAATCATCAAATACTTGTCCATTTACAACTTCATCATCGTCTTTTAGTGAAATTGATTTAACTCCAGCTGCTCGTTGTCCGACTATCGATATTTCTGACTCATGGTACCATAACCCATACCCTTTATACGTAGCGATAAATACATCCATATTTCCATTGGTATGGCTAACATGAACAACTTCATCGTCCCCTTTAAGGTTTAGAGCAATTAATGCTTTTGACCTCCGCTGAGCATTATATAACTGGAACTCACTTCGCTTAACCATACCGTTTTTCGTAAAGAAGATCAGATATCCATCAGCTGTTTTAAAATCTCGGACCGGCATGCACCGAATCAGGTATTCTTCTTTATCCAACGGAACGATATTAGAAATATGCTGACCCATATCCTTCCAACGAATATCTGGTAATTCATGAACAGGACATAAAATGTATTTACCTTTATTTGTAAATAACAGCAAGTTGTCCGTTGTATTTACTTCTAGTAAAGATATAGGATAATCATCGTCTTTTACCGGTAACTCTTCTTCATTTGAAGCAGCATAGGAACGTAAACTGGTTCTTTTTAGATAACCGTCTCGCGTCACTGAAACAAGTACATCCTCACTAGCGACAGTTACTTCAATATTAATTTTTAGTTCCTCTATTTTCTCTTCGATAACTGTTCTACGAGGATCAGCAAATTTCTTTTTAATTTGTCGTAACTCTTTTTTGATAGTTTGGAAAAGCTTTTTCTCACTATCTAAGATCGACTCATATTCTTTGATTTTTTCTTGTAATTCAGCTGCTTCTTTTTCTAATTCAACGATATCAGTATTCGTTAGACGATATAATTGGAGCATGACGATTGCTTCTGCTTGTTCTTCTGTAAAGTCGTATTTTGCTTTAATTTGTGCTTTCGCGTCACCTTTATCTTTTGATGCACGAATAGTAGCAATCAATTCATCAAGTATTGAGATGGCTTTAATTAACCCTTCTACGATATGCGCGCGTGCATTTGCTTTGTTTAGATCAAAGGTGGTTTGTCTTGTTACAACTTCTTTTTGATGAGCAATATAAGCATCGAGCAAAGAAGGTAATGATAATAGTTTTGGTGTTTTATCTTGAATCGCTACCATATTAAAGTGATACGTAATTTGTAAATCCGTATTTTTATATAAATAGTTGAGAACACCTTCACTATTGGCATCTTTTTTGAGTTCAATTACCACCCTTAACCCAGTTCGGTCTGTCTCGTCGCGAACTTCAGCGATTCCTTCCACTTTACGGTCAATACGTAATTCATCCATTTTCTTAACCATTGTAGCCTTATTTACTTCATATGGTATTTCGGTGACGACAATTTGCTCTCTGCCGCCTTTCATAGTTTCTACAGTAGCTTTTCCTCGGACAATAACTTTTCCTCGTCCTGTTTCATACGCTTTTCGAATTCCTTCGACCCCTTGTATTATTCCACCAGTAGGAAAATCTGGTCCTTTCATTAACTTCATTAAATCATCTATAGAAGCTTCAGGTTTATCAATTTTCAAAATTACCGCATCCATGACTTCCTCTAGATTATGAGGTGGTATGTCCGTAGCGTAACCTGCTGAAATACCCGTAGATCCATTCACTAGTAAATTGGGGAATTTTGATGGTAATACAACCGGTTCATCTGTTGTTTCATCAAAGTTGGGTATATAATCTACTGTTTCTTTATCAATATCCCGTAATAGCTCTGCAGAAATACTGGATAGACGCGCTTCTGTGTAACGCATTGCTGCAGGTGGATCGCCGTCAATACTTCCATTATTTCCATGCATCTCGATTAATCCATTTCTTACTTTCCAGTCCTGGCTTAATCGAACCATGGCATCGTAAACAGAAGAATCACCATGTGGATGATAATTACCAATTACGGTACCTACAGTCTTAGCTGATTTACGAAAATGTTTATCATGTGTATTTCTCTCCATATGCATAGCATATAAAATACGTCGTTGTACAGGTTTCAACCCATCCCTCGCGTCAGGAAGGGCACGGTCTTGAATAATGTATTTACTATATCTACCGAATCGATCTCCGATTACTTCTTCTAAAGGTAGATCGAGATATTTTTCTGTTTGAGACAAATTGAATCCCCCCTATTATTGCGTGTTCAAACGGACCTTCATCTATAAGTCAGGCACATTACTCTTCTGTATGAATATTTTCGTTCTCAAGTATAGTCGCATCTTCTTCAAGTCCAAATTTAACATGTCCTTCTATCCATTTTCTACGAGGCTCAACTTTATCACCCATTAAAGTAGTTACCCTACGTTCTGCACGTGCAATATCATCGATAGACACTCGGATAAGCGTTCTAGAACTAGGATTCATCGTAGTTTCCCATAATTGGTCAGCATTCATCTCACCGAGACCTTTATAGCGTTGAATAGTATATCCTTGTTTTAATTCTTGAATGGCAACTTTTAATTCTTGTTCATCCCATGCATAACGAATCTTTTCTTGTTTCCCTTTTCCTTTGGATACTTTAAATAAAGGAGGTAATGCAATAAAGATTTTTCCTGCTTCAACAAGTGGACGCATATATCGATAAAAGAAAGTAAGTAATAATACTTGAATATGCGCTCCATCTGTATCAGCATCAGTCATGATGATTATTTTGTCATATTGAACATCAGCAAGATTAAAATCTCCACCAACACCAGCGCCTATCGTATGGATAATTGTTGAAATTTCTTCATTCTTAAATACATCTTGCAATTTGGCTTTTTCCGTATTGATTACCTTACCTCTAAGTGGTAAAACAGCTTGAAATTTTCGATCTCTTCCTTGTTTTGCTGATCCACCAGCTGAATCACCCTCCACTAGATATAATTCATTTTTTTCTGGGTTTCTGGACTGTGCGGGTGTAAGCTTCCCACTTAACAGGGCATCTTTACGTTTCCTTTTTTTTCCTGATCTTGCTTCTTCTCGTGCTTTTCGAGCTGCTTCTCGTGCTTCTTTTGCTTTAATTGACTTTTTAATTAGCATTCCAGAGATATCAGGATTTTCTTCTAAAAAGTAATTTAGATGTTCGGATATAACAGAATCTACAGCAGATCTCGCTTCTGTTGTACCGAGCTTTCCTTTTGTTTGCCCTTCAAATTGAAGTTTATCTTCAGGTACACGAACAGAAACAACCCCTGTCAATCCTTCACGTATATCTGTACCTTCCAGATTTTTATCTTTTTCTTTTAATAAGCCTTGCCTTCTCGCATAATCATTAACCGTACGAGTGATAGCCGAACGAGCTCCCGATTCATGTGTTCCTCCATCTCGAGTACGCACATGGTTAACAAATGAAAGCATGTTTTCTGCAAAACCATCATTAAACTGAAAAGCAAACTCTACTTCAATTTCTTGTTGTTCACCTTCGATAAAGACAATTTGGTGTAAAGAATCCTTTTCTTCATTCAGATATTCTACGAATGACTTCAGCCCTTCTGGATATTCATATACGTCATGTTTTTCATTTCGTTCATCAATTAATTCTATTTTTAGACCTTTTAATAAAAAGGCAGACTCACGTAATCGTTCGGATATTGTTTCGTAATTATAAACAATTGTTGAGAAAATAGTTGGATCAGGCTTGAAGCGAATAATTGACCCTTTTTTTCGAGTAGAACCTTTTTTTTCTAGTGTAGTTACCGGTCTACCACCATTTTCAAAACGTTGTTGATATTGGAAACCATCACGAAACGTCGTAATTTCTAACCATTCGGATAAGGCGTTTACTACTGAAGCACCAACACCATGAAGCCCTCCACTTGTTTTATAACTTCCTTGTCCAAACTTTCCACCTGCATGGAGTACAGTGAAGATTACTTCAGTAGTCGGCTTTCCGGTTTGGTGCATTCCAGTAGGCATTCCTCGCCCACTATCTTTTACTGATACACTTTCATCTTTATGTAAAGTTACTTGAATTTCATTACCATAGCCAGCAAGTGCTTCATCTACTGCATTATCTACTATCTCATACACTAAGTGATGAAGACCTCGTATATCCGTACTCCCGATATACATACCTGGCCTTTTACGAACAGCATCTAACCCCTCTAATACTTGTATGGAGCTGTCTGAATATTGATAATCACTAGTCACGTGCCATCTTCTCCTTCCCCAACTTACCTTAACAATCATCTTAGAACAACTGTTCTTTTTTGTAAATATCTCTCGATGTAATTTCACTTTTACATTAATATTACCGTAAACGATGCTACTTAGTATACTATAATTGGCAAATTCATGCATGAATAACCATATCACATAACATTTTAAAATAATAAATAAAATTAACTTTGAATAGAAAACTGCTTACCGTTACTAGATTTTTATACTAGTACGGAAAGCAGTTTTTTAATGATTTATTTTACTTCACTAAAACTGAATGAACAACCTTTATGCAAAGATCCATAACCACTTCGAACCCTTGATCTTTCAGGAAATGATAAGCATCTTCGTTTACTATCCCTTGTTGTGCCCAAAACATTCGACAGTCCGTATTTGCGGCATCCTTCGCTACGTCAGGTAAATGTTCTGGCCTTCTAAAAACATTAATAATATCTATCTTCTCTGGAACTTCAGCTAAAGTTGGATAAGCTTTTTCACCTAACACTTCATCAACAGTAGGATTTATAGGGATAATTTTATAACCTAATTGTTGCATTCGCTGTGAAATTTGATACGCTGTCTTATCTTGATTATTGGACAAACCTACTACTGCAATCGTTTTAGCTGCTTGTAAAATACTGCTTAATTTTTCATTGGTTGGATTTTGCCAAGTCATGTTTTCTCCTCCTTCTTTTATTCAGACAATAGACCTTCTTGCAGGAGATAATCTCTCGCTACATCATTTGCTGAGGCATCTTCGTAATCAACTAAATAGTTCATTTCTCGCATCTCTTGATCAGTGATTTTTCCACTTAATTGATTTAATATATCTTCTAACTCTGGATATTGTTCTAACGTATCTTCTCTCATGAGCGGTGCACCTTGATAAGGTGGAAATAAATTCTCTGGGTCTTCTAGTGTAATTAATTCTAAGTCTACCATATAACTATCGGTAGCATAAGCATCGATCACATCCACTTCTCCACTTTCTATTGCACCTTGTCTTAAACCTGGATCCATTGTTTTAACATCAGAGAAGTTAATGTCATATACTTCTTGCATGCCTACATATCCATCATATCGATCATTAAACTCTAGTGTAAAACCTGCTGTCAAGTTATCCTGGTATGTTTCTAAATCTCCAATCGTTTCTAAATCATACTGATCTGCTAACTCCTGTGTAACAGCAACTGCATACGTATTATTAAACTCCATTGGTTCTAATAATTCTAAGTTGAATTCTTCCTTTATACTATCTCTTGCTTGTTCATATACTGCTCGAGAATCATTCGATTCTGCCTGTTCATCTAATAGAGAAACAATAACTGTTCCTGTAAATTCAGGATATATGTCAATACTACCTTGTTGTAATGCATTAAATACCATTGGGGTCTTTCCCAAGTTCGGTTCCAACCCGACTTGAAGATTTGTTTCTTCTTCTATAAGTAACTTATACATATTCATAAGAATTTCTGGCTCCGCACCTAACTTTCCGCCGATTACTATATCTGGTTCTCTTTCTTGTTGTAATATAAATGGGGCTACTGAAATAATTATAACTCCTGCAAGCATAACCAAGAATGCCTGTATTCCATATTTCTTTGATAGCTTTTCAAACAATCGTAAGATAACATCTAAAATAATTGCTAATAAGGCTGCCGGAATTGCTCCTAGTAATACTAAAGGAATGTCTCCACCTCGATCAAGACCTAGTAAAATTATATCCCCAAGTCCTCCAGCACCAATTAATGCTGCTATTGTCGTTGTACCAACAATTAATACCATTGACGTACGTATTCCTGCCATTATTACAGGCATTGCCAGTGGTAATTCCACCTTAAGCAGGCGCTTTACTGTATTCATTCCCATGCCTCTGGCAGCCTCACGTAGTGCAGGGGCCACTTCAACAATCCCTGTGTACGTATTTCTTAATATCGGTAATAGTCCGTAAAGTACTAATGCTATAATTGCTGGGGTAGTACCAATACCGTAAAAAGGAATTAAAAACGCTAAAACAGCAAGACTTGGAATGGTTTGTAAAACGGCAGATACACCAATGATTGGTTCTGCTAAACGTTTATATCTGGTCAATATAATCCCTATCGGAACAGCAATTATAATTGCAATTGCTAAAGATAATAAGGATATTTGTAGATGTTGCCAAACGGCATGGTAAAACATCTCTTGTCGATTTTGAAATACCTCAATAAATTCATTCATGATGGAATTCCTCCCCGACTCTTTTCCTGTTCATACAGATATTGAACAATCGCTTGAGAACTAACTATACCTACTAGTTTTTCATTCTCATCAAGTACAGGGAATCTTGATTGATCTTGACCTTGCATTAAAGCGGAAGATTCTTCTATCGTTGCATTTTCTGGTATTGTTATCGGTTCTTCCAATACTTTCCCATTTTGAATAACACCTTGAAAGATAGAATCTTCATTTAAAAGAACTTTAAAACCTAACACTTCAGAATAGTCGTTTGTAGGAGCGGTAATCATGGTATATTTAGAATCTTGCGAAACAAGTTCTTTCACATTCATAACCCATGGCGACTGATAATCTCCCATAAATTCTTGAACAAACGATTTTTCCTGTGACTTCATCAATTGTTGCGGTGTGCCAACTTGAACAACTTCTCCGTCTTTCATTAAACAGATCCGATCTGCAAGTTTTATGGCTTCGTCCATATCATGTGTAACAAAAACAATCGTCTTTTTAATTTCTTTTTGTAATTTTAATATATCTTCTTGTAATTGTTCTCTGCTGATTGGATCTAAAGCACTAAATGGCTCATCCATCAAAATAATCTCTGGATCAGCAGCAAGTGCTCTAATCACACCAATACGTTGTTGTTGTCCACCAGATAATTCACTTGGATACCTATCTCTAAATATGGCAGGCTCCATCCCAACCATTGTTAATAATTCATCAATGCGCTTATCAATTTTCTTCTTTTTCCATTTTCTTAATTCAGGGACTATAGCTACATTTTCTCGAACTGTCATGTGTGGGAATAATGCAATTTGTTGCAGCACATAGCCGATATTCCAACGAAGTTCATGAATCGAATAATCCGACACAGGCTTATCATTTATGTATATGTAACCTTCAGTAGGATCAATTAGTCGATTAATCATTTTCATAGTAGTTGTTTTACCACAACCACTTGGTCCAATTAAAGTAACTAGTTCCCCTTGTTTAATCTGTAAATTAAAATTACTTACAGCAGTTGTACCATCTGGATATGTTTTCTTTATATCTTTAAATGTAATCATCTCTTACCTCCTTCGGTTAAATATTCCCCCATTAAAATTAATATAAACACCGTAATCAACTATTTATTTTTGATTTTTTGTTCTTAATCTTAGTAGTTCGTGCTAAAATAGCGGTAGAGCGTTTGCAAGCTAACATTGAATGAGGAAAGTAGGAAAAGGAATGGATTATGTTATCTTTGGACTTGTTGCATATTTATTAGGCTCTATTCCATCTGCATTAATTGTTGGAAAAGTAGGCTATAACATAGATATTCGCGAACATGGAAGTGGTAATTTAGGTGCAACGAATACCTTTCGTATTTTAGGAACAAAAGCCGGAGCAATTGTTACATTGGCAGATATATTAAAGGGTACCCTTGCAACTGTATTGCCACAATTATTTGATGCCAATGTATATGTGCTAGCAATTGGTCTATTAGCAGTAGTAGGGCATATGTATCCTATCTTTGCAAAATTTAGAGGTGGAAAAGCTGTAGCGACTTCTGGAGGAATGATCCTTGGAATGTATCCATTACTATTTGTAATAATGGTAGCTACATTTTTACTAACCTTGTATTTATCGAAATATGTATCACTTTCTTCCATTATTACAGGACTAGTGTCTTTACTTGTTACAATCTTCTACCAAGACTTAGGACTTTCTATCGTAGTATTCTTATTATCCAGTGTCGTCTGTTACCGTCACAGAGAAAATATTAAAAGAATTAAGAACGGTACTGAGCCCAAAATTAGCTGGATGTAAAAAGCAATAGAAGACCGATAAATTGAATAATTGTTTTCTATTAAGTATACTAAACCCTAGTCAATATGTTTGACTTCATACGACAAAAACAGCACTTCTTTGCTAGGAAAGGGTGTTTCACCATGCAACAAATGAAATCAATACCGAAAAAACAACTTCCACCAAAGGAAGAACGACATAAATTATTCGGTTCTGTACCACCAATTGAAAAAACGAAACCAATTGAAAAAAATAAAATGGCTGATTTACAAAATACCAAAAAAGACTTTTTATTTAAGCTAGATGCAGTCGGAGTATCAAATGTTAAATATCCTGTTCTTATTTACAGTGATTTAGCACCAAAAGAACAAACAAGTATTGGTACATTTGAATTTTCATCTAGCATTCCTACAATGTCCAAAGGGACGAATATGAGTCGTTTTATGGAGTTACTTCAAGAATATAGTTCTAATAGAATGAATATTTCTATATCAGAATTAAAACGATTCACAAAAGAGCTTTCTGGAAAATTAGAACAAAATGATGCAACTATAGAAGTTGCCTTCCCTTGGTTTTATGAACGTAAAGGTCCAGAATCCCAATCCACTGGAATGAATCATGCAGATGCTAAATTATCTATTACCTACGATAAAGATTCTGGATACAGCCTAAAAGTTTCATTATCAGCTTGGATTACGACGTTATGTCCATGTTCAAAGGAAATTAGTGAATATAGTGCACATAATCAGAGAGGTAATGTTACTCTTGAGGCTACTTTAATAGAAGACTTTGACGAAGATAATATTGATTGGAAATTAGCATTATTAGAAGCTGCAGAAAGTAATGCAAGTGCAAGACTCCACCCTGTACTCAAAAGAACTGATGAAAAGATGGTAACGGAACAAGCATATGAGAACCCACGCTTTGTAGAAGATATGGTTCGTCTCATTGCAGCAGATTTATATGAGATGCCATTTGTGAGTAAGTTTCACGTTTCTTGTCGCAATGAAGAATCCATTCATATGCATGACGCAATCGCATCAATAACATATGATAAAAGCTCCGAATAAAGGAGATTATTTCATGAAATTTATTTTTATCGGACTAATAAAATTTTATCGAAGTGCTATTAGCCCCTTCACTCCTTCTAGTTGTCGTTTTTATCCAACTTGTTCAGAGTATGGATTAGAAGCAATCAAACGTTTCGGTGCCTTCAAAGGTGGTATATTAACTATAAAAAGGATTAGTAAATGTCACCCTTTTCACCCTGGTGGAGTGGATGTTGTTCCAGATAAAAAAGAAAAAAACAACAACGAAAATGAGCTAGAAAAAGGAGTTGTTCGACATGAAGATTAATGTATCGGAAGAAGCAGCAATTTGGTACAAAGAAGAATTAAATTTATCAGAAAAATCATCCCTTCGATTTTTTGTACGGTACGGTGGAGTCGGTGGTCGGATTGCTGGATTCTCATTAGGTGTTAAAGAAGAATCTCCTAAAAATGCGCATGCCTCTACGACTTTAGATAATATCCAATTCTTTGTAGAAGAATCGGATGCATGGTATTTTGAAGATAGTAACCTTTCCGTTTCCTTTGATACCAAAAACGGCGAACCGAAAATAGAATACCCAGACGCTTAATCAATATTTTAATGAAAATGCTGCTAAGATTCCATTAGCAAGGTCCATTTATAAACAAATATGCAGTGATAGTTAAATATTTATATTTAGGATTACTGGAACAACTCCCTGCTAAAAAAGTCCGACTGCAATGGAAATCAAATAGAGCAGCATTCGGATTTCATGCAAAATATATTATAATGAATTTGATCTACTTAAAAATCCGAGTTCTTGTTAAAAAGAACTCGGATTTTTGGTATGGTAAACTTTCTATTCTAATTTAAACCTCTGGATTTGATTCCATTGTTCTTCTTCTCTCAGAATTTTAATTTGAAAATCTCCAAACAAATCATAATGAGGAAATTCTTCATTCATATCAATCCAGTTATCTTGTAGGCCATGCTTTCTTCCCCATGCTTTTAACTTGTTTAGATCGCTGCAGCCTACTTTTGTAACTGTATTACACCCGGGAAAACGATCGTCTAACCAATAATGCGTTAAAAAATCAATTTTTCCTGACCGGACATTTTCTTTCCAACTTTGAAGTTCTTCTCGCTTTAAGCCAAAAGCCATTAACTATTCCCCTTCTAATTGTTCTTGATATGCTTGATGCCATTCTGGAAAAGTCCTGCGAACGGATAAAGGTCGGAATGTTTCTTTATTGACAATTGTATGTGTAGTTGTTCCTTCTACAGCTACTTTCCCTTGTTCATTAATGATATTATAGCCATAAACCGTTCGAACTCCATCATAAGATTCTAACCAGGTTTCAACATACGTTTCTTCTGCATAGCGTATTGGTCTTTTAAAAGATATATTTGCATCAATAACAGGTGAAACTACCCCATGATTTTCCATATCATTATATTTTAGGCCTATTGCTTCTATATACTTGGTTCTTCCTATTTCAAACCAAACTAAGTAGTTTGCATGATATACGACTCCCATTTGATCTGTTTCCTGATAACGTACTTCTATTGGTGTTTTTACTGTTAACAATGTCCTTCCCCCTATTCATCCTGATATTATCCTATCACAACGGATTTGGAAGATGAAATAATTAAACTCATTTATTCTATTTGTTGCTTTAAAAACCAGGCCAGGAATCCACTTAATACAAAATTAGGTAATAGTAATAATAAAATAGACTGCTCTATAAAAAAAGGCTCCAACATTATGTTGTCGGATGCCCCCCTTTTATTAATCTTGTACTTTCTTAATGGATTGTTCCATTCGTTGATCCATTGATTGTTCAATTTTCTCCATTATTAAACGATCTGCTAATATTTGTTTTCTATTTTCTGCTACCAATTCTTCAAAATTCAGTTTCTTTTTTAAAGACATGGCAATACCTCCTTTTTGTGAAGTATTACCAATTATTTAAACAATTATAATCATGTTATCAATTTAAACCTTCAACCATTTCTTGCATAAATTCATAATCCATTGGTCCGATCTTTCTTGGTTGTTGAACTGTACCATCCGTTCCAATAAAATATGTAGACGGTGCAGCATATATCGTATATGCATCTGCCACCTCTGAATTCTTATCTAATGGAACAGTAAAAGTAAAATCATACTCATCAATAAATTCTTGAACATCCTGTTGTTTTTTTTCATATTCTGTCATATTAATCGTTACTATTTCGATTTCGTCTTTATAATCATCATAAAACTGTTGCATCTCTGGCATTTCTTCTTTGCACGGTGGGCACCATGTATACCAAAAATTAAGGATTACCTTTTTGCCCTGATAATCCGACAAACGAAATGATTCCCCGTCTAATGTTTCTAGCTCAAAATCAGGAGCTTTATCCCCTGGTTCAAGTCCAACACTTTCTACAGGTGCAATAGTGCCACCCTGCATATTATCATCACCTGTTACATGATAATCGGGTTCTGAATGGTTTCCCTCGTAATTACTTTGAATGATATTGCTAAGTAATATTCCTATTAATACTAATAGAAGCATGAATCCAAAAATCTTCTTAAACATGTTTGCCAACTCCATCTTATTTTCCAGTTAATTCTATCCTAAGTTGGTAATTACGCTTTGTAAAGTAAATACATAGCAGTTAAAAAAATAGACATATTTTATCAACAATACAGTGAAAGAAAAAACAGGTTCATAATAAAAAAGAGCCCCCGCAATTCTATGCAAGGACTCCTTTTTAGTTATTCATTCAATTATACTTGAACTTTATCACGTAATACCATTCTCAAGATACCACCATGACGATAGTAGTCAATTTCTACATCACTATCAAAACGTGCAACTGCATTAAATTTCGTTACTTTACCTTCTTCATCTGTAGCAGTTACTTCTACAAGTTCTCCTGGTTTAACTGATTCATCAATTGTCACATCAAATGATTCTTTTCCAGTCAGACCTAATTTCTTCGCACTATCCCCTTTTTCAAATTGCAATGGTAATACACCCATCATTACTAAATTTGAACGGTGAATACGCTCAAAACTCTCAGCTATAACCGTTTTGATACCTAATAGATTTGTACCTTTTGCAGCCCAGTCACGTGATGACCCCATACCGTAGTCTTTACCACCAATAACTACTAGACCTGTACCATCTGCTTGATACTTCATAGCAGCATCATAGATTGGCATAATCTCTCCAGTTGGCCAGTAAGTAGTATAACCACCTTCTGTCCCAGGAGCTAAAAGGTTACGGATTCGGATATTTGCAAATGTACCTCTCATCATAATCTCATGGTTACCACGTCGAGAACCATAAGAGTTAAAGTTTCTTGGAGATACACCTTTATCTTGCAAGAACTTACCTGCAGGCATATCTTTTGCAATCGCACCAGCAGGTGAAATATGGTCAGTTGTTACAGAATCCCCAAATAATCCAATCGCACGTAAATTGTTTAAAGCTTCCACTTTACCGGCTTCTGCAGATAACCCTTCAAAGAACGGAGGATTTTGAATATACGTAGAATCATCATCCCATTCGAATAATGGTTCATCAGTCGTATCAATTTCATTCCACTTATCATTAGAAGTGAATACATCTTCATATTCTTTACGGAATATTTCCGGCGTAACTACTTTTTCAACCTCTTCTTTAATTTCAGTTAATGTTGGCCAGATATCATTCATGTAAACATCGTTACCGTCTTTGTCTTTTGCAAGAGGTTCTTTAGATAGGTCGATATCTACTGTACCTGCTAGAGCATAAGCAACCACTAATGGTGGAGATGCTAAATAGTTTGCTTTTACAAGTGGGTGAATACGACCTTCAAAGTTACGGTTACCAGAAAGTACAGAAGAAGCAATTAAATCACTATCCATAATAGCTTGCTCTATTTCTTCACGTAATGGACCAGAATTACCTATACAAGTCGTACAACCGTAACCTACTAAGTTAAATCCTAGTTGGTCTAGATAGCTTTGTAATCCGGCATCTTCAAGATAACGAGTAACAACCTTGGAACCAGGAGCTAACGAAGTTTTTACGTATTCTGGCACATGAAGTCCTTTTTCTACAGCTTTTTTCGCCACTAAGCCCGCACCTAACATTACATAAGGGTTAGATGTATTTGTACAAGAAGTGATTGCAGCAATAGCAAGCGCACCTGTTTTCATCACAGATTCTTTACCATTTGGATGATTTACAGTAACTTCTTTATCAAACTCAGATTTGTCCATGCCAAAGCCTTGATTACCCTCTGGAGCAGTAATCGCTTTATTAAATTCTTTTTTCATATCAGATAATGCAATCAAATCTTGTGGACGTTTTGGTCCGGATAGATTTGGCTCAAGATCAGAAAGGTCAATTTCAATGACTTGTGTATACTCTGGATCTTTTTGATCTGCATCATACCATAAATCATTTTCTTTACAATACTTTTCAACAAGTGCGATTAGCTCATCGTCACGACCAGTAAGCTTCAAGTAATCTAATGACTCCTGGTCAATTGGGAAGAAACCACAAGTTGCACCGTATTCTGGAGCCATGTTAGAAATGGTTGCACGATCTGCAAGTGGCATATCTTTTAATCCTGGTCCAAAGTATTCCACAAATTTACCAACTACATTTTGCTCACGTAATACTTGAGTTACTTTTAAAGCAAGGTCTGTAGCAGTTGTTCCGTTAGGGAACGTACCAGTAAATTTAACACCAATAACCTCTGGTGCTGGGAAGTAAGAAGGCTGTCCTAGCATTCCAGCTTCAGCTTCGATACCACCTACACCCCAACCAAGAATACCAAGACCATTAATCATTGTCGTATGCGAATCGGTACCAACTAAAGTATCTGGAAATGCATCATACGTGCCATCTTCGGTTTCTAAAGCATGCACAACGTTCGCGATGTACTCTAAATTAACTTGGTGGACAATACCAGTTGCAGGTGGAACTGCGCGGTAATTATTAAATGCTTTTTGTGCCCAGTTAAGGAATTCATAACGCTCTGCATTCCGCTCAAATTCAAGATCCATATTTGCTTTTAATGCATTTTGAGTTCCATATTGGTCTACTTGTACGGAGTGATCAATAACTAGATCTACTGGAACTTCTGGATTGATTTTGTTTGGTTCGCCACCTAGATCTACCATTGCTTTACGTAAGGAAGCAAGGTCTACCACTGCAGGAACACCTGTAAAATCTTGCAATATTACACGTGAAGGTTTAAAAGGAACATCTGCCCCACTTGCCTTTTTTGTTCCCCAGTTCGCTAGGGACTCCACGTGTTCGTCCTTAATTTGATGCCCATCATGTTGACGAAGTAAGGATTCTAAAAGAACTCGAACAGAAAATGGTAAACGATCTAATTTGCCCTTACCAGCTTCTTCTAAGTTTCTTAAACGGTAGTAGTTATACTTTTTACCGTTTAATTCGAACTGCTTCCTTGCGTTAAACGCATTGTTGTCAGTCATATATGTTACCCCTTTCATTTGCTCAGCCTCATTAAAATTAAGTTAATGAGGTATTACTTTTTTTAATCAAACACATATTTTAAATTAGTCGACCTTACATACTTATAATATAGGAATCTAAACAATAAAACAATTATAAATCCTTGAAAACTATATTCGAATTAGTTATGTAACCCTATAACATAAGCTTATATTAGTACTATAAGGAAAGTTATAATTTATCAGAATACAAGTTTAAATGTACTACCCTTCCCTTTATTATTGGACACCTCAAAATTTGCGTTATGCGCTTCTAAGATTTGTTTCGTAATTAATAATCCTAAGCCTGTACCAGTTTGTTTTGTAGTAAAAAAAGGTTCCCCTAGCTTATGTAGTATCTCCTCTGGAATACCAATTCCTTCATCAATAACCGATACAATAACATTATCTCCTACTTCCTCACTAGTTAATATTATTTCCCCACCTGTTTCCATCGCTTCGAGTGCATTCTTCACTAAATTAATCAACACTTGTTTGATTTGTGAACGGTCACATTCGATTGCTTGATTACAAGAACCTACCTTCATAATACTTATATTTTTTTGTTTTGCCTGAGGACTTAATAACATAATAACGTCATTGATCATGTCACTTATAATTTCTTCCGAACGATTATCTGTTAGTGGTTTTGAAATAAATAATAACTCAGAAGTTATCGATTCTATCTTTTCTATCTCTTCTATCATAATATTAAAGTATTCTTCTTTATGGTTAACTCCAGCTTGAAGTAATTGTAGAAAACCTTTTAATGATGTGAGTGGATTTCTAATTTCATGTGCTATGCCGGCAGCTAATTGACCTGCAACATTCATTTTTTCTGAACGAACCATCATATCTTCTAATTCCTTCTTTACGGTAAGATCTTTCAAATAAACTAATACATAAGTTTGATTATCAACATTTCTATAATATTCGAATTCGCAAGTGAGTGGAACATAATCTCCATCGTTATTAAGAACATTTAGATTGAAATCTCTCATAGTCTTCTTTGTTAACTCAGCTTTTCTTCTAGCGAATTCTACATCCTTTCCAGAAACCATTTCATCCCAATGTAATCCCACTAATTTTGATGGAGAAAAACCTAAAATCCGTTCGATAGATTCTGTAATATATAATATTTCACCAACTGAATCTAATAAAACAAATATTCCATCACTCTTCTTATCTATCCAATTTATAATTTCGTCAGGCAAGTCTGTTGCATGCTGTATATTTTTAAGACTTTCAGGAGTTTTCGAGTTCCGTTCTGTTACATAGTTATCTTTTTTATTTTTCATAACTGTGCTCCTTCCAGAATTACCTTTTACATAATATGTATGATTATGACGATTGATATATGACACTTGTTATTAAGATTAATTGACATTATAATGAAATCAAAGACAATTTTATCCAATGATTATGTTTATGTTACTACAAAAACATTAAAAAATAAATTAATTATTATAATATTAAACAATATTCATAAGTTTTTTTAATTTAAGAACAGGATGCGTTATTATGATGTCTATTATATTAGTTATATGGGGATTTTTGCTGATTAGCCTTATGGCTATAGGTGGTTACTTTATGTTTCGTAAGTTTTTGAAACGTCTTCCAAAAGAAGATGGAAAGTCCATTATGGACTGGGAAGAACACTATTTAGAAGAGACTAGACATAAATGGAAAGATGAAGAAAAAGAATTCTTGGAAGAACTTGTTTCACCCGTACCCGAACTATTTCGAGATGTGGCAAGACAAAGAATTGCCAGTAAAATCGGTGAGCTATCTATTAATAAACAAGAAAATATCATTCAACGTTCAACCATAATCGAAGGATATATTATTGCTACACCAAAACGCGATCATAAATTTTTAAGAAAAAAATTAAAGGAGAAGAGTATTGATACAACTCCATATGAACCACTTTTCCAACAGTCAAAAGATAATTATGACTTCGATTGGAGAGAAAAATATCAAAAATAAAAAACAATGTGCCACTATCTTAAGCACATTGTTTTTTATTAAGCTGCAAATATTGATAGAGCATTGCAAGCCTCCAAGTTCCTATCATTCCAAGTGCTAATAAGAAGAACATTCCTGTTGTTTCTCCTACAGAAATCGTGCTTCCTATAATAATCTTAATAGTAATTCGAATCACTAATAACCCTATTAAAATAAAAGGAAAAACTTTAGACGGTTTCACATAAATATCGTTACCGATTATTTCAAGACGTGAGGTTTTAATTAAAAATATAGAAAATATCATTCCTACAACAAGTGCTTCTAACACCTGCAACCATGAAATATGAAATATTGGTAGAACAAACATTAACGCTCCTGTACTCATAAAAATTGGAGGTAAAATAATCTTCTTTATTGTCGCAGGTTTTTTTGACGCACGCATTCTTACGAAAACCATCGTAATTGCCATGAGAGCAAATACGACGGTACTTGCTATTGCCCAATACATGGTATCACTCTTCCCTAAGCTGAACTAAAATGTTTACTATGGTTATTCTACAATCTATTATACATGATATAGTATGATTAGAAACCCGAAAATCCAAATAATGAAGCTAAATAAGAGGTTAGCTTCGTCATCCAATCAAAGAATAATGCTATCCCCATAAAAATCATCACCCAGCCACCTATTTTTACTAATAACTGACTATGTTTTTTAAACCAAGTTAATTTTCCAATGAAAAAAGCGAGTACAAAGAAAGGAATAGAAAAACCTAATATGTAACTTATCATCATAACCATACCAATATCAGGTTGTGTAGCTGCTAGTGATAAGACTATTGCTAATATTGGTCCAGTACATGGTGTCCACCCTAAAGAAAAAGCCATCCCAATTAAAACAGAACCTATATAACCTGCCGGACGATTTTTAAATTGAATTTTTCGATCCTTCATTAAAAACTCAAAATTTAAGATACCAACAATTACAAGTCCAAAGAAAATAATAAGTATTGCTCCAACTTGTCTAATTGTTGATTGATAGGTCATTAAAAATTCAGAAATAAAAGTTGTTGTAAACCCAATCATAATAAAAATACTAGAAAATCCGATTAGAAAGCAAAGCGTGTGTAATATTGCTTTTTTATCCATTCGTTTATTGTCATCTGTAATTTCATTCATACTCATACCAGTAATGTATGAAAGAAACACTGGATAAAGCGGTAACACACAAGGCGATATAAATGATAGAAATCCTGCACTAAAGGCAAGAAAAATATTAATTTCTGACATAAGCTAACTGCCCCCTAACAAGTCATATTCTATTCTAACAGATGTATTACTAATTAAAAGAAGATAATATGACAATATATATACATTTTATTCATTTTTAAGTAAGAACATGCGATTCATTTTTCTAAAACAAAATAAAAAACCACTTATTATAAAGTGGCTTTCTGCGAGTCTAGATCACATAATACCAAATGAACTCTATGTAATCATTCACTTACATGGTAAGTGAATTTATTCTTTACCAGATTGGTTATTCATGGCACGCATCATTTGATTGATTTTCTTTTGTGATGGCTTTTGACCCATTTGCATCATTAACGTACGAAGCATTTGCTCATTAATAGGTGGATTCTTTTTAAGATAGCTCATCATATATTTTCTAGCAATAAAAAATCCTAGAGCAACACCTGCAACCAATGCTGCGATTGCAATTAATACTACCCATATAGTACTCATGTTACTGAATTTCCTCCTTCGTGTTGTCTCTAATACAGTATATTAGATTACAGTTAAGAATACAACGGTTTCGCAAAAAATACTATTTACTATAATATCCTAACTAAACTATTTCATAATACCTTATTAATGATATCTACTATCACTTTATATTGTTACTTTCAAATTTAAATCGATTTATTATTTTAGTTAATGAACTAGACAATTGTATGAGATCCATTCCTATACTAAGAGTACTACTCGTCTGCTCATTTTGTAATTTATTATTTGTAAGCATTTCTTCCGTACTTGCCAAAGTTTGTTGCGATAAAGCCACAAGCTGTTCTGAAGATTCTTTTTGTACAGGTAAGTAAGACTCTAAAGAATGAAGTTCACGTTGAATATCTACAATAGTTGTTATCGTATCAGTAATATCCGACATTAAATAATTCAATTCATTTTTGGATCCCGTAGCAATATTTAAATTATCTTTTGAATTCATTAGCATTTGCTTACATTCATCGGATGCATTCGTCGTTAACTCTTCCATATGAGCTATTGAATTAGTGATCTTATTAGCCGCTTCAGATGATTGTTCAGCTAATTTACCAATCTCATTAGCTACTACTGCAAAACCTCTACCTCTATCACCTGCATGTGCTGCCTCAATAGAAGCATTTAATGATAATAATTTTGTTTGTTCTGAAACTTTTTGGATTAACTGTACTAGTTCAGAAATATACAATGATTGATGAAATACCGCTTCTACAGTCTTTGTTAATTCATTTACATCTTTTTCATAGTCTTCAAAAGTAGATATTAACTTCTTTATACTTTTGTCTCCTTTATTTGCAGTACTATTCATTTTCTTAGAAGTATGAAGGATATTGTTCATATTATTAAACAGCTCTTCAATTTTATCTTTCATCTCCACCGTAGTTTTCAAGTTATTTTCCGAACTGCTTGCTGTTTGTTTTGCTCCCTTGTTTACAATTGAAATGGAATTCGTTAGTTCTTTACTCGATTGTAATGTAAGTGTAGATGAACTTTTCAGCTGGTTTCCAGTTGCTTGTAATGAGGTCATACTTCTTTTCAATTCTTGAAGCATCTGCTGAATATATTTCATCATAATATCATAACTGCTATGTAAGGACTTAATTTCAGGAATCGTTGTATTAGGTGAAGAAATTATGAAATTCCCCTTTTTTACTTCCTTCATCGTTTCCTGTAAATCAATTAATGGAGTCGTTAATGATTTGATAAACTTTATTAATAAAATCAGAGAGATAAGAACACTGGCAATAATTATTAATACTAATATATTTCCCATATTTGTAATTGGAGCCATAAAAGAAGCATTACGAACTAACACAACATAACTTCCACTCACTTCCTCCATTGTTTGAAAAGAAATGGTAAATACTTCTCCATCAATATTTCTAGTAATCTGCCCATTTCCATTCTCTTCTATTTCAGTCACAAGTGAAGTAGGTATGGATGGTAGTTCACCTTCACTAACTGGAAAAGCAGTAACATCTCCATTACGAATATACAGATATTCTGAATCAATCCCATCTGACTCCAGCCTTTCCCTCTGCGTTCGTATATTTGAATTCAGTTGTTGCATAAAGTAATCGGGGTCACTTATGTATGTAAAGTGTAAATTTTCAGCAATATAACCCATTAGTTCCGTTTCACTTATCAATCGTTCTTCTATTGTATTTAAGGTAATATTTTTTGCTTGATAATAAGAGATAATTCCAACCATGGATACAGAAAGCACAGTTAAAATGATAAATAATATAAGTAATCGCAACCTAAATGAAGTCTTTTCTAAAATTCTTTTTAAATATGATAACATGCAGCTCATCTCTCTCCTTTTAATAGTTCTATAGTCCTGATACTTACGTATTGTACCAATATATTATTAATTTAATGTTAAAATTTGGTATATAAAACTATATAACTAAAATTGATGAGCATTTTGGAGTTACAGATGTTTCTTAATATCTATAATTGCTTGTAAATGCATTCCTTCGTGAAAAATCGTACGAATTAATACTTGTTCAATTGTATACATCTCCATTTCAATAGGAGGGTACTCTTTTGAGAGCTGGTGTCTATAACAATTTTCAATTTCTATAGGTTGTTGCTTTAGCAAATATTTTAATTCCTCAAAACTTGGGGTTTCAGAAGTAAAGTTATCGGGTGAAGTTCCAAATCCAAACCACTTCATTAAATTTTTTGTAATACTTGAATACTCTTTCGTTAATGTCTCTATCCACAAAAATTGGTCTAAATAGATATGTCCTAAATTCCAACGAATATTGTTTTTAAAATATTTGGGTATGATTTCTGATTCATACTCCGATACATCTTCAACAACTGATAGAACATCATTACGATACGTTTTTACTTGATTAAACAATACTTCATGCTCATTTTTCATAAGGATAACCTTCCTTATCGTTATTAATAATAGATATTATTCTACATAATTTAGATTATCCCTTCTTTACCAGTACTAAAAAACGGAATTACAATCTAAATTTACTTAGATTGTAATTCCGTTCTTCAATTTTCACTAAATCAATTAAAAATATGAATACAATACCTGTTGTAGCTCATTTTTATTATCATGAGTCATTGGAGAAATCCATCCAAAATGCTTATTATCTTGTCCCTGTACAAAAAAGAATGGATGAATGTCTTCTAGTACAGGAAATAAAATCGATACAGCAGCTTCGAGATTGGAACAACGTAACGATAATCCCCCATTTTCTACATAAAGAAATAACACTTCTTGATCCCGTTTTATTTGAATTCGATTGCCTATTCGCTTTACATAAATGTTCGGTGATGAAAACTGTTTTAAATGCATAGCAAATTTATACAAGTGAAACCTCTGAGTTATAAATGAAAACTGTTTACTCAAATAATTTCTTTCGGGGTCGTTCTCATATTCATTAAAAAATCGATGCAATAAATCACTCTTATGAAAATAGCTTTTTGCCACTGGTTCTTTAATCCAATAAATAGAGTATGCATTCATACCGTATTCCCCCTTCTATTAACTATTATAGAAAGATAGACATTCAAATGTTGTCAAATTAGTTCGCAAATAACTTCTTCTTTTGTCGAATTCAACTAAAATCATAAAAAGAAAGACGAAACCTTAACGGAATCGTCTTTCTTCTAAACAGAAATATTATTTTAACAAGTCTTCCACATGTTTTACAACATTATCTACTGTAAATCCATATTCTTCAATAACTTTTTCACCTTTTGCAGAAGCACCA
The DNA here is from genome assembly GCF_001741975.1 of Oceanobacillus sp. E9. Taxonomy (NCBI): domain Bacteria; kingdom Bacillati; phylum Bacillota; class Bacilli; order Caryophanales; family Bacillaceae; genus Oceanobacillus; species Oceanobacillus sp. E9. The sequence goes on from NZ_LSNA01000005.1 coordinate 648,390, forward strand.
AAGCGATTAATACTGATTACTTTTCCATCAAGACCTACATAACGTTCCCATCCAAATGAAGTTGCCATTTCAATTCCTACTCTAGCTTTCACTTCTTTTGGTAGTACTTCATTCTTGTATGCATCTTCTTGAGCTTCAAAACGATCCCATGAAGGCATGCTAACGACTTGAACATCGATACCTTTTTCTTTTAATGTTTCTTGCGCACGTACTGCCAATTGAACTTCTGAACCAGTAGCTAGTAATAATGCATCTGGAGTTTCTTTCTCAGATTTACTAATTACATAAGCCCCTTTTTTCACACCTTCGTACGCATTTTCCTTCGTACCTTCTAGTGTTGGAAGGTTTTGACGAGTAAGAACAAGCGCTGTTGGCTGATGTTCAGATTCAAGAGCTAATCTCCACGCAGCTTGTACTTCATTAGCATCCGCCGGACGAATAAGTGATAAGTTTGGAACTGCTCTTAATGATGCTAACTGTTCAATTGGTTCGTGAGTCGGCCCATCTTCACCAACTGCAATTGAATCATGAGTAAATACAAAATTCACAGGCATATTCATAATTGCTGCTAGTCGAATAGCAGGGCGAAGATAATCACTAAATACGAAGAACGTTCCAGCAAACACTTGTAACCCGCCATGCAAGGCCATACCATTTAACGCCGCTCCCATAGCATGTTCACGTACACCAAACCATACATTACGACCAGAATAATCTTCTTTTGTAAAGTCGCCTTCTTCATTAATTGTTGTTTTGTTTGAACCAGCTAAATCTGCACTTCCGCCAAAGAAGTTAGGTATTGCTTTAGCTACTGCATTTAGTACTTCACCAGAAGATGCACGAGTTGCAATACTGCTACCAGGCTCATATACCGGAAGTTCCTCTTCCCATCCTTCTGGAAGTTGACCATTAATTGCTAGATCAAATTGTTCTCCTAATTCAGGATAAGATTCTTTATATTCTTCAACAAGCTTGTTCCAAGCAGCTTCCTTCTTCTCTCCATCGTTTACGATTTTTTCTTGGAAATCAGCATATACTTCATCTGGTACATGGAATGATTCATGATTCCACTTATAAAATTCTTTTGTTAATATTATTTCATCTTCTCCTAATGGAGCACCGTGTGAAGCAGCAGAAGCTGATTTATTTGGAGAACCGTATCCTATAATAGTCTTCACTTCAATAAGTGTTGGTTGTTTCGTATTACTTTGCGCTTGTTTAATCGCTTCACGAATTGCGTTTACATCGTTTCCATCTTCCACTCGTAATACTTGCCAACCATAAGCTTCAAAACGTTTTTCTGTTTCCTCAGAGAAAGAACGGTCTAAATCTCCATCTAGAGATATATCATTAGAATCATAAAGTGCGATTAATTTACCTAATCCTAAGTGACCTGCTAAAGAAGCTGCTTCATGAGAAATCCCTTCCATTAAATCGCCGTCACTCACAAGGGCATACGTGTAATGATCTACTACAGAATATCTGTCTTTATTAAACGTTGCACCTAAATGCGCTTCTGCCATAGCCATACCTACAGACATCGCAATACCTTGTCCTAATGGTCCTGTAGTTGCTTCTACACCATCGGTATGATGTACTTCCGGATGTCCTGGAGTTTTTGAATCCCACTGACGAAATTCTTTTAGATCTTTAATAGATACATCATAACCGGAAAGATGCAATAAGCTGTATAATAGCATTGATCCGTGTCCCGCAGATAATACAAAGCGATCACGGTTAAACCATTTTGAGTTTTTTGGATGATGATTCATAAAATCTGTCCATAATGTGTACGCCATTGGTGCCGCACCCATTGGTAATCCTGGGTGTCCTGAGTTTGCATTCTCAATAGCATCAATGGATAACGTACGAATCGTATTTATTGATAATTGTTCTACATTGCCTGACATTTTGTCTACCCCTTTCAAAATAAAGCCTTTACTTCTTCATTCTATATTGAATTTATCATGACAACAAGCATGACCAATAGAATTTAATGTTTTTTGTTTCGGTCTTGGTAATCACGAAGCTTCTGGGGAGTAACGTCATTACCTTTTGGATCAATAACTGTCATTGTACTTAATTGGTTCTTAAAAGAGCTACGTACATTCTTTAAATACTCTTCACGAAGCTTCTTTTGTTCTGCTTTTTCTTCTGTTGTTAATCCTTCTTCTTTAGATTTTTTAGACAGAAAATTAATTCTCTCTAATTTATCTTTAGATAACATAGTGTCAACCTCCCCACTATTAAAAATGACAAAAAGACAGGATTTCATATCCTGCCTCTTATCGTACTCTACCTCGAATCCAGATTCAAGTATTTTGATATTCTTGATATCTACGGTGTACAGTAGCTTTTGAAACGTTATAATCTAAACCATTGAGCACCTTTGTAATTTCATTAAATGTTAACCCATTCTGCCGCAATCGAACAATTTCTTCAATGGGCACTTCCGTTCGATCTCTACCAGGAGACTGATTAATTTGTTTTAAATTTTTTTCAGGTCGATATCCTTCACGTACTGCTCTTCGCATTCCTCTTCTTATTTTCATATTTTGAATTTTTCTCTGATATTCTTCTACAATTCCAACAATTTGTAATACCATCGAATCGGCTTCATTCAGTACCAATTCACCTTCGTGAGCTACAGTATATATAGGGATATTTAGCTTAGCTAATTGATGAAAAAGTGCAATTTTTGTATTCCCTCTACCTAAACGAGTTTCATCTTGAATACATAAACAATCCGCTTCTTTACTTGAAAAATATTCGAGAAGTTGAAAGAGTCCTTCTCGTTCGATATCGTACCCGCTTGCCTGCTCTTCAATACAATCAATAACCGTAAAGTTTAGCTTGTTTGCTAATGATTGCAATTCCTCCCGTTGGCGTATAAGGGAAGACTCTTGTGTATGTTTATCCGTGCTGACTCGACAATATACTACTGCTTTCAATCCTAACTTCCTCCTGTTTAATTAACCGCTCGTTACCATAGAGAAATATAAAAAAGCGAGCGCTAAAGCAAATGCTATCACATAGAATGCATCGGTTCTAGTAATTTTCTTCAGCATAATTAAAAGCTCCTTTCATCCGTTTATCGAACAATTGTTCCTATTTGATTCAAAGTATATACCGAACATATGATCTTGTCAATAAAAATTAGAACGAGTGTTTGCTTATTTAATAGTAAAATGATAAACTATCATTAATAAAAACCTATGCTAGAGGTGAACGTTTGATGACGAAACTATCAAAAAGACAACAAATGATTTTTGACTTTATTAAAAGCGAAGTAAAGTTAAAAGGATATCCACCATCAGTTCGAGAAATTGCTGTAGCAGTTGGACTCGCTTCCAGCTCAACTGTTCACGGGCATTTAGAAAGGTTAGAAAACAAAGGATACATACGAAGAGATCCTACTAAGCCAAGAGCAATTGAAATTATTGATCCAGAAATGGAACAACAGCTTCCAAAAGACGAAGCACGTTATGCACCTGTAATTGGTAAAGTTACTGCAGGGATACCAATTACAGCGGTTGAAAATATCGAAGAATTTGTTCCAATTCCAAGTTCGAGTGCCGGTCCAGACGATAATGTATTTGTACTTATAATTGATGGTGAAAGTATGATTGAGGCAGGCATTTTAGATGGAGACATGGTAATTGTTAAACAACAAAACACAGCATTAAATGGAGAGATTGTTGTAGCAATGACTGAGGAAAATGAAGCAACAGTAAAACGATTTTTTAAAGAAGAAAAACGTATACGACTACAACCGGAAAACGCTACAATGGAACCTTTATTTTATGAGAATGTAACAGTTCTTGGAAAAGTGATTGGTCTATATCGAAATATTTTCTAATAAAAAGAGTTTGGCTTTCTATAGCTAAACTCTTTTTATATCGATAGAATTTATCTGTCTGCATAGTTTGTACATAAATCTAGAATTACACTAATATTATAATATTAAGAAATGAACTAATATTATAATATTAAGAAATGAAAGGAGAGAAATGAAATGTCAGATAAATTCTATCAACGACGAAGTTTTTATATTCCAACTGCCCTTATAGCAATGGTTCTAGGGATATATTATCTAACTAAGTATGTAGATTTTTTAACATTACCTTTCTTATGTATAATCTTAATCATCGTTACTACGTTAGAAGTAATCGAAACTAAAAAAATTAAGTCAAAAGAAAATATTCTAAAATTAGGATCTGCCGGATTATTAATCGCTTTGGCTACATGGTACCAAATCACCGTATTCATTCTATGAATTTATTAAATAACTAATAATATAAGTAAGTTAGATTACTGTAATAACTATATAAAAACTATTTTTAATTACCGCAAGTTATTAATATCTCCCTCTAAAAATCAGAAACAATGGTAATAAAACACATTTAGCTCAGTAATTCTATTTTATAATTCCCACACTAAACGTCTAGTAAACTGGACTACCGGTATCAACATTCAAATTATTTTCAAAGAGATATTTTAATCTTATACAACTTCTCCTTATACTTAAAATTTATTGTGTAACAATGTGTTTAGTATAGAATATTAGACTTTTTATCTGCATATACTTAATTGTTTATTATATGGAGGGAGGAATAAGCATTGTTTTATCATTTTAAAGAATTGCAATTCGAGGCAAAACCAAGTAGGCCTGATCCCGTATTTGCTAGAAAATTACAAGAGGTACTTGGTGGACAGTATGGAGAAATTAGTGTAATGATGCAATATTTATTCCAGGGATTTAACAGTAGAGCAGAGCCTAAATATCGTGATTTGTTATTTGATATTGGAACAGAAGAAATTGGTCATGTAGAAATGTTAGCTACAATGATAGCTAGGTTATTAAACGATGCACCATTTGAGACGCAGCAGAATGCTTATGACACAGATCCTGCTCTAGCAGCTATATTAGGGGGTTCTAACCCACAACATGCGATTGTTAGTGGACTTGGAGCAATGCCAGCAGATAGCAATGGAAATCGATGGACTGCAAATTTCATCATTTCCAGCGGGAATTTATTAGCGGACTTTCGTGCTAACCTTACTGCGGAGTCACAAGGAAGATTACAAGTCACTCGCTTATATAATATGACCGATGATCCAGGTGTAAGAGATATGTTATCTTTTCTTATTGCAAGAGATACATATCATCAAAATCAGTGGTTTGCTGCGATACGAGAGCTCGAAGAACGTGAGAATGATATCGTGGTTCCTTCAACTTTCCCTAGATCAAAAGAATTTCAAGAAGTATCATATACACTATTTAATTTCTCAGAAGGCGAAGAAAGTAAAAAAGGTAGGTGGGCACATGGCCCAAGTTTTGATGGAAGAGGAGAATATAAATATGTAAGTGAACCCGTTTTTTGGGGAAGTGCACCTAAATTACCACCAGCTCCTCCACTATATTACAATACACCCCCATCTAAAATGTAGAAAACCCCTACTTAAAATAAATTACATGTAATTAATAAACATCAAAGTTAATATTCACCAAACTTTGATGTTTATTAATACAATTTAGACTTATAAAAATAATTTCTCCCAAGTAACTTTTCCTGCTTTCCCATCAATGAGGATACTTTCCTTTTGTTGAAAAGATTTCACTGCATTATTTGTATTAGTACCAAAAATACCATCTAATCCTTTTGGATTCTCTCCCTTAATATAAAGCATCGCTTGAAGTATCCAGGTAATATTTCCTTTAGCGCCACTTGCTATTGTAACTGTAGCGGCTTTTGTTTTTTGCCCCCATATACCATCAACATTTAGTTTTGCATTGAATTGTTTATTTAATTCTATTTGATATCCTTTGATTGCTGCTTTAATTGTTAACGGACCTGATATACCGTCTATGGATAAACCTGTTTGATATTTAGTATTTAACCCAGACTGAATATCCTGAATAATATGCTTGTTATCCCGATAGTTTTGTAAATATTTCGTAGGATCTAAACAGTTATTCGTCCTATCTGAGGTCCAGCCGTATGGAGGTTGAGTCTCAGCTTTTTTACGCACTTCATAGTGCAAATGAGAACCAGTTGTCTTTCCTGTATCCCCTTGTTCTCCTATTACTTGCCCTTTCTTTACATATTGACCACGCTGTACGGATACACTATCCAAATGAGCATATAATTGCCCTCGGTTATTTTTATCCTGAAGAAGTACTACTTTTCCAAAACCGCCTAAACCAGTTCCAGTTCTACCCATACCAGCAAAAATAACTTCCCCATCTGTAAATGCTTGAATACTTGCTTTATGATACTTAACTAAGTCTATCCCTGTATGAAAAGTGAATCCGATTCCTGTCCACACATCTCTTCTATAACCAAACTTAGATGTTACTCTATAATCTCGAAATGGCATATAATATAACTCTCCTCCCTTTTCTACCATTTATATGAAAAAAGTGACTTGCCCGACAGGACTAGCCACCTAAATAAATTGTCTATTTTTTCCTCTTTTGTTAACATGATTTATCCGGTAAAGACATCTCCAGCCTATATTACCTTTAGAATTTCTCCAATTCTTCCTGCTAACATCAATATATATAATAACAATTTTCCTCTTTCACTTAAATCAGCAGTAAACCCCATGGATAACCCCACTGTGCCAAATGCAGAAGAACGCTTTTAGCAAACACAAGCTTCATTTTCAACTCGTGCCTTTGATGTATTGCTTTTCTTTCAAATATTGAATAATCATTTGAACGGATTCTTCCAGCGTCTGATTTTCCGTATCTACTATAATTTCTGGATGAAGTGGTTCTTCATATGGAGCATCAATTCCAGTGAAATTGTTAATTTCACCCAAACGAACTTTTTTGTATAACCCTTTCGGATCCCTAACTTCACATATATCTAGACTACACTTCACGTAAATCTCAATGAATTCACCTTGTGCAAGAGTTGCTCTTACACGATCCCTGTCTTCCCGGTAAGGAGAGATAAATGCTGTCAAAGTAATCAATCCCGCATCAACCATCAATTTGGAAACCTCTCCTATACGACGAATATTTTCTGTCCGGTCTTCCGGACTGAAGCCAAGATTCTTATTTAACCCATGCCGGACATTATCCCCATCAAGACGATAGGTGTGTGTCCCAATTGAAAACAATTCACTCTCCAATGCCGAAGATAAGGTAGATTTACCTGATCCCGATAATCCAGTAAACCACAATACAGCACTTTTATGATTGTTCAAATGTTCTCTGTCTGCTTTCTTTACACTGGATTGATGCCATACGATATTAGTAGATTTATTCATGGTTTTCCTCCTAATACCACCAGTAAATGACAATGCTAACAGTCAAAACCATCACTATCAGACTGAGTGGTGTCCCTATTTTTAGATAGTCTATAAATCTATAGCCTCCAGGGCCATATACAATCATATTTGTTTGATAGCCGATTGGCGTAATAAAACTAGCTGAAGCTGCAATAGCAATTACTACTGCAAATCCCATTGGTTCAGCATGAAGGCTCCTTGCCATTTCCATCCCAACAGGGAACATCAAGACTGCTGCAGCACTATTCGTAATTATCTCTGTGAAAATATTTGTCAAAATATAAATCAATAGTAAGAGCAAAATCAGACCTGCTGATTTTCCCAACATCAACATGCCTTCCGCAATATACTCAGCCAAACCTGTTTTCGACATGGCCAATCCGATGCCAAATGAACTTGCAATCAATAGTAATACGTCAAAATGGATATATTTCTTCGCTTCCTCTGGAGTTATTACCTTGAACAGCAGCAACAGAACAACTGCCATGGTCATAGCTTTAAACATGGATAGCGCACCTAATGTCACGAGTGCTATCAATCCAAAAAACAGAAGGAGAGTAAACCACCCTTTTATAGGGTCTATTCTCAATGTCTCCGTAGTACCTGGAGAAGTTAAGATATAAAAGTCTTTGGAATGCTTATACTTTTCAACAAAATCCTTGTCAGCTAATAGTAGCAACGTATCTCCTGGTTTTAGGACAATGTCTCCTATTTTACTTTCAATTCGTTCATTTTCTCGATGAGCGGCTATCACACCTGCATTAAATCTTGAACGGAACTCTAATTGTTTAATCGTTTTTGATTGCAGCGATGACTGATGCGCTATAACTACTTCCACAATCTCAGTATTACCATTTTTCAGTTCACTAAGTTCCAGATTTGTACCTGTTCGTAATGTTAATCCTTTTATCATTTGCACATCTCTAAGAGTCTCAATTAGTCCGGTAAAGATTAATCGATCACCTGACTGGATGATTGTTGTCGGCCTTACAGGGGAAATTCGTTCATTTTCTCTGATGATTTCGATTAGGTACAAACCTTTTAAATCCCTTAATCCAGCAGATTTAATACTTTGATTGGCGAATGAAAAAGATTGATCCACAATTAATTCTGCCAAGTATTCTCTGGGATCATCATCAATTTGTTGCTGAAGACCTTTATTCTCCGGAAGAAACCTGTAGCCTATCGTAAAAATATATATAAGACCAACTATAGTTATCGGTATACCTACGATTGCTAGTTGAAATAAAGTAAAACCGCCATAACCATAATCGATTAGCATTCCGTGAACTACTAGATTGGTAGATGTTCCAAGGACTGTTATAGTTCCCCCTAGTATTGTTACGTAAGAAAGGGGGATCAAGAACTTCGAAGGTGCAATCCCCTTTTCTTCACACCAGCCTTTTACTATCGGCATAAAAGTGACGACGATTGGTGTATTATTCAGGAATCCTGAAAGAAGTGAAACAGGAATGAAAAAACGCACAACAGAACCGATCATTCTATCGCTTCCAGCCATCCATGATTTCATAAGGTCTTCAAGAATTCCACTTTTCCTTACTGCTCCTGCCATAACAAAAAGGAGACCAACAGTAATCATCCCTTCATTGGAAAATCCGCTCAAAGCTTCAGACGGATTAAGAATACCCGTTATCAGGAATATAGTAAGGACCGTAAAAACAACAATCGATGGACTTGCCATTTCAAAAAGCAAGGCTCCCAGCATGGCAATAACCATCAGGAGTACGAATATCATTTCTGCTGACACGGGAAACACCCTTTAATTTGTATTGTTCTTGCTCAATCCTTTCATAAGTACGGATGCAACTTCTGGTCTGGAAAATTCCTTAGGTAGCTGCTCTCCATTGCGAAGCTTCTCACGGACCTTGGTACCACTCAAATGGATATGGAATTCTTTTCCATGCGGACACGTTTTTTCAGTGCCCATATTCTCGCATTTGGCACAATAAAAAGCATGTTCAAATTTAAATATCTGGATACCTAGTTCTTCTTCATAATGGGAAATCAATTCCTGTGCTTCATACGTTCCATAGTAATCTCCTACACCAGCATGATCTCTACCGACAATAAAGTGCGTACATCCATAGTTCTTTCTAACAATCGCATGAAGAATTGCTTCCTTAGGTCCGGCATATCGCATAGCGGCTGGATAAATGACAAGTCTTGCACGGTTTTTTGGATAATAATTTTTTAGAATAACCTGATAGCTTTCCATACGTATTTCCGCAGAAATGTCATCTGATTTTGTTTCACCCACCAATGGATTCAACAACAATCCATCAACAGATTCTAAAGCACTTTTCTGAATATATTCATGGGCGCGATGAACTGGGTTACGTGTTTGGAAACCAACAATTGTTTTCCACCCTAAGTCAGCAAACATTTCCCTTGTTTCTTTCGGATCATAATAAAACTTTTCGAAATTACTATGACTCGGACGATTCAACATGAAAATCGGCCCAGCAAGGTACACATCTCCTTTTTCGTAAAGTTTTTTAACGCCAGGATGAGCAGTGTCTGTCGTACCATAAACGAGATTTGCTTCTTTTTCCTTGTCATAGGTATACTTTTCTTCCAACTCAAGCACACCATATAAAATATCGTCCTCTCCAAACAAAGCTATCGTCGTACCAATATCATAGGAGGTTGCTTTCTCTTTATTTACGGCCAATGTAATAGGAATGCTCCAGACTGTTCCGTCTTTCAAGTGTACATGTTCGATGACACTTCGATAATCCTCCTCTCCCATAAATCCAGTTAACGGGCTGAAACCACCATTGGCAATGAGCTCCAAATCTGATAAGCTCCATGCGTCTAGTTTTAATGTGGGCAATGATTTTGATTTATGTAGATACGATTCCTTTTTCTCACTGGTTATTACCCTATTGATGAGCTTGCCACCATGAGGCAGGATGTTTACCCGTTCTTTCTTTTTTACAGATTTCATATTCAAAACCTCCATCAAGTTATTGATTTGGATTTGCCGATAGATAATCCCTAAGTTCGATTATCATGGCGCCCATCTTTTGATTTGCGGGCTGAACCACACGCCCGATACCATATTGATTCAATTGATTGGCGGTCACTTTACCAACGGCTACAGCAGTTACATGATTATTAAATGCTTCTGCTAATAATTCTGTATCAATAGCCGTTCGGAATAAATTCTTGACCTGGGTTTTACTCGTGAAAATTACGGCATCTAGATTTTGCTCAACTATATTTAACTCCAATTTGTCTATGGTTTCTTTATCTGGATTTCTGTAACGATATGGCTTTGACATATATACATTACAGCCGATACTTTCTAGTTTTTCTTTCAATACCAAATCGTCCTCAGTATATGTCTGAAGAAAAACTTTATTGCTCTCTCTTCCTATTAACGGCGTCAAGGAATTTAGCAGATTTTCCATTGTTCCATCTTTTGAAACAACTTTTGCATTCAAGGAATGCTTTTTAAGCCATTTCTCAGTTTTACTTCCACGTATTGCCAACGGTATACTACTTAGCTTTCTGATAAATTCGGGGAAACGATTGACACGCCATGAAGCTTCTTCCAATGTTGAAGCTCCTATTCCGGTAGTAAGCACAACGAAATCAAAAGCGTTGGCAATTAATTCCTCCACATCTCGTTCACTCGTTTCATCATTTAAAACCTGTTCTCCTTGAATGGAAAACACAACAGGTGTGCCATTAATCTTTTTAACAAGTGTTGAGATTTCATTCGATCTTCGGCTCGCTGCAATGCCAATTCTTTTAGAATCATTATCCATCATTCTGATTCACTCTTTCGATCATTTTTCCATTTTTATTCAACGACTCAATAAAACTTCTCTGTCTCTCTCTGTCTAAAAATTCTTCTGACAAAATCTCTTTTAACAACAACTTCTGTTGGTATCTATCTAAAAATGATTCCTTAATAAGCTGACGGCACACAGATAAAAAATCGACATAATCTCCGTAGTCTTCATTATATAAACATTCAAGCTCTTTTTTCATTTTGACAGCAAATTGCGGACTCGCTCCGTTCGTTGATACACTGATAGAGAGATCTCCTCGTCTAAAAAAAGATGGAAATGCGACATTTCCCTTTTCTACATCTGCGGCAGCGTTGATTAGTGATTCTTCTGGTGCCCAGTTGATTACATTGTAATTAACAATTGGATCATTCGTTGCGACAATAATAAGAAAGGCACCTTTAAGATCCGTGGATTCTATATACTTTTCTTTCCAAAGCAATTGTCCTTTTGTCCACAGATATACAATATCTTCCACTGCTTTCGGACTAATTACTGTTACTACAGCATCATTTTTCAAAAGTGTTTTTGCTCTTCGTAGGGCTACTTTGCCTCCTCCAACTATCACCACATGCCTGTCATATAAATCAATCATCATTGGAGTGAAAGCCATCATCTAACCTCCCTTGTAGAGTTATAAATTTTGTTTGAGTGAATTGCTTCCTGAACCCGGTCTTTCAATGCTTCGACCATAATCGGATGTTTAGATAACTCACTACACAGAATGAAATCCTTACCCTGCTTTTCCATCACGTTGATTTCTCTTTCCATCGACTGAAGCAGTACTCCTGTAAACCATAGATAAGGAACGACAAAAACACGTGAGTAATTTTCCTCCAATGAGGACCTTAATCCATGTTCAAAGGAAGGACTGCAAGCAGCCAAATAACATACATCGACATGGAGGTTCATTTTCAGCTGTAAATTCGATGCAATTTGCTCAATATCTTTTTGTGTTTGGGGACTACGGCTACCTCGGCCTACAAGCAGGATTTTTGATCCTTCATCTGGCTGGATATTAGTTTCTTCAATTCGTTCTACCAAAACATTCGTCAAACGATTTTGTACGCCAAGTGGCTCCCCATAGATGAATTGTATGAGTGGATATTTATTTTTAAGTTGTTTGATTTCTTCTGGAATATCCTGATAGTAATGCCCCGCTCGCAACAGGAAAACAGGTACAATAGCAATCTTCGTAGCTCCTTGTTTGATCAAATTATCTACCCCTTGCCCGACGTCTGGTTTGGAAATCTCTAGAAAACAAATTTCCTGCAATGGGATATCAATCTGTTTTTTCACTTCGTTGATAAAAGCAATTGCACCTGCTGTTGCTTCGGGTATACGACTGCCATGACTGACATAAAGTACTCCTTGCACAACTGCACCTCCCAACTAACCAATCACCACTTCTGGATTGAAATCATGTTCAGTGGTTTCCTCTTCAAACCATTGAATCTGTTCCCTTAGCCGCACTACATCTCCAATAATTATCATGGAAGGATTTTTTAAGCTGTCTGCAGCATGAACGATATTTTCCAACGTCCCTGTCACGGTTTGCTGCATTACTGTCGTTCCCCAATGGATTACTGCAATCGGAGTTGTGGAATGACGGCCATAGCGTATTAAACGTTCACAAATCTCAGGCAAGCTTTTTACTCCCATGTAAATACAAAGGGTATCCGAACTCTTCGCGAGATGTTCCCAATATTTTTCATGATCCTCACCAGTTTTACTAACACCCGAAACAAAAGATACGGAGGAACTGTAATCCCGATGCGTTAAAGGTATTCCTGCATAGGTAGGTGCTGCGGAACCAGAAGTTATTCCAGGAACGATTTCAAAAATGAATCCATTTTCTTTTAGAATCATCGCCTCCTCTCCACCTCTTCCAAAAATAAACGGATCGCCGCCTTTCAGTCTTGTAACAATTTTATCCTCTTTCGCATATCTGCAGAGTAATTTGTTTATATTGTCCTGTGAAAGTGAATGGTGTTCCGGACTTTTACCGCAATAAATCAATTCGGCTTTTTCCGAAGCATAGCCTAATAACTCCTCATTCACTAATCGATCATATAAAATAATGTCAGATTGCTGAATCGCTTTTAAGCCTTTAAGCGTAATCAGTTCCGGATCACCAGGACCGGCTCCCACCAAATAAACCTTTCCCATTCTTTCACTTCCCTCCTGGAGTCTCTACTACATTCGTGCTATTTGTATGAAAATCTAAACCTGATTTAACTTCTTTCACATAACCCGCACGAATCACAAAATCACCAAAGTGTTCATCTTTCTGTTTATCCCTGGCAAAGTCTAAAAATATAGGACGCAAGGTTTCCAAAATCTCCTCTTCGCCGATATTTTCCTTGTAAAGCTTGTTGAGTCGACTTCCATTAAAGCTACCACCAAGATACATATTGTATTTTCCAGGAGCTTTGCCAATAAAGGCGATTTCTGCCAATGCAGGACGTGAGCAACCATTCGGACAACCTGACATGCGGATGACTATTTCTTCTTCTTTAAGACCTGACTCGTCAAGTATGACCTCGATTTTGTCCAAAAGTTCCGGCAAATATCTTTCCGATTCCGCCATGGCAAGCCCGCATGTTGGGAAGGCAACACATGCCATTGAATTTCTTCTGAGCCCGGAATAAGTCTTTCCCTCAGTAAGTTTGAATTTTTCTACCAGATCATTGACTTGTTTCTTGTTGCTACTGGATACATTTGCAATTATCAGGTTCTGATTCGGAGTCAGACGGAAATCACCTTTATGGACCTTTGCAATTTCTCGCAAACCTGTCATTAGTGGATAGTTCTCAAAATCCTTTATCCGACCATTCTGAATGAATAAGGTTAGATGCCAATAGTCTTTTCCTTTTATCCATCCATAACTATCACCATTAGCTTCAAATTCATAGAATCGTTTATCTTCCAAATCCCAGCCTAACCTTTCATTCAATTCTTCTACAAACCAGTTAATTCCTCTGGCATCTATCGTATACTTGAAACGGGCATTCTTTCTGTTCGAACGGTTACCGAAATCCCTTTGAATCGTTACTACTTTTTCAGCTACCTCTGTAACTTTCTCAGGCAGACAAAAACCAATTACCCGAGATATTTGTGGGTAGGTATTTGTATCACCATGTGTCATTCCCATTCCACCGCCAACAGCAATATTAAAACCTAACAATTTTCCTTCCTCCACGATTGCTATAAATCCCAAATCTTGAGAATAGATGTCGATATCATTCGATGGAGGAACCGCAATACCAATCTTGAATTTCCTTGGAAGGTAAGTAGATCCATAGATCGGTTCATTTTCCTCACGACTGTCTACAATCTTTTTGTCATCTAGCCAGATCTCATGATAAGCATTTGTCTCCGGCAGCAAGTGATCACTGATTTTTTTCGACCATTCATATACCTCAGCATGTACATCAGACTGTTCGGGATTAACATTGCACATGACATTCCTATTAATATCCCCGCAGGCTGCAATTGTGGTCATCAAAGCCTGGTTCATTCCCTGCATAGTCTTTTTCAGATCCCATTTCAAAATACCGTGTAGTTGAAATGTCTGTCTGGTTGTTAATCTCATCGATCCGTTAGCATATTTATGAGCTAAGTCATCCATCACCAGCCATTGTTCCGGCGTCGTAACACCTCCTGGAGTGCGGACTCGAATCATAAATTGGTAAGCAGGCTCTAGTTTTTTCCGACGTCTTTCATCTCGTAAATCCCTATCATCCTGTTGATAACTTCCGTGAAACTTTAATAGTTTATTATCATCATCAGAAATCGCTCCAGTAATTCGGTCTTCCAATCCTTCTGCAATTGTACCCCGCAAAAAGTTACTTCTTTCCTTTATGTCCTCCACTTCATCCAATGGATCATTATCTTTTGAAATATTAGACTTCGTCACTCTTTCAGCCCCTTTTTCGTATGCTTATTTCAATAAACGTCGCGTTGATACCGTTTCTGTTTTCGCATATCAGTCAAATACGCTTCCGCTTCCTCAATACTGAAGCAGCCCTCCTTCTGAATAATTGTTGAAAGTGTTTGGTGTACATCATGTGCCATATGCTTTTCGTCACCGCATACATAGATATTTGCTCCATCTTGCAACCATTGATAGAGTTCCTTGCTATGCTCCAACATTCGATGTTGCACGTAAACCTTATCAGCACTGTCTCGTGAGAAGGCCACATCCATCTTGGTCAGTACTCCGTGTTTCAGCCAGTTTTGCCATTCCACCTGATAGAGAAAGTCAGTGGCAAAATGCTGATCTCCATAGAACAGCCAGGTTCTGCCTTTAACTCCTGTTTCTTCACGCTCTTCCAGAAAGGATCTGTAAGGCGCGACTCCTGTACCAGGTCCAATCATAATTACAGGTGTGTCAACATCATTAGGAAACTTAAAGTTTGGATTGTGGTGGATGTAAATCGGCAATAGATCTCCAGGCTTTACCCTTTCCGCACACTGGCCAGAACAAACACCAGCCTGTTCCTGCCTTTGACCTGTATAAATGGCTTTTGCGACAGTGATATGTACTTCATCCGGATTCGCCTTAAAACTGCTGGAAATAGAATACAGTCTTGCCGGCATTTTTCTGAGAATTTGAATAAATTCTTCTGGTGTCATATCTACTGGCGGGTAATCCGTAATCAAATCGATGACATCCCTCCCTTGTATATAGGCTTTCTGTTCTTCAACTTTTTCCGGAGCCATAAGTTCTTTTAAGTTATCATTATTAAAAAACTGTGCGGCTTTATCCAATAATGGTTTTGTGATTCTTGATATCTCAAAATTGGACAACAATGCTTCTCGTAACGATCGTCTTTCCCCATGCTTATTGATCGAAACACTTTCTTCAGGTTCGAAATTCAAACTAGTGATAAGCTGTTCCACCATTTCAGGATTATTTTTAGGATAAATACCAAGACTATCACCTAGCTCAAATTCAAGGTTTGCATCCTCAATAGATAACTCCATATGGTAGGTCTCTTTATTCGATCCTTCACCATTAAGATTCAAATTTTCCAACACTTCCGCATGGTATGGATTGGTTCTTGAATAAACGGGGCTTTCCGTAACAATACCAGCGGATTGCACGTTCAGAACTGTGTCATGGGTGGGTTTTGCTTTAGACAGTTCATGAAGAATGCCGTCCACCCATTCAGCTGTGGGTTCATCAAAATCCACATCACAATCAACTCTCGGATAGAGCCTATCCCCTCCCAGCTCTTCCAAACGCTTATCAAATTCTTTTCCAGTCTGGCAAAAGAATTCATACGACTGGTCGCCAAGGGAGAGAACAGAAAACCTAACATCTTTCAGCTTTGGCGCCTTTCTGCCATGTAGAAATTCATGGAAAGATATTGCATTTTCAGGAGGTTCTCCTTCACCATGTGTTGCTGTAATGATGAAGAGATCTTGCACTTTCTTGAGGTCTTTTGGTTTAAAGTCATCCATAGAAGAAATAGTGACTTTAAATTCTCTTGATTCTATTTTTTTGCCCAAGTCCTTTGCAATGGTCTGACCATTGCCAGTCTCCGACCCGTAAAGTATGGTTACATCCCTTAATTTTGTTTCTTTGACTGGCTTAAGTAATTCTTCATGGTCTGAAATCAAATTGATTGGTTGGGCCTCGGTATTACTATCAGCTAACTGTGTAGCTGACAGATAACCACTTAACCAAATACGCTGACTTTCCGTTAACGTCGGTAATAGCTTATTAAGATAATCAGATTGTTCTTTATTAAACGGACTGTTTGTTTCCTGTAGCAGCAAAATATTTCACCTCACATTATAGATACATCAAGTAAATACTACTTTTATAAGTTTGCGGACCAATTTACTAGGAATTAATTAAACAATCAATCCCTCTAGATACAATAGAGGGTTTTTAGTAATTAATCAGAGGTATGAAGACCACATTCCGTCTTTTGAATGCCCGCCCATCTTCCAGCACGTGAATGATCGGAATCACTCACTTGTGAAGTACAAGGAATGCATCCAATACTTGGGTAGCCATTATCATGCAATTCATTGTAAGGCAAGTCGTTGTCTTTAATATAGTCCCATATCTCATCCCACGTCCAATGAATCAAGGGACAGACTTTAATTGATTTAAATCGTTCATCTTTGTTGACAAAATCTGTCTTGCTTCTTGATACCGACTGTTCTCTCCGAAGTCCAGAAATCCAAGCAGGTGCACCACTTAATGCATCTTCCAACGGCTTAATTTTTCGAATATAACAGCATTGGTCAGGCTGACGTTTCCATAAGGCTGAACCATACTCTGCCGCCTGCTCATCCAAGGATAAATCGGGCTTTTTGATATGAATGTTCAGTGCTGGGTATTTAACTTCCATATCTCTTATCAAGTCATATGTTTCCTGAAAATGAAGATCAGTATCTAGAAAAACAATATCAGCATTCTTTTGTGTCTTCGATATAAGATCAATCAGAACAATTCCTTCTGCCCCAAAGCTACAAGCATATACGATATTAGTTCCGTACTCTTTATAGGCCCATTGCAGAATTTTCGAAGCACCCTTTGTCTCATCATCAGGAACCCAGTCTTTATAAGGGTCTTTAACAAAATTACTATAGGTAACTGAATAGCCACCCATTTAACATCCCTCCCAGACGTTATAATACATTCAGCTTATTCCCGTTTTCTTAGTATTTTTTAGAGAAAATTATTCATAGTAATACAATATGAATTGTAAGCATTTTACCGCTAAAAACCAACGAAGTCAACAGTAAATTTAAAAAAGTTTGATAATTAGCACTAAATAACTGTATAGACTACGTTACCCACATTTCAAAAATGCTATTTATGGATATTAATTAACAAACGTTCCTTTTTCCAATATTAATGGTTACAGACTGGATAGGTGTTAGCCAAGTTGTTATATCGAGTTGGATAATAATAATTCATTTCTATTACTAAACTGTTATAAACTTGTTAAATTGTATAGTAGACGAACTATATTTTAATGAGAATGATGAAAAAAGCCACTCTTAATCTTCGAGTGACTCACCAAAATTATATTTAAGTATAATATCTTCTGCGTATCCTCTGTCAATCTCTTTTTCTTTCCAAGACAATCATAAGTTATATGCATCATTGTTCTTACTTCACCTACCATTACTCCGTCTTTTGGTTCTAATTCTCTTCTACATGTACCGCACCAATAATAACCTAGTAAAGTAGCCACAAGCACCTCAAACTCTAGAAATACTAGATGAAAGAACCAATGGTTGGATTAAAGTAGATACTTAGTTGGGTGAAAAATGGATTGCTCCTAATGGAGTAGAAGTTGAACTCAGCTTTGCAACTAGAATATACAATGAAGCAGATCTTTTAAAAAGTACTTCTGCTTTTATAGAACAACAGACTATAACAGTATATGAACAAAAAGACAATGGTTGGTGGAGAGTTGATACATGGCTAGGAGAAAGATGGATTGCACCTAATGGTATCAAAGAAAATTTAAGTAAGACTGTAAAAATTTATAACGAACCTAATTTCACAAAATCAACCGGAGCCTCTATTAAGCCGCAAGAAATCACTGTAATCGCAAAAAGAGAGAGTGGTTGGTGGTTAGTAAAAACTTGGTTAGGGAATAAGTGGATAGCACCTTACAGACAAAATCTAACTTTAGATAAACAATATAAATTATATGACGAGCCCTCTTTCAATTCTAAATCACCGGCATCTATTGGAGCTCAAACTGTAAAGTTTTTTAATGTAACGTCTGATGGATGGTATCAAATTGAAACATGGCTTGGCAAAAAATGGATTAGTCTAAAAGACAATCAGTCAAAATTTATAGTACCGGTAAACGGTGGTTATACCGTAACCAGTACTTATGGACCTAGGGGAAGTGGTTTTCATTATGGGATTGACCTTGCAGCTAGAGGAAATGGTGGCCAAATAGTTTCATCAGCTTCTGGAAAAGTCACAAGAGCTGATTATAGCTCCAGTTATGGATACGTGGTTTATGTAGAACATAATATTATTAATAAAAAATACACTACTGTTTATGCACATATGAGAAGTAATTTACAAGTACGCGTCGGACAAACTGTCCCACAAGGGCAGTTATTAGGTTACATGGGCAATACAGGTAATTCTACCGGACAACACTTACATTTTGAAATACATGAAGGCTCTTGGCAATCACGTAATGGAATTGATCCAGAACTATTTATAAACTTTTAGATTAAAGAAGCCACTCTAAGTGGGTGGCCTTTTTTATTTTTTGTATGAAATAAAAATCCCCCAGATAGGGGACTTAATTTTGAGTCGCATAGTCATCCTTAATAGTAAGTGAGAGTACAAATCCTGATAAGTTAGAAATAAATGCTGTTCCATATAATATAACAGAATATACGTTATTAAATTTAATACCTATATATAGTGCGAAAATACCCAGCAAAAGATAGCTTACTACGTAATAAAATCTAAACTTTTTCCTCTTTGATAAAATGGCAATAATTATAATTGTCAAAAGCATTATAGATAAAGTAATTAACTCCATTGAATCACTCCTTTATAGTGCAATAATAACTGGACCTTAGTGATTGTACAATGTATATTGAACACTCTTAACCTGCTTTTTACACTATTTTAAAATAAAGAAATAAAAATTCCCTTAGCTGTTTTTTGAGGGCTAATGTATCATAAATCAAATTTAAAGGTCTTTTGTAAAATCTCTCACCATTTAATTCACCCTGTATTTATATCAGGTTATATTTTAACTTTAAAATAGTATCAGTTCTATTTAAAAAGACACCTCATTATGAGATGCCTTAATAAATTATTCTTTATTTAATTTCGTAATCTTGACTTCCTATTTCATCACCCATGATTCCTTGAGTAGCAACCAATGTTACTGGTGTTTCTAAATCATCTAGTTCATAAGCTATAGAATTTTCTACTGTACCGTTCTCTTTAATAGTTGCTAACTGTGTGTCAGAATGAGCTTGATCAGGTAACATACCGACGCCTAATTCATTTACTGCATTAGGATCATTGTCTTGTATAGCAGTAAACATTGCCATCCAAGCAGTGGTAGGATCTAGCTCTTTGTCAGAAAGATTAGTTACTTCATACCAGATAGCGAACACTGGTTTCTCTCCATATTCATTTCCTGGTTCGCCTACATCTATTACTTTAGTATCTTTGATTTGGATTTTTAAATCTTCAATTTTAGCTTCATTGTCTTTAAAATATACTTCGGTATTTTCTTCCCCCGCTTCTTCTTTGTCGTTGGTAGAACTTTCTTCTGTAGTCTCATTACTTGTATCACTTGCTTCTGCTGTAGCATCTTCACTATCACTAGAATCACCGCAAGCAGCTAAGATAAGTAACAATCCGGCAATTAAAGTAAACAAATATTTTTTCATGTATAAAACCTCCTTGTATGTTAATTCTTTTATCGGTTAGTTATAAACAAAGTTTAATAGTTTTTTTCAAAAAATACATATCAATATAAATTAAAAAAACATCTCCCTTTGAGAACTTTTGAGATGTCTATTCCCGAATATTATAAAATCCTCTTTGAATACTTAATCAATGACCACGATTATATAATAAACTCACTTATATACAATTTAAACTATTTATGGTAATAGTTCTAAATGGCAAAAAAGTATGGGCATTAAATAATCCCTTGCTTTTTTACTATCTCCATCCTAAAACTTCCACAGCGGCTTGGAAGATTGCATTTCTCCACCTCATACTCTGTCTTTTACTTCATCTGACAGAGCGTTATACTCAGTCCTTTCCATTACTTTGACTACTTTTGTTGTCATTGCGTTTTCGTTGTGATGTCTTAATGTCATCATTAACTCCGAAGTTATCGTTGATAAGCAGGTATTCAGTGCATCTGGATCTGACTTCGACAATTGCTCTCTTATTATTTCTTCTCCTTTTCAGATAGCATTTATATCCACCAATAAACATAGTACAAATGAATTTAGATACTTTTGATAAGGAAATTCTTTTATTTAATTGTCTACTTTTGGTCATAAAGCTTTAAAAAATTATCTGTTTCTTTCTTTGTTTCGCTTACTTCATACTCAGAGGCCCTTAAAAAACTTACGCAGGTTTGCCTTATTATATTTTTCACCTAATAACGCTTCATTCAATCTTTCTTCCGGTAAAAACATAAGTATTCTATATATCAATTATTTTTGTGCCATGAAACTTTCTCCTGTTTATCTTGTATTTCACTTGCACATATTATCGAAGAATATAGCTAGCGGTATGGAAGCAGATCCTAAAAGTAAATATGCAGCTGTAATTTGATTTTTTGTTCTTTTCTCTTTGAAGATGCCTCTATTAAAATCAAAGCTGAAGCTAATAGAAGAGAAGCAATTATCTCCACATTATTCACCTACCTTATATCAATTATATCCAACTTCCAGCTATACAGCCTGAAACAGTGACCGCATTAAATACTAATACACCAGCTGCACATGCAAGACCACAAACAGATGATATAAGAGAAGTTGCTACACCTGTAATGCCCATACATGTTAGAAAGGCATTCCAATCCACTCCAGCAGGTTGAATAGCTCCCTCTTGATTTTTTTGGTAATTTTCAGCGGTGGTGAATTCCTCATTTGTAACTCCGTGTTCTTGAACTTCACCATTAAGTAATAGTTCAACTTAAATGTGTTTTTTCAGATTTTCAAACATAAAGCTCTGAATAATGTAAGATTTCCCCATTACTTTCAAAATAAACTGAGATGTTACTAATTTCATTTTAGTTTTTCCCATCAGAGGTGGGTACAGTTAAGGTTTTGATATCAGAGTCTTTTTATATGTGAAAGCTTATAACGTATAAACTAATTTCCTAATACTTAATTATCTCATACATAGTTTTTTTAGTAATATAGTATTTTTCATGTAATAGATAAGTAATATACAAATAACCCCCTGCCTCTGGTAATTTACCAAAAGCAGGATTTTTATTTTAATTTATCTTACCCGTAATCTCTGACCAGGCCGAATAATATCACCAGTCAATCCATTAAGGCTTCTGATTGCGCTAACCGTTGTATTATACTGCTGTGCAATTCCCCAAAGCGTTTCACCGGATTGAACTGTATGATAAACAGCCCCGACACTGCTAACAATTAAAACTTGCCCCGGATAAATAGTGTCGTCAGTTAATTCGTTTAAGTCTTTTAATTGTTGCACAGTCATATTGTGGGCTTGGGCAATGCTCCAAAGAGTATCTCCTGATTGTACCGTATAGGTGCTACCTCCACCAGATTTTCTTCTTAACCCTAACGCTTGTGCAATACCATTGGCATGACCTAGCGCAATACGATTAAGATAAGCATCTGATTTCAACTTATTTGCATCAGCTACTGTGTCAATGAATCCATTCTCTGTTAATACAGCAGGCATATTTGATTCACGTAATACATGGAAGTTAGCACGCTTTTTACCCCGATTTCTAAAATCCACTTGTCTCATAATTTCTGCATGAACTCTATCACGGTAAGTCACTGTGTTATTGGAAACACTGCCATTGTAAATATAATCCTCGTAACCAGTTCCACCACCAGCATTAATATGAATACTCACAAAGTAATCAGCGCCCCAACTATTCGCATCATTTGTACGTTGTGCAAGACTCCGAGTCGTGTCGCTTGTCCTACTCAT